>NZ_FNES01000002.1:0-350526 GCF_900100195.1 Billgrantia gudaonensis
CTCCACCTGCTCGGGGTAGAGCCCACGCTCGCGGCAATAGGCGCTGAGTTCGGCCTCGTTCATCGGGGCCGTCTCCAGGACGATCTGGAATTTCTCCTGGCTGGTCCACTGGTCGGGCTCGTTCGAACGTGATGGCAAAACCTGTCCTCGTGCTCTGGCCTGTTTCCGCCAATTGTAGAGGGTTGTCGCGGTGATGCCTTCCTGCTCGGCCAGTTCCGGGATGGTTATGCTCATCGGCGGCGCCATCTTCTTGAGGATGGCTTCCTTACGCTCTGCGGGGTAACGCATGTTGATCACCTCTCAATCCGTTTAGGTGACAACTACGTTGACGCATAGGGGCAGAAGCCTAGATCAACCTGAAGTGGAAATAGAAGACATGCCTAGCTTGAGAAATTGGTTAATAGCCTATGACGAAGAACAGCACGCCTGGGCAGTGAGCTATCTAGAAAGAAAAGGAATAAACCCCTACTGGCGCTCGAAAAGCAACTATGAATACCTTTTGGATATAGATAAAAATTTCCAAGAAAACCCGCACTACAAGCTTGCGAAAAACTCCATGAAAGCCGCATGGAGACAAAAGAAAATACGCGAAAAAAGGAAGGGAAAGATAGAGTTCAGCTTAGTGATAAGCAACGAAAAGAAAAGCAAGCTTCGAGCCCTTTCCGGAAAAAAAGGAAAGACCCTAGGTGAAACGCTTGAAGACCTAATTGATGACGAGCTATCAAGACAAAAAGAGTATCAAAAAAAGTTAGAGGAAGAGAAAAAAAATCTACACCAATACTTAGAAAACTCAAGAGGCGCTCAAAAAACAAGGCTCAATGAAGTCGAAATGACAACGAATTCTCTCCTTTACCTTCTTAACAAATACGTGGAGAGATTGATCCAGTGTGAGGTAGATGCACTCAGGGAAAACCACACATTAACCCACAAACATTTCGGCACTAAAGACTACATGCAGTCAAGATTGTCAACAGAAACAGAAGCTATTAATAGAGCTCTTCGCAAAATCCCCGCCTGGAAAAAAAGAACCTTTCCCCTGGATATCGCTACCGAGATAAAAATCAAAGATATTCTGAAGCTCTAATGTTAAGACGCTGTCTGCTTGGCCTGAAAATTACTCAAAAGCGCCTGGCAATCATCGAAGATCTTCCGAAAACACCCCCTGATCAGTCATAAAATCGAATGGGAAATTGGCCTCAAAATTTCCCAAGATGGAATAGCTATCCAAGAAATAGGGTAGATGTAGAGTCCCGGATGATCAAATGAGCTATAGGAGTTATCCTCTGCTGGCAGCCAGAGAGCTTCTACAGCACTTCATCCGGGAGCAGGTTCATGGACATCAAGCTGCATAAGCAAGCGACGACGACACCGAAGATTCGTGCCGAGATCCAGGCAGCGCCCGCCAGTGTCAGTGATAGTGAACTGGCCCGGCAGTATGGCGTGTCCGACTCGACCATCCGCCGTTGGCGCTACCGAGGCGATGTCCATGATCGACCCCACACTCGCCACAACCTCCTGGCCACGCTGACTCCCGAGCAGGAGGAGGTGTTGATTGCGGCTCGTGAATTCCTTCGCCTCGGCCTGGATGATCTCCTCGTCGTGGCGCGTGAGTTCCTGAACCCCCGCTTGTCACGCTCCGGCCTGCATCGCATGCTCCAGCGGCGCGAGGTGCCGACACTGGCGGAACTGGCTCGGCAGGACGCTGGCGATGATGGAAAGCCCCGGCACAAACCCTTCAAGGACTACGAGCCGGGCTTCGTGCACATCGACATCAAGCACCTGCCCCAAATGCCCGACGAGCAGCAGAAACGCTACCTGTACGTCGCCATTGATCGTGCCACGCGCTGGGTCTATCTGGAGGTTAGGCGCAGCCAGTCCGCCAGGGACGCGCAGGCGTTCATGCAGCAGGTGGAGGACAAAGCGCCTTTCATGATCCAGACGGTGCTGACCGACAACGGAAAGTCGTTCACCGATCGCTTCACGCGGGCGGGCGAGCGCAAGCCCAGCGGTCACCACCCCTTCGATCAGGAGTGCCAAGTCCATGGTATCGAACACCGCCTGATCAAGCCGGGCAAGCCGCAGACGAACGGCATGGTGGAACGCTTCAACGGTCGCATCAGCGATGTGCTGGCCACTCGGCACTATGCATCAGGAGAGGATCTGGAACAGACGCTGAAGCGGTACTGTTGGCTGTACAATCACCATATCTCCCAGAAGGCGCTGCACCATCAATCACCGATTGCAGCGATGAAAGAATGGCAGGCCAAACGGCCAGCGCTATTTACCAATCGGGTAGTCAATCACCCGGGACCCGACACCTAATTGCCTTGGCTCCGACCTCGAAACAGCGAGTCTCGTGCATGGTGACAAAAACCGGGAACACCTCCTGATATTCCGCTAGGGTGGCTGGATGCAGATAGAGCCGCACCTGCTTATCCAACAGTTTCCTGCTATCCCGAAGGATGACCAAGGTCCGTTGCTGCCAACCTGCCAAGGGCTAGGCCGGCACCGCAGCTACACAGCAGCCATCGCCTCTGGCCTGCCTCTCCGGTAAGATGCTGGTGGTTGCTCTCATCTCCGCCATACGCGATCTGATGGACGTGAACAGCCTCTGCCAAGCGGGGAGTACAATGGGGAGCACCCCCTTATAAATTCACCTCCCGAAATTACGCAACAACATGATTTTCATTATTTTTTTCCAGTTATTCGATCTTAAGATCCAGAATATCGAGTAGGCTCGAGCCATGTATACTATGCGGCCCCACGAGCCAGGAGACGAGCCCGTCCACTGGCCTCGAGCCGTCATCCGCCGCCCAACCAGAGATATTTCGCCATGTCTCAAGGTACGCTGTTCATCGTTTCCGCCCCCTCCGGCGCCGGCAAGACCACCCTGGTGCGCGAGCTGATCGAAAGTCTCGACGGCATTCAGGTCTCGGTATCGCACACCACTCGTCCGCGGCGCCGCGGCGAGGTGGACGGGGTGAACTACCATTTCGTCGACACGCAAACCTTCGAGACCATGATCGCGCGCGGCGAGTTCTTCGAGCACGCCCGGGTGTTCGACAATTACTACGGCACCGCCCGCCCCGCCGTCAAAGCGATGCTCGAGGCCGGCCAGGACGTGATACTGGAGATCGACTGGCAAGGTGCCCGCCAGGTGCGCTCGCAGATGCCCGAGGCCGTCTCGGTGTTCATCCTGCCCCCTTCACGCGAGGAACTGGAGCGTCGCCTGGCCAGTCGCGGCACCGATGAGCATGCCACCATCGCCCGGCGCATGCGCGACGCCGTGAGCGAAATGTCGCACTATGGCGAATACGACTATCTGGTGATCAACGACGATTTCACCACGGCACTGCGTGAGCTGCAGTCGCTGGTGATCAGCCGGCGGCTCGGGGTCGCCCGCATTCGCGAACGCCACGGCCCGCTGCTCGAAGCGCTCTTGTCACAGCCGCCAGCGGTCGAGTAATCTATTCTGTCCCGTTGTTGTCACTCCCGCCCGGCCATGGCCGGCGCTTCACAGTTCAGGAAGGTCCAAATGGCGCGAGTCACCGTCGAAGATTGTCTGGAAAACGTCGATAACCGCTTTCAGCTGGTGATGATTTCCACCCAGCGCGCTCGCCAGCTCGCCCGCGGCTCCCGCGATGCCCTGCTGCCCTGGGAGAACGACAAGCCCACCGTCATGGCCCTGCGCGAAATCGCCGAAGGGCTGGTCGACGCCAGCGTGCTCGATGAGCCCATCGAAGCACCGGTCAGAGTTCGTCCCGAAAGCGAGCCGGGCATCGCCATCGAGGAGTAACCCCCAGTTCAAGGCGCGCCCATGTTCACCATCGACGACCTGGCCGACCGACTCGGCGGCTATCTGCCCGCTGACGAAATCCAGCAGGTCAAGCGCGCCTTCTACTATGCCGAACAGGCTCATGACGGCCAGCAACGGCGCTCCGGCGAACCCTATGTGACCCATCCGCTGGCCGTTGCCAATATTCTGGCCAACATGCACATGGACCATCAGAGTCTGATGGCGGCCATGCTGCACGACGTCATCGAAGACACCGGCGTCTCCAAGGAGGCACTGGGCGAGCAGTTCGGCAAGCCCGTGGCGGAACTCGTCGACGGCGTCTCCAAGCTCACCCAGATCACCTTCGAGGACAAGGCGGTCGCCCAGGCCGAGAACTTCCAGAAGATGGTGTTGGCGATGTCGCGCGACATCCGCGTGATCATCGTCAAGCTCGCCGACCGCCTGCACAACATGCGTACCCTGGGCGCACTGCGTCCGGAGAAGAAGCGCCGCATCGCCCGCGAGACCCTGGAGATCTACGCCCGCATCGCCAGCCGCCTGGGCATCAACACCATCCGCGTGGAACTCGAGGACCTCTCCTTTCAGGCGCTATATCCGATGCGCGCCGAGCGCATCAAGCGCGCCGTCTCCAGTGCCCGGGGCCACCGCCGCTCGGCGATCCGCCAGGTGCAGAACGCCCTGCAGAAGAGCCTCGACGACGAGGGGCTATCGGGCACCGTAGTGGGCCGCCAGAAGCATCTGCTGTCGATCTACAAGAAGATGCGCGACCAGCGCAAGTCGTTCGCCGAGATCATGGACGTGTTCGGCTTTCGCATTCTCACCGACGACGTCGACAGCTGCTACCGCATCCTCGGCGTGGTGCACAACCTCTACAAGCCGGTGCCCGGGCGCTTCAAGGACTACATAGCGATCCCCAAAGCCAACGGCTACCAGAGCCTACACACCACCCTGTTCGGCCGCGGCGGGATGCCCATCGAGGTGCAGATCCGCACCCGCGAGATGGAGGCCATGGCCAACAACGGCATCGCCGCCCACTGGCTCTACAAGGCCGGCCAGACGGATCACCCCATCGCCGAGGGCAGCCACGCCCGCGCCCGCGAGTGGGTCAAGGGCCTGCTCGAAATGCAGCGCCACGCCGGGGATTCGCTGGAGTTCATCGAGCACGTCAAGAACGACCTCTTCCCCGACGACATCTACGTCTTCACCCCGCGCGGCGACATCATGGAGCTGCCTCAGGGCGCCACGGTGATCGACTTCGCTTACGCAGTGCATACCGACATCGGCAACGGCTGCATCGCCTGTCGCATCGACCGTCACCTGGCCCCGCTCTCCACCCGCCTGGAGAGCGGCCAGACACTGGAGATCATCACCGCGCCCGGGGCCAAGCCCAACCTGGCCTGGCTCAACTTCGTGATCACCGCCAAGGCGCGCTCGGCGATCCGCCACGCCCTCAAGCATCAACAGCATACCGAAGCGGTGCAGCTCGGCCGCCGGCTGCTCAACAAGGCGCTCGGGCCCTACGAGACGAGCCTCGAGGAGCTGCCGGACGAGGCGTTGCCGACCCTGCTCGCCGAGCTCGGCGTGAAGAACGAAGAGGCCCTGCTGGAATCCATCGGGCTGGGAAATCGCGTCGCCCACGCCGTGGCAGGTCGCTTGATCGACATTCGCCGGGGCGACGACACCCTCGGCGACCAAGCCCCGATACGCCCCCAGGGTCCCATCGTGATCAGCGGCGCCGAAGGCATGGTGATCAAATTCGCCCGCTGCTGCCATCCGCTGCCCGGCGACCCCGTGGTCGGCCACCTCTCGGTGGGCAAGGGCATCGTGGTGCACCGCGCCGAATGCCGCAATCTCGACGAACTCAGGAGCGAGCCCGACAAACTGTTCGCTCTGGAATGGTCCGACGAGCACCACGAAGACTTCGCCGTAGCCCTCCGCATCGAGATCGAGAGTCGCCGGGGCCTGGTCGCCGAACTGGCCAGCCTGGTCACCGATGCCGACGCCAACATCGAGCGCATCGGCATCGAGGAGCGCGACGCGCGACTCTCCATCGTCAACCTGACCCTGGCGGTTCGCGACCGCGTCCACCTGGCACGCATCATCAAGCGCCTGCGCAACCTCGCCCACGTCGGCAAGATCACCCGCGTCGGCAACTGATCCCGTTTCCCCGTCGTCCTGCGCTGCTGCGCAGCGACAGCCTTTCGTTACGGCTCGCATACCCAACCAACAAGGAGGCTCCCATGAGCAACAAAGCCGTCATCAACACCGACAATGCTCCCGCCGCCATCGGCCCCTACTCCCAGGCCATCAAGGCCGGCAACACCGTCTATCTCTCCGGTCAGATCCCCCTCGACCCGGCCACCATGTCGCTGGTCTCCGACGACTTCGAAGCCCAGGCGCGTCAGGTCTTCACCAACCTCCAGGCGGTCTGCGAAGAAGCCGCCGGCTCGCTGCAGGACATCGTCAAGCTCAACCTCTACCTGGTGGACCTGGACAACTTCGCCATCGTCAACGAGGTCATGGAATCGTTCTTCGACGCCCCCTTCCCGGCGCGCGCCGCGGTGGGCGTGAAGGCGCTGCCGAAAGGCGCTCAAGTGGAAGCGGAAGCCATCATGGTGATAGGGGATTGAGCCGAGCATGCGGCTCTTCCTGGCGCTGAATCCGCCGCCCGAGCTGCGTCTGCGCCTCGACGAGCTGGCGGATATCGCCCATGCCCATTGCGGCGGGCGGCGGGTGCCGACTGCCAACCTACACCTTACGCTGGCATTTCTCGGCGAAGTAGAGGAGGCCAAGTCCAGGGTGCTGGCCGACTGGCTGCGCGGTCTCACCATCACCCCCGGCGAATGGCGCCTCGATGCCTGGGGGCATTTCCCGCGCCCGGGCATCGTCTGGGTGGGTGGGCAGCAGCCCGACCCGATGCTCACGGCGCTGCACCAGCAACTGTGGGAAAGCCTCGAGGCTCGGGGAGTCACCGGGCGCAGCGGGCACTTCGTGCCTCATGTCACCCTCGTACGCCAGGCAACGCAACCCGACAGCCAAACGCTTCCCCCTCCGCCGGCATCGCGCTGGACCTACGACCGTATCGCGCTGATGCAGTCGCTGACCGACCACCGCGGGGCTTGCTACCGGACCCTGGCACAATCAACGCCAGCATCCAATGCATAGCGCCAGCATTCGGCTCGACTGCACATGGCAGACCAAACGCTGGCGCACAAACCGATTCACACCGGCTGCGTCAGAAAGCCGCCCGTTCTCATCACCTGGGTATAGCCCGCGCGGTAGTCGGGGTAACGAAACTCGTAGCCGGATTCGCGCAGGCGCGCATTGTCGCAGCGCTTGCTGGCACGCTTGCGCAGCGGCGCCTGGATCACCTCGGTGGGTTCGACCTTGAGCTGCGTGGCCATCCAGCGCATCACCTCATAGAGCGGCGCCGGCTCGCAGTCACTGGCCAGGTACAGCGGCTCCACCGGCTGGCCGGCCTCGCTGAGCCCAATCAGATGGGCCAGCACCCCGGCGCAGTCGTCGCGATGAATGCGGTTGGAGTACATGGGGGGGGCCGTGGGGGCGATGCGCCCCTCCAGCACCTGGTGAATCAGCCGATCGCGCCCCGGGCCGTAGATGCCCGAAAAGCGCACCACGGTCCCGGGGAGGGGGCTATCGTGCAACGCCTGCTCGGCTTCGCGCATCAACACCCCGGAGAAACCCGCGGATTCGGCCGGACTCTCCTCATCGACCCGCTCGCCCTCTTTCTGGCCGTAGACGCTGGTGGAGGAGACGAACAGCAGCCGCTGCGGGGGACGCTCGTGGCGTTCGTAGGTCCGCAGCACCGCCTTGAGACCGTCGGGATAGGCGGCCCGGTAAGCGGCCTCTTCGAAGCGGTCGGCGCTCAGTACGTAGACCACGTAGTCGGCCTGCGGCAAGGCATCGAGCGCCGCCGGATCGCCGAGATCCAACGCCAGCGGCTCGATGCCGCTACCTTCCAGTGCCGCGGCATGGCGTCGCGCCCCGATCACCCGATGTCCCGCGTCGATCAACTCGCGGCCCAGTGCCTGGCCGATATCGCCACAGCCTAGAATCAGCGTTGTCTTCTTCACCTTTCTCTCGCCCCCTGATAAAAAGTCCCTATCGGAAAGCCACTCATCCATCGTCCGAGAGGATGCCCGCGGGCACCATCATGACTCTAACAGAACTTCGTTACATCGTGACACTGGCCCAGGAGCGCCACTTCGGACGCGCCGCCGAACGCTGCTTCGTATCGCAGCCGACCCTGTCGGTGGCCGTCAAGAAGCTCGAGGAAGAGCTCGGCGTCGCCCTTTTCGAGCGCTCCAAGTCCACCGTCCAGGTCACCCCCATGGGAGAGAAGATCGTCGAACAGGCCCAGCGCGTGCTGGAACAGAGCAGCGTGATCAAGGAGCTCGCCTCGGCGGGGCGCGACCAGCTGGCCAGTCCGCTGCGCATCGGCGCCATCTACACCATCGGCCCCTACCTCTTCCCCCAACTGGTACCGGCGCTGTCCCAGAGCGCGCCGCAGATGCCGCTCTACATCGAAGAGGGATTCACTGGCAACCTGCGGCGCAAGCTGCGCAGCGGCGAACTCGATGCCATCATCGTCGCCCTGCCCTTCACCGAAACCGACGTGGTCACCAAGCCGCTCTATGAAGAAGCCTTCGAAGTGCTGATACCGGCCGACCATCCTTGGGCAGAACGCGAGTTCATCGACAAGGAAGACCTGCTCGATGAGCGACTGCTGCTGCTTGGGGAAGGTCACTGCTTCCGCGACCAGATCCTCGAGGCGTGTCCGGCCATCAGCCACAAGCTGGCCAGCCCCAACAATACTCTTACCGCCGAGGGCGGCTCGCTGGAAACGATTCGCCACATGGTGGCTTCCCGGCTCGGCATCACCGTGCTGCCACACTCGGCCATCGGCACCGGCCACTACGAGAGCGGGCTGCTCACCAGTCGTCCCTTCCGCGAGCCGGCACCGTCACGTACCGTGGCCATCGCTTGGCGCGCCAGCTTTCCGCGACCCAAGGCCATCGATGCCGTCACCGGTGCCATCCTGCGCTGCCACGAGGCGCTTCCCGAGACGGCATGAGCACCCTAGACGCCCCCGTCGCCGACCTCAAAGGGGTCGGCGAAGCGCTCACCGTGAAACTCGCCAGACTGGGCGTATCCAGCGTGGCCGACCTGCTCTTTCACCTGCCGCTGCGCTACCAGGACCGTACTCGCATTACCCCCATCGCCACCCTGAAGGCCGGCATGGAAGCCGTGGTGGAGGGCGAGGTGGCAGCGAGCGAGGTCGTGCGGGGACGTCGGCGCAGCCTGCTGGTGCGCCTGCGCGACGGCTCGGGCATCCTCAGTCTGCGCTTCTTCCACTTCTCGCCGGCCCAGCAGCAGCAGTTTCGCCCCGGTGCCCGCGTGCGCGCCTTCGGCGAGGCTCGGGCCGGCGCCACGGGGCTCGAGATCTACCATCCCGAATACCGGCTGCTCGGCGAAGGTGCTGCTCCGGTGGAAGACCATCTGACACCGATCTACCCAACCACCGAGGGGCTCCACCAGAGTCGCCTGCGAGCCCTGGTCGAACAGGCGCTAACCCAGCTCGACGACGCTCCGGACGCACTGCCGGACTGGCTTCCCGCCCCCTTGCGCCAGCGCTTCGATCTACCCGAGCTGCACCACTGCCTGCAGGTACTGCACCGCCCGCCACCGGACATCGACCGCGACATTCTGGCCAGCGGGCGCCACCCGGCGAGTCGCCGCCTGGCGCTGGAAGAACTGCTCGCCCACCACCTCAGCCTGCGCGAAGTACGCCTGAAGATTCAGCAAGATGGCGCACCGGTGCTGCCCAGCGGGCGTGGCCTGCAGGCACGCTTTCTCACCCAGCTTCCCTTCTCGTTGACCGGCGCCCAACGCCGCGTGCTCGACGAGATCGCCGCCGATCTGGCCCAGGAAGTTCCCATGCTGCGCCTGTTACAGGGTGACGTGGGATCGGGCAAGACGGTGGTCGCCGCCATGGCCGCGCTCGCCGCCATCGCCGGCGACTGCCAGGCAGCGATGATGGCGCCCACCGAGATTCTCGCCGAACAGCACTACCGCACTTTCCAGGCGTGGTTCGCCCCGCTGGGCATCGAGGTGGCCTGGCTCTCCGGGAAGCTCAAGGGCAAGGCACGCCTCGACACCAAGGCAGCCATCCGCGATGGCCGCGTGCGGCTGGTGGTGGGTACCCACGCCATCTTCCAGGCAGACGTGCATTTCCAGCGTCTGGGCCTGGCCATCGTCGATGAACAGCACCGCTTCGGCGTACACCAGCGCCTGGCGTTGCGCGAGAAAGGCGAGGCCGGGGGCCTGACACCCCACCAGTTGGTGATGACCGCCACGCCGATTCCACGCACACTGGCGATGAGCGCCTATGCCGATCTCGACGTCTCGGTGATCGATGAGCTGCCGCCCGGTCGCACCCCGGTGAAAACGGTGGTGGTCCCCGACGAACGCCGCCCCGAGGTGGTGGCGCGCATCCGCCACGCTTGTGCCGAAGGTCGCCAGGCCTACTGGGTATGCACCTTGATCGAGGAATCGGAGGTACTGGAGTGCCAGGCCGCCGAGGCGACCCGTGACGAACTCACCGAGGCACTGCCCGAACTTGCCATCGGCCTGGTCCACGGGCGCATGAAGGCTGCCGAAAAGGCGGCGGTGATGGACGCCTTCAAGGCCGGCGAGCTGGATCTGCTGGTGGCCACAACGGTGATCGAAGTAGGCGTCGACGTACCCAATGCCAGTCTGATGATCATCGAAAACCCCGAACGACTGGGGCTATCCCAGCTCCACCAGTTACGCGGCAGGGTGGGGCGCGGCAGCACCGAGAGCTACTGCGTGCTGCTCTATCATCCACCACTGTCGGCCCACTCCAAGGAGCGCCTGGCGGTAATGCGCGAAACCACCGACGGTTTTCGCATCGCCGAAAAGGACCTGGAGCTGCGTGGCCCCGGAGAAGTGCTGGGCACTCGGCAGACGGGCCTGGCACAGATGAAGATCGCCGACCTGGAGCGCGATGCCGATCTCCTGGAGCGAGTCGCCCCGCTGGCCGACGCCTTGCTCGCCAGCCGCCCCGAGGCCAGCCAGCCGCTGATCCGCCGCTGGCTGGGCGCAGAGGCCGGGCGTTATGGGCAAGTGTGACGATGGGCTGCGGGCTGCGGGCTGCGGGCTGCGGGCTGCGGGCTGCGGGCTGCGGGCTGCGGGCTGCGGGCTGCGGGCAATAGCCTAACTCGCCCCTCGAAACCCGCAACTCGAAGCTCGTGGCTCGTATCTCGCCAACGGCGCTCTTAAAGCGCTTTCAGAAGCTTCTGCAGCTTTTGCAGATCGCTGGAGTCGCCGACCAGGCGTACCCGGCCCGCCATCATGCCGTCGAGGAAAGCCTGCTGGGTAGGCTTGCGCAGGATCTCGAGCGCCGTGGCCGCATCGGCGAAACGCAGTTCCAGGTCGAGATCCACCGGTAGACCGCGACCAGTTTCGATGCCGCGCGGCGACATGCGGTAGTGGCGAGCAATGGCAAGATCCTCGGTGGCGATGCCCCAGTCGAGGCCGCGCATCTCGCTCAGACTGTCGCGGAAATGCGGCTTGCGCTTGAGGGCGCGCTTTAGCATCCAGCCCAGCAACCACAGCGTCAATTGAAGCTTCATCTCGAGTCCGCTTCGAACGGAGAGGGAAGCGCCGCGGCCTGCCGTGATACAGACCGCGCCACGGAGCACGTCAACCCTTGCCGACGGCATCCTTGAGGCCCTTGCCGGGCTTGAAAGCCACCGTCTTGCTGGCCGGAATGGCCAACGGCTGGCCGGTCTGGGGATTCTTGCCAGTGCGAGCAGCGCGCTCGCGCACGGTGAAGGTGCCGAAACCGATCAGCGACACGTCCTGCCCCTGAGCCACGCTGCCAGTGATCTCGTCGAGAATGACATTGAGCACCTGGCTCGCTTTGTCCTTGGACAGATCGGCACGCTCGGCAATCGCCGCGGCGAGTTCTGGTTTACGCATAAAGCCCTCCTGAATGTTGGCTATGTTGCCCGGCGATGAGCATCACCGGCGACCTTGTTATCGAATGGCGAATGATACCGACGGATTTGCCGCCACCGCCGCCTGGCCGTGGCAGCGATACCGAACCTAGCCTAGCAACGCCGGTGCGGCCCGCGCCAGCTCAACTTTCCGCCGCACGCAGCGTCCTGTCAACGCAAATCCGATCAAACGTTCGTCCTGATCTTCGGCCAGCGCCACCCAATCCTGCCCCTCGCCTTCGAGCCGCCAACGTGCCGGCGGCTCGGCAGGCGGCAGTGCCACTACCGGCAGCAGCGGTGTCTTGACCAACACCGGCCAGGCACCGAAGACGACGTCGGTCGGCGTGCCGGCCAGCGTCTGCGCCAGCGCCTTGGCACACGCCTGCAGCGGCTGAACGTACATGGCATTGACGCCATCCACGCAGGCCACGTCGCCCAGAGCATGGACGCCGGGTACGGCCGTGAGCGTCCGATCGACGTGGATGCCCGCGGGACCGGTCGGCAACCCTGCTGCCTCGGCCAGTGCCGTGCGCGGCCGAAGCCCGGTGGCGACCAGCACCAGATCGGCATCGAGCTGGTTGCCGTCATCGAGCGCGACGCCCACGTCCGCGCCCTGCCGGAAGAAGCCGGCCACGCTGCGTCCTGAGTACAGGCTCATGCCCGCCTCGGAGAAAGCATCGCCCAGCGCCCGGCCCAGCGGTGCCGGCAGCAGCCGCGGCAGCGGTGCCTCCTCGGGCGCCACCAGCGCCACCCGATGTCCACCCGCCGTCAAGTCGTTGGCGAACTCGCAGCCCACCAGACCGAAACCGACGATCGCGACCCGCGCTGGGCGGCCCAGCGCTTCGAGAACGCCATGGAAGGCACGGTAGTCGTCGAGGTCGTTGATCTGGAACACTCGGTCGCCAAGCGCCGGAGGCACGCGAAACGGCATGGCCGGGCTGGCTCCGGTGGCGAGCACCAGTTCGCCCCAGGGCAGACGCTCGGCACCAATGCGCAGGGTGCGCGACTGCAGGTCGATCGCCTCCACCCGCGTATGACAGCGCATCACCACCTTCAACTGCTCGGCAACCTCCAGAGCCGACTGCATGGCTAGCCGCTCAGGCGGCAGGCCCTTGGCAAAGCCGGTCGACAGCAGCGGCTTGGAATAACCGTCACCGCTGTCGGCGGTGATGACGGTGATCGGCCGATCATCCTTCAGGGCACGCAGCTGGCGCACCAGGCCCAAGCCGGCCATGCCGGAACCAACGATGGTCAAAGGAACGGTCATGAGCGCCTCTCTCGCTCGCGCAACCCGATGCCAAACGTCAGCGCGCATCGGGAATCGGTAATGCGACGCATGGTACACTATCCGCCCCTCGCATGACGTGGAGAGACCCGGTGATCCGCAGCCGTACGGTGCGAAACACCCCTGCTTGCCCCGCTGCCAACGCCCTTCCCTGGCGTCCTCTGTGCGCCGCTCGACCGGCCATGTCCCCGGCCTGGTGGCGCTGGGTGGCCTCGCGGGACTCGCTCACCGCCCGGCTGATCGCCGCCGGCGAGGGGCGACGCTTTCGCGTTCGCCTACTCAGCCAGCGCCTGGACCGGCCGCACCCCGACGAGGCCCAAGCGCTGGGGCTGCCGGCTGACCGCTACGCCTGGCTGCGCGAGGTGGCGTTGTGCCTGGAGGGGCGCCCCTGGGTCGTCGCTCGGTCGGCGGCCCCGCTCACTCGGCTACGGGGTTACCGGCTGGGCCAGCTCGGCGAGCGCTCGTTGGGCAGCTGGCTGTTTCGACAACCGGACCTCGAGCGCAGTCCCATCGAGGTCACCCCCGTTGCCGCCCCCTTTCACGACGCGCCCGGTCCCTGGGGGCGACGCTCGGTGTTTCGTCATGGCCGCTTCGCGGTGCTGGTCCAGGAGTTCTTTCTGGATACCATGGCGGATGACCTGGCGCTGCCGCCACGCTAGGCTGGGCCAAGATCCGACAGCGTGCCGCGCCCCGAGTCGCCCGGACGCTGTCTCTCACCCCCGCCATACCCGCTCACGAGGCTGAGATGGACCGCACGCTGCTGCGCCCCACGGGGCTTTCGCGACTTCCCGACTTCCTGCACCTGACGCGCCTGGATCGGCCCATCGGTACCTGGCTGCTCATGTGGCCCACCCTGTGGGCACTGTGGGTGGCCGCTGCCGGTATTCCCGAGCGGCGCGTGCTGCTGATCTTCATTGCCGGCGTCTACCTGATGCGCGCTGCCGGCTGCGTGGTCAACGACTACGCCGATCGCCACTTCGACGGCCACGTCAAGCGCACTAAGGACCGTCCCCTGGCCACCGGCCGCATCACCGAGGGTGAGGCCCAGGTGGTGTTCGCCGCCCTGGTGCTGGCGGCATTCGTGCTGGTGTGGTTCACCAATCTCTTCACCGTGATGCTCTCGCTGGTCGGCGTCGTGCTGGCCTTCATCTACCCGTTCATGAAGCGCTACACCCATCTGCCGCAGCTGTTCCTGGGCGCCGCGTTCTCCTGGGCGATTCCCATGGCCTTCGGTGCCGTGCTGGGCGAGGTGCCATTCGAGGCCTGGCTGCTGTTCGCGGCCAACGTGACCTGGACGGTGGCCTACGACACCGAATACGCCATGGTCGACCGCGACGACGACCTGCGCATCGGCATCAAGTCCACCGCCGTGCTCTTCGGCCACGCCGACCGGCTGATGATCGCTCTGCTGCAGGGTCTAACGCTGGTCCTGCTGGCCTGGGCCGGGGCGCGCCTGGCACTCGGCGCCTTCTTCTGGCTGGGGCTCGCCGCCATGGCGGCCACCTTCGTTCACCAGCAGGCGCTGATTCGCCACCGCGAGCGGAATCGCTGCTTCCAGGCATTCCTCAACAATCACTGGTCGGGATTGCTGGTGTTCGCCGGCATCGCACTCGCCCTGTGGCCGACCGCAGGCTGAGGCTGCATGGCGCGACTGTCATCTTACTGTCATCATGACGTGATGAGATCGTCAGCGAGCCGCCACTGACCGCGAGGGCCCGGGATGACTGCCAAGACCGTTCTGATCGTCGATGACGAGGCATCGATTCGCGAGATGATCGCCGTGGCGCTGGAGATGGCCGACTACCGCGTGCTGGAAGCCGACAACGCCCAGGATGCCCACGCCATGGTGGTCGATCACCAGCCGGACCTGCTACTGCTCGACTGGATGATGCCCGGTACCAGCGGCATCGAGCTGGCCAGGCGCCTCAAGCGCGAGGAAACCACCGCCGAGCTGCCGATCATCATGCTCACTGCCAAGAGCGAGGAAGACAACAAGATCCAGGGGCTCGAGGCAGGTGCCGACGACTACATCACCAAGCCGTTCTCACCGCGCGAGCTGGTAGCCCGGCTAAAGGCCGTACTGCGCCGCGCCACACCGCGGGGCGTGGAAGACCCGGTCGAGATCGACGGCCTGTTGCTCGACCCGGTCAGCCACCGGGTCAGCGCCAATGGCAAGCCCCTGGAGATCGGCCCCACCGAGTATCGCCTGTTGCAATTCTTCATGACGCATCAGGAGCGCGCCTATACCCGCGGCCAGCTACTCGACCAAGTGTGGGGCGGTAACGTCTATGTGGAGGAACGTACCGTGGACGTGCACATCCGTCGTCTGCGCAAGGCGCTCGGCGAGCACCACCAGCACCTCGTCCAGACCGTACGCGGCACCGGATACCGGTTCTCCGCCAAGGGTTGACGTGAGACGCCCCTGGAGCCGAGAACTGTGGCGCCTGACGTGGCTGGGCGGGGTCGGCGCACTGCTCGGTTGGCCCCTCTCATCGCCCGCCCTGGGGTTGGCCATCGGGCTGGCCGTGTGCCTGGCCTATCATCTGCGCCAGCTGCGCGCCCTGCACCGCTGGCTGACTCGCAACCCACAGGCCGAACCGCCGGCTGCCAACGGCCTGTGGGGCGAACTCTTCGACCGGCTCTATCGCTACCAGAAGGGGCAGCGCCACACCCAGCAGCGGCTGCGGACCACCCTGCGTCGCATCCAGGAATCCTCCGAAGCCATGCGCGACAGCGTGGTCATGCTCGACTCCCACGGCGACCTGGAATGGTGGAATAGCGCCGCCGAGCGCATGCTGGGGCTGCAGCCCGCTCACGATCGCGGTCAGCACATCACCAACCTGATCCGCGACCCGCGCTTCGTCGCTTACTTCAATGCCCGCGACTACCGCGAACCGCTGACCCTGCCCTCGCCCATCGACGAACGCCAGGTACTGCAGTTCCAGCTCACCCTCTACGGCGACGACGAGCGCCTGCTGATGGCCCGCGACATCACTCGCCTGCATCGCCTGGAGGAGATGCGCCGCGACTTCGTGGCCAATGTCTCCCACGAGCTGAGAACGCCCCTGACCGTGCTTGCCGGCTACCTCGAGACCTTCGGCGACCTCGCCGATACCCTACCAGCGCGACTGGCCAAGGGAGTCTCGCAGATGCAGAGCCAGACCACACGCATGCAGAACCTGGTCGATGACCTGCTGCTGCTATCGCGGCTGGAGATCGATCGTGGCGGGCACGACCATGGCCCGCTGGATGTCGCCGCCGTGCTGGAGAGCGTCCGTCGCGACGTCCAGGCGCTGGCCGGCGAGCGTCAAACGGTGGAAGTGGTGATCGACGAGTCGCGGCGCCTGATCGGCAGCGAATCCGAGGTCCGCAGCGCCATTTCCAACCTGGCCTTCAATGCCGTGCGCTATGCCGGCGACGGCTGCCATATCGTGCTGCGCTGGATGCCCTGCGGTGACGGCGCCTGCGTCGCCGTGGAAGACGACGGCGAAGGCATCGACCCGGTGCACATTCCCCGCCTCACCGAGCGCTTCTACCGCGTCGACAAGGGACGCAGCACCGCCACCGGCGGCACCGGCCTGGGGCTGGCCATCGTCAAGCACGTGCTGCTGCGCCACGACGCCCATCTGGAAATCGATTCCCACCCCGGCCAGGGGGCGCGCTTTCGCTGCCATTTTCCGTCGTCGCGGTTGCGCGACGAAGCCGCCAAGGCTAAGCCGCCCGCTACGTCAGTATCCGCTGCCGCCGGTAGGCGCGAAGACTCTTGACGAAATTGGCAATGAACACCAGCAAGATGCCAACCATGCCGCCCAGCACCAGTGCCAAGACGACCACCAGTTGCGTCCTGGGCGAGTCTGGAGCTTCAGGTGCGTAGGCCCACTGCGTGACATCCGCCACCCGAATGTCTTCCAGACGAATCACGTTGGCACGCAGCAGGGCATTGTCTTGCTTGAGGGCGTTGTACGCATCGATGAAGGGCGAATGACTCTTCCTGGCCAGCATGGCCTGAATCTCGTGATTGGTCTCCAGCTGGGCGATCTCCTTTTCGATCTCGCGAATCGCTGATGTCTTGGCTTCCTGATCCAGGTTTTCCTCGATCACCCGACGTTCGGCCTGCAAGGCACGCGTTCCCATGAAATAAAGGGGCAGGCCCTCCTGAGAATTGATTTCGGCATAGACGATATCGCGCTCGCCGCTCTGCCGGCCGAGGTCGCGCGGTGTGGTGGGCCTCTCGATGCCCAACTGCTCGGCAATGTGCTCGGCTTGGGTCAGAAGCCTGATTCGCTCTTCACGCGCCGCGACCACTGCCCGCTTCTCGGCCTCCAGCCGGTCGCGAAGATTTTCCAGGCGAATCTCGTCATCCTCGGACAACCTGGCAATGCGAGCGCTCACTTCGCCCTCATACGCCGTCAAATGCGCTTCCATTCTGGCTTCATTGCGTGAGATCGCCGAATCGAGGGCCCGCTGCGCACGGTTGGCGAGAACGCTCGCGAAATCGGAGTTCGCCCAGGAGACATAGGCGTTCAGCAATTCGTGGCCTTGCACGCCGCGAGGGTAGGAGAGCTGCAGTACGGCACTGCCCTCGTCGAGCCGGCCAACGGAGAAACGAGCATCGAAAAAACGTCGCAGCGCAGCGTCGAAATCTGCGTCACCGGGCTCACCATCCGCGGGGAGGCCCCACTCTGATGCCGGCCTGTCGAAGCCTTCGATGAACCGCTGAAAATGCTGGTAGGAGGAAACCCGCTGTACGAACTCATCGAAGGCCCTCTCCTCGGAATAGCTGTAGCCCTCGATGGCGTTGATTTCCCTGAGTCCATCGGGGAAAGGGGAGATTTTCAGTTCGCTACTGTAAGTCGGCGTCGTCATGAACAGATGGATCAGGGCCAGTGCCACCCCCGCCACGACTGCCCCAGCGATCCAGCGCCAACCCTCCACGAGGGCAATGGCGATATCACGCAGGTCGATTTCGTCAGTAGTCGCATCGGGATATTCGGAATAAGCATTCATGTCTTCTCTCCCTGAATGACGAGGAGAGCAGCATTGACCACGCCGTGGAGAGCGACGATGACAGTGGCAGCTATCAACATTCGATCTTCCAGCGACAGCCAGAAAATCGCGCCGACGATGATGGTGCAGGTGAACAAGAAGGTGGAGGCAGCCTTCCAGCGCTTCAGATACACCAGGGAAAAGCCCGGAATGACGACGAAGAGCGGAAAGACGAGTGCGGGTTCGATCAGCTTGCGCGGATCGTGGGTCGAGGGTTTCATGACAGTAGACCTAGCGATGAGACGTGGCAATCCTAGCCTGGGCGGCTAAGTCTACCTCACTAAGTAACACTAGGACATTAGACTGAATGAAAATGACACTCAAATATGATGACGATCAAATCGTCAGATACGCTCGAACACTTTCAATGACTTAAATCAATATACACGCAGGCGACTCTGGATCATGTCATTGGAAGAACGAGCCGTGACCGCAGGTGGCGCTGCGGTCACTCCACTTGCCACTCCAGCCGGCAGCACTGATAGCGCTCAGTGCTAATGATGCCCGTCGGCGGCCTCGCTGCCCTCCTGGGCGCTTTCCACTCGCACTTCCACCTGCACCTCGCCGCGCTCGGCGAACTCCAGCGTCAGCGGAAAGCGGTCGCCTTCGCTGAGCGGGGCCACGAGGTTCATCAGCATCAGATGGTAGCCGCCGCCGGGCCGCATGCGTTGCGTGGTGCCGGGCTCGATCTCGAGTTGCGGGACACGGCGCATGCGCATCACGCCATCGTCCATGGACATGTCGTGAATCTCGACGCTCTCGCTGGCCGGCGAACTCGCCCCCACCAGCACCGCCGATGAATCACCCTCCACGCCGATATCCAGGTAAGCCGCGCCATGAGGCACGCTGGGCGGCGCCGGAGTGGCGAACGGATGGGCAATGCGTACGTCGTCCAGACGGCTTTCGTGGGCCTGGGCGGGCACGGCCGCCAGCAACACGCTGGTCAGCAGCAGGGGCAGGATGGAACGCATGGGCTCTCCTCATCTAGTGTCGTCGTGCCTTGGGCGTACCCGAGAGGTACGCCCAAGGCATCATAGCAGCCGCCGGCCACCTTCACGGCGTCGCGATGTCGCAGGCGTAGTGGCGCTCCCACATCAGCACGGCCGCCGCCACGGCACCGGGCAACAGAAAGAGATTGGCCAGCGGCGCCCAGGTGATCAAGGTCACCCAGCCGCCATAGGTGAGCGTCGGCCACCAGCGACGCGCAAGGCGGCGGCGCATGTCGGCGAAACTCACCTGGTTGTTGTCCATGGGGTAGTCGAGGTAGGTGATGGCCATCACCCAGGCGGAGAACAGCGCCCACAGCAGCGGTGCCACCAGGTTGAGGCCGGGGATCCAACTGATGACGAACAGCAGCAGCGCCCGCGGTAGGATGTAGGCGAGCTTGACCAACTCGCGGCCCAGGGCGTCCATGGCGGCTCTGGCCAGGCCACGATCGTCGAGGGGCGGCCGCCCGGTGGCGACGATCTCCACCTTGGCTGCCAGAAAGCCGTAGAAGGGGGCGGCGATGAGGTGAGTCACCAGGGTGAAAGTGAAGAAGACGATCAACAGCAGGCTGATCACGAACAGCGGCCAGATCAGCCATTCGAGCCAACCTAGCCAGCCGGGCACCATGGCCATCCAGGCATCCAGCCAACCGCCGAAATTCGTCACGACGTAGCCGAGCATGGTGGAGTAGACCAGCAGGTTGACCAGTATCGGCGCGAAGACATAGCGCCGCAGGCCGCGGGTGTAGACCAGCCGCGTCCCGCGAGTCAGGGCCGTGAAGGCGTCGAGCATCGGGCGTCTCTAGATCGGTCGGCAAGGTAGCGGCATGATCGCCGACCCGCTCACGGCGACGCAAGGCCCCGTCCTCGGGGGCGATATCCCGCCGGCTGGCACACCTTTCGACACGGCACGACGCCGAGGAATTCCAGGGCATGACGGCTGGCCGGCCACATGACGCTACCGTGATCCTCGCCGTCGAAGACCACGAACTGCGTCTCGACCCAGGGCAGCGCTTCGGGCAACGATTCGGCAAGCGTCCGCGCATTGTCGATCATGGCGTTGGACTCGCGCCGCCTGGCCCGCTCGCTGCCCTCCTCGCCGGGGCGCACCGACTGCTCCAGTCCCCCCACGGCGATCAGCAGGCGTGGCGATGTCGCGGGTGGAGCGGAATGCTCCGCCTGCGCCGCCATGACCTCGAGCAGATAGCGGTCGTTCCACCAAATCGAAGGGCTGATCGCCAGGTAGTCGGTGAACGCCTGAGGCCGGGTGAACAGCGTATATAGCGTGAACAGGCCGCCGTAGGAGTGGCCGAGCAGGGCCTTGCGACGCTCGCTCAAAGGCAAGCACTGCGCCAGTTCCGGCTCGAGGGTGTCCTCGATGAAATCCAGGAAACGCTCGGCACCGCCCTGCGGCCGCTGCCCCGGGTCACCGGTCTCGCTCATGTCCGGCGCCGGGGGCGTCAGGTCCTCGGCCCGCGCTGCGACATCGAGATCGGCGACGCCCGGATAGCCGATCCCAACGATGACCCAGGGCATGCCCTCCCGCTGCATGCCCTGGCGGCTCAGGGTCTGGCGTGCCGCCGCGAGCAGTGGAAAGCGGATGTTGCCGTCCAGCACGTAGAGCACCGGGTAGCCTTCTGCCGGCGCCTCGCCGGCCGGCAGCGAGATCTGGATCCAGTAGTCGCGGCCGGTCTGCGGGCTCGTCAGAGTCAGCTCCCACTGCGCCGGACCGCCCTGGGCCAGAGCCTGACCGCACAGCAGGCCCATCCCCATCCACCCGACGAGCCATCCGATGATGCGTTGCATGACCGCTCCGAGATCAGAAGGTGTAGCGAATGCCCGCCACGACGCTGCGCGACTCGCCGTAGAAGTTGAAGGTGGCCGGAGTGGCGATGCGCGCGTAGTACGTCTTGTCGAGGAGGTTGTTGACGTTGAGGGTGGCGCTCAACGACTCGTTGAAGTCGTAGCCGACCATGGCGTCGACCACGCCATAGCCCGGTGCCTCGACCCGCGTACCGCCGCGCTCGAAGGCGAACTCGCTCATGGCATTGAGGCCGGCCCCCACGCGCCATCCCGACAGCGCACCGCCGAAGTCGTAACGGTTCCACAGCGTGAAGTGATGGCGTGGCATGATGGCGAACAGAGCTTCCTCGTCACCGGAGAGAGTCTCGGTATCGAGATAGGTGTAACCGGCCAGCCACTGCCAGCCAGGCATCAATTCGCCGCCTAGCTCCAGCTCGCCACCGCGGATGCGCGTCTCGCCGCTGGCCACCTGATAGGCGGAAATCGGTGCCCCGTTCTCATCGTAGGGCGTCGTGGCGCGATTCTCGTCGGTGAGCTGAAAGAGGGTGAGGCGAGCATTCAACGCCCCGTCGCGATAGCTGCCCTTGATGCCGGCTTCGTACTGCCGCCCTTGGCGCGGTTCGAGCAGGTCGCCTTGCTCGTCGAGTGCCGACTGCGGCTGGAAGACCTCCGAATAGCTGGCATACAGCGAATGGGCGTCATCGATGTCCCACACCGCGCCGGCATAGGGCGTCACCTCGGCATCCAGCGACTGCTCGTCGCGGCGGGTCCTGCCGGTCGCCAGGGTGGTGGCTTCGCTGTCGACGTCGTACCAGCTCAGGCGCGCCCCGCCGATCAGCGCCAGCGAAGCCACGGGCCGCAGAGTCAGCTTGGAGTAGACACCCGCTTCGCGCTCGGACTCCCGATTGGCAGTGGTGTAGTCCTGACCCGGACGGACGATGGCGCTCGGATCGTGGTCGAAGACGTTGGACGTCCCCAGGTTGCGCAGGGCCCAGGCACGATAGTCGGTGTCATAGCGCTTGAAATCGCTGCCCACCACGAATTCGCTGATGCCACCCAGGACCGCGAACGGCTGGCTGTAGCTGGCATCCACCGCCAGCGTATCCTGCGAGAAGGTACGACCGATGGCGGCCATGCCGACGTCGCCGTTGGCGTCTGCCCCGCTGGCGCTGTAGGCATAGGCGAGATCGGCATCGCGCCAGGAACCGCGCGCCGCTATCCGGCCGTGCCCGCCGTTGGCGAAGCGGTGGGTCAGCTCGAGGAAGGCGTCGTCCATGCTGCCTTCGAAACGGTTCCAGTCGGCGCCCAGGAAGGTCGAGCGCGGCACGTCGAGCAGCGTGCCGTCCGACCAGGCCGGCAGGCCATTGCCGGGCACCATCTCCTTGTCCTGGCGCCACCAGGCCACCGACAGGGTCGTGGCATCGCTGAGGTCGACGTCCAGCGTGCCGTAGAAGCTCTCGTTGCGGTTCTCCTTGACGTCGACGAAGCTGTCGCGATCGGCCAGGGCGAGGTCGACGCGCCCGCGCACTCGCCCCTCGGCATCGAGCGGCCCACCCAGGTCCGCTTCCAGGTAGCGCTGGTTCCAGCTGCCGTAGCGCCCGGTCAAGGCCCCGCTGAAAGTATCGGTGGGACGCTTGCGCACCATGTTGACGATGCCGCCCAGTTCGCTGGTGCTGTTGAACAACCCCGACGGGCCACGCATGATCTCGACCCGGTCGAGCGCGGCCATCGACGGCAAAGTCCCCCACAGGCTCGACATCGGCGCCGGCAGGCCGTCGACGTTGTATTCGTTGTACTCATAGCCACGCGAGAAGATCGACGAGCGACCGTCGTCATTGGCCAGCGTGCGCAGGCCCGGCGTGTACTTGGCGGCTTGGTCGAGGGTCACGAACTGCCGGTCCGACAGGTAGTCGCGTGACAGCACGGTCACCGATTGCGGGATGTCGCGCAGCGATGCCGGCGTTCTTGTGCCCACGGTGGCGGCATCCACGGCATAGCCGCCCGTGACCTCCGAGGGCAGCATGTCATACAGCCGGTTGCCCGCCACCGTGAGCGTCTCGAGTCGCGCCTCGCTCTGCTGGGCGCTGGCCAGATTGGGGAGAATCGTCATGGAAAGGGCGCCGATGAGCACTATCGGCACACCGGCACGGTCGTGGATATCTGCTGCGTTCATGGTCGTCTTCCGAATCTCTTCGATGAATGTCAATGATAATACATTGCATTTGTTTGACATGACGCGCATTATCGCCCCCATCCACGCCATTCGGCCTTTGCAAAACGTGCAGATCGGCTTTGCAAATACGGCATGATTCGGAGGGTGCTGCATGATCGACGCGACCCGGCTCCATGCGCTCTCGCCTCGCCTTTCCTCGCACTACGCGCTGCACGCGCCCCACTGGGATCGCCGCTCGCCACTGCTCGAGGGGAGCATGGAGCTCTGCCAGATCCAGCCCGGCATGTTCCTGCGCCTGGCCAACGTCAAGGATCGCTACGACCTGCAGAGCGAGGCCGAGTTGCGCCCCGGCCTCAAGCTGGCCTGGGTGCTTGACGGTCAAGCCGAGGTGAGCTTTGCCGACCGGCCCCTGCACCTGGGGCCCCAGGCGGCGCCCGGCAGTCCGCAGGCGATCATGGTACCGCTGGAATCGGCGGAGCTATTTCACCGCCAAGGATGGGTAGGGCGTCATGAGTGCACGCTGACCATGACGCTGAGCGAGGAGTGGCTCGCCAGCAACGGCATGCCGGCTCGCGGCACGCACCTGAAGCTGCAGGCCTGGCGCCCCTCTTCCACGCTTGCCGTGCAGGCGCGACGTGTCATTCGGCGGGGTGGCCTGAGTGCCGGAGGGCTGTCGGGTCGTCTCATGACGGAAGCGCTGGCCCTGACCATGCTGGGCGAGGCCCTGGCGAGCCACGGCGGGGATGCACCGACGATGGATCGTCATCGAGTCCCCCTCGGTCAGAGCGAGGATCGCCGCATGCGGCGATTGAAGGAGTTGATCGACAGCGGCGAGGCCGACGGCTGCACGCAATCCCAGCTCGCCGAACGGCTGGCCATGAGCCTGAGCACCTTGCAGCGTCAGTTTCGCCGCCATTGCGGCGAGAGCCTGGGCACGTACCTACGCCACCGCCGCCTGAGGCGGGCCCGCCAGGCATTGGAGCACGAGGGGATGGAACTGGACACCGCAGCGGAGCTGGCGGGCTATGCCAGCACGGCCAACTTCGCCACGGCGTTCAAGCAGCGGTTCGGTATCAGCCCCAGTCAGTTGCGTGACTAGGACCGACGCCCGCTCGTCTCACCCCTTGCGCTTCAGCGCGCTCTCGTCGAGTTGGTCGGGGTCCATGTGACGAATGTCCAGGCCTTTGACCAGGTAGATGACGTACTCGGCCAGGTTGTCGGCATGGTCGCCCACCCTCTCCAGGGCACGCAGGATCCACATCACGCTGAGCACCGGGCCGATGGCGCGACTGTCCTCCATCATGAAGGTCATCAGCGAGCGCATGGCGCTGCCGTATTCGTCGTCCACCGCATCGTCCTCGTGCACCACCTGCAATGCCAACTCGGTATCGAAGCGGGCGAAGGCGGTCAGCGCATCGCGCAGCATCTTGCGCACGTGTTCGCTGATGTGGCGAACTTCCACCAGGCCGCGCACGCCGTTGCCGCTCTCGATCAGGGTCAAGGCGTTGCGCGCGATCTTGCTCGCCTCGTCGCCGATGCGCTCCAGGTCGGCGGTGGCACGAATCACCGCCAGCACCAGGCGCAGGTCGGAAGCCGCCGGCTGACGTCGGGCCAACACGCGGGTGCATTCGTCGTCGATCTTGAGCTGCATTTCGTTGACCTGATGGTCGCCCTCGCTGACCTCCTCGGCCAGGCGGCTGTCACCGTCAAGCAGCGCCTGGATGGCCTGCTGGACCTGCTGTTCCACCAGGCCTCCCATGGTCATCAGGTGGGTCTTGAGCTCCTCCAGCTCCTGGTTGAACTGGCGAGAGATGTGCTGGCTATGGGTTTCACTGGTGATGTCCATCGGAACCTCCTCGGGGTGCCGCCGACCGATCCTGTAGACGTCAGGCAATGCGGCCGGTGATGTAGTTCTCGGTGTGCGCCAGGCGCGGGTTGGTGAACAGGGTGTCGGTGGGCGCATACTCCACCAGCCGACCCTGCTGCAGGAAAGCGGTATAGTCGGAAACCCGCGCCGCCTGCTGCATGTTGTGGGTGACCAGCACCAGAGTGAGCTGGCCCTTGAGGCTACGGATCAGATCTTCGATCTTGAGCGTCGAGATAGGGTCGAGCGCCGAGGCCGGCTCGTCGAGCAGCAGCACCGACGGCTTCACTGCCAGGGTGCGGGCGATCACCAGGCGCTGCTGCTGGCCGCCGGAGAGCGACCAGGCCGAATCCCCCAGGCGATCCTTCACTTCATCCCATAACGCCGCAGCACCGAGCGCCCACTCGACGACGTCGTCGCGTTGCCGCCGGGTCAGCCCGCCCTGCAGGCGCAACCCGAAGGCCACGTTGTCGTAGATCGACATGGGAAAGGGATTGGGCATCTGGAACACCATGCCCACCTGGCGACGCAGCTCATCCACCGCCACCTCGGGGGCATGGATGTCCTGCCCCTCGAAGCGAATCGTGCCGCGTTGCGTCACCGTCTCGTCGAGGTCGTGCAACCGGTTGAGTGCCCGCAGCAGCGTCGACTTGCCGCATCCCGAAGGCCCGATGAAGGCCGTCACCCGATGGCGCGGAACGCGCAGGGTCAATCCCTCGAGCGCCGGTGTATCGCCGTAGGCGAGGCTCAAGCCCGCGATGTCGAAGCAGCTCGCCTCGCGCGGGAAGTCGATGACTGGCGGATTCACCATCCCCTCTATCCCCATCAAGGCGCCGTCATGGCATGGCGCGACCCGACATGATGGCGCAGAAATATTGCAGTCAGGTTAAGCACCAGAATCACCAGTACCAGCAACAGCGCCGTGGCAAATACCAGTGGCATCGCCGCCTGGACGTCATCGCCGTGGAAGGCGGTGTCGTAGACGTGATAGCCGAGGTGCATGAACTTGCGGTCAAGATGCAGGAAGGGGAAGTCGCCGTCCACCGGTATCTGTGGGGCCAGCTTGGCCACGCCGACCAGCATTAGCGGCGCCACTTCGCCGGCGGCCCGAGCGACGGCGAGGATCACCCCAGTGAGCATGGCCGGCACCGCCATGGGCAATACCACCCGGGTGAGCATTTCCAGGCGGGTGGCGCCCAACGCCAGTGCGCCTTCCCGCTGGTGGTCGGGAATGCGCGCCAACCCCTCTTCGGTGGCCACGATCACCACCGGCAGGGTGAGCAGCGCCAGCGTCAGCGAGGCCCACAGCAGGCCACCGGTACCGAAGGTGGGCGACGGAAGGCTGTCGCCGAAGAACCAGTCGTCGAGAGTGCCACCGATGCCGTAAACGAACACCCCGAGCCCGAACACGCCATAGACGATGGAAGGTACCCCAGCCAGGTTGCGCACGGCGATGCGCACCAAGCGCGTCAGGCGCCCCTGATGGGCCACTTCGTTGAGGTAGAAGGCTGCCAGCACCCCGAATGGGGTCACCAGCAACGACATCAGCATCACCATCAGCACGGTACCGAAGATCGCCGGCCACACGCCGCCGGCGCTGTTGGCGGCGCGGGGGCCTTCGGAGAGAAAGCGCCACACCCCCTGCGTCCAGGCGCCCAGCTTCTCGCCCGTCGACATGGCGTTGGGCCGGCTGGCCGCCAGCACTGCATCGAGCGGCTGACGAAACCGATCGCCGGCGACGCTCTCCAGCACCAGCGTGGTCTCCTCCATCGCCGCAGTCTGGCGAGTCACCCTTGCCGTCGCGGCTTCCAGGGCCTGGCGCGCTTCGACGTTGTCGGGATCGTCTTCGAGCCGACGCGCCAAGGGGCGGATCGTTTCGCGCTCGAGAGTCTCTCGCGCTTCCCGTAGCGTTTCCAGCTCCGCCAGCCGTGCCTGCAACTGCATCCACGCGCCCTCCGGATCGGACTGCCCAGGCGCATCCTCGGTTTCGCGCGGCTCGACGGCCACCAGTCGGCCGATGAAATCGCCCCAGCGCTGCCGCTCGAGCACCACCAGATCGGCGGGATGACGCTGCGCGGCGATCTCCTCCACCGGTAGCCACGCCCAGACTCCGCCATCCAGATCGCGATTGCCGGTGAAGTAGAGGCGTTCGCGTCCTTGCCCATCGGGCAGCGGCAGCTCACGCACGGCCTGGCCGGCCAACTGGCGACCGTCCTCGAGTTCCACCAATGCCACCGAAGCCGGCCAGAAGTGTCCCAGGCCCCGCACGGCGATCAGCAACAGCAAGCCGCCGAGCATCAGCAGCGACAGCGCCACGCTTCCGGCGGCCAACCAGGCGCCGGCGCCTTCGTTGACAGGCCGGGAACGGCGGATCCGTTCAGCGAGAGTCATGCCGTACCACCCATTCGACGATAGCGACGGCGCAACCGCGTGCGCACCAGCTCGGCCAGCGTATTGACGAGGAAGGTGAAGACGAACAGCACCAACGCTGCCAACAGCAGCAGACGATAATCCGGGCTGCCCGGCGTGGCCTCGGGCAGCTCGATGGCGATACTCGCCGCCATCGAGCGCATGCCTTCCAGAGGGCTGGCGCTCATCAGGGCGCTATTGCCACTGGCCAGCAACACGATCATGGTCTCGCCCACGGCGCGGCCGGCGCCGATCATCACCGCTGCGAAGATCCCCGGCGACGCTGCCGGCAACACCACGCGCCACAATGCCTGCCAGCGTGTCGCACCCAGTGCCTGGGCGCCCTCGGCCAGGCTCGCCGGCACGCCGGCCAGCGCCTCTTCGGCCAGAGCGTAGACGCTGGGCAGCACGGCAAACCCCATGGCGAGTCCGACGATCAGCGCGTTGCGCGCTGCATAGTGCAGCCCCAGCTCGGCATCCAGCCAGCCGCGCAGGTCGCCTCCGAACAGCAGGGCCTCCAGAGCCGGCGCCACGATCATCGCTACCCAGCTCAGGGCAATGAGCCATGGCACCAGCCACAGCCCGGCCCAGCTCAATGGCAGCCAGCAGCGCACGCCGGTCGGCAGCCAGCGCCATAACGCACCGGCCAGGAGTCCGGCCGGCGGCAATATCAGCAACAGCGTCAGCGCCTCGGGGAGATGTCGCTCCACCCAGGGAGCCAACACCAGACCGGCAACGAAGCCGATGACCACCCCAGGTAGCGCCTCCATCAGCTCCAGGGTCGGCTTTAGCCGAGTCCGCAGCCGCGGCGACATGAACAGTGCCGAATGCATCGCCGCCCCCAGCGCCAGCGGAATGGCGAAGAGCAGTGCCCAAAATGCCGCTTTCAGGGTACCCCAGGCGATCGGTGTCAAGGTCGCCCGAATCCTGTCGATTTCCAGCCCACCCCCCAGCAGGGCGGGTAAGGCCTCCACTGCCAGGAAGAGCCCGATGGCCAGCACGGCCAGGATCACGCCGATGCCACCGGCGGTGATCATGGCGGTGGCCAGGCGGTCGCGCAGGTGACGCCGGCGGGTGCGAGGCAACGAAACGGGGAAACGGTCGATCATGCGCTACAGCGTAAGACACCTTGATGACAGATGAGTGACAGGCTCAGTCGTCGGCTAGCGGTGCCAGCCCCAGGCGACGGCGCTGGCTGGCCAGCCTTGCCTCGGGCAGCGTCACGAAGCCCAGCGAGCCGACACTGGCCTGGCCAGCCGGCGACAGCACCAGATCCAGGAAGGCTCGCTCCACTGCGGGTAAGGTGCCATCCGGCGGCAGGTTGAGATAGAGGTAGAGCGAACGGCTCAACGGATAGTCGCCACGGCGTACCGCCTCGACGGTGGGCCGATGACGAACGCCGTTATCGTCCACCAAGGCCAGCGCCTTGACCGACGCCGTGAGGTGATTGAGTCCAGCATAGCCGATGGCGCTGCGCGTTTCGCCCACGGCTGCCACCACCGCCGCCGAGCCGGGATGCTCGTTGAGCGCACGGCGATACTCCCCCCCGCACAGGGCCCTCTCGCGAAACAGGCCATAGGTGCCGGAGGCCAGGTTGCGGCCGTGCAGTTCGATGCGACCCGGGGGCGCATCGACTCCCAACTGCGACCAGCGGGTGATGGCACTCTCGGCGCCGCAGTGGCGCGTGCGCGAGAAGATGGCATCCAGCGTCTGGCGGTCGAGCGCTGTCAGAGGATGGTGGCGATGCACCACCACCGTCAGGGCATCGCGAGCGATCTCGATTTCTACCGGCGGATAGCCATGACGGGCGATGAACGCCTCGCGCTCGGCTTCGCGCATGGGCCGTGACATGGGCCCCAGGCGCGTGGTCCCCGCGGTGAGAGCGGGAGGCGCACTGGCCGAACCGCTGGCCTGCAGCTGCAGGCGAATGCCAGGATGGCGTTCGGTGAGCTGCTCGCCCCAGCGCAGCATCAACCCTGCCAGGGTGTCGGAGCCCATGGTGCCCAGCGTACCCACCGGCTCGGCTCGCAGCGGGGTAGCGAACAGCAGGCCAACGGTCAGCAGGGCCGCCAGGCTGGAGCCCGAATGCCCAAGGCGTATAAGATGGCGCACCAGGCGCCCACGCTGCATCGCAACGCGGCAGCCGAGTACCGTCATCCACAACAACAAGCCGAGCTTGCGACACCTCATGACAGACCTCGATGATGTACCCGCCCCACAGGGGCAACTGACGCTGAAACTGCTGGCCAGCCGCCAGGACACCAACCTCTATGGCGACATTCCGGGTGGCTGGTTGGTACGCCACATGGACCAGGCCGCCGAACTGGCCGCCGGCCGCGAAGCGCTTGGCCGCACCGCCACCGTAGCCATCGAGGGCATGGATTTCCTGTGTCCCGTTCGAGTCGGGTCCACGGTCAACATCTTCACCCGCGTGCGCGATATCGGCCACAGCTCGATCAAGATCGACGTGGAAGTCTGGATTCGCTCGCCCCACGAGCGCGACTCCGACGAGCTCAACAAAGTCACCGAGGCGCAATTCGTGATGGTTGCCCTCGACGACAACGGTCGCATCCGTTCCGTGTACCGCAACGTCCACCAATGACAGGGGCGCCGTGAGGCGCCCCTGTCATGCGGCCGATGGTGGCGCCGCTCAAGCGCCCACTTGCTCGCGAGCCTTGAGATAAGCGAACTCGCCGACGTCGCTGAAGCGACGCACCAGCTGCTGGAAGGCGATGTAGGACTCGTAGACCTTGGCCGAGTCGGCATCGTCGTCCACCTGCTCCTGGATGACCTCCTTCGAAGCCTCGTGGAGTGCCGCCATGACGTCATCCGGGAAGCTCCTCAACTGTACGCCATGCTCGTCGACCAGCGTATCCAGTGCCTGAGCGTTGCGGAAGGCGAACTCGCTGATCATCGCCAGATTGGAGGCACGCGCCGCTTCGGTGACCACCGCCTTGAGGTCGTCGGGCAGTTCGTTCCAGGCATCCAGGTTGACGGTGCCTTCGAGAATCGCCGAGGGTTCGTTCCAGGCCGAAGTGTAGTAGTAGTCGGCTACCTCGTGCAGGCCGAACGCCAGATCGTTGTAAGGCCCCACCCAGTCGGCAGCATCCAGCACGCCGGTCTGCAGGGAGGTGAATATCTCCGAGCCCGGCATGTTGACGGTGGTCACGCCGATGCGGTTCATCGCCTCGCCGGCGAGCCCGGGCAAACGTAGCTTGAGGCCTTCCATGTCCTCCAGCGAATTGATTTCCTTCTTGAACCAACCGGCCATCTGCGTACCGGTGTTGCCCACCGGGAAGGGCTTGAGGTTGTGCTTGGCGTAGACCTCGTCCCACAGTTCCTGACCGCCGCCATGGTAGAGCCAGGCGTTGGTCTCGGTCGTGTTCATGCCGAAGGGGACGGCGGTGAAGAACTGTGACGCGGCCACCTTGCCACGCCAGTAGTAGGAGGCGGAGTGCCCCATCTCGGCAGTGCCGGCCGCGACGGCATCGAAGACCTCCAGCGCGGGTACCATCTCGCCGGCACCGTGCACGCGGACCCGCATGCGACCGGCCGAGAGCCGCTCGATGCGTGCGGCGAAATCGTTGGCGCCGGTACCCAGGGCGGGAAAGTTCTTCGGCCAAGAGGTGACCATGTCCCAGGTGATGGTTTCCTGGGCCTTGGCAGTGGAAACGAAAGGAGCGGCGGCGATACCGGCAGCACCCAAGCCGGCGGTTTTGAGGGTGTTCTTGAGAAAGTGACGGCGTTGCATGGCGGGCATGACTCCGGGTGAATTGTTCTGATCCGCGTGCGATCACGCGACGTGTCCGCCCCAGAGTATGCGGCAAGGCCGAATTAGCCGGCAAGCCGACCAACGGACTTGCCAATAAACGTACCTGTCTTCCTACAGAGGGGTGAGCTTGGCAAATCCCAGCACCAGCCACTTTTCCCCCTCGCCCTCGAAACTCACCTGCACCCGGGCGCGCTGCCCCTCGCCCTCGGCATTGAGGATCACACCCTCGCCGAACACCGGGTGACTGACGCGCTGGCCCAGGCTCAGACTCGGCAGGTCGGCGCCGCCATCCACCGAGGTCTGACGCGACAGCCCCACCGCCGGACGAGTGACGGTAACCGGCCGCGACACCTGGCCGCGCAGGCGGACTTCCTCGAGGAACTCCTCGGGAATCTCGCGCAAGAAACGCGACGGCCGCTGGTAGGTCTCCTTGCCGTGCAAGCGGCGGATCTCGGCATGGGTGAGGTAGAGCTTCTTCATCGCCCGGGTCAGGCCTACGTAGCAGAGGCGGCGCTCCTCCTCGAGACGCCCCGGCTCTTCCAGCGACATCTTGTGCGGGAAGAGCCCCTCCTCGACGCCGGCGATGAACACCACCGGAAACTCCAGCCCCTTGGCCGAATGCAGGGTCATCAGCTGCACGCCATCCTCGAACTCGTCGGCCTCGTGATCGCCGGCGTTGAGCGCCGCTTCGGCCAGGAAGTTCTCCAGCGCCACGCTGCCCTCGCCCACCTCGGGCGGATCGAGCGCTTCGCCCTGGGTGAAGGCGCGAGCGGCATTGACCAGCTCCTCGAGGTTCTCGACACGAGCCTGGCCCTTCTCGCCCTTCTCGCTGTGATGATGGGCGATCAGCCCCGAGCGCTCGATGACGTGGGAAACCATCTCGCCCAAGGTCATGCCGGCAGTGGCATTGTCGAGCGCCTCGACGAGATCGGCGAACGCCGTGAGCGCCGTTCCGGCTCGCCCTTTGAATGCCCCCTGGGCCAGGCCGTCATGCAACGCCTGCCACAGCGACACGCCGCTCTCACGGGCAAGCATGCGCACCTGCTCCACGGTGCGGGTGCCGATGCCGCGCGCGGGCACGTTGACGATGCGCTCCAGGGAAGCGTCGTCATCGCGGTTGAGCAGCAGGCGCAGGTAGGCCAGGGCGTTCTTGATCTCCAGGCGCTCGTAGAAGCGCTGGCCGCCGTAGATCCGATAGGGCATGCCCTGGCGGATCAGCGTCTCCTCGATGACTCGCGACTGAGCGTTGGAGCGGTAGAGAATGGCCACCTCGCGGCGGTTGAAGCCGGCGTCGACCTTCTCCTTGATGGTGTCGACGATGAAGCGTGCCTCGTCGAGATCGTTGAACCCCGAGTACACGGAAATCGGCTCGCCATGGGCACCCTCTGTCCACAACGCCTTGCCCAGTCGATCGGCATTGTGACGAATCAAGGCGTTGGCGGCATCGAGGATGACGCTGGTGGAACGGTAATTCTGCTCCAGGCGCACCGTCTGCGTTTCCGGAAACTCCTGCTCGAAGCGGCGCAGGTTCTCGACCCGCGCGCCACGCCAGCCGTAGATCGACTGGTCGTCGTCGCCGACCACGGTCATCGGCGTGGTCATGCCGGTGAGCAGCTTGAGCCAGGCATACTGCAGGGTGTTGGTGTCCTGGAACTCGTCGACCAGCACGTGAGCGAAGCGCTCGCGATAGTGAGCGAGCAGCGCCGGGTTGTCGCGCAGCAGTTCCAGGCTGCGCAGCAGCAGCTCGCCGAAATCGACCAACCCGCCGCGCTCGCAGGTGAGCTGATAGCGCTCGTAGAGCTGCACCATCTGCCCCAGATAGGCGTCGCCGTGCGCGTCGACCTGATGCGGACGCAGCCCCTCCTCCTTGCAACCGCTGATGAACGACTGCACCTGGCGTGGCGGGAAGCGCTCGTCGTCGATGCGGTGATCCTTTAGCAGGCGCTTGATCAGGCGCAGTTGGTCGTCGGTATCGATGATCTGGAAGTGCTGCGGCAGGCGTGCATCCTGCCAGTGGGTGCGTAGCAGGCGGTGGGCGATGGCGTGGAAGGTGCCGACCCACACGTTGCGCAGCGACAGGCCCAGCAGCGCCTCCAGGCGGGTGCGCATCTCGCGCGCCGCCTTGTTGGTGAAGGTCACGGCGAGCACCGCATAGGGCGACAGGCCCTCGGCCTGCATCAGCCAGGCGATGCGATGCACCAGCACACGGGTCTTTCCGGAACCGGCTCCGGCCAGTACCAGCAGATTGCCCTGAGGGGCGCTCACCGCCTCGCGCTGGGCGGCATTCAGGTGGTCGAGGATCGCCGTGACGTCGTCCATGGGGAAGGCATCGCTGCTCGGAAAATGGGCCGACAGCTTAGCATATTGCGCCCGACGGAACCGGGGGCACGAGCAGAGCGGCCTCGCAGATATCGCTCTCAGCTGATCCGTCGGCAGGCCCCGGAGCGCCGGACCGTCGATGAGGCGCTGTAAACCCCTCCCTGGGCGCTACCTTCGCCCTGCTTCGCTCTCGCATCCTGCTTCGCTTGCAGGACCGGTGCTGGCCATCCATGGCCAGCCCGTTCGGAGCAGTGCTCCTCACCCATGGCGAAGGACCTCCTCTTCGGCCTGCCCCCGGCGCCGCTCGCTTTATGGTTTTCCCTCTTGTTCCGGGAATCTCAGTGGCGTCAGGCTCTTCTTCACCGCCTTGAGCTGCTCGGCGAGCTTGGGGCCACGGGTCTTGGCCACGCCCACGGCGAGCACGTCGACCAGCACCAGGTGAGCGATGCGCGAACTCATCGGCGTGTAGATCTCGGTGTCTTCGTGGACGTCGATGTAGAGCGGCAGAGTCACCTCCTCGGCGAGCGGCGAGCCGCTGGGACACAGGCCGATCACCGTGGCACCGGCCTCGCGGGCCAGACGTACGCTGGCCACCAGGGCCCGAGTGCGGCCTGTCTGGGAAATGGCCACCACCACGTCGCCCTCCTTGAGGGTGACCGCCGACATGTTCTGCATGTGCGGGTCGGCATAGGCGGCGGTGGATATCTGCAGGCGAAAGAACTTGTGCTGGGCGTCGAAGGCCACCGCGCCGGAAGCGCCGAAACCGTAGAACTCCACCCGGTTGGCCATGGCCAGCGCCTGGATCGCGCGGCTCAACGCCTCGTTGTCGAGACGGTCGCGCACCGACAGCAAGGTGCCCACGGTGGAGTCGAAGATGCTCTGGGAGAACTCCGCCACCGAATCGTCGTCGTTCATCGAGAACTGCGCGAACTGGCTGCCCGAGGCGAGCATCTGCGCCAGCTTGAGCTTGAAGTCCTGGAAACCATTGCAGCCCAGGGCCCGACAGAAGCGCACCACCGTCGGCTCGCTCACCTTTGCCTCGGTGGCCAGATCGACGATGCGCATGTGAATGACGTCTTCGGGGTTGCGCAGCACGTAGCGCGCCACTTTTTGCTCGGAGCGGCGGAAATGCTCCATGCGGCGTCGCATGTCGTCGAAGAGGGCGCGGCTCACGCGAAACTCCTTGCTGGTAACGGCTGTGTATGGGTCGGCCGCGATGCCGATGTGTCCACAGTATGCCCCATCCGGGCGGAGAACGGGGAACTTCGCCCTCCGAACGTGGAATGGCCCTGAGCGTCATCATTCTGTCAAGTAGGGTATAGTAAGAAATGGCGTGTTGCACCGCACCTTGCAGGCGAACGCAATTCGCCACGAGAAGCGCAACGAGTAGGGAGAGTCAAACATGCGCAATGCCGAACGCGTCACCTCCGTCAAGAGCCAACTTCTCGACATTTACATGAGCATGGAAGTCGCGGAACACGAGCAACGCTCGCGCAGCGCTGCCCAGCGCAACCTGCGCGCCCGGCGCGGCATCGAGTTGCATCGCGAATTCAAACGGCTCGAGCGCGACATCGCCGACCTGGTAGACGACGAAAAACACTGAGTCGACCGCCCCACGACGATCGACTCGGTGTGATCTCTCCGCCCCGTGCAGCGGGGCGGAGAGGGGGAGGCGTCACCCCACCAGCGAGTTGACGAACACCGCGATCACTCCCAGCGGGGCTATGTAGCGCGCCACCACGACCCACAGCGACTCGGCGCCGCCGGAGAGCCTCAGTTCTTGCGCCACGCCCTGGCGATCCAGGCACCAGGCGGCGAACACCACGGCACCCAGGCCAGTCAACGGCAGTAGAATCTTGCTGGTCAGATTGTCCAGCAGATCGAAGATATTGAAGCCCAGGATCAGGAAGTCGCCCAGCAGGTTGAACGACAGCAGTGCCAGGATCCCCAGCAGCCACACGCCGATACCGCAGGTCGCCGTTGCCGCGACGCGTGACAGCGAGGTGCGCTCCTCCATGAACTCCACCGCCGGCTCGAGCAGCGAGATGGCCGAAGTGAGCGCAGCGAAGGTCAGCAGCAGAAAGAACATCAGGCCGAGAATGGTACCGCCGGCCATGTTGCCGAAAGCCAGCGGCAGGGTGACGAAGATCAGGCCGGGGCCGGAATCCAGATCCAGGCCGTTGGCGAAGACGATCGGGAAGATGGCCAGTCCCGCCAGCACGGCGATTACCGTATCCAGAAGGATCACCGTGCGTGCCGTGCTCAGCAGGTTGACGTCCTCGCCGAGGTAAGAACCGTAGGCCATCATGATGCCCATCCCCAGCGACAGGGTGAAGAAGGCCTGTCCCATCGCTGCCAGCACCACCTCACCGTTCACGGCGCCCCAATCCGGACTGAACATGAATGCCAGGGCCTCGCCGAAATGGCCGGTGGTGATGCCGTAGCCAACCAGAACCAGCATCAGTATCACGAGCGCCGGCATCAGGGTACGTACGGCTCCCTCGAGGCCGTTGGTCACGCCACGCGCCACGATGCCGATCACCAGCACCATGAAGGCGGTATGCCACAGCAGCAGCAGGCCGGGGCTGCCCAGCATGCCGGTGAAGACGGCGCCGATGCCATCGGCATCCTTGCCGCTGAAGTTACCGGTGACCGAGCCCAGCGTGTAGTAGAGCGACCAGCCGCCGATCACGCTGTAGAAGGAGAGAATCAGGAAACCGCCCAGCACGCCGCTGATCCCCACCGCCACCCAGGCCGGGAAATGTCCGCCCCGCTTGGCGAGATCCGCCATGGCATTGATGGGATTCTCCTGTCCGCGACGACCGATCAGCCACTCCGCGATCAGGATCGGCAGACCGATCAGGCCGATGCACACCAGGTAGACGAGCACGAAAGCGGCGCCGCCGCTCTCGCCTACCATGTAGGGAAATTTCCAGATGTTGCCCAGACCGACCGCCGAACCGGCGGCGGCGAGCACGAAGGTCATCTTCGATGACCACTGCGCATGAGCGAGCTTCGACATGTATCACCTGTTGTTGTGGATATGGTCGTTGATGTGCCTCGAGGCGATGATTACAGCAAGATTCGATGGAATATCGCCCGAATAGCGGCAAATCTATCCGATCATACGCTCGATGGCCAGGCGCCGGATCGGGGCATTCCACCAAAAGGGGATCCCCCGATTCGGGATCGAGGAAAACCGAGGGTCTGTCGGGTTTGGCCGATCGTGATGTGGCGTTCGGATTTCGCAGTAGATCCGTGTCAAGTCCGACAGTCTCCTAGAAAAGAGGAGTCTGTTTTTCGCCGGCGAAGTCCGCCAGCGCCGGCAGGTCGAGAGCGCTGGCCAGTTGAGAGTACAGGGTTCTGGCGAGCTGGGGGGCCTGACGGTTATCCGGCGTGTGCACAAAGAGAAAAGGGGTTTTCCCCTGTTTTATCCACAGGCCGAGCTGGTCGACCCAGGGCTGAAACCGCGCCAGATTGGTTGCCTCTTCACAATGCCCGATGAAGCGCACCACCGGTTCACTTGCCGTGGAAAGCACGTGTAATGGGCATTTTGGCTTCTCTTGCCGGGCCTTGGCCAACCCTGAACGATCATCATGCGGTGGAGCGAAGAGAGGGCGAACGTCAAGCATCACGCGGTTGACACCCTGAGTTATCAACAATCGGTTGAATGCCCGTTCTGCCATCCCCTTGTGGAAAAAATCCCGGTGACGTCCCTCCACGGCGCACGGAATTGCCGCAGGCCAGCGGGAGAGCAGCGTTTCCAGCTGCGGTAGTTCGTCGACGCCGAAATCCCTCGGTAGCTGCACCATCACCGGGCCCAATCGATCGTGCAGAGGTGCGAGCGCCTCCAGGAAGGCGTCGACCTCGCTACGGACACCGACCAGGCGCCGCTCGTGGGTCAGCCGCGCCGGCAACTTGAAGCAGAAACGAAAATGCGGCGGCGTCTGGCGGGCCCAGGCGGCGACGGTCTCCTCTCGGGGAGCACCGCTGTAGAAGGTGGTGTTGCCCTCCACGGCGGAAAACGTCCGAGCGTACTCCTCGAGGCCGCCGCCGTGGGGCGGATAGAGCGTGCCTCGCCAGTCGGCGTTGGCCCACATGGGCAGCCCCAGACGAAGACACGCTCGAGGCTGGCAGGTGGCCACGCGTCACTCCACGGTAACGGATTTGGCCAGGTTGCGCGGCTGGTCGACATCGGTGCCCTTGAGCACCGCCACGTGATAGCTGAGCAGCTGCAGCGGCAGGGTATAAAGCAGTGGCGCCAGCGCCTCGTGCACGTGAGGCAGATGGAGCACGCGAATGCCCGGTTCCTCGGCCAGGCTCACCTGCTCATCGGCGAACACGTACAGCTCACCGCCACGCGCCCGCACTTCTTGGAGGTTCGACTTGAGCTTGTCGAGCAGCTCATCGTTGGGTGCCACGGCGATCACCGGCATCTCGCTGTCGACCAGCGCCAGAGGACCATGCTTGAGCTCGCCCGCCGGGTATGCCTCGGCATGAATGTAGGAGATCTCCTTGAGTTTCAGCGCCCCTTCCAGGGCGATCGGGAAGTGCGCACCGCGTCCCAGGAACAGCGCATGGTGCTTTTCGGCAAAGCCCGTCGACAGCGCCTCGATCCCCTCGTCCAGCGCCAGTACCCGTTCCACCAGCCGAGGCAAGCCACGCAGGGCGTTGACCAGTTCGCTCTGGATCGCCTCGTCCAACCCATGACTGCGGCCCAACGCCAGGGTCAGCAGCATCAAGGCCGCCAGTTGGGTGGTGAACGCCTTGGTGGAGGCCACGCCGATCTCGGGGCCGGCCTGGGTCATCAATGTCAGGTCGGATTCTCGCACCAGGGAACTGCCCGGCACGTTGCAGATCGCCAGGCTAGCGAGATAGCCCTTCTCGCGGGCGAAGCGCAGCGCTGCCAGGGTATCGGCGGTTTCGCCGGATTGGGAAAGCGTCACGAACAGGGTGCCCTCGGGTACCACCACCTGGCGATAGCGGTACTCGGAGGCGACCTCCACCTGCACCGGCACGCCGGCATAGCGCTCCAGCCAGTAACGGGCGACCAGACCGGCATGATAGCTGGTGCCGCAGGCGACGATATGGATCTGCTGGACGCGCTCGAACAGCGCCCGCGCCTCGGGCCCGAAACTCTCGACCAGCACGGCGCTATCGCCCAGACGCCCTTCCAGGGCAGCAGCGATCACCGCGGGTTGCTCGTGAATCTCCTTGAGCATGAAGTGGCGATACTCACCCTTGCTGGCGGCACCGTCGCCATGTTCGAAAGTATCCACCTCGCGTTCGACCGTGCGACCGCTCGTATCGTAGACGTCGATGCGGCCACCGTCGGCCAGGCGCACCAGATCGCCCTCCTGCAGATAGATGAAGCGGTCGGTGACTTGCAGCAGCGCCAGCGGATCGGAACCGATGAAGGCCTCGTCGATGCCGACCCCGACGACCAGCGGGCTGCCCTGGCGGGCGCCGATCACCACGTCCGGCTCGTCGGCATGCACCACGGCCAGTGCATAGGCGCCCTCGAGGCGAGCCAGGCTGCTCTGCACCGCGCTCAGCAGGTCCTGACTGTGGCGATAATCGCGATCGATCAGGTGGGCCACCACCTCGGTATCGGTCTGCGAGGTGAAGCGATACCCCGCTGCGACGAGTTCTTCGCGCAGCACCTCGTGATTCTCGATGATGCCGTTGTGCACCACGGCGAGCCGCTCACCCGACAGGTGCGGATGGGCGTTATCCTCGGTGGGCCGGCCATGGGTCGCCCAGCGCGTGTGCGCAATGCCGCAGTGCCCCGTCATGGGTTCGGCCGCGAGGCACGCTTCCAGAGCCGCCACCTTGCCCACCGCGCGGCTGCGCTGCAGTCGCCCGTCGCCGGACAGCACCGCCATGCCGGCCGAATCGTAGCCACGATACTCCAACCGCTTGAGCCCCTCGAGCAGAATGCCTTCCACGTTGCGCTGGGCCACGGCCCCGACGATGCCACACATGGTGCCTCTCCTATTGCTGTTTGGCGTTGCTGGGTCGCGGCCAGTCGGCCTTGCTCACCTGGCGTGCCCGCGAGACGGCCAGGGCATTGTCCGCGACGTCCTTGCTGATCGTCGACCCGGCGCCCACGGTGGCTCCATGACCGATGCTGACCGGCGCCACCAGGGCGGTATTGGAACCGATGAAGGCATCGTCGCCGATCTCGGTACGGTGCTTGTGGGCACCGTCGTAGTTGCAGGTGATGGTGCCGGCGCCCACGTTGACCCCGCGTCCCAGGCGGGCGTCGCCCACGTAGCTCAGATGATTGATCTTGCTGCCCTCGCCCACCTCGACGTTCTTGGTTTCGACGAAGTTGCCCACCTTGGCCCCCACCGCCAGGCGCGACCCGGGCCGCAGCCGGGCGAAGGGGCCAATGCGGCCATGACCGGCAATCACTGCTCCTTCGATGACGCTGTGCGGCTCGATCAGCGTCTCGGCACCGATGTGGCTATCCCGGATCACGCAGTGGGCGCCGATGCGCACCCCCTCGCCGAGTTCCACTTCGCCCTCGAAGATACAGCCCACGTCGATCTCCACGTCGTGGCCACAGCGCAGTTGCCCGCGCACATCGAGCCGTGCGGGATCGGCCAGCGCCACCCCTTCGCGCATCAGCTCCTCGGCGAGCCGAGCCTGGTGGGCCCGTTCGAGGCGCGCCATCTGCAGCCGATCGTTGACGCCCTCCACCTCCAGCGCCTCGCTGGGCTGGGCGGTAGCGATGCGTACACCTTCGGCCGCGGCCATGGCGATGATGTCGGTGAGGTAGTACTCGCCCTGGGCATTGTCGGCGGAGAGTCGCGGCAGCCAGCGACGCAGCTGGGCAGCGGTCATGGCCATGATGCCGGTATTGCACTCGTGCACGGCGCGTTCGCGTTCGCTGGCGTCCTTGTGCTCGACGATGGCCACCGCTTCACCGTCGGCGTTGCGCAGCACGCGTCCATACCCCGTCGGGTCATCCAGCGTCACGGTCAACAGCGCCAGGCGCGAGTCGCTGACCTCGGCGAGCAACGTCGCCAGGGTATCGCGGCGAATCAACGGCACATCGCCATACAGCACCAACACCTTGCCCTGCCCCAGCGCCTCCAGCGTCTGGGCCACGGCATGCCCGGTACCCTTCTGTTCGGCCTGCAGCGCGAAGTGCACGGGCGTGTCAGACAACGCCTCGCGCACGGCCTCGGCGCCATGACCCACCACCACGTGCAGCCGATCGGCTGCCAGTTGGCCTGCGGTATCGAGCACATGGCGCACCATCGGCTTGCCCGCCAGGCGATGCAGCACCTTGGGCCGGCTGGAGCGCATGCGCGTGCCCTGTCCAGCCGCCAGAATCACCACGTCAAGGCTCATCGGGACTCCTTGTCGGTTCATTGATCGGATCGCGTTCATCGGCTGTCAGTTTACACCCGCGGATCAACGTCGCACCTCCACACCCAGTTCCTCGACCCGTTCCTCGCCGAACGTCTCGACGAAGGCCGGGCTCACCCAGCTCTCCCAAGCGTCGCCACGGCGCACCAGCATCAGTACCGCCAGCGCTTCCCGGCGTGCCAGCGCCATGCCTTCCTCTTCGCCGAGCACGCTCAATGCGGTCGCCCAGGCATCCGCCCAGGCGTTGGAGGGATGCGCCACGGTGACGGAAGCCAGGCCATGGGTGATCGGTCGACCACTGCGTGGATCGAGGGTATGCGAGTAGCGTTGCCCATTCTCCTCGAAGAAATTGCGGTAGTCGCCAGAAGTGGCCACCGAGATATCGTGCAGGGGAACGACATGGGTGGCCTCCTGGCGATCGTCGAGGGGCGCCTCGATGCCGATGCGCCAGGGTTCGGCCTCGCCGTCGCGCCATCCGGCCACCTTCAGATCGCCGCCCAGATTGACCAGGTAGTGCTCGATGCCCTCGCTGGCCAGATACTCCGCCACCCGGTCGGTCGCGTAGCCCTTGGCGACCGCGGAGAGATCGACGAAGACGTCGCGCACTCGCCTGGCACGCTGACGTTCGGGCTCGACTTCCAGGCTGTCGGGCCCGATCTCGGCCAGGCGTTCGCGCAATGTCGTCTCGTCCGGCACTTCGCGGGGACGCGCCTCGGGCCCGAAGCTCCACAGGTTGACCAGCCCACCGACGGTGACGTCGAAGGCGCCGTCGCTGGCCTCGGCCACTGCCTCGCTGATGGCGAGCACCTCGATCAGTTCGTCGGTCAGGGGCTGCCATTCACCGACCGGAGCCGAGTTGAAGTCGGACAGCTCGGAGTCGTCGCGATAGGTGGACATGCTGGCATCGACGTCTTCCAGTACCGACTCGATGCCCTCTTCCAGGTCCCGTACTTCTCCCACCGTCAGTGAATCGACCATGGTCACCTGATAGAAGGTTCCGAAGATGGCGCCCTCCAGGCGCACCGGCGACTCCAGCGGCCGATCGCTTTCCGAGCAGCTGACCAGCAGTGCCGCCAGGATCAGCGGGCCAAACCAGGAACGTAGCGACGACATCATGCAAACTCCTCGTGACGGATGCTTCACGGCCAGAACGCCCACAGCAGCCAACCGCCGAGTACCAGACGATAGATCACGAAGGGCTGCATGCCGAGACGACGGATGAAGGCCAGGAAATAGTGAATGCACAGGTAGGCACTGACGCCGGAGAGCAGCGTGCCGAGACTCAACGCCACCCAGTCGATGCGTTGTGGCTGCTGAATCAGGCCTGCGGCTTCCAGGCCGCCGGCCAGCACGATCACCGGGATCGAGAGCAGGAAGGAGAAGCGCGCCGCCGCCTCACGGCTCAGCCCCAGCAGCAGCGCTGCGGTAATGGTGATGCCCGAGCGCGAGGTGCCGGGTATCAACGCCAGCGCCTGGGCGAAGCCGATGAACAGGGCGTCGCGCAGCGAAAGCTGATATTCGCTGCGTTCGCCGCGCTGTCCCCAATCCGCATAGGCCAGCAGTAACCCGAATCCGATCAGCGCGGCAGCGATCAGCAGCGGGGAGCGCATGCCCAGAGCGATGGCATCCCGAAACAGCAGGCCGAAAATGCACACCGGCACGGTGGCTAGAGCCACCCACCAGGCCAGCCGGGCATCCCGATCGACCCCCGCGCCGGAAAGCGAAGCCAGCCAGGCACGGGCCATGCGGGCGAGCTCCTGACGGAAGTAAGCCACCACCGCGGACAGGCTGCCGAGATGCAGGGCCACGTCGAAGGCCAGACCCTGATCTCCCCAGCCGGTGAGCTCGGGCACCAGAATCAGGTGGGCGGAACTGGAGATCGGTAGGAACTCGGTCAGCCCCTGAAAGACAGCGAGAATGAGGACCTGTAGCCAATCCATGGGGCACTTCCCTAACCAGTGAGCGCCGAAGCGAGCGCAGACCCTTGTGACGCGCAGAGGATACACGTCCGACGCCCGGCTGTCCGCCATGCAGCGCGGCAGAGCCTATTCCTCTTCAATTCAGCCAGCGGTAATGCGAGAATTCCGACCGAATGAGTCCACATTGTCCGCCCCCATCTTCCAGGGCGTGACCCATCGGTAGCGACCATGAGTGCAAGCGATCACTCCTTGACCGACCATCACGAGCAGATTCGTGATGCCAAGCGCGTCACCCTCATCGGCGCCTGGATCGATGGCACCCTGGGGTTGGCCAAGGTCGTCGTCGGCTTGATGGTCGGATCGGCGGCTCTGATCGCTGACGGCATTCACTCCTTCTCCGACCTGGTCACCGACGGTTTCGTGCTCGCGGCCACCCACTACGGCCGCCAGGATCCGGACCAGGACCACCACTACGGCCACGGGCGGATCGAAACGCTGGCCACCCTGCTGCTGGGCAGCGTGCTGATCTTCGTAGCCGGCGCCATCGCCTGGTCGAGCCTGCAGCGCCTGCTGGCGGGCACCAGCATTCCCGCACCGGGCGTTTGGGCGATGCTGCTGGCCGTCGCGGCACTGCTCGCCAAGGAGTGGATCTTCCAATATACCCTGCGAGTGGCCAAACGGGTCAGCTCGCGACTGCTCGAGGCCAATGCCTGGCACTCGCGTTCCGATGCGCTTTCCACGGCCGTGGTCCTGGTGGCCTTGATCGGCGCCCAGTTCGGCGCTGGCTGGCTCGACGCCATCGCCGCCGTGGTGGTGGGCCTGCTGGTGGGCAAGGTAGGCTGGGATCTGCTCTGGGAATCGGCCCGCGAGCTGGTCGACACCGCCCTGCCCGAGGACGCCCAGCAGCGCATGCACGAGGTGGCCTGCAGCGTGCCGGGCGTCGACAGCGTCCACGATTTACGCACCCGCCAGTCCGCCGGCTGGGTCATGGTCGACCTGCACATCGTCGTCGGCCCCAAGGTGAGCGTCTCCGAAGCCCATGAGATCGGCAACGAGGTGAGTCGTCGGCTGCGGCACGCCTTCCCCGCGCTGACCGACGTGATTTTCCACATCGACCCGGAGGACGATGCCGGCGAAGGCGACCCCAGCCGCTTCCCCGGCCTGCCGCTGCGCCCGGAAGTCGAGGCCGCACTGGACGAACGCTGGTACACGCATCCCGTCTGGCGCACCCTCACCGACCTTCAGCTGCATTACCTGAATGGAAAAGTTTCGGTTTCGCTCGTGGTGGGCGACGACATTCACCAGCCACCGCAATGCCTGGCCAGTCAGCTCAAAGCGTTGGCCAGTGACATCGAGTGGCTGGGCAACGTCGAGGTGCTGTTCGTCACCCGTGCCGCCAGCGATCCCATGACCGGTCGCTCATGGCATGCTAGGTGAGCATGGCGGTCGCGATGCTGAAGTAGATCAACACACCCGAGGCGTCGACCAGCGTCGTCACCAGCGGCGCCGAGGCGGTGGCCGGATCCCAACCCACGCGGTCGAGCACGAAGGGCAGACACATGCCGATCAGGCTGCCGAACAGTACGATGGTCACCATGCTCAATGCCACGATCATCGCCACTGCCTCGCCGCCGCGCATGACGCCGATAGGCGCCACCGCCAGCGCCATGGTCAATCCCAGCGAGCCCGCCACCAGCAGTTCTCGCCCCAGTAGCTTGCCCCAGTCCTTGACCCCCACGTCGCCGGTGGCCATGCCGCGCACCATCAGCGTCGCCGCCTGGGCGCCGGCGTTGCCGCCACTGCCAATCAACAGCGGTAGGAAGAACACCAAAGCGACCTGGGCGGCGATCGTCTCTTCGAAATAGGCGATGCCCGCCCCGGAAAAGAGGTTGGCGAAGACCAGCAGCACCAGCCAGGTCACCCGCTTGCGGTAGAGGCTCCACAACGGCACCCGGCTCACGCCATCCTCGAGCTGACCGATCGACATCCCCTTGTGGATGTCTTCCGTAGCCTCGGACTCGGCCACGTCCATGGCATCGTCGTGGGTGACGATGCCCACCAGACGCTGCTCGTGATCGACCACCGGCACCGCCAGCAAATCGTAGCGGGCGACCAGCCGCGCCACTTCTTCCTGGGCTTCGTCCACCGACACGCTGATCACGTCCTTGATCATCAACTCGTCGACCTGGGCGCCCGGGCGGGCCACCATCAGCTGGCGCAGCGACAAGGTGCCGGCCAGGCGCCCGTCGCGGTCGACGATGTAGAGCTGATAGACCGTCTCGGCATCCGGCGCCGTCTGGCGCACCCGCATCATCGCCTGGGAGACCGTCATGCCACAGGGAATGGCCACGTAATCCGAGGTCATGATGGCCCCGGCGGTTCCCTCCTCGTAGCTGGCCAGGCGCTTGAGATCCTCGCGCTCCTGACGCGCCATGCGCCGCAGCAGGCTCTCGCGGCGATCCTCGTCGAGCAGGTTGAAGAGATCGGCGCGCTCGTCGGAGCCCATCTCCTCGAGCACCTTGAGCAGCGTCTCGTCGGACATCGCCTCGGAAAGCGCCAGCTGTTCCTCGCCTGGGAGATAGCCGAGCACGTTGGCACGCCGCTCGATGGGCAAGCAGTCGAGCAGGGCAAGCACGGTTTCCACGCCTTCATCCTCGGCGAGCAGGTCCTCAAGGATCTCGGCCAAGTCCGCGGCGCGCAGCTCGGGGAGCTGCTCATCGAGCGTATCGCGACGCCCTTCCTCCAAGGCGGACAGCAGTTCCTCCTTGTGTTCTTGCAGCGTTTCGCTCAAAGACATGGGCTTCCTCCTGCCGCCGCGGGGGGTGCACCGCATCCAGGCGGTAGCGAATGCCAAGCTCCGGGAACGTCCGGGCCAGTGCCGCCATCATAGCAGACGAGAAAACGCCCCCCGAACGGTGTTCGGAGGGCGCTGCGATAGACCGGCCACTTTCGCACGGCGGTCCGGCGCCAAGACTTTGTCCGACAAGTCGGCGCAAAGCCAGTTTGCGGACGACGCCTAGCCCTTGCCGGCTTTCTTGCGCAACTGCTGGATGGTACGCAGTTGGGCCACCGCCTCGGCGAGCTCGGCGGCGGCACGGCTGTAGTCCAGCTCGGCCGACTTGTCGTTGAATGCCTTCAGCGCATGCTGCCGAGCCTCCTCGGCCGCTGCCTCGTCGAGATCCTTGGCACGTGCCGCGGAGTCGGCAAGCACGGTCACCACGTCAGGCTGCACTTCCAGAAAGCCGCCGGAGACGTAGTAGTTCTCCTCCTGCCCGCCGTCGTGGATGACGCGGATCGGGCCCGGCTGCAGCTCGGTGAGCAGCGGTGCGTGCCCGGGCAGGATACCGAGGTCGCCCATCACGCCGGACGCGACGACCTGCTCGACCTCGCCCGAGTAGATCGACGCTTCAGCGCTGACGATTTCGCACTTGAAGCTGTTCGCCATAGCGAATCCCCCTGATGGACGGGATTACTTCATCTGGTTGGCTTTCTCGACGGCCTCGTCGATGGTGCCGACCATGTAGAAGGCCTGCTCGGGCAGCTCGTCGTACTCACCGTCGAGGATGCCCTGGAAACCGCGGATGGTGTCCTTCAGCGACACGTACTTGCCGGGTGCGCCGGTGAACACTTCGGCCACGAAGAACGGCTGCGACAGGAAGCGCTGGATCTTGCGCGCCCGGGCCACGGCCTGCTTGTCCTCGTCGGACAGCTCGTCCATGCCCAGAATGGCGATGATGTCCTTGAGCTCCTTGTAGCGCTGCAGCACGTTCTGCACGCCGCGGGCGGTGTTGTAGTGCTCCTCGCCGACCACCAACGGGTCGAGCTGACGCGAGGTGGAGTCCAGCGGATCGATGGCCGGATAGATGCCCAGCTCGGCGATGGAACGCGCCAGTACCACGGTCGCGTCGAGGTGCGAGAAGGTGGTGGCCGGGGACGGGTCGGTCAGGTCGTCCGCAGGCACGTAGACCGCTTGCACGGAGGTGATGGAGCCGGTCTTGGTCGAGGTGATGCGCTCCTGGAGCACGCCCATCTCTTCGGCCAGGGTCGGCTGATACCCGACCGCCGAAGGCATCCGACCCAGCAGTGCCGATACCTCGGTACCGGCCAGGGTGTAGCGGTAGATGTTGTCGACGAACAGCAGTACGTCGCGGCCTTCGTCGCGGAATTTCTCGGCGACGGTCAGGCCGGTCAGGGCCACCCGCAGGCGGTTGCCCGGCGGCTCGTTCATCTGACCGTAGACCAGCGATACCTTGTCGATGACGTTGGATTCGGTCATCTCGTGGTAGAAGTCGTTACCCTCGCGAGTCCGCTCGCCGACCCCCGCGAACACGGAATAGCCGCTGTGCTCGGTGGCGATGTTGCGGATCAGCTCCATCATGTTGACGGTCTTGCCAACACCGGCACCACCGAACAGGCCGACCTTGCCGCCCTTGGCGAAAGGGCAGACCAAGTCGATGACCTTGATGCCGGTCTCGAGCAGTTCGCTGGACGCCGCCTGATCGGCATAGCTCGGCGCCTTGCGGTGAATCGGCATGCGCTCCTGTTCGCCGATCTCCCCGGCTTCGTCGATGGGCTCGCCGAGCACGTTCATGATGCGGCCCAGGGTCTCCTTGCCCACCGGCACGGAGATGGCAGCACCGGTATTGGCGACCTCCATCCCGCGCTTGAGGCCCTCGGTGGAGCCCATGGCGATGGTGCGCACCACGCCGTCGCCCAACTGCTGCTGAGTCTCAAGAATGGTCTCGACAGTCGAGACCTTCAGCGCGTCGTAGACCTTGGGAACATCGTCCCGCGGAAACTCTACGTCAATCACCGCGCCGATGATTTGTACGATACGTCCGCTCATCTTGGTTCCTCTCAAAGTACCTGCAAATGAAACCTGCATGCCTGGCGCTGTACGAACACTGCCTGCGTTCGGTGGCTCCTCGTACAGGCCTCAGGGAAGGCCTGGCCCTCCCCTGGCGCTATACGGCGGCGGCACCACCGACGATCTCGGAGATTTCCTGGGTGATGGCGGCCTGGCGGGCCTTGTTGTACACCATCTCCAGATCATCGATCAGGTTGCCGGCATTGTCGGTGGCGCTCTTCATGGCGATCATCCGCGCGGCCTGCTCACAGGCCCCATTCTCGACCACCGCCTGGTACACCTGCGATTCGATGAAGCGAACCAGCAGGCTGTCGAGCAGCGCCTTGGCATCCGGTTCATACAGGTAGTCCCAGCTACCGGGACGCTGATTGTCTTCGGCCTCTTCATCCAACCCCATGCCCGGGGTGAGCGGCAACAGCTGGCGAACCACCGGCTTCTGCGTCATGGTGTTGACGAACTCGTTGTACACCACGTAGAGACGGTCGAGCCGCCCTTCGTCGTAGGCGTCGAGCATCACCTTGACGCTGCCGATCAGGTCGTCCACTTCCGGGGCTTCCCCCAGACCGCTCTTCGCCGCGACCAGATTGCCGCCATAGTTGCGGAAAAAGGCACCGGCCTTGGTGCCCAGGGCACAGAAATCGAGCTCTGCACCCTTGTCGCGCCACGCCTTGGCATCCTTCACCACCGCCTTGAACAGGTTGTGGTTCAGGCCGCCGCACAGACCCCGGTCGGTGGACACCACGATGAATCCGACCCGTTTCACCTCGTCGCGCTCGATCATGTAGTCATGACGATACTCGGGGTTGGCGTCGGCGATGTGGGCTGCCACGTTGCGGATCTGCTTGGCGTAAGGCTGGCTGGCCTTCATCAGGTCTTGCACTTTACGCATCTTCGACGCAGCGACCATTTCCATGGCACTGGTGATCTTCTGCGTATTCTTGATGCTCCCGATCTGGGTGCGTATCTCTTTTGCAGCTGCCATAGCGATCTACTCCGTTCGTGGCCCTCAGAAAACGTCGTGGGCCCGCCCGCTCGGGCGGGCCGGCGGCATTACCAGCTCTGAGTGGCCTTGAACTTCTCGAGACCCGCCTTCAAGCCCTGCTGGATCTCGTCGTTGTAGTCGCCGGTCTCGTTGATCTTGTCCAACAGATCGCTGTGCTCGGCCTTCATGTAGTCGCGCAGGGCACGCTCGAAGTCCAGCACCTTGTTGACCTCGACATCGTCCAGGAAGCCTTCGTTGGCGGCATACAGAGAGAGCGCCATCTCGGCCACGGACATCGGCGAGTACTGGTTCTGCTTCATCAGCTCGGTGACGCGTTGACCGTGCTCGAGCTGCTTGCGGGTGGCTTCGTCCAGGTCGGAGGCGAACTGGGAGAAGGCCGCCAGTTCGCGGTACTGGGCGAGTGCCAGACGCACGCCGCCGCCGAGCTTCTTGATGATCTTGGTCTGTGCCGAACCACCCACGCGAGATACCGAAAGACCGGCGTTGATGGCCGGACGGATGCCCGAGTTGAAGAGGTTGGTCTCGAGGAATATCTGACCGTCGGTGATCGAGATCACGTTGGTCGGAACGAACGCCGAGACGTCGCCACCCTGGGTTTCGATGATCGGCAGGGCCGTCAACGAGCCGGTCTTGCCCTTGACCTTGCCGTCGGTGAACTTCTCCACGTAGTCGGCATTGACGCGTGCGGCACGCTCGAGCAGGCGCGAGTGCAGGTAGAAGACGTCGCCCGGGTAGGCTTCGCGGCCCGGCGGGCGACGCAGCAGCAGCGACACCTGACGATAGGCCACGGCCTGCTTGGACAGGTCGTCGTAGACGATCAGCGAATCTTCGCCGCGGTCACGGAAGTACTCGCCCATGGTGCAGCCGGAGTAGGCCGCCAGGAACTGCATCGGAGCCGGATCGGCGGCGCCGGCGGCAACCACGATGGTGTGCTCCATGGCGCCGTGTTCTTCGAGCTTGCGCACCACCTGGGCGATGGTCGACTGCTTCTGGCCGATGGCCACGTAGACGCAGGTGACGCCCTTGCCCTTCTGGTTGATGATGGTGTCGACGGCGATGGCCGACTTGCCGATCTGGCGGTCACCGATGATCAGCTCACGCTGGCCACGGCCGATCGGCACCATTGCATCGATGGACTTGAGGCCGGTCTGGATCGGCTCATCCACCGACTGACGGGTGATGACGCCCGGAGCGACCTTTTCGACCGCGTCGGTGAGCTTGGCGTTGATCTCACCCTTGCCGTCGATGGGCATCCCCAGCGGGTCGACCACGCGGCCGATCAGCTCGGGGCCCACCGGCACCTCGAGGATGCGCCCGGTGCATTGGGCGGTCATGCCCTCTTCGAGCTGCAGGTAGTCGCCCAGCACCACGGCACCCACGGAGTCGCGCTCCAGGTTGAGCACCATGCCGTAGATGCTGCCGGGAAATTCGATCATCTCACCGAACATCGCGTCCTCGAGACCGTGAATCTTCACGATGCCGTCGGAGACGCTGACGATGGTGCCCTGATTGCGGGCTTCGGAAGCGACATCCAGCTTTTCGATACGCTGTTTGATGATGTCGCTGATCTCGGAAGGATTCAGTTGCTGCATGCCATGTCCCTCGGACTCAAGCGGTGAGAGCTTCGGAGAGGCGGTCCAGTCGACCGCGCACCGACCCGTCGATGACGGTGTCGCCGGCGCGCAGGATGACGCCCCCGATCAGCTTCGGTTCCACCTGAGTGGTAATGGAGATTTCGCGGTTCAGGCGCTTCTTGAGCGCGCCGGCGAGCTTTTGCTGCTGCTTGTCGTCGAGCGCGTAAGCCGAGACGACGGTGACGTCGATGCGCTTGTCATGCTCGGCGCGCAAGCGTTCGAACTGCTCGGCGACTGCCGGCAGTGCGGCGAGCCGCCCCTTGGCGCCGAGAGTGTCGAGAAAGCGCTTGGCGTCCTCGTCGACCTCGACCTCGGCCAGTTCGACGACCAGGCCTGTCTTGCGCTCGGCATCGAGACTCGGGCTCGACAGCAGCTTCTGGACGTCGCGAACGGCAACCACCTGCCCCAGCTTGCCCAGCCACTCGGACCACTTCTCCAGCGCCTTGTGATCGCGAGCATACTCGAACGCCGCCCTGGCGTAGGGCCGTGCGACGGTAGACAGTTCCGCCATGGATCACCTCCTCACAGTTCGGCGGCAAGCTTGTCGAGCAGCTTGCGATGAGCCTTCTCGTCGACGGAGGCTTCCAGGACGCGCTCGGCACCGGTCACCGCGAGGTGCGACACCTGGGCACGAAGCTCGTCCTTGGCGCGTTGGATTTCCTGATCGATCTCGGCACGCGCACTGGTCACCAGGCGCTCGCCCTCGGCGCGGGCCTGCTCGCGGGCCTCCTCGACGATCTGGGAAGAGCGCTTGTTGGCCTGTTCGAGGATCGCAGCCGCCTGCTCCTTGCTCTCGCGCAGCGTCTCGGCCGCCTGCTCCTGGGCGAGCTCGAGGTCACGTGACGCCCGGCTGGCCGCATCGAGACCATCAGCGATCTTCTTCTGGCGCTCATGGAGCGCCGTGCTGATCGGCGGCCACACGTACTTGATACAGAACCAGACGAAGATCGCGAACGCGAGCGTCTGTCCGATTAGCGTCATGTTGATATTCACGGGAATGTACCTCTGACAGGTTCGTGGCGACCGGAAACGAACGAACCGAGCGCCTCAGCGCTCGGCAATGACGTTAACCGGCGACAACGAAGATCAGGTACATCGCGATACCGACGCCGATCATCGGCACGGCGTCGAGCAGGCCGGCCATGATGAAGGTCTTGGTCTGCAGCTGATCGCCCAGCTCGGGTTGACGAGCCGTGGACTCGAGCAGCTTGCCACCCAGCAGAGCGAAGCCGATACCGGTAGCCAGAGCGCCCAGACCGATGATGATGGCTGCAGCAATGTAGACCATTTCCATGATGTTACTCCTGACGTTGAGTTGAGGTTCAGCGGGTTAGGGTTGAGGGGATGGTAAGCGTTGCTCGGTTCAGTGATGCTCGTGAGCGGCGCTCAGGTACACGATGGACAGCACCGTGAAGATGAAGGCCTGCAGCGTCACCACCAGGATGTGGAAGATCGCCCACGGCACGTCCAGCAGCCAGATGGCCCAGAACGGCAGCAGAGCGATCAGAATGAAGATCACTTCGCCGGCGAACATGTTGCCGAACAGACGCAGGCCGAGGCCCAACGGCTTGACCAGCAGGCCGATGATTTCCAGCACCAGATTGAAGGGAATCAGCGCCCAGTGGTTGAAGGGCGTCAGCGAGAGCTCCTTGGCGAAGCCACCGGCTCCCTTGACCTTGATGCTGTAGTAGATGATCAGGATAAACACGCCCAGCGCCATGCCCAGGGTGGCATTGGGATCGGTGGTGGGCACGATCTTCATGTACTCGACGCCGAGGCGCGAGAACAGCTGCGGGAAGTAGTCCACCGGAATGATCTTCAACGTGTTCATGAACAGGATCCATACGAACAGCGTCAGTGCCAGCGGCGCGATGATCGGATTCTTGCCGTGGAAGGTGGAACGCAGCAGGTTCTCGATGAACTCGACCACCATCTCGACGGCGTTCTGCAGGCCGCCGGGAACCCCGGTGGTGGCCAGGCGACCCGCCTTGCGGAACAGCCAGATGAACAACGCGCCCATGGCGATGGACCAGCCCATGGTGTCGAGATGGAGTGCCCAGAAGCCCATTTCGCGAGCCTCCTCGGCGGAGTGGGCCAGTGACCAGCCGTTCTCGGGGTGATAACCGTAGGTGAGGTTCTGAAGGTGGTGCTGGATGTAATACGCTGCCGTGTTCTCGCTACCTGCTGCCATACCGTGGTTACCTCGATTCAGGGAGCCGGTCCGCCGCGCACCAGCCAAGGAGCCAGCCAGTGCGTGAAGAGTACCGCCACATATGCGACAAAGAAGAAAATCGGGTTTGAGGGGGGCACGGCTATGAACACCACCACGAACAGTGCCACCGTCAAACCGAACTTTCCCGCTTCGGCCCGATAAACGTTTGCGACGAAGCGTCTTGCCTGTCTGCCACCGCCCACCGAACCGACACGCCAAGCGAAATAGAGTGAAGGAATCAGGCACGTGAGCCCGCCGAGCAAGGCGGAAGCGGCACCCGGCCATGCGGCCAGCAAGCCACCCAGGCCCGTTGCCAGCAGCGTGCTGATCCCCTGGGCCAGCAGCAAGCGGGTGGCATCCAGTCGCCGGCGCTTCATGGCAGCTGATCTTGGCATGCACATCCTGTCGACGATGTCGCGCACTCAAGCGCCGGTGCGCAATCGATACGCTGCTAGTGCCCGTCAGGCAAACACCGGCGGATTATAGGGAAGCCCCTTGGCACCTTCAACCTGAGCTGCACCGTTTTGACACGATATCACGCCAGCTTAAGACCAAATGGCGAGTTCATGACGGGAAAATCCGTTAGCGTGCTAAAAACAACCCAGCATTCTCGGCTGGGCCAATCGCAGTCGAACATGGCGAAAGGCCCAGCCGGCGACGGGTCGCAGAGATAGCCCTGACCTCTCAGCGAATGTGCTCGAGAATGCCGTCCAGCTCGTCCAGACTCGAATAGCGGATGGTCACTCGACCCTTGCCACCACGACCGTGCTGAATCTTCACCGGGGCGCCGAGCAGCTCGCCGAGACGCGTCTCCAGACGTGCCACGTCGGGGCTGGGGGCCGGACTCTCGGCCCGCTTGGGTTCGCCGCTGAGCATCCGCTTGACCAGCGCCTCGGTGTCACGAACGGTGAGGTCGCGGTTGACCACCTCGTGGGCGGCCTTGCGCTGCTTGGCACCGGAAAGCGAGAGCAGCGCCCGGGCGTGGCCCATATCCAGATCGCCGCGCTCCAGCAGCGTCAACACCTCGGTCTCGAGCGACAGCAGACGCAGCAGGTTGGCCACCTGAGCGCGTGACTTGCCAACGGCATCGGCCACCTGCTGCTGGGTGAGCTCGAACTCATCGAGCAACCGCTTGAGCGCCATGGCCTCCTCGACGGGGTTGAGATTCTCGCGCTGAATGTTCTCGATCAGCGCCAGGGCCAGGGCGACTTCGTCGCTGACCTCGCGAATCACCGCCGGGATGGTATCGAGTTCGGCGAGTTGAGCAGCGCGCCAGCGGCGCTCGCCGGCAACGATCTCGTAACGCGCATCGCCGACCGGGCGCACCACGATGGGCTGCATGACCCCCTGGGCACGAATCGAGTCGGCCAGTTCCTCCAGGGCCTCGGGCTGGATGTCGCGGCGCGGCTGATAGCGACCGCGGGTCAGTTGACCCAGCGGCAAACGCTCCAGGCGCTCCTCGGCAGTGGGCTCGGGCACCGGCGACGACGCAGCCGCATCGACGCCATCCGGATCGCCATCGGGTAGATCAAGGCTCTCGCGGCGGCGAGCACCTGCACCGATCAGGGCATCCAGGCCACGGCCCAAACCGCGTTGTTTGCGCGTCATCGACTTTCCCTCATCACAGCGGTTACAGCGACAGGCGACGGATCAGTTCCTTGGCCAGCACCCGGTGGGCCTGGCTGCCGCGCGAAAAGCGGGCGTATCGGGTGACCGGCAGACCGTGACTGGGCGCTTCGGCGACGCGCACGTTGCGCGGAATGGTGGTCTTGAGCAGCGCTTCGCCGAAATAGTCGCGCAGCTGCTTGCTGACGTCCCGCGTCAGGCTGTTGCGCGAATCGAACATGGTACGCAGGATGCCGTCGATGGCCAGTGCCGGATTCACGCTGTCCTTGATCTGCTCGACGGTATCGAGCAGCGCCGAGAGGCCTTCCAGGGCGTAGAACTCGCACTGCAGGGGGATCAGCACCCCGTCGGCCGCGGTCAAGGCGTTGACGGTGAGCATGTTGAGCGATGGCGGACAATCGATCAGCACGACGTCGTATTCACTGGCCACCGGCTCGAGCGCCTTGCCCAGACAGCGCTCGCGTCCCTCGGCGCGATCGAGCAACTCGACCTCGGCTGCGGTGAGGTCGCCGTTTCCCGGAAGCAGGGCATAGCCGGCAGCCGGACAGTCGAGAATCACTTCGGTGGCGCGCGTGTCGGCCAGCAGTAGATCGAGCACGCTGACATCGAGCGCGTGCTTGTCGATACCGCTGCCCATGGTGGCATGACCCTGGGGATCGAGATCGACGAGCAGCACGCGCCGATCCAGGGCGGCGAGACTCGCTGCTAGGTTGACGGCCGTGGTGGTCTTGCCCACGCCCCCTTTCTGGTTGGTTAGCGCGATGATTCGAGTCACGGGCGACATCCTTGCGTCAGGCGGCGCGCTCACCGGCGGCCGGGGTTGTCGATTCGCTCGACGATCAGCAGCTGACGGTCTGCCTCGGTGAACGGTACCGTCAGCGTTCGACGATCTCGCAACGCTACCCCGTCAGGCAGTTCGGCCAGCTCGTCATCGGCTGCTGGCCCCTTCATGGCTAGCCAGCGCCCACCCGGCGCGACCAGCGGATTCGTCAACCGGACGAAGTCGCCCAGGCTGGCAAAGGCGCGGGAGATCACCTGTGGATAACGCGCATCGCCAGGCTCGAACGCTTCGACCCGCGCTTGCACCGGCACCACATTGTCGAGTCCCAACTCCATCACGGCCTGCCGTTGAAAACGCACTTTCTTGCCGTTGCTGTCGAGCAGGGTCACCGACCGCTGCGGAGCCAGAATGGCCAGAACCAGGCCCGGCAGACCGGGACCGGCACCCACGTCGAGCAGCGGCTCCTCGGTGACGTAGGGCGCGACGGCTGCGCTGTCGAGCAGGTGCTTGGCCACCATCTCATCGGGTGAACGTATCGCGGTGAGGTTATAGGCGCGATTCCACTTGTGCAACAACTCTACCAGTGCGAGGAGCCGTTCGTGCTGACGGGCATCAACGGCAATGTCTAGCTGGTCGAGGCCGTCGTCGAGATGCCTGCGGCCGGTTGCGGAGAGCGCCACGCTCATCCGTTGGCCACCCGGCTGTCATCGAGAAGACGCCGCTTCTTCAGGTGAATCAGCAAGATGGATACGGCTGCCGGCGTCACGCCGGCAATCCGCGCGGCCTGGGCCAACGTCTCGGGACGCGCCTCGCCGAGCTTCTGGCGGATTTCGTGGGAGAGCCCCTCGACCTGGTCGTAATCGAGGTCGGCCGGCAAGGGGGTGGCTTCGTGGCGCTTGAGCTTGTCGATCTCATCCTGCTGACGGTCGATGTAGCCCTGGTACTTGGTCTGGATCTGCACCTGCTCGGCGACGATGGGATCGCTCGCCGGCTCCCCGGCCAGAGTCGCCACGTCAGCGTAGCCGAGCTCGGGCCGCTTGAGCAGGTCGAGCAGGCTGTATTCGCGGGCGAGTGGCTTGCCGATCTTTGCCGCCACCGCCTCGGCCGCGGGCGTGCCGGGTTGCACCCAGGTCGCCTCGAGCCGGGCGCGTTCGCGCTCGATCGCCTCGCGCTTGCCGCTGAACGCGGCCCAACGGGCATCGTCGACCAGGCCCAATCGGCGACCGGTCTCGGTGAGGCGCAGATCGGCATTGTCCTCGCGCAGCAGCAGCCGGTACTCGGCCCGCGAGGTGAACATGCGGTAGGGCTCGCGGGTGCCCAGGGAGATCAGGTCATCGACCAGCACGCCCAAGTAGGCCTCGTCGCGGCGCGGCCACCAGGCCTCGAGCTCCTGGGCTCGCCGGGCGGCATTGAGACCGGCCAGCAGCCCCTGGGCCGCGGCTTCCTCGTAGCCGGTGGTGCCGTTGATCTGCCCGGCGAAGAACAGGTTGTGAACGAATTTCGTCTCCAGCGAGTGCTTGAGATCGCGCGGATCGAAGAAATCGTACTCGATGGCGTAGCCGGGCCGGGTGATATGGGCATTCTCCAGGCCCTGGATGGAGCGCACCACCTGTAGCTGGACGTCGAAGGGCAGCGAGGTGGAGATACCGTTGGGGTAGAGTTCGTGGGTGTCGAGCCCCTCGGGCTCGATGAACACCTGGTGGCTCGCCTTGTCGGCGAAACGATGCACCTTGTCCTCGATGGACGGGCAATAGCGCGGGCCTACGCCTTCGATCACCCCGGAGTACATCGGTGAGCGGTCGAGGTTGGCGTGGATGATCTCGTGGGTACGCGCATTGGTGTGAGCGATGTGGCAGCTGACCTGATGGGGGTGCATGTCGCGCGTTCCCAGGTAGGACATCACCGGAGTCGGAGTGTCGCCGGGCTGCTCCTCGAGGGCCGAGAAATCCACGCTCTTGGCGTCGAGGCGTGGCGGTGTGCCGGTCTTGAGCCGATCCACGCGGAAGGGCAGCGCACGCAGCCGTTCGGCCAGGCGGTTCGACGGTGGGTCACCAGCGCGCCCCCCGCGGCTGTTGTCGAGGCCGATGTGGATGACCCCGCCGAGAAAGGTGCCGGTGCACAGCACCACCGTTTCGGCATGGAAGCGAATGCCGGTCTCGGTGACCACGCCGCGTACGGTGTCATTTTCCACCACCAGATCGCCAGCGGCCTGCTGGAAGAGCGTCAGGTTGGGCTGATTTTCCAGCAGCCCGCGAATCGCCGCCTTGTAGCGAATCCGGTCCGCCTGGGCGCGGGTGGCGCGCACCGCCGGTCCCTTGCGGGCATTGAGAACCCGGAACTGGATACCGCCCCGATCGGTGGCCAAACCCATGGCGCCACCCAGCGCATCGATCTCCTTGACCAGATGACTCTTGCCGATGCCGCCGATGGCGGGATTGCAGGACATCTGTCCCAGCGTCTCGATGTTGTGGGTCAGCAGCAGTGTCCGACAGCCCGTGCGTGCAGCGGCCAAGGCGGCTTCGGTTCCTGCATGGCCGCCGCCGATGACGATGACGTCGAAGCGGTCGGGGTAATCCAAGGTGCACCTCGCTGGCGCCGTTGCGCCTGTCCTGGAATCAGGGGAAATCAGCCCGCCAGTATAACTCCCCTGTGGGTAAACGTCAGGGGTTTTCCACATGGCCGAAGCCAGCATGCACAGGGGGTCTCTCCATCAATTACTATCTATATGAAATAAAGAGAAGTTCTGTTGTGGTTGTAATTACTGGTGTGGACATTATTTGTGGATAAGGTTGATTACTCTTTTAAAGACAGTCATTTGCTGTGTTGACTGAAACTCGGAAAGACGGTCGACGTCCTGGGCGCGAACGGTGAGGACGCTGTGGATGGAATCGCCAGTCGTCCACAGCCTGACACATCAAGGCGTTTTCCACCGATGGATACCGGAGTTGTCATCGTGGCTGTGAACAACCGGGCCAAACCGGGTTCGGCGGCGCAACCGCGGGGCTGGGTGCCATTCGGTGAAAAATCTTGTCCACAGGCCGAAAAAAGGCCCTGACGGTATCGACAGGGCCTGCGGAGGATTGCCAGAGAGGCTGGGGGAATCAGTGCTTGAGCACACGCGCCAAGAAGTTGCGGGTAGGCTCGTTCTTCGGCGAATCGAAGATCTCCTCCGGTGGGCCTTCCTCGGCAATTTCTCCCTGATGGATGTAGATGACGCGATCGGCAACCTCGCGGGCGAAGCCCATTTCGTGGGTGACGATCATCATGGTCATGCCTTCGTGGGCCAATTCACGCATCGCATCCAGCACTTCACCGATCATCTCGGGGTCGAGTGCCGATGTCGGTTCGTCGAAGAGCATCAGGCGAGGTTCCATGGCCAGGGCGCGTGCCAGTGCGACACGCTGCTGCTGGCCGCCGGAGAGCTGACTCGGGTACTTGCTGGCCTGGTCGGCGATATCGACGCGTTCCAGGAGGCGCTCGGCCGTCTCCGTTGCATCCTTGCGGCTCCAGCCGCGCACTTTCATCGGGGCCAGGGTCACGTTGTCCAGCACGCTGAGGTGGGGAAAGAGGTTGAACTGCTGGAATACCATGCCCACTTCGGTACGAATCTTCTGTAGTGCCTTGGCGGCCTTGCCGTAGGGCACCAGATCGTTGCCATCGACCTGGATGTGACCCTGCTGAAATTCCTCGAGCCCGTTGATGCAACGTATCAGGGTCGATTTTCCGGAGCCGCTGGCACCGATGACGACCACCACCTCGCCAGCAGCGACCTCGAGGTCGATGTCCTTGAGTACGTGCAGGCTGCCGAAGTGCTTGTTCACCTTCTCCAGTTGCACGATGGGAGCGTCAGTGGACGGAGACTTGTCGTGATTCATGTCGCGCGTTCCTTATTGTCCGACCAGGCCTTTGCGCTCCAGCTGGCGCAGCGCAAACGACAGGCTCAGGGTGATCGCCAGATAGAGCAGAGCCACCATCAGGTAGACTTCCAGGGCGGTGAAGGTGGTCGCGATGTAGACCTGACCCTGACGAACCAGCTCGCCGACCCCGATGACCGAGAACAGTGACGTGTCCTTGATGCTGATGATGCCTTGATTGCCGAGCGGTGGGATCATGCGGCGAAAGGCCTGGGGCCAGATGATGTAGCGGAAGGTCTGTCGACGCGACAGCCCCAGCGACAGGCCGGCCTCGCGCTGGCCGCGTTCGATGGACTGCACGCCGCCGCGGACGATCTCGGAGATGTAGGCGCCGGAATTGACGGCGATGGCGGCGATGCCTGCCACGAGGGCGTTGATGGGGCCGCCGAGCAATTGAGGCAGTCCATAGAAGATGAACAGGACCTGCACCAGGACCGGCGTTCCGCGGAAGACTTCGATGTAGGCGACGGCGGGCACGCGTAGCCAGACGATCGGGCTGATGCGCAGCAGGCCGAAAACGATGCCGATCAAAAAGCCGATGGCCAGGCCTCCGAAGGAGATCAGCAGCGTATAGGGGATGCCGGGCAGCAGATGGGGAATGGATGCAAAGGCGGCCTGCCAGTCGAATTGAAAGGTGGCGTCCACAGGGGGTCTCCCGTCAAGAGGCGTCGTGGAATGGCGAGTATCGGTCGTGCGGGGCTTCAACGCAGCGGGGTCGGGTCCTCGGACCCGACCCCGCGATCAGGCGGCAGTGGCCTTATTCGTCGTTGCTGCTGCTACCGAACCACTTGGCGTGGATTTCGTCGTAGGTGCCGTCTTCCTTCATCGCGGCCAGTGCCTCGTTGACGGGCTCGACCCATTCGCTGCCATCGGCCAGGGCGATGCCGTACTGCTGCCCCTCGTAGAGCGGGCCGACGACTTTCACGCGACCTTCGCCACGAGTTTGCGAGAAGTAGCCGACGTTGGGCGCGTCGTAGAAGACGGCGTCGACGCTACCGCCGAGCAGCGCCATGTACATGTCGCTGGAACCCGGATAGGGGGTGACGTCGGCGTCGTCGCCGAACTTCTCGTCGAGAAAGTCGTAGCTGGTGGAGCCGACCTTGGTTCCGATCTTCAGGCCCTCGAGATCGTCGATATCCTCGACCTCGTCGTTGTTGGCGCGGACCAGGATCTTCAGGCCGCTGTCGTAGTAGGGATCGGAGAAGTCGACGATCTCCTCGCGCTCTTCGGTGATGGTGATGCCAGCGATGGCGATGTCCACGTTGCCGGTCTGCACGGCGGGAATGATGCCGTTGAAGTCCATGGTCTCGAGGTTGTACTCGAAGCCGGCGCGTTCGGCGATTTCGGCCAGGATGTCCATGTCGAAGCCGACCATCTCGCCGGTGTCTTCATCCATCATTTCGAACGGCACGAAGCTCGGGTCGGTGACTACGTCGAGCACGTGGTCGTCGGCGCTGGCCAGGCTCGAAAAGCCCACGGCAGCGGCGATACCGGAGGCGAGGGCGGCTGATTTCAGGTGATGTTGCATGTTTTTTTCCCCGTGGAGGACATTGTTGTGAATGACGCCATAAACCATGGCGAGTTCCCGGGGAAGCGTCAAGTCGGTGGGCCGTCGGTTTGCCAGCGTGTGGCCAACGCTGACCTTCATACCATGAAGGAGGCGCCGCAGCCGCAGGTGGTGGTGGCGTTGGGGTTCTGGACCAGAAAACGAGTGCCGGCCAGGCCCTCCTCGAAGTCCACGGTGGAGCCGACCAGGTACTGATACGAGAGGGCGTCGACGACCATGGCCACGTCGCCGAATTCGATCAGAGCGTCGTCCTCGCCGACCTCTTCGGCGAAGTCGAAGCCATACTGGAAGCCCGAGCAGCCACCGCCGGTCACGTAGACGCGCAGCTTGAGCGCGGGGTTGCCCTCTTCCTCGATCAGTGTCCGCAGGCGTGCACGGGCAGTGTCGGAGAGCATCAGGGGCGTCGGTACGAATGACTCTGCGCCGCTCATGGGCGAACTCCTATGCGCCGGAATGAATGGCTAACCGTGCATTATCCGCAATCCCGAGCGGCAGGGTCAACTATCAAGGGTCAGGGCATCAGTGCCGGGGCGGCGAGACCGGCCGTTTCGTCGCAGCCGAACATCAGGTTCAGATTGTGGATCGCCTGACCCGAGGCGCCCTTGACCAGGTTGTCGATCACCGCCAGTACCACGACGGTGTCGCTGTCGCCGGGACGGTGCACGGCGATTCGGCACAGATTGGCGCCCTTGACGCTGCGCGTCTCGGGGTGGCTGCCCATCGGCATGACGTCGACGAAGGGCTCACCGGCGAAGCGCGATTCGAAGAGCGTCTGGAGATCGCCGGGTTCAGCGGTCAGCCGGCCGTAGAGGGTGGCATGGATGCCGCGGATCATCGGTGTGAGGTGGGGCACGAAGGTGAGTCCGACCGGGCCTGCCGCGGCATCGCTCAACCCCTGGCGGATCTCAGGGAGGTGGCGATGGCCAGAGGCGCCGTAGGCCTTCATCGATTCGCTCGCCTCGGCGAGCAGCGAGGGCACCTTGGCACCGCGCCCGGCGCCGGTCACTCCGGATTTGCAGTCGGCGATGACGTGGTCGGTGTCGATGAGACCGCTTTCCAGCAGCGGTAGCAGACCGAGCTGCACGGCCGTGGGATAGCAGCCGGGCACGGCGATCAGGCGTGCCTCGCGGATCTGCTCGCGATTGGTCTCTGGCAATCCGTAAACGGCCTGTTCGAGCAGCGCGGGGGCCCCGTGTGGCTGGCCGTACCAGTGCGCCCACTCTTCGGCATCGCGCAGGCGGAAATCCGCAGAGAGATCGATCACCCGGGTGCCGCGCTCGAGAAGCTCGGCGGCCAGGGCGTGGGCCACGCCATGCGGAGTGGCGAAGAAGACGGCATCGCACTTGCCCAGTCGATCCGGGTCGGGTGGGCTGAAGACCAAGTCGTCGTAGTGCCCGCGCAGGTTGGGATAGAGTTCGCTGACGCCCACGCCCGATTCGGAGCGTGAGGTGATCGCCTCGATTTCGACTTCGGGATGTTGGGCCAGCAGCCTGAGCAGCTCGACGCCGGTGTAACCGGTGCCGCCGACGATTCCCACCTTGATCACGTTGCACTCCTCGTTGGTTGGCCAGGGAGAGGACGGGAGCGACGCACTGGGATCGCCCCGTCAGATTATGATACACAAGTGACGGGGCTGCGACCCAGCCGTCCCCTGCCACGGATCGTACAGGAAACCTGCCGTGTCGCGTTTATCGCGCTTCAGTGCCAGCCAGAGTCTGGAACGCTTTCGTCGCCAGCTCGCCAACGTCGATGCCTTGCCGCAGTTGTGCGTGCTCGGTGTGGTGTCGGGCCTGGTCACCGGCGCTTTGATGGTGGTGTTTCGCAGCCTGCTGGCTCTGGGCGGCTGGCTGTTGTTTCCCGACAACGATCCGGAGGCGTTCGAAGCGCTTGCGCCGCTACTGCGTGTCGCGATGCCCTTGCTGGCCGTGTTGTTGATCGGCGCATGGATGTGGCGCATGCCGGCTTCCGGCCGGCAGATCGGCGTACTGCACGTCATCGACCGGTTGACCTATCAACAGGGGCGCTTTCCCATCCGCAACTGGTTCACCCAATGGTGGGTGGGGGTGGTGTCGGTGATCGGTGGGCTGTCGGCAGGTCGCGAAGGGCCGGCGATCCATCTCGGCGCCGCAGCGGCCAGCGGGCTCGGTCAGCGCCTGCGCCTGCCTCACAACAGCTTGCGCGTGCTGGTGGCCTGCGGCACGGCTGCAGGCATTTCGGCCTCGTTCAACACCCCCATCGCTGGGGTCATCTTCGCCATGGAAGTGGTGATGATGGAGTACACCATCGTGGGCTTCATGCCGGTGATCCTGGCTTCCAGCATGGGAGCGGTGGTGGCGCAACTGGTCTATGGTCCGGATCCGGCGATCGGGGTTCCCGACCTGCATCTTCGCTCGTTGCTCGATTTGCCGTGGATCGTGGTGAGTGCACTGGTGATCGGTCTGTTGGCCGGCCTGTTCGTGCGCGTCTCGCGATTGGGCCGGCGCTTCGAGCAGATACCCATGGCGCTGCGTTTCGCCCTGGCCGGCGTCGTCGTGGCAGCCGTTGCCGGATGGTATCCCCAGGTCCAAGGGATGGGCTACGACACCCTGCAGGCCACGCTTTCCGGTTCGGTAGCCGTCGACGTGTTACTGGCCGTGGCCATCGGCAAGCTGTTGCTCACAGCCGGTACCGTGGCATGCGGCATTCCGGTGAGCATCATCGGTCCCATTCTGGTGATCGGTGGAGCGGCCGGTGCGCTGTGTGGCCTGGCGGGTCAGGCGCTGCTGCCCATGGAGGCGTCCGACCCGGCTCTCTACGCCATGCTCGGCATGGCAGCGATGATGGGGGCGGTGCTGCAAGCACCGCTGGCTGCGCTGATGGCGCTGCTGGAGCTCACTCACAACCCTTCCATCATCATGCCGGGCATGTTGGCCGTCGTGGTGGCCGGGCTTACCGCACGGCAGCTGTGCCGTTGCGACGGCTTTTTCATCAGTGTGACGCGGCACGGCCTGCATCCGTTGCAGCAGCCGCTGATGCAGGCGCTGTCGCGCGTTTCCGTGCCTGCGGTCATGGAGCGCAATTTCGTACGAACCTCGCGCATGGTGACCTGCGATCAGGCACGCGCGCTGCTCGAACGGGGGCCGGTGTGGATACTGATCATGCGCTCTTCCGACGACAAGCCGACGCTGGCACTCAAGGCTGCCGACCTGGCACGGGCAATGATGGAAGAGTCCATGGAGGAATCCATCGAGGCCCCGGGAGCGATGATCGACCTGCTGGAGGTACCCGGGCAACGTCTGGAAATGGCTCCCATCCATCTGCAGGCCACGCTGTCAGAGGCGTTCGAGCGGCTCAATGACCAGGCAGTGGATGCGCTCTACGTCGAACATGGGCATCGACCGAGGCAGAAGCGGATTTCGGGTATCATCACGCGGGGCGCCATCGAGCGCTATTACCGGCTGAATGATGTGCAGGCCAGTGGATAGGGCGCATTTTTCTGGCCCACCAATGCATGGCGCACACGTCAATGCGCAATTTCTCGACGAGGAGCCTTCATGTACTTGTGGATCAAGGCGTTGCATCTGGCCGCGGTGGTGACCTGGTTCGCCGCGCTGTTCTACCTGCCGCGCCTCTACGTCTATCATGCCATGGCGCGTGACAAGGGAGAGACCCAGGCCATCGACTACTTCACGGTGATGGAGCGCAAACTCTATCGCGGCATCATGACGCCCTCGATGATCGCGGTGGTGGTTCTAGGCGTCGCGCTGCTGTTCCTGTCGCCGGCCTGGCTCAGCCAGGGTTGGCTGCACGTCAAGTTATTGCTGGTGGTGGCGCTGATCGGCTACCACCACCTGTGTCGGCGCTTCCTGCGCCAGTTCGCCGAAGCGCGCTGTACCCGTTCGCATGTCTTCTTCCGGGTATTCAACGAGCTGCCGGTGCTCGTCTTGCTGGCGATCCTGTTTCTTGCCGTACTCAAGCCGTTCTGAGGCGAATGACATGCCATCCTCTCGCGCGTTGCCCGTGGTACTGGTACTGGCCGGTCATGATCCTACCGGCGGAGCGGGGCTGATTGCCGATCGCGAGGCGGTGGCCGCCTGCGGCGGCTGGGCCGTGACGGTTCCTACTGCGCTGACGGTACAGAGTTGCCGTGACGTGCGCCGCGTGGTGCCGGTGGAGCCCGCCTTGATCGGCGAGATGGTGGCGGAACTGGACGAATTCGCCATCGGGGCCATCAAGGTGGGCCTACTGGCGAGCGCCGAGACGCTCGAGGCGGTAGTCGACGTGATCCAGCGTTTTCCTGACGCCCCTGTGGTGCTCGATCCCGTTCTGACGGCGGGTGGCGGGAAAACGTTATCCACAGAGAGTCTCATCGAGGCGTGCCGCGCTCGGTTGCTTCCGCATGTGGATATCTCGACGCCCAACCGGCTCGAACTGATGCACCTGTCGGCAGAGGGGAAGGATGATGCCGCGAGAGCGGCAGCGCTGATGGACATGGGGTGCCGTGCGGTGTTGGTGACCGGTACCGATGCGCCTGCCGAAGGGGTGGACCCGGACATCGTCGAGCAGGTGTTGTTCACGCCGCAAGGCGAGTGGCGCTGGCGTTGGCCGCGATTGCCCCATCGCTATCACGGATCGGGTTGCACCCTGGCAGCGGCCCTGGCAGCGCGTCTGGCGGCGGGTGATGCATTGGCACTGGCTTGTGAACGGGCGCAATCGCATGCTTGGCGTGCCCTTTCGCGGGGCTGGCAGCCGGGAGAGGCGCAGTGGCTACCTCAGCGGGCCGGGCCTGAATCCGTATTCCACCGCTTCTCTTGATCGACGGCAAGCGGGTGCGGCCTTGCCGGGCGGAGGGCTGGTCAGGCGCTGCCAGGATGACCAGAATGGCCGGAGCCGTCGTTGAAGAGCGGTAGGGCATGCCCTCGAGCGTATGATTCACGGCCTTTTCACGACGGATTCAGAAGTTATCCAATAAATTATCCACAGCTCGACGGTTTCGAGCACACCGCTATCGATTTCCAACCAGTGACTGCAGTGAGGCTTCCATGACCACATCCGCACAGCTCTTCGAACAGGCCTGCCGGCACATTCCCGGTGGCGTCAATTCGCCGGTTCGTGCCTTCAAGGGGCTGCATCGACCGCCGCTCTTCATGGAGCGTGCCCAGGGGGCCTATTTGTACGACGTGGAAGGCAAGCGATACGTCGACTACGTGGGATCCTGGGGGCCGATGATCACCGGCCATGCCGATCCCGACGTGCTTGGCGCGGTGCGTGAGCGTCTCGACAACGGCCTCTCCTTCGGCACGCCCACGGCGATCGAGACCCGCATGGCGGATCTCATCTGCGAGATGATTCCCACCATCGAGATGGTACGCATGGTCAATTCCGGCACCGAAGCGACGATGTCGGCCATCCGCCTGGCCCGTGGCTACACCGGACGTGACAAGATCGTCAAGTTCGAGGGCAACTACCATGGCCACACCGATTCGCTGCTGGTCAAGGCGGGCTCCGGGGCGCTCACCCACGGCGAGCCGAGTTCACCGGGCATTCCGGCCTCACTGGCCGAGCACACGATCACTCTCTCCTACAACGATGCCGATGCGGTGGAGGCCTGCTTCGAGGAGATCGGCAGCGAGATCGCCTGCATCATCGTCGAGCCGGTGGCGGGCAACATGAACTGCATCCCCCCGGTGCCCGGCTTTCTCGAGACCCTGCGGCGGGTGTGCAACGAACACGGTAGCGTGCTGATCTTCGATGAGGTGATGACCGGCTTCCGCGTCGCCCTGGGCGGGGCTCAGGCGCACTACGGGGTGCTTCCCGACCTGACCTGCCTGGGCAAGATCGTCGGTGGCGGCATGCCGGTGGGAGCCTTCGGTGGCAGGCGCGAAATCATGGAATACATCTCGCCGCTGGGGCCCGTCTACCAGGCCGGCACCCTCTCCGGCAATCCGCTGGCCATGGCGGCGGGCATCGCTCTGCTGACCAAGCTGCGCGAACCCGGCTTCCACGATGCCCTGGCCCAGCGCGTCGAAACCCTGTGCCAAGGTTTGCAGGAGCGTGCCGATGCCGCCGGGGTGGCCATGATCACTCAACGCGCAGGCGGCATGTTCGGGCTTTTCTTCACCGGGCAGAGCCGCGTGGACAACTTTGCCCAGGCCACCGCCTGCGACGCCGATGTCTTCCGCCGGTTCTTTTCGGCGATGCTCGACGAAGGCGTCTATCTGGCACCCTCGGCTTTCGAAGCGGGCTTCATGTCCAGCGCCCACATGCCGGAAGACATCCAGAAGACGCTGGATGCCTCGGAGAAGGCGTTCGCCGTCCTAGCCTGAATGGCACTGCTTGGCATGAAGTCGGACGACCGCATCTTCCCTTTGTAACGGAGCGATGCGGTCGTTTCACGACGATACCCCTACCTGTTTCAAATCCGGAACCTGGGAACGTCTCGCTAACCGCTTGTCTCTTCTCCCACTCTCGGAAAAATCGATTAACCGGCTAATGGAAGTGTTAACTTCCTGAAAGGTGGCTGGCCGCAATCACTGCGATTGCGGCCGGTTCAGTCGTTGCCTCTAACCTGGCTGCGCTTGGCAACCCTATGATTTTCATTGTCTGCCCTCCGTTTCCGAATGGGTGGCATGTATCGTGCTTTGTGTAAATGGACGGTAAGCCAGAGTAACTGAAGTGCACGGCAGCGCCGCTCGACTCCTCCATCATCCCATCGACGGGAACGATGAAGCGGCGGTTGTCGATGTCTTCAGGCCGGGTCGAGTCCGCTCTGACTGGCGTCTACGGAAAACGATTCATGCATGAAGAAACGGAGAAAGACCATGAACAAGTACGTCCTAGCGGGTACGTCCGTCCTGGCATTGGTGATGGCCATTTCCACGGCCCATGCCAACCCCATCAATAAGTTCAACTTCGGCGACGATCAGAAGAACTCGGTCTACTCCGAAGCCGTGGCCGTGGGCGGCAAGAGCGGCAGCGCCGACGGCGGCAACGGCGGTTGGGGAGGCCATGGCACCAGTGCGGCTTCCAACGAGACCGAGAACGAAGTCGACGACTTCAAGGACAGCAGTGACGAGAACTCGCTGACCGCGAATGGTGCGGCTAGCAGCGGTACCGGCACCGGTGGAGCGGGAGGAGCCGGTGGCATGGGCGGCACCAGCGGCCGTGGCGGCGATGCCAGCGCCTGGAGCGAGTCCTTCAACAGCGTGACGGAAGTCATCGCCTATCAAGACCTCAAGTCCAAGGTTTCCGGAGCGAAGATCTACATCAAGGCCGGTGACGGCGATGATGGGGCGATGGGTGGACATGGGGGAGATGCCAATGCGGTTCCCATCTCTCTGGGCGTCGGTGGCAACGGTGGTAAAGGCGACGGTGGTGAAGGCGGCAAGGGCTATGCCAAGGCCGGCGACGGTGACGATGGTGGTGATGGCGTCGGCAAGGGCATGGGCTTCGGCCACAGCGTAGGGGCAGGCGACGGCGGCGATGCCGATTCCGAGAACGATGATGGCTATGCCGGCAGCTACGCCGACAGTGGCAAGGCTTACGCCAAGGCCGACGACTTCAAGAACGACGACGACAACACCAACACCAATGCCGCCAGCAGCGGAGCTGCTACCAGCGGCGCCGCCACCTCCAACCAGACTTCGTCCGGTGGTACGGGCGGCGCAGGCTCCGGCACGGCGACTTCCACGGGTACGGGGACCGGTACGGGCACCGGCGGCGCAGGCGGCGACGGCGGTGCAGCCACGGCAGCGGGTGGCAATGGCGGCGCCGGTAACGGCGGCGGCGGTGGCGGCGGTACGGCCACCAATGGCGACACCCTCGCTCAGGCCGGCAATGGTGGCAACGGTGGCAATGGCGGTGCCGGAGGGAATGCCACCCTGGCCACTGGAGCGGCCACCATGGCAGCCGGTGCCGGTACCTTCGGCGGGATTGCCAACATGAACCTGTCCACCGGTATCTACAACTCCCAGCTGGCAGCGACCAACGTGGCCGCGCACAGCAACGTGAATATCGGTAACTGATCGACGGTCGAGGTGACGAGTCGGGGGCGGGTCGGCGTAGATCGCCGGCTCGCCTTCGGCCGATACCGAGTCGTCGTCACTTCACTCTGGGGAGTCGATGTCATGAACCGTGCACTGAAGATGGGTTGGATGCGGTATCCGGCAGTGGCCATTGGATTGGTGTGTTTCCTGGGCGCATCGGGCATCAGCCTGGCCGATGAGAGAGTGCCTGAGAGCGTCGGCGAGGGATTTGCAGCGCTTCAGGAAGTGGGAGGCGGCGAATTGGAACGATTGCGCGGTCGTGAAGGTTTCAGGGATCTCGTGTCGGTACAAAGCGTTCAGAACATGGAAGCGGCTGTCAGCGATGCCTCGTTTACCGCAGGAACCATCGTTACCGGTGGCATTCGTGTCGAAGCGGGAGCGATGGAACGCTTCTCGGGCATTGGCCAGTTCAACATGCTGACGGGCAATGGAAACGCCGTGAATACCGGCGTCACCATCAGCATCTACGCACCGGTGCAGAATCCCTGATTGGGAGAATGGCCATGAAAAAGACTGCGTTGGTCGTGGCTGCGTGGTCACTGGTTGCCCTACCTGCCGTGGCCGGCCCCGTGACGGTGGCCGGCGGTTTTGGTTCCTTCGTCGTCCAGGCACGCAGTCTCAACGAAATGCGTTGGGACCAGGTGGTGCCGCAGCAGTACGACTACAGTTGCGGCGCCGCGGCCGTGGCGACGCTGCTGACCTACCATTACGGGCGCGAAACGACCGAAGCCGAAGTCTTCGAGTACATGATTTCCGTGGGTGATCGAGAACAGATCGAAACCCAAGGATTCTCGATGCTAGACATGAAGAACTATCTCGACAGTCAGGGTCTCGATTCCGATGGATTCAAGGTCGACCTGGACGACTATCTCGACATTGGTGCACCCTCCATTACCTTGATCGATACCGGAGGTTACAAGCATTTCGTCGTCATCAAGGGAATGGATGAAGGACGCGTTCTTATCGGTGATCCAGCCGTAGGGAGTGTGGTCGTTCCCAAGGAGCATTTCGAAACCCTCTGGCAGGGAACGGTGCTTGGAGCCAGGGCAGACATGGCCATTGCCAAGCAGAACTTCAACCATGAGCGAGACTGGGCCATTCGGCCGAGCGCTCCGATCGACAAAGGACGTCGTCGGGCCGATATCGGTACGGCAATGTTGCTGATGCCGGGGCCCAATGAACTGGGTAAGTGAAATGGCGAACTGCCAGGAGGAGTGTGATGAATGGTTATCGGCGTTTGCTAGGAACCATGCTGCTGCTGACCATGGCATCGGGAATGGCCGCAGGGGTTCAGGCGGCGAGTTTCTTCGATGAGCTGGAGGGTCATCCATATCGGGACCCAGGCGATACCAATGGATTTGCAAGCCCCGTTCTGGAAGTCATCGATACCACCGAGATGGCAGAATTGAGAGGCGGCTTCTCGATCAATGGTCTGGATCTCGCCTTCGGTGCCAGAGTGAGGTCCATGATCGATGACGTGATGCAGCAGACCATGGTCGAGTTTCGCAATACGGGGCCACATGTCATCTCCCAGACACTGACCGACCCAACTGGCAATGCTCATAATGTCAATCCTTCGTCCAACAATGTGGCGAATGTGAGTCCCGTTGGTATCTCATTACCGGGGATGAGCAATTTCTCCGGTATGGCACTGAACGATGCGAAAGGTTTCACGGCAGTGCTACACCAGATTACCAACCAGGCCATCATCGGCAGTGTCGTGAGCAATGCCAGCGATAGGCAGATCAGCAACCAGATCGATGTCGACGTTTCCGTCAACAACATGGAAGCGCTGCGTAGCCTGAGTGCACATACGCGCATTCTCAATTCGCTGCTGCGCTGATTGTGAGGCGAAGGGCAAGCGCCCCGCATGGGTAGTCCATGCGGGGCGTCTTTTCAGTAGGCGTCGAGGCCGAAGGGCACTCTCAGCGTCAGTACGGTATCCGGCGCATCGTCCGAAACCCCAAGTTCGAGACCCAGGTTGATGGAGGTCATGGGGCTGAGCTGGTAGGACCATCCCAGCAGCAGAGAAGCAATGTTCAATGAGCGAGAGCTCTGCGTCGTCGAATTGCCATTGTTACCGATGAATTCGGTCTTGGTATCATCTATGAAATCGTTCTTGAAACCCAGCGTGAACGAAGAGCGCTCGTTGATGGCATAAGCCATTCCAAAACTCAGGCGGATGGCATCGCCTGGGTCGACTTTTCCGATGCGAATGTCATCGGTGATTCGTTTGTCGACGTCGTCCTCGATATTGTAGAGGTAGCCAAGGTTGGCGAAGTAGACGGCAGGATCCGACGGGAAGAGCATGGTGATGCTGGGTTCGATGGAGTGGAAACCGGAGCCGGTGGCCAGTTCGCGCTCGATGCCATCGGAGTCGCGGCGAATATCGAAGGGTCCCTCCCCGGTCGTCGATTTGTAGCGCAGGTTGCCCACGAAATAGGGCCAGCCGTTCCGGCCGCTATTCAGCTGATAGTGCATTGCGGCTTCGATATCACCGAGTCCATCGCCACTGATGTCGCGGGAAATATCGAATTCCTGCTGCCCTTCCGTGGTCGCGACCGTAGCGAACAGCGAATCGTCACGATAGACGTAAGGCACCTTCAGCTCCAGCTCCAGTCGGTCGGTGACGCCGAGGCGTCCGGTCATGGCAGCCGTCCAGGTATCGCGGTCGGCGTCTTCGGCTTCGAACACGCCGATCAGCAAGGTGCTGAGTATCTCCACGCCCCGAAACGTCAGCCGATTCACACTGGCGTGGGAGTACTGCAGCGAAGGTTCCAGTACCAGCTGTCCGCGAGGCGTCAGTACACCGCCGATATCGGGAATGGCCTGGACTTCGGGCTGCGTCTCCTGTCGCACAGGAGCCTGGCCGACAGGCGAGTCGGTATCGGGAACGTTCGACGTATCGCTGGTCGCTTGAGCGAGAAGGCTAGAGGATAGCGATAGGCACAGGGTGCCGGTAGCCAAGATGCAGAGTGACTTTATCGGTTTCATGACCTTGATCCCTTGGTATCGTCTTTGAAATACGTTTCGTTGCATTGACTCGTGCTTTCATCGTCATGGTTTTCTCTCGTCTTTCTCTCCTATTCCATCCTCGATTTCGAGTGTCTGAGTTCCTGTGGATCTCATCTGCGATGCCAGTGAGAAATGTCACGATCGATGCCGTGTTTTTCCATGAGTCGATAGAGTGTGACGCGGGATACGCCCAACTCCTTGGCAGCGGAAGAAATATTGTTATTGCAACGAACCAGGGCGGATCGAATGGTCCGTTTTTCAGCCTGTTCTCGTACTTTATCGATATGGATGGTCAATGGCGCTTCAGACAATAGAGGCAAAGCGAGATCGTCGGGTTCGATCCAGCCAGTGCGACACATGATCATGGCGCGACGGAGCCGGTTGGAAAGCTCCCTGATGTTGCCCGGCCAGTGATACTGTTTCATGAGATTCATGGCTGCTTCGCTCACACCTTGGAAATTAACGGGCCGGTCATCGCTATGCGCCATGAGAATCGAATCGACCAGATTTTCGATGTCTTCGAGACGATCTCGGAGAGGTGGAACGCATAGACTCAATACATTGATCCTGTAGTACAAATCCTCACGAAATTCGCCATTGGAAATGGCTTCTTCCATATCGACATGAGTGGCCGATACGATGCGGACATCGACATCGATATCCTCATGACTGCCCAGGCGTTGGATACGATGGTTTTCAAGGAACCTCAGCAGGCATACCTGCATGTCGAATGGAAGGTCACCGATCTCGTCCAGGAAAAGCGTTCCACCCGATGCCGATTCGATATGTCCGATGTGGCGTTGGTGCGCATCCGTAAAGGCGCCTCGTTCATAGCCAAAAAAAGCGGATTGCATCAGTTCGCGGGGAATGGCACCACAGTTGACGGTGATGAAGGGTCCATTGCTCCGGCGAGAATAGTGATGGATGGCTCTTGCAACGAGCTCCTTCCCCGCCCCCGTTTCACCATGGATGAGAACGGGAGCATCCACCCTGGCGGTTTTCTGAATGGCAATGATGAGAGTATTGACCCGAGGGTTTTCACTCTCGAGTTTTCGCCCGTTGACGATAATGGATTGATCATAGTGATCCTTTCCGTTGAAACGTCGCATCCAGAGTAGTGTTTCGATGACCGAAGTGAGATCCCGCGGTGATGTGGGGATCGATAAAAACGTAAAGAAATGGTCGTGAATGAGTTTTTTCTTGATTGGGTCGCCATTTTCTTTTTCATCGACTATCGCTACCAAGTGGGTATCTTGTAGGGATTCGAGAATTCGATGGAAAATAGTGTTGCTGTTATCGAAAAGTTTTAGTTCGAATAGTGCAATGGAAAATGGGTGTTGTTGAGTCAGGTTGAGGGCCGATTTCATGTCATCGGTCGTCATCAAGTATTTCTGGTAGCTGGACAAGTTTTCACTGATTTCCATTCTCACACTATCGGAACGGTATACCAGCAACAGATTAGGTATCACGTCCATCGGCTGGCTCCCGGTCCAACGGAAAGGCATGACTCGAATATCGATTGATATTGCCTTTCCGGTTGACGCCATTTGGAGAAGCGTATCGGTATTTCCCTGGTGACCTATAAGGTAGGGCCTGGTCAGAGGGTTTGTAAAGTTATGTTTTTTAGGGAAATAGTATGGCGAAAGCTCGTAATACGGTGCCATAGGATTGGCTAATTACCGAGGTGGAAAACCCATTAAATCTTATATTACTCATGTGCATTACATTGTGTTCAACCGAGTGGTTTCGTTCTGTCTGGGAAATTTACGCTCCCGTTCCAAGGTGATGAAGGGAATGGGTCGATCGCACTTCTTTCAGCGACCGTGTTGGAAGTCACGGCTTATGAAGATCCTTTTTGGACATAAGAAACAATGAGTTGCAAGTACGGATAAGAAATTTTGCGTGGCGATGTTTCATCAGCTTTGCAGTGACTGCATTCCGAGCTCCCGGCGCTTCGGTGTGGGCTCCGTAGTGGGGGACGAAGCGGATTGAGGGGCACGAAATCGAATTCACGTTACATGAAGCTAACACTTGTCTCGTTTTCATTTTTCAGGAAAAAGATTATAAATCATATAGTTACATAGTTGGCACGGCTATTGCTATTTACATATTGAAACAATTTGGAGCCTCGATGATGCCATCCAGATCGCGGGTCACTGACAGGGGACAGAACGGCGCTCAGCGCCTGAAGGGGTTGCTGCCTTCCTGTCGATGGCTCACGGCCATGGCCCTCGGTGTCGGGCTTGCAAGTCTTGCTTCCGTTGCCCTGGCACAGGGCTCTGATGCCGTAGAAAGCGGCATGGTGGCAACCCGGGCATTCGAAGGAAAGGCGCTTTCGAAGGAACGACTGGATGAGGTTCGGGGGCGGTATGCGAAGGGCTCGACCACTGCCATCGACGAAGGGCTTGGCGTCATCTTGTGGGATGAAAGCCGTTCGATCGGCAAGGGCAGGGGAGGCGGTGGAAACCGCCATCAGGCCAAGGGAAACGACAACCACCAGAGCCAGACGGTGACGACGAGCAGTCACAGGTGAATCCAATGACGATCGCACAGCGCATGACAGCCAGGCAGTGGCAACGACGAGCCCCCAAGGGGTGGCAGGAAGGAGTTGCCCTCGAGTGCTCGGCGGCAGGCCATTGGCACCGCGGCATGGTGAGTGCCCTGGTGGCTGCGGGGCTGTCGGCAATCGTCTTGTCCGGTTTCACGGAGGAAGCCTGGGGCCAGGAGGAGTTCGTGGATGACGGATACTACCGCGTCTTCACCACCTATCGAGCTGCTTCCGTCATCGACGGACATTCCCTGAGAGGCGTGCAGGGGGCCATCAACGTCAACATGGCTGCAGGCAGCAGCAATTTGCAGAGCAACTCCGGTGTCATCGCCATGGGCGAGCAGGCACTTGCCAACAACATCGTGGTGCAGGTGGTTACATCGAACAATCGTCTCGCGCCGGAGCAGGCGACCGCCGTGATCAAGGATCAGGCGTTGAGCCAATCGGTTGGCTGGATTTCCGTCAACCAGGCCGCGGGGCAGGAAAATGTGCAGAGCAACACCTTGAGTGTGGCTCTGGGCATCAGGGGCAGTTCTCTGAATAGCGAGTCGCTGAGTCAGGTTCAGTCCCGTACGCAGGAGTCGACCGAGGAGTCGGATGACGGAACGTCGTCACGGCGAGTCGCCATCGAGGATTCGGCCTTTGCCGGGTCGCGCGGCGTCATCCAGGTGAATCAGTCGGCGGGAAAGGGCAACGCTACCGGGAACCATGTCGGTGTCCGCATGACATCCGGTGCACGTAGATAGCGGTAGTCGTGCCTCACAACATCAAGAGCAGAACTCTCAGGTTCATTCAGGAGAAAGATCATGAAAACGTTCGCAAAAGCCCCACTCGCTCTGGCCATTACCGCCCTGCTCGCTGCGCCCTATGCGCTGGCTGGAGACAATGATTTCGACACCGATGCCAAAATGGATGTTGATGTCGAAAACGATATCGAAGTCGAAATCGGCCATGAAATTGAAAATGATATCTGGGTTGAGCTCGACCTGAAGGCCGATGTCGTAGACCCGAATCATTTTTCGATTGCGACCATCGATCGTAAGCAGTTCACTAACGAAAATAGTGTATACGATGATGAGACGGATAACGACTCCACGGCAACTGGCTCAGGGAATCGTGCTTCAGGCAACATGGGTGTCAACGTTGCTAGTGGCGGCCTGAATAGTCAAGCCAATGATGCGGCCATTTCGAAAGGCAGCGACAACGGTTCCACGACTACCACGACTACCACGACTGAATACGATTATTATCCAACGTCGTATCATGGTGGTGTATGGAAGCCAACAGAGGAGACGACTGTAGAAACCGATGAAGCCATGGTTTTTGCCAAGGCAGCGACTTTCTCGATCCAGTCGAGCTCCAATGGCATTTACAACAACGATGCCACCAACAACAATGCTGGTACAACTGACTCATTTAACCGTGCTTCCGGTAATTTGGGTGTAAATATGGCTGCAGGGTTCGGCAACGCTCAGCACAACGGCATGGCACTGTCTGTGGGCAATAATAGCTCCGCGGAAGCTACCGTGGCTGGAGTTCAGGCAGTTTACAATAACGAGCTTGATAACGAAGTGAGTTGTGGCTGTGGCAACACCAACAACTCTTACCTCACCAATAGCTTCAACCGAGCTAGCGGTAACGTTGGGGTCAACATTGCCTCTGGCAATGCCAACATGCAGAGCAATACGCTCTCCATCGCTCGCGCCAAGTGAGCCGATGCCCAGGCCGTTCCCGGTCCGCCTTAGGCGGACCGGGCTTTCACACTTCGGCAGGGAGGAGCAACGATGCAGAGTTTTCGACTAGCCACGTTATTTCTGACTGTTCCGGTTTTTTTCCTGTCGGGCTTTATCAGTGAAAACGTAGAGGCTGCGTCCATTAGGATGGGAAATGTCGTTCCCGGAACCAATGTCACCAAGCAAGTCCAGTCAATGAAAGAGCTGAAATTCGAGAACCTAGTTGCCCAGGAGACCGATTTCTCCTGTGGTGCCGCTTCGCTGGCAACCATTCTCAAGTACGCCTATGGCCGCTCGGATGTCACCGAAGAAACGGTGCTCCAAGGTATGTTCGAAATTTCCGATGCCGAGCAAGCGAAGAAGATGGGTTTTTCGCTGCTTGACCTCAACAATTATGTGGAAACCGTTGGGTTGCGTGGGCGTGGCTACAAGATCGATGAGCCTGCTCTGGATACCGTTTCGATTCCCGTCATCGTGCTGCTGGATCTTGATGGATACCAGCACTTCGTGGTGATGAAGAAAGTGGTGGGGGATCGAGTTTATATCGGCGACCCTGCCTTGGGCAACAAGGTCATGGATCGTTCCGAATTCGTCGAGGCCTGGAACAACGTGATATTTGCCGTCGTAGGAGAAAACTTCGACACCCACACGGTGCTGCTCGATCCGGATCAACCATTGACGGCTCGCCGCTTGGCCGATGTCTTCTCTCCCGTACCCAAACAACAGCTGTTGGACTTCGGGTTTCGCCATGCCGAAGTGTTCTGACCACTTGTAATGAAAGCACATGAGGGTGGAACCATGAATGGCTTTGAAAGCAGGAAGCGATGGTACGGCGCAGTAAGCGTTACGTTGATCGGCGCCTCGCTGGTGCTGTCAGCCCCGTTGTCGGCTCGAGCGGCTACGGTAGCTACCGATTTCAGCGAACCCGCCTTTCAGAATGGCCAACAGCTTTCCGATTATGAGCTGGCGCAGCTGCGCGGCAAGGCCGTTAATGGCCGTCAGGTCCTGTTCTTCGGCGTCGAAATGTCGATGAACTGGAAGTCACCGGCGGGTGAGGAAATCCACGCGCGGGCGGATCTTGGTATCGATATGGCGAATGGCCAGCCGTCGCCGACGTTTACGAGTCACATCACCGCGACCACGCCTGAACAGTATGCCGCCTATCGGCAGGCGATGTCTGATGCTGGACAGGTGGTCGATACGGGTTCTTCCAATGCCAAGGGTGTCGTTCAACTGGTCCAGGCTGGTGGCGACTTCAATAGTGCCAACAACCGGTTCTGGATCGATGTTGGCCAGGATGTCGGCCGCGGTAGCGTACTTACGGGAAACAATGAGCAAAGTCTCGAAACGCCAGCCGGTGCGCATGTGGCGATTACCAAGCAAGCCGGAAGCCTAGGGATGACGCTTGACGTTCCTGGAGCTGGGCGCGCCAGTCAGAAAATTCTTTCGCGCCGGGGACTGCATCAGTCCATTCAGCTCTCCAGCAGCCATCAGACGATCAACAACATGACGCGGCTGCGAATTCAACTGGGTGAGGCTTCCACCGCGAAGATAGGCCAGGATATGAAACGCATGCTTCAATCCGTGCGCGGACTGGATCGTTTACGTCAGTAGTTTGAGCGAGTTTCATTATCGGGCCGATCGTGATCGGCCTTTTTTGTTAAGCCGTGTTGCCAACGCTAAGGCCTGCTAATCTAGCTAGGCGTAGCCCAAGATTTGGCCTTTTCGTCCGTTGGAGGGAAGGGCGATATGCTCGTAGAGAGCCCATACTTTCAGGGGAGTCCAAGATGCCGGACAACAAGCTGAAAAACCAGGTACACGCTTCCACCTTTCCTATCGCCTCGTGGCTGATCGTGTCTGCCACCATGGGCATTCCCACGGTCGTTTTGGCACAATCGAATGACGACGGCGTCGTTCGTGAAGCGCAGCCCAGCCAGAGCGTTCGCGACGTACTTCGCGAGGAACATGCGCTGTTCTCCGACCGCCTGACCATCGAGCCGGGCATCAGCTACTCCTATTCGGATCGCAGCGAGCTGGCGTTGAACGGGTTTCTGGCCCTAGATGCCATTTTCCTGGGCAATATCAGCGTCGATACCGTGGAGAGTCATACCACGACGTTCGATCTGAGTACACGTTATGGTGTCACCGATCGTCTGGAATTGGAGTTGGTGATCCCATATGTCTATCGTAGCAGCCGCTATGAAACGATGGGCGATGAGGGAGGGCCAGGGTTAATAGAAGATACCGTCAGCCAAGGTGACCTGGGCGATATCAGCGCGGGCCTCTACTATCGTCTGCTTCCCGAGACGGAGAGTCGGCCGGATATCGTCTGGAGCTTTTCCGTGCGAGCCCCGACCGGTAAGCATCCTTATGATATTAGAACGACCACCATAGATGACGAAGAAGGAGGGGTGGAAAATCTTACCGTCCCCAATGATCTTCCTACGGGCAATGGCGTTTGGGGCGTCAGTACGGGGCTTTCTCTTCTGAAGACCGTGGATCCGGCCATCATCTTCGCCAACCTCGGCTATACGTATAATATCGAGGAGAGTTTCGATGATATTAGCTCAGGCGATGATCAGGTTCCGGGAAAAGTGGATCTCGGCGATAGCGTGCGTTTCGGCTTCGGTACGGCTTTCGCCTTGAACGAACGCTTCAGCCTTTCCATGTCCTTTACCTATCAGCATGCTTTCGAGACCCAGATTACCCAGGATGGCGGATCTGCGGAAGATATCATTGGGAGTAGTGCGAATTCCGCCTCAGTCAACTTCGGTGCCACCTACGGCTTGACGGACTCCACGTCGATCGTCACCAGCGTGGGCGTCGGGCTGACCGACGATGCTCCCGATTTCACCCTCGACTTCAGGATGCCCTTCCAGATCTGATATCGCACCTGTCGCTGCCCCGCCATGTCCAATCAGGACATGGCGGGGCAATCAGTTGGCGACCTTCTAAACGACGGCCACTTCGCGATGGATATGATGCTTTTCCATCAGACGATAGAGCGTGACTCGCGACACGCCCAGATCGCGGGCGGCGTTCTGGATCTTGTAGCGGTTCCGGCCCAGGGCGGAGACCAGCGCCTCGTACTCGGCATGGTCACGGGCCTGCTCGAGCGTCATGATGCAGCGTGACGACTGGCGCCGCTCCAGGCCGAGATCCTCGGGCTTGATCAAGCGCGTTTCGCACATCACCAGTGCCCGGCGCACACGGTTGATCAGTTCCCGGATATTGCCCGGCCAGCTGTGGCACTGCATCAGCCGCAAGGCTTCCTGACTGAACCCCTTGACCTGGCAGGCTTTTTCATTGGCGAATTTGTCGAAGAAGAACCTGGCCAGCACTTCGATGTCCTCCTGCCGCTCACGGAGAGGTGGCAGGAATATCTGCAGAACGTTGAGGCGATGATAGAGGTCTTCGCGAAAGCGGCCTTCCTTTACGGCCTTTTCCAGATCGACATGGGTGGCCGCCAGGATTCTCACGTCGACGACGATTTCCTTGGTGCTGCCGATACGTTGTATCTGGTGATCTTCCAGGAAGCGCAGCAGGTTGACTTGCATCTCCAATGGCAGGTCACCGATCTCGTCCAGGAATAGGGTCCCTCCCTGAGCGGCTTCGACCTTGCCGATCTTGCGTTGGCTGGCTCCCGTAAAGGCGCCTTTCTCGTGTCCGAACAGCTCCGACTGTATCAGGTTGCTGGGCAGCGCCCCGCAATTGACGGCAATGAAGGGACCGTCTCGGCGCTGCGAGCGTTCATGAATGGCGTGAGCAGCGAGCTCCTTGCCGGTGCCAGATTCACCGCTGATGAAGACGGGGGCATCGACGGCAGCGACGCGACGAATCGTGTCGAAGAGCTGTTTCATGCTCGCTGTCGTTCCGACCATTTCGTAGTCGTCGATGAGCGTTGCGTCATTCTTTTTCTGCAGCTCGTGAAGTCTGCGCATGGCGCAAGCATGACGAAGAATGCATTCGACCTGCTCGTCGCTGCCTGGCAGGACATGGTAAGCGTAGCAATGCTTTCGCAGTAGCTGCAGGATGGACGCATTGTCGAGCAGATTGGGGTGGATGAGTGCCATCCAGCTGAGTGAAGACTCTTCCAGGCACTTTTCGATATCTGGTACGTTTATATCTTGCCCATCGTCGATCAATATCAGTCCGGTTTCATGACTCTTCTCTTTCAATATGTCGATAGCGTCTTTCAGGCTTTTTGCATGGTCGACGATCCAGCCATTTCCTCTCAAATAGGATGGGAGACTTGGTGAAAGTTCGTTGGTTTCCCCTGCGATCAGTAATGTGCCGTTTCCATCCATTGGCCGTTTCTCTTTGCAAATGAGAGCTCGGGTATCCATATTGCGATACTCAGTGAAAGGGTAATGATGGATGATTCTTTACGAACTTAGTGCGCTAACGTTTTTTCATGATGCCTTTGACCGGGAGCGATACCCATCAGGTTGTGTCTGGCCCAGTTCATGGCCTGTATCCTATTGTGCACGTTTATTTTTCTGAATATATTGTAAAGATGCGACTTTACGGTGTGCTCGCTAACGAATAGTTGGTTGGCGATCTCGGCGTTGGATGCGCCCGAGCCCAGCAGACCGATGATTTCCAGTTCTCGATGGGTCAGGCCGCATATCGGACGAAAAGCGTTTCGCTGCTGCTTTCGGTAGAAATCGATCATTTGCGTCATCAGGCTGCGTGACATCCACAGGTCGCCTTCGAGCATCTTGGTAATGCCCTTGCAGATCATTTCGAGACTATTGCTGCGGTAGAAGATCCCTTCCAGGTGCATGACGGCGAGAATGTCGACGGCTACCGTTTCATCCCTGACATTGAAGGCGGCTATCGCTACGCGGCCATCGTCAGCGATTCTGCCCTGCCATGTTCTCATGCCTTCGATGGCCAGGTGATCGATATCGAGAAGCAGTACGATACGTTCGTATTGCGTATCGGCCAGTCGATCCTCGGGTGATAAGATTCGCACCGGGCAACCGACCTGTTCGTGGATGTAATTGATGAAGAGCTGGGATTGCGGGTTGCTGTCGGTAACCAGCAACACCAGATCTTGTCCGTGGCCCATGATGTCTGCTCCCCTATGGCATGACGCGGCTCGCAATCTGAGGTGGGTCTCGTGGTGTTCCTAGCTTAGTGTTGTCGAGGCGTGATGAATTGTAAATATATGTTAGTCGAAGCTGGTTTAGGATGTTGTGGATCGTCTCGGTGTCAGGCTCGATATCATCGAGATAGTCTCTTCGTTTCAAAGCGATAGCGCATTGTGCTCAAAAGAGTGGGCGGCTGAGCTATGCGAAAGGCTTAGTCGTTTCATACGCTCTGATGAGTTTGCCTGACTTTCTGGAAGCCTCTTTCGTTTCGTTCGCAGGCCAACGATAATTGTCGGTTTGCCCGTTCCACCCAGCGATATTCTTAGGAGTTTCCATGCCACTGCCTCGAGTTTTCGTGCTGGCCAGTTCCAATCCCGGGAAGCTCGCCGAGTTCAACCAGCTGCTTTCCCCTCTCGGCTTGGAAGTCCGAGCCCAGGCCGATTTCGGTGTGGATGATGTCGAGGAAACTGGCCTGACCTTCGTCGAAAATGCGTTGCTCAAGGCGCGCGAGGCGAGCCGGGTCAGCGGGCTGCCAGCGTTGGCGGACGATTCCGGGCTGGAAGTGGACGCTTTGCAAGGAAGGCCCGGCATCCATTCCGCGCGCTATGCCGGGGAGCCCAAGAGCGATGCCCGCAACAACGCCAAGCTGCTTGATGCCCTGGCCGAGGTATCGGCGGCGTCGCGTGCGGGGCGCTACTGGTGCGTGCTGGTCATGTTGCGCCATGCCGAGGATCCCGTGCCGTTGATCGTGCAGCGCAGCTGGGAAGGGGTGATCCTCGATTCGCCCCGGGGCGATGGCGGCTTTGGCTATGATCCGCTGTTCTGGCTACCCGATCGCGGCAAGACCGCTGCCGAGCTGTCGGCCGAGGAAAAGAACCGCTTCAGCCATCGCGGCCGGGCGCTGCGCGCGCTGATCGATGCCATGTCGTCGGATAGCGGTAGCCTGCCATGATCACGATGCGCTCGATGCCGGCGGCGGCGTCTTCCTTGCCGCCCCTGGCGCTCTACGTGCACGTTCCCTGGTGCGTGCGCAAGTGCCCCTATTGCGACTTCAATTCGCATGGTGTGGGGCATGCCGCCGAACTGCCCGAGGCCGAGTATCTGGCAGCGCTCATCGCGGACCTGGAAGGCGACCTCCCCCTGGCGGCTGGCCGCGAAGTGGTCAGCGTGTTCATCGGTGGCGGCACGCCCAGCCTGATGTCGGCGGATTTCTATGCGCGTCTGCTGGAGGCGGTAGCCGAGCGCTTGCCGCTGGCCGCCGATCTGGAAGTGACGCTGGAGGCCAATCCCGGCACGCTGGAGCGAGGCCGCTTCGCCGGATACCGGGCGGCTGGCATCAATCGCCTTTCGTTGGGCGTGCAGAGTTTTCAGGATGCTCAGCTCACGGCCTTGGGGCGTATCCACAGCGGCGACGATGCACGCCGGGCGGTAGACGAGGCGCGCGAGGCGGGGTTCGACGATCTCAATCTCGATCTGATGCACGGCTTGCCGGACCAGACGCCCGACCTGGCGCTGGCGGATATCGACAGTGCCCTGGCGCTGGGGCCCTCCCATCTCTCCTGGTATCAGCTCACCTTGGAGCCCAATACCGAGTTTCACTCCCGGCCACCGGTGCTGCCGGTGGAGGAGACGCTGTGGGACATCCAGGACATCGGTCACGAGCGACTGCTATCCGCAGGATTCTCGCGCTACGAGATTTCCGCCTATTCCCGGGGCGCTCGCCAGTGTCGGCACAATCTGAACTACTGGCGGTTCGGCGACTACCTGGGTATCGGCGCTGGTGCCCATGGCAAGCTGAGCGCCCCGGGCGAGGAGGGGAGCCTGGCCATCGAGCGTCGCTGGAAAGTCCGACAGCCCTCCAGCTACCTGCGTCGGCGAAACGATCCACGGGGCTTCGTGGCCGGGAGTTCGCAGATCGACGAGGCGGAACTGCCATTGGAGTTCGCCATGAATGCCCTGCGCCTCGTGTCCGGCGTTCCTTTGCAGGAGTGGGTGGCCCATACCGGCCAGGGAACCGAGGCGCTGCAAGCTTGTCTCACCGCCGCACGCGCCAAGGGACTGCTCGTGGAAGATTCCGAGCGGCTTCAAGCCACGCCGCACGGTCTACTATTCTTGAATGAACTGCTGGCCTCGATTGGCGAGCATCGGGCCAGCTGACCCCAAGCTCGCCACCCTGACCCATCCAGGAGGGATACATGTTCACACCGATTCGATTGGTTGCTTCCATCTCAGCGGCCGTATTGTTGGTGGGATGTACCACCACGGACCCTTATTCCGGAGAAACCCGGCGCAGCAACACGGGAACCGGAGCCGCCATCGGAGCCGCCGTGGGGGCGGCAGCCGGGGCACTCTCCGGGGATGGCAGCACCAGCCGTCGTGATCGCGCCTTGATCGGTGCCGCCGTTGGGGCGGCAGCCGGCGGCGGTATCGGTGCCTACATGGATCGCCAGGAAGAGGAACTGCGCCGAAGCATGCAAGGGACGGGCATCGGCGTCGACCGCCGTGGCGATGACATCGTGCTCAACATGCCGAGCAGCGTGACCTTCGACTTCGACTCCAGCGAGCTGACATCGAGTGCGCGAAATGCTCTCAACGACGTCGCCTCGGTGTTGACGCAGTACACCGATACCCGCGTCAACATTGCCGGCCATACCGACAGCACCGGTGACGCGAGCTACAATCAGCGTCTTTCCGAACGTCGTGCCGAGTCGGTCGGCAGCTATCTGGCCCAGGCCGGGGTGGCGAACAATCGCCTGGCCATGCGGGGCTACGGCGAGAATCAGCCGGTGGCTAGCAACGACACCGAACAGGGACGCGCACAGAATCGTCGCGTGGAAATCACTCTGTCCCCCATCGAGTCGCGGATCCAGCAGCAGTAACCTGATGCCACCTTCGACCCTCGCATGAACCGGGGCCCGCCGAACTGGCGGGCCCTTGCATGATGGCCCTGCTGGAGTCCGTTGCCATGCTCTCCTATCAGCACGCTTACCACGCCGGCAATTTCGCCGACGTTCACAAGCATCTCACGCTGTTCGCCGTCATCGATCATCTGTTGCGCAAACCAACGCCCGTCAGCTATTTCGATACCCATGCCGGACGCGGTCGCTATCGGCTGGCGGCCGAGGAAACGCGTCGGCTGGGGGAGTATCGCCATGGTGTCGAGCCGTTGTGGCGAGCCCGAGGCCAGTTGATGGAAGAACCGCTGCTGGCCGGGTGGCTGTCGGCGCTGACGGCGATGCAACCGAATCCGCAGGTGCTCAGCCACTATCCCGGTTCGCCAGCCTGGCTGGTCCATCGCCTGCGTCCTCAGGATCGATTGAAGCTGTTCGAGCTGCATCCCGGTGAACACGCCTGCCTAGCCGAGCAGCCAATGGCCGGGGACGTCGAGTGGGTGCACGGCGATGGCCTGGCGGGTTTGCTCGACAGCCTGCCGGTGACCACGCCGCGGCTCTGCGCGCTGATCGACCCCAGCTACGAGCGCAAGGCGGAGTACCGGGAGGTGGCCGACACGCTGCACGTGGCCATGCGCAAGGCGCGTCATGCGGTGATGCTGGTGTGGTACCCGTTGTTGCCGGCAGCACGCCACCATGAGCTGCTGGAGGGCATTCGCGAGAGCGGTTTGCGCAAGGTGTGGCGTAGCGAGCTGTGCCTGCATGAGCCGGGTGTCGGGGAGCACGGGATGTACGGCAGCGGCATGCTGGTCATCAACCCGCCCTGGGGGCTGGATTCGCGCCTGATAGACGCCATGGCGGCGGTGACGCCGCGGCTGGGCCAGAGCAGCCGCTATTCCAGCGGCTGGTGGGTGGGGGAGTAGCGGAGATGGCGTGCCGGAGAGTGCATCGGGTCGCCAGAGCTCCGTTCATCGCCAGCCGGTTACAGGCAACGCTGGAACAGCTCCTTGAGATTCTCGCGGGTCAACTCCACCGGATTGCCGCCGCAACTGGGATCGCGTACCGCCATCTCGGCGAGTTCGTCGATCCGCTCCGCCGTGACTCCGATCTCGGAGAGTCGGCGCGGGATACCCAGCCGGTCATTGAATGACTGCACGAAGGTGCGGAAACCCTCGAAACCGCCGTCGATCTCCAGGTAGGCAGCGACCCGGTCGAACCTCTTGCGTATTGGCTCGGCATTGAAGTCGAGCACTGCGGGCATGCAGATCGCATTGGTGGTGCCGTGATGGGTGTTGAACAATGCGCCGATGGGGTGGCTCATCGCATGTATCGCCCCCAACCCCTTCTGGAAGGCCGTGGACCCCATCATCGCTGCGCTCATCATGTGCGCGCGGGCTTCGATGTCGTGGCCATCGGCATAGGCACGCGGCAGATTTTCCTTCACCAGACGCATGCCCTCCAGCGCAATGCCCTGACTCATCGGATGGTAGTGAGGGCTGGAAAACGCCTCTACGCAATGGGCAAAGGCATCCAGCCCCGTACCAGCGGTGATTGGCCTGGGCATGCCCACCGTCAGTTCGGGATCGCAGATCACCACGGAAGGCAGCACCTTGGGGTGAAAGATGATCTTCTTCTCGTGGCTTTGCGAGTTGGTGATGACGCTGGCACGCCCCACTTCCGAACCGGTACCGGCGGTGGTGGGAACTGCCACGATGGGTGCTATGCCATCGGCATCGGCACGAGTCCACCAGTCGCCGATGTCTTCGAAATCCCACACGGGGCGCGTCTGTCCCGACATGAAAGCGACCATCTTGCCCAGATCCAGACCCGAACCACCGCCGAATGCGATGACGCCGTCGTGATCACCCGCCTTGAAGGCCTCGACGCCGGCAGCCAGGTTGGTCTCGTTCGGGTTGGGGTCCACATCGGAGAACAGCGCACGCCCCAGGCCCGCGGCTTCGAGGATATTCAGTGCCTGGGCGGTGATGGGCAGTTCGGCTAGCCCCCGGTCCGTCACCAGCAGGGGCTTGCCGATACCTGCCTGGGCGCAGGCCTGGGGGAGCTCGGCGATCCGTCCCGCACCGAAGCGAATGGCCGTTGGGTAAGTCCAGTTTCCGGTCAATGTCATTTCGTCACCTTCTTCAGGTAATAGGACTTGGGGCGAGTCAGGTTGTGATAGCCGATCACCGAGAGGGAGCCGCCGCGTCCGGTATCCTTGCATCCGGTCCAGCAGAGTCCGGGGTCGAGGTAGTCGGCGCGGTTCATGAACACGGTGCCGGTCTGGATTCGATCGCCGACTCGCTGGGCGCGGGCGAGGTCGGCCGTCCACAGGCTGGCGGTGAGGCCGAACGCGCTGTCGTTCATCAGTCGAACGGCTTCGTCATCGCCGGAGACTTTCATGATGCCCACGACCGGACCGAAGCTTTCATCGCGCATGACTCGCATGTCGTGGGTCACCTCGGTCAGGATCTGCGGGGTGAGATAGGCTTCGCCATCATCCCCGGGCTTGGTGGCAATGTGCGCCTTGGCTCCTGCGGCCACGGCCTCGTCGATCTGCGCACGGACTTCCCTGGCGAAGCGGACATGGGCCATGGGGCCTATGTCCGTGGCAGCGTCCAGCGGGTTGCCGAGCCGGTAGCCCTCGACGATCGTCACGGCCTTTTCGACGAAACGGTCATACAGGCTTTCGTGGACGTAGATGCGCTCGATTCCGCAGCAGCATTGCCCGGAATTGAACATGGCGGCGTCGATCAGTGCGGCGACGCCGGCATCGAGGTCGGCATCCTCCATGACATACCCCGGATCCTTGCCGCCGAGTTCCAGGGCCATGCCGGTGAACGTACCCGCTGCCGCACGTTCGAGGGTGCGTCCGGCCGGCACCGAGCCGGTGAAGTTGACGAAATCGAAGGCACGTTCCGCGATCAGGGCCGAAGTAGTGTCGTGGTCGAGGAACACGTTCTGGAACACATCCTCGGGTACGCCGGCAGAGTGGAAGGCCCGGGCCATGCGCTCGCCCACGAGCAAGGTCTGGGTGGCGTGTTTCAGCAACACCGTGTTGCCCGCGATCAGTGCCGGCGCCACGCTGTTGATGGCCGTCATGTAGGGGTAGTTCCAGGGCGCCACTACCAATACCACGCCGTGTGGAATGCGCTTGATATAGCGCTTTACCGTGGCGTCCTCACCCACCGCGATGTCGGCGAGCGCCTCCCGGGCGATGGCCGCCATGTGGCTGCCACGCTCCTCGAAGCCGCCAAATTCGCCTCCATAGCGAATCGGGCGCCCCATCATGTACGCCAGCTCGGGCACCACTTCGTCGTTCATCGCCCCCACCGCGGCGATGCCCGCCATCACCCGATCGATACGCTCCTGCAGAGGCCGGGCGGCCCAGCTTGCCTGTGCCTCCCGTGCCCGCTGTGCCGATTCCCGGGCTGCCGTGGTCGACAGAGCCTCACGTTCGGCGTAGATCTCCCCATCGATCGGTGAGATACACTGCAGCATATGGCCCATCGTCATCTCCTTTTTGCGGCCGGCCCGAATGACCGTCGACCTGCCGTTCGTCTAGCGGTAACTGCCTTCACCCGGCCAGCGCTGTGTCCGACCGGGGCCTTCGTTATCCTGGGCGTCAGGCGCGCTCGAACCCGCGGGCTACCTCGTAATGCGTCACCACCCTGTCGAAATCTTCCAGCTCCACTTCGGCGGCGCGTACGTAATGATCGACCACGGCGTCGCCCAACGCTTCGCGCAACATGCTGGAGCCCTGCAGCGCATCCTTGGCATCGCGCAGGTTCTGTGGAATCAGGCCGCTATCACCGGCGTAGGTGTCGCCCACGGCCGGTGGCGGCAGCTCCAGCCTGTCGTTGATCCCCTTCATGCCGGCGGCCAGTTGGGCTGCGATGGCCAAGTATGGATTCAGATCCGAACCGCCAATACGGCATTCGATACGTACGGCTTTCGTGCCGCTGGCGCACAGTCGGAAGCCGGCGGTGCGGTTATCCACTGACCAGACCGTGCGGGTTGGAGCGAAGGAGCCTTTCTGGAAACGCTTGTAACTGTTGATGTAGGGTGCCAGGAAGTAGGTGTAGTCGGGGGCGTACTTCAGAAGGCCGGCCAGGTAATGCTTCATCAGGGAGGACATGCCCAACTCATCGCTGGCATCGTAGAAGACCGGCGTATCGCCTTGCCACAATGACTGATGAATGTGGCTCGAACTGCCCGAGTGTTCTTGATGCCACTTGGGCAGGAAGGTTGCCGCGCGGCCTTTCTGCCAGGCGATCTCCTTGATCGCATGCTTGGCGATGGTGTGGTAGTCGGCAGTATCCAGTGCCGGTGCATACTTGATATTGAGCTCTTCCTGACCGCAGCCAGCCTCGCCCTTGGTGCCTTCCACGGGGATTCCTGCCGCATGGAGCAGGTTGCGCACGGGACGCAGTACATGCTCTTCCTTGGCGGTTTGGAAGATGTGGTAATCCTCGTTGTAACCGCTGATGGGGCGTAGATCACGGAAATCCGCCTGGCGGATTTCATCGACACTCTGCTCGAACAGGAAGAATTCCAGTTCACTGGCGATCATCGCATCGAGTCCCAGCTCTTCGAGCCGTTCGAGCTGGCGCTCGAGCATGGTGCGCGGGGCGTGGGCCACTGGCGTATGGCTGTGATGATCCAGGATGTCGCACAGAACCAGCACAGTGCCGTCGAGCCACGGAACCGGGCGCAGGGTGGCCAGATCGGGCTTCATGATGTAATCGCCATACCCGGCTTGCCATGACGTGCTGGCATAGCCGTCCGGCGTTGCCATCTCGAGATCGGTGGCGAGCAGGTAGTTGCAGCAGTGTGTCTCTTCCCAGCCACCGTCGACGAAATGACGCGCATGAAGCCGCTTGCCCATCAAGCGGCCCTGCATGTCCACGAAGCAGGCCAGAACCGTGTCGACATCGCCGTTCCTGACCTGGGCCTCCAGGGCCGACAGGGCATCGACAGTCGCTGCGCTGTTCATTTGAGAGGCTCCTTGTTGGATCGCCATGACAAGGCCCGGCCTGGGGTCCGGACCTTGCTATCGTTGTGCGCCCCGCAACCGCGGGGCGTGAAGGAATATCAGGCGTCCGTATAGCGATAGGGCTTGCCCGCCTTGCGCATGTCGGCGTTGTATTGCTTGAAAATCTCGACCACCCTGGCCTTGGTTTCGGATTCGGCGGCGATCTCATCCCAGAACTCCTGGGCGGCGTTTTCCACCTGTTCCCATTCGGCGTCGGGAATACTGGTCAGTTCGAGCTTGTCGCCATGCACGCGTAGCTTGGCTTCGCCACCCCAGTACCAGTGCTGGCGATAATAGTGGGACTGCTCGCAGCACACCTCGAACAGCAGCCGGAGATCCTCGGGCAATTCGTTCCAGCGTTCCATGTTGACGAAGAAGTGGCCGATCCAGGCACCGGAGATGTTGTTGGTCAGGAAATAGTTGGTGACATCGGCCCAGCCCACCGTGTAGTCCTCGGTGATGCCCGACCAAGCGATCCCATCCAGCTCGCCGGTCTGTACCGCGACTTCGATGTCTTCCCAGGGGAGCGTCACGGGCACGACGCCGAACTGCGAAAGGAAACGCCCGGCAGTGGGGAAGGTGAAGATGCGCTTGCCTTCCAGGTCTGCGAGGCTGTGGATCGGATCCTTGGTAACGAAATGACACGGATCCCAGGCCCCGGCACTGACGTGCTTGACGCCGACCTTGGAGTACTCCTCCTCCCAGATCTCCTTGAGGCCGTACTGGTTGAACAATACGGGCACATCCAGACTGTAGCGTGACCCGAAGGGGAAGTAGCCACCGAAGACGGTGACTTCGGTAGGTGATGCCATGGAGTCGTCATCCGATTGTACGGCATCGATGGTTCCGCGCTGCAGGGCCCGGAACAGCTCTCCCGTCGGAACCAGCTGGTCGGCGTAGAATAGCTCGATCTGCATTCGGTCGCCGGCGATTCGGTTGAACAGATCGATGGCCGGCTTGGCGACATGTTCGGCCAGAGCGGCACCGGCATAGGTCTGCATGCGCCACTTGATGGCCGGCTCGCTCTGAGACTGGGCAACGACCCGACTGGCCAGCGGAGCCATGGCAGCACCGGCCGCAGCGGTGATCAGAAACTTGCGTCTTGTTGTCATCGTTTTCTCTCCTGACATGAAATGCCGAAAATGGCTTAGCGTCGGCCCTTGGTGAGGCTCTTCTTGTCTTTCGGTTAACCACCGCCGTGTCTTTTTTCGACCGACTGATGGTCAGGCGTCATATTGAAACGGTCAGTTTCCATAGATATACCCGGGTAACCATAGGGCAATCTGAGGGAAGATCATTACCAGGCTCAGGGCGACCGTCATCACGAAAACGAAAGGGATAATGGATCTGTAAATATCGATTAGCCCAATCTGAGGCGGTGCCATGGCACGCATCAAGAACAGGTTATAGCCGAATGGTGGGGTCATGTAGGCAATCTGCGTGGTGATCGTGTAGAGCACGCCGTACCAGATCAGGTTGAAACCCAGCGCATCGACCAGAGGCACGTAGAGCGGTGCCACGATCACCAGCATGGCGGTATCATCGAGGAAAGTGCCCATCACGATGAAACTCAGCTGCATCATGATGAGTATCATCCATGGCGAAAGGCCCAGCTTCTCGGTGAAAAGGCTATCGATGGCCTTGACGGCGCCCAAGCCGTCGAAGATGGCGCCGAAAGCGAGTGCGGCGAGAATGATCCACATGAACATGCAGGAGATCGCCAGGGTCTGGCGTACCGAGACCTCGAAGACTTTTCGCGTCATGCGACCCTTGACGATCGCTGCGAGCAACGCTGACATGGCGCCTACTGCCGAGCTCTCGACCAATGAGGTCCAGCCTTTTACGAAGGGCACCATCATGATTGCAAAGATCATGAGTGGCAGTATGCCGGCGCGTAATAGCCGCAGCTTTTCGGACAAGGAAACGTTGCGTTCTTCGACCGCCAGAACCGGACCAAGCTCCGGCTGCACACGACAGCGAACGTAGATGTAGATGATGAACAGCGTTGCCATCATCAGCCCGGGGAGCACCCCGGCAAGCCAAAGTTGACCGACGGGTTGGCGGGCGATCATCGCATAGAGCACCAGTACCACCGAGGGCGGCACGAGAATGCCCAGGCTGGAGCCCGCCTGGATGACGCCGGTTACCATGATCTTGTCATAGCCTCGGCGCAGCAATTCAGGCAAGGCGATAGTAGCCCCTATTGCCATTCCGGCTACCGACAGCCCATTCATGGCGGATATCAGCACCATCAGCCCGATCGTACCGATGGCTAGACCGCCTTTTACCGGACCCATCCAGACATGGAACATCCTATACAAGTCATCGGCAATCCGACTCTCCGACAGGATGTAACCCATGAAGATGAACATCGGTAGTGTCAGCAGTGGATACCACTTCATGAGTTTCATTGCGGAGGTGAAGGGTATGTCAACGCCGCCGGTACCCCATAGCAGAACGCCAGCCAATGCACCGACAAAACCAATCGCACCGAAGACTCGTTGCCCCGTCATCAGCATCAACATCATCGAGCTGAACATGACGATGGCGATCATCTCGTAAGACATCAGATATTAACTCCACGAAGTCGGCTGATATCTCGGAAAAACTCGGCACTTGCTTGAAGAATCATAAGGAATATACCGATGCAAAGAATTGCCTTTATGGGCCATAGCACGGGCCGCCAGGACGTCGAGCTTCTCTCCAGGAAGCCTAAGCTTTCGCTCGCTTCGGAGGGCCCCTGGGTAAAAAGTGTCCAGGCAAGGTCGAAGAGGAACGTAAAGGGCTCGCTTCCGAAATATCCTAGAGAGTAAGCCATCGAAACCAATCCACCATAAAGCAGTACGCCAAGGTAGAAGAGCAGAAAGAACACCGTGAAAGCGTCGACCCAGGCCTTGGTCTTCAAGCTCCAGTTTCCGTAGAAGAGATCCATCCTTACATTCGAGCCGAGTTGGATGGAGTAGGGTCCTCCCAATACGAAGTAGGCCACCATGACGAATTGAGCAGTTTCCAAGGTCCATAGCGATGGGGTCATGAACGCCTTGGAGGCCGACGACCACAGCAATATGGCAATCAGAACGAAGATGAGGTACATCGCAAATCGGCCGATGATGCGATTCATGACATCGATAATGGCGATATAGCCCAGGATCGCTTTAGGCATCGTGCGCGTCTCCCCGAATCGGGATTTCGAATCCGAGCTCTGCCAGTGCAGGCTCGATCAACAGCAGGAGCTCGTCGGCCATGGTGGATGCATCGGCTGGCGTGCCGAGCAGGTCGTTGCGAATCTCGATCATCACATTCGCCAGTCCATGACCGATGCCGTGCAGTTTCAGTGAGTGGGTTACACCGTCTTCGGGGCCGTAGGGGTCGTTGCGCCGGATCTGGCGGTGTGCCAGACGGTGGGATTGGGCCAGCATGGCATCGGCCAGTCGCCGGTCGGCGTCGTGCAGAATGCCGATTTCAACCGTTCGGGGTTTGCCGTGATAGTCGGGAGTGAAACTATGCACGGTGATCAGCGCTGTAGGCAGGTGGCTGGCGGCGCGCTCCTCGAGTCGTTGTGTCACGGCCGTACAGAAGGGACGGTAGACCGATTCGATGCGTTGGGCGCGCTGGGCCTCAGTGAGGTTCCGGTTGCCTGGCACATCGACGACTTCCGACCGTTCGGGCATGGCACTGGCCGCCTCGGGCGGACGGTTACAGTCATAGACGAGTCGTGAAACGCGGCTCGCCACCAAGGGGGCATCGAGTGCCCGGGACAGCGCCATGGCGACGTCTCGGGCACCGGGATCCCAGGCCGCATGGCTGAAGCGATGGGCGGGGTCGAGCCCGAGGTCGTGATAGGGCTCGGGAATGTCCGGCGAGGCGTGTTCGCACAGAATGACCACAGGCCCTTTGCCTGATCGATTGTGCAGCTCGACGCTTGGGAATGACGCTGTTGTTGTTCTTGGCATTCCTGCCTCCTCCTCGTCTCTGTAAAGATATAGACGCGGAGATGACATTACGTCAAGATTTATTCAGTAGGCGGCTCGACGCCGGTCGCTGACGAAGCGGCCGATATATGGATCATCACAGACAGGTGACTCTTGACGACGACTAAACCTACGGTACGTGAGCTGATTCGCCAGCATTATTCAGAACTGACGCCGTCGGAGCGCAAGCTGGCCGGCACCCTGTTGGAGAACTACCCGGCGGCCGGACTCGCCTCGATCACCGCCGTGGCCAGCAATGCGGGAGTGTCGACTCCCACCGTGGCGCGAATGATCAAGAAGCTGGGGTTCAAGGGCTATCCCCAGTTCCATCAGGCATTGCTTCATGAGCTCGAGGCCAAAGGCGTAGGGCCCACTCAACGGCGCAACAACTGGCTGTCAGAGGCGCCCGAGACGCACTTGCTGAATCGCTTTTCCCAGGCTGTCAGCTATAACCTGGAGCAGACCTTTGCGCATATCGAGTCCGCTCGCTTCGATCAGGTGATTGACAAGCTGGCGGATGCCGACAAGCGCCTGTATATCGTCGGCGGTCGGATCACTCATGCGTTGGCCGATTATGCCTTCACTCACCTCCAGGCGGTGCGTCCTCATGTGACCCACATGGCCTCGTCCTCCGGCACCTGGCCGCATTACGTGCTCGATATGGAGCCGGGGGAAACCCTACTGATCTTCGATATCCGGCGTTACGAGACGAATTTGCTGCGCCTGGCGGAACTCGTCGGCAACCGTGGGGTTACCATCGTTCTATGCACCGATCAGTGGGGGTCGCCCATCTCGTCGGTAGCCGACTTCACGTTCAACTGTTGGGTGGAAATTCCCTCTGGCTGGGATTCCAACATCGCGACCATGATGCTGCTGGAGGCCATGATCGCGGCCGTTCAGGAGCAACGTTGGCCGGAAACTCGCGCGCGCTACGAAAGGCTGGAAGAGCTGTTCGACATGACTCAACTGTTTCGCCGGTTCATCTGATCGGCCTATCAATGATCGATGGCCGAACCTTGCTCAGGCTCGATGTATCCGCCGGATTGCCCAGGATGCTGCAATGGGTGGGCTCGTGATTGCGCCGTTCATTTGCCGATGCAGAAGCTGCCGAAGATCTCGCCCAGGAGGTCGTCGGCACTGAACTCGCCGGTGATCTCGCCCAGAGCCTGCTGAGCCTGGCGCAGGTCTTCGGCCAGTAGCTCGCCGGCGCCATGGCCGTCCAGCTGTGCCTCGCCGTTGTCCAGTGCCTCTCGTGCGCGGTCCAGGGCATCCAGGTGGCGGCGGCGCGCCGAAAAGCGTCCTTCGGTGGTGCCGGCGTAGCCCATGACCGTCTTGAGGTGCGCTTTCAGGTCGTCCATGCCCGCGCCCGTCTTCGTCGACAGCCGCACCACGGGATGGTCGGTGGTCAGATCGAGCCCGGCGTCTTCATGACTCGTGTCGATCTTGTTGCGTACCAGAGTCAGGCGCGCGGGGTCGGGTAAGCGGGCCACGAATTCGGGCCAGATGGCCATGGGGTCGGTTGCCTCGGTGGTGGCGGCATCCACCATCAGCAGCACCCGGTCGGCCTTTTCGATTTCTTCCCAGGCGCGGGCCACGCCGATCTTCTCCACGGCATCCGGCGTATCGCGGAGTCCGGCGGTGTCGACCACGTGCAGCGGCATGCCGTCGATGTGGATGTGCTCGCGCAGCACGTCGCGGGTGGTGCCCTCGATCTCGGTGACGATGGCGGTTTCCTGCTCGGTGAGGGCGTTTAGCAGGCTCGATTTGCCGGCGTTGGGGCGTCCGGCAATTACCACGTTCATGCCTTCCCGCAGCAGCGCACCCTGACCGGCGGCAGTGCGGACGCTGGCCAGCTCCGTCTTGACGCCATCCAGCATCTCGGCCACACGACCATCCGCAAGGAAGTCGATCTCTTCTTCGGGGAAGTCGATGGCGGCTTCCACGTACATGCGCAGCTCGATCAGGCGCTCGACCAGCGTCTCGACGCGGGCCGAGAACTCGCCTTGCAGCGAGTGCAGGGCATTCTCGGCGGCAGCGCGCGAGCTGGCTTCGATCAGGTCGGCGATGGCCTCGGCCTGGGCCAGGTCGAGCTTGTCGTTGAGGAAGGCGCGCTCGGAGAATTCGCCGGGGCGTGCCAGCCGGGCGCCGAGTTGCACGCAGCGCTCGAGCAGTAGATCCATGATCACTGGCCCGCCATGGCCCTGTAGCTCCAGTACGTCCTCGCCGGTGAAGGAGTGCGGGCCGGGGAAGAAGAGGGCGATGCCCTCGTCGATGACGCCGTGCTCTCCGCGAAACGGCCCGTAGTGGGCGTGTCGCGGAGAAAGGTAGTGCTCTACCACGGCTTCGGCAATGGTGCGGCAGAGCGGCCCTGAAACGCGAATGACGCCCACTCCGCCGCGGCCCGGCGGAGTGGCGAGTGCACAAATGGTGTCCGGCGTGTAGAGGGTCTCGGGCATTGTCGTCTCCTGGCTGCACCATTGTCGGTTTCCGGGGGCGCAAACGCCAGACCCCCGCACGGGGCGGGGGTCGGCGGCTCGGAAGTAAGGAGGGCCTACTTGGCCTTCATGCCCTTGCCGACACTTGGGTCGCTCTCGATCTTTCGCGTGATCACGTACTGCTGGGCGATCGAGATGACGTTGTTGACCACCCAGTAGATGACCAGGCCTGCCGGGAACCACAGGAAGAAGAAAGTGAAGACCACGGGCAGCATCTTCATGATCTTGGCCTGCATGGGATCCGGCGGTGTCGGATTGAGCAGCTGCTGGACGAACATCGAAGCGCCCATCAGGATCGGCAGGATGAAGTAGGGATCCTTCACCGACAGATCCTGGATCCAGAACATGAAGGGGGCGTGGCGCAGCTCCACGGACTCCAGCAGCATCCAGTAGAGAGCGATGAATACCGGCATCTGCACCAGGATGGGAAGACAGCCCCCGAGGGGATTGATCTTCTCCTTCTGGTAGAACTTCATCATCTCCTGGGACATCTTCTGGCGATCATCGCCGTATTGCTCCTTGAGACGCTGCATTTCCGGGCCCAGCTTGCGCATGCGCGCCATCGACTTGTAGGCCTTGGCGGAGAGCGGCCACATGACCAGCTTGACCAGCACGGTGAGCAGGACGATCGACCAGCCCCAGTTGCCGATCAGGTTGTGGATCTGGTCGAGCAGCCAGAACAGCGGGTTGGCGATGAACCACAGCCAGCCGAAGTCAACGGTGAGCTTCAGGTTGGGCGCCACCTGCTCGAGGTAGTCCTGTACCTTGGGGCCGACGTAGAGAGTGGCGCCCAGGCGAGCGCTCTCTTCCGGGGCCAGCGTTGCAACGGGGCCGGCCATGGCGGCCACGTTGCGGTCGCGGGAATCGGTGGTGGCGTAATAGAGGTTCTGCTCGTCCTGCGAGGGTGCCCACGCCGAGACGAAATAGTGCTGAATGATGGCGACCCAGCCACCCTGGGCATCGCGGTTGGCGAAGTTGCCTTCCTTGATGTCTTCGAAGCTGACCTTCTGGTAGCGGTCATCCGGCGTCGAGAAGGCCGCTCCCAGATACGACTGCATGCCGAGTGCCGGACCGCTCGAGGGGTCGGGGCTGTTGTCGCGAGCCAGCTGGCCGATGAAGCGAGCCGTCACCGGCTCCTCGCTCTGGTTGGCCAGATGGTAGCTGACATCCACGGCATAGCTGCCACGCTCGACGGTGAAGCGCTTGATGACCTCCACGCCGTTGATTTCGGCGGCCAGGTCGACTTCCAGGCTATCCTCATCCTCGGACAGTCGGTATTCCGTGGTTTCCGGCGTATAGCTGATGCGGCCCGAGTGACCATCGAGCTGTAGCCCGGAACGCGCCACGTAGCTGCGCGTTTCACTGTCGGACAGCATCACGTAGGGGTGCTCGCTGTCTCGCGTGAGCCGGTGCTGCGGCAGTGCTGCGTAGACGACGTCGCCGCCCTGGGGATCGATGCGCAAGTCGAGGACGTCCGTCTCCACCACGATCAGATCCCGGCTGGTGCCGGGACGTGCCGTGTCGCTAGGCATGTCGCCGGCCATTTCGTCCTGTTCGCGCGGGGCGCTGGGGACGGCAAGGCCTTCTTCATCAGGCGTTTCGGCCGTCTCGGCTTCCTGTTCGCTGGCCGTGGTGGTGACGCTGGGAGTGTTCGGCTCAGGCGTGTTCTGGCCATAGTCCTGGTTCCACTGCACCATGATCATGTAGGCGAGCACGGCCAGAGGAATCAACAGTAGGAGTCGTTTTACGTCCATGAGGGTTCTGCCCGGTGGGTAGTGTACATGCCGCTGGAACGGGGCCTGCTGCCAGGCCGATATACGCGAAAGCCTGCCCGAGGCAGGCTATCGTGGCGGAAACCGGCACCGCATCCGCTCAGGATGCCTTCGACTGGCGAACGTCCCGTTCCAGCCGGCGCCACATGCCATGCAGCTGGCGATGGAGCGTAGCGTTATCCAGTTCATGGGCGCCACGACGGCCCAGCACCACGATATCGACGGCGGGTAGCCTATGTTGCTGGAGTCTGATGGACTCGCGGGCAAGCCGCTTCAGGCGATTGCGATCGACGGCGCGGCGAACGTTTCTCTTGCTGAACACCAGGCCGAGTCGGACGTGTCCTTGCTGGTTGGGGCACGCCAGGGCCAGCAGCCCTTTGCCGTGAACCTTGAAAGCAGCGTGATCGAAGACGTGGCGGTAGTCCCCGGCAGTCAGCAAGCGCAACCGAGGGGGAAAACCATGACCGGACACGGGCAATCCGCGATCAGGCGCTCAGACGCTTGCGGCCCTTGGCGCGACGACGTGCCAGTACGGCACGGCCGTTCTTGGTGGCCATGCGCGCACGAAAGCCATGCACACGCTTGCGCTTGAGAACGCTGGGTTGGAAAGTGCGTTTCATAACTCTTGATTCCCACGTGGTTAAATTGGACGGAACGTCTTCAAGACAGCACCCTGAGGCCACGTGCGGCCCCGGGAGGATTCGGTTCAAGACCGGAAATTGTAGTGACTTCGCCGCTTCGACGCAATTGTTGCGCCCCTGGTTTCTGCCGTCGGAATGGGCTCTGCCCGGAGCGTGGCGGTTCGGCCTGTGGGCAGGAGCGCGGTGCCGAGTTGTGGATAATTGCGCTTTATTCTTATTAAACAATCGCCTGTTTATTGTATAAAGGTGTGGATATGGGTTGTCGGTCGTAACCAGGAGGCGGAGTGCACGCATGTGGATAACCTGCCGGGGGAAGGATACAATGATCGGTCATTCATCAACCGGGGTGAGGTCGCGTGTCGCTGGCTCTCTGGCAACAGTGTCTGGATTTCCTGCAGGATGAGCTGAACGCTCAGCAGTTCAACACCTGGATTCGCCCGTTGCAGGCGGAAGAGGGGGAGTCCGACGAGCTGCGCCTGCTGGCGCCCAATCGCTTCGTGCGTGACTGGGTGGGCGACAAGTACGCCAAGCGCATCAACGAGCTGCTGCGCGAACTGGCACAAGGCAAGCCGCCGCGGGTAGTGCTTACCGTGGGTAGCCGACGGGCGGCGGTGGCCAAACCACAGCCCCGTGAACTGGGTGCACCGGTTTCCGCAAGCCCTCGCGCGCCGGCCGTGCAGACACCGCCACGCGGCGATATCGGCGATGAGCGCGAGATCGAGTCGTCGAACGAGGAAGGCTCGGCATCCGTCGGTCGCCGTGGAGAACGCGAAGTTCAGGTCGAGGGTAGCCTCAAGCACAGTAGCGGCCTCAATCCCAATTTCACGTTCGATACCTTCGTCGAGGGCAAGTCGAACCAGTTGGCTCGTGCGGCCTCGCGTCAGGTCTCCGAGAATCCCGGGGGGGCCTACAATCCTCTGTTCCTCTATGGGGGAGTGGGGCTGGGCAAGACGCACCTGATGCACGCCGTGGGCAATGCTCTGGCCATTCGGCGCGAGAATGCGCGTGTCGTCTACTTGCATTCGGAGCGCTTCGTCGCCGACATGGTCAAGGCGCTTCAACTCAACGCTATCAATGACTTCAAGCGTTTCTATCGCAGCGTCGATGCGCTGCTCATCGACGACATTCAGTTCTTCGCCGGCAAGGAGCGCTCTCAGGAGGAGTTCTTCCACACTTTCAATGCCCTGCTCGAGGGCGGTCAGCAGATGATCCTCACTTCCGACCGCTATCCCAAAGAGATCAGTGGCGTCGAAGAGCGTCTCAAGTCACGCTTCGGTTGGGGGCTCACGGTGGCCATCGAGCCGCCGGAACTGGAGACGCGGGTCGCCATCCTGATGAAGAAGGCCGACCAGGCCAAGGTCGACCTGCCACACGACGCCGCCTTCTTCATTGCCCAGAAGATTCGCTCCAACGTTCGCGAGCTCGAGGGCGCGCTGAAGAAGGTGATCGCCGACTCCCATTTCATGGGCAAGACGATCACCCAGGATTTCATCCGCGAGTCCCTCAAGGATCTGCTGGCCCTGCAGGACAAGCAGGTCGGTGTCGACAACATTCAGCGCACGGTGGCGGAGTACTACAAGATCAAGCTCGCCGATTTGCTCTCCAAGCGGCGCTCCCGCTCCGTGGCACGCCCTCGCCAGGTGGCCATGGCGCTGGCCAAGGAGTTGACCAACCACAGCCTGCCGGAAATCGGCGATGCCTTCGGTGGGCGCGATCACACTACGGTATTGCACGCCTGCCGCAAGGTGCAGGCGTTGCAGGAAGAGAGTGCCGATATCCGTGAAGACTACAAGAACCTCTTGCGATTGCTGACGAGCTGAACACGGGTTTCCCCCAACGCCATATATCACCCTTCAGGAACAAGACGTGGAGCCGACCATGAAGTTTTCCATCTCGCGTGAAGCCCTGCTGCGCCCCCTGGCGCTGGTGGCCGGTGTCGTGGAACGCCGCCAGACCTTGCCGGTGCTTTCCAATGTGCTGATTCAGGTCGACCCCGATCAGGTGGCGCTGACCGGCACCGACCTGGAGGTCGAGTTGATAGGGCGTACCGCAGCCTCTCAGGTCGATGAGCCGGGTGCCGTCACCGTACCGGCCCGCAAGCTGATGGACATCTGCAAGTCGCTCCCCGATCAGTCCGAGCTGCATTTCACTCTGGAGGAGGGGCGGGCCGTTCTGCGCAGCGGTCGCTCGCGTTTCACGCTGTCGACGCTTCCGGTTGCCGAGTTTCCCAATATCGAAGATGCCCAGGGCGACATCGAGCTGAGCTTGCCTCGCGGTACTCTGAAACACCTCATCGACGCCACCGCCTTCGCCATGGCGCAGCAGGACGTGCGCTACTACCTGAACGGCATGCTGCTGGACCTACACAGCAACCTGGTACGGGCAGTGGCTACCGACGGACACCGCCTGGCCGTCTGTTCGCGTCCGGCCGAGGTCGCCTTGGAAAGCCCGCGCAAGCTCATCGTACCGCGCAAGGGCGTGATGGAGCTGGTTCGCTTGCTGGATGATGGCGACGAGCCGGTCACCCTCACCCTTGGCAGCACCCATGTACGTGCCCATACCGGCGACTTCACGTTCACCTCCAAGCTGGTCGATGGCAAGTTCCCCGATTACGAGCGCGTGGTGCCACGTGGTGGTGACAAGGTATTCATTGCCGATCGCACGGAATTGCGCCAGGTGCTTTCAAGAACCTCCATTCTTTCCAATGAGAAGTACCGTGGCGTGCGCCTGCATCTCGCCGAAGGCAATCTCCAGGTCATGGCCAATAATCCCGAGCAGGAGGAAGCCGAGGAGAACGTTGCCGTGGAGTATGGCGGTGAAGCGCTGGAGATCGGCTTCAACGTGGGCTACTTGATCGATGTGCTCAATGTCGTGGCAGAGGATCGCATCCAGATGACGCTTTCCGATTCCAACAGCAGTGCCTTGCTGGAAGAGCCCGGCGGAGGAGATGCGCTCTACGTCGTCATGCCGATGCGCCTGTAAGGCTCTTGAGTGTTTCGCGAATGCCCATTAATCGTCTTTGCTTCAATGGGTTGCGCAACCTTTCGGCGATAGATGTCACCCCCGGGCCAGGTATCAACCTAGTGGTGGGTGCTAACGGCAGCGGCAAGACCAGCGTGCTCGAAGGCCTTCACTTGCTGGGCATGGGGCGCTCGTTTCGAACCCGCCATCTCAAACATGCCATCGCCCATGACGCCGACGTGATGACGCTCTTTGCGCGAGTGGATGATGGCGATGCGTCGTTTCCCATCGGGTTGCGTCGTGCCCGCGATGTGAGCGAGCTGGAGCTGCGCTTGGCCGGCGAGCGTGTGCACCGGCTGGCCCGGCTGACCGAGGCGCTGCCATTGCAGCTCGTCAATCCCGACTCTTTCCGGCTGCTCGAAGGACCGCCGGCCGGCCGGCGGGAATTCATCGACTGGGGCGTGTTTCACGTGGAACATGCGTTCTTCGATGCCTGGCGTCGGGCTCGACGCGCTCTCAAGCATCGGAATGCCCTGCTCAGGCATGGTAAAATATCCGATGATTCATTGCCGATTTGGGAGTCGGAGCTGGCTCACTGGGGACAGCGCCTGGATGACTTTCGGTGCCGCTGGATGTCCGCGTTCCAGCCAATATTCGAAGAGACGCTGGCCGATCTGTTGCCTTTGCCGGAACTGACACTGCGTTACTCTCGAGGCTGGGACCGCCAGCGCGATCTGGAAACGGTTCTCTCGCAGGCGCGAGAGACGGATCGCCAGATGGGTTTTACCCAGCAGGGGCCGCAACGGGCCGATCTGCGCATTCGCCTGGGACGCCATCCCGCGGTGGAAGTATTGTCTCGCGGCCAGCAAAAACTGGTGGTGAGCGCACTGAAGCTTTCGCAGGGGCGGCTGCTGGAACGCATGACCGGCCGCACCTGCCTTTACCTGGTGGATGACTTGCCGGCGGAGCTGGACACTGACCATCGGCGCGTCTTCTGCCAGCTGCTGGAAAGGATGGGCTGCCAGACCTTCATCACCAGCGTTGAACACGATGCCCTAGTGGGGCCCTGGTCGTCCCACACCTCGCTGACGATGTTTCACGTGGAACAATCGCCCAGTGGGCAGGGGCGGCTGGTGCCTACCGGGCACGGACAGACTTCATGACGGAGTAGTCAATGAGCGAACAGGCTTACGATTCATCGAGCATCAAGGTTCTCAAGGGCCTGGACGCGGTACGCAAGCGGCCTGGCATGTACATCGGCGATACCGATGATGGAACCGGCCTGCACCACATGGTGTTCGAGCTGGTGGACAACTCCATCGATGAAGCGCTGGCCGGCCACTGCAGCGAGATTCGAGTCATCATCCATCCCGATGAATCGGTAACCGTCAGCGACAACGGTCGGGGCGTACCCACGGACATCCACCAGGAAGAGGGAGTCTCGGCAGCCGAAGTGATCATGACGGTGCTCCATGCCGGCGGCAAGTTCGACGACAATTCCTACAAGGTATCCGGTGGTTTGCACGGTGTCGGCGTCTCGGTGGTGAACGCGCTCTCCGAAGAGCTCAGGCTGACGATATGGCGGGCCGGGCAGGTTCACGAGCAGGTGTACCATCATGGCGTGCCCGACGCGCCACTGAACGTCGTGGGAAAGACAGAGAAAAGTGGCACGCGGATTCACTTCAAGCCGTCTTCAGAGACTTTCGCCAACATCGAGTTTCACTACGATATCTTGGCCAAACGCCTTCGTGAACTGTCGTTTCTCAACTCTGGAGTCGCCATACGACTGATCGACGAGCGAAGCGGAAAGGAAGAGCTCTTCCACTACGATGGCGGGCTCAAGGCTTTCGTCGACCATCTCAATACCAACAAGACCGTGCTCAATCCGGTCTTCCACTTCAACGTGGAGCGCGAAGATGGCGTGGGAGTCGAAGTGGCGATGCAGTGGAGCGACTCGTTTTCGGAGAACATCTTCTGCTATACCAACAACATTCCGCAGCGTGATGGTGGTACTCATCTTGCGGGGTTTCGTGCTGCTCTGACTCGTAGCCTCAATGGCTACATCGAGTCGGAAGGTCTGCTCAAGAAGACCAAGATCAATACGTCAGGGGACGACGCCCGAGAGGGACTCACCGCGATCATCTCGGTGAAGGTTCCAGACCCCAAGTTCTCTTCCCAGACAAAAGACAAGCTGGTGTCCTCCGAGGTCAAGACGGCCGTGGAGCAAGAAATGGGCCGCCAGCTTGCCGACTACCTCGTCGAGCGACCCAACGAAGCCAAGGCGATCGTCGGCAAGATGCTCGATGCCGCTCGTGCCAGAGAAGCGGCGCGCAAGGCTCGTGACATGACCCGCCGCAAGGGAGCGCTGGATATCGCGGGCCTGCCGGGCAAGCTGGCTGACTGCCAGGAGAAGGATCCCAGCCTTTCCGAACTGTTCCTGGTGGAGGGGGATTCAGCCGGGGGTAGCGCCAAGCAGGGCCGTGACCGACGGACCCAAGCCATCCTTCCGCTCAAGGGCAAGATCCTCAACGTCGAGAAGGCGCGTTTCGACAAGATGCTCTCTTCAGCCGAGGTGGGGACTCTGATCACTGCCCTGGGCTGTGGCATCGGGCGCGAGGAATTCAACCCGGACAAGTTGCGCTACCACTCTATCATCATCATGACCGATGCGGATGTGGATGGTTCGCACATACGGACCTTGTTGCTCACCTTCTTCTTCCGGCAGATGTCGCAGTTGATCGAACGTGGCCATGTCTTCATTGCCCAGCCGCCGCTCTACAAGGTGAAGCGTGGAAAGCAGGAGCTCTACCTCAAGGACGAGCAGGCGATGCTCGATTATCTCACCACGACGGCAATGGATGGCGCACGTCTCTACGTCAATCCGGAGGCGCCAGCAGTGGCCGGGGCCCAGCTCGAGGCGTTGGTGAATCAATACCGTGATGTCATGAAGCGTATCGATCGCTTGTCCCGGGTTTATCCCAATGTCGTGCTGCGGAAGGTCGTCCATGCAGCGCCTCTGGACGGCGAGGCGAGCCTCAAGGACCGTGTCACGATGCAGCGCTGGATAGCCTTCCTGCAGCAGGAAATGGATGCACTGGTGGCCTACGAAGGAGGCCCGCGTTATACCTTCCGCATCGAGGAAGACGTCGAACGCGGCCTTTTCCTGCCTGCCGTCACCCTGACGGCGCACGGCGTCAGCACCGATTACGTGTGGGGCATCGATTTCTTCACCAGTGCTGACTATCGGGCCATGGCCTCCTTGGGGGAAACGCTCGAAGGCCTGATCGAACCAGGAGCCTACATCGCTCGCGGTGAGCGCGAAAAGCCCGTGGCGAATTTCTACGAGGCGCTGGAGTGGCTGATGAACGAGGCACAGCGCGGCCTTTCCATCCAGCGCTACAAGGGGCTGGGTGAGATGAACCCCGAGCAGCTGTGGGAAACTACGATGAACCCGGATACCCGTCGTCTGCTGAGGGTTTCCATCGAGGACGCGGTGGCTGCCGACATGATGTTCAACACGCTGATGGGCGATGAAGTGGAGCCGCGCCGCGACTTCATCGAGCGCAATGCCCTTGTGGCCAATTTGGATATCTGATCAATGTCGGTGTGATGTGTTTCATGTGAAACACGGCAGGCGCAAAGCGAAGCCCCGCGAAGTGGCATTCTACGCGGGGCTTCGTGTTTCTGTGGCAAAGGCTCCGGCCACTTGCTTACAAGTACTGAGCAATATACTAGCTGCGGGCTGCGGGCTGCGGGCTGCGGGCTGCGGGCTGCGGGCTGCGGGCTGCGGGCTGCGGGCTGCGGGCTGCGGGCTGCGGGCTATTGCGTAGCGAGTAGCCAGTCAACGAAAGTGGCGAGATCCGCGAAGACATGCGCTTGGTCGAGGCCTTCACCCTTGGCCAGGGTTCTGTCCCCCTTTCCCGTGCGAACGAGAACCGAGTGGCAGCCGAGCTTCTCGCCGGCCTGAAGGTCGCGCAGGCTGTCGCCGACCATCCAGGCACCTTCCAGAGCACTCAGTCCGAGGACGTCACGAATTTCATGCAGCAGACCGGGGAGCGGTTTGCGGCAGTCGCATCCATCATTCGGCCCGTGCGGGCACACGGCAATGTGCGCAATCTCTCCATCCGCCTGCCGGACCAGGTCGTGAAGTCGACGATGCATTGTGTCGAGAGTGTCCTGATCGTAATAGCCGCGGGCGATTCCCGACTGGTTCGTGGCGACGGCCACCGTCCAGCCGGAGTGGGTCAATCGCGCGATGGCCTCGATAGCGCTGGGGTAGGGGATGAACTCATCCAGTGACTTGATGTAGTGATCGGAATCTCGATTGATCACGCCATCGCGGTCCAAGATGACCAGTCGGTCTGCGCTAGGCATATCGTGACGGTTCGTCGGTGTGGAATGGGTATCGTGGCATGTTTCACATGAAACAGCATCCACCATCTTGGAGCCTCTGCCTGTCGGTGGGTATCTGCTCACAGCTGCGCTGAGCAGTGATGTTTCACGTGGAACAATGGTCGGGACCGCCAGGTTGGGGTGAACGACTTTCCGTTGGCTAAGTCGTGCTTCAGCAAGGCGTTCCACGTGGAACGAACCGGAAAAGGCCGGAGGGGCCCCAACCCCCGGCCGGCCCGAGAATGCACGCACAGCGCAAAGCGGTCACTGCTGAAGCAGGGAAATGTCTGCCACTTCGAGGAAGAGAGCCTGTAGCGCGGCCAGAAGAGCCAGGCGGTTGGCACGAATCTCGGGATCTTCCGCCATGACCATCACCTGATCGAAGAAGGCATCGACGGGCTGCCGCAGGCTGGCCAGGGCATCGAGTGCTTCCTGGTAACGGCCTTCGGCAAACAATGGCATGACGCGCTCCTGCCGAGCCATGACGGCTTGGTGAAGGGATTTCTCTGCGTCCTCCTGAAGGCGCTGGGGGTCGACCGAGGCGGGGATGGGCTCATCCTGCTTGGCAAGGATGTTGGCAACGCGTTTGTTGGCAGCGGCCAATGCCGCCGCCTCGTCGCGACCGGCAAAGGCAGCGACGGCACGCAGCCGTCGTGCAAAATCCAACGGCCGGGTGACGGGGCGAGAACGCACGGCGAGATACACTTCAGCATCGATGCCTTCGTCCTGGGCCCAGGCGCGGAAACGGTCGAGCATGTAGCCGAGCACTTCGTCGACCAGACCGCCCGCGTAGGGCAGTTCCTGATGCTGAGCGGTAGCCAGTTCGAGCAGTTCGCGCAGGTCGAGGTCGAGTTCGCCCTTGACCAGGATGTTCAACACACCAATGGCTGCCCGGCGCAGTGCGAATGGGTCCTTGGTACCGGTGGGACGGGCGCCGATGCCGAAGATGCCGGTGAGAGTGTCGAGACGATCAGCGAGCGCCAGAGCCAGGCCCGTGCGCGTCACGGGAATCGCATCGGTGGCGAAGCGCGGCAGGTATTGTTCCTCGAGAGCCTGTGCGACCTCCTCGGGTTCACCGTCATGGATGGCGTAATAACGCCCCATGGTGCCCTGCAACTCGGGGAATTCCAGAACCATCTCGGTAACCAGATCGCACTTGGCGAGCTCGGCAGCACGCCGAGCGTGGCCGACATCGCCGTCGATCTGGCCGGCGATGAAGGCGGCCACGGCAGCGTTGCGGTGAGCCTTGTCGGTCAAGGAGCCCAACTGCTGTTGGAAGAGCACACTGGCAAGCTCGGGAATGCGATCGGCCAGTGGCCGGTTGCGGTCGGTATCGAAAAAGAAGGCGGCATCGGCCAGGCGGGGGCGAATGACTCGTTCGTTGCCCTCGATGACCTGCTGCGGGTCGGCGCTGTCGATGTTGGCGATGGTGATGAACAGCGGCCTGAGGCGCCCTTGCTCGTCCAGCAGGTGGAAGTACTTCTGATTGGCCTTCATCGAAGAGATCAAACACTCGGGCGGTACCTCGAGAAAGCGCTCGTCGAAGCTGCCGGTTAGCGCTACCGGCCATTCGACCAGGCCGCTGACCTCGGTGAGCAGGTCTTCATCGATGACGGCCGTAGCCTCTTGTACCTCGGCCTCGGCCAGCACCTGTTCGCGGATGCGTTCGCGTCGCTGTTCACGATCGGCCAATACCCAGGCGTTCTCCATGGCGGAGAGATAGTCGTCGGCATGAGCCAGCTCGATCGCTTGCGGGGCATGGAAACGGTGTCCGAAGGTGGTGCGACCGGCGGTGAGGCCGAGTGCCTCGGCAGCTACGACATCGCTACCAAACAGCATGACCAGCCAGTGGACGGGGCGCGAGAACTCGGTACGGGAGGCTCCCCAGCGCATGTTCTTGGGAACTGGCAAAGCGGCAATGGCCTTGCTGACAATGTCTGGCAGCAGGTTTTTCGTGGCTTCGCCGGGGCGCCGCTCGCGATAACCGAGCCAGGTGCCCTTGTCGGTCTCCAGATGGATCAGCTCGCTTACGTCGACGCCGCAGGAGCGGGCGAAGCCTTCGGCCGCCTTGGTGGGTTGGCCCTCCTTGAACGCGGCGGCGAGCGCCGGGCCGCGGCGCTCGACCTCACGGTCGGGCTGCTTGTCGGCCAACTCATGGACCTGTACGGCAAGGCGGCGAGGCGTTGCATAGGCGCGTATGGCACCATGTTCGATATCGGCCTCGGCGAGGCCGTGGCGGACGCCGTCGGCCAGGGCGTCGGAGAGGGTATCGATGGCGTGGGGCGGCAGTTCTTCGACGCCCAGTTCCAGCAGAAAGGTAGTGGCGGCCATGCTCATGCGTCTCCCTGGTCGGTCGGCGATTCTTCGGCCAGCAGCTCTCGGCGCAGCGCTTCGGGTGCCATGGGAAAGCCGGCCGCTCGGCGCGATGCATAGTAGGTGTGAGCGACATCGCGGGCCATGGTGCGCACGCGCAGGATATAGCGCTGGCGCTCGGTCACCGAGATGGCGTGGCGGGCATCGAGCAGATTGAAGGTGTGCGAGGCCTTGAGCACCTGCTCGTAGGCGGGAAGCGGCAGGCTAGCGGCAAGGAGTTTGCCGCACTCCTGTTCCTGGTGGTCGAAAGCCGCGAATAGCGCCGGTACATCGGCATGTTCGAAATTATAGGCGGATTGTTCGCGTTCGTTCTGCAGATAGACATCGCCGTAGGTGACCCGTGAACCATCGGGTGCCACGGTCCACACCAGGTCGTAGACGCTGTCGACGTCCTGCAGGTACATGGCGATGCGTTCCAGGCCGTAGGTGAGCTCGCCAGTGACTGGGAAGCACTCGAGGCCGCCGGCCTGCTGAAAGTAGGTGAACTGGGTCACCTCCATGCCGTTGAGCCACACTTCCCACCCCAGGCCCCAGGCGCCCAGGGTCGGGGATTCCCAGTTGTCCTCGACGAAACGGATGTCGTGCACCAGAGGATCGATGCCGAGGCGCTCCAGCGAGCCGAGGTAGAGCGCTTGAAGGTCCGCGGGAGAAGGCTTCATCACCACCTGGAACTGATAGTAGTGCTGCAGGCGGTTGGGGTTCTCGCCGTAACGACCGTCGGTAGGGCGACGCGAGGGTTGTACATAAGCGGCGTTCCAGGACTCGGGGCCGATGGAACGCAGGAAGGTGGCAGGGTGGAAGGTGCCGGCGCCGACCTCCATGTCGAGCGGTTGAAGCACCACACAGCCTTGTTCGGCCCAGTACTGCTGCAGGGCCAGGATCAGGCCCTGGAAGGTCGTCGCGTCCGGCGTCGGCCCCGGGGTCGAGGTCGACGAGAGTGTCGAGAGCGTCATCGGAAAGCACCGTTGGCCATGAATTCACTGGTGGCCAAGTATACAATCACAGGCACATTGGTTATAGGCGCAGCCTGCTGCGCCATAGAGAGGAATTCCATGATCGTAGTGACAGGCGGAGCCGGCTTCATCGGTGCCAATCTGGTCAAGGCGCTCAATCAGCGCGGCCACGATGACGTCCTGGTCGTCGATGACCTTTCGGACGGTACCAAGTTCGTCAACCTGGTGGACTGTTCGCTCGGTGACTACCTGGACAAGGACGAGTTCCGTGCGCGTGTGGAAGCGGTGTTGCGTGGCGAACCCTCACGGCTACCGCCCATCGAGGCGATCTTCCATGAAGGAGCGTGTTCCGACACCACCGAGTGGGATGGTCGCTTCATGCTCGACAACAACTTCGAATACTCCAAGGTGCTGCTGCATTTCTGCCAGCGCCAGGGAATCCCCTTCCTCTACGCCTCCTCGGCGGCCACCTATGGTGGCAGCGAGGTGTTCGTGGAGGCGCCCGAGCACGAGAAACCGCTCAATGTCTACGGCTACTCCAAGCTGTTGTTCGACCAGTACGTGCGTGCTCGCTGGCACGAGCTCGATAGCCAGGTGGTGGGATTTCGTTACTTCAACGTCTATGGTCCCCGCGAACAGCACAAGGGGAAAATGGCCAGCGTGGCCTACCACCATCACACTCAGGTGAGCGCGGGCGAGAATCTCAAGCTGTTCGGGGCATGGGACGGCTATGAGGCGGGCATGCAGAGTCGGGATTTCGTCTACGTGGGTGACGTGGTGGACGTCAACCTGTGGTTCCTCGATCATCCTGACGAATCCGGAATCTTCAACCTGGGCAGCGGGCGCGCCGAACCGTTCAAGGCGATCGGCGAGGCAGTGATCGACTACTATGGCCGTGGCGAAATCGAGTACATCGATTTTCCCGAGGAGCTCAAGGGGCGCTATCAGAGTTATACTCGCGCCGACATATCGCGGCTGCGCAAGGCGGGCTACGATCGCGATTTCCGTACCGTGGCCGAGGGCGTGGGTGACTATCTGGAGTGGTTGAATGGCTGATGCCGGCGCGGCGCCTCGCATCCTCGTGGTCGGTCCTTCCTGGGTTGGCGACATGGTGATGGCGCAGAGCCTGTTCAAAACGCTCAAAGCCCGATATCCCCGCTGCCACCTGGGTGTGGCAGCGCCGGCCTGGTCGCGCCCCATTCTAGAGCGCATGCCGGAAGTGGGCGAGGTGGCCGAGCTGGCGACCCAGCATGGCAAGTTCGGTTGGCGGCCGCGGCGTGCGCTGGCGAAACGGCTGCGGGGGCGCTTCGACTGGGCGATCGTGTTGCCGCGGTCATGGAAGTCGGCGCTCGTGCCCTTCTTGGCCGGTATTCCTCGGCGAACGGGGTTTACCGGTGAGCAACGTTTCGGCCTGCTCAACGACCGCCGGCCGCTCGACAAGCGAGTGTTGGACCAGACCGTCAAGCGCTTCGTGGCACTGGGCCTGCCGGCAGAAGAAACGGCCACCGGCAACTTCGCATTGCCCCATCCGCGGCTCTCCGTGGATCCGGACAACCTCGTCGAACAGCGCCTGGCTCATGGACTCTCGTCGCGACCCGCTATCGGCATGATGCCCGGTGCCGAGTACGGTCCGGCCAAGCAATGGCCTCTGGGGCACTTCCGCGAGCTGGCCGAGCGTCTCATTGCGACGGGCTTCGAGGTCCGCGTGCTGGGCGGGCCCAAGGATGCCGAGGCCGGTAAGGCGATCACCGCTGGGCTGGCGCGGGCCCACGACCTGTGCGGCAAGACACGCCTGGGCGATGCGGTCGACCTGCTCGCCGATTGCCGCCAGGTGGTGACCAACGACTCCGGGTTGATGCACGTGGCCGCGGCAGTGGGGACGCGCATACAGGCCATCTACGGTTCTTCATCGCCGCGCTATACGCCCCCCCTGACCGACAATGCCGAGATCCACTATCTAGCGCTGGAATGCTCCCCTTGCTTCGAGCGCAACTGCCCTCTTGGCCATACTCGGTGTCTGGTCGATCTCTCGCCGGATCGTCTGTTGAAGGCAATCCTGGCAGCTGACGGTCCGGCCGGCGAGCGCATCGCCAGCGGTTGAGGCGGAGTCACTGCATGTCCGGTGCGGGGTCGTCGGCCATGTCCTCGGGAGTTTCAACCACCTGCTCCGGGGAGGGGTCCGGCGCCTTCTCAGCACCTTTAGGGGCCAGGCCGTCCCACAGGCGCTCCTGCAGGGCCGTCTCTCCGCGCATGCGCTCATTGAGCGTCTCCAGGCCGTGTTCCTCGACCAGGGTGGGTTCGTCCGACAGTAGAGAGACGCCAAGCCCGGCGCGGTGCCAGTCGATGGTGAAGCCCATGGCCTCGAGCACCGTGGGGAAGACATCCATCATCGAGGCATCGCGCTCGCGCCGTTCGGCTGGCACATAGGGACCGAGGAGCATGAAGGTGTTTTCGCGTTCGGTCTCGATCAGGTCCTCCCAGGCAGAGACCCGCATCGTCAGGTGGTCGCTGGTGACCACCACCAGGGTATTGTCGAGAAGACCCTCCCCGTCGAGTCGTTCGAGCAGTTGGCGAGTCAGCCAGGCCGAGCACTCCACTGAGTACAGAATGTCCCGCCCGTCGAACTCGCCCTGACGTTCACGGCAGCGTTGTGCAGGATAGCCGTTGGGGGCATGGCCGCTGATGCTCAGTGCGACCACGCCCCAGGGCCCATCGGCCTCGTCGTCGAGTCGGCGTATCTCCTCGACCGTGAAGTCGTAGAGGGAGTCGTCATAGAGCCCCCAGTTGTTGACGTAGTCCGGATCCTCGAGCCGAGGCTGCAATTGCTGGCGGCCCAGTATCCGGTCGAAACCGTGATCTTCGTAGAAGACGCCCTTGCCGGCGAAATCGGTACTCGCTCCACCGAGGTAGCTCAGCCGATAGCCATGGGACGACAGAATATCCCCCAGACAATCCGCACCGGGAACCACCTGTTCGAGCGGCTCGAGCTGACTGTCGTGGAGCAGCCCAGCCGGCATCAGCGGGGTGCCGCATTGACTGGCGATCATGCCCGCCATGGTCCAGCCGGTATTGTCGATCTGTTTGACGCCTTCGAAGACCAGCGCCTCCTCGCCGATGGCTTCCAGGTCGGCATAGACATCGCCGAAACGCTCACGATCCGCATAGGTCCGCTCGATGCTCTCCAGATAGAGAATCAGTAAATTGGGAGGAGAGGAAGGCGCCTCGAGAACGACGGGCTCGACATACTGGCGGTCGAACCAGGCGCCATCATCGATGACGATGGCGGCGCCACGTTGCGAGACGCCATAGAGCAACGGGTTGCTGGCCAGCAGCACCAGAGCCAGGAAGTGTTCGATCCGTTGCCAGCGCCCATCGTGGTGAGTCAACCAGGTAAAGCTTGCCAGCAAGGCCACCATCGATAGCGTGTAGCCGATGGCCGCGAGGCTGCGGTCGACGCCCCCATGGCCCTGCATGCCGGCTTGAAGGTGGAAGAAAAGCGCACCCAGATCGACTTCGCCGAAGCTGTCGGCTAGATAAATGTATAGCCCCCATAGGGCGATGGGAAACAGTGACCAGGGCCAGTGGCGCTGGGCGGGAGGCGTGGCAGCTCCCCAGCGAAATTGCCGGCCCAGCCACAGCCAAGCAGCGGCAATGGGAAACATCAACCATATGGGCAGCAGCGCCATGGAGGCGATGGCATGGCCCAGCCACAGGCCCATGATCAGAAGGACGGCCCAGCGTAGCTGGCTATTGAAGACACGAGGAAAAAATCTTGGCATGATGTCTAGGTCAGAGGGAACTAGCAGAGTGACCAATCAGCATAGCGTTTTTCCCGTATACTGTCATCCGTATGTTTTTTACAAACCGTGTTTCTTAGTTTGAATGCGAAGCTCATGATAAGCGCAAACATCATTACTCTTAATGAAGAGTCAAATATCGGTGCATGCATCGATTCGGTCGCGCAAGTGTGTAATGAAGTCATCGTAGTTGATTCGGGGAGCGAGGACGCGACCGTTGACATTGCCAAAGAAAAAGGGGCGAAGGTGGTTACGCAGCCCTATCTTGGTGATGGGTTTCAGAAAAATGTTGCCAATGAGCATGCCGGGAACCGGTGGGTGTTGAGCGTCGATGCGGACGAAAGGCTATCGGATGAACTGGTGCATGCCATACGGAACCTGGAACTCGGTGCGACAGGGCATGAGGCCTTTGCTTTCCGCAGAAAAAATATGATCGGCTCGCGATGGGTGCGCCACTGTGGTTGGTATCCGGATTACTGTGTGCGTTTGTATGACAAGGAAAAGGTCGGATTCAAAGAGGTTGAGCAGCATTCGAGCATAGCGGCAAAAGATGTTGGCTATATAAAAGCTGACATGATCCATTACTCTTTCGAGAATATCGGCGAGCTCTTTTCAAAGCCGGAGAGAAACTTTAGTACGCGAGCAGCAAAGGTCATGTACAAGAAAGGCAAGCGTGCCAATGCTTGGTCACCATTCGTTCACGGAACGAATGCATTCATAAGGAAATATCTTTTCCAGCATGGATTTGCCGGTGGGGTGGATGGCATGACGGTATCCTTGAGCGCTGCAGTAAACAGTTATTTGAAATATGCGAAGCTTTTGGAGTATCAACGTGATGCCAAGGTTCTTGAGGCAGAAGATTTCGAGAAGATCTGGTGAGAATGGGTTTGCAAGGAATGAAAATTGAGAATCGCTCATGTCAACTTAGCGAAGGGGTTCCGTGGCGGTGAGCGCCAAACGGCGCTATTGATAGAGGGGTTAGCCGCTCGCAGCAATCTACAGCAAGTCTTGGTATGTCGAACCGACTCGCCGCTTCGTGAGCGTCTGGCTCATGTCGCGAACCTGCGGTTCGTCGCTGCCAGCCATCAGTTGGCCGGGCATGTGCACGTGAGAAAGCCGGATATCGTGCATGCCCATGAAGCCAAGGCCGTGCATTGGGCAGCTCTGCATCGCCTTGTGAAAGGCACGCCCTATATCTTGACACGGCGGGTCGATACTCCGGTCAAGGAGAAAGCAGTCAATCGCTGGTGTTACCGCCGTGCGGCTTGCCGAGTGGCAATTTCACGAACGATCCAGCGCCACCTCGAGGCACGTGGCTGGGGAGACGTGAAACTCATACCCAGTGCCTTCTCGGGCCTGACAAGTTCTCAGGAGGCTACGAAGTGCTTTCGTGCCGGCTTTCCCGGCAAGTTCCTGGTCGGGCATGCCGGCGCTCTAGTGGATCGACACAAGGGGCAGCGTGTACTGTTGAAGGCGGCACGCATCCTGGAGCCGCGCTTTCCCGAAATGCATTTCGTCTTTCTGGGCGATGGCGAAGATCGCGAGGCGCTGCAGCATGAAGCGAGCGACCTGTCGAACGTCACCTGGCTGGGATTCAAGGAGAATGTCGCCGACTACCTGGCTGGCCTGGATGTCTTTGCCTTTCCCTCACGCAATGAAGGCTTGGGCTCCGTTCTGCTGGACGTGATGGATGCCGGCATTCCGGTCGTCGCTTCGAACGTAGGCGGCATACCCGATATCGTGGAGCATGACGAAACGGGCCTGCTGATTCCGAATGGAGATGCCGATGCGCTGAGCGAAGCGCTGGTAAGGCTGTATCGCTCTCCAGGTTTGAGAGATCAGCTTTGCAGGAGCGCGAGGGAGTCGCTCCAGACATTCTGCCCGGAAAGCATGGCTGACAGCTATTTTTCTCTGTATCAGTCCATCCTAAGACACGAAGAGGACTAAGATGCGTTACTCGGTGAGTTCCTCCGGTGGGCCGGTCGACATAGAATCTCACATGACCAGTTTGTGCCTTATTTCCATGCATCAACTAGTGACTAGTGGAGGGGGATGTGAGTGACTTGGCTCACCGGGCACACAAGAACCTTCACAAGCTGGGATTCTATACCCGGCATTTTTTGAGTCTTGCAATACCTGCTACTTGGCAACGGCGCTGGTTTGAGCGAGCGTTGGCTGACCTAGAGCGACTCCCTGTCGAAGAGGTCAGCGCCATATGGAGGCGTGTCGAATATTACAATCGGTTGAGCGAACCGTTCGACCTGTCCGAACAATCCCGGCGCATCGATGCTTTTCAGCGTGAGAAGAGCTGGTCATACTACCTGGACTTGTTGACGTTATTGAGAGCCTTCCCCGGTGAATATCGCTTTGATCATCTATTCGGCGATGTCAAGTGGGTTCCAGAAAGGCCTTCCTTAGTCAAGAGTCGCCCGATCGTTTCAGACAATGCCAATGCCGTACTGTTGAAATTGAATCGAGTTCGGCACTACTATTTTGTCGATGACAAGGTGCCTTTCGAAGCGAAGCGTGACCAGCTTGTCTGGCGAGGGGCTTGCCACCAGCCGCATCGTCAGCATTTCATCCAGGCGTTTCATGATCATCCGCTCTGCAACGTTGGCGACGTGCATCGAAAGGCTCAGGGCATGCCCTGGCATCGCGCTTTCATGTCGGTTCCCGAGCAGCTGAATTACAAATTCGTACTGAGCATCGAAGGCAACGATGTGGCTACGAACTTGAAGTGGGCCATGGCTTCGAATTCGCTGTGTTTCATGACGCGGCCAAAATTCGAAACCTGGTTCATGGAAGGCACTTTGATACCGGCATACCACTACGTAGAGTTGAAGGACGATTATTCGGATCTGGAAGAAAAAATCCATTACTACACTCACCATCCAGACGAGGCGAAAGCCATCGTTCGCAATGCCAATCGCTACGTGGCTCAGTTCCGTAATGAGTCCCGTGAACGCCTCATCGGGATGTTGGTTCTGCAAAAATATTTCGAAAGATCGGGGCAGTTATCGTTGCCTCAACGCGCATACCCCTGATCAATCGCATGTATCGCGTGCGTATTACTAAACTTCACCAGAGATCGGTGGAGTCGCTCCAGGTTGGCTTGCTGCCAATCTCCTGGCGGTTGCAATCGACACCGATCGAAATCGATCATCCACACCTTGCCCTCCCGGTCCACCAGCAGATTCCGGGCATTGAGGTCGACGTGGTCGAGCCCGGCGTCGTGGAAACGGCGGATGGTAGCGCCAACGCGGTGCAGCAGCTCGTCGTCGGCTTCATCGGCGATCAGCAGATCGGCCAGTGCATGGGCGCCGGGAATGCGTACGGTGATCAGGGCGGCTTCGTAGGTCAGTCCGTAACGGGTAACGCCAGCGGCCACCGGTCGCGGGACAGGTAGTCCTTGCGCATGCAGGTCTGCGGTGAGACGGAATTCGCGAATGGCCCGAGTGCGTTCCCAGCCGGTCCATACGTAGCGGCGCTCGCTCAAACGAGCGATCATGCCGCCGCGGCGGTAGGGGCGTAGCACCCACTGCTCCTCGCCGGCATCGAGGAACAGGCTGGCACCACGGCCGGCTGCGTCGCCAACCACGAGCCCGCGCTGACGCCAGGCATCGGGAGAAATGAGGGTCGGGCCGATTTGTGGCGCCGAGTCGGCGTCACATACACTGTCGGCATCATATAGAATGACGCTCTTTCTCGTCCGATACGTTGCCAAGCGCATGAAGCATCCTCTGCCTGCCGAACCTCGCCATATCGGCGTCCTCCGCCTCTCCGCCCTGGGCGATGTCTGCAACCTGGTCCCCACCGTGAGGGCGTTGCAGCGCCAGTGGCCCGAGGCGCGGATCACCTGGATCATCGGCAAGGCGGAGTACAGTCTACTGGCGGGGCTTACCGGGGTCGAGTTCGTCGTCTACGACAAGGCGGCGGGCCTGGCCGGCATGCGCGAGCTGTGGCGGGAGCTTGCCGAGACGCGCTTCGATGTGCTGCTGCACATGCAGCAAGCACTGCGCGCCAGCGTGCTTTCCCTGGGGCTCAAGGCCGACGTGCGCGTCGGCTACGACAAGGCGCGGGCCAAGGATGCCCAGCACTGGTTCACACAGCGCCACATCGCGCCTCATCCGCGGGCTCACGTGCTGGAGTCCTTCCTCGACTTCGCCCGGCTCCTCGGCGTGGAGGATCTGTCGCTCGATTGGCAGTTGCCGGTGCCGGAGAGCGCCGTCGCCGAGGCGGCCACGCTCAGTGGCCAGGCACCCTACCTGCTGCTCAGTCCCTGTGCCAATCCGCGGCTGCGCAACTTTCGCAACTGGTCGGCCGAGGGCTATGCCGCGGTGATCGAACACGCCTGGAGCCATCATGGGCTCCAGGCGCTTCTCACCGGCGGCGGAAGCACCGCGGAGCGCGAGATGGGCGAGCGAATTCGCCGCCTGTGCCGTCCAGAAGCGGTGGTCGACGCCATCGGCCGTTCTTCGCTCAAGGGACTGCTGGCATTGATTCAGGGGGCACGAGCCGTGGTGGCGCCCGACTCGGGGCCGGTGCACATGGCCAATGCCCTGGGTATCCCCGTGGTAGGCCTATACGCCACCACCAATCCGGATCGTGCCGCACCCTACCAATGGCGCGACTACGTGGTCGATCGCTATCCCGATGCCGTACGCACGTACCTGCACAAGGAACCGGAGGCGATTCCCTGGGGGCAGCGGGTTCGCCATCCCGATGCCATGTCGCTGATCCACGCCGAGGACGTGATCGCCCAGCTGGAACGCCTGCTGGCGGCTCGCCAGGAAACGGAGACTCCCGATGAAACTTGATTTGACTGCGCTGGAGCAAGCCCGCGTGCTGGTGGTGGGCGATGTCATGCTTGACCGCTACTGGTATGGCGGTACCTCGCGCATCTCGCCTGAGGCCCCGGTACCGGTGGTGCGCGTGGAAGACAGCGAGGACCGCCCCGGCGGTGCCGCCAACGTGGCGCTCAACATCACGGCCCTGGGCGGCCAGGCATCATTGGCCGGCCTGGTGGGTGACGACGCCCATGCCGACGAGCTCGCTCGACGCCTGGAAGCCAACGAGGTGAGCGCTTACTTGTCCCGTCGTCCCGGCGTTCCAACGATCACCAAACTGCGGGTGATGAGTCGCAACCAGCAGTTGCTTCGCCTGGACTTCGAGGAGAGCCTGGGAGTGGCGGACACCGGAGAGCTGCTGAAGGAGGTCGCTGCGGCCTTGCCCAGCGCCGATCTGGTGATTCTCTCCGACTATGGCAAGGGTACCTTGAACCGGATCGAGACGTTGATCGCGATGGTGCGCGAGGCCGGCAAGCGAGTGCTGGTCGATCCCAAGGGCAGCGATTTCGGCAAGTATCGCGGGGCGAGCGTGATCACTCCCAACCTTGCCGAGTTCGAAGCGGTAGTCGGCCCCTGCCACAGCGACGGCGAGCTGGCTGCCAAGGGTGAGTCGCTGCGCGTCGAGCTCGAGCTAGAGGCGCTACTGGTCACCCGCAGCGAAAAGGGCATGACCCTGATTCGCGAAGGGCACGAGCCGCTTCACTTGCCGACCCGGGCTCGGGAGGTTTTCGACGTCACCGGCGCCGGCGACACCGTGATCGGCGTGCTGGGTTTGGCGCTCGCTGCGGGCCATGCCTTCCCCGAGGCGATGACACTGGCCAACCTCGCTGCCGGCCTGGTGGTGGCCAAGCCCGGGACCGCCACGCTCTCCATCGCCGAACTCTACACCGCCCTGCACGGTGACAAGCTGGCCGAGTTCGGCGTCATCGCCGAGGCGCCGCTGGTCGAGGCGGTTCGCGCCGCCCAGGCACGCGGCGAACGGGTGGTAATGACGAACGGCTGCTTCGATATCCTGCATGCCGGCCACGTCGCCTATCTGGAGCACGCCCGCCGGCTCGGCGACCGGTTGATCGTGGCGGTCAACGACGACGCTTCCGTAGCACGCCTCAAGGGCCCCAAACGTCCCATCAACCCCCAGACGCGGCGCATGCAGGTGCTGGCCGGTCTGGGTGCGGTCGACTGGGTGGTGCCCTTCGGCGAGGATACGCCGCAGCGCTTGATCGAGGCGGTACTGCCCGATGTGCTGGTCAAAGGGGGCGACTACCGCCCCGAAGACATCGCCGGCGGCGAGGCGGTGCGCGCGGCAGGTGGCGAGGTCCAGGTGCTCGACTTCGAGGATGGCGTTTCCACCACCGCCATGATTGCCACCATCCTCGATCGCGAGCGATGAGAAACGGGCCGCACCGCTGGGCACGACGCCTCTATTCGGCCGCCCTTTATTTGTCGGCTCCGCTGATATGGCAGCGGGTATGGCGTGAGCAAGTGCCCACTCGCTCCCGCCGCGAGCGGCTCGGATCGATTCCCGCGGCTACCGCTGGAGAGCGCTGCATCTGGCTGCACTGTGCGTCCGTCGGCGAAGTGCTGGCGGCCCGCCCGCTGATCGTGGCGCTCCACGGTCGCTACCCCCAGCATCGCCTGGTGATCACGACGATGACCGCCACCGGCGCCGAACGGGTGGCGGCCATCGCCCAAGAGCTCGCCGCGGCCAGCGAGTCCGACGGCAAGGTGAGCCATCACTTCGTGCCGCTGGATTTCCCGGGGGCGCCCCGGCGTTTCATTGCACGGCTGCGCCCGGAGTTGGCGCTGCTGTTCGAAACGGAGCTATGGCCCAACCTGATCGCTGCCTGCGATCGGGCCGGGATTCCAGTGGCGGTGGTCAACGGGCGTCTGTCGCCACGTGCATTTCGGCGCTATTGGCGGATTCGTCCGCTGCTCGCCGATGCCCTTGCCCGGGTCGACTGGCTGGCCGCCAAGTCTCGCACCGACGCGGGGCGGTTCCGGCGTCTGGGCATGCCGGCCGCGCGCACAACGGTGGTCGGCTCGCTGAAGTTCGACCTGGAGGTGTCGGCGACGGTGCTTGCCGCGAGCCAGCGCCTGTGCCAGGCGCTGGGCCCTCGCCCGGTATGGGTCGCCGGCTCGACGCATCCCGGCGAAGAGGCGATCCTGCTCGAGGCCCATGCGCGACTGCGCCAGCACTACCCATCGGCCTTGTTGATCCTCGTTCCGCGCCACCCTCAGCGCTTCGACGAGGTGGCACGGCTGTGTCGAGAGCACGGCCTGCCGCTCGCCCGGCGCTCGCGGGACGAATGGCCCGAGGCGCGCACGGCCGTCTATCTGGGCGACACCATGGGAGAGCTGCTCATCCTCTACGGGGCGGCAGATCTCGCTTTCGTGGGTGGTAGCCTCGTGTCGGTCGGTGGGCACAACCTGCTCGAGCCCGCTGCCATGGGGGTACCGGTACTCAGCGGCCCAGCATTGGCCAACTTCAGTGACATCGCCGACGAGCTGCGACGGGCCCGGGCGCTGGTCGAGGTTGCCAACGGCGAGGCCTTGAGCGCGACGCTGCTGCGCCTGTTCGATGACGAGCCGGAACGCCACCGTCTGGCGGAAGCCGGCCAGACGGTGGTGGCGGCCAACCGCGGGGCGCTGACGCGAACCCTGGAAGGCCTGGAAACGATGCTTCCCGAGTGAGTGTGCGTTCACTCACCGAGGGGTGATGCGTTCCACTCCCCGGTCGGTGCCCAGCAACAGCACATCGGCACCGCGGGCGGCGAAAAGGCCGTTGGTGACCACGCCGACGATGCCGTTGAGCCGTGCTTCCATGGCCAGCGGATCGTCGATCGGAAAGTCGTAGCAGTCCAGTATCTGGTTGCCGTTGTCAGTGATCACGCCCTCGCGATAGACGGGGTCGGCGCCCAGTCTCACCAGCTCGCGGGCCACGTAGGAGCGCGCCATGGGGATCACTTCCACCGGCAAGGGAAACTCACCGAGGCGCTCGACGCGCTTGGAGGCGTCGGCGATGCAGATGAAGCGCTCAGCGCAGGCGGCAACGATCTTCTCGCGGGTGAGTGCACCCCCGCCACCTTTGATCAGGTGAAGGTGAGCGTTCACTTCGTCTGCGCCGTCTATGTAGAAGAGCACGGTGCCGACGCTGTTGAGCTCGAAGACCTCGATGCCGTGTCCACGCAGTCGTTCGGCGCTGGCCTCGGAGCTGGCCACGGCGCCGCGGAAGTCGTCGCGAAGCAGGGCCAGGCGGTCGATGAAACGGTTGGCGGTGGAACCGGTGCCGATGCCGAGCACGCTGTCGCGCTCCAGACACGGGCGGACCTCGTCGATCGCGGCGGCGGCCACGGCGTCCTTGAGTTCGTCCTGGGTCATGGGCTTCGCTCCGTAGTCGAGTGGGCGGCCCAGTATAGGCCAAGCAAGGGAGGGCTGCCGACATCGCCGTGCTGGACGCCGTGGCAGCGGGAATGCTACCAATAGGGGTTTTCTCTGCAGCGCAGCAGGCGCCGCACTCCTTGCGTCACTCCTCTGGGATATCAGGATGCTCGAAGCCACCGTCAAGAAGATTCTTCAGGCCCGGGTCTACGAAGCCGCCCGGGAAACGCCGATCTCCCCGGCACCTTTTCTGTCGCGGCGCTTCAATAACCAGATTCTCATCAAGCGAGAAGATCTGCAGCCGGTCCACTCCTTCAAGATTCGCGGCGCCTACAACAAGATGGCGCAGCTCACCGACGAGCAGAAAGCGAAGGGGGTGATCGCGGCCTCGGCGGGCAACCATGCACAGGGGCTGGCCATGGCGGCCAAGCAGATGGGCGTCAAGGCGGTGATCGTCATGCCGCGCATCACGCCGGACATCAAGGTCCAGGCGGTTCGTGCACGCGGTGCCAGGGTGGTGCTCAAGGGCGATGCCTTCTCGGCAGCTGCCGAACACGCTCAGGAGCTGATCCGCGAACACGGCTATACCTACATCCCGCCCTTCGACGACATCGACGTGATCGCCGGACAAGGCACCATCGGCATGGAGATTCTCCACCAGCATGGCGGCGCCCTGGATGCGATCTTCGTGCCGGTAGGCGGCGGTGGGTTGATCGCCGGTGTGGCGGCCTACGTCAAGTACTTGCGCCCCGACATCAAGATCGTCGGCGTCGAGGCCGAAGACAGCGCCTGCCTCAAGGCGGCATTGGACGCCGGCGAACGGGTGGTGCTCGATCAGGTGGGCGTGTTCGCCGAGGGCGTGGCCGTGGCGCAGATCGGCGAGGTGCCCTTCTCGATCATCCGCGAGCTGGTCGATGAGGTGATCACCGTCAATACCGACGAGATGTGCGCGGCGGTCAAGGACATCTTCGACGATACTCGTGCGGTATCCGAAACGTCGGGTGCCCTGTCGCTGGCAGGACTCAAGAAATACGTACAGCAGACGGGCGTCGAAGGCCAGACGCTGCTGTGCATCAACTCCGGTGCCAATACCAACTTCGATCGCTTGCAGCACATCGCCGAGCGCACCGAGCTGGGCGAGCAGCGCGAGGCGATTCTCGCCGTGACCATCCCCGAGCGACCCGGCAGCTTCAAGAAATTCTGCAAGACCATCGGCAAGCGCATGGTGACCGAGTTCAACTATCGCTATGCCGACCCGCAGGCCGCGCACATCTTCGTTGGCGTACAGGTCAAGCCCGGTGGCGACGATCGGCGAAGCGTGATCGCCAAGCTGCACGACGCCGGTTATCCGGTGGAGGATCTCACCGACAACGAGCTGGCCAAACTGCACATCCGCCACTTGGGTGGCGGTCGCCCCAAGGAACGTTTCGACGAGGAGGTCTATCGCTTCGAATTCCCCGAGCGGCCGGGCGCACTGATGAACTTCCTCACTCACCTGCCTCAGGACTGGAACATCTCGCTGTTTCACTACCGCAATCACGGTGCGGCCTATGGCCGCGTGCTGGTGGGCATGCAGGTGCCCAATGGCGATCGAGCCCATGTCGAAGAGTATTTCGATGCCATCGGTTATCGTTACTGGAAGGAGACCGACAACGCCGCCTACCGACTGTTCATGGCGTGAAACGCCCGGAAGTGAACGTTGACTTACGCCAAACCTCGGAAATGGCGCGTCTTTCGTCGATTGATCGTGGCCTGAGAACGGTTGTCAGTGCACCGGCCGTGCCTCTATAGTCGGTGTTGATCACAGCTATTCGTGCAACCGTTAGTCTCAATCGTCTTTCAGGAGTGAGTCATGAGGCGAAAACCCGATCTGGTCATGGCACTGGTGCTGGCCTTCGGCATCGGCGTCGTGGTGACGGGCTATGCTCAGGCGCTGGTGGGCAGCTGATTCGGCAAGCAGTGCCATGACCAGAAATGCAGAAAGAGCGGGCCGGTGCATGATGCGCCGGCCCGCTTGCATTCAGGAAGCACTGTACAAATGTCCGCTCGGGCAAATCGCTGCGTTGCGCGGTGCTGGTACGCCAGCCCGGTCGGAATCCTCACCTAGTACCGCATAGGCTCCGGTTGACTCGCAGCCTTCGGCTGTTTGTCGCTTCGCTCGGTTCTGTGCTCCGTGCGCCTTGCACTTAACTCCGCTCGCCGATTCGTTCAGCACTTCCTTCAAGGCCGGACGGTGCGCCGATCGCTGACGATGGCGTCCAGCGGGACGTCCCAGGCGGCGGCGGGTAGTCTTTCCACTCGCTGACACTCATGGGCCAGGCCGATCAGCGTTGGACGCGGTCCCGTGCGGCGAGTGAATGCCAGGCTGCGATCATAGAAGCCACCGCCCATGCCCAGTCGGTTGCCCTTAGCATCGAAGCCCACCAGCGGCAGCAGGATCAAGTCCAGCGTCCAGGCCGGTTGCCGTCGTGCGCGGTGAGCGCCGTGGCGGGCCTCGGGCTCGGGAATGCCGAAGCGGTTGCGCTGCATGGGCGTATCGCGGCGGTAATGCACGAACCACAGGGCGTTATCGGAGAGCGGCTTGAGTACCGGCAGATAGACCCGAGCGCCACGGCGACGCAACCAGGGGATCAGGGGCTGTGGATCGATTTCGCCGTCGTTGGGCAGATAGAGCGCCACGCGGCGGGCGCGCTTCACCTCGGGAAGCCGGCGCAGCCGGTAGCACAGGGCTTCCGCGGCCTGGCGTTGCTCCCGAGCGCCGAGCGCTCGGCGTCGGCAACGCAGCTCACGGCGTAGCTGGCGGCGTGACTCGGCTGTGTGGGTATCACGGTCGAAGGTCGCGCGCATGATGGGCAGGGTTCCCCAGAGTGCCGCTGTCGTTGTGGCCCTTGAACCCTTGGTTCAAGGTGGGTGGCCGCAGCCGAACCGTCAGGCTTTCCGTCGCACGGACATGCACACGGGTCCGGCTAGCCGTTGGCCGCCCTGGGTATTGCGCATAGGCTCGAGGGACGATAACGACTGGCCAACACCCCAGGGAACGCTTTTATCCTAACAGAGCCAGTGATGGCGTCCAATGTCATTGTGCACGGCGTCCGGCGTCCGCCAGTGCCCGTTCCAGACGTTCGCTGAGGCGGTCCAGGGTACGTTCGCCGTCGCGACGCTCTTCCAGGGTTTCGAGCAGCTCGTGGGTGATGTTGAGGGCGGCCATGATGGCGATTCGCTCGTTGCCGAGCAGCGAGTTCTGGGCGTGGATTCCATGCATGGCGCGGTCGAGATAGCGGGCGGCGCGATCGAGCTTGTGCTCCTCCCCCGGCGCGCAGGCGATGGTGTAGTGTCGGCCCAGCAGGTTGATCTCGGCGGTCGGCCGGGAAGCGTCGCTCATGGCAGGCTCCGGTGTCGAGGGAGTGGCACGATGCGGTACCATCCAGGTTGATGGGAATGGCGCATCCGGCCAAACGTCACTATAAGAGAGCCGTTTGCAAGCGGTCAACGCATCGCGCAGGACTCGCCGGTCCGTCACCATCGCTGCCTTCCCACCGATCCACCGATGCCAACCAGGAAACCGTCATGTCTCCCATCGACGAACGCCCGGACTTCTCGACCGTCGCCGATCTCTTCCTGCTCCACGGGAGCCTGCAGTCGCCGGCTTTCCTCGACGGTCGTCTGTGTGCCGCCCTGGCGCTCAGCGACCTCGATGCCGACGCCTGGCTCGAGAGCGTGTGTCTGGGGCTCGGTGTCGAGCAGCCGCGGGATCGCGACAGCGCCGCGACGCTGCTGGCCTGGCGCCGCCATACCCTCGAGGCCCTGGCCGACAGTTCGCTGGACTACGAACCGCTGCTGCCCGACGAGCTCTACTCGCTGGCCGAACGTGCGCGGGGTCTCTCGGAGTGGACTCAAGGCTTCCTCGAGGTGCTCGACGAGATGGGCGACGCCCCTCGCCAAGGCTGGTCCGCCGCCTTGACCGAAGCCGTCGAGGATCTCGGCGTGGTGGCGGCGCTGGAGACCGATCTCGATGATAGCGCAGAGAACGAGAACGACCTGTTCGCGCTGACCGAGCACGTGCGCATGGCCGCCATGCTGCTCTACACAGAACAGCATCCCGGCAAGCCGCAGGTCGAGAACGTCGAGACGCCCACCCGCCACTGATTCTCTCCCCTTCGCTCACGTTTCAGGAGACGCCATGCTGCCCGAGATCCTGCCGCGGCCCGCGGCGATCGACAACGCCGAATATCGCGCCCGCCGCGCGGCGCTGATGGACGAACTGCCCGCCGACAGCGCCGTGCTGCTGCCGGGGGCTTCGCTGGTCACGCGTTCGCGAGACAGCGACTTCCCCTTTCGCCAGGCCAGCGACTTCCACTATCTCACCGGTTTTCCCGAGCCCGATGCCCTGCTGGTGCTGTTGCCGGGACGTGCCGAGGGCGAGAGCGTGCTGTTCTGTCAGGACCGCGATCCGGCGCTGGAGACCTGGACCGGTATCCGCCTGGGCGCCGAGGGCGCCGTTCGCGAGCACGGCGTGGATCAGGCTTTCGAGAACGCCGAGCGCGAAGAGCGACTCGACCAGCTGCTCGACGGGCGAACCACCTGCTATCTGATGCTCGACGACGCCGAGTCGCTGGCGCTGGCCCAAGCGGTACGCGGCCGACTGACTGCCAGAGGGCGCCGTGGGGCCCGACCGCCGCTGGCCTTCGTCGATCTGGCGCCGCTGCTCCATGAGCGACGCCTGATCAAGAGTGCCGCCGAGCTCGAGCTGCTGCGCCATGCCGGCACCATTTCCGCACGTGGCCATCGTCGCGCCATGGCCGCGGCCCGCCCCGGCCTGGCCGAATATCACCTGCAGGCCGAGCTGGAACACGAATTCCATTGGCAGGGCGGCAGTGGCCCGGCCTACGCCAGCATCGTCGGTGGCGGCGCCAATGCCGGTGTGCTGCACTACGTGGAGAACCGCGCCCCGCTGCGCGACGGCGAGCTGGTACTGATCGATGCCGGTGCCGAGTTCGACCTCTATGCCGGCGACATCACCCGCACCTTTCCGGTGAGCGGACGCTTCAGCGAGGCGCAGCGGGCCCTCTACGAAGTGGTACTGGCAGCCCAGAAGCGTGCGCTGGAAGCCGTTCGCCCCGGGACCACGCTGGCAGCGATCCATGATGGCGTGGTGCGCGATCTGACCGCGGGATTGATCCGCCTGGGGCTGCTCGATGGCGATCAGCGGGCGCGCATCGATGACGGCAGCATCAAGCGGTTCTATCCGCACAGCACTTCCCACTGGCTGGGGCTGGACGTGCACGACGTGGGCGACTATCGCTGCGACGGCGAGCCCCGCCCGCTGGCGCCCGGCATGGTGCTCACCGTCGAACCGGGGCTCTACATACCCGATAGCGACGATATCCCGGATCGCTTTCGCGGCATCGGCATTCGCATCGAGGACGATGTCGCCGTGACCGCTGAAGGTCACGAGGTGCTCACCGCCGATGTGCCCAAGGAAGTGGCCGATATCGAGGCATTGATGGTCAGTTTCTGACCGCCGGTCGGATTCGGCATCATGCCGTTATGTAATTTACGTTACGCAATACGGAGGGCCTGCCATGGCCGAGTCTGAACGGCAGACGGTGGATATCGCCATCGTGGGCGGCGGACTGGTCGGAGCCAGCCTGGCCTGCGCGCTGGCGCCGCTGATCGCTCGTTACGGTCTGCGTGTGGCAGTGATCGAAGCCGCACCCATGAGCGAATCGACGCAGATTGCCTGGCAGCCCAGCTTCGACGCCCGTGCGAGTGCCATTGCCGAGGGCTCCGCCCAGCGCTTCCAGGCCATGGGAGTGTGGGAGGCCATGGCCGAACGGGCGGCAACGATCCGGCGTATTCATGTCAGCGAGCGGGGGCGGCTCGGGGCCACCCGTCTCAGCGCCGAAGACGTCGGCAGCGCAGCGCTGGGGCATGTCGTGCCCAATGCCTGGATGGGGCGGGTGCTGCACCGTCGCTTGGTCGATCTGCCGCTGAGCTGGCACTGCCCGGCAAGCGTCGAGCGCATCGAGTCGCGAGGTTCGGGCCATCGTCTGAGTCTGTCCGATGGCAACGTCCTGCAGGCGGGCCTGACCGTGCTGGCCGACGGCGGTCGTTCCGGGCTCAAGGAGCGACTGGGCATCGCCAGCCGCGAGGCGCCTTACGAACAGGTGGCGTTGATCGCCAACGTGGCGGTGAGCCGCCCTCACGACGGCACCGCCTACGAGCGCTTCACCCGTGAGGGGCCCATCGCGCTGCTGCCGCTTCCCGGCCAGCAGATGGCGTTGGTATGGACCCATGCCAAGGGGCGCGAGCAGGCCCGGCTGGCCCTTTCCGACGGCGACTTCCTGGAGGCATTGCAGCGCGCCTTTGGCGATCGAGCGGGGCGCTTTCGTCGTGTCGGCAGCCGTCATGCCTACCCGCTCACGCTGATTACTGCCCGCGAGACGGTTCGCCCCGGCCTGGCCGTGCTTGGCAATGCCGCTCATGCGCTGCATCCGGTGGCAGGCCAGGGGTTCAACCTGGCCCTGCGCGGGGTGACCGACCTGGTCGACACCCTGGCCGAGGCACTGGCGGAAGGACGAGCCCCGGGCGATTTGACCACCTTGCAGGCGTTCGAAGCGCGCCGAGGCGGCGATCGTGATGCCGTGACCCGTTTCAGTGACGGCCTGGTGCGGCTTTTCGACATCGACAACCCCCTGCTCTCGCATGCCCGGGCCGCCGGCCTGATCGGTCTGAACCTGACTGGCCCGCTGCGCCGGGGTCTGGCGCGCCGCGCCATGGGAGTGGAGCGCTGATGAAAGACATCAGGAGTCAGAAGGAAGAAGGCAGAGGGATGGCGGGGAAGGACGGAGTGAGACGTGAAGCGAAGGATGACGACGATGCGAGAAGCATGCTGATGCATGGCTTGGAACGAGCTGGCGACGCCGCCGAGGTGATCGTCGTTGGCGGAGGCATGGTGGGGGCCGCGCTGGCGGCCCTGCTCGGCGAGGCTGGCGTGGCGGTGATGCTGCTCGATGCACGGCCGGGAACGCTGGATCGGGAGGCAGTGGGGAGTGGCCGGCCGGCGCGGCGAGTGAGCGCCATTACGCCCGTGTCGCAGCGATTGCTGGAAGGGCTAGGGGCCTGGCGCTGGATGGCGAACCGCCGCGTGACGCCCTATCGCTACATGCAGGTATGGGACGCCGAAGGCAGCGGCGCAGTGAGTTTTTCCGCCGACCAGGCGGGGGTGCCAGCGTTGGGGCATATCGTCGAGAATGACGTGGTGCTGGCTGGGCTGGAGGCTCGCCTGTGCGAGCTGCCCTGCGTGCGGGTACGGCTGGGGGCACGCGTGGCGGAGATGCGCGAGACGCCGACCGGCCGCGAGGTGGTTCTGGACGACGGCGAACGTCTGGCCGCGCCGCTGGTGGTGGCCGCCGATGGCGCCCGCTCACCGCTGCGCGACCTGGCCGGTATCGCCGTGGCGAACCGCGAAACCGGCCACGTGGCCGTGGTCACCACGGTGAGTACCGAGCGGCCCCACGGTGGCGTGGCACGCCAGGCCTTCCTGTCCAGCGGGCCACTGGCGTTCCTGCCACTGACGGTGGAGGGTGACGACCGTTTGTGCTCCATCGTGTGGTCCACGACACCGGACGAAGCCGAGCGGCTGGTCGCTCTGTCGCCGAAGGCGCTGGGCGAGGCGCTGACCTCGGCCTTCGCCGCAGAACTCGGTGCGGTGAGCGTGGCGGACGAAGCCTTGGCAGTACCACTCACCCAGCGCCATGCCGAACGCTACGTGGCACCGGGCTTCGCCCTGGTGGGAGATGCCGCCCACACCATTCATCCGTTGGCCGGCCAGGGGGTGAATCTGGGGCTGATGGATGCGGCGGTGCTCGCCGAGGAAGTGCTCGCGGCGCGGCAGCGCGGCATGCCGCCGGGTGAAGCCAGCGCACTGGCCCGCTACGCGCGAAGACGGCGCGGCGACAATGCCGCCATGCTGGCGCTGATGGACGGCTTCCGGCTGCTGTTCGGCGCTCGCCATCCGGCATTGACGGTGGCGCGCAACCTGGGGCTTTCCGGCGTCGACCGCCTGGTGTCGGTCAAGCGGTTGCTGATGCGCCAGGCGATCGGCGAGCGGGGGCGGCTGCCCCGGTCGTGCCGCTAATCGCGCTGGTTGCGCTGACCCACCACGTTGAGTGCCTTGAGCAGATTGAGCGCTTCGGCGAGCTGGTAGTCCTCGCGTAGCCGCTCGCTCATCTCGCTGCGTTCACGAGGTTCGTTGCGGGAGCGCAGGTGGCCTTCCAAGTCGACTTCGCGTACGCCGATGTCCTGGCCTTCGGCCACTTCCAGTCGTCCGCGCACCACGTCGACATCGGGCTCGATGCCCTGGGCCTGGATGGAGCGCCCCTCGGGGGTGAAGTAGAGAGCGGTGGTCAGCTTGAGACCCTCGCCGTTGCCCAGCGGCATGATCTGCTGTACCGAACCCTTGCCGAAGCTCTCGGTGCCCATCACCACGGCGCGACGCTGGTCCTGCAGGGCGCCGGCGACGATCTCGGCCGCTGACGCGCTGCCGCCGTTGATCAGCACCACCAGCGGCACGTCGGGGGCGGCCGTCTCGCGCTTGGCGGAGAAACGCATTTCCGTATCGGGCAACCGCCCTTCCGTATAGACGATCAACCCCTCTTCCAGGAAGGCGTCGGCGACGTCGACGGCGGCCTGCAGCACGCCGCCCGGGTTGTTGCGCAGGTCGAGCACCAGGCCGTCGAGAGGTCCTTCGGCCGTCAATTCCTCCAGCGCGCCCACGACCTGCTCTCCGGTGCGGCTCTGGAACTGGCTCACCCGCAAGTAGCCGAAGCCCTCTTCCAGCAGCTCGTGCTTGACGCTCTCGGTGCGGATGATCTCGCGGGTGATGGTGACCCGCCGCGGGGACTCCTCGCCGCGGCGCAGGATGGTGATGGTGATGTCGCTACCCGGTTCGCCGCGCATCAGGGTCACCGCCTCCTGCAGCGACAGCGACTCGGTGGGCGTGTCGTCGATGCGCAGGATGACGTCGCGAGACTGCAGGCCGGCACGGGAGGCCGGCGTGTCGTCGATGGGGGCGATGATGGTCAACTGACCATCCTGCATGCCGACTTCGATGCCCACACCGCCGAATTCGCCCTGGGTCGACTCGCGCAGGCTCTCGAACTCCTCACGGTCGAGATAGGCGGAGTGCGGGTCCAGTTCGTTGAGCATGCCGCGCATGGCGTTGCGTAGCAGGGTGCGGTCGTCGACTTCCTCGACGTAGGCCCGCTTGATGCGCTCGAAGACTTCGGCAAAGGTCTGGACGTCTTCGACCGGCAGCTCGTCCACTGCCGGCATGTCGTCCGACGTGGCCTGCGCCGCGAGTGGCAGGGGAACCAGGCAGAACGCCAGCAGAACCGCCGACAGCATCCAATGGGGATGTTGCAAGACTCGGCCGACGTGAACGAGAGGTGACAGCATGCGAACTCCGCAAAGTCAGGAGGCAGGGCAGTCCAGCATAGCCCGCGCTCTGGTGCTTGTGAAAGGGGCGGTGTCTAGCGCTGGGCGATCCATGCCTCGGGGTCGATTGGCTTGCCCTGCCGGCGGACTTCGAAGTAGAGCCCGGGCTGGCGCTGGCCACCGCTCACGCCGACCGCGCCTAGAGGGTCGCCCCGCGACAGCGCCCGGCCGACCTCGGTCTCGAAGTGCTGCAGGTGCGCGTAGAGCGTCATCACCTGATCGCCGTGATCGACGATCACCAGGTTGCCGAAGCCGCGCATCCATTCGGCGAAGACCACCCGCCCCGCGTGCACGGCCGTGACAGGGGTGCCTTCCGCGGTGCGAATCAGCAAGCCGTTGCGATGCACGCCGTCGCCATTGCCGAACGTGGCGGCGAGCTCCCCTTCCACCGGCCACGGCAGTTCGCCCTGGGTGCGCTCGATGGCCGTGGAGGGGGGCGGGCTATCGAGCCGGGCCAGCTCCTGACGAATGGCCTCGAGGCGCTGCTCGGCGGCTTCACGGTCCTGCTCGAGCTGGGCCAGGCGAGCTCGCTCGCTGCCGTGGCGCGCTGCCAACGCTGCGACCAACCGCTCGCGTTCGGCGACCTGATCGGCCAGTTCGGCGCTGCGCTCGGCGAGGGAGTCGGCCAGGGCGTCGAGCCGCTGACGCTGTTGGCGCCGCTCACGCTGGTTGGCGTCGAGCTCGGCATCGAGTTGGGCGATGGCGTCGAGTCGCGCATGGCGCGCCTCGGCCAGGCTATTGAGATAGGTTTGCAGACGGTCGAGCCGCGCCGGATCGTCCTGGTTGAGCAGCAGCTTGAGCTGAGGCGTCCGACCCAGGCGATAGAGGGCGTCGAGCTGGGCACGCAGCGCCTCGACCTGGTCGCTGCGTTCGGCCTGGAGGTCGTCGCGGGCAGACTCCAGCTCGGCGAGCTGTGCATCGACCTCGCGACGCTCGGCCTGGATGGCATCGAGGCGGCGATGGGTCTCGGCCAGCGCCGTCTCCACGTCGCGCAACGCCTGGGTGGCCTCATCCTGGGCTTCGCGGGTGGTGGCGAGGCGCTGGCTGGCCGACTCGATGGCCGTGCCGATCGCGTCGAGGCGCTCGCGTGCCTCGCGCTCGCTGGGCTGGGCGAGCAGCTGGGACGATGCCACGGCAAGCGCGAAGACGGAGAGTCGAACGAACCCTCGGATCATGGACGGCGCGCGCCGCGCTCAGGCCACCGGCTCGACCAGTACCCGGCCAGACATTTCCTCGGGTATCGGCTGTGCCATCAGGGTCAACAGGGTTGGAGCGATGTCGCACAGGCGGCCATCGTCGAGCAGGCGCAGCGGTTGTGCTCCCACGTAGATCAGCGGCACCGGAAAGGTGGTGTGAGCCGTCTGGGGAGCGCCGGTCTCGGGGTGGACCATCTGCTCGGCGTTGCCGTGGTCGGCGGTGACCAGGCAGGCGCCGCCGACGCGCTCGATGGCTTCCACGACGCGTGCCACGCAGGCATCCACTGCCTCGATGGCCTTGACGGCGGCGTCGAAGTCGCCGGTATGGCCGACCATGTCGCCGTTGGCGTAGTTGCACACCACGAGATCGAAGGTCCCGCCGTCGATGGCCTCGACCAGCCGGTCGGTGACCTCGACGGCGCTCATCTCGGGCTTTTCGTCATAGGTGCGCACGTCCTTGGGCGAGGGAACCAGGATTCGGGTTTCACCGCGGTACTCCGCTTCACGTCCGCCGGAGAAGAAGAAGGTGACGTGGGCGTACTTCTCGGTTTCGGCGATACGCAGTTGGGTCAGGCCACGGCTCTCCATCACCTCGCCGAGGGTGTTGTGCAGCGCCACGGGCGGAAAGGCGGCCGGAGCGGGAATGTCCGCGGCATACTGGGTCAGCGTGACCAGGCTGCCGCCGGCAAGCGAGGGGCGTTGGCGGCGTTCGAAACCGGAAAAGTCGTCCTCGACGAAGGCGCGGGTCAGCTCCCGGGCACGGTCGGCGCGGAAGTTCATGAAGAAGGCGGCGTCGCCGTCGCCAATGGTGACTGGCCCACTCCCGTCATGGATGGCCGTGGCGGCGACGAACTCGTCGCTTTCGCCGCGATCGTAGGCAGCCTCGAGCCCGGCTTTGGCGCTTGTTGCGGTGAAATCGCCCTCGCCTTCGGTGAGCAGGCGGTAGGCCTTCTCGATGCGCTCCCAGCGGTTGTCGCGATCCATGGCATAGTAGCGACCGATCAGCGAGACGACCCGGCCGTTGTCCGCACCGACCAGTTCGGCGAGTCGCGCTTCGGTGCGTTCCAGCGAGGCGTTGGCGCTCTTGGGTGCGGTGTCGCGGCCGTCGAGGAAGGCGTGCACGTAGATGCGCTTGGCGCCCCGCCGTGCGGCCAGCTCGGCCATGGCCAGGATGTGGTCTTCGTGGCTATGCACCCCGCCGGGCGAGAGCAGGCCCAGCAGGTGCACGGCCTTGCCCGCTGCCACGGCGGTATCGATGGGGTCGGTGAGCGTAGCGATGGTGTCGAGTTCGCCCTCTTCCACCGCCTTGGTGATGCGCGTGAAGTCCTGGTAGACGATGCGTCCGGCACCCAGGTTCATGTGGCCGACCTCGGAGTTGCCCATCTGGCCGTCGGGCAGGCCTACGTGGCGGCCGTCGGTGTGAATCAGAGTGTGCGGTCGCTCGGCCCACAGGCGGTCGAGGGTCGGGGTGCGCGCGGCGGCGACGGCGTTGCTGGCGCGGTCGGGGTTGTGGCCGTAGCCGTCCAGAATGATCAGCGCCACGGGGCGCGGGGCGGCGGAAGGAGAAGCGGTCGTCATGTCGGGAAGGCCTCGTGGTGGTCTCGGCACGACCGGCCATCGGTCTCGGCGACGGGGTCGCGACTTGCATCGGCTTGCGGCATCATAACGTACGGCACGCTTGGCCGTCATGGCGACGGCAGCGAGCCTCGCGCCCATTCGTGTATACTGGGCGCCGCCCAGTTTGCTCAACCGTGTACCCGACCCGGAGTGTCCCGGACCCATGATCGATCAGCTGTTCGAATTCGTGCAGAATCACCCGCTGTTGGTAGCCGCTTTCCTGATGGTGCTGGCGGCGTGGATCTTCTACGAGGCCCGCAACGCCTCCTCCAGCGGCGTGACGGCCAGCCAAGCAACGCAGCTGATCAACCGCGAGGATGCGGTGGTGGTGGATACCCGCGAGGCTGGCGACTTCAAGGCCGGCCACATCGCCGGGGCGCGCAACATCCCCCAGAGCCGCATCGACGACCGCATGAACGAGCTCGAAAAGGTCAAGGACAAGCCGATCATCGTGGTGTGCAAGAGTGGGCAGAGCTCCGGCGTTACCGTGGCCAAGCTCACCAAGGCCGACTTTCCGCGAGTCTTCAAGCTCAAGGGCGGCATGGCGCAGTGGCAGGCGGATGGCCTGCCGGTGGTCAAGAAATAACTCATTCCAGCGACGCAAAGGACCTTTCCCATGGCGGAAGAGAACAGCCAGAACGGCGGTGGCGATAGCCAGGCCGCCGGCCAGCAGAACCAGCAGCAGCTGCAGTTCGCCGTACAGCGCGTCTACGTCAAGGATATCTCCTTCGAGGCGCCCAACTCCCCGGCGGTCTTCCAGCAGCCGTTCAAGCCCAAGGTCGGCGTGGACCTCAACTCATCGAGCCAGAAAGTCGGCGACGATCTCTACGAGGTCACGCTCAAGGTCACTGCCCAGGTCACTCATAGCGAAGAGGGCACCACCTCATTCCTCGCCGAGATCGAGCAGGCCGGCCTGTTCCGCATCAGCGGCATCGAGGGCTCGCAGCTCGAGCACACCCTGGGTGCTTTCTGCCCCAACATGCTGTTCCCCTATGCCCGCGAGTGCATCGACAACCTGGTCAATCGCGGCGGCTTCCCTCCGCTGATGCTGGCACCGGTCAACTTCGAGGCGATCTACGCCCAGAAGAAGAAACGCGCAGCCGAGCAGGCCCAGCAGGATGCCGGCGGGCAGACCACCCAGTAACGGCGGTCGAGCCGTGGCATCGAAAGCCCCGCGCATCCACGTCGCCGCCGATTATCGCATCGGCGGCGACGTCGTTCTGCCGGAAGGCCCTGCCCGTCATGTGGCGCGGGTGCTGCGCCTGGGGCCGGGCGCACCGCTGACCCTGTTCGATGGCGCGGGCCGCGAGGCGCGTGGCGTGCTCGTCGAAGCCGGCCGCAAGCAGGTGGTGGCGCGCATCGAGACCGTCGAAGCGGGCCGTGGCGAATCGCCGCTGGCCGTTCATCTGGGCCAGGCGATCGCCAAGGGCGATCGCATGGACTACGCCATACAAAAGGCCGTGGAGTTGGGGGTGGCCGCCATCACGCCACTGTATACCGAGCATGGCGACGTGCGTCTCAAGGGTGACCGCGCCGCCAGAAAGCTCACCCACTGGCAGGCGGTGGCGGGCAGTGCCTGCGAGCAGTGCGGCCGTGCCGTGGTACCCCGCGTTCACCCGCCCGTCGAACTCGCCGAGTGGCTGGCTGGCCGCCACGAAGCGCTGCGTCTGGTGCTGCATCCCGGCGGCGGAGGAGCGCTCGAACGCAGCGAGATTCCCGCCGCCGTCGCCCTGCTGATCGGCCCCGAAGGAGGCCTGGCCGAAAGCGAGGTCGAGGCCGCCCAAGGCGAGGGTTTCGTGCCGCTGGGCCTGGGGCCGCGCATCCTGCGCACCGAAACGGCCCCCGTGGTGGCATTGTCCCTGTTGCAGCACCGTTTCGGCGACCTTTGAACGTCACCGCCCCTTCTCTCTGCCGATGGAGCCGCTGCCATGCCCGATTCACGAGATCCGCGATCTTCCCGCGCGACGACTTCCGGTGCCCGTCGCGCTCGCACGCCGAAGGCCCGGGTCGGCGAGGTCGCCTACCTCGAGGTGGTCACGGTCAACGACACCGGCGCCTTCCTCGACTGGGGCCATCCCCGCGACCTGCTGCTGCCCTTCGGCGAGCAGCACTTTCGCCCCACCCCGGGCAAGCGGGTGCTGGTGCGCATCTACGAGGACCAGCAGGGGCGGCCGGTGGCCTCGCAAAAGCTCGACCGCTTCGTGCAGGATGCGGCAGTGGGTCTGGCGCCGGGCGACGAGGTCGAACTGGTGATCGCCGATCACACCGACCTGGGGGTCAAGGCGGTGGTCGATCACCGCTTCTGGGGACTGCTCTATCGCGACGATGTGACCCGGCCGGTGCGTCGTGGTCAGCGTCTCGCCGGCTTCGTCAAACGTGTGCGCGACGATGGGCGGCTGGATCTCTCGTTGCTGCCGCCCGGAGAAGCGCGCCTCGATGCGGTGGGCGAGCGGGTACTCGAGGCGCTACGCAAAAGCGGTGGGTACTTGCCTCTGGCGGACAAGAGTCCAGCGCACGAGATAAAAGCGCGCCTGGGAGTGAGCAAGAGTGCCTTCAAGCAGGCCATTGGGCGGCTCTACAAACAGCAGCGCATCACCATCGAAGCGAGCGGCATTCGCCTGGTGCCCGGCAGGGAGTAGCGTGGGCAATCGCGGCTAGCCTGCGCGAGGGGCGCCGGGGGCAGGCGCAGCGGAGGTCCGATGCCAGGGATGGCGTCGGTAGCGCCCAGGGAGGGGTTTACAGCGCCTCCGCGCAGGCCTGTCACCCGGAGTCAGCCCCGATATCTGTGCACCGTATAGGCTAGCGGCGATAGTCCCGAAAGGTGCCCTGGCTGCCTTGGTGTCGCCAGGGGGCTCGGGCATACTGCGTCTGACCACTGATTCGACCGGATACCGATCATGAGCGAACGCGCCCTCCACGTCGGGGTGGTGATGGATCCCATCGCCGACCTCGCCTACAAGAAGGACACCACCCTGGCCATGCTGTGGGCGGCCCAGGCGCGCGGCTGGACGCTGCACTACCTGGAGCCGGAAGACCTCTTTCTGCGCGATGGCCGTGCCTTCGGCCGGCGACGTGAGCTCGAGGCGTTTCGCGACCCGGCGCGCTGGTACGCCTTGGGCGAGCCGGAGACGCGTCCGCTGGCCGAGCTCGACGTCATCCTGATGCGCCAGGATCCGCCGGTGGACGATCACTTTCTCAACGCCGTGCACCTGCTGGGCTTCGCCGAGCGTGAGGGGGTGCTGGTGGTCAACCCCACCCGGGCGCTGCTCGAGTGCAACGAGAAGCTGTTCGCCCAGCAGTTCCCGCACTGCTGCACGCCGACGGTGGTCACCTGCCGCGAGTCGGTATTGCGCGCCTTCCATGCCGAGCATGGCGACGTCATCCTCAAGCCGCTGGACGGCATGGGAGGCAGCGGGATCTTCCACGTCCAGCCCGAGGGTCGCAATCTCGGTGCCATCATCGAGCTGCTGACCGAGCGCGGCCGACGCCAGATCATGGCTCAGCGCTACATCCCCGAGATCCGCGACGGCGATACGCGCATTCTGCTGGTGGACGGCGAGCCGGTGCCCTTCGGGCTCGCACGGGTGCCCATGGCCGGCGAGACGCGCGGCAACCTGGCGGCCGGTGGCCAGGGCATGAGCCGTGAGCTCACCGACCGCGACCGCTGGCTGATCGCTCAGGTGCAGCCGATGATCCGCGACAAGGGGCTACTGTTCGTGGGCCTCGACGTCATCGGCGACTACATTACCGAAATCAACGTGACCAGCCCCACCTGCGTGCGCGAGATCGACGACCAGCGGGGTACCGACATCGCCGGCCTGCTGATGGAGGCCATCGTGCGTAGGCTGGCCACGCGGCGCAGCGTCTAGGCGGCGCTCGACATGCCGGCGGCACTCAGCGACCCCATCCACTACGCGCCGGTCACGCGGCCCTACCGGCGCTGGCTGGCATTGTCGATCGCCGTGCTGCTGCACCTGGCGTTGCTGGGTAGCGTGGCGGGCCTGCCCTTCGGCGCTTCATCGCCGCCCGCCACCAGCCTGGACGTGGTGCTGGTGACACGGGCTTCGTCGGCGCCGGTGGAAGCAGCCGCCATTGCCGAGCAGAATCAACGTGCCGCCGGCCAGCCGGATACCTCGGATCCCGCTGAAGCGCGGGCGCTGACCCAGACCCGGCAACCCCGCCGCGAGGCCGCGCTTCCGCCCACCCAGCCAACCGCGTCGCGCCAGCGCGCCCGGGAGGCGCTCGCTACCCTCGATGCCAGCGACCCCGCCGTTTTTCCCACGACGTCGGAGCGTGCCGCCGAAGCGCACCAGGATGCGCCAGGGGCAGTTAGCCCTTCGCCCACTGCGGCCAGCGCCGATTCCGCGGTAGGGCGCGACTCGATGGCCGAGGCTGCAAGCAGCCGGCGTGAGCAGGGGCGCTCGCTCGAGGTGGCGGGTTTCAGCGGAGAGAGCTCCCGCCAAGCGGCCCAGCAAGCCGCCGAGGCGCGCTACATCGACGACTGGACTCGACGAATCGAGGCCTACGGCAACCGCGTTCACCCGGCGCCGCCCGAGCTGCATGGCCAGCTGCGCATTCGCGTAGTGATCGGTCGTGATGGCGAGCTACGCCAGACAGAGGTGGTACAATCCTCGGGACATGCCGAACTCGACCGGGCAGCGCTGGAGACCGTGCACGGCGCTGGCCCCTATCGCCCCTTCGACGGCGACATGGGCGCGCTGGACAGTCTTTCCATCACCCGCGTCTGGCGGTTCGGCCAAGGCAATCACTACGGCGTGCGGCAGGGCCCCTGACCCGCCGCCCGGGAGTCCCATGCAAAGCTTGAAAGACCACTTCCTGCTGGCGATGCCGCATCTCGAAGATCCCAACTTCGCCGGCACCCTCAGCTACCTTTGCGATCACGACGAGAACGGCACCATGGGCGTGATCGTCAACCGCCCGTTGGACATCACGCTGGATGCCCTGTTCGAGCAGCTCGAACTGGGGGGAGAGGAGAGCCCGCACCGCAATGCGCCGGTCTACTATGGCGGGCCGACTCACAAGGATCGTGGCTTCATCCTGCATCGCGGCGACAGCGATGCCTGGGATTCCAGCATCCAGGTCTCCGAGGAGATCGCCCTCACCACCTCCATGGACATGCTCCAGGCGCTGGCCCAGGGGCGCGGTCCCGAGCAGTTCCTGATCTGTCTGGGTTGTGCCGGCTGGGAAGCCGGACAGCTCGAGCACGAACTCAAGGAAAACGCCTGGCTCACCGTGGAGGGGCGTCCCGAGATCCTCTTCGAGGTGCCGGCCGAGCAGCGTCTCTCCGCCGCTGCTGGCATCCTCGGCGTCGACCTGAGCCTGATGACCCGCGAGGCCGGGCACAGCTGATGCGCGAAGCCGGACAGCGTCTGGTGCTGGCGTTCGACTTCGGCACGCGGCGCATCGGCGTGGCGGTGGGCAACGAGCTGGTGGGCCGCGCCCGCGAGCTCGAGCCGCTGCCGGCCCGCGACGGCATTCCCGACTGGAATCTCGTCGCGCGGCTGGTGGAAGAGTGGCAGCCGGCGCTGTTCGTGGTGGGGTTGCCGCTGCACGCCGATGGCAGCGAATCGGAGATGAGCCGGCGCGCGCGCAAGTTCGGCAAGCGGCTGTTCGGCCGCTACGGCGTTCCCTGCGAGTGGGTCGACGAGCACGGCTCGACCCGCGAGGCCAAGTCGATCGCCCGCGAGGCAGGGCACCGCGGCAACTACCGCGACCAGGGGGTCGACGGCATCGCCGCGGTGCTGATCCTGGAAAGCTGGTTCGCCCGCGGCGAGGGGATGCCGTCGCGTTGACCGGTCTGCCGTTTCCGGCCTTGTGATGATGCCGAACACGGGCTCTAATGCGGCCATGGCCCAGGCATCGACACTCGACAATCGTCGCTTCCTCGTGGGGGCTGCCATCGGCACCGGCATGACGGCCAAGGCGGCCGCCCACGGAGGGGCGGACTTCCTGCTGGCGCTCAACGCCGGTCGGCTGCGGGTGCAGGGCGGACCGTCGATCGCCTGCATGTTGCCGCTGGCCGACAACAATCGCGCCGTGATGAGCTTTTCACGTGCCGAGATTTTGACGCGGGTGGCGCTGCCGGTGTATTTCGGCGCCTGCGTCTTCGACCCCGATGGCGATCTGGAGACGCTCGTCCAGCAGGTCAGCGACGCGGGTTTCCAAGGCATTTGCAATTTCCCCACCGTGGTTCACTTCGACGGCGCGTTGCGCGCTCGTCTCGAGGCCAATGGCGTCGGCCTGGCGCGTGAGGTGCGCCTGTTGCAGCTGGCTCGGAAGGCCGGCCTGCGGACGTGCGGCTACGTGCGCGAACTGGCGGAAGCGGCGATGATGGCGGATGCCGGCGTCGATATGCTGTGCATCAACTACGGCTGGAACGCCGGCGGTGCCAGCGGCGTACCCAGTCGCTATAGCCTGGACGAAGCGGCGGAGCATGCTCGCGTCATATGCGAGGCGGTGCGCGCCCGGCATCCGCGGTTGCTGTGTACCGTCGAGGGCGGCCCCATCACCAACCCCGACGAAGCCAAGAAGGTTGCCGAGATCTCCGGGGCCAATGGCTACATCGGCGGGTCGACCATCGACCGCATTCCATTGGAAGCCGCGGTAGCCGAGACGACTTCCGCCTACAAGGCGGTAGCTCAGTTGCAGAACCGTCTGCACAACCTCAAGAGCGAATGGCTGGGGGATGGCCACGAGTTCGGCCTGATCGGCCGCTCCGCCGTCATTACTGACGTCGTGCAGATGATCCGCAAGGTGGCCAATAGCGACATCTCGGTGTTGGTGACCGGCGAGAACGGCACCGGCAAGGAGTTGGTCGCGCGTGCCATCCATCTCAGCAGCCCTCGCCGTCATCAGCGCATGGTGGCCGTCAACTGCGCGGCGATTCCTCGCGAGCTGCTCGAGAGCGAACTCTTCGGTCACGAGGCCGGCGCCTTCACCGGCGCCCTCAAGGCCCGCATAGGGCGCTTCGAACAGGCCCATGGCACCTCTCTTATGCTCGATGAGATCGGCGACCTGGAACTCTCCCTGCAGGCCAAGCTGCTGCGGGTACTCGAGGATGGCTCCTTCGAGCGCCTGGGCAGCAACAGCCCACGGCATACCGATGCGCGTCTGATCTGTGCCACCAATCGGTCACTGCGCGACATGGTCGCCGATGGCCGCTTCCGCGAGGACTTGCTCTACCGCCTGAATACGGTGGAGATACGATTGCCGCCCCTGCGCGAACGCATCGAGGACATTCCCTTGCTGGTGCGTCATCTGCTGCCGCGGATCGCCAAGGAGGTAAATCCACACGTGCGCGAGATGGATGCCTCTGCCTATCGCGTGCTCATGCAGCACCCGTGGCCCGGCAACGTTCGCGAGTTGCGCAACGTGCTGGAGCGCGCCGTGGTGATGTGCGAGCGAGACGTAGTCACCGTGAACGACCTGCCGCTGCTGGACACCTGCATGCCCGCGCGTAATGTGCGCGGTGCCGATGCGGAGTCTGGCTCGGATAGTGCGGCGTTGCCCGAAAACGAGCGAGAATGGATTCTCGATGCGCTGCGGCGCAACCGTTTCCGCCGCCAGGCCACGGCGGCGGAACTGGGGCTGGCGCGCAAGACCCTTTATAACAAGATGCGACGCTACGGGCTTCTCTAACCCTGCCGCTCCAGCATGCCGGGATGGCGTATCACCGCCTCGACCCAGGGATGGAGTGACGCCGTCAGGGCTTTCACTTCGTCATGTTCGTAGAGCCAGGGGGAATACCCGGCCTCCCGAACTCTCTCCATCAGGGCCAACAGCCCAGCCCTGGCCTTGTCCGGCTGCGTTTCGGCGGCCTCCGGTGGGACTGCCATGAGAAGTTGCGATGGCCCCGCTGCCAGTGCCGGAGACAGCTGCTCCTCTCTGGCGATTGTCGCCATGGTGTGAAAGCCGTGCTGGCGTGCGCGCGCCAGGAAGGCCATCTCCTCGTCGTAACCGAGCCCAGAATGCGCCAGTGACTCCCCTAGCGTTCCGCCGAGCAGTGCGGTGGAGGGCCAGTTGGCCACCCGCCGGCAGCCTCGCTGGGACAGCATCTCGAGCAGGTCGTCCGCCAGGCGAAAGGGGTCGATGGCCAGCACACCGGCAAAGCCCCGCTCGGGAAAAGCGATGTCGCCGTGTAACGCTTCCAGCAGTTCGCCATTGGCATCGCCGATGGGCAGGCTGCAGGCGAGATCGGACAAGGGCGCGGGAAGCCGAGCGGTCACGGGACTCAGCAGGCGGGGAGCGTCTGCGTCGTTCGGCACCGCTTCGAGGCTGGCCACCAGGTAGCCAGGCTCGGCTCGAGAGGAAGGGGGCATGGCGACCTCGATGAGTCATTGTGAGCAATCTTGGGTAGCGGGTTCCCAATATTACCCAGGCTTCCGGTCGTCCTGGGTCCTTAACCCGCCGTTTGGCGTGATTTCTTACTTGGCACGTTTACTGCAACGCTATGCCAGAACAATGAGACCGCTGCGTACGACGGGGCGGCCGAACGGGAGACACGCCATGGGCTTCAAAGCTTACATCATTGGCACCTGCGACACGAAAGCCGCCGAACTGCGCTATGTGAGAAGTCTGCTACAGGCGGCGGGCCTGGATACCGTCGTCGTCGACGTCAGTACGCGAGGCGAGGACAACGACACTGCCGACATTCGCGCCGTCGATGTGGCCGCCAGTCATCCCGATGGTCCCGAAGAGGTCTTCGTAAACGTTCGCGGACGAGCAGTGTCGGCCATGGCCGAGGCGTTGCGTCGACTGCTGGCGAGTCGCGACGACCTGGGGGGCGTCATCGGGTTGGGAGGCTCGGGAGGCACGGCCCTGATCACTCCGGCAATGCGCGACCTGGACATCGGTGTGCCCAAGGTCATGGTTTCGACGGTCGCCTCCGGCAATGTCGCGCCTTATGTCGGGCCCAGCGACATTGCCATGATCTACTCGGTCACCGACGTGGCTGGCATCAACCGGATCTCGCGGCGGGTTCTCGGCAACGCTGCCAACGCTCTGGCCGGCATGCTCCAGGGGCGCATACCCGAGGTGGATGACGGCAAGCCCGCTATCGGGCTGAGCATGTTCGGTGTGACCACCGACTGCGTCGGCCAGGTATCCCGGACCCTGGAAGACGACTACGACTGCCTTGTCTTCCACGCTACCGGGACCGGTGGGCAGTCGATGGAAAAACTCGCGGAAAGCGGCATGGTCGCCGGCTTGCTGGATATCACCACCACTGAAATCTGCGACCTATTCATGGGCGGCGTATTCAGCGCCGGTGAAGGGCGTCTGGACGTCGTAGCGCGTACCGGGGTGCCCTATGTGGGCTCCTGCGGAGCACTGGACATGGTCAACTTCGGCGGCCGGGAGAGCGTGCCCGAGTGCTACCGCGAGCGCCTGTTCCACGAGCACAACCCCCAAGTCACGCTGATGCGCACTACTGCGGAGGAGAACGCGCGCATGGGCCGTTGGATCGGCGAGAAGCTCAATCGCTGCGCCGGTCCGGTGCGCTTTCTGATGCCGGAAGGCGGCGTGTCGCTGCTCGATGCGCCTGACCAGCCGTTCCATGACCCCGAGTTTGCCACCGCCCTGGTCGAGCACTTTCGGGATGTCATGGCAAATGACCCGAGGAGGCCCAATTGAAAACGTGGAACCGAGAAGAATTGATGGCGCAGTTCCAGGCCATGGTGGCGCGAGGCGAACCCATCGTGGGCGGTGGTGCGGGCACCGGCCTGTCGGCCAAGTGCGAGGAGGCCGGCGGTATCGATCTGATCGTGATCTACAACTCGGGCCGCTACCGCATGGCGGGGCGTGGCTCGCTCGCCGGGATCATGCCCTATGGGAATGCCAACGAGATCGTCAAGGAGATGGCCCGCGAGGTTCTCCCCGTCACTCGCAAGACTCCGGTTCTGGCAGGCGTCTGCGGCACCGACCCCTTCGTGTTCATGGAACCGTTTCTCGCCGAGCTCAAGGCAATGGGCTTTGCCGGCGTACAGAACTTCCCCACCGTAGGGCTGATCGACGGTACCTTCCGCGCCAATCTGGAAGAGACCGGCATGAGCTACGCCCTGGAGGTGGAGATGGTCCGCCAGGCGCGTGAGGCGGGCCTTCTCACCACGCCCTACGTCTTCAGCAGCGAGGATGCTCGCGCCATGACCGAGGCTGGTGCTGACATCATCGTCTGCCACATGGGGTTGACGACCGGGGGCAGCATTGGGGCCGAGACTGCCATGAGCCTGGATGACTGCGTGGAAGCCATCAACCAGTGGGCGGCAGCGGCCAGCGCGGTGCGTGATGACGTCATCGTGCTCTGCCACGGCGGCCCCATCGCCGATCCCGATGACGCCGAGTACGTTCTGGCGCGCTGTCCGCAGTGTCACGGCTTCTATGGTGCCTCGAGCATGGAGCGCCTGCCCACCGAGCGTGCTCTGACGGAGCAGACCCGGGCTTTCAAGAACATTCGCCGAGGCTGAACCGCCATGTGCTTCAACGACAACAAAGGCACTCCGGCGATGGCAACGCCATGCTCGATCAGCGGGGAGGTATGGGAATGAATACCTTCTACTTTCTGACCCTCAACGGCCTGACCATGGCGGCGCTGCTGTTCATCATGGCCAGCGGTCTGACCCTGGCCTTCGGGCTGATGCGGGTGGTCAACCTGGCCCATGGTGCCTTCTACCTGCTGGGCGGATACGTCGGAGTCCAGGTCATCGACAAGACGGGAAGCCTGGCGCTGGGCATTCTCACCGGGGGTGGTATCGCTCTGGTGGGAGGGCTGCTGATGGAGCGCTTCCTGTTGCAGCGCGTACGCGGTTTGGATCTTTCCGAGGCGCTGCTGACCATCGCCGTGGGGCTGGTGATTGCCGATGCACTGCTGGTGGTCTACGGCGGTAAGCCGGTGAGCCTGCCATTGCCGCGAGAGCTGCGAGCGCCGGTGGACCTTGGCGTCATGATGTATCCCTTTTTCCGAGTGTTGATCATGGCCTTCGCCGTGATGCTGGGCATCGCCCTGTGGTTGGTGATGACCTATACCCGTATCGGAGCCGCCATCCGTGCCGGGGTCGACGATCGAGAAACCGCCATGGCCCAGGGCATCAACGTATCGCGGCTGTTCGGGGGCGTCTTCGCCGTGGCCAGTTTCCTGGCCGGCGTGGCCGGCGTGATCGGTACCTCCTACATGTCGCTGAACCAGGGGCTGGACGTAAGGGTTCTGATGCTCTCGTTGGTGGTGATCATCATCGGTGGCATGGGCTCGCTCAAGGGCGCTGCGATAGGGGCCTTGATCACCGGTATGGTTTCCAGCTTCGCCACTGGCTACCTGCCGCAATTCGCGCTGTTCTTCCTGTTCCTGCCCATGACCCTGATCTTGGTCTTCCGGCCCCAGGGGCTGTACGGGAGGGCCGCATGAAACGTGAACGCCTGCTGATTCTCGCGGTTCTCGCCGCGCTCGTGGCCTGGCCGCTGCTGATGGGCGACTATGCCGTTGCCCAGGCCAACCGAGCCATGATCTATGCCCTGGCGGCGCTGAGCTTCTCGCTGCTGGCGGGTCGGCTGGGCTGGTTCTCCCTGTGTCAGACCACCTTCGCCGGTATCAGCGGTTACACCATCGCCATTCTGGGCGTGCGCTTCGGTCTGCCCTTTCCGCTGGTAGTCATGCTGGCACTGCTGTTCACCACGCTCAGCGCCGTCGTCTTCGGCTTGCTGACCGTGCGCTCGCGCCAAGTGAGCTTCCTGATGCTGACGCTGGCGCTGGGGCAAATGGTGTGGGCGCTGTCATTCCAGTGGGTCGATGTCACCGGCGGCTACAACGGTATCGCCGGGGTGCGCCTGCCCACCTACGGCGGGCTCGATCTCAACGACACCCGGGTGTTCTACGCCTTGGTCGCCGTAACCACGCTAGCTGTCTTTCTTGCCGTATGGCGTCTGTATCGCTCGCCTTTCGGGTTGCTGCTGCTGGGCATTCAGGAGAACGAACAGCGCATGCGCGCCCTCGGCCACCCCGTCTATCTGGCTCGCTTCGTCGCCTTCGTGCTGGCCGGCACGATCTCTGGGGTAGCGGGCGTCTTTCTGGTCTACGACATGGGCATCATGTCGCCCTCCCCGCTGGGCCTGGGACACGCCGTCTGGGTACTGACCGCGGCGGTACTGGGTGGCTATCGCAGCCTGTGGGGTCCCGCTTTGGGCGTAGCCATTCTGATCGCCCTGGAGTCCCTGGTAGCTCAGTACACCGACCGTCACATGATGGTGATCGGTCTGGTCTTGCTGCTCTCCATCCTGCTGATGCCGCGTGGGCTGGCGGATGTACTGGAGCAGCGATTCAAGCGCAAGTCGAAGCCACTGGCTTCAGTGACAACAACAAACCGTGGAGACGAGTCATGAAGTACGCCAAATCACTCATGCTAGGGAGCGTATCGGCCCTGACACTGGCCAGCGGCGCTCAGCTGCAGGCCGACGACACCATTCGGATCGGGGTGGTCGGCCCTACCACCGGCGTGTTCTCGTTCTTCGGCGAGCAGCAGCGCATGGGCGTTGAGCTGGCCATGGAGCAGCTTTCGGATCGGCTGGATGAGAGGAATATCGAGGTGGAGTTCTACGACTCCCAAGGGGATGCCGAAACCACCGTCGACCGGTTGCGGGCCATGGAGTCGCGCGACGATGTCGATCTGGTAATCGGCCCGGTGCTGGGCGGCACCGGTCTAGCCGGGCTCGAGTGGGCCCAGGGCTCTGGCATGCCAATGGTGATCTCCTATTCGGCGCCTGAGGACATCACCATGCGTAACCGCGTCGAGAACGTCGTGCGGGCTGGCTGGACCGGCGCGCAGCCGATGTTTGCCTTCGGCCGGTACGTGGCCGAAGAGCTAGGCCACAAGCGAATCGTCATGGTCGGGCAGGACTACTCCTTTCCCTACAACCAGGCCGGTGGCTTCCTGAAGACGTTCTGTCGCGCCGGCGGCGAATCCGTGGAGCGCATCTGGCATCCCACCGGCACCTCGGACTACAGCTCGATCCTGGCAACTCTGCCGGAGGGTGATGCCGTGCTCTACAACGGCGCGGGCAGCGACGGTCTGGCCTTCTTCCAGCAGTACCATGACTTTGGCCTGGACGCACGCATGCCGCTACTGGGCGGGTCCAACTTCTTCGCCGTAGGCGATCTGCCGGAGATGGGCGAGGCAGCCCTCGGCGGGCTCTCGGCATTGCAATATGCCGAAGGCCTCGAGAACGACAATTTCGTGGCGTTCCGTGACGCCTTTCGCGAGATGCACGGAGACGACACCATGCCGCTAGCGCCGGCAGAGCACGGCTACGTGGCCTTCGAAATGGCGGTGAAGGCCATCGAGAGTGCCGACGGTGCGGAGCGCAAGGCGGTGATCGCTGCGCTGCGTGAGTCCGAAATGCCCGATGCGCCGCGGGGCCCCTTCCATCTCGACGACTACGGCAACCCGGTGCAGAACATCTATATCAACGAAGTACAGGAGGTCGACGGACGGCTGGTCAATGTGCCCATCGAGACCTATTCGGACGTCAGCCAGTTCGGCCCCTTCGACCCCGAAGAGTACCTGGCCGGCGAGCCCGACAGCCGCGACTTTCCCCCGGGCGACTGTTCGGACCCTTACTATGACTGACGGACATTCCGTGATGAATCCTGCGCCGGCGCTGGAGGTCGTCGGCCTTGCCAAGTCCTTCGGCTCGCTGATGGTGGCCAGCGACGTTCATCTACAGGTGATGCCCGGTGAGCGGCGTGGGCTGATCGGCGTCAACGGTGCCGGGAAGACCACGCTGTTCAACATGATCGCCGGGGAGCTCAAGCCCGACCGCGGGACGATACGCTTCTTCGGCAATGCGATCACCGGCGATTCGGTCATCCAGCGCACCCTCGAGGGCCTGGGCCGCACTTATCAAGTCTCGACGCTGGTGCCTTCGGTCACGGTCAGGGAGAACCTGGCGCTGGCGCGGGGCGACGGCCGCCTGCCATCGCTGTGGCAGCCTTGGCAGTCCAGGCTCGACGATGACCTGATGACCACTGCCGACCAGTTGGGACTGACGCCGGTGCTCGACGAGTCGGTGGCCAACCTCTCCTACGGTACCCTGCGTCAGCTTGAGCTTGCCATGGTGATGGCCCGCAAGCCGAGGCTGCTGCTGCTCGACGAGCCCGCGGCCGGACTTTCCCATGCCGAGCGCCAGGTGCTGCAGGGCCTCCTGCAAGATTTGCCGCAGGAGGTCACCCTGCTGATGATCGAACACGACATGGAGATGGTGCTGGCCCTCAGCGATTGCATTTCCGTGCTGCATCAAGGAGAGATGTTCGCCGAGGGTAGCCCTGACGAAATCGCCGCCCACGAGGGTGTGCGTGACATCTACCTAGGGCGTGCCAATGACTGAAACGATGATTCGCGTCGAATGCCTCGAGGCCCATTACGGTCTTGGCCAGGCGCTGCACGACCTCGACATGCACGTTGGCAAGGAGTGCGTAGCGGTAATGGGCCGCAACGGGGTAGGCAAGACCACCCTGGCGAGAGTCTTGATGGGGCTCGATCCGCCCCAGGCGACAGGCTCGGTGGAGCTGCTCGGCCAGTCGGTTCTCGGCTGGCCGCCGTACCGCATTGCGCGTCTTGGAGTGGGTTACGTGCCTCAGGGGCGGCGACTGTTTCCGTCGCTCAGCGTCGACGAGCATTTGCAGCTCAACTCGCGCAAAGGACCGACTGGGGAACACTGGTCGACGAGCCGCGTCTTCGAATTGTTCCCCTCGTTGGGACGTCGACGTAAGGCGTATGGCGATCAGATCTCGGGGGGCGAGCGCTCCATGTTGGCCATAGGTCGGGCGCTGGTCACCAACCCGGGCTGCCTGATACTCGATGAGCCTACCGAGGGGTTGGCACCTGCGGTGGTCGAGGATGTCGCATTGAGCCTCAAGGAACTCAGCCGCGAGGGAGTGGCGGTATTGCTGATCGAGCAGAACGTCAGGGCCGCGACGTTGGCGGCTGACCGCGCCTATTTCATGTCGGAGGGTCGCATCGTTCACGAAACCGTCGATGGTGAGTCGATGTCCGACGAAGCGACACTAGGACGCTATCTCGGCGTTTCGGTGTAGTCAGTCCGTTGGCCGGCCTGCACGGGGCCGGCAGACGCTCTGCCGGCTCCGTGCCTCTCGTGCATCGATCTAGCCCCCGTCACGAGCCGACCTGAGTGCCAGTAATCTTACCGCCGACGGAGGCAAGGCCCGGACGGACGAGGGAACGGGGAACGTTCAGGGGGTTGCGGCACCGTCGTCACCGTATTGGCTGGCGATGTCGTTGACCGAGATGCAGGTGAACTTCTCGATGAAGAAAGCCAGCGTCGACGGGCAAGCGAAGCGCTCCTCGAAACGCTCCTGCCGTTCTCCGTAGCGGCGCACTACGCTGGCGCGATACTCGTTGCCAGCCTTGGTGAGGGTCACTGACGCTTCGCGATCGGCTTCGTGCTTTTCCACGAACAGATTCTTTCCCTCGGCGAGCAGCTCTTCGAGCACCTTTCCGCCTTCGCGCTCCTCGGGCGTGGCCCACACGTCCTGGTCGCGCTTGCCGTACTGGAACAGCATGATGGCCGGCAGCACGGAGAAGATGGCGCCGGTCAGCAGCCAGGCCAGTTCGGGTCCGGGAGGATGCAGCGCGAACACGGCGAACAGCTGAATGAGGAAGGCTGCCGCCATGATGCCCGACAGCGGGCGCCACATGCGTGGATTCATCACCGGCTTGCCCATGGTTTGGCCCCACAGGCCAGCGGCGACCAGGGCACCCAATCCCACCGAAATCGCCCCCCAGAGCGGGCCACCGCCCACCAACAGGGCAATGATGCCGATCGCTACCAGGACGCTGTAGAACACCGCCAGCAATATGTACGCTCGTTCCAGGGTCATGCGTCACATCTCCTTTCCGCGGTTGCCTTGGGTGGCAACGCCGTTGTTATTCGAGCTCGTCATCCGCGTTAGTCGGCTCGTTCGAACCGTGTCGTCAGGGCATGGCGACCACTGGCCGCTTAGACAGCTTCGCATATTCTCCGTGCATCATCAGCATGGCGATGCCCAGCGTTGGCTCGGCTGCTTCGTTACCAGGCAGGATCGTCCGTCCCGACCTGTTTGGGCACGAACCAGCGTACCGGGCGCAAATCCTGCTCCACCAGGTCTTCCACCTGCAGCAAGGTGGCGAAGATCGCCATGCGTACCGGAATGCCGTTGTCGGTCTGGCGGAAGATCGCCAGGCGCGGGTCGCCGTTGAGGTCGACGTCCAGGTCGTTGGCATCCGGACGGCTGTCGCGGGGCAGCGGATGCATGACGATGGTATCGCGGCCGCAGCGCTCGTCCATGAAGGCGCGGTCGACGGTGAAGTCGCGTGACAGGCTGAAGCCCTCGCTCATTTCGGCGGTGAAGCGCTCCTTCTGGATGCGCGTGGTGTAGACCACGTCGACGTCCGAATAGTCATCGGCCAGGCTGTCGCGCTGCTCCACGCGGTGTCCGTGCGTGGCCACGAGATCGATCAGGTGACTGGGCATCTCGAGCCCCGGCGGGGCGACCAGGGTGAATCGCATGGGCGCGTAGAGCGACAGCAGCTTGATCAGCGAGTGCACGGTACGCCCGTACTTGAGATCGCCGGTCATCAGAACGTGGGCACCGGCCAGTTGCTTGCCCAGCCGGGTGAACTCCTTGTCGATGGTGTAGAGGTCGAGCAGTGCCTGGCTGGGATGCTCACCGGGGCCGTCGCCGCCGTTGATCACCGGCACGTGGGTGGCGGCGGCGAACTCCGCCACCGAGCCCTGTTCGGGGTGGCGCATGACGATGGCGTCGCAGTAGCCGCTCATTACCCGACTGGTGTCGTAGAGCGATTCGCCCTTGGCCATGGAAGAGAAGGTGAAGCCGGTGGTATCGCAGACGCTGCCGCCCAGGCGGCAGAAGGCAGCGTTGAAGCTCACCCGGGTACGGGTGCTGGCCTCGAAGAAGAGATTGCCGAGAACGGCGCCTTCCAGCACCCGCGTCACCTGGCGGCGGCATGCGATGGGTTCCATGCGCGCTGCGACGCGCAGCAGGTGATCGACATGGTCCCGGGAGAGGGAGTCGACGGAGAGCAAGTGTGGGGACATGGCGGGCCTCGGCTGGCAGCGGGAATTGCCGCTAGTGTAACCGCGCAGGGCGTCGGGATTCAGCCCAGTCCATGCCCGGGCGATGAGGCGACAGGAGGTTATCCTCCGTGGGGGTTGCCCACTATCAAGGACGGCGGCGAAACGATGTGCCTTAATCGCGGCGCTGTGGACGGTCTGCAGTTGGCGTGAACGGCTGGTGCCCGTGTCGTTCTCGCCATCGGGTTACGGCGAATCGGGCCGAGGTGAGCCATCATGAACATCGAGCGGACGGAAGCCGTGGGACAGCCCGAGCTGGATCTCGACCAGTTTCTGCCCTATCGGCTCAACAGTCTGGCCGAGCGTATCGGCGGCGAACTGGAGCGCCTGTATGCCGAGCGCTATCGGCTCAGCATGGCGCAGTGGCGGGTGATGGCATGGCTCAGCCACTGCGACGAGCTGACGGCGAAGAAAGTCTGCGACCATACCCACATGGACAAGGCCCGCGTCTCGCGGGCGATTCAAGCCCTGGAGGAGCGGGGACTGATCAGCCGCACGCCGTCGCCGCGGGATCATCGCCTGCACCAGCTGCACCTCACCGAGGAGGGCCAGGCGCTGCTGACCAAGCTGATCCCCGATGCCCAGGCCTGGGAGGCCGAGCTCGTCGCCACCCTATCCGCCGGCGAATACCGCGATTTGTTCAACGCCATGCGCAAGCTCGAACGCCAGCTCGAGCGGCTCGGTTGAGGGTCAGCGATCGTTGCCGGGCGCGCGACATGCGCCAGTCGTTTCCTGCTGTTCCATCACCAGGCGCACGTGAAACTCGCCGGCCATGTTGCAGCGGGTGCGTCCGTTGCCGGCGAAGTCGACGAAGCAGTCCTGTTGGGAGTGGCCGCCGGCGCTCGCCTGGTTCCAGTACCAGCCGCGAGGCGTGTCGGGAAAGGCCGTCGTATCGATGGCCACATCGGCCCGGTTGTCTTCGCGCATCAGCGAGCGCATCTCGAAGAAGCGCGGCAGCCGCCATGGGCAGTCGCGGCTCGACTGTGCCTCGGCGTAGGTCTCGGCCTCGGCTAGCGTCACATCGGCGGCCTCGCCTTCGCAGCGCCCTTCGACGAAGGCCTGCCCCAGGCTGCAGCGTTGCCACACCAGCTCCTCGGCGGAATCCACTACCAGGCCTGCGACAGGAAAGCGAAAGCGTTCGGTCTCGCTGCCCAACGCCATCGGTGCCGCCAGGGCCAGCAGAAGCAGGGCGGGGCGAAGAGACGTCATGCTTCTGCCAGCGATTCGCTGGGTGACGGCACTCGCCCGCCCAGGCGGGCGGTGATCTCGGCGGCGGTGTCGCGAACCAGTTCGCCGAGCTCGGCGAGCCGCGCTTCGGGAATGCGTGCCACCGGGCCGGATACCGAGATGGCCGCCAGCGGCGTAGCGTGCTCGTCGTGCAGGCAGGCCGCCACGCAGTGCAGGCCGATGGCGTGCTCCTCTCGGTCGCAAGCGTAGCCGAGGCGGCGAATCTCGGCGAGATCGGCGCTCAGCGCTTCGGCGCTGTGCAGGGTGTTGGCAGTGACCCGGGCCAGGCCCCGCTCGTCGAGGATGCGCTCGAACTCGTCGTCGGGCAGCCAGGCCATCAATGCCTTGCCCACGCCGGAGGCATGCAGCGGTGCTCGCGAGCCCAGCCGGGTGATCATGCGCATCATCTGCGGCGACTCGCTCTGGGCCAGGAACACCGCCGTTCCGCCGTCGCGGATGCCCAGGTTGGCGGTCTCGCCGGTCTGGGCGGTGAGGCGACGCAGGAAGGGGCGGCTGGTGGCCACGAAGTCGCGCGCCTCGAGAAAGCTGTTGCCGATGCGGAAGGTCTTGACGTCGATCTTCCACACGCCGAGTTCGGCGTCCTGGGTGACGAAACCCTGGCCGTGCAGTGCCTGCAGCAACCGATGGGTGGTGGAGGGCGCCAGGTCGACGGCCTCGGCCAGCTCGGAGAGCGCCAGCCCCCCGGGCGTCGCCGCCAGACGCTCGAGCAGGGTCAGGCCGCGCACCAACGACTGGCTGTGTCCGCTGTTGCTCTTGCCGGGACCTGGGGGACGTCCCGCCGTTCTGCGTTTGCCGTCACTCACCCGCGTCTCTCCTCGTGCCAGTAACCATCACGGCCACAGGATACCCGCTCGTGTCAGTGATGTCGCGGTTGCGGAAAAGGCTTCCATACCTTGCCGGTTCAGCGATGTCGCCACTGCGGCGTGCGCTTTTCGATGAAGGCATCGATGCCTTCCGTCACGTCCTCGGCCATCATGTTGGCGGCCATGGTATCGCCGGCCAGGCAGTAGGCCTCATCCAGTGGTTGCTGCAGCTGGCGCTGGAACAGCGCCTTGCCGGTATGCAGGGCCACGGCGCTCTTGGCGCAGATGGCAGCGGTGAGTTCGCCGAGGGCATCGTCCAGGGCGTCGTCGTCGGCCACGCGGTTGACCAGGCCCCAGTCCAAGGCCCGATCGGCGTCGATGAACTCGCCGGTGAACAGCATCTCCAGGGCACGCTTGCGGCCGATGGTGCGCGACAGCGCCACCGCCGGGGTGGAGCAGAACAACCCGACGTTGATGCCGGAGACGGCGAAGCGCGCCGAGCGGGCGGCCACTGCCAGGTCGCAGCTTGCCACCAACTGGCAGCCGGCCGCCGTGGCCAGCCCCTGCACCCGTGCGATCACCGGCACCGGCAGGGTGACGATGCGTTGCATCACGGTACCGCAGCGGGCGAACAGGTCACGGTAGTAGGCCTCGTCGGGGGTGGCGCGCATCTGCTTGAGGTCGTGACCGGCACAGAAGGCGCGCCCCTCGGCGGCCAGCACCACGCAGCGTACGTCGTCGTCCTCGGCGAGTCGCTCGAGCTCGCGGCCCAGCGCCTCGAGCATCGCTTCGGAAAGGGCGTTGAACTGGCGGGGACGCTGCATCGTCAGAGTGGTCACACCGCCGTCGACATGGCGGCGTAGGGGGAGTTCGTCGTCAAAGCGGGACATGGAGGCTCCTGGCTGGCGTAGGATTCGCCCACCAGCCTAGCGCGCCAGCCGCGCCTTTCGTTACGCTTGCGACCAAAGACGACCGTTGCCGGAGGCCCGCCATGCCCGACTCTCCCAAGACGCTCCTCGACAAGGGGCTGCCGGAAACCGGCAACGACTTGCTCGCCGACGTCAGCCTGCCCGCTGCGGTGATTCACGAGGCACCGCTCGCCCATAACCTGGCGTGGATGCAACGCTTCGCCGACGACCACGGGGCGCGCCTCGCTCCTCATGGCAAGACCACCATGGCTCCGGCGCTCTTTCACCGCCAGCTCGCTGCCGGGGCCTGGGGCATCACTCTGGCCACCGCGCCACAGTGTCGGGCGGCTTTTGCCCATGGCGTCACGCGGCTGCTGATGGCCAACCAGCTGGTCGGCGAGGCCAACATGGCCATCGTCGCCCGGCTCATCGAAGCGGGAGCGGAGTTCCACTGCGTGGTGGACAGCGCGGCCAATGTCGACCAACTGGGCCGCTACTTCGCCGCGCGAGGCCTGCGCCTGCCGGTGCTGATCGAACTGGGCATCGACGGTGGACGCTGCGGCTGCCGTGATCGTGACGCCGTTGTGGCACTGGCCGAACGGGTGGCCGGCGAGCCGGCGCTGGTACTGGCGGGGCTGGAGGGCTACGAGGGCGTGGTGCAGAGCGACGAGCCCACGCGAGACGTGCGAGCTTACGCCTGGCGTCTGGTGGAGGCGGCTCAGGCGCTCGACCTCGATGGCCTGATCGAAGCCGCCGAGCCGCTGATCACCGCCTCCGGCTCGGCGTGGTACGACCTCATCGCCGCCGTCTTCCAGGAGGCCCGGCTCGGCGCTCACTTCGTGCCGGTGCTGCGCCCCGGCTGCTACCTGGTGCACGACCACGGCCTGTATCACCGCGCTCAGCAGGGCGTTCTCCAGCGCCGCCCCGATCTGGAGCGCGGGCTCGAGCCGGCACTGGAGGTGTTTGCCCAAGTGGTGTCGCTGCCCGAACCGGGCCTGGCCATCGTCGGCCTGGGCAAGCGCGACATCGGCCATGACCAGCTGCCCGAGCCGCTACGCCGCTACCGCGAAGGCGGCCGGGCCGACCGTCCGCTGGAGGTGGACGGCTGGCGGATAACCAAGCTGATGGACCAGCACGCCTTCGTGACGCTGCCGCCCGACCCCGACGGGGTGCGCGTCGGCGATATCGTCGCCTTCGGCGCCTCGCACCCCTGCCTCACCTTCGACAAGTGGCGCCGGCTGTGCCGGGTCGACGAGCGGCTGGCCGTCGTTGAGGTACTGGAAACCTGTTTCTAGGCTCCCGCTTTCCAGACCTCACTCATGGTAGTTGGTCTCCGAGTAGAGCACCCGCACGCGCAAGGTATGCTCGACGTGACGCAGGGCGTCCAGCGCCTTGGGACCGTAGGCCTTGTCGACGTCGATGACCACATAGCCGACCTTTTCGTTGGTCTGCAGATACTGGCCGGAGATGTTGATGTCGTTCTCCGACAGCACGCGGTTGATCTCGGAGAGCACGCCCGGCACGTTGTCGTGGATGTGCAGCAGGCGGTGCTTGTCCGGATGGGCCGGCAGGGCCACTTCCGGAAAGTTGACCGAAGTGACGGTAGTGCCGTTGTCGGAGTAGGTGATCAGCTTTTCGGAGACTTCGATGCCGATGTTCTCCTGAGCCTCCAGGGTGGAGCCGCCGATGTGCGGCGTGAGAATGACGTTGGGCAGGCCGCGCAGAGGGCTCACGAATTCCTCCGAGTTGCCCTTGGGCTCGACCGGGAAGACGTCGATGGCCGCGCCCAGCAAGCGACCGGCCTCGAGCGCCGCCGCCAGTTCCTCGATCACCACCACGCTGCCACGCGAAGCATTGATCAGGATGCCGCCCTGCTTCATCAGCGCCAGCTGCTCCTTGCCGATCATCCACCGTGTGGAGGGCACATCCGGGACGTGCAGGCTCACCACGTCGGCACGGGCCAGAAGTTCCTCCAGGCTCGCCACCTGGGTGGCGTTGCCCATGCCGAGCTTGGCGACTACGTCGTAGTAGAGCACGTTGAAACCGAGCGACTCGGCGAGCACCGAGAGCTGGGCGCCGATGTTGCCGTAGCCGACGATGCCCAGCGTCTTGCCGCGTGCTTCATGGGAATGCTTGGCGCTCTTCAGCCAGCCGCCCTGGTGGGCGCGGGCATTCTTCTCGGGAATGCCGCGCAGCAGCATGATCGCCTCGGCCAGCACCAGTTCCGCCACCGAGCGGGTATTGGAATAGGGCGCGTTGAACACCGGGATGCCGCGGGCGAGCGCCGCTCCCAGGTCGACCTGATTGGTGCCGATGCAGAAGCAGCCCACCGCCACCAGCTTCTCGGCGGCGGCGAAGACGCGCTCGTTGAGCTGGGTGCGCGAGCGGATGCCGATGAAGTGGACGTCGCGGATCTTGTCGATCAGCGTGGCTTCGTCCAGCGAAGTCGGCAGGTGCTCGATGTTGGTGTAACCGGCATTCAGGAAATTGTCCACCGCGCTCTGGTGGACGCCCTCGAGTAGCAGGATCTTGATCTTGCTCTTGTCCAGGGACGTTTTGGCCATGGTCGAATCAACCCTTCGATGGTGCGATCCGTCGGCAACGACGCAGCCTGGCCGACGGGATCGGGCGGGAAACAGGGCACATATCTTAACACAGCGGGTCGCCACGACGATGAAAAGGCTGCGCTGCGTGAATGAGCGCCCTGCATGTTGGGCAGACGACCCCGGGGGCAGAGCGTGTATACTGTCGCCTCCTGGAATTTCGACACAGCGGTGACGAGTAGCGAGCCATGGTAGAGCATGACCGGTCATCATCCCCGGCCGCGGGTGACGCCTCCGGCGAGGCCGATTTCGCGGCCACCGTGGCGCGGCTGGAGCGGCTGGTGGAGCAGCTGGAAGGCGGCGAACTGTCGCTGGAAGGGGCGCTCTCCGCCTTCGAGGAGGGCGTGAGGCTGACCCGCGATGCCCAGCGCCGGCTGGACGAAGCCGAGCTGCGCGTGCGCACCCTGACCGAGCGCGGCGACGGTAGCGCCGACCTCCAGCCGTTCGCCGACCCGACGGAGGGCGAGGGTGAACGCTGACTCACTGACCGCGCGCCTGGCCGCCGATCGTGCGCGAGTCGACGCCTACCTGGCGGGGTTGTTCGAGGGGCGCCGGATGACGGCGCCGCGTCTCGAGGCCGCCATGCGCCACGGCGTGCTGGTCGGCGGCAAGCGGCTGCGCCCGGTGCTGGTGTATCTCTCCGGCCGAGCCCTGGGCGCCGACGACGCGGTGCTGGATGCGCCGGCCGCCGCCGTGGAGCTGATCCATGCCTACTCGCTGGTGCACGACGATCTGCCCGCCATGGACGATGATGACTTGCGCCGTGGCCAGCCCACGGTGCACAAGGCCTTCGACGAGGCGACGGCGATCCTCGCCGGGGACGCCCTGCAGTGTCTGGCCTTCGAGGTGCTGGCCGGGATCTCGCACCCGCGCTTGCCGGCCCAGATGCGGACCCTGGCCGAAGCCGCGGGTCGCGACGGCATGGTCGGCGGCCAGGCGCTGGACCTCGCCGCGGTGGGCGGCCACCCTGACGTCGAGACGCTGGCTCGCGTGCACGCTCACAAGACCGGGGCCCTGATCGGCGCTGCCGTGCGTCTGGGGGCGCTGGCTGCCGTGGACGAAACGGACCCGCGGGTGGCGGCATTGTCGCACTACGCCGCCGCCATCGGCTTGGCCTTCCAGATCCATGACGACGTGCTCGACGTGGCCGGCGACACCGGCACTCTGGGCAAGGCCTCCGGTGCCGATGCGGCGCGCGACAAGCCCACCTATCCGGCCCTGCTGGGGCTGGAGGGCGCGCGCCGGCGGGCTGGCGAACTGGTCGACGAGGCCGTTGCCGCACTCGCGCCGCTGGGTGATGCCGCGGCGCCGTTGGCCGAACTGGCCCGTTACATGATCGAACGTGACCACTGACACCACAGGGCATTCATGAAGCTCTACGACGACATTCCCGCCGAGCGCCCGTACACGCCGCTGCTCGACACCCTGGATACGCCCTCGGCGTTGCGGGCGATGAACACGGCCCAGCTCGCGCAGGTGGCCGATGAGCTTCGCGCCTACCTGCTCTACAGCGTGGGGGTTTCCGGCGGTCACTTCGGCGCCGGTCTGGGCGTGGTCGAACTCACCGTCGCCCTGCACCACGCGCTGGAAACGCCCCACGATCGCCTGGTGTGGGACGTGGGGCACCAGGCCTACCCGCACAAGATCCTCACCGGACGCCGCGAGGCGATGACCACCATCCGCCAGCATGGCGGCCTGGCGGCCTTCCCACGGCGCGCCGAGTCGCAATACGACACCTTTGGCGTGGGCCATTCCAGTACCTCGATCTCCGCGGCGCTGGGCATGGCCCTGGCGTCCCGCACGAGCGGCGAGAAACGCCGCGTGTGCGCGGTGATCGGCGACGGCGCGCTCACCGCAGGCATGGCCTTCGAGGCGCTTGCCCATGCCGGCCACGTCGATGCCAACCTGCTGGTGGTGCTCAACGACAACGAGATGTCGATCTCCGAAAACGTCGGCGGCATCGCCAGCTACTTGGCGAACGTTCTCTCCAGCAAGCCCTATCTCGCCATGCGCGAGGAGAGCAAGAAGGTGCTGGCTCACCTGCCCGGCGCCCTGGAACTGGCGCGTCGCACCGAGGAGCACATGAAGGGCATGGTCAGCCCGGCCACGCTCTTCGAGGAGATGGGGTTCAACTACATCGGGCCCATCGACGGTCATGACCTGCCGACGCTGGCCCAGACGCTGCGCAACATTCGCGACCTGGAAGGGCCGCAGTTCCTGCACGTCAAGACCTGCAAGGGCCGCGGCTTCCTGCCCGCCGAGGCGGATCCCATCGGCTACCACGCCATCACCAAGCTGGAGAAGAACGGCGACACGCCACCGCCGCTCAAGCCGGCGGCACCCAAGCCCAAGCCGAAGAAGTATTGCAACGTCTTCGGCGACTGGCTGTGCGACATGGCCGCGGCCGATGCACGGCTGATCGGCATCACCCCGGCGATGCGCGAGGGTTCCGACCTGGTGCGCTTCTCCCGGGAGTATCCGGAGCGCTACTTCGATGTGGCGATCGCCGAGCAGCACGCGGTGACGCTCGCCGCCGGCATGGCCTGCGAGGCGATGAAGCCGGTGGTGGCGATCTATTCCACCTTCCTGCAGCGCGGCTACGACCAGCTGATCCACGACGTGGCGGTACAGGGGCTCGACGTCACCTTCGCTCTCGACCGTGCCGGCCTGGTCGGCGAGGATGGCCCGACCCATCATGGCGCCCTGGATCTCAGCTATCTGCGCTGCGTGCCGGGGATGGTGGTGCTGGCGCCGGCCGACGAAGCGGAGTGCCGTGCCATGCTCAGCGCCGCCTATCACCATCCTGGCCCGGCAGCAGTTCGCTATCCGCGCGGTACCGGTCCGGGAGTGGCGATCCCCGACCATCTGGAAGCCTTGCCCATCGGCACGGCCCAGCCGCGGCGCCGAAGCGGCGCCGAGCCGGGACGGCGAATCGCCCTGCTCGCCTTCGGCAGCCTCAACGGCCCGGCGGGCGAGGTCGCCGAACGTCTCGATGCCAGCCATGTCAACATGCGTTCGGTGAAGCCGCTCGACCGCCAGGCCGTGCTCGCCGCTGCCGCCGACCATGACCTGCTGGTAACGCTGGAGGAAAACGTGGTGGCCGGCGGGGCCGGCAGCGCGGTGGGCGAGCTGCTGGCGGCCGAAGGAGTGGCGGTGGCGTTGCTCCATCTCGGCCTGCCCGATGTCTTCGTCGAGCACGGCAAGCCGGCCGAGCTGCTCACCGACTGCGGTCTCGATGCGGACGGCATCGAGGCGACGATTCGTCGGCGGCTGGAAGCCGGTGACGTGGAAGGGTGCGACACGGGGAGACGAACGACATGTTGATGGCCATGCTGATCGGTGCCTTCCTGGGCTTCTGGATTGGAGGACCGCTGGGCATGCTGGTAGGCGGTGGGTTGGGCTACTGGCTCGCCCAGCGTCTGCGGCGCAGTGCCCTGGGCCGACTGGCCGAAGCCCAGGCGCAGTTCCTGGAATCGACCTTTGCGGTCATGGGTTGCCTGTGCAAGGCCGATGGCCAGGTCACCGAGGATGAACTGGATGCGTCGCGCCAGCTGTGGGATCGCCTGCGCTTGAACGAGGCCCAGCGCGCCAAGGCTCGGGCCGACTTCACCCGCGGCAAGTCGGCGGACTTCGACCTGGAGGCGGAGCTGGCCAAGGTCCGGGGGATCGTGGGCAGCCAGCCGGCCATGCGCCAGGTGTTCTTGCAGGTCCAGTTGGCGGCAGTCGCTGCCGACGGGCAACTGCATCCCGCCGAGCACGACATGCTGATGCGGGTGGTGCGCGGGTTGGGCTGCTCGGAGGCGGAGGTCGCCCAGATCGAGGCCATACTGCATGGCGCCGCCGAGTCGGCGAGCGACCGGGCGACGTCCCTCGACGAGGCTTATCGGGTGCTGGGGGTCGAGGAAGACGCGAGCGACTCCGAACTCAAGAAAGCCTACCGCCGCCTGATGAGCCAGAATCATCCCGACAAGCTCGCCGCCAAGGGCCTGCCGGAGAGCATGCGCGAGGTCGCTCAGCAGCGTACCAGCGAGATTGCCAATGCCTACGAGCGCATCCGCAAGGCGCGCGCGGCCTGAGGGCGTCCTGGCCGCTCAAGCGGTGTGGGGCAGCACCGCGGTGTACACCGCAAAGTAGTGGAAAGCGCTGCCGCCGAGGACGAACAGGTGCCAGATGGCGTGGTGAAAGGGGATCGCGCGAACGGCATAGAAGATCGTGCCGAGAGTGTAGGTGATGCCGCCGGCGACGAGCAGCGCAATGCCGGTTGCCGAGAGGCTGACCGCCATCTCGCCGCTGGCGAAGACGATCAGCCAGCCCATCACCAGGTAAATGGTGATACGCAGGGCGGTGAAGCGGTGGGGCCAGCAGAGCTTGCAGGCGATGCCGCCCACTGCCAGGCCCCAGACGATGGCGAACAGGGTCCAGCCCGTCGCGCCGCGCATGTTGACCAGCAGGAAAGGGGTATAGGTGCCGGCGATCAGCAGGTAGATGGCGCAGTGGTCGAAGAGTTGGAACAGGTGCTTCAGTCGGGGATGGCGGAAAGCGTGGTAGAGGGCCGAAGCGGTATAGAGCAGGACCAGGCTGGCGCCATAGAGGCTGATGCCGACCAGCTTCCACGGATCGACATCGGCGGACAGGACGACCAGTACCAATAGAACCACGACCCCCGCGAGGCTGAGGCCGGCTCCGATCCCGTGACTGACGCTGTGCAGCAACTCTTCCATCCGCGAGAAGTCGTGCCCTGCCGCTCTGTCGCGCTTGTCCATGTCCGAGATCCCGTGGCCGTCGTGTCGAAACGTGCGTCGTTACACGCCCATTCTAGAATGGGACAGACGAAGCCGATAACGGTTCGTATCGGTTGCGGTTCAGGGCTTGCGCTCGATGTCCACGTCACTGGCCTGGGTGAAATCGCCCAGCGCCATCATGTGGCCGAGCTTGCCGGCCTTGGTGGAGAGGTAGTGCTCATTGTGCGGGTTGAGACCGGTGGTCAGCGGAACCCGTTCGGTGACGTTGACGCCGGCTTCGGTGAGTGCGGCGACCTTGCGCGGGTTGTTGGTCATCAGCCGCAGGGCGGCGACGCCCAGGTGCTCGAGCATCGGCACGCAGAGATCGTAGCGGCGCAGGTCGGCGCCGAAGCCGAGACGCTCGTTGGCCTCCACGGTGTCGGCGCCCTGGTCCTGCAGATGGTAGGCGCGGATCTTGTTGAGCAATCCGATGCCGCGCCCTTCCTGGCGCAGATAGAGCAGCACGCCGCGCCCCTCGTCGGCGATGCGCTTCAGCGCTTCCTGCAGCTGGTAGCCGCAGTCGCAGCGCATCGAGAACAGCGCATCGCCGGTCAGACATTCGGAGTGCACTCGCCCCAGCACCGGCTCGCCATCGGCCACGTCGCCCAGCGTCAGAGCGATGTGATCCTTGCCGGTGGCCTCGTCCTCGAAGCCATGCATGGTGAAGGTGGCCCAGGGGGTGGGCAGCCGGGAGGCGGCGATGAATCGAATCGTCACGGGGTACCTCGGGTGAAAGACCACGGCGCTGCCGGAAACGGACTCGCCATTCTAGCAGGAACGCCGGTCGGGCTCACGGTCCATGCGGGGCGCCGAACTTGGCCTCGGTCAAGCCGCAGCCCGAACGATGCGCTACAATGTCGCGACATTTCCTGTGGATGACCGCCTGCATGGAACTCAAGAACGACCGCTTTCTACGCGCCCTGGCGCGCCAGCCCGTCGACCGTACCCCAGTGTGGATGATGCGCCAGGCCGGCCGCTACCTGCCGGAGTATCGTGCGACCCGCGCCGAGGCCGGCAGCTTCATGGACTTGTGTCGCAACCACGATCTGGCCTGCGAAGTCACCCTGCAGCCGCTGGAGCGCTACCCGCTGGATGCGGCGATCCTCTTCTCGGACATCCTCACCATTCCGGATGCCATGGGGCTGGGGCTCTACTTCGAGACCGGCGAGGGGCCGAAATTCCGCAAGCCGGTGCGCAGTGCCGAGGATGTGGCGGCACTCGCCGCGCCGGATGCCGAGCGCGACCTGGACTACGTGATGCGCGCCGTGTCGACCATTCGCCGCGAACTCGACGGTCGCGTGCCTCTGATCGGCTTCTCGGGCAGCCCCTGGACACTGGCCACCTACATGGTCGAGGGCGCTTCGAGCAAGGACTTTCGCCACGTGAAGACCATGCTCTATGACATGCCGAGCGTGATGCACGAGCTGCTCGACACCCTGGCGGCGGCGGTCACCGATTACCTCAACGCCCAGATTCGTGCCGGCGCCCAGGCCGTGCAGATCTTCGATACCTGGGGCGGTGCGCTCTCCACGCCGGCCTATCTGGAGTTCTCGCTGCGCTACATGGAGCAGATCGTCGCCGGTCTGATCCGCGAGCATGACGGGCGCCGAGTACCGGTGATCCTGTTCACCAAGAATGGCGGTCAGTGGCTGGAGGACATCGCGCTGGCAGGTCCGGATGCCGTGGGTCTGGATTGGAGTACCGAATTGGCCGACGCTCGGGCGCGGGTGGGCCACAAGGTGGCGCTGCAGGGCAACCTGGATCCCAATGTGCTGTTCGCCCGTCCGGCAGCGATTCGTGCCGAGGTGGCGCGCATTCTCGACAGTTACGGTCAGGGACCGGGGCACGTCTTCAACCTGGGCCACGGCATCAGTCAGTTCACCGATCCCGATCGGGTCACCGCCTTCATGGAGGCGCTGCACGAGCTGAGCCCGCTTTATCACCGCTCCATCGAGCATGCCAGCGTCTAGATGGCTGGCGACCTGGCATGAACGGCGCCGCCTGTGGGCGGCGCTGGCCGTGCTGGCGGCCTTCGTCATCGCGCTGGGCAGTCTGACGCCGGGCGGTGAGATGCCCAGTCGCCTGCCCTGGGACAAGCTCAATCACTTCCTCGGCTATGCCGGGCTGGCGGGACTCGTCGGACTGGCTGGCCTGCGCCTGTCGTCGGCTTTCATCGTCACCCTGCTGTACGGCGCTGCCATCGAGGTCGCTCAGCTCGCCGTACCGGGGCGTAGCGGCGGCGATCCTGCCGATATCCTCGCCAATGCCATCGGGGCAGGTGCTGCGGTGCTGCTGTTGTCCGCTCTACGACGCGGTTCGAGACTCGACGACCGATAGGCGTCGTCCCTCCATGCCTTGGCCCCCGCCACTCAGTGGTGGGGGCTTGCGTGTCGTTGCGGTCAGTGGATCTCGGCGCTCTCGATCACCACGGGGTCTTCCGGCACGTCCTGGAAGGGACCGCGGCTGCCGGTGGGCACCCGGGCGATGGCATCGACCACGTCCATGCCCTCGATCACGCGACCGAACACGGCATAGCCCCAGGTCTGGCCGGAATCCTTGCTCTGGTGGTCGAGGAAGTCGTTGTCGGCCACGTTGATGAAGAACTGGGCGGTGGCGGAGTGCGGGTCGCCGGTACGCGCCATGGCCAGGGTGCCGCGGTCGTTGGACAGGCCGTTGTCGGCCTCGTTGGTCACGGGGTCCCGAGTCGGCTTCTGGCGGAGGTCCCGGTCGAAGCCTCCACCCTGGATCATGAAGCCGTCGATCACCCGGTGGAAGAGCGTGCCCGCATAGTGGCCTTCCTGCACGTAGGTGAGGAAGTTGTTGACGCTCTGCGGGGCCTGCTCCTGGAACAGCTCGATGGCGATCTCGCCGTGGTTGGTGTGCAGGGTGAGATCGGCGTCGTCGCTGGCGGCAAAGGCAGCCAGTGGCAGGCAGGCAGCCATGAGCAGGGGCAGCAGGGTTCGTTTCGGCACGGTCAGGGCTCCTTGCAGGTGGGGAGTATCAGCTTACGGGCTGCAGGCCGGCTTGTCAGGCGCTGGAGTGCCCGGCATTCGGGTCGTTGGTGGGTCGGGACGGATACTTTGACTTGGATCACGAGGAGCGAGCGGAAAGAGGTATCCAGTATGGATTTTATCGCTCGTTCGCCGGACCATCGCGGCATGCCGGTCGAGTCGTCGCCCAATTCGGCGGCATTCGGCCTCCATCCCGACCCGATACGACCGGTCGCGGTGCCCGTTGGCGCCGACGTCGGCAGGAGGTGGTCCATCCATGGTAGCGGAGCTCGGTAACTTCGCCCTGATACTGGCGCTGTGCCTGGCGGTGATCCAGGGTGTATTGCCCCTGCTGGGCGCCCACTGCGGCGAGGCGCGACTGATGCGCTCGGGGCGCTTCCTGGCCGCCGGGCAGTTCGTATTCCTGGCCGTCAGCTATGCGCTGCTGACCTGGACGTTCGTGGTCAGCGACTTCTCCGTGCGCTACGTGGCGAGCCATTCGAGCCTCTCGCAGCCACTGCTCTATCGCGTCACGGCGGTGTGGGGTGGCCACGAAGGCTCGATGCTGCTGTGGGCGCTGATCCTGGGCGGCTGGGGCCTGGCCGTGGCGAACTTCAGCCGCGCGCTGCCGCGCGAGATGCTGGCCCGGTTGCTGGGTGTGATGGGGCTGATATCGGTGGGCTTCATCGCCTTCACGGTGTTCACTTCCAACCCCTTCGAACGCATCGTGCCGGGTCCGGCCGACGGACGCGGCATGAACCCGCTGTTGCAGGATCCGGGCATGATCTTGCATCCGCCGCTGCTCTACATGGGCTACGTGGGCACGGCGGTGGTGTTCGCCCTGGCCATCGCCGCGCTGCTCGGTGGCCGCCTCGATGCCGCCTGGGCCCGCTGGTCGCGGCCCTGGACCACCGTGGCCTGGGTGTTCCTGACGCTGGGCATCGCCGTAGGCGCTTGGTGGGCCTACTACGAGCTGGGCTGGGGCGGTTGGTGGTTCTGGGATCCGGTGGAGAACGCCTCCTTCCTGCCCTGGTTGACCGCCACCGCGCTGATCCACTCTCTGGCGGTGACCGAGAAGCGCGGCGGCTTCAAGGTATGGACGCTGATGCTGGCGATCATCACGTTCGCGCTCACCGTGCTCGGCACCTTCATCGTGCGCTCCGGGGTGATCACCTCGGTGCACGCCTTCGCCACCGATCCGCAGCGCGGCATCTTCCTGCTCGGCCTGCTGGCGTTGACCCTGCTGGGCGCCCTTTCGCTGTACGCCTGGCGAGCGCCCAAGGTGGGATTGGGCGGTGCCTTCGGTGCCTACTCGCGGGAGTCGTTGCTGCTGGCCAATAACGTGCTGCTGGCGGTGGCCTGCGCGGCGGTGTTCATCGGCACGCTCTATCCGCTGGTGCTCAGCGCCTTGGGGCTGGGCAAGATATCGGTGGGCCCGCCCTTCTTCGATACCGTGTTCGCGCCGCTGATGATGCCGCTGCTGCTGCTGGTCGGCCTGGCTCCCAGCGTGGCCTGGAAGCAGGCCAGCCCGGCGATCATCCTGCGCGAGCTGCGCGGCGTTGCCCTCGTCAGCATCGTCGTCGGCGGCCTGTGGCCGCTGGCGGCAGGCGCCTGGCGACCGCTCACCGCGTTGTCGTTGATGCTGGCGGCCTGGATCGTGCTGACGGCCGGCAAGGATATCCACCGACGCCTGGGGAGCCGCCGCCAGCCGCTCGCCACGCGTCTCCGGCGGGTGGCGAAGCCCTCGTTCATCGGCATGCACCTGGCCCACGTGGGGTTGGCGCTGGTGGTGGTGGCCATCGCCATGGTCAAGACCTATGAAGTGGAGCGCGACGTGCGCCTGGCGCCCGGCGAGAGCGCTACGGTAGCGGGCTACGACTTCCGCATGGAGAGCGTCTCCATCGTGGAGGGGCCCAACTACGAGGCCGATCAGGCCACCCTCGAGGTGACGCGCGACGGCCGGCCGGTAGCGACCCTCGTCCCCCAGCGGCGCTACTACGATACCCAGCCCGACATGCCCATGAACCAGGCATCGTTGCACCGGGCCCCGACTCGCGACGTCTATGTCTCGCTCGGGGAGCGACTGGAAGGCGATGCCTGGAGCCTGCGGCTCTACTACAAGCCCTACATGTTCTGGATGTGGTCCGGTGCGCTGCTGCTCGCCCTGGGTGGCCTGCTGGCCGCGGCGGACAAGCGCTACCGTCTGCGCCAGCGCCGCAAGGCGGCGGTGCGGCCATCGGGCGCTACCTTTCGGGAAGAAGGAATCGGCACATGAAATGGCGAATCCTCGTACCCCTGGTGGCCGTGCTCGCTCTGCTGGGCGTGCTCCTGGTCGGCCTGGGCCTCGACAGCCGTGAACTGCCCTCGCCGCTGGTAGGGCAGCCGGCGCCCGCCTTCTCGCTCACCGCGCTGGAAGATCCGGAAACGCGGCTCACCGAGGCGGATTTCACCGGTGAGGTCGCGCTGGTCAACGTCTGGGCCACCTGGTGCAGTACCTGCCGAGCCGAGAAGCCGTTGCTCATGGAGTTGGCGGAAAAGGGCATTCCCATCCACGGCATCAACTACCGCGACGAGCGTGCGGCGGCGCTGCGCTATCTCGAGATCAGCGACGACCCGTACCGCACCATCGCCTACGATCCCGACGGCGATGCCGGCATGGAGTGGGGCGTCTACGCCACGCCGGAGACCTATCTGCTCGATGCCGATGGCGTGATTCGCTACAAGCGTACCGGGCCTCTGAGTCGCGAGCTGATTCGCGAGGACGTATTGCCGCTGATCGACGAGCTGCGCGCCGAGCAGCGGGAGGCCACGTCATGACAGGGCGCTTCCCCCGAGGGTTCTGGCGAACGGCCACCGCACTGCCCTGGCTGCTGGTGGGCTGGCTGTTGCCGGCAGGCCTGGCCCTGGCGCTGGCCATCGGTGAACCCGGCGATTTCGACAGCGAGGCCGAGCGCGAGCAGTACCAGAGAGTGATTCGCGAACTGCGCTGCACGGTGTGTCAGGGCGAGACGATTCATGAATCCAACGCCACGCTGGCCGGCGACATGCGGCGGCGCGTCTACGAGATGACCCGTGATGGCCAGAGCGCCGAGGCCATCGTCGATTTCATGGTGGCGCGCTATGGCGACTACGTACGCTATCGCCCTCCGCTGCAGGCCAATACCGCCCTGCTGTGGGCCAGCCCCATCCTGCTGTTGCTGGTCGGCGGCGTGGTGTGGTGGCAGGTGGTGCGAGGGCGTCGCGGCACGGCGGCGCGACCCACGTTCACGGCCGAGGAGCGAGCGGTGCTCGAGCGCCTGCGCCGTGGCGATTGATTCCGGAGGGTGGTGATGAACGGATTGTTCCTGATAGCGGCTCTGGTGTCGTGCCTGGTGGCGCTGGCCTTCGTGGCCTACCCGCTGCTGCGTCCCGCCCCACGGATGGAGGCCGACAGCCAGGCGGACGTCAACCGGGGAGTGCACCGTGACCGCGTGCGCGAGCTCGACCAGGACCTGGCCGCCGGTACATTGACCCAGGGGCAGTACGATCTGGCGTTGGCCGACCTGGAGCGCGAGCTGCTCGACAGTGGCGCCCTGTCCGAGGACGGCGCGACGCCGCGGCCTCGACCGCGGCGGTTGGCAATGGCCGCGGCGGCACTCTGTCTGGGCGGTCTGCCCTTTGCGGCCATGGGGCTCTACCTCGGCGTGGGCAGTGCCGAGACGGTCTTCGCCCTTGCCGATCCAGCGATGGATGAGGCGCCACCGGTGTCGGCAGAGGGCCGCCAGCGTGAGTTCGAGATGCTGGTGCAGCAGTTGCAGGGGCGCCTTGCCGAAAGCCCCGGCGATCTCGACAGCTGGATGCTGCTGGGGCGTACGCAGATGTATCTGGATGACCTTGCCGCCGCGGAGCGGGCCTTCCGAGAGGCCATGGCCCACGGCGGCGACCGCGACCCCGACGCGCTGACCCGCTATGCCGACCTCCTGGCCGAGCGCCAGGGGGGCTTGAGCGGCGAGCCGGCAACGCTCATCGAGAAGGCGCTGGACATCGACCCCGATCATCCTCAGGGGCTGTGGATGGCGGGGAGTCTGGCGTTCCAGAACCAGGAACTGGCCACCGCCAGACAGCACTGGGAACGTCTGCTCGAGGTGCTGCCGTCCGAGTCACGCGAGGCCGAGATCATTCGCAGCAACCTGGACCGGGTGGATGCGGCAACCGGCAAGGGCTGAGACGACAACGTTTAGCGTGGGAGGTGCTTATGAAAACGCCACTGAGTCGAGACGCCCTGCAGGCCGTTCGGCAGGTGCCGCTGTTCACGGGGCTTGCCGACGATACCCTGGCGCTACTGACGTCGGGCGCTCTGGAGCGCAGCTATCGGCGCGGCACCCTGCTGTTCAGCCAAGGGGAGCCGGCGGATCGCTTCTACGTGGTGCTCGATGGTTGGATCAAACTCTACCGCGAGAGTCCCGATGGCAATGAGTGCATGGTGGGCCTGTTCACCCGCGGCGAATCCTTTGCCGAAGCGGCCATGTTCGACCGCCTGGGCTTTCCGGTGAATGCCGCCGTGGCCGAGGATGCCCGTCTGCTGATCTTCACCGCCGATCATTTCCTCACCACTCTCGAGCGGAACCACGGCCTGGCTCTCAACCTGCTGGCGAACCTCTCCAGCATGCTGCGCTACCTGGTACGTCAGCTCGATCAGCTGACCAACCAACCCACCTACCAGCGTCTGGCGGCGTTCATCGTCTCGCTGTGCCAGCGCGATGCCGGAGCGGCCACCGTACGGCTGCCCTGCGACAAGCTGTTGATCGCCGGACGGCTGGGCATGAAGCCGGAGAGCTTCTCGCGAGCCATGGCGCGTCTCAAGGAGGTCGGCGTGAGCTGCGAGGGCAACTGCGTGCGGATCGATGACGTTGCCGCGCTGCGCGACTTTGCCAGCGGTGCCGAGGTGACCGCCGTCCCCGGGGAGAAACTGTGCGCTAGCGCGGCTCGCTCGACTTCGTCGACCTCGCCATCGCCCCTGGCCGTGCGCTGATTCCCGGCGCCAGCGCCGAGTCGTCAAGGGGGCAAGTGCCGCTTTGGCGATTTAGTTGCTGCCTCATCTGACATAAGTCAACTCCAGAATGCATCTATTGACAGCGGTCAAGTGAGGGCAGGACCAAAGCTGCTACTACTAACGCAGGTGGAGGGTGGCAATGAATCCGGCGACCACAGCCGGGTCGAGCACCCGCCAGCCACTACCCCAAGGGGAAACCAAGCGAGGCACGTGTTATGTACAAGAGAGCTTTGAGCAAGGGGATCTTCGCCCTCAGCTTCCCGCTGGCAGCCATGATGGGCACCGCCCAGGCCGCGGCACCGGAGCTGAGCGAGGAAGAAATGGAGCGCGCCAGCGACATCTACTTCCAGCGCTGTGCGGGCTGTCACGGCACCACCCGTGGCGGCGCCACCGGCCCCGACCTGCTGCCCGAGAATACCCAGGAGCTGGGCCAGCGTCGCCTGGAGAGCATCATCACGCTGGGTACCGAAGGCGGCATGAACAACTTCGACGGCATGCTCTCCAAGGAAGAGATCACGCTGATTTCGAAGTACATCCAGAACGAGCCGGTCGAGCCGCCGGAGATGTCGCTGGCCGACATGAAGGAGCGCTGGAAGGTCTTCGTCGAGCCGGAAGACCTGCCCACCGAACCCCAGCACGATCTCAACTGGGAAAACTTCATGGTCACCATCCTGCGTGACCGTGGCGCCATGGGCATCATCGATGCCGACACCAAGGAGCTGGTCACCGAGGTCGAGACCGGCTATGCCGTGCACGTGGCCAAGGAGAGCTCCGACGGCCGCTTCTGGTACGTCCAGGGTCGCGACGGCCGTCTCTCCAAGATCGACCTGTGGATGGACCCGCCCCAGGTCACCGCCGAGGTGTTCATCGGTTACGACGCCCGCGACGTGGCCGTTTCCCACTACGGCGAGTGGAAGGACAAGTACGTCATCGGTGGCGCCTACTGGCCACCGCACGCCGTGATCACCGATGCGGACACCCTGGAGCCGCTCAAGGTCATCTCTACCCGCAGCTACGACACGGAAGGCAACTTCCGCAACGAGGCTCGCGTGGCGGCGCTGTACAACACGCCGCATGCCCCGACCTTCCTGGTCAACGTCAAGGAGTCCGGTCAGGTCTGGCAGGTCGACTACAGCGACCTCGACAACCTGCGCGTCGACATGATGGAGACCGCCGAGTACCTGCACGACGGCTTCTTCGATCCGACCGGTCGCTACTTCCAGATCGCGGCCAACATGAGCGACAAGATGGTGTTCATCGACACCGAGACGCGCAAGAAGATCAGCATGCTGGAAACCGGCGTCAAGCCCCATCCGGGACCGGGTGCCAACTGGGTCGATCCCGAGTGCGGCCCGGTGGCCGGTACCACTCACCTGGGCGAAGGCCGCATGACCTTCTGGGGCAACGATCCCGAAGGGCATCCCGATCAGGCGTGGCAGATCTGCGACAGCGTCGAGACCGAAGGTCCTGGCCTGTTCGTGCGCACGCACCCCGACTCCGACAACGTCTGGATCGACCAGGCCTTGCACCCCGAGGCCGACGTCAACCAGTACGTCATGGTCATGGACAAGGAGACGCGCGAGCTGACCAAGGTCCACGTGGCCGACCGTCCCGCCGAGCATGATGCCGTGGCGGTGCACATGGAGTACGACCAGACCGGGACCGAGGTGTGGGTCTCCATCTGGGCCCGCGGCGAAGGCCATCAGGACGATGGCGCCATCGTCGTCTACGACGACAAGACGCTGGAGGAGAAGGCGCGCGTCGAAGGCCTGAACACGCCGACCGGCAAGTTCAACGTCTACAACCGCAAGAACCACATCGGCTGATCAATGGCCGAGCCCGCCGGGGCGCCTTCGGGCGCTCCGGCCTCTTCTTCAGCCACTCCCGTTGCGTCACGAGCGGGAGTGGCTGGGCAAGGGGCCGGACACGACAACCACAACCCGACGGCAGGGCAGGCAATGAAAGCGACAACTCGTGTCACGACATATTCGGGAGACTGACATGCAAGGGGAGCGTCCACGCAACTGGCGCAAGATCACGATCATGGGGGCGTCGATCAGCGCCGCCGTGGTTTTCTTCGTGGCGGGCATCTTGTTCTGGGGTGGCTTCAATACCGTGATGGAAGCCACCAACAACCTCAAGTTCTGCAGTTCGACTTGCCACGAGATGAGCTGGGTCTATGAGGAGTATCAGGATCGTCCGCACTACGAGAACGCCACCGGGGTGGGTGCCGAGTGCTCCGACTGCCACGTGCCCGACGCCTGGGGCCCCAAGATGATCCGCAAGATCAAGGCCAGCCGCGAGGTATGGCACTGGATGCTGGGGACCATCGACACCAAGGAGAAGTTCGAGGGCAAGCGGCTCGATCTAGCGGAGAACGTCTGGCGATCCATGCTCGCCACCGACTCCCGCGAGTGTCGCAACTGTCACGACTGGTCGAACATGGACCTCGAGGAACAGGCCAAACGCGCCAGCCGCGAACACTCCCGCGCCTTCGAGCAGGGCCAGACCTGCATCGAGTGTCACCAGGGCATCGCCCACGAGCTGCCCGAGAACTGGGATGAGTCCGAGGTGTGGGCAGACCGCTTTGCGGTCGCCGAAGCCGACGAGGCCAGCGATGAGCCCGCGGTGCCGCTCGAAGAGGAAGACCTGGGTGAGGCCAAGGCGGTCGACGAGAACGTAGCCGCATCGTTGGACTGGGAGTCCATTGCCGCCACCGACCTGACGCTGTTCCTGCCGGGTCAGGCCTCCATCGAGTGGATTCGGGATGGCGGCGAGCATGGCGGCAGCCGAGCCGTCGATTTCGGCGACCGCTGCATCTGGTGCCACCAGGGCGAAGAGGCTGACATCGGCGAGATGGCCGTCACCGCCGAGAAGATCGAGACCTTCGATCTGGGCGACAAGCGCGGCCACGTGCCGATGAGCGTGAAGGCGGCCTTCGACGACGAATACCTCTACATGCAGTTCCAGTGGGAGGAAGGCGAGCATGCGCCGCTGCCCTTCGCCGACAACGACGGCAAGATGGATCCCGACAACCCCTTCAAGCTGACGTTGAGCCTCTCCGACGATCGTGTCGAACTGGCCGACCAGGCGGGCTGCTGGGCGAGCTGCCACCACGACTCGCGGCACATGCCCGATGCGCCGGAGCCGGATGCCCTGGCGACCAGCGACCTGGTCGACCGGTTGGACCTCTCCGATGGCGTGACCAAGTATCTCGGTGAGAGCCGCACCGAGGTCGAGGTGGATGGCGGTGATGACACGCCCCGTGGCGGCTGGGACAAGCTCAAGGAAGAGGGAGAAATCCAGGAGCTGCTCGACGGCGGCGCCTATCTCAACCTGGCACGCTACAAGAGCGGCGACGGTTCCACCGAATCCGGCTACGTCCTCGACGAGCGCCATTTCAGTGACAGCGAGGCCGTGGTATTCAGCGCCGAAGAGGAAGACGGCGTGTGGACGGCCTACCTGACGCGTGCGCTCAAGACCGGCGTGGAAGGCGACAAGCCGCTCGATCTCGACAAGCTCTACAGTGCCAACATTGCGCTGCACGACGACTTCGCCGACTCGCGTTTCCACCACGTTTCCTGGCAGTACGGCCTGGCCTTCGGCGTCGAAGATCCCGACGAGACCTTCGGTGCCGACATGGTGGAGATCAACGCCACGCGCGTCGAGTGACGCGCCATACAGGGGAGGACGCTTTCATGCGACATCCGCGACTGACACTCGGTGCTACCGCCCTGGCCGCCCTGCTTACGGGCGGGGCGGCCTTGGCCGGCGACTCGGTGGTCGAAGTGGAGATGCTCGAATACGGCTACCATCCCGCGGAACTGGAAATCGAAGCGGGTACCACGGTGCGCTGGGTCAATGCCGAAAAGCGCACTAGCCACGACATCTACTTCCCCGAGGAAGATGCCGGCTCGGAGCGCCTGTTTCCCGAGGAGAGCTGGGAGCGTACCTTCGACGAGCCGGGTACCTACCCCTACCACTGCCGTCCCCACGAGAATCGCGACATGGATGGCGTGGTAACGGTGGTGCCGGCCGAGTGATGCGACGCATCATGCATCGATGCGGTGGCCGGCCGAGACCGGTCACCGCATCCCGAGTATCGAGAGGAACGAGAATGCAACGATTCGTCCGAGCTTCGGGCTGGCTTGGCGGCTGTCTGGCCGCTCTGGCCTTCTCCGGGGCGCTGGCGGCTGAGGGGCCGACCGGCTATCGCAGCGTCGAGTTCGGCATGTCCTACCAGGAGGTCATGTCGGCACTGGGCAACGATGACGCCGTGGCCAATCTCTCCGTCGAGGAGACCGAGGATGGCGACCGGATCATCGATGGCGAACTCCAGGCCGACGAGGCGCCCGAGACCGATCTGCGCTACGTTTTTCCGGCGGGTGGCGATGAGCTGGCGCTGGTGGTCACCTTCCATCCCGATGTCGCGGAGCGCGAGAAGGTCATCGCACGGCTCGAATCGAACCATGGCGATCCCTGGGAGGAAGAGATGGCCGAGTGGTGGTTCGAGCAGCTTCAGGAGGGGATGCCGCAGCCGCCGCAGAGCCTGATGGTGTGGGGCGGCAGCGGCGACGAAACCTCGCAGCGCGGCCGCTTCGTGCGTCTATGGACCTTCGACGACTACCTGTCTGTGGAGTATCTCGACACTCAGCGCTTCGACTGAGCCGACGCGCTGGCAGTTCGGCACGGCCGCCCTGACGGGGCGGCTTTGCTATGTGCAGGCGTCGAGTCCGGCTCGACGCGATGAGGGAGGAGACGATGATGAAACGTAGCGGGCTGCTGGTCGGCCTGGCACTGGCCTGGCTGAGCCTGGGGGCGCAGGCCAGCGACATGGCAGCGACGCAAGAGGGGCATGCGGCGCGTGGGATCTTCCTCGGCTACGACGAGGCTGAGCACCGCGTCACCATCGCCCACGAGGCGGTCCCCGAGGTGATGATGGCCATGCGCATGCACCTTGCCCTGCCGGACGGCGAGCCGACCCCGGACTTCTCGGTCGGCGACAAGGTCGCTTTCCAGATGTTCAGCCGCGTGGAGAACGGCCGCACCTGGTATGCCAAGGAGCTCGAGGCGCTGCCCGCCGAGACCGAGCTGTCGCTGCCGCCAGCGCTGCGCGACAAGATCGGCCTCTGATACCGGGTCATCGTCGCTCGAACCGGCGTCCTGTGGAGCGCCGATCGTCCTGGCACTGCCGGCTCGGCGGGCAGCGCGGCAGGCGAGACATCATGTCGCAGTAACGGGCTCAGTGCCATGTCTCTTGATGCATATCATGCCATGCACTCCCCGGCTCGCTACTCTGGGCCGAACGATTGCCGGTTGTGCAATCCGGCACCCTTCTTCTGTAGCCGACTCGTATGACGAGGGGCGGATCGGAATAGGGTGTGAAACCTGTTGGACCGAAGGCGCATCAAGGAGTTGGCATGAGCAAATTCGCCCTGGAAGAGGTGCTGAGCGTTCACCACTGGAACGACACGCTGTTCAGTTTCCGTACCACGCGCGAGCGCAGCCTGCGCTTCAAGAACGGCCAGTTCGTGATGATCGGTCTCGAGGTGAACGGCAAGCCGCTGATGCGGGCTTACTCCATTGCCAGCCCCAACTACGAAGATCACCTGGAGTTCTTGAGCATCAAGGTGCCGGATGGCCCGCTCACTTCGCGGTTGCAGCATCTTCGGGTGGGGGATTCCATCATGGTCAGCCGCAAGCCCACCGGGACCCTGGTGATCGACGACCTGCTGCCGGGGCGTCATCTCTATTTGCTGGCGACGGGGACCGGGTTGGCGCCCTTCATGAGCGTGATACAGGACCCCGAAACCTATGAGCGTTTCGCGAAGGTGGTGCTCGTGCACGGCGTGCGTCGGGTCAGCGAACTCGCTTATTCTGACTTCATCACCCGGGAGCTACCGGCCCACGAATACCTGGGCGATGAGATCCGCGACAAGCTCATCTATTATCCTACCGTGACTCGGGAGGCGTTCCACACCCAGGGACGACTCACCGACCATATCCGCAGCGGCAAGCTGGCCGAGGACACGGGACTGCCGGCGCTCGATCCGCAACGGGATCGCGCCATGATCTGCGGCAGCCCCTCGATGCTCGATTCGACCAGTAACCTGCTCGATGAGCTGGGCTTCACCATCTCGCCACGTCAGGGCGAGCCGGCCGACTATGTGATCGAGCGTGCCTTCGTGGAGCGCTGAGCGGCGTCACGGCGGGTCGTCGGCTGCCAGACAGAGACTCTCGGCCCGGTCGATGGCGGCGTCTGCGCCGTTCAGGGTGAAGGTCAGGAACCAGCGTTCGTCTTCCTCCAGAGTGAAACGCAGTCGCAGGGTTTCGCCCTGGCGCATCTCCTCGATCAATAGCGCCTGCCGCGGTAGATAGAACTGGGCGTAGAAGCCGCTGTCGCCGCGCTCGGTGATGAACTCGGCCATGCCGTTGTGGATGGTGTCTTGATCGACGCGAAAGTCGGCGGGCACCAGGTTGACCGCCCGGTCTTTCGCCTGGCGCTCGTCGAGATCGACGCGCACTTCCAGCCAGGGCAGGTCGCACACGCCGGCAGTGTGATTGAGACTGAGGACGGTGTCGCTGTAGCTGTCGGCTTCCAGGGCACGGAAGTGGCGCTCCTCGCCCAGGCTCAGCACGGCCGATTGCCAGTTCTCGTGGCGCTTCAGAGCTTCGGCATTGAACGTGGTGGCCAGGGCCGGCGTGCCGCTCAGCAGGCCGGCGAGCGATAGATAAGCGAAAGCGGCGATTGGGCGACGCGACATGTCAGGACTTCCCGAGGCAGGCGAAGGCAGTAGTGAAAGAGGCATGGTAGCAGCCGGGTGCCCGCTCGGCGACGCCATGCGGGAGGCGTTGGAGTCACTCGAGCCGTGAGAAGTGAGCGGCGAGATCGGCAATGTCCTGGTCGCTGAGGCCGCGGGTCATGCTCTCCATCAGGTGGCTGCTCTCGCCGGCGCGAAACGCCGTCAGGCGCTCGATGATGCGTGATTCGGGCAGGCCGGCAATGGCCGGGTAGCGGGAGGTGAGGCTATGGCCGTCCGGGCCGTGGCAGTTTTCGCACAGGTGGGCCATGGTGGCCCCGCGTCCGGCGTCGCCGTCTGGCATGGCGGTCGCCTGTGGCGCGGTCGCTGTCTCGTTGCGACTGGCGTCGTTCTCGGCCATGGCCGGCATGCCGATGCCGATGTAAACCGCGGCACAGGCCATGGTGAGCGTCCTGAGTGGATGCATGGTCGTCTCGTCGCTGTTCGCCGTTGGCGCCAGCTTAACGCGGGAGCCCGCCGACATGCCTTGACCAATGTCAGCCTTGCGCTTCCATCTGCCGGCGCTCAGTCGAAGTCGCGGCTGGGCAGCAGCCAGTCTTCGGAAGGGGCGTGGCCGGCCCTTTCGGCCTGCTGATAGTGCTCCACCATGATATCGGCGATGGCCGTCAGGCAGGCATCCAGATTGGCATGCTCATCACCGCTCTCGAAGGCCGGCTCTTTTTGCAATGGCGTCTGTATGTAGTGGCTCTGCTCGGCGCTATAACGCTGATTGGCCAACTGTCGGTAGACACGAATGCGGATGGTGGTGGGTATCTCGCCCAGGCAGAAGGCGAATTCCGTCACCAAGTGGCGCTGTTGCGTGATCAGCGAATGGGGAACGGGACGGGGATCTTCCGGGGTCATGGCGGCTCCTTGCCACAAGCGCATGGGGATGACCTGAGCCTAGCACCACGTCATGCCGACGAGAAGCGAGCCGTGACGCTTTGTCCTCAGCGAACGCTCTGGTCATGCAGGGGTGCCGGGAAAACGCGGGATGGCAAGTCGGGGTTGATGCAGGTCAGGGTTTCTGCTGCCTCGTATGCTAACGTTGTTCATGCTTCAAAAATACTTCTTTTGCCGCTGCTGTCACGACTTCTAGACGGTTTCTCTTAGATGGCCGAGTGACTTCCAGGCGACAGACGAGCGCATGGAGACGAGTGAATGAGGGCGTTGTATACCGCGCTGTGGGGGCTGTTCTTGCTGGTGGCGATCTGGATGTCACCGGCTGCCATGGCGGAAGACTGGCTGCCCGAGGTCTTCCCGGAGGCGGACGCCGTGGGCGAGTCCGTCGAGGACGTGGAGGCGGTGACCGTGCTGCGCGACGGCGAGCCGGTGGGTTACGTCTTCGAGACCAACGACATCGCGCCGATTCCCGCTTATTCGGGCAAACCCGTCAACATGCGCGTGGGCCTCGATCTCGAGGGGCGCATCACCGGCGTGCAGGTGCTGGAGCACTCCGAGCCGATCATGCTGGTGGGCATTCCGGAATCGGTGCTCGACGACTTCGTCGCCCAGTATCGTGACAAGACGGTGCAGCAGAAGGTCCGCGTGGGCCTGTCGCGGCGCGAGCGCGAAGGCTATGAGAGCGTCGATGCGGTGTCCGGAGCCACCGTCACGGTGGTGGTGATGGGCGAAGGGATCATGCGTTCGGCACGGCGCGTGGCGCGCCATGTCGGCATTCTCAGCGGTGGTGGCGTCACCGAGCACGCCCGGGTACGGCACGACCTTTTCGAAGAGGCGAGCTGGAGCGAGCTGCGCGAGCAGGGCGTCATCGGCAACCTGCACCTGACCCGCGGCGAGGTCGACGAGGCCTTCGAGGGCACGGAGGCCGAAGACGTCGATCCCGTCCCCGAGGGAGCCGAGGACGAGACCTTCATCGACCTCTACTTCGCCTACCTCAACGTGCCGACCATCGGGCGCAACCTGCTCGGCGACCGCCAGTACGACGATCTGATGGAAGCGCTGGGCGAAGACGAACACGCCCTGGCGATCATGGCCGACGGCCGTTACTCCTTCAAGGGTTCCGGCTTCGTGCGCGGCGGCATCTACGACCGCATCCTGATTCACCATGAAGGGCGTGCCGACCAGTTCCACGACAGCGACATGCGCCGCCTGTGGGGCATCGAAGCCGAGGGGGCACCCGAGCTGCCCGAGCGTGACATCTTCATCCTGCGCGAGGACTCGCGCTTCGATCCCGGCAAGCCCTGGGAGCTGGAGTTGCTGGTACGCCGCCAGGTCGGTGCGCTGGATACCGAGTTCGCCAGCTTCTCCTCCGAGGTGCAGGTCCCTGAGCGCTTTCTCGAGTTTCCCGAGCCGGCCGCCGATGCCATGGCCGACGAGGAGAACGCCCCGCTGTGGGTGAGCGTGTGGGAAGACCGCGTGCTGCACATCACGGTGCTGGGTGCCGGCCTCGGCGTGCTCACCGCGATTCTGCTGTTCCAGGATTGGCTGGTGCGCCGCCCGCGTCTGCTGCACGTGCTGCGCTACGGCTTTCTGGTCTACACCGTGGTGTTCATCGGCTGGTACGCCCTGGCACAGCTGTCGGTGGTCAACATCCTGACCTTCACCAACGCCCTGTTCACCGACTTCCAGTGGTCCACCTTCCTGATGGACCCGATGATGTTCATCCTGTGGAGCTTCGTGGCGGTGACCCTGCTGCTGTGGGGGCGTGGCGTGTTCTGCGGCTGGCTGTGCCCGTTCGGCGCCATGCAGGAGCTGATCAGCGCCGTGGCGCGCAAGCTCAAGGTGCCTCAGTTCTCGGTGCCCTTCATGCTGCACGAACGGCTGTGGGCGCTGAAGTACATCATCCTGCTGGCGCTGTTCGCGGTCTCCCTGCAGTCGCTGGGCCAGGCCGAGCGCTATGCCGAGGTGGAGCCGTTCAAGACGGCGGTGCTGCTCAAGTTCCAGCGCGAATGGGGCTTCGTGCTGTATGCCGGGCTGCTGCTGGCGATCAGCGCCTTCAACCACAAGTTCTACTGCCGCTACGTGTGCCCGCTGGGCGCTGGGCTGGCGATTCCCGCGCGCATTCGGCTGTTCGACTGGCTGCGCCGCCACAAGGAGTGCGGCAAGCCGTGTCAGATCTGTGCCCACGAGTGCGAAATCGGGGCGATCCACCCCGATGGGCGGATCAATCCCAACGAGTGCCACTACTGCCTGGACTGCCAGGTGACGTATTACGACGACCGCAAGTGCCCGCCGATGGTGGTGCAGCGCAAGAAGCGCGAGAAGACGGCGCGGTTGAGCAGCAAGGCAGCGGACGAGCAGCGCATTCCCGCGACGCAGCTGTCGGGGAACGAGACCTGAAGGCGTGGGCCTGAAGGCGCAGCGAGGGCGGGACGCCACGACAACGAGCGCCTCGCCGAAAAACGCCGATCGCAGAGTCGGTATCGAGAACTTCTCTCGACATAATGAAACGGAGGTAGTGCCATGAGTGATCAGCATCACGACGACAAGCCGACCGAGGTGCCGGGCGCCACGGTCAACCAGGGACGTCGTCGCTTTCTCGCCGGCAGCGCCATGGTCGGTGCCGCCGGTGTAGCCGGGGCGACCGGCGTAGCCGGGGTCGGCGCACTGACCCGCAGTCAGCCGGCCCAGGCAGCCAGCAACGGTAACGGCCCTGACATTCACGTAGCGCCGGGCGAGCTCGACGAGTACTACGGCTTCTGGAGCGGCGGCCACAGCGGCGAGGTGCGCGTCTACGGCGTTCCTTCCATGCGCGAGATCATGCGGATTCCGGTCTTCAACCACTGCTCGGCCTCCGGCTGGGGCATGACCAACGAGTCCAAGCGCGTCCTGGGCGACAGCCATCGCTTCACCAACGGCGATGCCCACCACCCCCACATCAGCTACACCGACGGTAGCCACGACGGCCGCTATCTGTTCATCAACGACAAGGCCAACACCCGCGTGGCGCGCGTGCGCCTGGACGTGTTCAAGACCGACAAGGTGGTCACCCTGCCCAACGTGCAGGCGATCCACGGTCTGCGTCTGCAGAAGGTACCGCGCACCAACTATGTGTTCTGCAATGCGGAGTACATGATTCCGCAGCCCAACGACGGTCGCGATCTCAACGACCCGTCCAAGTACTACACCATGTGGAACGCCATCGACGCCGACACCATGGAAGTGAAGTGGCAGGTGATCGTCGATGGCAACCTGGACAACATGGATGCCGACTACACTGGCAAGTATGCCGCCGCCACCTGCTACAACTCCGAGGGTGCGGTGGATCTAGCCGGCAAGATGCGTGCCGATCGCGACTGGGTGGTGGTGTTCAATATCGAGAACATCGAAAAGGCGGTGGCCGACGGCAACTTCACCACCATCGGCGATTCCGACGTGCCGGTCGTGGACGGTCGCAAGAGCGCCGATCTCAACGTCACCCGCTACGTGCCGGTGCCCAAGAACCCGCACGGTCTCAACACCTCCACCGACGGCAAGTACTTCATCGCTGCCGGCAAGCTCTCGCCCACCGTCACCATGATCGAGATCGCCAAGCTCGACGACCTGTTCGCCGGCAACCTGTCCGATGAGCGTGACGTGGTCGCCGCCGAGCCGGAGATCGGTCTGGGTCCGCTGCACACCACCTACGATGGTCGCGGCAATGCCTATACCACGGTGTTCATCGACAGCCAGATCGTGAAGTGGAACATGGATGCCGCGGTGCGCAACTACAACGGCGAGGACGTGGACTACATCATCCAGAAGCTCGACGTTCACTATCAGCCCGGGCACAACCATGCGACCCTCTCCGAATCCAAGGATGCCGATGGCAAGTACCTGTTCTCGCTGAACAAGTTCTCCAAGGATCGCTACCTTCCGGTAGGGCCGCTGCACCCCGAGAACGATCAGATGATCGACATCTCCGGTGACGAGATGAAGGTGATCCACGATACGCCCACCTTCGCCGAGCCCCACGATGCGGTGATCATTCGTCGTGACCAGATCTCCACCAAGCAGATCTGGGAACGCGACGACCCGTTCTTCGCCGAAACCGTGGCCATGGCCAAGGAGGATGGCATCAACCTGGAGACCGACAACCAGGTGATCCGCGACGGCAACAAGGTGCGCGTCTACATGACCTCGGTGGCACCCAACTTCGGTGTGACCGAGTTCACCGTCAAGCAGGGCGACGAGGTCACGGTGACCATCACCAACATGGACAAGGTCGAGGACCTGACTCACGGCTTCTGCATGGTGGGTCATGGGGTGAGCATGGAGATCAGTCCGCAGCAGACTGCCTCCATCACCTTCACCGCCGACAAGCCAGGGGTGCACTGGTACTACTGCAACTGGTTCTGCCATGCGCTGCACATGGAAATGACGGGCCGCATGCTCGTCGAACCGGCATAATGCCGGCTGGGGCCGGCCCACGGCCGGCCCCTCGATTTTTCTTCTGCCGAGATCCCCATGCGACCGATCTGGTTATTGAGCGTTTTCCTATTTCTGGGCTCGGCCGGCGTTCAGGCGGCGGAGCTCGTGGCTTCGCCGGACGAGCGACCGCTGCAGGCGGTGCTCGATACCGCCGAGTCGGGCGACCGCGTTCGCCTGTCAGCCGGGGTCTATTCCGGCAACTTCGTGATCGACGAACCGATCACCTTGAGCGGTGACGACGGGGCCATTCTCGACGGTCAGGGTCGCGGCAGCGTGCTCACCGTCGAGGCCCCCGGCGCGCACGTCAGCGGGCTGCACATTCGCAATGACGGCGCCAACATCACCGACATGGACAGCGGCATCTTCGTGGCCAAGTCCGCTGCGGGGGCGGTGATCGAGAACAACCGCATCGAAGCCCGCGGTTTCGGCATCTGGCTGGATGGCGTGGCCGACGTGCGCGTCGAAGCCAACCGCATCAGCGGCGATACTTCGTTGCGCTCCCAGGATCGTGGCAACGGCCTGCAGCTCTATAACGTCACCGGTGCCGAGATCATTGGCAACGAAGTGTGGCAGGCCCGCGACGGCATCTACATCGACGTCAGCAACGGCAATCGATTGATCGGCAATCGGCTGCGCGATCAGCGCTACGGCGTGCACTACATGTTCTCCCAGGACAACGTGGTGCGCGACAACGTGACCCGCAACAACCGCCTGGGCTATGCGCTGATGCAGTCGCGCAACCTCGAGGTGGTGGGCAATCGCTCCATACGCGATCAGAACTACGGCTTCCTGATGAACTACATCGTCGACTCGGTGATCGCCGAGAACGTCTCCATCGAGGCGCAGCGCGGCGTCACTCCCGGTACGGAGGCTGGCGATGGTCACGCCATCAGCGGCGCCGAAGGCAAGGCACTGTTCGTCTACAATTCGCTGTTCAACGAGATTCGCGACAACCTCTTCGCCCACACCGAGATCGGCATTCATCTGACCGCCGGTTCCGAGGACAACGAATTCCACGGCAATGCCTTCGTCGCCAACCGGACCCAGGTGAAGTACGTGGCGGTGCGCCAGCAGGAGTGGTCTCACGAGGGGCGTGGCAACTACTGGAGCGACTACCTGGGCTGGGATCTCAGCGGCGACGGCATCGGCGACGTGCCCTACGAACCCAACGACTCGGTGGACCGTCTGGTCTGGACCTATCCCATGGCCAAGGTCCTGATGAACAGCCCGGCGGTGCAGGTGCTGCGCTGGGTGCAACGCGAGTTCCCCGTGCTGCGCCCGCCGGGCGTCAAGGATAGCCACCCCCTGATGAGCCTTCCGGACCGGATGGCGGAGATCCTGCAATGACTCAACCCGTGATCGAGATGGCCGCCGTCAGCAAGCGTTTCGGCACCCTCACCGCCCTCGACGAGGTCAGCCTGACCTTGAACGAGGGGGAGGTGCTGGGGCTGATGGGCCACAACGGCGCTGGCAAGTCCACCTCGATGAAACTGATACTCGGCCTGATACGTCCCAGCATGGGCCGCCTTCGAGTGTTCGGCCACGACCCCAGCGGCGCCGAGGCCAACGTTCTGCGCCAGCGCCTGGGTTACCTGCCCGAGAACGTGCAGTTCTACGAGCAGCTCAGTGGCGTCGAAGTGCTGCGCTATTTCGCCCGCCTCAAGCGCGTCGACGACCTGCGCCGCGTCGATGCCCTGCTGGAACGCGTGGGCCTGACCCATGCCATGCACCGCCGGGTGAAGACCTACTCCAAGGGCATGCGCCAGCGCCTGGGTCTGGCTCAGGCGCTGCTCGGCGAGCCGCGTCTGCTGCTGCTCGACGAACCTACCGTCGGTCTCGACCCCATGGCTTCCCGCGATTTCTACGCGTTGGTCGACGAGCTGCGCGGAAAGGGAGTGAGCGTGGTGCTGTGCTCTCACGTGCTGCCGGGAGTGGAACGCCACATCGACCGCGCCGCGATCCTCGGCCAGGGGCGGCTGCTTGCTTCCGGCACCATCGACGAGCTTCGCGAGGCCGCCGACCTGCCTCTGGTCGTGCGGTTGCGTACGTCGCGCGGAGCCGAAGATCTCGAGCGGCGGCTTGGCTCCGTCGGCGTATCGGTGACCGGTGCGGCGGGAGCGCGCGTCACTCTGGCCGTGCCGGGCAGTGCCAAGATCGAGGTGCTGCGTGCGCTGATGACCGACGGCGCCGTCGAGGATGTCGACCTCGAGCCGCCGACGCTGGAGTCGCTCTACGCCCACTTCGATGCCACCCTGCATCCACAGGCGGCGGCACCGGGAATGCGGGCCAGCGAATCGTCGTCCCCCCGCCGCGAGGAGGCCAACGCATGAACCATCTCGTCACCGTGGCCGGCAAGGAGTTTCGCGACGGCCTGCGCAACCGCTGGGTGCTGGCCATCACCCTGGTGTTCGGTCTGCTGGCCATCGGCCTGGCCTATTTCGGCGCCGCGGCGTCCGGCCAGGTGGGCTTCACCGGCGTGGCCACCACCATCGTCAGTCTGTCGAGCCTGGCGGTCTTTCTGATACCGCTGATTGCGCTGCTGCTGGCCTACGACAGCATCGTCGGCGAGGACGAGCAGGGCACGCTGCTGCTGCTGCTCACCTATCCGATCAGCCGGGTGGAGATCCTGGCCGGCAAGTTCCTCGGCCATGCGGCGATTCTCGGGGTTTCCACGCTGGTCGGCTTCGGGGTGGCGGGGCTGGTGATCGCCGCCTTCGGCAATCACGACGACCTCGGTCAGCTGCTTGCGGCTCTGGCACTGTTCATCCTTTCCGCCACCCTGCTGGGCTGGGCCTTCATCGGCTTTGCTTACCTGATCAGCGTCAGCGTGTCGGAGAAGTCGCGGGCCGCCGGCATCGCGCTGGTGGTGTGGTTCGCCTTCGTGCTGGTCTTCGATCTGCTTCTGCTGGCTCTGCTGGTGGGTACCGGCGGCGAGGTGAGCCAGGGGCTGTTTCACGTGCTGTTGCTGCTCAACCCTGCCGACATCTTCCGCATCCTCAATCTCACCTTCTTCGAAGCGGCGCGTACCCAGGCGGGGCTCGCCTCCCTCGGTGCCGATGCCGCCTTTCATCCGGCGCTGCTGCTCGGTGCCCTGAGCCTGTGGGTCGCGGCACCGCTGGGGGCGGCATTGTGGATCTTCCGTCGGCGGGAGGCGTGAACGTCATGCGCGATCCGAATTCGGCTGACGCAACCCGCTTGACGCGGCGTCGCTTCATCTTCGTGGTCGGCGGTGTATCGCTGGCCGCTCTGACGGGCTGTGGCGGTGAAGAGGAAGCCGATGTCGCCTGTGCGCCCGAACCCATCGGTGACGGCGACGAGTGCGCCGTGTGCGGCATGTTCATCGCCGGGTTTCCCGGCCCCAAGGCGCAGGCCTGCCTGCGCGACGGCCGGTTGCTCAAGTTCTGCTCCACCTCGGATCTGTTCGTGTGGCTGCTGCAGCCGGACTCGCCACCGCAGCTGCGTCAGGCCTATGTGCACGACATGGGCGAGACCGCCTGGGATGCTCCCTCCGACGAGGCCTACATCGTTGCCGATACGGCCGTCTACGTGACCGAGCAGCCGCTGAAGGGCGCCATGGGACCGACCCTGGCCGCCTTCGCCAGCACGGCCGACGCCGAGGCGTTCATGGAGGAGCACGGCGGACGCCAGCTGGCTTTCGAGGAGGTCGACGTGGCGACCATCAACGAGCTCGCCCGTTCGCACATTCAGCGCGGCAGGTGATCGCCTGACCCATCGCGGCATGACGCGCCTTGACGACAGACGCCCCGCCGGAAGCTACCGGACGGGGCGTCTGCCAAGCGAGGCGTGTCAATCCTTACTGCGACTCTGCCACCATGTAGTCCACGGCAGCTTTCACTTCCTCGTCGCTCAGGCTGGCGTTGCCGCCCTTGGCCGGCATGGCGTTGAAGCCGTTGAGCGAGTGATCGTAGAGGGTCTCCATGCCTTTCTCGATGCGCGGCGCCCAGGCGTCGGCATCGCCCTTGATCGGCGCACCGGCGGCCCCGGTCATGTGGCATGCCATGCAGGCCTGGTTGTAGACCGCCTCGCCGTCCGCTTCGGCCTGGGCGGAGGTGGTGAAGGCGAGGGCGGCAGCGCCGGCAAAGAGTGCAGTAGACAGCAGTTTCATTCTCTTTCTCCTAGTCGTGGCTAGTCACGGGGAAGAACAGTCGATGGGCGCACCGGCCCCGGCTCGGAACTGGCTTCCATTCTAAACCAAGTCGATCGCTTGGCATTTTTCACATCTCGGCGGTAGGGATCTGCATCAGCTTGGCCAACTGCGGTTGGCGCCGGCCCAGCATGTCCGCCAGGGTATAGCGGTCGAGTACCGCCAGAAAGGCCGTCAATGCTTCGCCGAGGATCGGCTTGAGCTGGCAAGCGGGGGTGATGATGCAGTCGTTGTGGTCGCCGAAGCACTCGACCAACGTCAGCTCGTGTTCCATGTCGCGGACCAGGGTGCCGAGCGAAATGTCTTCGGGTGCGCGATTGAGCAGTAGGCCGCCGTTCTTGCCGCGGATGGCGGTGATGTAACCCTTGTGGCTGAGCTCCTGCACGACCTTCATCAAGTGGTTGCGCGAGACCTCGAAGGTTTCGGCGATCTCGGTGATGGTCGAGCGTTCCTCGCCCTTGACGGCGAGGTAGATCAGCACGCGTAGCGAATAGTCGGTGAAACGGGTCAGGCGCATAGGATTTCCGGCTCGGCACTCCCTTGATGCTCATCAAGGGGCATGGTTCAAAAGCGTGACATTCTATCATCGACCCACGAAGTCGCAGTGTAGGGAAACGGTGTGGCATCGGGTCGCGTCAACACGAAGGCGGCGATACCGGCGAACAGCAGCGCCAGGCTGACCAGCCCCCAGGTGGGCACGCTCGACAACCATAACAGCCACCAGCTCGAGAGCAGCAGGAGCACCGCCAGGTACTTGCTGCGCCGCGGTACGGCGCGCTCTCGTTGCCACGCGTGCAGTACGGGCCCGAGTCGTGGATGCTGCCACAGCCAGTCCGACAGTCGCGTCGATCCCTTGGATGCCGCCCAGGCCGCCATCAGCAGGAAGGGCGTGGTGGGCAGCAAGGGCAACAGCAGCCCGAGCATACCGAGACCGACACTGACGATGGCCAGCAGGTTCCAGCCGAAACGCGGTATCCGGATGGTCATGGCGCCTTGCCTCTTCCTCATTTCGATTGGCAGCGGGATGTGTAAATAGTATTTTATATGCATGTTTGAGGACAATGCAAAACCTGGTTCCGCACCAGAACGACGATTACCGGCCTGGCGATGGTTCTTCCCGCTGGCAGCGCTGCATGCAGCCCTCATGGTGCCGCTCTCGCTGCTGTCGCTCTATCACCAGTTGGAGGTACTGCCGCAGCTCGCCTCGCCGGCAGCGCACGCCCGCGAGCTGGTGTTCGGATTCGCCCTGGCGGTGATCGCCGGCTATCTGCTGGGCCCGCTGCCACGGCGTCGGCTGGCGGGGTTGGTCGCCTTGTGGGCGGTGGGGCGCCTGGGGGTGCTGGCCTGGCCGCTGATGTATGTCGCCACGCTGGCCGATGGTCTCTTTGCGCTGTGGGTCGCCGGCCTGTTGGTTCCGCGCTTCATGGCCGCCAAGAAGTGGCGCAACCGCATTCTCTCGCCGCTGCTGGGGCTGATCTGCCTGCTCGGCGTGGTGACCCTCACCTGGCGTTACCTGGGCGACATGCCCACCACGGCGCCGTTGATGCACCAGAGCGTACTGTGGCTGGTGCTGCTGATGACCTTCATGGGCGGGCGCATCATCGCACCGGCAGTGAATGGCTACCTGATGCGTCAATTCGGTCAGTCCGGGGCCGGCGTGCAGCCGCGCATCGAGGCGGGGTTGATCGTGCTGCTGGGCGTCGCGCCCTTCCTGATGCTGTGGCCACGGTTGCAGCCGCTGGCGGCCGTGCTGGCGCTGGCCGCCGGAGGGCTGGTACTGCTGCGGCTCTACCGCTGGGGGCCGGGCCAGTGCCGTCAGCGCCCGGATCTGCTGGCGCTGATGGCCGGCTACGCCTGGCTGGGTGTGGGGCTGGTGCTGATGGCGCGTACCTGGTGGCTGCCGGCTCACGACAGCGCGCCACTGCATGCCTTCACCATCGGTGCCCTGGGCACGCTGGCCAGTACGGTGATGCTGCGCCAGGCGATCCTGCGTACCAAGGCACGGCCGGAGCGCGAGTGGGCCCTGATGCCGCTGGTGGTGCTGTTCGCCACGGCGGCGATCCTGCGCCTGTGGGCGCTGGAAACCGGCAGCGCCTGGCTGGGCGTGCTGTGGGGTGCGGCGCTGGCGTGGAGTCTTGCCTGGCTGCTGGTGGCCGGCCGGCTGTGGTACTGGATCGGCCGGCTGCCGACACCGCGCCCCTCCGCGAATTGACCCCGAGCAAGAGAGACGCGCCTGGCCGAGACGATGCGTATCGCCAATGGCATACTGGTGGCATGCGGCCATGGCCAGTCCATGCCCACCCTTTCAAGAGGTTGTTTTCGACCATGCAAGACGAGCTGCTGTTCAATCGCCCCCTGGTAGAGAAGTACGACCGGCCGGGGCCGCGCTACACGTCTTACCCCACGGCACCGCAGTTTCACACGGCCTTCGCCGAGGACGACTATCGGGCCGCCGCCGAGCGCAGCAACCGGGTCGCCTCGCCCAAGCCGCTGTCGGTTTACGTGCACATCCCCTTCTGCAAGAGCCTGTGCTACTACTGCGCCTGCAACAAAATCATCACCCATAATACCGACCGTGCTGCCGAGTACCTGGCCTGGCTCGAGCGCGAGATCGAGGTTCAGGGAGCGCTGTTCGACGACACGCGGCGCATGACCCAGCTGCACCTGGGCGGCGGCACGCCCACCTACCTGACCAACGCGCAGCTCGGCGAGCTGATGGCAGCGCTCGATGCGGCCTTCCACTTCGCCGAGCCCGCGGCGCGCGAGTTCTCCCTCGAAGTGGACCCGCGCACGGTGTCGCCCATCCAGATTCACGAGCTTCATGCCTTGGGTTTCAACCGCCTGAGCTTCGGCGTTCAAGACTTCGACCCCGAAGTGCAGAAAGCGGTGAACCGCGAGCAGAGCGAGGCGCAGGTGGTCGAGCTGGTCGAAGCGGCCCGCGAGGCCGGCTTCCAGTCGGTGAGCGTCGATCTCATCTACGGCCTGCCCCTGCAGACGGTGGCGAGCTTCGATGCGACCCTCGACAAGATCATCGCCCTGCGCCCGGACCGGATCGCCACCTACAGCTATGCTCACCTGCCGGAGCTGTTCAAGGCGCAACGGCTGATTCGCCCCGAGGACATGCCGCCTCCCGAGCGCAAGCTGGAGCTGCTGGAACTGACCATTCGGCGTCTCACCGAGGCCGGCTACGTCTACATCGGCATGGACCACTTCGCACTGCCGGGCGACGAACTCAGCCTGGCCCGCGAGAACGGCACCCTGCAGCGCAACTTTCAGGGCTATTCCACCCATGCCGACTGCGACATCGTGGGCCTCGGGATCACCGCCATCGGCAAGGTCGGCGACACCTACAGCCAGAACGTCAAGGAAACCGCCCAGTACCAGCACCGCCTGGAGAGTGGCCGGCTGCCGGTGATGCGCGGCTACCGGCTCAACGACGACGACCGCCTGCGTCGCGACGTGATCAACGCCTTGATGTGCCATGGACGGGTCGACTTCGCCGATATCGAGGGGCGCCATGACATCGACTTTCGCGACACCTTCGCCGATGCTCTCGAGCAGTTGACCGAGATGGCCGACGACGGCCTGATCGCCATCCGCGAAGACGCGCTCGAGGTGCTGCCTGCCGGACGGCTGATGATGCGCAATCTGGCCATGGCCTTCGACGCCTACCTCAAGCCCGCCGAGGGTCGCTTCTCGCGTACGGTGTGAGCGTTCAAACCATTGCGGCCGGCGACTCGCCGGCCCCCTGAGCCACCGCCTCATGCTCGACGATACCCTGTTGGCCGATCTCACCGCCGATCTGCCCAGCGCCGTGCGCCTCCAGCGGCTGGTGCGGACCCTGCGCGAAGGCTTCCACTGCGGAGCCGTGTGCCTGCTACGCCTGCAGGATGGCGCACTGGCTCCGGTCGCCCTGGATGGGTTGGTGCGCGAGGCGCTGGGGCGACGCTTCGAGGTGGCGCGGCATCCGCGCCTGGCCACCATCCTGGCCAGTCGTCGCACCACCATCTTTCCGCCTGACTCGAGTCTGCCCGACCCCTACGACGGTCTGGTCGAGCAGCATCCCGGCGAACCCCTGCACGTGCACGACTGCATGGGCATCAGCCTGTACGTGGAGGGCGAGCCATGGGGGGTGTTGACCCTCGATGCCCTGGTTGCCGGCACCTTCGACGAAACCGCACATGCCGCTCTCGAACGCTACGCGCTGCTGATCGAGGCGGCGGTGCGGGTGACCCGTCTGGAGCGGGATTTGCGTGCGCTGCGCATGGCGCACCATGGCGAAGTGACCCGGGTCGAGCCTGGCGACGGCGGTGAGATCCTCGGCCACAGCGCCGTGCTGCAGCGGCTGCTGCGCGAGCTCGACGTGGTGGCGGAATCCGATCTGCCGGTGCTGCTCTCCGGCGAGACCGGGGTGGGCAAGGAGCTGTTCGCGCGCCGTCTCTACCAGCGCTCGGCACGTCGCGACCGGCCTCTGGTGCAGGTCAACTGCGCCGCCCTGCCCGAGTCGCTGGCCGAAAGCGAGCTGTTCGGGCATGTGAAGGGGGCCTTTTCCGGGGCGACCGCAGAGCGCCCCGGGCGCTTCGAAGCCGCCGACGGCGGCACCCTGTTCCTCGACGAAGTGGGCGAGCTGCCGCCGAGCATTCAGGCCAAGCTGCTGCGCGCGCTGCAGAACGGCGAGGTGCAGCGCCTGGGCGAGGACACCCCGCGCCAGGTCGACGTGCGCATCATCGCCGCCACCAATCGCCGCCTGGCCGACTCCGTGCGTGAAGGCAGTTTTCGTGCCGACCTCTATCACCGTCTCTCCGTCTACCCGGTGGCGATTCCTCCCTTGCGCGAGCGGGGCAGCGATGTCCTGGTGCTGGCCGGTCATTTCCTGGAGATCAACCGGGCACGTCTCGGCGTGCGCAGCCTGCGCCTCTCGCCGGAGGCCGAAGCGGCACTCACCGCCTACGCCTGGCCGGGCAACGTCCGCGAGTTGGAGCACGTGATCAGCCGCGCCGCCATCAAGGCGCTGGGGCGAGGTGCGCGTCGCGACGACATCGTGACCCTCGAGCCGGACCAGCTGGATTTGCCGGTTGCCCGGAGCATTGGCGCGGTGGGCGATGCGGGGGCGTCCTTGGATCCGATCCAGACTGCGCGGCCGCTGCGCGATCAGGTGGAGCAGACGCAGCGTCGTGCCATTCGCCAGGCCCTGGCGGCGAGCGACGGGAGTTGGGCACAGGCCGCCCGCACGCTGGGGGTGGATGCTAGCAACCTGCACAAGCTGGCGCATCGGCTGGGGCTCAAGTAGCCGCTCGCGCCCCTGCGCTGCCATGCATGGCCGCCGCCGCCGTGCGGTGGACCGTCGCGTGGATCGAGAGTGGCGGCAAAAGGCAAGCGCAGATACAAAAAGTTAACCAGATATGGTGCTTGAACCTGAGATATGGACTATATATGGTGTGCAGGCCCCGGTCGGGGGCAATGGAGAGGGCTTGACGCATATCAGTGCGCAGCGTGGCCAGGGCGCCTAGGATGAACGGTTCGCCGGCCCGCGTGAAGAAGGGCCGACGGTTCATGGTCCAACGATGAGACGCCGACCAAGGAGAGTGCTCATGCTGCCGCTGTCGCTGCCACGCCCCCCCGCCCCGACCCGTTTGATTCGTGCCATCGACCCGCGGGTGCCCCTGCCGGTCAAACGCCGAGTGATCGAGCCGGTGCTCAACCGTACCTTCGCCGAGCCTCTGGACGAAGGCGAGTTCGACGCCCTGGAAGGACGGCGCATCACCCTCGCCGTCGAGGATCTGGGCGTGGTGCTGACCCTTTCGCTGGTCAACGGTCGCTTGGTGCTGTGCGGCGAAGCTGGCGAGGCCACCATCCGCGGCGGCTGGCGGGAGTTCCTGTGCTTGGCTACGCGCCGCGAGGATCCCGACGCGCTGTTCTTCCAGCGCCGGCTGCTGATCGAGGGCGACACCGAGCTGGGGCTGATGGTCAAGAACCTGCTGGACAGCCGCGAAGAGGGCCTGGCCCAGGGCCGGCTGGGTGAGTGGCTGGTGCGCCTCGAGCGCCTGGCGCGGCGCGACGACTGAACCGACTTTCGAGCTTGCGGAGACTTCCCGACATGAGCACTTCCACCAAGGCCGTCAAGACATCCAATGCGGTGCCGCTGCAGGTACCCTCGCGCGATATCTGGGACTCCAAGTATCGTCTCAAGGACCGTCACGGGCGGCCGGTGGACAAGGACGTGACGGCGACCTGGGATCGCGTGGCACGCGCCCTGGCAGCGGTGGAAGGCGACAAGGCCGACGAATGGCTGCCCAAGTTCCGCTGGGCGCTGGAAAACGGCGCCATCCCGGCCGGGCGCATCATGTCCAATGCCGGCGCCGAGGCCTACAAACCGGCGGTGAGCCTGATCAACTGCACGGTGTCGCGCACCATCCACGACTCCATGCACGACATCCTCGACTCCGTGGTGGATGCCGGCATGACCCTCAAGGCGGGCTGCGGCATCGGCTACGAGTTCTCCACCCTGCGCCACAAGGGTGCTTTCGTGTTCGGTGCCGGCGCCGGTACCAACGGCCCCCTGGCGTTCATGGACATCTACGACAAGATGTGCTTCACGGTGGCCTCCGCCGGGGGGCGTCGCGGCGCCCAGATGGGCACCTTCGACGTCGGTCATCCCGACGTGCGCCAGTTCATCGAGGCCAAGCGCGAAGCGGGGCGCCTGCGCCAGTTCAACCTCTCGCTGCTGATCACCGACGAGTTCATGGAAGCGGTGAAGACCGACGCCGACTGGCCGCTGGCCTTTCCGCTGCATGCCGGCGAGAAGGACGACGTCGAACCCTCCGAGCTCATCTATCGCGACTGGCCGGTGATCGAGGAGGGCTACACCGTCGACGACGAGGGCCGCGTGGCCTGCCGCATCGTCGAGGTGATCAAGGCGCGCGAGCTGTGGGACACCATCATGCGTTCCACCTACGACTACGCCGAGCCGGGCTTCATCCTGATCGATCAGGTCAATCGCATGAACAACAACTGGTTCTGCGAGGAGATCCGTGCCACCAACCCGTGCGGCGAGCAGCCGCTGCCGCCGGAGGGTGCCTGCCTGCTGGGCTCGGTGAACCTGACCCGCTTCGTCATCGACCCCTTCGGCAAGAAGCCGCGCTTCGACTGGGAGCGCTACCGCAAGGTGGTGGCGATCTTCACCCGCATGCTCGACAACGTGGTGGAGATCAGCGGTCTGCCGCTCGAGGGCCAGCGCCGCGAGATCGAGGCCAAGCGTCGTCACGGCATGGGCTTTCTCGGCCTGGGCTCCACCCTGACCATGCTCAAGATCCCCTACGGCTCGGCCGAGTCGCTGGCGTTCACCGAGGAGGTGAGCCGCAACCTGGCCATCGAAGGCTGGAAACAGGCGCTCGAACTCTCCCGCGAGAAGGGCATGGCCCCGGTCCTCGCCGAGGACTTCGCGATCACGCCCAAGATGCTGCGCGAACGGCCCGAGCTCAAGAAGGACGGCTACGAGGTGGGCGACAAGGTGCCCGGCCGCATTCTGCATGCGCGCTACAGCCGCTACATGCAGAAGGTCGCCGAGGTGGAGCCGGAGCTGGTCGCCGCACTCGCCGAGCACGGCGCACGCTTCACTCACCACAGCTCCATCGCGCCGACCGGCACCATCTCGCTGTCGCTGGGCAACAACGCGTCGAACGGCATCGAGCCGTCGTTCTCGCACCGCTACTTCCGCAACGTCATCCAGTCGGGCAAGAAGACCAAGGATCAGGTGGAAGTGGTCTCCTTCGAGTTGGCCGCCTACCGTCACTTCATCGCCGCCGACGCCGTGGAGAGCGATCTGCCCGACTATTTCATCACCGCCGACGCGGTGACCCCGGAACAGCACGTGGCGGTACAGGCGGCAGCGCAGACCTGGGTCGACTCGGCGATCTCCAAGACGGTCAACGTGCCGACCGAGTTTCCCTTCGAACAGTTCAAGAACCTCTACCTGGACGCCTACCAGAGCAAGCTCAAGGGCTGCACCACCTTCCGCTTCAATCCGGAGGCCTTCCAGGGCGTGCTGGTGCGCGAAGACGATCTCAAGAACACCACCTACGTCTTCGAGCTGGAGAACGGCGAGACCGTCGAGCTCGCCGGCGACGAGAAGGTGATCTACGACGGCGAGGAGCACAACGCGGCCAACCTGTATGATGCGCTGAAGGAGGGCACCTATGGTAAGTGGTAAGCCACGTCCTACTGCGATCGTGGTGGCTGTGAGTGGTCGCCACCCGGGTGTCAAAGCACAACAGATCCAAGGAGCCCTCTGATGGCCGTCGAAATCAACTCCAAGATCGTCTCCTACAGCGTCAAGAAGGCCGTGGAAGAGGCGCCGCTGGCCGACGAGAACCCGCTCACGGTGCGCATTCCCTCGCGCCCGGAGGGCACCCTCGAGGCCGTCTCCGAGAAGATCTCCTACGTCGGTGCCGAGGGGCGCAAGAAGGTCTACCTGCTGGTATCGTTCATGCCCGTGGAGGGCGTGCTCGACGGCAAGCGGGTGGTGATCGAGCGCCCGGTGGAGTTCTTCTTCCCCTCCGGCCAGCTCTCCAGCGAGCACCAGTGGATCACCGCCACCATGCGCAGCCTGTCGCTGGCGGCGCGGGGCGGCTACGTGACCCAGGCGGTGGCCGACCTGCGCAAGGTGGCCTGGGACAAGGGGCTGGTGCGCTGCGGCATGAACCGCTGGGGCAAGCCGATGTTCCACGACTCCGAAGTGGCGGCCATCGCCTGGTCGATCCAGCAGATCCTCTACCGCCGCGGTTTCCTCGACCAGGACGGCAACCAGGTGCCGGTGGAGGAACTGGTGCGCCGCTACGCCCACCGCCTGACCCATGGCCACGCCTGGCAGCCTTCGGCCGAAGAGGAGGACGAGGCGCCGGCCACCGGTACGGTCTCCCCCATCGGCGGCAGCGAGGCGAGCGGTGACAAGAGCGATGGCCCCACCGTGGTCGGCCACTGCCCCGAGTGTCGCGGCGAGCTGATCATGATGGATGGCTGCCCTACCTGCTATGCGGGTTGTGGCTGGTCCAAGTGCGGCTGAAAACTGGCTGCGCTCGGCCAGAATCCACCCACGAAGCCGGGCATTGCCCGGCTTCGGCACGTCTGGCATCGCTCAGGCGGCAACGATGCGCGGCCCGGGCTCTCCCTCCGCCGACGCCAATTTGGCGTCGTTCTCGGTGATCACCACGTCGAAGTCGCTGAGCCGGGCGAAGTAAGCAGGGCGGATCGCACCGAGCTTGCTCTCGTCCACTACCAGCAGGCGCTGGGCGGCGCTGGCGATGGCGGCCTGCTTCGGCGCTACCTCGTGGAAGTGGAAGCAGCTCACCCCGCGTTCGGCGTGCACGCCGGCGGCCGACAGAAAGGCGCGGTTGATGCCCAGGCGACGAATGGCATCGCCCATCGCATCGTCGGCGAAGGTCTGCGAGACGTCGTGGTAGAGCCCGCCGAGCAGCACCAGGCGCACGTTGGGTAGCCCGCTCACCGCATTGGCGACGTTCAGCGCGTAGGTCACCACGGTGATTGACTGAAAGTCTCCCAGCATGCCGAGCAGTGGCATCAGGGTGGTCCCGCAGTCGATGAACAGCGTATCGCCCTCGGCAATGAACGAGGCCGCCCCCTTGCACAGTCGATGCTTGGCCAGGTAGTGACTGCCCTGCTGCTCGTCGAGGTCGTAGACCGGCGCGAACAGAGGGTTGTCGGCCATCACCAGGCGGCCACCGAGGAAGGTCATGGCACCGTTGCTGGCCGCTACGTCGCGGCGAATGGTCATTTCCGAGACGCCGCACAGCTTGGCCGCCTCGCTGAGATGGATGGTCCCACCCCCAGACAAGGTCTCTTGTAGCCGAGCCAGGCGCTTGGCGCTTCGACCGTTCATCGACCCCCTACCTCCTCATCGTGGCACATCGTGTTGCTCCCATGCTGATCCAGGTACCGCCGAAATGCCACCGCCATGCCTCGCAGCGGGTTCGGCAGCGCCCAAAGGACTTTGAGCTGGTGAATGACGGCAATAAATGTTAGAAAAATCACATTGCATGTTATAGGTTTTACACTGAGGCTGCCTAGCGCAGGTCATGCTTTCACCCCCGGCACCGCCGGGACGCCAACAACGACAAACGTCTCGAGGCCACTGATGACTTTCGTACGCACGACTTCCCTCGCCGTTCTCTGTGCCGGCGCCCTGTTCGCCGCTACGCACGCTAAAGCCGATGCCCTGCAACCGCAGTGGTCGTTCGCTAACGTCTCCGTCAACTACCTCGACTGGTCCGACGGTACCGAGGCGCGTACCGCGGACAACGCCGCCAAGGGCGACTTCCTCTATCTGGAACTGGAGGGAGGCCTGGGCTACGAGTGGGGAGAATTCTACGGCTTCTTCGATTTCGAAAACCCTGGCAACGACCAGTTCGACGAAGCCAGCGACGGCAAGGACAACTTCCGTACCGCCGGCAAGGTGACCTCCCACCTCTACCTCGGGGAGTCGTCCTTCTCGGTCTATGCCCACCTCTACGACTTCCGCGACTATGGGTATGATATCCGCGAACAGGACCAGATCCTCGGCCTGGGCTACCGTCACACCTTCGCGAGCGGCCTGTGGTTCAAGCCCTTCCTGGGGGCAGCAAGGGTCCAGAGCGACGCCTATACCGGCATGAACGGCTTCATGGCCGGCTGGGTGGCCGGCTACGACTTCCGTGCTTTCGGTCAGGCGTTCAGCGTCACCAACTGGCACGAGCAGACTTTCGGTCGCGACGACGACTATCTGGAGCGGAACTATGTGGGTGACAAGGCCGACAGCGTGGGTACCAACGGCGCGGTGAGTCTTTGGTGGCACCCCCATGATCGGATCACCACCGGCGTGCAGTATCGCTACTCCGATGAGAAGCTGGGCGCGCCGGGACAGTACCAGAACGCCGTGATCTACACCCTCAAGCTCAACCTGCTGTAAGGCAAAGGGGACTACCATGACCCTCATCATGAGCCTCGTCGGGATGGTGACCCTGATCGCCATCGCCTTGATCTTCTCTTACGACCGCAAGTCGATCCGTCTGAGAACGGTGGTCGGCGCCTTTGCCATTCAGGCCGGCATCGGTGCCTTCGTGCTCTACGTTCCGTTCGGCCAAACGGTGCTCTACACCATATCGGCGGCGGTCAGCCAAGTGGTCGCCTATGCCAACGACGGCATCGAATTCCTCTTCGCCGGTCTGGCCGATGCCGATGAAGTGGGCTTCGTGTTCGCCATCAAGGTACTGCCGGTGATCATCTTCTTCTCCTCGCTGATCGCCGTGCTCTACTATCTGGGCATCATGCAGTGGGTGATCCGCATTCTCGGCGGCGCCCTGCAGAAAGCCCTGGGCACCTCGCGTACCGAGTCGCTGTCGGCGACGGCCAACATCTTCGTCGGCCAGACCGAGGCGCCGCTGGTGGTGCGCCCCTTCATCGCGCGCATGACCTCCTCGCAACTGTTCGCGGTCATGTGCGGCGGGCTGGCCTCGGTGGCCGGCTCGGTGCTGGCCGGCTACGCTGCCATGGGGGTGCCCATGGAGTACCTGGTGGCCGCTTCCTTCATGGCCGCCCCGGGGGGCTTGCTGTTCGCCAAGCTGATCATGCCCGAAACGGACGAGCCCGAAGATAGCGTCTCCAAGGTCGAAGAGGAGCGGCAACACGACGAAGACCGCCCCAGCAACGTGCTCGATGCCGCTGCCACGGGGGCCACCTCGGGCCTCAAGCTGGCTGCCAACGTCGGTGCCATGCTGCTTGCCTTCATTGGCCTGATCGCCCTGGTCAACGGCATGCTGGGGGGCATCGGCGGGTGGTTCGGTTTCGAGGCGCTGAGCCTGGAGTGGATCCTCGGTTGGCTCTTCGCGCCGTTGGCCTTTCTACTCGGCGTGCCCTGGGAGGAGGCGACGCTCGCCGGCTCCTTCATCGGCCAGAAGCTGGTGGTCAACGAGTTCGTCGCCTACATCAATCTGGCGCCTTACCTCGACGGCGAGCAGGTGGTGGCCGCCACCGGCGAGACGATGAGCGCCCACACCATGGCGGTCCTCTCGTTCGCGCTGTGCGGTTTCGCCAACCTGTCGTCGATCGCCATCCTGCTCGGCGGTCTGGGCAGCATCGCTCCGAGCCGGCGTCACGACATCGCCCGCTTCGGGCTCAAGGCGGTACTGGCCGGTACACTTTCCAACCTGATGTCGGCGTCGATTGCGGGGTTCTTCCTGGCCCTTGCGGCGCTCGGCTAAACCCATTTCACAAGGTGACTGCATGACCGAACTGCAACGGGCCGCTCGCCAAGCGCTGGCGCTGATGGACCTGACGAGCCTCAACGACGACGACAGCGACGCCACCATCGAGGCGCTCTGCCAGCGTGCCAAGACACCGGTGGGGACGCCGGCGGCGGTGTGCATCTACCCCGCCTTCGTCGTGACTGCCCGGCGCGCCCTCACTGCCCACCAGCTGGGCGGCACCGTCAAGGTCGCTACGGTGACCAATTTTCCCCACGGTGACGACGACGTCATGGCGGCGGCGCGCGAGACTCGCGCGGCCGCGGCGTCCGGGGCCGACGAGGTGGACGTGGTCTTCCCTTATCGCGCGCTGATGGCGGGCGACGAGGAGACCGGCCGCGAGCTGGTGGCGTGCTGTCGCCAGGCGTGCGGTGGGGCGACTCTCAAGGTGATCCTCGAGACCGGCGAGCTGGCCGAGCCGGCACTGATTCGGCGTGCCGCGGAGCTGGCCATCGAGGGCGGTGCCGACTTCCTCAAGACTTCCACCGGCAAGGTGGCGGTCAACGCCACGTTGGAGGCGGCCGAGATCCTGCTCGAGACGATCAGGGCCAGTGGCAAGGAGGTCGGCTTCAAGGCCGCCGGCGGTGTGCGCAGCGCCGAGGATGCCCAGGCCTATCTCGATCTCGCCGCGCGCATCATGGGCCGCGAGTGGATCACCCCGGCGCACTTTCGTTTCGGCGCCTCGGGGTTGCTCGACGACCTGCTGCAAACCCTTGGCGTGATGCCGGCCCCGGGCGGGGCGGCGGGAGGCTACTGATGGCTGCCCAGATCCTGCCCCAGGAGCTGATCCGCGCCAAGCGCGACGGCCGGGCGCTGGATGTCGCGGGTATCCAGTCGCTGGTGGCGGGCATCAGTGACGGTTCGCTGTCCGATGCCCAGGTCGGAGCGCTGGCCATGGCGATTTTCCTCAACGGCATGAGCGAGGCCGAGACGGTGGCGCTCACCGAGGCGATCCGCGACTCCGGCGAGGTGCTCGACTGGACGCGCCTCGACCTGCCCGGTCCGGTGCTCGACAAGCACTCCACCGGCGGCGTGGGCGATCTGGTGTCGCTGGTGCTGGGGCCGTGGATCGCCGCTTGCGGCGGCCACGTGCCGATGGTTTCCGGCAGGGGACTGGGCCACACTGGCGGCACTCTGGACAAGCTCGAGGCGATTCCCGGCTATTCGGTCACGCCCGATACCACCACCTTCCGCCGCCTGGTCAAGGAGGTGGGCGTGGCGATCATCGGCCAGACCGGCGAACTGGCACCCGCCGACAAGCGCCTCTATGCAGTGCGCGACGTCACTGCCACCGTGGAGTCGCTGCCGCTGATCGTCTCCTCCATCCTCGGCAAGAAGCTCGCCTGCGGGCTCGATGCCCTGGTGATGGACGTCAAGACCGGCAGCGGTGCCTTCATGCCCACCCACTCGGCGTCGGTGGAACTGGCCGAGTCGATCGCCACCGTGGCCAGCCGCGCCGGCACGCGCACTACGGCGCTGGTCACCGACATGAGCCAGCCGCTCGCTTCCTGTGCCGGCAACGCCGTGGAGGTGCGCGAGGCCCTCCGTCTGCTCACCGGTGAAGGGCAGGATACGCGGCTGCTCGCGGTGACCCGGGAGCTGGCGGCCGAACTGCTGCTGGCCGGTGGCCTGGCCGCGGACCGCGAGGCTGCGCTGGCACGGCTCGATGCGCGATTGGCCTCCGGCGCGGCCGCCGAGCGTTTCGCGCGCATGGTGGTGGGCCTCGGCGGGCCGGTCGACCTGCTCGATAGCCCCGACCACCACCTGCCCGAGGCACCGGTCCAACTGGCCGTGACCGCGGAACGGGGCGGCATCGTTCAGGCCCTGGATACCCGCGCTCTGGGACTGGCCGTGGTGACGCTGGGCGGTGGGCGCCGCAAGCCCGGCGAAGCCATCGACCCCGCCGTGGGCCTCACCGAGATCGCTGCCCTGGGCGAGGGGGTCGACGCCGAGCGCCCGCTGGCGGTGGTGCATGCCGCCAGCCGAGCGGACGCCGAGCAGGCCGCCTGGGCAGTGCGTGCCGCCGTAACGGTCGGCGACGCCGCGGAGCCTGCCCCTACCTTGATTCAGGACGTGATTCGTCGGGAGGTGCCATGAATCGTGCCATCCTGCTGGTGCTCGACTCTTTCGGCATCGGCGCTGCACCCGACGCCGCGCGCTTCGGTGACGAGGGTGCCGATACCCTGGGACACATCGCCGCGGCCTGTGCCCGCGGCGAGTGCGACGACCGCGGTCGCAGCGGGCCGCTGCACCTGCCCAACCTGGCCCGCCTGGGGCTCTTCCACGCCCACCGCGAGGCGACCGGCGCCTGGGCAGTGGGCGTGACGCCGCCGGCCGAGGTCACGGGCGCCTGGGGACACGCCCGGGAGATATCGTCAGGCAAGGACACGCCCTCCGGCCACTGGGAGATCGCCGGGGTGCCGGTGCGTTTCGACTGGGGCTACTTCCCGGAACGGGACAGCAGTTTTCCCGCCGAGCTGCTCGAGGCGCTGACGCGCGAGGCCGAGCTGCTGGGCGTGCTCGGCAACTGCCACGCCTCGGGCACCGAGATCATCGCCCGTCTCGGCGAGGCTCATCTCGCTAGCGGCAAACCCATCGTCTACACCTCGGCGGACTCGGTGTTCCAGATCGCCGCCCACGAAGAAGCATTCGGCCTCGAGCGACTCTACGCAGTGTGCGAGACGGCGCGTCGCTTGCTCGAGCCCTACAACATCGGCCGGGTGATCGCCCGCCCCTTCACCGGCACCAGCGCGACGGACTTCGCACGCACGTCGAATCGCCGCGACTACAGCGTCGAGCCGCCGTCGCCCACGCTGCTGCAGAAGCTGCACGCCGATGGCGGCGAGGTGATCGCCATCGGCAAGATCGCCGACATCTACGCTCATTGCGGCGTGTCGCGCACGGTGAAGGCGAGCGGCCACGACGCCCTGATGGACGCCACTCTGACCGCCTTGAACGAGACCGGCGAGCGTTCGCTGATCATGACCAACTTCGTCGACTTCGACATGGTCCACGGCCATCGCCGCGACGTGGCCGGCTATGCCGCCGCGCTGGAGCACTTCGACGTCCGGCTGCCCGAACTGCTGGCCCGGATCGGCGATGACGACCTGCTGATCCTCACCGCCGACCACGGCTGCGACCCCACCTGGCACGGCACCGATCACACTCGCGAAGTCGTGCCGGTGCTGGCGAGCGGTGCGGGGCTCGTGCCCGGCACGCTGGGAGCGCGGGCGACCTTCGCCGACATCGGTCAGAGCCTGGCCGACCATTTCGACCTGCCGCCGTTCGCCGATGGCACTTCCTTCCTCATCGACAGCCAAGGAGACCCCTGATGGCCACGCCGCATATCGAGGCGGCGCGCGGCGATTTCGCCGATACCGTGCTGATGCCCGGCGACCCGCTGCGCGCCCGCTACATCGCCGAGACCTTCCTGGACGATGTCCGTGAGGTCAATGCAGTGCGCAACATGCTCGGCTACACCGGCACCTACCGAGGACGGCCGGTCTCGGTGATGGGGCACGGCATGGGGATACCCTCGGTCTCCATCTATGCTCGCGAGCTGATCGCCGACTACGGCGTGACCACGCTGATCCGTGTCGGCTCCTGCGGCGCGGTGCGCGACGACGTGGCGCTGCGTGACGTGGTGATCGGCCTGGGCGCCTGCACCGATTCCGGGGTCAACCGCACTCGCTTCGCCGGCATGGACTTCGCCGCCATCGCCGACTTCGCCCTGACCCGCCACGCCGTGGACGCCGCGGCGGCGCTGGGCGTACCGGTCAAGGTGGGCAACCTCTTCTCGGCGGATCTCTTCTACGATCCACGCCCGGACACCGTCGAGCTGCTCGAGCGCTACGGTATCGTCGGCGTGGAGATGGAGGCCGCCGGCCTGTATGGCGTGGCCGCCGAATACGGCGCTCGGGCGGCGACGATCTGCACGGTCTCCGACCACATCCGGCGCGGCGAGTCGCTATCCAGCGCCGATCGCCAGAGCACCTTCGACGAGATGATGCGCGTGTCGCTGGACGCCGTGCTGCGCGACGATGCCGCACAGCGGGGAGAGCGGGCATGAACGAGACGAGCATCGACACGGCCATCGTCGGGGAACTGATCGCCGTGCGCGACCGCGCCTACGCGCCCTACTCGAAGCATCCGGTGGGCGCGCTGGTGGAGAGCGACTCCGGCACGCGTTACCTCGGCGCCAACGTCGAGGTCGCCCACTACAAGAGCATCTGTGCCGAGGCTTCGGCTATCGCTGCCATGGCCAGCGCCGGCGAGCGGCGGCTGCGCGACGTCTACGTGATCGGCCCCGGCGAGCACCTCTGCACGCCCTGCGGCGACTGCCGCCAGCGCATCCGCGAGTTCGCCACGCCCGAGACGCGCATCCACGTGGTCGATGCCCGGGGCCGGCTGCTCAAGTGCTACACCATGGACGAGCTGCTGCCCGATGCCTTCGGGCCGGAGAATCTGCCCACCTAACCCCTCAATTCGAGGCGCTCGAAATAGGGCCTGAGCCTGCGTATCAGGATCTCCAGGCTCTCCCGCGTGGGGGCGTCGGGGACCGGGTGGCAGTAGTCGGGGTTGCGGCACTGGGCGGTGCGCGCCAGCTGGATGGCGTAGTGGCGCACGCCGCAGTCGGCCAGCGTCAGCGCCAGCTGCTCCAGGCTCGCCAGGTCGAAGTCCTTCCAGTGTACCGTGGTACGGCACTCGTAGGGCGTGTCGTCGTCCAGCAGCAGCCCCAGGCTGCGCACGTGGCGCTGCCAGACCCGCTCTCGCCCGACGATACGGTCGAAGTCGCGGCCGCGCCCCTTGGTGTCGAGCGCCACCCAATCGAGCAGTGGCAGCAGCCGTTCCAGGCGTTCGGGATAGGGGCCGGCGGTGTGCAGCCCCACGGCCAGCCCAAGCTCCCGGCACACCGCGGCGGCGGCAGGCAGGTCCGGGTGCAGGGTGGGTTCGCCACCGCTGAACACCACGGCGTCGATCTCGCCCTGCCGGGCCTCGAGAAACGCCAGGATCGCCTCCCACTCGCCGGGATTGGCGCGCCGCGCCTCGGCCATGGGGCCGCTGTCGCAGTAGTGGCAGGCCAGCGGACAGCCCTGCAGGAACACCACCGCCGCCCGGCGACCGGGAAAGGCCGTGGCACTGTCGGCGGCCAGCCCCGCCACCGGCAGGCGGATGGCCGGCGCCGTGGTGTCGACCAGGCGTAGCACGGCGCTCATGACTGGCTCGCCGACCGGGTGTTGTCCATGCCGGGGCGGCCGTGCCAGTAGCCGTCGCAGATCTCGGCGTCGATCAGGGCGAGTGGGTCGGGGGCGGGCAGGTCACCACGTCGAGCGGCATCGAAGGCGGCGACTACCTCGGCCATGCCCTCGGCGCGTGGGCTCAGGCGGGCCACGCCGACGCCCATCTCCTGCATGCTCGGCACTTCATGGCGCAGATCCTGACAGGCGCCGGAAAGGGTCTGGATGCCGTTCAGCGTGAACACCTCCCGGGATTCCTGGGAGCGCAGCGCCAGGCCCTCCGGGTGTTTCTGGCAGACGAATTGGCAGCGATCCTTGGGCTTCTGGTAGCGCCGGGCAGTGAAGCAGCGCGAGGACCAGGCCAGCGGCAGGTGGCCGTAGGCGAATACCTCGCAGGGGTGGTCGAGCCCCTCGGCGCGGCAGTCGGCGAGCAGGCGGGCCAGGTCGTCGCGCGACATCTCTACCGGGGCGTTCCAGCGCTGCATGCCGACACGCGCCAATACCGTCAGCGTGGTCGGGTTGTAGAGATTGAGCGCGGCCCCGGCAACGAAGGGCACGCGGGCGGCGGAGAGGCGCTGCAGGGCGCTCTGGTCGTTGGCTTCGACGCTGAACTCGCCGTTGTCACACAGCTTGCGAAGGTCGCGCAGATCGGCTTCGGATTCGATCAGCGTCTGACTCGAAAGCACGACCTGCTTGCCGCTCTCGGCCAGCTCTCGGCCGATGCCCAGCCAGTCGTCGAGCTTCATGTCGCGCCGGCGCGAGCACACCGACTCGCCCAGATAGACGATCTCCACCGGCCAGTCGGCGGCCTCGCGGTAGAAGTCGGCATAGCGCTCGCGGGTCCAGTAGAAGAGCACCGGGCCCAGCGACAGCTGCAGGGTCTGGGGGGTGGACATGGCTCTCTCCTATTTCCAGCGGCGCTCGTAGGCGCCCAGGGTGGTGGTGGCGCCCTCGGAGACCTCGCCAAGACCTCTCATCCAGGCAGGCTCGGCGTGGAAGCGACCTGGAGCGACTTCCAGGCGGTCCAGCGCCTGGCGCCAGATGCCGGCGACCTTGGAGACGTAGGCAGGGCTGCGCTGGCGGCCCTCGATCTTCACTGCGCTGATGCCCAGTTCGTGCAGCTCCGGCAGCAGTTCCAGGGTGTTGAGGCTGGTGGGTTCTTCGATGGCGTGATAGGTCTCGCCGCCCACCTCGAAGCGACCCTTGCACAGGGTGGGATAACCGGCGTTCTCGCCCTCGCCGTAGCGGTCGATCAGTACGCCGTTGAGGCGCGACTCGAGCCCCTGGGGGGTCTCCTCCCAGCGCACGTGGGCCGCCGGCGAACAGACGCCGCGGGTGTTGGGCGACTCGCCGGTGAGGTAGGAGGAGAGGTAGCAGCGCCCCTCGGCCATGATGCACAGGCTGCCGAAGGCGAACACCTCGAGCTCAACCGGGGTGTGCTTGGCCAGGTCGCGCACCTGGGTGATGGAGAGCACCCGCGGCAGTACGGCGCGCTTGATGCCGAACTGATCGTGGTAGAAGCGCAGTGCCTCATGGCTGGTGGCCGAGCCCTGCACCGAGAGGTGGCGGGCGAGCCCTGGGTGGCGGCGCGCGGCGTAGTCGAGCAGCCCCATGTCGGCCAGGATCAAGGCGTCGACGCCGAGGTCGGCGGCCTGGTCCACGGCGCGGGTCCACATGGCCCAGCCGTCCGGCTGCGGGTAGGTGTTGATGGCGCAGAACACCCGCTTGCCGCGAGCGTGGGCGTAGTCGATGCCTTCCCGGGCGCGCTTGTCGGTGAAGTTGAGGCCGGCGAACTGGCGGGCGTTGGTGGTGTTCTGGAAGCCGAAATAGACGGCATCGGCCCCTTCATCCACGGCCCGCTTCAGGGCGGGCAGATTGCCGGCGGGGCAGACGAGCTCCATGGTGAGCCTCCTGTGATGAGAAACCCAACCATGCTAGTCGACTATGCGGCATGGCCTTTTGACTCGGGTCATGGCGAGACACGGTCCCGCGAGGAGATGGGATCAATCGCGCAGTTCGAGCCGCTCGAAGGCGGGACGGAGCGAGGCGAGCAGCGATTCCAGGGCCTCGCTGCGAGGCCGGTCGGTGAAGGGGGCGGCATAGGCAGGGTCCAGGCACTGCCCCGGTCGCGCCAACTGGATGGCGTAGTGCCCCACGCCCTGTCCGGCGAGGTCGAGTGCCAGCCGGCGCAGATTGTCCAGATCGAAGTCGCGCCAGTGCACCGTGGTGCGGCACTCGAAATCGATGCCGTTCTCCAGCAGCATCTGCAGGCTCATACGATGCCCGGCCCCGAGCCCCGTGCGGCCGACGATGGCATCGAAGCGCTCGGCCGGGCCCTTCACGTCCAGCCCCACCCAGTCGAGCCAGGGCAGCAGCGCCCGCAAGCGCCGCGGATAGACGCCGGCGGTGTGCAACCCCACCTTGAAACCCAGGGAGCGGGCCCGCTCGGCGGCATTGGGCAGGTCGGCGTGCAGCGTGGGTTCGCCGCCGCTGAACACCACGCCTTCCAGCAGTCCCCGGCGCCGTTCGAGAAACGCCTCGATCTCGGCCCACTCTTCCGAGCCGGCCTTGCGCGGTTCGAGCATCTGCGGATTGTGGCAGTAGCCGCAGCGCAGCGGGCAGCCCTGCAGAAACACCACGCAGGCCAGGTGGCCGGGGTAGTCCAGGGTGGTCATGGGCGTGAGGCCGGCCACGGGAAGGCGCAGCTGGGGCGATACGGATGCGGGCATTGGCGCTTTCCAGGCAGGCGCCCGGGGTCGCCGGGGCGCCTGGTATGGCGGTGGGGTTAGGCGCGACCGGCCGATTCGCTGAAGTGGCGGCGCTCGCGGTGCTCGGACTGCTTGCCGTGATTGAACTGGCTGACCGGGCGGTGATAGCCCATCACCCGGGTCCAGACTTCGCAGCGCTGACGCTGTTCGGTGGGCAAGTTCTCGATGGCCTGGTTCATGTGATGCTCCTTTTCACGGTGGTTTTTGCGGGGGAATGGCCTCAGGCAGTCGTCGCGGCAGCCGAGGCCTGTCTTGCCAGAAGCGCCTCGTCGCACTTCGGACAGAACTCGTGCTCGCCGGCCAGATAGCCGTGCACCGGACAGATCGAGAAGGTCGGCGTCACGGTGAGATAGGGCAGGCGGAAGCGCGACAGGGCGGTGTGCACCAGCTGCTTGCAGGCCCTGGCCGAGGAGAGCTTCTCGCGCATGTAGAGATGCAGCACCGTGCCGCCGGTATAGCGCGTCTGCAGCGGATCCTGGTGAAGTAGCGCCTCGAAGGGATCGTCGGTGAAACCGACCGGCAGCTGGCTGGAATTGGTGTAGTAGGGCGCCTCCGACGTGCCGGCCTGCAAGATGCCGGGAAAGCGCTTGCGGTCTTCCTTGGCGAAACGGTAGGTGGTGCCCTCGGCGGGGGTCGCCTCCAGGTTGTAGAGATGGCCGGTGCCTTCCTGGAATTCGCGCATCCGCTCGCGGACGTGATCCAGCAGTTCGAGGGCCAGCTGCTGGCCTTCGGGGTCGGCGATGTCGAAGCGGTCGTCGCTGAAGTTGCGTACCATCTCGTTGAGGCCGTTCACGCCCAGCGTCGAGAAGTGGTTGCGCAGGGTGCCCAGGTAGCGCTGGCTGTAGGGGTAGAGGCCGTCGTCCATCCACTGCTGGATGTATTCGCGCTTGACCTCCAGGCTGTCGCGGCCCAGTTCCAGCAGGCGGTCCAGCTCGGCGTAGAGCCCTGCCCGGTCGCCGGCGAAGCGGTGCCCCAGGCGCGCGCAGTTGATCGTCACCACGCCCAGCGAGCCGGTCTGCTCGGCACTGCCGAACAGGCCGTTGCCGCGCTTGAGCAGTTCGCTGAGGTCGAGCTGCAGCCGGCAGCACATGGAACGCACCATGTGCGGTTCCAGGTCGGAGTTGAGGAAGTTCTGGAAGTAGGGCAGACCGTACTTGGCGGTCAGCGCGAAGAGCCGCTCGGCGTTGTCGCTCTCCCAATCGAAATCCGCGGTGATGTTGTAGGTGGGGATCGGGAAGGTGAACACCCGGCCGCGGCAGTCGCCCTCCTCCATCACTTCCAGGTAGGCGCGGTTGAGCAGATCCATCTCGGCCTGCAGCTCGCCGTAGGTGAAGGGCTGCTCCTCGCCGCCGACGATCGGTACCTGATCGCGCAGGTCCGCCGGGCAGATCCAGTCGAAGGTTAGGTTGGTGAAGGGCGTCTGGCTGCCCCAGCGCGATGGCACGTTGAGGTTGTAGATGAACTCCTGCACCGCCTGCTTCACCGCCGGGTAGTCGAGCCGGTCGATGCGCACGTAGGGCGCCAGGTAGGTGTCGAAGGAGCTGAACGCCTGGGCGCCGGCCCATTCGTTCTGCAGGGTGCCGAGGAAGTTGACCATCTGCCCCAGTGCACTGGAGAGATGCTTGGGCGGCCCGCTTTCCGCTCGGCCTGGAACGCCGTTGAAGCCTTCGATCAGCAGGGTGCGCAGCGACCAGCCGGCACAGTAGCCGCCGAGCATGTCCAGGTCGTGAATGTGCAGATCGCCGCGGCGGTGGGCCTCGCCAACGGCGCTGGGGTAGACCTCGTCGAGCCAGTAGTTGGCGATCAGCTTGCCCGAGGCGTTGAGGATCAGCCCACCCAGGGAGAAACCCTGATTGGCGTTGGCGTTGACGCGCCAGTCGGCGCGCTGCAGGTACTCGTTGACCGTCGAAGCGACGTCGACGACGCTGAGCTGGGGGCTTTCCATGGCGCTTTCCTCGCTGGCCGATTATCCATATATGGTGATTCCTAAAAAAATTGGCACCATATGTTGTGTTTCGTGCAGGGTAGACACTCCAGCGGGGCAGGAAAATGATCCAGGTCATGAAGGCTGCAATGCGTGATTTCCAGCAGCCGGTGCAGTGCTGCCTTCTCGGTTGCTGCGCCGAGCTGCCGGTTCCGGTAGCGGATCTTGGGCGATAGGGGCAGGCGCGCCGGCTGTCTCGGGCAAGCGAGCCTGGCGCGTGTCCGGCCGATACTTGCGCATGATGTAGCGCAGCCGCTTCATGACGTCGAGGTTGGCGGATTCCATTTTCGCCAGGGCGGCCATCGCCTCGTCCATGCGTCCTTCCTGGTGATGGGCCACGGCCTCGATGGCGCGCTGGTGCACTTCGCGGTGAGGAGCCTCCAGCGCCTGGAAATCGCTGTCGCTGTAGAAGCGCTGGCTGCCGGTGCCGTCGTAGTACCAGCGCCCCAGGGCGCACTGGGTCTCGTCGGGCAGGTCCTCTGCGCGCTTGTCCGACAGGCCCATGAAGATGCGATAGACCTCCAGCTTGATTTCCAGCTCTTCCAGGTTGGCCAGCTCGACTTCGCTGAGCATGGCGGAGAAGGCCAGCGCCTGGCTGCTCTCGCCGCTCAGGCCCAGCAGCTGTTCGGTACGCTGCATGACGCGGCTGGCCTCGGCGCTCAAACGTTCGGCCTTGCGGGCGTTGTCGTCCATCACGCCATCGACCTGGTCGGCCTGGCTCAGGATGCTGCCGTTGAGCCCGCCGATCTCGTCGGTGGCGTCGTTGGTCCGCGAGGCGAGCTGACGCACTTCGGTGGCCACCACGGCGAAGCCGCGACCGGCATCGCCGGCCCGGGCCGCCTCGATGCTGGCATTGAAGGCCAGCAGCGTGGTCTGCATGGAGATCTCGTCGATGACGGTGACGAAGTTGTCGATGCGCCCGGCATCGCCGCGCAGCGACGTGACCTGTTCGGCGGCCTGGCCGATGCGTGCATTGAGAGCGCGCAGCTCATCGACCATGGCGTTCAAGGCATCCTGGCTGCGCTGCGATTCGCTGGTGGTGAAGTCGGCGACCCGCTGGTTGCCCTGCAGTAGCTCGGAGAGATCCGAGAAGGATTCGCGCAGAGCCACCACGGAGTCGCCGAATCCGGTGAGGTTGGTGAACAGATGCTGGTGGAGGCGCTGCTCGGCCTCGAGGGTATCGATGCGGGCCTGAAGGCGGTCGCGCTCGGCACGCAGCGCGTCTGCGGCATCGCCGCTGGCGCGCTGATGAGACGGTGCGGTACGTCGAAAGAGTCGCATGAAGTCTCCGGGTCGGTCAGGGGAAAAGCCGCCTGCCATGACGAGACGGCGTGCAAAGTCGGGTGGTGGTGATTCAGCCGGCGCGCTCGAAGAGCAGGTTGTTCTCGAGGTGGATGTGCTGCATCAGGTCCTCGCGGAATTCGCGCAGGCCGGCATACAGGGCGCGCCAGGTGGTGCAGGCGCCCCTGGGGGGATGGATGTCGTCGGTGAGCACCATCAAATGCTCGAGGCTGGCGCCGTGATCGTCGTGTTCGTGGCGCATCACGGTGATCGGCCCCTGGGCCTGGGCGCCCTGGCCGCGGCGCAGCATGGGGAAGAGGATCTGCTCCTCTTTCTGCATGTGGCTCTCCATCTCCTGGTGGATGCCGGCCAGCAGGTCGGCGAGCCCGCGGGGACAGGCGTCGCGGTCGCCGTGGACCTGCTCGACGCGGCGCGCCATGCGCGTCAGTTCGGGCAGCTGCTGGCGGTGGACGTCGTGGTAGCGGGTCAGGATGTGGTCGATCAGTTCGTCGTTGCTGGCTGCCGACCAGTCGTGCTCCTCGCTGGCGTTGGCCGGCAACGCTTCCAGTTCGGCGATGAGCCTGTCGGGATGCAGGCCGGCGCGTTTGGCCGCCTCTCGCAGCGTGACGCGGCCGCCACAGCAGAAATCGATGTGATGGGCATGGAAGACGCGAGTGGCGCCGGGCAGGGTGAGAGCGGTACGGCCTACGGTCTGGTCGAGCAGGGGCATGGCAGTGACTCCTTACAAAGAATGGTCTCTTGAGTTAGCAAAAGGCGTGCCACTCAAATCTTTGCTTTTCAATCAAGGTTTTATGGGTTTTAGGGTCGAAATCACCCTGTTGGGTCAGGGTTTTTATGACCGTGAAGGGTTTTTTTGACCATGCCGCGTGTCCTTCAGAAGTAAGACATCCTCTCAGAGTGGATGGCTGGAAGGAGGCCGACCTGACTGATAAGATAGTAATCAATTACTATCTTTTGAGGTTCGGCCATGTCGGAACGTCAGCATCTCAGTGCCGAGGCGCGTCGCGAGCGCACCGTGGAGACCGTCGTCGCCCTGTGCGGCGAGGAGGAGCCTGCCACTCTCACCACCGGGCGCATTGCCCGGCGCATGGGCGTCACTCAGGGCGCGTTGTTTCGCCATTTTCCGAGCAAGGACGCCATCTGGGAGGCGGTGGTGACCTGGGTGGCCGGGCGGGTGATGGCGCGCGTCGACGCCGCCGCCGAGGGTGTCGATGACCCCCTCGCGGCGCTGGAGGCGATGTATCTGGCACATGCTGCCTTCATCGCCGAGCACCCTGGCGTACCGCGACTGCTGATGGGCCAGCTTCAGCATCCCCGTCCGACGCCGGCCAGTCGCACGGTGCGCGAGCTGATGGAGCGCTACCGCCAACGGCTGCTGAGCCTGCTGCAACGTGCCCGCGACGAGGGACGCCTGCGCCCCGGGCTCGATCTGGATACCGCGGCGACCCAGTTCATCGGCACGCTTCAGGGGCTGGTGATGCAGGCGTTGATCGCCGATGACGTGGCGGGCATCGTCGAGCGCGCGCCGGCCGCCTTCGACCTCTATCGGTATGGTATCTGCAAGGCGCCGGGAGGTGACGCATGAAGCCCTGGAGTCGGCGGTTGGGGCGGGCGCTGACGGTGCTCGTCGGCGTCGCCCTGGGTGTGGCGCTGCTGGTCTTTTTCGTGGTCAACCGCCAGGCTCCCGAGCGCCTGGAAGCGTCGGCGGCCGCCACTCCGGTGCGGGTCATCGAGGCCCGCCCGCTGGCTTTCCGTCTGGAAGCGCGCGGGCACGGAGTGGCGCGCCCCGCCGAGACCTGGCAGGCGGTGGCCAATGTGCCGGGCCGGGTGGTGGAGCGCCACCCGGAGCTGGAGAGTGGCACCTTGCTGCCCGAGGGTACCCTGCTGGTGGCGTTGGATCCCAGCCGCTATGAGCTGGCCATCGCCGAGGCCGAGGCGGAGTTGTCGAGCCTGGCCGGCGAACTGGCCCAGCTTCGGGCCGAAGAGGACAATACCGGTCGCCTGCTGGCCTTGGAGAAGGAAGCGCTGGCCCTGGCCGAGCAGGAGTTGTCGCGTATCGAGCGCCTGGCGGACAGCGGCTCGGTCTCCACTTCACGGCGTGACGAGCAGCGTCGCAGCACCCTGGGACAGCGCCAGGCGGTGGCTTCGCTGGAGAACACCCTGGCGCTGGTGCCCGCACGGCGTGCGGTGCTCGAGGCTCAGCGCGAGCGCGCCGCCGTGCGCCTCGCCCAGGCCCGCGAGGATCTTGCGGATACCCGCTTCGTGGCACCCTACGACCTGCGCCTGGGCGAGGTGGAGGCAGAACGTCACCAGTTCGTGGCCAGCGGGCAGCGGCTGTTCGAGGCCGACAGCCTGGCCGCTGCCGAGGTGGAGGCGCACGTTCCCATCGACATGATGCGCCGCCTGCTGGGTGCGATCCTGCCCGACGAACCCTTCGATCCGGGACTGGACCTCGACGAGCGGCTGGATCTCTCCGCAGTGGACGCCGAGTTGTCGCTGGCTGGTGCCGAAGGCGTGGGCTGGACGGGGCGGTTGGTGCGTGTCGCCAGCGGGCTGGACCCGAGTACGCGGACGGTGCGTGCCGTGGTACGGGTGGACGAACCCTACCGAGACATTCGACCGCCAGATCGTCCACCCCTGCAACGCGGCATGTACGTGCGTACGCGGCTCACGGCATCGAGCCCGCAGCCACGACTGACGATCCCGGCCAGCGCCGTGCATCAGGGCGAGGTGTGGCTGGCCAATGCCGAGCAGCGCCTCGAGCGGCGCGACGTGAGCGTGGCCTTCACCCAGGGCGACCTGGCGGTGATCGAGGCGGGTCTCGAGCCCGGCGAGCGGGTGGTGGTCGACGACCTGCCCGCGGCGATCGCCGGTATGGCGCTGACGACACGGCGTGACGAAGCCCTGGAGGCACGCATCGCCGCGCGCGCACGGGGAGAGCGGCCATGATCCGCTGGTTCGCCGCCCATCCCACCGCCGCCAATCTGCTGTTGGTGCTGCTGATCGCTGCCGGTCTCTTCAGCGCTCCGTCGCTCGAGCGCGAGACGTTTCCCGATTATCGCCCGGTGGAGGTAAGCGTCGAGGTGGTCTATCGCGGAGCCAGCGCCGCCGACGTGGAGGATGCCGTGTGCCGGCGCCTGCATGAGGCGGTGAAGGGGGTGGAGTACCTCGACGAATTCGTCTGCATGGCCCAGGACAATCTGGCCAGCGCTACCGCCACCATGCAGGGCGGTGGCGACCCGATTCGCTTCGTCAGCGAGATAGACACCGAGGTCGGCGCCATCACCGAGCTGCCGGCGCGGGCCGAGCCGCCGGTGGTGCGCGAGTTGCATCGCAGCGATTCGGTGGCGGCGGTGGCGGTGTCGGCCGACATGCCCGCCCGCCAGCTCGAGGAGTACGCCCTGCGCCTGGAGGAGCGCATCATGGCGTTGTCCGGCGTGGCGGACGTGGCCATTCACGGCATGTCCCAGCGTCAGTGGCAGGTGGAGGTGCCCGGTGACGTGCTCGGTCAGCACGGTCTCTCGGCCAGCGAGCTGGCGCGGCGGATCGCCGCCCAGAGCCTAGACCTGCCGCTGGGCACGCTGGAGACGCCCGAGCGCGATATTCTGCTGCGCTTCACCGATCAGCGACGTTCGCTTTCCCAACTGAAGAGCCTGGTGGTGATGTCCGACTCGGCCGGCGGCGAACTGACCCTGGGCGACATCGCCACCTTGACCGAGACCGGTGAGCGCAAGGAAGAGAAGCTGCGCTTCAACGGCGAGCCGGCGCTGGTGCTGGAGGTGAGCAAGGGCCTGGGCGATGACGCTCTGGCGGTGAAAGAGCGCCTCGAAGGGCTTCTCGATGCGGAGCGCCGCCGCTTCGACGACGGCGTTTCGCTGACCCTGACCCAGGACATGACCCGCATCGTGCGCGACCGCCTGCAGATGCTGGTGGCCAACGGCCTCATGGGTCTGGCGCTGGTGGTGCTGGTGATGAGCCTGTTCTTCCGACCGCGCCTGGCGCTGTGGGCGGTACTGGGACTGCCCGCCGCCTTCATGGGCGCCTTTCTGGTGATGGGGCTTGCCGGCCTTTCCCTGAACATGATCACCCTGGTGGCGCTGCTGATGGCCATCGGCATCGTCATGGACGATGCCATCGTCATCACCGACAACATCGCTGCCCACGCCGGGGAGAGCGCCACGCCACTGGAGGCGGTGGTGGCGGGGACCCGTCAGGTGCTGCCCGGGGTGTTGTCGTCTTTCCTGACCACGGCTTCCGTGTTCGTGCCGCTCTCCTTTCTGGCCGGCGAGCTGGGAGCGGTGCTGGAGGTGCTGCCAGTAGTGCTGATCGCCGCCTTGGCGGCGAGTCTCGTCGAGGCGTTCTGGATCCTGCCCCACCACCTCAAAAGCAGTGTCGAATATCTGCAGCAGGACCCTGACTCCCGTTTTCGCACTGCCTTCGACCGCGGCTTCGAGCGCTTCCGCGAGGGCGTGGGACGGCTGGCCGACCGAACGATTCGTTTCCGCCATGCAGTGCTGGGGACAGTGCTGGCCGTCATGCTGGGATCGGTGGGGTTCATGGCCGGTGGCCATGTCGGCAGAGAGGCGATGCCCGACATCGACGGCGACGTGCTGGAGGCGCGCATCCTGATGCCCCAGGGCACGCCGCTGGAACGTACCGAGGCGGTGGCCGAGCGGGTCGAGGCGGCGATGCGCGAGCTCGATGCGCGGTTCTCCCCCGAGCAGCCGGAGGGCAGGGCGCTGATCGAGGCGATTCAGGTGCGCTTCAACCACAACCTCAGCGCCCGGGAGACGGGCCCCCACGTGGCCACGGTGAGCGTCGACCTGCTCACTGCCGAGCGGCGCACCAAGAGCCTGGACGAGCTCACCGCGGCGTGGCGCGAGGCGATCGGCGAGATCGAGGGCCTGCAGCGTCTGATCATCCAGGAACCGGGTTTCGGCCCTGCCGGAGTGCCGGTGGAGGTGCGCCTCACCGGCGAGGATCTCGATGCCATGAAGGCGGCAGCCCACGAGTTGGCCGAGCGACTCGAGAGTTATTCGGCGGTCTACAACGTCATGGATGACCAGCGCCTGGGCAAGCCCCAGCGCGCCTACTCCCTGGCCCCGGGGGCTCACGGCCTGGGCCTCACCGCCGACGAGGTGGCCGGCCAGCTGCGTGCCGCCCTGCTCGGCGAGATCGCCGATACCCAGCGCATCGGCGAGCAGGAGATCGAGGTGCTGGTGCGCCAGGCCGAGGCAGACCGCGACGGCCTCGACGACCTGGCCGACCAGACCATCATGCTGCCCGACGGAAGCCAGGTGCCGCTTTCGGTGGTGACCGAGATGGCCGAGCGTCGCGAGTGGGCACGCATCACTCGTATCGACGGGCGGCGCACGGTGACCGTGGAGGCCAACGTAGACGCCCGTCGGGCCAGCGGCCAGGCCATCGTCGACGATCTGATCGGCAGCGGCTGGCTGCAAGACTTCCGGGAGAAGCATCCCGATGTGGAAGTCACCTTCGAGGGCCAGGTGGCCAGCTCCGCGGAGACCGGCGGCTCCATCGGCCGCGCCCTGCTGATCGGCCTGGTGGGGATCTTCGTGATCCTGTCGTTCCAGTTCCGCAGCTACGTGGAGCCGCTGATCGTCATGCTCTCCATCCCGCTGGCTTTCATCGGCGCCATCTGGGGACACGTGATCATGGGCTACTATCTCTCCACGCCCTCGCTGATCGGTGCAGCGTCCCTGGCCGGCATCGTGGTCAACAATGCCATCCTGCTGATCCACTTCATCAAGGAGCACAGGGCGAGGGGGCTCGATGCCGCGGCCGCGGCCGGCCGAGCCAGCCGCGACCGGCTGCGCGCCATCCTGATCTCCTCCTCGACGACCATCGCCGGCCTGCTGCCGTTGCTGGCCGAGACCAGCACCCAAGCGGATGCCATCAAGCCCCTGGTGATCGCCGTGGTGTTCGGCCTGCTCAGCGCCACCGTGCTGGTACTGCTGGTGATTCCGGCGCTCTACGTGCTGTTCGACGACTGGGGGTTGGCGAAGGTGTCGGAGTGCCCATGATGGGTTGACCGATGGTGCATGGCGGCTATCCTATAAGAAGTAATTCAAATGCATCTTTTGTTGGCAGGAAGCGATGCCCATCGGTGGCCCTTGTCGTGGCCTGCCCAGAAGCGAGGAGGAGCCGTATGCTGTTGCATTACTTCGAAGATCCCGGCCGAACCCATGCGCTAGGCGACACCCTGCTGATACTGGGGCTGGCATTGCTGGGGGCCGGCGTGATGGGCGGCTACGTGATCGACGACCGGCTGTCGCTGATGGTCCAGGTGCTGGCGCATATTCTGGTCATCGTCGGCCCTACTCTGGTCAAGATCGGGTACGTCATGCGTATCAACGCCCGGCATCGTCTGCATCTTGCTTATTGAGGCCCACCGCTTTCCGATCGACAGTCGCGCTGCCGACACGGACGAGCGCATGGCCGATCTCGACGATCCGTCCAGCGTGTTCCGCTGTCGGCAGATCGCCAACTTCACCTGGGTATGCCTCAAGGGTCTCGACCCGATGCGCGCCATTGGCCGGATCGAGGCGATGCTACTGGCACGTGGAACCTGACACTCGCCGACGTGGCCCTCGCCGGGGTTGCAGACCCACGATATCGCTCGATGGAGGTCATTGAAGGAGACATGACGTACAGCGGATGTGCACTGAAGCACCACAACGACAAGCAACGAGGAGGTTGCGATATGAACATGACCGTGAAGATGATGCAGCGGCGCATGCCGTTGGCCGTACTGCTCTCCATTCTGTTGGGAGCGAGCGTGTTGGGAAGCCCGATCTGGGCCGATGAGCACGGCGACGGCGAGGCAGAGAGCTGGTTGCCCAGCCTGGTCACGGAAACGCCGCAGGCGGGGTTCGCTCTGGCGGTTACCCTTTCGCAGAAAGGGGTGGCGACGACTCAGACCGATGGCGAAGTGCGCCAGGCATTGCGCCCTGAATATGCCGAAGATCCGGACAGTCTGATTGCCGTATCGCAGGTCATTGCCACACACTTCCAGACGGTCGCCGCGGCCAACGATTACTGGCGCGACTGACGCGACCCGACCTGTTCGCTGAAGCCATCCCTTCCTAATGCAGCGAGGCCCCGGTCAAACCGGGGCCTCGCTGCATCGTGGCCAAGCGTTGCGCATCAATACGCCCAGACGATGGCCATCAACAGCCCCCAGGCCAGCACCCCGGCGGCCATGATGGTGTAGGTGGCCGACATGGTCGTCACGTCGTTGTCGCTGCGTGCGCACAGCGCCTGCAGGCCGTGGTAGACCAGGCTGCAGGAGATGCCCAGTGCCACCAGCACCGCCAGGGCATTGAGCAGCAGGCTGGGAATCAGCAGCACGATGGCCGAGGACCACAGTGGCAGCGGCGCCAGGGCGGCCAGCAAATAGGCATCGTGGTAGCCGATCGACAGTTCGCGGGTGCCATTGACCACGGCGTGGATCAGCCAGCCCATCACGCAGAAGGTGAGTAGCTCGGCGAGAAACAGGATGGTGGTGATGAAGCGCCACTCCCGCTCGCCGAAGCCGGCCACGAACTCGTTGCCGTAATGCGTGCCGGCATAGTAGAGCAGGACCGGCGGAAGCAGCGACATGGGCAGCACCAGGCACCAGGCCAGCACGGCGATCGAGGGCTTGCGGCGCTGCAGCTCCTTCCATCCCGCCTGGCGGGTGAAGGGCAGTTTGATCACGGTGACGGGATTCATGACTGCGTCCTCTTGACGTCAGGGATGTGAGGATTCAAAAATATCAATCTATGATATTATTGGTTAATCATTAGCCACCGTCCGGTGGTCTGTCAAGCCGAGAGGCGCCGGACTCTGCCCTACGGATGCTGTCCATGTGCGATGACGCCTTGACCAAACGGGATTACGAACGGCTCTCCCACTTTCGCTATCAGCTGCGCTGCTTTCTGCGTGCCAGCGAGGACATCTGCCAACAACACGGCTTGACCGCACTGCAGTACCAATTGTTGCTGCACCTGAAAGGGTTCGCCGAGCGCGAATGGGCCACGGTGGGCGAGCTCGCCGAGCGGCTGCAGGCCAAGCACCACGGCACGGTGATGCTGGTCGATCGCTGCGCGCAGTTGGGCCTGGTGGAGCGTCGTCCCGGACGTCACGACCGCCGACGCAGCGAAGTCCATCTGCTGCCCAAGGGAAACAGGCTGGTCGAGAAGATCGCGGGGCTGCACCAGCCGGAGCTGCGGCACCTGCAGGAGGAGTTCCAACTGCCGGGATGGCCCGAGGTCGCCAAGCGCCACGACGACTGAGTGCCCGCTTCGATTGGACATGGGCTGATGTGCGTCAAAGCGCCTTTCCTCGACATTTGGTGTGATGCGTTACCACGACCTCCCTCGCCTGTGAGTTGCGGCGCTGGTCGGTGATGACCGCTTTCATCCGAGAAGGAGAGACCATGAACGAAACGACCGATGCGGTGCATCAGGACTGGGATCCTCGTGCCGAGTCCGTGCTCGACGACCAGATCGCCGCCTACGATGCCATGCGCAGTCGCTGCCCCGTGGCCTACAGCGACTACCTGCAGTGGTCGCTGTTCCGCCATGCCGACGTGAAGCGCGTGCTCGAAGACCACGACACCTTCAGCAACGCGGCGAGCCGGCATCTTTCCGTCCCCAATGCCATGGACCCGCCCGAGCACACTCGCTTCCGGCGTCTCATCGAGCCCTATTTCGGCCCCGGTCCCATGGCGGCATTCGAGCCGCATTGTCGTGAGATCGCCGAGAGCCTGGTGGCCCGCCTGCCCGAATCGGGCGAGATCGAGGCCATGGCCGAGCTGGGTCAGAATTTCGCCCTGGAGATCCAGTGCGCCTTCATGGGCTGGCCGACGGGCCTGCATGAGCCGCTGCGCGACTGGACGCGCCGCCAGCACGCCGCCACCCTGGCCGGCGATCGCCAGGCGCTGGGCGAGCTGGCGCTGGAGTTCGACGGGGTGATTCGCGACCTGCTGGAAACCCGTCGCGCTGCCGGCGATGCCGCGCCTGATGACGTGACCACGAGGATCATGAACGAAACCGTCGAGGGGCGAGCGCTGAGCGATGAAGAGATCGTCAGCATCCTGCGCAACTGGACGGTGGGCGAGCTGGGCACCATCTCGGCCAGCATCGGCATATTGATGCGCTATCTCGCCGACCATCCCCAGTTGCAGGCCCGGCTGCGTGGCGAGCCAGAGCTCCTGCCCCCGGCCATCGACGAGATCCTGCGCATCGATGCACCGCTGATGTCCAACCGCCGACGCACCACGCGACCGGTGGAGATCGGCGGGCGACACATTCCCGCCGGTGAGCGGCTGACGATCCTGTGGGGCTCGGCCAACCGTGACGAGGCAGTGTTCGGCGACCCGGACGCGTTCCGCCTCGACCGTGACCCCGAGGACAACCTGCTTTACGGTGCCGGCATCCACGTCTGCCCCGGCGCGCCGCTGGCGCGCATGGAGCTCAAGCTGTTCATGGAGGCGTTGCTGGCCGATACCGTGCAGTTGAAGCCGATACCGGAAAAGCCGGCCGTACGCGCCAAGTTCCCCGCCGGCGGCTATTCTGCGGTACCGCTGCGGGTGACGCGCTGAGGCCGAGGAGCGTCACGCAGCGGCGATCCCAGCAGCAGGGCCCGGGTCGATGACCCGGGCCCTGGCGTTTGTCGGGGCGCTTACAGACCGATGCGATGTGCCCGGTAGGTGAAGAACACGCCGCTGGGCGATTCGGCCTCGAGGGTGGCCAGCTTCTCGAAGGTGCGGGTGTCGTAGACGGTGACGGTATCGCTGTCGCGGGCCGAGATCCAGATGTGCTCGCCGCGCGGGGTGAATTCCTTGTGCAGCACCGAATCGCCGGGCGAGAGGGTCTCGATCACTTCGTGAGTCCGGCTGTCGATGACCTGTACCGCGTCGTTGTCGGGGTGGGCGAAGGTGACCCACACCTGGCGTTCGTCGGGGCGGCTCATCACGAAGATCGGCTGACCCTGTACCTCGATGCGGTCGGTAAGCGACCAGTCGTCGGTGTCGGCGACGAGCACCTCGTGGCGCCCCACCGCCGGGAAGAAGGCCTGGTCGCCGGCCATGGCCCAGCCTTCCAGATGCGGCATCTTGTAGACCGGCAGGCGCTCCTCGCCGCGGCCGTAGTCGGGCAGGATGCGCTGGACGCCTTTCTCGGGGTGCCACAGGTCGAGCAGCGCCATGCCGTCCTCGCCGAACAGCCCCGCTATGTAGTAACGGCCGTTGGCGGTGATCAGGGCATCGTAGGGCTGGCTGCCGATGTCGCGGTACTTGGTCACCTCCGGTTCGTCGCCGCTCATGTCCAGCACCCAGATCTGGTTCGCCTCGAAGAGGCTGAACACGAAGCGGTTGCCGGGGGCGTCCACCACGCCCACCACCTTGGCCTGGGCGGTTTCGCCTTCGTCCGTTTCATAGTCGGCGGGTACGTCGGCGACCAGCTCCAGCGTTTCGGCATCGAACACCTTGACGCCGCCGGGCTCGTAGTTGCCCACCGCGACGTAGCGACCGTCCTGGGAGATGGCGCCGCCGATGCTGTTGCCCGACTGGATGATACGACCGTCGATCTCGCCGGTGAGCAGGTCTAGGCGCGTGAGCCCGCCGTCGCGGCCGAACACGAAGGCGTGGCGGGCGTCGCGGCTGAATTTCACCGAAGCGTGGGAAAGATCGCCGAAGCCATCGACGTGCTCGAGCACGCTCTTCTCGGTGGTATCGACCAGCGCCACGCTACCGGTGGCGCGCTCGATCACCACGCCGAGATCGCCGGTTCCGCGAAGCACGGGGGCATCGTCGCCGCTGGTTTCTGCTACGGCCGGAGTGGCCGTCAGCAGGGCCAGGCCGGCAGCGGCGAACAGGGTCTTGAGCGAAGCGGAAATGGGCATCGGGTCTCTCCTAATCCACCGTTTCGAGGGGGTTGTCGGTCTGCAGGTGCTCGGCGATCCAGCGGGCGTCGGATTCATCGATCAGCGCACCCCACCCCGGCATGGCGGTGCCGGGGATACCGCTCAGGATGAGGTGGCTGAGCGCCTCGACGTCGTATTCGTTCATGCGATCGCGGGGCAGGGCCGGCCCCAGCCCGCCGCGTAGCGTCATTCCATGGCAGGAGCCGCAGTCCTGATAGAGCAGTGTCTCCAGTTCGGCCCGACGTTCGGCGTCGGGGGCCGGCGTCTCTGCCTGGGCTACCGGCGGTATCAGCAGAGCGCAGAGCAGCAGGGGCAGCAAGTGCATGGAAAGCCTCGGATGCAGGATGAACGGTGCGTCGGTGAAGGACGCTCGAGCGAGTGTCCCGCCGCGGCAGCGGCGTTGCTTTGACCGGCGTCAATGGCAGTGGGGTTCGTCATGTCGTAGCGGCATAAAAGGCATATGGCGGATACCTCTTTTGACCTGTGTCAACGCCAGCGGCGATCATCGCTTGCCGAGTGAATGTGGCATGTAAGATACCACTGAGCCAGATCATTCCACTCGACCCCCGGTGACTGCCATGGTCGCACTCGATGCACTCGATCGACGCCTCATCGACGCCTATCAGCGTGACCTGCCGCTGTGCGAGCGCCCCTTTGCGGTCATGGCCGAGCGGCTCGGTGAGAGCGAAGCGGTGGTGCTGTCTCGGCTCGAGCGTCTGGCGGCCGCAGGCGTGCTGAGCCGGGTGGGGCCGGTGTTCGACCACGCCCGGGCCGGGGCCAGCCTGCTGGCTGCCGTGGCCGTGCCGGAGGCCGAGCGCGATGCCGTTGCCGCCCGTATCAGCGAGTCCGTCGGAGTGAATCACAACTACGCCCGTGAGCACCGCTACAACCTGTGGTTCGTGATGACCGCTGCCGATGAGCAGCAGCTCGACGCCCGGCTCGATGCCCTGGAAGCCGAGCTGGGCCATCCGGTGCTGCGTTTGCCGATGATCGAGGCGTTTCACATCGACCTCGGCTTTCCCATTCCCTGGTACGAGCTGGAGCGCGCATGAGCCAAACCGGATCTCGCCAGGCGGCCGAATGCCGGCTGCGTGCCCGGCTCGAGCAGGGGCTGCCGCTCACGTCTCGCCCGTGGCAGGCACTGGCCGAGCAGTGCGGACTCTCCGAAAGCGAGGTGTTGGCCTGCGTCGAGCGCTGGCGAGCCGAGGGCCTGATCAAACGCCTGGGCCTGGTGGTGCGTCACCGTGCGCTGGGCATCGACGCCAACGCCATGGTGGTGTGGGACGTACCCGACGACGCCGTGAAAGAGCTGGGACGCCGGCTGGCTGCCGAGCCGGCGGTCACGCTCTGCTACCGGCGTCCGCGGCGCCCCGGCTGGCCCTACAACCTGTTCTGCATGATCCATGGCACCCGTCGCGAGCAGGTCGAGGCGCAGCTCGCCGAGATCGTCGCCCGCCAGGGCCTCGAGGCCATCCCCCATAGCGTGCTGTTCAGTCACCGGGCCTACAAGCAGTGTGGCGGCCGCTTTACCCAAGAGGAGTCTAGCCATGAGTGCAGAGTCCACCACCCGGCCTGAGCCGGCCGCGCTGGATGCCGCCGACCGACGCATCATCAACCGTCTGCAGGAGGGGCTGCCACTGGTGGCGTCGCCTTATGCAAGCGTGGCGGCCGAGATCGGGCTCTCCGAGGGCGAGCTGCTCTATCGTCTCGAGCGGCTGCTGGAGAGCGGCGTGCTGAGTCGCTTCGGGCCGATGTATCACGCCGAGCGGCTGGGCGGCGGCCTGACCCTGGCCGCACTGGCGGTGCCCGAATCCGAGTACCCGCGAGTCACCGAGCTGGTCAACGCCTTTCCCGAAGTGGCCCATAACTACCGCCGCGAGCATCGGCTCAACATGTGGTTCGTGCTGGCCACCGAAACCCCGGCACGCATCGATGAGACGATCGCCGAGATCGAGGCGGCGACCGGTCTGCCCGTCTACAACATGCCCAAGCAGGAGGAATTCCATGTCCGTCTCCACCTGCCCGTCTGAGCCTGCGGCGAGCAATCCCCCTCGGCAGGACGGGCTGGATGTCCTCGACCGGGCCATCGTGGTGGCTACCCAGGCCGGCCTGCCGCTGGTTCCGGACCCGTGGCGCGCCGTGGGCGAGCCGCTCGGGCTATCCGGCGAGGCGGTACGCGAACGCATGGTGCGCATGCAGGCCGCCGGGGTCATCCGCCGCGTGGCCGCCGTGCCGAACCATTATCGCCTGGGCTACGTGGCCAATGGCATGACGGTGTGGGACGTGGACGATGCGCACGTCGACCGGCTGGGTCGCGAGGTGGCCAGGCTGCCGGGCGTCAGCCATTGCTACCGCCGCCCGCGCCATCTGCCGGAATGGCCCTACAACCTGTTCGTGATGCTGCATGGCCGAACCCGCGAGGAGGTGGAACAGCAGGCCGAGCGGCTATGCGAGCTGTTGGGTGCGGCCTGTCGCGACCACCGCATTCTCTATAGCTCGCGCATTCTCAAGAAGACCGGCCTGCGCCTGGCCGGCCGCTCCGACCGGCGGGGCCAGATGCGCTAGGCGCTGCCGCTTTCGAGGAGAGTCTCATGTTTCGAGTCACCCGCTACGTCAAGTCCCTGGTCGAACCGACCCCGGTGCCGCCGGCCCACAAGCCGCCCGGTCCGGTAGTGATCTGGAACCTGATCCGGCGCTGCAATCTCACCTGCAAGCACTGCTACACCACGTCGGCGGACATCGACTTCGCCGGCGAGCTATCCACCGAAGACGCCATGACGGTGCTCGACGACTTGCACCGCTTCCGCGTGCCGGCGCTGATCCTCTCGGGCGGAGAGCCGCTGATGCGTCCCGATATCTTCGAGCTGTCGCGACGAGCCCGGGCGCTGGGCATCTACACCGGGCTCTCCACCAACGGCACGCTGATCACCGAAGACAACATCGATGCGATCGCCGAGGTCGGCTACGACTACGTGGGCATCAGCATCGACGGGCTGGAGGCCACCCACGACGTCATTCGTCAGCGCCGTGGGGCGTTCCGGGAGTCGATGCATGCCGTCAAGCTGTGCAAGGAGCGCGGCATCAAGGTGGGGCTGCGCTTCACGCTGACCCGCGAGAACGTCGAGCAGTTCGGCGATATCCTGGCGCTGCTCGACGAGCACGACGTCGACAAGTTCTACCTCTCGCACCTCAACTACGGCGGTCGTGGGCGTCGCCACAGCAAGCAGGACGCCTGGCACCAGATGACCCGCGATGCCATGACGCGGCTGTTCGACCACTGCCGCAGCGAACTCGAGCGCGGCATCGAACGCGAGTACGTCACCGGCAACAACGACGCCGACGGTCCCTTCCTGCTGATGTGGGCGCGCGAGCACTTCCCCGAGCAGGCGGATGCTCTGGAGCGGCGCCTGCTCAACTGGGGGGGCAACGCATCCGGCGAGCACATCGCCAACATCGACAACCTGGGCAACGTCCATCCGGATACCTTCTGGTGGGACCACGACCTGGGCAATGTGCGTGAGCGACCCTTCTCGGCGATCTGGCGCGATACCACCGACCCGCTGATGCGCGGCTTCCGGCAGCGCCCCAGGCCGCTCAAGGGTCGCTGCGCCGAGTGCCGCTTTCTGGCCATCTGCAACGGCAACACCCGAGTCCGCGCCTGGAAGGTGAGCGGCGACCCCTGGGAAGAGGATCCCGGCTGTTATCTCGGCAACGAGGAGATCGGCGTCGTCGGGGGGAGCGCACGGCGCGTGGCCGCGCCCTTCGAGGCCATCCAGGCCATCGAGCTGTGATGTCGACACCAGAAAGACCACAACATAACGAGCCAAAAAGACCGCGTTGACGCTTCGGGGAGAGGCCGATCATGACGACACATCGCCAACCGCGACACCTGAATTTCGATCTCGACGAGGCGCCGTTGGCGCCCGGCGAGGTCGCCATCGTCGGCGCCGGGCCGGGCGATCCGGGGCTGCTGACCCTGCGTGCCCTGTCGCTGCTGCAGCAGGCCGACTGCCTGGTTTTCGACCGCCTGGTCTCACAGGAGGTACTGGCGCTGGCCCGCCCCGGCGTGACGCGTTTCTATGTCGGCAAGGCAGCCAGTCACCACTCTCTGCCTCAGGAGGAGACCAATGCCCTGCTGGTGCGCCTGGCCCGCGATGGCCAGCGGGTGCTGCGTCTCAAGGGCGGCGACCCCTACATCTTCGGGCGAGGCGGCGAGGAGGCCGAATACCTCATCGAGCATGGCATCGGCTTTCGCGTGGTGCCGGGCATCACCTCGGCCTCGGGCTGCTCCACCTACTCGGGGTTTCCGCTCACTCATCGCGACTTCGCCCAGAGCGTCACCTTCGTCACCGGCCACGCCAAGGCGGACGGCGAGCTGGCGCTGGACTGGGCCGCGCTGGCGGTGCCCAATCACACCGTGGTGTTTTACATGGGGCTGGCCAACGCCGAATTGATCAGCCGCGAAATGCAGCGCCATGGGCTGCCCGCGTCGCATCCGGTGGCGCTGGTGGAACGCGGTACCACCCCCGAGCAGCGCCACGTGCTGGCCACCCTGGGGGATGTCGTCGAGGTCATCGAACGCGAGGGGTTCCGGCCGCCGACCCTCATCGTGGTGGGCGAGGTGGTGCGACTGGCCGACCACTTGGCACCGGCGATGACCAACCTGACCCGTCACGCGATGGAGGAACCGGCCATGGGGAGGCTGGCACTGTGAACCTGCGCACTGCCGTAACGACACTGTTGACCGGGGGGCTGTGGGGGCTCGCCATGGTTGCCCTTCCGGTGACGGCCGAGAGCCCCGATCCGCACATGCTCTACAATCAGCACTGCTCCGCGTGTCACGGCGTCGGTCGGCTGGGCGGCATCGGGCCGGCGCTGTTGCCGGAAAACCTATCGCGACTCAAGCCCGATGCGGCTCGAGACGTGATTCGTGACGGTCGTCCGGCCACGCAGATGCCGGCCTTCGGTGCGCTGCTCGACGATGACGAAGTCGCCGCACTGGCCGAGTGGATCCATGAGCCACCCGAGGAGGAACCGACCTGGACGGATGACGACATTCGCGCCAGCCATGTCGTCGACCATCCTTACGGCAGTCTGCCCGACGAGCCGGTGTTCGAAGTCGAAGATCTCAAGAACCTCTTCATCGTGGTGGAGACGGGCGACCACCACGTCAGTCTGCTCGACGGCGACACCTTCGAGCGCATCGAACGCTTTCCCAGCCGCTATGCCCTGCACGGCGGACCCAAGTACACCCCGGACGGCCGTTACGTCTATTTCGGCTCCCGCGATGGCTGGATCACCAAGTACGACATCTACAACCTCGAAGTCACCGCCGAGGTGCGTGCCGGCATCAACATGCGCAATATCGCCGTCTCGGCCGATGGCCGTTACGTGATGGCCGCCAATTACCTGCCGCACACCCTGGTGCTGTTCGATGCCCGCAATCTCGAGCTGATCGCCACCCTGCCGGTGGAGGCCGAGAACGGCGAGACCTCGCGGGTCAGCGCGGTCTACACGGCGCCACCGCGCAACAGCTTCGTCGCCGCCCTCAAGGACATTCCCGAGATCTGGGAGATCCGCTGGCCCGAGCAGCGCGCCGAGGGGGACGAGCCGCTGGTCGGCGACTTCGCCCTGCATCGCATGGCGGCGCCGGACTACATGGATGACTTCTTCTTCGATCAGTCGTACCGCTACCTGGTGGGTGCATCCCGCGGTGACGGCGGCGGTGGCGTGGTGTTCGACATGGATGCCGAGGAGACGATCGCCGAGCTGCCGCTGGAGGGGATGCCTCACCTGGGCGCCGGCACTACCTGGGAGCTCGACGGGCGCCGGGTGATGGCGATCCCGCACATCGACAAGGGGTTGGTGTCGGTGTTCGACATGAGCGACTGGTCGCTGATCACCCACATCGAGACCGACGGGCCGGGCTTCTTCATGCGCAGCCACGAGAATTCGCCCTATGTCTGGGTGGACGTCTTCTTCGGACCCAACCACGACCGCATCCACGTCATCGACAAGCAGACGCTGAAGATCGCCGAGACGCTGACCCCCGAACCCGGCAAGACTGCCGCCCACGTGGAATTCGATCGCGACGGCGAAACCCTGCTGCTGAGCATCTGGGACGACGATGGCGCGCTGCTGCGCATCGACGCCGAGACCCTGGAGGAACTCGACCGCATGCCGATGAAGAAACCCTCCGGCAAGTACAACGTATGGAACAAGACGCAGTACGAGGAGGGTACCAGCCACTGAGACGAAAAGCCGTCAGCCGACTTCGGTTGCCCGTTCCGGCGACGGCCAGTCTTCGTAAGAAGCATTCTTGATACTTGTCATGGAAGCCGCGCGTCAGTTGGCGCACAATGCGCATGTCCAAGCGTTTTACTCAGGTATCGCGACCATGCCGTCCTCTTCGTCTTCCCTGTCTTCTACCACGTTGGCGCGCCTGCCCGTGGCGCGTCTGGCCTTCCGCCCCTTCTTCCTGCTGGCGGCGCTGTTCAGCGTGCTCGCCATGGTGGTGTGGTTCGCCTTCTGGCACGGCGATATTCTGTTGCGCCCGCATGGGGGACTGGTGTGGTGGCATCAGCACGAGATGATCTTCGGTTTCGCCACGGCCGTGGTGGCGGGCTTCCTGCTCACCGCCGTACAGAACTGGACCGGGCAGCGAAGCCTGCACGGCGCGCCGTTGCTGGGTCTGGTGGCGCTGTGGCTCGCCGCACGGCTGCTGATCGCCTTTCCGGCCGGGCTGCCGGGGTGGCTGATCGCCACCGTGGACGTAGCCTTCCTGCCGGTAGTGGGCATCGTCATGGCGCGGCTGGTGATCGCCGCCCGGCGTTGGCGCAACCTGATCTTCCTGCCCGCCCTGGCGCTGCTGACGCTGGCCAACCTGACCATGCACCTGGGCGTGCTCGACGGCGATGCGCTACTGATTCGCCAGTCGGCCTACCTGGCCGTGCTGCTGATCACTCTGCTGATGGTGGTGGTGGGCGGCCGCGTGATCGCCATGTTCACCGCCAATCGCCTGGGTCTGACGCGCAAGCCTCCGATCGCGACGCTAGAGTATGTCAGCCTCGGCAGCGTCATGGCGGTGGTGGTGGCGCAGTTGCTGGCGACGCTGGGGGCGGCGCTGCCGGCACCCCTGCTGGCCGCCCTGATGGGCCTGGCCGCCCTGACCAACGGCGTGCGCCTGGCGCGTTGGGGCGGGTTGCATAGCTGGCGCGAGCCGCTGCTGTGGGGGCTGCACCTGAGCTATGCCTTCATTCCGGTGGGTCTGGCGATGTGGGCCCTGGCGCTGCTTGGCGCTTTCCGCGTGGACGTGGCGGTGCACGCCCTGACCATCGGCGGCATGGGTACGATGATGCTGTCGATGATGGCGCGCGTCTCGCTGGGGCACACCGCTCGCCCCATCCGTACCTTGCCGGGCATCGGCGTGGCGCTGGGACTGATGGTGGCTGCCGCGCTGCTGCGCTCGCCGGTGTTGGCGCTCTTCCCGCAGATCACCCACTGGACCTACAACCTGGGCATCATCTTCTGGTGCCTGGCCTACGGCGTCTTCCTGTTCCACTATACGGTGCCATTGCTGTCGTCGCGTGCCGATGGCCAGGACGGCTAGCCGGCGCTACGCGCCAACGCCATGAGTCGCGAACGTCGAGCGACGATTCTGCCCGCAGCCCGCAGCCCGCAGCCCGCAGCCCGCAGCCCGCAGCCCGCAGCCCGCAGCCGGAGTCGACCATGCTGGAGTACTACCTGCCGATCAAGCACCTGCACCTGCTGACCGTGACGCTGAGTCTGGCGTTCTTCGTGGTGCGTGCGGTGTGGTCGGTACGCCAGTCGCCGCTCCTGCAGCGACGCTGGGTGAAGGTGCTGCCGCACCTCAACGATACCCTGCTGCTCACGTTCGGCGTGCTGCTGATGGCAATGCTGTCGATGTGGCCTCACCAGCACCCTTGGCTCGCTGCCAAACTCGTCGCCCTGCTGCTCTACATCGGCCTGGGTACCGTGGCCATCAAGCGCGGACGCAGCCCGGTCACCCGAGCCGTGGCGGCGGTGGCAGCATTGGCGGCCTTCGCCTACATGGTGGGGGCTGCCGTCGCTCATCACCCGCTCTCCTGGCTGGTGATCCTGTCAGCTGGCTGACGCGTTCCGGGTGTCTATACTGAGGGCGCGTCAACGATTCACTCGCCAGGAAGGATGAGCCCAATGAGCGACCAATCACTCCCCAGCGGTGCCGGCAAGGTGGCCGAGCAGTATCCGGCGGTCTGGGAGGCGTTTCAGACGCTCGGCCAGCGTTGTGCCGAGAGCGGGCCGCTGGATGCACGAACTCGCCGCCTGGTCAAGCTGGCCCTGGCCGCAGGTGCCGGCTCCGAAGGGGCGGTTCACTCGCACGTGCGGCGCGGTCTGCACGAAGGCATCGAGCCCGAGGCGCTGCGCCAGGTAGCCCTGCTGGCCGTGCCTACGCTGGGCCTGCCGGCTGGGGTTGCAGCGCTGACCTGGATCGATGATATCGTCGAAAGCTGAGCAGCGGTTGCCGGCTCTGCCGGCTGGCCTGCGACATCGTGTCGCGAGTGGCCGGGCGGCGCCATCATCGTGGTATTGGCGCTTCTTTTCTCCAATTTGACCAAGGTCAATGCCCTGGCGGGGTGGCTCCTGCTATTCTAAACATGCATCATAAATGCATGTTTAAAAAAAGGGGTGGGACCGGTCGATATCGGCTGCGGGTCCTGCGAATGCCAAGCAAGCAAGGGGGGATGGCCCATGACCGAAGGCCTCACCAAGGCAGCGGCCCGCAATATCTTCTATGGCGGCTCGCTGTTTTTCTTCCTGTTGTTTACCGCGCTGACGGCTCATAGCCATTGGTACATGGTCAACGACTCGACGGATAAGGAAGGGTTGACCGACTCCGTCGAACTCGGCAAGCACGTCTGGGAAGAGAACATGTGCATCAACTGCCACAGCATCATGGGCGAAGGTGCCTATTTCGCGCCGGAACTGGGCAACGTGTGGGAGCGCTATGGCGGTCACGACAACCCGGAAGGCGCGCGCATGGCACTCACCGCCTGGATGCGGGCGCAGCCGACCGGCGCCGAAGGTCGTCGCCAGATGCCGTATTTCGACCTCAGCGACGAGGAGATGAACGCACTGATCGACTTCCTCAAGTGGACCGACTCCATCGACGACCAGGATTGGCCACCGCACCCCGCCGGGTGAGCGGCGTGACGTGAGTCCGGGTTGATGATGCAAGGAGAACGAGACCGATGAAATACGAAACCCAGAAGGTGGCCTTGCCATTCTTCATGGTGGCCATGGCCCTGTTCGCACTGCAGATCGTCTTCGGTCTGCTGGCGGCCACCGTCTATATCGCACCCAACTTCATGGCTGAGGTGATGCCCTTCAACATCATGCGCGTCAGCCATACCAACCTGCTGATCGTGTGGCTGCTGATCGGTTTCATGGGCAGCACTTACTACCTGATGCCCGAAGAGGCCGAGCGCGAGATCCACAGCCCCGGCCTGGCCTACCTGCAGCTGGCGATCTTCGCCTTTGCCGGTGCGGCGGCGCTGGTCGGCTATCAGTTCGGCATTCACGAGGGGCGCGAGTTTCTCGAGCAGCCGTTCTGGATCAAGGTGCTGATCACCATTTCCTATCTGATCTTCCTGTTCAATACCAGCATGACCCTGCTCAAGGGTCGCAAGACGGCGATCAACCTGGTGCTGATGCTGGGTCTGTGGCTGGCGGCGGTGTTCTGGCTGTTCGCTTTCTACAACCCCTCCAACCTGGCGGTGGACAAGCTCTACTGGTGGTGGGTCGTGCACCTGTGGGTCGAAGGCGTGTGGGAGCTGATCATGGCTTCGCTGCTCGGCTATCTGCTGATCAAGATGTCCGGCGTCGACCGCGAGGTCATCGAGAAGTGGCTCTACGTCATCGTCGGCCTGTCGCTGTTCTCGGGCTTGCTGGGTACCGGTCACCACTACTACTGGATCGGTGCGCCGAGCTACTGGCAGCCCATTGGCAGCATCTTCTCCACCCTCGAGGTGATTCCGTTCTTCGCCATGGTGGTGTTCGCTTTCTACATGTTCTGGAAAGGCAGCCGTAACCACCCCAACAAGGCGGCCATGCTCTGGGCCCTGGGCTGCCCGACCATCGCCTTCTTCGGTGCCGGCGTGTGGGGCTTCATGCACACCCTGTCGTTCATCAACTACTATACCCACGGTACGCAGGTCACCGCGGCGCACGGCCACCTGGCCTTCTACGGTGCCTACGTGATGCTGATCCTGGGCATCATCACCTACGCCATGCCGCAACTGCGTCGCGTGCAGCCGTACAACCAGGTGATGAACATGTGGGGCTTCTGGATCATGACCTCGGCCATGTGCTTCATGACCTTCACCCTGACCTTTGCCGGCGTCGTTCAGACTCACCTGCAGCGGGTGCTGGGCATGAACTACATGGAGGTGCAGAGCCAGCTCGACCTCTTCTACGTCATGCGTCTGGGCTCTGGCGTCGCGGTGACCGTGGCCGCCGTGATGCTGCTCTACTCTTTCTTCGGCCCGTCACGCGAGCAGGTGCCTGCCACCAGCGCGCCGTTGACCGCAGCCGAGTGAGTGCTCGTCGACGGGGCGCTTGCGCCCCGTCGACCCTTCCCCTGGAGTGACCATGTCCGATACCGCAACTGCCAGCGACTCTGCCGTCGAGCAGACGCTGCCCTATTACGAGCCGGTCGGCAGCGAATGCGCGCTGTTCGAGCAGGCCTATCAGCAGCGGTTGCCGCTGCTGCTCAAGGGGCCGACCGGCTGCGGCAAGACCCGTTTCGTCAGCCACATGGCGGCGAAGCTCGGGCGGCCGCTGTTCACCGTCTCGTGTCACGACGACCTCACCGCCGCCGACCTCACCGGCCGCTATCTCCTGCAGGGTGGCGAAACGCGCTGGGTCGACGGCCCACTGACCCGCGCCGTGCGCGAGGGCGGTATCTGTTACCTCGACGAGGTGGTCGAGGCACGCAAGGACGTCACCGTGGTGTTGCACCCGTTGACCGATGACCGTCGCCTGCTGCCGCTGGAACGCACCGGCGAGCTGCTCGAGGCGCCGGACGATTTCATGCTGGTGGTTTCCTACAATCCTGGCTATCAGCACATCCTCAAGTCGCTCAAGCCGAGCACCCGCCAGCGTTTCGTGGCGATGTCGTTCGATTTTCCGCCCCCCAAGGCAGAGTGCGAGATCGTCGCCCGCGAGAGCGGCCTGGCCTACGATCGCTGCGCTGCCCTGGTCAACCTGGCCTCGCGACTGCGCGCCATGAAAGGCCAGGATCTGGAAGAGGGCGTGTCCACGCGTCTTCTCGTCTATTGTGCGACCCTGATCGCCGCAGGGATGCCGATCCTCGAAGCGACCCAGGCGACCCTGGTGGAGCCGCTCTCCGACGATCAGGACGTTCAGGAGGGGCTGCTGGAATCGATCAAGGCAACCTTTGGGTAAGACGGTACTTTAGTCGCGAGGCGTGTCGAGGGCAGGCCTGCTGCCGGATCAGCCCCGACCATCCCCAGGAGACGATGCATGCTGGACTTTCTCGAGGTCGAGGAGTTCGTCGGCCGCCACTGGCACCGCTGGGCTTCCAGCGCGGCCAGCTATCCGGATCACCCCGAGTCGGCGGTGCATCTGGACGATCTGCGTACGCTGCTCGGTGTCTTCTTTCGCAGTGGCGGTGGCGAGTCCGGTATCGAGGTGGCCGCCATCGCCCGGCGCAACTCTCGTCACCGGCTGTCGCTGCGACAGCGTCTGGGTCTCGACGAAGAGGCGCTGGACCAGGCGCGCCGCGACGAGGAGCACCTGTTGCTGCCGCCACGCGTCGCCCTCTTTCCCGAGGCGGCTCTGAACCGCGACCTCTACCTGTGGCTCACCGCCTATCTGGCATCGGGCCAGCGCGCCCCCACCGCTGCCGATCCGCTGCAGAACGACCTGCTTGCCCTGCGCACGGCGCATCGCACCACGCAGGCGGTGCTCGAGCGCTTCCCGGGCCTGGCCGAACGTCATGCTCGCCTGTGCCGGGCGCTTCTCGAAGTGCGCCCCCAGCGCAAGCGTCTGCCGCCCATGGAAGCGGCGCTCGAGGCCGCGCTGCTGGCTCAGCTCGGCGCCCCGGTACCCGATGACGGCTGGGCCGGCGCCATGCACCGGGCCATCGAGGATGACGCCATGGCATTGGACGACTTCCGCGCCCCGCGCGACTACCGGCCGCCCTTGCCGGTTCCGCTGTGGGGGCAGGTGGTGACGTTGGGTACCCGCGACGGCGCGCGCGAGGACGTCGCCGACGATGCGGAGATCGCCCTGCGTCGCAACCAACCGGAAGACGACGCCGGAAAGCGCCAGGCGGACCGCCGCGAGCAGGATCAGGCCGACCGCGACGACCCACTGATGCTCAACGCCTCGGAGAAGATGCTCTCCTGGGCCGAGATGGTGAACCTGAACCGCCATGTCGAGGACGAGGAGGAGGAAACCGCCAAAGAGGCGGCCGATCAGATCGAGGAGATCGTGCTCAGCCCCAACCGCAAGCAGGCGGCCTCACGGCTCAAGCTCGATCTCGACCTGGCTCCCGATGAGGCGACCGGCGGCCGTCTGGCGGGGCGCCACACCTATCCCGAGTGGCACCATCGCAAGCAGATCTACCTGCCCGACCACTGCGTCGTCCACAGCGACGTGCAGAGCGAGGAGGGCGAGCAGTGGGAGCCCGACGAGCCGACCCGGCGCCGCATCCGCCGCGTGCGCCGCGAGTTCGAGGCCTTGCGACCGCGTCGCGAGATCCTGCGCGGTCAGCTGGACGGCAGCGACCTCGACATGGACGCGGTGATCCGTTCGCGCTGCGATCTGGCCGCCACCGGCGAGGCCAGCGACCGGATCTACCTGTCGGCTCGCGAGCAGGCGCGCGACCTGGCCGTGTCCATCCTCATCGACGTCTCGCTTTCTACCGAAGCCTGGCTTGAGGATCGTCGCGTGCTCGACGTCGAGAAGGAAGCCCTGCTGGTACTGGGGCATGGCCTAGCCGGCTGCGGTGATGACTACGCCATCCACTGCTTCACCTCGCACCGCCGCCACAAGGTGTGGGTCAACACCCTCAAGGGCTTCGAGGAGCGCATGAGCGAACGGGTCGCTCGGCGCATCGCTGCGTTGCGACCCGGTCACTACACGCGCATGGGGCCGGCGATCCGTCACGTCACCCAGGAGCTGGCCAAACGCCCCAACCGCCATCGCCTGCTGCTGGTGCTCACCGACGGCAAACCCAACGATACCGACTACTATGAAGGGCGCTACGGCATCGAGGATACCCGCAAGGCGGTGCTCGAGGCGCGTCAGCAGGAGGTCAAGGTATTCGGCGTGACCGTCGACAGCGAAGGCCACCGCTACGTGCCGCACCTGTTCGGACGGGGCAGCTACGCCATTCTCAACCGCCCCGAGCACCTGTCGCTGGCGCTGCCGGATATCTACCGTCAGATCATTGGCACCTGAGGAAGCATGGCCATGTCCAATCCCCGTCTCGCCATTGCCGTCGCCATCGGGCTCACCATCGGCCTGGCGGTGGTGCTGCCTGTGGCCTGGCTGATCAACAACCGCGACTGGGGGGTGGGGCTGATGCTCGCCGTGCCGCTCATCGTCTATGGCCTGATGCGGCTGGCTCGGATCCTCGAGGCGTGGGCACGCAACCCGCCGCCCTCTTCGTCCCGCTCCCGTTCCAATTCTCCCCGCCGCTGAACGTCGGGGACTCGTTTCACAAGCCCAGCCGCGGCGCCGCATAGCCGGCGCCAATCAACGCCAGCGTCAGGATCACCAGCCCCATGAAGGTGCCCTTCCAGGCTGGAGTGGCGGCGCGCAGGTTGAGATAGACCATCAGCAGCCGCTGGGCCTTGAAACCGGTGACGATCAATACCAGTGCGGCCGACCACAGCGGCAGCGGAGCCCAGCTGCCCTGGTCGAGGCGTGCCGAGAGCATGGCGACGAGCGTCAGCCCCATCAGCGTCAACCAGGTGGCGAGCAGGCGGCGGGTGCCGGGCAGTGCGGTCATGAGACACCTCATGGGTTGGAGAGCCTTCAGCGCAACGGAGTGCCTTCAGCGGAGTAAAGGGACCTCAGCGCAATAAATAGACGAGCGGATAGAGCAAAATCCAGATCAGGTCCACCATGTGCCAGAAGGCGGCGGCGGTCTCCACGTTGTCGGTGGAGGTGCGCCAGGTCACCAGCGCCAGCAGTCCCAGTCCGAACAGCACGTGGGCGAAGTGGAAGGCGGTCAGGCCGTAGTAGAAGCCGAAGAAGAGATGGGTGTCTGGGGTGATGCCGGCAGCGAACTTGTCGGCATATTCGACCACCTTGACCACGCCGAATACCACGCCCAGCGCCATGCTGGCGGTCAGCCACTGGCGGGCGCGTCGCCGCTGATCATGGCCGATGGCTTCCACGGCCAGCGCGACGCACAGCCCGCTGGTCAGCAGCACCAGGGTATTGAGCCCGCCCATCAACGGATCGAGGGCCTGCTGGGCGGCATTGAAGGCGGCCACGTTCGTGGCGCGCTGCCAGGCGTAGAGCGCGAAGAAGGCGGCGAAGACCAGCATCTCGCTGAGTATCAGCACCCACATCAGCGGGTTGCCGGGCAGTGCGGAGAGCGGCCCCCAGCCGGGGTTGGGCAGGGCGCGCGCCGTGCGATGCTCGTAGGAGGACATGCTCACCCCTCCTGTTGCCGGAACTCGCGGCGAACCGTCGTGGAGCCGAGCTTCCAGCCCGCCCAGGCGAACAGTGCCGCCAGCAGCGTGGCCAAGAGGATGATGGCGCTCAGGGTTCCGGTCAGTCCGGCGGTGGGTGCGCTACGATCCACGGCGGCACTGGTGGCGGCCTCCGGCAGCAGGCTGAAGGTGAGCGGCGTGAGGGCCGCGCCTCCCAGCACGGCGACGAAGCCCGTGGCCAGCAGGATGAGAAAGGCACGCCGTGCCCAGGCACGGCGTTGCAGCAGGGCGATCGCCAGCCACAGGGTGAGCACGGCGCCCGCCAGCAGCAGTGCGGCCAAGGCCTGGCTGCGCTCGAGCAGCCAGGCGACTCCGCCGGTCAGCCCGCCGCTGCCGGGCTCGGCGGTCAGAACCAGCGGGAGCCGCTCGCCGGGCAGCAGGGCCAGACCGAGCAAGACGATGGTCACGGCGGCAAAGGCGATGAATCCCCAGGCAATGGTCGTGACGGCGAATGAACGGGTAGGGGGCGCTGCCCCAGGCGAGATCGATGCGCTCATGATACGGCTCCGCGTCAATCGCTCAGGCTGACGGAAGCGCCGCCCAGCCACAGGCTCTTGGGTGCCTCGATGGGGCGACCGGCCATCAGTCGATGGATGCCCACCCCGCAGCGCCCGACCATCCAGATCAGGCAGGCGGTGAAGAAGCCGTAACCCAGTGCCCAGGGTGCCCAGGCGGGCAAGCTGAGCCAGCCGAGCAGCTGCCAGGCGAGCAGGCAGAGCACGGCACCGACGATGCCCAGCCAGAAGGTGCGAATCTGGAACTGCAGATGGCTGGCGACCCAATCGGCGGCCTGGCGGCGGCGCAGGTGGGCGAAGACGACGCCGATCGGCGCCGTGACCACGGCCAGGACGCTACCCAGGTACAGTACGTAGACCACGGCAGCGAGTTTCTTGCCGCGTTCGTCTTCGGCGGCGTCGGAAGGCAGAGGCGCGGATGGTGCGGACATGGCCACCTCCTGGGTGCAGAGTTGCCGGTCGTTGCCGGTTCGATGTCGACCTCGCCAGCGGACGAGGCACGTCGGTTATGAACACCGCTACTATGCCGCAGGACATTCCCGCTGTCCTTGTCACGGATCAATACCCGAGTCCTCGGCTCGGGTATTGGGGCGGGCAGATTGTCGCACTCAGGAGTGGGGCGGTGTCTCGATGACGGTTGCCTGATGGTGTTCGTCCCGGGTGAGCATCGGCACTCGCCGCTCGGTCCACCACATCCACACGATCGAAACCAGCGTCACGCCGAAGCACAGCATCCACACGGTGGTGGCCACGCCGGTGAGATCGACCAGGGCGCCGAACATGATCGGCAGCAGAAAGCCGCCCAGGCCACCGGCCAGCCCCACGATGCCGGAAACCAGGCCGAGATTCTCGTGATAGTCGTTGGAGAGGTACTTGAACACCGAGGCCTTACCGATGCCCCAGGCGATGCCCACCACGAACAGCGCGGCGGTGAACAGCCATACCGGAATGCCGAAGCCGAATTCCACCACGCCCTCGCCGCCGCTGGTCGCCACGCGGTACTGGGTCTCGGGATAGGACATGATGAACAAGGCCACCAGGCTCGCCCACATGCACGCCCAGGTGACGGTGTGGGCGCCGAAGCGGTCGGATAGCCAGCCGCCGAAGGCACGAATCACCCCGGAGGGCAGCACGAAGATGGTGGCGATCAGCGCAGCTAGCTGGATTCCCAGGCCGTATTCGTTCATGTAGTAGCGAGTCAGCCACAGCGAGACGCCCACGTAGCCGCCGAACACCACCGAATAGTACTGGCAATACTTCCATACCTTGGGATCGTTGAGCACCTTGACCTGCTCGCGGAGGGAAACGCGATCGGCATTGCGGTGTGTCGGGTTGGAGTAGGTGAAGAACCAGAAGACGATCGCCGTGATCAGCATGATGGCGGCGTAGAGGTTGGGCACCGCTTGCCAGCCGAGCACTACGATCACCGTGGGGGCGATGAACTTGGTCACCGCGGCGCCCGCGTTGCCGGCACCGAATATGCCCATGGCCAGCCCCTGGCGCTCCTTCTCGAACCACTTGGCGGTATAGGTGATGCCCACCGAGAAGGAGCCGCCGGCCAGGCCGATGAGGGCGCCGAGGATGAGCAACTGCCAGTACTGGGTGGCGAACTGGACCATCCAGATGGCGGGCACGATGAGCACGAGGATGACGAAGAAGACCGGGCGGCCGCCGTAGCGGTCGGTCATCGCCCCCAGGGGCAGGCGCGTGAGCGAGCCCGTGAGGATGGGGACTGCGGTAAGAATGCCGAACTGGGTGCCGTTGAGGCCGAGCTCTTCGGCGATGGGCACGCCGATCTCGCCGAACATCGTCCACACCATGAAGCACATGGTGAAGGCGAAGGTGTTGGCAGCGAGCACCGAATACTGCTTGAAGCGCTGCGAAGCCATGCTCTCTCCTTTGCGGTTCGAAAGACGGTGTGCGACGGGCGCAAGAGCGGCCGTCGCACGCTGGATTGCACTACCCGCCCGGCTAGGGTTTGAGCGGTGCCTGCTCCTGCTCTTCGATCAGGCGGTCCACCGAAGAGACGTAGTACTCCTCGTCGAAGGCCCCTTCCGGCTCTTTCAGCCACAGCAGGCAGATCAGCCAGCTGAGGAAGGCGCCGGTGGCGATGATGTAGAAGAACTGAGTGGGCGTGACGAAGGTGAAGATGGTCAGGTAGACCACCGCTCCCACGTTGCCGTAGGCGCCGGCCATGCCCGAGATCTGGCCGGTGATACGGCGCTTGATCGAGGGAATGATGCCGAAGGTCGCCCCTTCCGCCCCCTGCACGAAGAAGGAGGTAAAGATGGTGATGGCAATGGCGATGATCAGCGGCCAGCTGGCATCGAGCAGGCCCATCAGTACGAAGCCGATGCCGATGCCGAACATGTAGCTGAGCATCACGAAGCGGCGGTTGCCCAGACGGTCGGAAACCAGCCCGCCCATGGGGCGCGCCACCAGGTTGACGAAGGCGAACGAGGCGGCGATCAGGCCGGCGGCAGCGGCGCTGAGCCCCCAGGTCTGCTCGAAGAACATCGGCAGCATGGAAACCACTGCCAGCTCGGCGCCGAAGTTGGCGAAGTAGGTGCTGTTGAGCGCGGCCACGCTGTTGAAGGAGTATCGGTCGTCTTCCGGTACGCCCTTCTTGAGAAGCGGCACGTTGACGCGCAGGATCTGCACGATCTGATAGCCGACCACGGCGATGATCGCCAGGTAAGCGATGGCCGCACCGGTGGTGGAGAGGTAGCCCAGGTTCTGGATGCGCCACACCAGGATGCCCAGTACGCCCACCAGCGGGATTGTCCACAGGATCAGCTTGACCATGTCGCCCCAGCTACTCACCTCCATGGCCAGCGCCTTGCGCGGCTTGCGGTGGGCCTTGGCATCGGGGCCGTCGGTGATGGCGAACCAGTAGTAGACGCCGTAGGCGGCCATGACGATGGCGCTCTGGGCAATGGCCCAACGCCAGCCATCGGCACCGCCGTACCAGGTGATGGCGATGGTCGGCAGGGTCATGGCGGCGGCGGCGGAGCCGAAGTTGCCCCAGCCAGCGTAGAAACCCTCGGCGAAGCCGATGTGCTTGGGCTTGAACCACAGCGCCGTCATGTGGATGCCCACCACGAAGCTGGCGCCGACGGAACTCAGTACCAGGCGGGAAACCAGCAACTGGGTCATGGTATCGCCGAAGGCGAACACCAGGGCGGGGATCGACATGCTCACCATCAGCACCGAGAACACCCGGCGCGGGCCGAAGCGGTCGAGTGCCATGCCCACGATGATGCGCGCCGGGATGGTCAGCGCGACGTTGCAGATGGCGAACAGCTTGAGGTCGTCCGCCGTCAGCCAGTCCACGCTCTTGAGCATGCTGCTGGCCAGCGGCGCCATGTTGAACCAGACGTAGAAGGTGATGAAGAAGGCGATCCAGGTCAGGTGCAGGGCCCGGATCTCGGGGGTGCGGAACTTGAATAGGTCGGCGACTTTCATGGTCGTGTCATCCTGATCTCGCGAAGGAAGAAGCCTGTAACCCCGTGTCAGGGGCTGGGAAAGATCAGCAGAGGACACTCCACTCGCCGGGCGAGGAAGGAGCTGACGCTGCCGAAGGTCATGTAGTCGAGTTCGTCGACGAAGTAGCTCAGCGACTGGGCGATGATGCCCCCGTCGGGCTTGTTGCTGTGGCGAGCGATGATCAACAGATCGGGCCGGTGCTTCTGGGTGGCGTGCAGCAGCATCTTGCGCGCGTCCCCTTCGGCGAGACTCCAGTCGACGTCGAAACCCTCCCGGGTGGCGAAGTCGGCGCCTTCCTGAAGCGCCTTCTTGAGTTGGTCGACCTCTTCCTGGAAGAGATCCTCGTTGGCGTCGGTGGCGTCGCGCGGGTTCTCGGCGACCCCTACCAGCATCAGCAGCGGCGCGTTGCAGCGGAACATGCCGATCGTCTGAGCGAGCGCCAGCTTGGCGTTACGTGAGCCGTCATAGGCGATCATGATCTTCATGACTTACCTCCGTGTGAGACGGACTTTCGAGTGACCGTGCCCGAACTCGGGGGAGAGGAGCACGGTCGTGACGGCGTCAGGGTGGGTCGCTATTAGGGGTTCTTGATCTCGGCGTTCGGGCGCAGGTAGAACCACCAGTTCACCACCAGGCAGATCGCGTAGAAGATCGCGAAGCCGTACATGGCGAGTTCCGGGGTACCCAGCTTGATCTGCTCGCCCATCACCCGCGGGGCGATGAAGGCGCCGTAGGCGGCCACGGCGGAAGTCCAGCCCAGCACCGGGCCCTTCTGTTGCTGGTCGAAGATCACCCCGATGGTGCGGAAGGTGGAACCGTTGCCGATGCCGCTGGCGGCGAACAGCACGATGAAGAGCACCAGGAACATCCAGAAGTACTGGTTGGGATCGGTCGAGTTGTAGGCCAGCATCATCACGTAGCCCACGGCCGCCGAGGCGATCACCATGATCACCGAGATCACCTGGGTGACGATGGAGCCGCCCAGCTTGTCGGAGATCCAGCCGCCCACCGGACGTATCAGGGCGCCGACGAAGGGACCCATCCAGGCCCAGGTCAGGGCGCTGGGCGCGTCGGGGTTGGCGATGCGGGTGACGCTGCCGTCGGCAGCGACTTCCATCATGTTGCCGAAGATGACGGTGATGGAGAGCGGCAGGGCCGCCGAGAAGCCAATGAAGGAGCCGAAGGTGGCGATGTAGAGCACCGTCATCGACCAGGTGTGCTTGTTGCGGAAGATGGCGAACTGCTTCTGGATGTTGACGCGGATCTGGCCGGGCATCAGACGCAGCAGAGCGAGCGTCAGAGCGATGGTCAGCGGCAGGGCGATCCACATGTTGAGCCACCCCAGTGCCACTACGCCGGCGATGGAGGTTAGCATGCCCACGGCGTAGAGGCCGAGAATCTTGCCGAAGGCGGCGGCCGGGCTGCCGGGGTTGGGGGTGATGTCGCGGATGTTGTTCATGCCGAACCAGCCGGCGAAGGCCAGCGGGATCAGAAACACCAGCCAGACGAAGCCGGCATTCTGGATCCAGGTCTCGGTACCCGCCTCGATGCGTCCGATCAGGGTGCCGCTGGCCTGCTGCAGCTCCATGGGAGCGCCGGCGATGGCGCCGAAGATGCCCACCGTCATCACCAGCGGAATCAGGATCTGCATGGTGGTGACGCCGAAGTTGCCCAGCCCGGCGTTCATGCCCAGGGCGTAGCCCTGCTGTTTCTTCGGGTAGAAGGTGGAGATGTTGCTCATCGAGCAGGCGAAGTTGCCGCCGCCGATGCCCGAGAGCAGAGCCAGGGCCTGAAAGACCCAGAAGGGGGTGCCCGGGTTCATCAACGCGATGCCGGTGCCGGCGGCGGGAAGCATCAGCAGCGCCGTGGTCAGGAAGATGGTGTTGCGCCCGCCGGCGATGCGGATCATGAACGAGGCGGGAATGCGCAGGGTGGCGCCGGAAAGGCCGGCAATCGCCGTCAGCGTGAACAGCTGGTCGACGCTGAACGGAAAACCGAGGTTGCGCATCTGGGTGGTGATCATGCCCCACATCAGCCAGACCGCGAAGCCCATCAGCAGGCTGGGAATGGAGATCCACAGGTTGCGCGTGGCGACCTTCTTGCCCTCGCGCTCCCAGAAAGCGTCGTTCTCGACGTCCCAGTGTTCGAGGTCGGCATTCTTCCTGCCGGAGGCGACCTTGCCCAGGTCGGCGTCTGTGTTGGCCATGGTGGTTTCCCCTGATGGTGAGTCCGTCGATGCCCGGCTTGCACCCTGAGGCCTGACCGGGATCAATTCAGTGCAGATGCTCGAAAGATACGACGCCGCTCGGGGCGGTGAAACCGGCCGAAATGGCCGTGAAATCAGGGAAATACCACTTGAGGGGTAGCAGGGGTATTTTTATAACTCACTGTCTTCATTGGTGTTGCAAAAATCGGCAGGCAAAAGAAAGGCGCCCTGTCGGCGCCGAAAAGTCATTGGAGGTATCCACACAGAACCCGTTCTTACCTCTCTCGTTTTCCTACCGGTCGATGCCTTCCTGGACGGCCCACACCGCCGCCTCCACCCGCGAGCGCAGGTTGAGCTTCTTGAGCAGGTGCTTGACGTGCACCTTCACCGTGCCCTCGGTGATGTCGAGCTTGCGGGCGATCAGCTTGTTGGAGAGTCCGGCGGCCAGCTCGCGCAGGATTTCGCGCTCGCGCTGGGTCAGGCTGTGGATGTCCGGCGTGGCCGGTTGCGTGCGTTGGCTGCGCAGCGCTTCGGCGAGCAGGGCGGTGAGACTCTCGCTGACCACCATGCGGCCCAGGGCGGCCTGGCGCAGCTGGCGTACCATCTCCTCGGGCTCCATGTCCTTGAGCAGATAACCGTCGGCGCCGGCGCGCAGCGCCGCCACCAGGTCGTCCTCGTGGTCGGAAACGGTGAACATCACGATGCGCCCGGCGAAACCTGCCTCGCGCAGCGCCTTGAGGGTCTGGATGCCGTCCATGCCCGGCATGTTGAGATCCAGCAGGATCATGTCCGGGTCGAGTTCATCGGCCAGGCGGACGCCTTCGCTGGGCTCGCCGGTGTCGCCGACCAGCGTGAGGTCGTCCTCCAGTTCGAGCAACTGGGCGACGCCGCGCCGCAACAGGGGGTGGTCGTCGATGATCAGGATGCTGGCGGGGGTCTCGTGGTCGGACGGTGCCATGGGGGTCAGTTTCCTTGCTCGTGGACGGTGGAAGACGATGCCGGCTGGCGGGTGATCAGTCGCGCCGTCTGCGGGGTGAACGTGAGCTCGATGCGCGTGCCACCGCCAGCCCGGTTGGCGATGACCAGTTCGCCGCCGAGGGTCTGGGCACGGTCGCGCATGATCACCAGTCCGTAGTGCATGGGTGGCGAGGCATCGTCCTCGAGACCCACGCCGTCGTCTTCGATGGACAGGTGGATGCGTGCCTGCTCGAAGCGTACGGCGACCGATGCCCAGTGCGCCTCGGCGTGCTTGTGAGTGTTGCTCAGCGCCTCGCGGGCGATCTGCAGCACGTGAATCTCTTCGTTGGGATTGAGCAGGTGGGGCGGTACGTCGTAGTGCAGCTCGACCGGGGCGCCCATGCGCTCGGTGAACTCTTCGGTGGCCTGGCGCAGGGCCGATTGCAGACCCGCGCCTTCCAGCTTGAGGCGGAAGGTGGTGAGCAGCTCGCGCAGCTGGCGATAGGCGCTGTTGAGGCCGGTGCGCAGCTCGTCGAATACCGCGGCCTGGGTTTCGCGCGGAGTGTTCTTGGCCTGCATGCGCTCGAGGCGTGCCACCTGCATCTTGAGATAGGAGAGCGACTGGGCCAGGGAGTCGTGGAGTTCGCGGGCGATCACGGTACGTTCGTTGATCAACGAGACATGCTGCTCCTCTTCGATGCGCCGCTGCAGGTAAACGGCGGTGGCCAGCTGGTCGGCCAGGGCATTGAGCAGGCGCCGCACGCTGTCGGAGAGGCGCTCCTCCCGGGGGTGCCAGATCTCCAGGGTACCGAGCATCTCGTCGCCCACGCTCACCGGCAGCAGCAGGCACTCTCCCTCCTCGGTATCCGGCAGGTTGAGGGGGTGCGGGTCGAGCAGGCAGGCGTGGCAGTCGTGGTCGCGGCAGTAGGCCGGGCGTCGCGCGGACTGGGTGGCCAGGATGGGGATCTGGCGGTCGTCGTAGGGGTCGTTGAGCGACAGCCGGATGGGGCCGATCTCCAGCAGCTGCTCGATGTGCCGGAGCATGGGCGCGGCGCTGGCGCACAGGTCGTTGCCGCCGCCGTACAACGAGCGGCTGCCGTCGTGCATCACCCGCATCACCTGGTTGCTGCGCTCCAGTTCCTGGGTCTGGCGTGCCACGCGTGCTTCCAGTTCGGCATAGCTGGAGGCCAACTGCTCGGCCATGTTGTCGAAGGTGCGCCCGAGGGTGGCCAGTTCATCGTGACCGGTGAGTTTCGTACGGTGGGAGAAGTCGCGGCGCGTTGCCTGGCGGGCCAGCACCAGCAACTGGCGTAGCGGCAGCACCAGGTTGTGACGGATGTCGTAGAGCGCGATGCCTACCACCACCGCCGTCAGGCCGAGAAACAGGATCTGCAGGGCGCTGAGCAGGCGGATCTTGGCTTCGGTGTTCTCCTCCAGCTGGGTGACCATGGTGTCGATGTCGCCGACCAGGTCGTCCAGGGTTCGGTCGAGCTGGCCGCCGCGCAGCTGGCGAGTATCGATGACCTCTTCCACATGGGGGCCCAGTTCGTTGTACCAGCGGGTGAGAATGAGGCGGTACTGCTTGCGCAATTCGTGGGCTTCGGAGCGCGGGATGGCACCGGTCAGCTCCTCGTTTTCCAGGCGCTCGCCGAAGCGCTGGGCGTACACGCGTACTGCCGCCTCGTGGGCGTCGGTGGGCTGGTGCTGGTAGCGCTGCAGAGCGGCGACGATCTGGTAGGTGTTCATGCGCAGCGAGCCGGCCACGTTGATGGCGGCGGCATCGCCCTGGCTGCCTCCGGCCACCGCCATGGTCACCACGATGCTGATCAGCGCCATGCCGCTGATGGCGAGTAGCGAGGCCACGATGCGGGCCACCAGGGAACGTTGCAGCAGTTTCATCGCCGGGTCGGATCTCCGCTGGGTGTCGGGATGGGTAGGGCCGAGGCTCGACTATACCGCAAGCGGCGGCGGGGTAGCCGCATTCGCCTCCAAAGAGGTACCTCGCATGCCCTTTTGACGCTGTCGGCGGCGCTTCCGAGAATGTCTACGACCTTGCCACGGGACGCGTCGTTCATGAAACCTGCCCGGAACGGCCCGGCCGAGGGCCGGCCGATCGACTATCCTTCGCTCGTGGTGGTGCTGCTGTCGCCTCTCGCTTTCGCGCTGGTCTTCGCCAGCTGGACCATTTTCGCCGTGCTCGGGGTGGAGTTGAAGCGCTCGCTGGGCTTCGGCGAGGTGCAGTTCGCCACCCTGCTCGCCATGCCGCTGTTCACCGGGGCGCTGGCGGCGCTGCCCATGGCGATGCTGGCCCGCCGCCTGGGCGGTCGTCGGGTGATGATCGGTTGTCTGCTGCTGATCTGCCCTTTCCTGTGGGCCATCGCGAATTCGCGAGGCTATGCTGATTTCCTGCTGGCCGGTGCCGGCCTGGGGCTGGGCGCCGGCTCGCTGGCCGCGGGCCTCGTCTACGTGGCGGCTCTCGGGCCGCGGCGGCATGCCGGTCTGGCGCTGGGACTCTACGGTGCCGGCATGCTGGGGGCGGGGCTCACCTACTGCCTGCTGCCGCTGATCAGCCGCGCCTACGGCTGGCCGCTGGCGCCCAAGCTCTATCTGCTGCCGGTGCTGCTGGTGGCGCTGCTGCTGTGGGTGTTCGCCGATGATGAGCCACTGGCAGCTTCTTCGGTGTCCGGGACATCCCGGGGGGCGTCGCCGAGCTCGCGTCTGGCTGCGAACCGGTTCGGCTGGCCGCCACTGGCGGTGTGGCGTTTGGCGCTCTATTACAGTTTCTTCTACGGCACCTTCGTGGCGCTGGCGCTGTGGTTGCCCGGCTATCTCGCCGCCCAGTACCAGCTGCCGCTGCAGCACGCAGCGCTGTGGGCCCTGCTGTTCACGCTGCCCGGCGGGCTGGGCCAGATCCTGGGCGGTGCCCTGGCCGACCGGCGCGACTTCCGCGACCTGCGCTGGTGGGTCAGCGCCGTCGTGATGACCTGCCTGTTCTTCCTCTCCTACCCCGACTTCTCCATGCAGATCCACGGCATCCACGGCGATCTGGCGCTGCATTTCAGCATGCCGTTGGTCGGTTTCGTCGCTCTGTTGACGACGATGGGTCTGGCCATGGGCATCGGCAAGGGCAGCCTGATGTGCCTGCTGTACCGCGAGCACGGCGATGACATGGTGCGCTCGGGTGGGCTGGCACTCGCTCTCGGCGGACTGTTTGCCGCACTGCTGCCGCTGATGTTCGTGCTCGGCAACGAATGGATCGGCATCCGCACCGCCGGTTTCATGTTCCTCTATGCCGCGCTGGCCGTGTGCATGCTGCTGATGCGCTGGGATCCGCGCTCGCGCACCGGAGCCGTGGCCTGAGACGGGCTATCTCCCCCGGTCGGGGCCGTCTATCACCTTGGGGGTAGGGCGGCGGTATATGGAGGTAACCGGGCAGTAATCGCCGTACCGATACCCCAGAATCGACGCTTAGAGACCGTGCCTGGAGCGGTGGAGAAGACCCATCGACCGCCCGGCGCCAGAGAGTGACCCAAGCAGCGGTCACGCATCTTTCGAGGAGCCTGGAGAGCGACCATGAGTCACTTCATCGATCGGCTGAACTTCTTCCGCAAGGCCCGCGAGCCCTTTGCCAACGAGCATGGCGAGGTCCGCGACGAGTCCCGCGGCTGGGAGGACGGCTACCGTCAGCGCTGGCAGCACGACAAGATCGTGCGCTCCACCCATGGCGTGAACTGTACCGGCTCGTGCAGCTGGAAGATCTACGTCAAGAATGGCCTGGTCACCTGGGAGACCCAGCAGACCGACTACCCGCGCACCCGCCCCGACCTGCCCAACCATGAGCCGCGCGGTTGTCCGCGGGGGGCCAGCTACTCCTGGTACATGTACAGCGCCAACCGCCTCAAGTACCCGCTGATCAGAAAGCCCCTGCTCAAGCTGTGGCGCGAGGCACTGGCCGAGAAGAAAGACCCGGTCGATGCCTGGGCCTCTATCGTCGAGGACCCGGCCAGAACCAAGCAGTACAAGCGCGCCCGCGGCATGGGCGGCTTCGTGCGCGCCGACTGGAACGAACTCAACGAGCTGATCGCCGCCTCCAACGTCTACACCGCCAAGCAGTACGGGCCAGACCGCATCATCGGCTTCTCGCCGATTCCCGCCATGTCGATGGTCAGCTACGCCGCCGGCAGCCGCTACCTGTCGCTGATCGGCGGCGTGTGCATGAGCTTCTACGACTGGTACTGCGACCTGCCGCCGGCCTCGCCGATGACCTGGGGCGAGCAGACCGACGTACCCGAGTCCGCCGACTGGTACAACTCCGGTTACATCATCGCCTGGGGATCCAACGTCCCTCAGACCCGTACGCCCGACGCCCACTTCTTCACCGAAGTGCGCTACAAGGGCACCAAGACCGTCTCCATCACCCCGGACTACGCCGAGGTCTCCAAGCTCACCGACGAGTGGCTGTCGGCCAAGCAGGGCACCGACGCCGCTCTGGCCATGGCCATGGGGCATGTCATCCTCAAGGAGTTCCACCTCGACAAGCCCAGCGCCTATTTCACCGACTACGTGCGGCGCTACACCGACATGCCGTTCCTGGTCGAGCTGGAAGCGCGCGAAGATGGCAGCTATGCGCCGGGTCGCCAGCTGCGCGCCAGCGACTTCGCCAAGAACATGGGGCAGGACAACAACCCCGAGTGGAAGACCGTGGCCTGGGACGAGACCCGCGATCAGCTCGTCGTGCCGCGCGGTTCCATCGGCTTCCGTTGGGGCGAAGAGGGCAAGTGGAACCTCGAACCCCGCGATGCCGACGGCAACGATATCCAGCCGCTGCTCACGCTCGCCGACAAGCATGACGAGGTGGCCCGAGTCGCCTTCCCCTACTTCGGCGGCATCGAGCACGAGCACTTCGATCACGTCAAGGGCGAGGGAGTCGGTGCCGCCGAGGGCCTGCTGTTTCACAGCCTGCCCGTCAAGCGCCTCAAGAAGGCCGATGGCAGCGAAGTGCTGACCGCCACCGTCTTCGACCTGATGTGTGCCAACTACGGCATCGACCGTGGCTTCGGCGAGGACGACGGCGCCACTTCGTATGACCAGGTCAAGCCCTACACCCCCGCGTGGCAGGAGAAGATCACCGGGGTATCCGCCGAGCAAGCCACCCGCATCGCCCGTGAGTTCGCCGACAACGCCGACAAGACTCAGGGCCGCAGCATGATCATCGTCGGTGCCGGCATGAACCACTGGTACCACATGGACATGAACTATCGTGGCCTGATCAACATGCTGGTGATGTGCGGCTGCATCGGTCAGAGCGGCGGCGGCTGGGCGCACTACGTGGGCCAGGAGAAACTGCGCCCGCAGACCGGCTGGCTGCCGCTGGCCTTCGGACTGGACTGGACCCGTCCGCCGCGCCACATGAACTCCACCTCCTTCTTCTACAACCACTCCTCGCAGTGGCGCTACGAGAAGCTCGAGATCAAGGAGATCCTCTCGCCGCTGGCCAAGGCCGAGGACTACCCGGGTAGCCTCATCGATTTCAACGTGCGCTCCGAGCGCATGGGTTGGCTGCCCTCGGCGCCGCAGCTGGGCACCAATCCGCTGCGTCTCGCCGCAGCCGCCAAGGCGGCGGGCATGGCCACCAAGGAGTACGCCGTCGAGCAGCTCAAGAAGGGCGAGCTCTCTTTCGCTGCCGAGGATCCGGACGACCCCCGGAACTTCCCGCGCAACCTCTTCGTGTGGCGCTCCAACCTGCTGGGAAGCTCCGGCAAGGGGCACGAGTACATGCTCAAGTACCTGTTGGGCACCCGTCACGGCATCCAGGGCAAGGACCTGGGCGAGGAGGGCGGCACCAAGCCCGAGGAGGTCAAGTGGCACGACGCGGCGCCGGAAGGCAAGCTCGACTTGCTGGTCACCCTCGACTTCCGCATGTCCACGACCTGCCTCTACTCGGACATCGTGCTGCCCACGGCGACCTGGTACGAGAAGGACGACCTCAACACCTCCGACATGCATCCTTTCATCCACCCGCTGACGGCGGCCACCGACCCGGCCTGGGAATCGCGCAGCGACTGGGAGATCTACAAGGGTATCGCCAAGGCCTTCTCCAAGGCCTGCGAAGGCCACCTGGGTGTGGAGACGGACCTCGTCACTCTGCCGCACCAGCACGACTCTCCCGCCGAGCTGGCCCAGCCCGAGGTCAAGGACTGGAAGAAAGGCGAGTGCGAACCGATCCCCGGCAAGACCATGCCCGCGCTGATCGAGATCGAGCGCGACTACCCGGCCACCTATGAGCGCTTCACCTCGCTCGGTCCGGCGCTGGAGAAGCTCGGCAACGGCGGCAAGGGCATCAGCTGGAACACCGACAGCGAAGTCGAGCTGCTCGGCAAGCTCAACTACCGCAAGGCCGAGGGGCCGGCCAAGGGACGCCCGTGCATCGAGAGCGCCATCGACGCCGCCGAGACGGTGCTGACCCTGGCGCCGGAGACCAACGGCCAGGTGGCGGTGAAAGCGTGGGGTGCGCTGTCCAAGATCACCGGGCGCGACCACACCCACCTGGCATCGAACAAGGAGGAGGAGAAGATCCGCTTCCGCGACATCGTCGCCCAGCCGCGCAAGATCATCTCCAGTCCGACCTGGTCCGGCCTCGAGGACGAGCACGTCTCCTACAACGCCGGCTACACCAACGTCCACGAGCTGATTCCGTGGCGCACGGTGAGCGGCCGTCAGCAGTTCTACCAGGATCACGCCTGGATGCGTGCCTTCGGCGAGAGCCTGCTGGTCTATCGCCCGCCCATCGACACCAAGGCGTACAAGGACGTGGTGTTCGTCAACGACAACGGCAATCCGTCCAAGGCGCTGAACTGGATCACCCCGCACCAGAAGTGGGGCATCCACTCCACCTACTCGGACAACCTGCTGATGCTGACGCTGAATCGCGGCGGCCCGGTGGTGTGGCTCTCCGAGGATGACGCGGCCGACATCGGCGTCGAGGACAACGACTGGATCGAGCTCTACAACGCCAACGGCGCCATCGCGGCTCGCGCGGTGGTCAGTCAGCGGGTCAAGAACGGCATGGTGATGATGTACCACGCTCAGGAGCGCAACGTGAACGTGCCGGGCTCCGAGATCACCGGCACGCGTGGCGGTATCCACAACTCCGTGACCCGAGTGTGTCCCAAGCCGACTCACATGATCGGCGGCTACGCCCAGCTCGCCTACAGCTTCAACTACTACGGAACCGTCGGCTCCAACCGCGACGAGTTCGTCCTGGTGCGCAAGATGAAGCGCGTCGACTGGCTCGATGAAGAGGGCAACGACACCGTTCAGGAGGCCGTGAAATGAAGATTCGTTCCCAGGTAGGCATGGTCCTCAACCTCGACAAGTGCATCGGCTGTCATACCTGTTCGGTGACCTGCAAGAACGTCTGGACCAGCCGCGAAGGCATGGAGTACGCCTGGTTCAACAACGTCGAGACCAAGCCCGGCGTCGGCTATCCCAAGGAGTGGGAGAACCAGAAGAAGTGGAAAGGCGGCTGGCTGCGCCGCAAGGACGGCAAGATCGAGCCGCGCATCGGCGGCAAGTGGCGGGTGCTGGCGAACATCTTCGCCAACCCCGACCTGCCCGAGATCGACGACTACTACGAGCCGTTCGACTTCGACTACCAGCACTTGCATACCGCCAAGCTGGGCAAGCACCAGCCGGTGGCGCGCCCACGCTCGTTGATTTCCGGCGAGCGCATGCAGAAGATCGAGTGGGGGCCGAACTGGGAGGAGATCCTCGGCACCGAGTTCGCCAAACGCCGCAAGGACGCCAACTTCGAGAAGGTGCAGGCCGACATCTACGGCCAGTTCGAGAACACCTTCATGATGTACCTGCCGCGCCTGTGCGAGCACTGCCTGAATCCCACCTGCGTGGCGAGCTGCCCCTCAGGCGCCATCTACAAGCGCGAGGAAGACGGCATCGTCCTGATCGACCAGGACAAGTGCCGCGGTTGGCGGATGTGCATCTCCGGCTGTCCGTACAAGAAGATCTACTACAACTGGAAGACCGGCAAGTCCGAGAAGTGCATCTTCTGCTACCCGCGCATCGAGGCTGGCATGCCTACCGTGTGCTCCGAGACCTGCGTGGGCCGCATCCGCTACCTCGGCGTGCTGCTCTACGACGCCGACCGCATCGAGGAAGTGGCGAGCTCCCCGGACGAGCGCGACCTCTACCATCGCCAGCGCGAGATCTTCCTCGACCCGAACGACCCGGAGGTGATCGCCCAGGCCAAGAAGGACGGCATCACCGACAACGTGATCAAGGCCGCCCAGGAATCGCCGGTCTACAAGCTGGCCATGGAGTGGGGCCTGGCGTTGCCGCTGCACCCCGAATATCGCACCTTGCCCATGGTGTGGTACGTGCCGCCGCTGTCGCCGATCCAGTCCGCCGCCGAGGCCGGCCAGGTCGAGTACGACGGCGTGCTGCCCAAGATCGAGTCGCTGCGCATCCCGGTGAAGTATCTGGCCAACCTGCTCACTGCCGGCGAGGAAGCGCCCGTGGTACTGGCGCTCAAGCGCCTGATGGCCATGCGTCTCTACATGCGCGGCAAGCACGTGGAAGGTCAGGCCGACGCCGGGGTGCTGGAGGAGGTCGAGCTCTCCGAGGCCCAGGTAGAGGAGATGTACCGCTACCTGGCCATCGCCAACTACGAGGATCGCTTCGTGATTCCCACCAGCCACCGCGAGATGGCCACCGAAGCCTTCCCCGAGCGCGGCGGTTGTGGCTTCAGCTTCGGCGACGGCTGCCATGGCGAGAGCAAGCCGAGCCTGTTCAACGGTCGCTCCCAGACCACCACCCTGGTCAAGCCGGTGGAAGTCTACGAACCCGAAGCCGAGGAGGCCCGTCATGGCTGAAGCCGCACTGCAAATGGCCCAGCCGGAGCCCGGCATGCGCAGCCTGCGCGTGCTGGCCCGCCTGCTGGACTACCCCACCCCCGAGCACCAGGCCGCCGCCGGTGAGATGATCGAGGTCATCGGCGCCGAGCCACGCCTGGGCGGTGAACTCAAGCGGCGCCTGATGGCGTGGTGTCAGGAGATGGCCGATGGCGATCTCCTGGAACTGCAGGCCGAATACGTGGCGCTGTTCGACAAGGGTCGCAGCACCTCGCTGCTGCTCTTCGAACACGTCCACGGCGAGTCGCGCGACCGCGGCCAGGCCATGGTCGACCTGATGAACGAATATCAGGCCGCCGGCTTCGAGCTCGACGCTCGCGAGCTGCCGGACTACCTGCCGCTGTTTCTGGAATACCTCTCCACCTGCAGCGAGGCGGAGATCGGCCGCTGGCTGGGCGAGATCCGCCATATCCTGGCGCTGCTCACCGCGCGCCTCGAGGAGCGCGAGGCCGACCAGGCGCTGGTGCCGCGGGCGCTGCTGGCGCTGATCGGCGCCGAGGCCGACGTCGAGCCGCACCGGCCCCAGGTGCGCGACGAGGCGCCGGACGACACTCCCGAGGCGCTGGATGCGGTATGGGAAGAGGAAGCCGTTCGCTTCTCCGCCGAGTCCGACCAGGACTGCGCGCTGCAGTCCGCCGAGGGACGGCGACTCGCCGAGCGCAAGAACGTCACGCACAGCGAGGCCGTGCGCATCATGTCACCGGCAGAGGCTCCCGCCCCCTCGGTCGGTCGCAGCCCGTCCGATCGATAACAGGAGAATCGCCATGTTTTCCGAATACCTCACGCACCTGCTCTACGGCTACTACCCGTATCTGGCCGGTACGGTGTTTCTGGTCGGCAGTCTGATGCGCTATGACCACGGCCAGTTTACCTGGAAGACCGGCTCCAGCCAGATGCTCTCGTCGAAGAACATGCGTCTGGCCAGCAATCTCTTCCACATCGGCATCATCGTGATCTTCTTCGGCCACCTGTTCGGGATGCTGACGCCCCACTGGGTCTATGCGCCCTTCCTGAGCGCCGGGGCCAAGCAAGTGGTAGCCATCGTGGTCGGCGGCATTGCCGGCGTGTTGTGCCTGGTGGGTGGCGCCATGCTGCTGCATCGCCGCATCACCAACCCGCGCGTGCGGGCGTCGTCCAGCGTGATGGATACCCTGATCCTCGGGCTGATCGTCTTCCAGGCGGCGCTGGGCGTGATCAGCGTGTTCTTTTCGCTGGGCCATCTGGATGGCGAGATGATGATCACCCTCGCCTCCTGGGCGCAGGCCATCGTGTTCTTCGGCGGCGGGGCGGCCGACTACATGGCCGAGGTGTCGTGGATCTACAGGCTGCATATCTTCCTCGGCCTGACCATCATCCTGCTCTTCCCGTTCACGCGACTGGTGCACGTGTGGAGCGTGCCGCTGGGCTACATCACCCGGCGTTACCAGCTGGTGCGCAAGCGGGGTTGATGTCGGCCCATTCGTCCAGGCTAGGGCGAGCGCTGATACCACCAGCGAGGGGCGTCGGGGGCAAGCCGAAGAGGAGGTCCTTCACCATGGATGGTGAAGGTAGCGCCCAGGGAAGGGTTCACAGCGCCTCCTCGCAGGCTTGTCGACGGATCAGCCCCGAGCGGTGCCGCGAGTCGCGATAGGTTGTTGATCAGGTTCCTGGAGTTGACCATGCAAATGATCGAGATCGAACAGATTCCCGGCGGGGCTGCGCCACCGCCCATCCGGGTCGGCGAGACCGCCATCGGCGAGGCGGACATCGCCCATGAAATGCAGTACCACCCGGCGTCCAGCGCCGGCGAGGCGCAGCTGCAGGCCGCGCGTGCCCTGGTGGTGCGCGAGCTGCTGCGCCGGCGCGCGGTGGAGCGGGGGCTGGTGACCGACGTCGCTGCGGACGAGGGCGACAACGAGGCCGCCATCGCTGCCCTGCTGGAGCAGGAGCTGGACGTGCCGGAACCCGCGGAGGCGGACTGCCGGCGTTTCTATGATGCCGATCCGGCGCGTTTCAGCGAACCCACTCGACTGGCGGTTCGCCACATCCTGCTGCCGGCGGCACCGGACGACGCCGAGTCTCGCGACGCTCAGTACCGCCAGGGCGTGAGCCTGCTCGAAACGCTCCAGACGGTGCCGGAGCGCTTCACCGAGTTCGCCCAGCGCTATTCCGCCTGCCCTTCGAAGGACGAGGGCGGTGAGCTGGGCTGGCTGGCGCCGGGGCAGACCGTGGCCGAGCTCGATCGCGCCCTGCACCACCTGCCGGAGGGGCTGCACGAGCGGCCGCTCGCCTCGCGCTACGGTTGGCACCTGGTCAGCGTCGATGCTCGCGTCGAGGGTCGTCAGCTGCCCTTCGAAGCGGTCGTCGAGCGGGTGCGACATACCTTGCGCGAGCAGGCCACGCGCCGGGCGTTGCGCCACTACCTGCTGGCGCTGGAAGCGGAGATCGGTGTCGAGGGGATCGAGCTCGACGACGATGCCGCCGGTTCACTGATGCAATAGGAGAGATTCCATGGCCCATGTCCACGCCGGGGCGTCTTTCGTGCCGCTCGGCATTGCCGTGCTCACCGTATCCGATACCCGTGGCTATGACCGAGACGGCAGCGGCGACCTGCTCAGCGAGCGCCTGACCGAGGCCGGCCATGCCCTGGTCGAGCGACGTATCGTGCCCGACGACGTCTACCGCATCCGCGCTGTGGTCTCCAAGTGGGTGGTGCGCGACGACATCCAGGTGATCCTGGTCAACGGCGGAACCGGCTTCACGCCCCGCGACACCACGCCCGAGGCGCTCATGCCGCTGTTCGACAAGGCCGTGGAGGGTTACGGCGAGCTGTTCCGCCACCTGTCGCTCGCCAGTGTCGGTACCTCCACCATCCAGTCCCGGGCCGTGGGTGGGGTGGCCAATCGTACCCTGATCTTCGCCATGCCCGGCTCGCCCAAGGCGTGCGCCACCGCCTGGGATGGCATCCTCGCCGAGCAGCTGGATGCGCGCACCCGACCCTGCAACTTCGTGGCCATGGTGCTGCCTGAAGCGCCGCCTTGTGCGCCACGCGAGGGGCAGTCGACGCCTGACCATGGTCAAGGAGCCCACCCATGAGCTGTGCCACGCTCGCCAAGGGACTGCTCGACCTCGACGTCGCCAGGGCGCGCCTGATTGCCGCGGCCGAGCCGCTTTCCGGCGAGGAAGTGGTTGCCGTGGAGAGGGCCCGCGGACGGGTGCTGGCCAGCGATGTCGTCGCCCACCTCGACATGCCGGGGGTCGACAACAGCGCCATGGACGGTTATGCCCTGCGCAGCGCCGAACTGGCGGCGGCCGGTGACGCGGGCTTGCCGGTGGCGCTGCGCGTGCCGGCGGGAGCGGAGGTGGCAGCACTGCCGGAAGGTGGCTGTGCGCGCATCTTCACCGGCGCGCCGGTGCCCGAAGGTGCCGACTGCGTGATCCCCCAGGAGCGGGTCACGCGTGGCGCGGCGGGGCACATCCACGTCAGCGGCGAGGCCCGAGCCGGAGCCAATGTACGGCGGCGCGGCGAGGAATATCGGGCCGGTGAGCGGCTGTTGTCGGCGGGTACCCGGCTGGATGCCGCAGCGTTGGCCATGCTGGCGAGTCAAGGCTTCGCCGAGGTTGCGGTACGTCCACGCCTCAAGGTGGCACTGCTGTCGACGGGTGACGAGCTGATCGAACTCGGTATACCCTACGAATCCGGTCGGGTATACAACAGCAACCGGGTGATGTTGCGGGCGTTGCTCGAAGCGGCGCACTGCCAGGTGGTCGACCTGGGCATCGTCGCCGACACGCCGGCGGCGCTGCACGACGCCCTGGCTACCGCCCGTGACGGCTCCGACCTGGTGCTGTGCACCGGCGGGGTCTCGGTGGGCGAGGAGGATCACGTGCGCCCGGTGCTCGAGCGCCTGGGCGGGTTGGTGTTCCACGGCGTGGCGATCAAGCCGGGCAAGCCGTTTGCCTTCGGCTACCTGGACGATGGCTCGCCCGAGGGGGTGCCGCTGATCGGCCTGCCGGGTAATCCGGTGGCCTCGCTGGTGGGCTGGCAACTGCTGGCCCTGCCTTTCGTCCACGGCTGTCAGGGGCGCGCGGTGGGGCCGCTCGAGCGGTTTCCGGTGCGCGCCGGATTCGCACGCCGCGGCGCGCCGGGTCGCACTGAGCTGGTGCGCGTGGTACTCGACTGGCAGGGCGGTCATCCGGTCGCCCATCTGGCTGGCGGGCAGGGGTCCCACATGTTGCGGGCAGCCAGCCAGGCTCATGGCTATCTGTTGATGGCTGCCGATACCGATGTGGAGGAAGGACATGAATACCCCTATCTGCCCGGCGGACAGTTCCACGACTGACCTGCTGTTCAAGCCCAAGCAGCTGCGTGAGCTGGTGCAGGGCGTGCCGTGGCTCGGTGCGCTCGATGATGCCGAAGCGGCGGCACTGCTCGAACATTCCGAGCTCAAGACGCTGAAGAATCGCGAGTGGCTGTTTCGCCAGGACGCACCGGCGCATTGGCTGTACATCGTCATCAACGGGGCGGTGCGCCTGGCGCGCAGCGCCGGCGATGGGCGACTGGCGACCATTCGCTGCGTGGAACGCGGCGGCACCCTGGGCGAGCTGAGCATGGTGTCGCGGGGCGGCATCTATCTGTATTCCGCCGAGGCGCTGCGGCGTACCCATGTGCTGGCCATCCCCGCCGAGCATTGCCGCGAGATCATGGATCGCCAGCCCGAGTGTCGCGCCGAGTTCATGAGTCGCCTGGCGCTGGAGCTCACCGAGCGCCTGGAGGACCTGGCGCTGCTCACCCAGGCCGATGCCATGTCGCGGCTGGTGAGCTACATCCTTCGCCAGCTGCCGGTGGGCCGCAGCAAGAGCCCGCGGGTGGTCCGTCTGTCGATTCCCAAGCGCTGGCTGGCGGCCCAGCTCGCCATGACGCCGGAAACCCTGTCGCGGCTGCTGGCCAAGCTGCGTGACAGCGGCGCGATCAACATCGATCGCCAGCGACTGGTGGTGCTCGACGAGCAGAAGCTGCGCGACATCATGCTCACCGACGACTGACGGCCGCGCGACTGCCGTGCCCGTTGGCGTCCGACCACGAGGAAAGGCCGCATGACTTCGACCCCGCGCGAGCCCGCCCTGATCGACGGCTTCGGCCGCACGGTGCGTTACCTGCGCCTCTCGGTCACCGACCGCTGCGATTTCCGCTGCGTCTACTGCATGGCCGAGGAGATGACCTTCCTGCCCCGCGCCCAGGTGCTCACCCTGGAGGAGATGGCCACGCTGTGCGCGGCCTTCGTCGAGCTCGGCGTGGAGAAGATCCGCCTCACCGGCGGCGAGCCTCTGGTACGCCGCGGCATCGAGACCCTGGTCGAGCGGATCGGCGCGCTGGAGGGGCTGGCCGATTTCGCCATGACCACCAACGGGGCCGGCCTGGCGAAATACGCTCGCCAGCTATACGACGGTGGCCTTCGCCGACTCAACGTCAGTCTCGATACCCTCGATCCGGCACGGTTTCGGGCGCTGACGCGCACCGGCGAACTCGGCCGGGTGATCGACGGCATCCGCGCCGCGCGGGATGCCGGCTTCGCGCGCATCAAACTCAATGCGGTGATCCTCAAGGGGCGCAACGACGACGAGATTCTCGACCTGGTCGAATTTGCGCGCACCGAGGGTGTGGACATCAGCTTCATCGAGGAGATGCCGCTGGGTCAGGGCATCGGTCACGACCGTGCCGAGACCTTCTGCGGTAGCGACGAGGTGCGCGCACGCATCGAGGTACGTCATCCCTTGGTGCCCACCACCGAGACCACCCTGGGGCCGTCGCGCTACTACCGCATGGCCGACAGCGATTCGCGGATCGGCTTCATCTCGCCTCACAGTCACGACTTCTGCGGTGCCTGCAACCGCGTGCGCGTCACCGCCGAGGGCCGATTGCTGTTGTGTCTGGGCAACGAGCACTCCGTCGACCTGCGCGCGGTGCTGCGTCGCCACCCCGGCGACAGAGAACGCCTCAAGTCGGCCATCGTCGCCGCCATGGCCAAGAAGCCCGAACGCCACCACTTCACCACCGACGGCGACGTCCAGGTCGTGCGCTTCATGAACATGACCGGCGGTTGAGCTTGCCGCCATGACGAAATTTCCCGATTCTTGTGGCTTTGCGACCTGTCGGGAGAAACCATGCTCAATCCGCGTGCCCTGGCCTATCTGGGTGAGGTGATCCGGCGCGGTTCGCTGCGCAAGGCGGCGACCCACCTGGCCATCGACGCCTCGGCGATCAGTCGTCAGTTGAAGGGGCTCGAGGAGGAGCTCGGCGTGGCGGTGGTCGAGCGTTACGGCAATGGCGTGCGCGCCACACCGGCCGGTCGCCTGCTGGTCGATCACTACCATGCCCAGCGCACCGCCGAAGAGGCGGTGCTGTCGCAGCTCATGGCCCTGCAGGGGCTGGAACGCGGCGAGGTACGCATCGCCGTGGGCGAGGGCTTCATCAGCGATCTCATCTCGGCGCCGCTGCAATCCTTCATGGCCGCCTTTCCCGGCATCGAACTCGAAGTGCTGATGGCCGGGGTCAACGAAGCCATGGCTCTGGTCAAGGAAGGGGAGGTGGAGCTGGCGCTGCTCTATGCACCGCCCGTCGATCCGTTGATCCAACCCCACGTCGAGACCCGCCAACCGCTGGATTTGATCGTCCCACCGGCGCACCCGCTGCTGACGCTCGGGCGAGCGGTCGGGCTGGGCGACCTGGCCGAATGGCCGCTGGGGCTCATGGACAACTGCTTCGGCATGCGTCAGATGGTCAACCAGGTGGCCCAGCAGGAACGGGTGCACCTGCGCGCACGGCTGCGTACCAATTCGGTGGCGGTGCTCAAGAATTTCGTGCGCTCCGGCATCGGCGTCACCTTCATGCCGGAGCTGACGGTAATGGAAGAGGTGCGCCAGGGCGACATCCGGGTACTGCCTCTATCCCATCCAGCGCTCAGTGGCGCCCGTGCCCAGATCGTCAGCCGGGCCGGGCGTGAGCTGACGGTGGCCGCCCAGGCCTGCGTCGACCATCTGCGACGCGGGATGCGCTTCCTCAATGCCGATGCGCCGCGGCTGCTGGACGAGCAAGCGTTGTCGTCAATGCAACGCTAAGCGAATTGCATCGTCAACGGATCAATGGCTAGCCTGCAAAGGGCGATATCTTCCACGGCCAGGCGCCCTGAGTGCGCCGCCCGACAACAACAAGGAGTTGCCGATGACCCGTTTCATGCCCAAGTCCCTCCCCGCTGCCTGCCTGCTCGGTGCCATGACCCTGGCCGCTCAGGCCCAGGCGGCGACCACCGTCAACCTCAGCTACAACGGCGCCCCCGATCCGGACAAGAACGCCGTTCACGTCTTCGCCACCAATCTCCAGGAGCTGGTGGCGGAGAAGACCGACGGCGAAATCGAACTCGAGCTCTATCCCAACAGCCAGCTGGGCGACGAGGAGGAGCGCATGGAGCAGACCATGAACTCCCCGAGTCTCAACGTCGCCTCCTTCGCCGGGATGTCGCCGCTGGTGCCCGAGGTCTTCGTCAGCGCGATTCCCTTCCTGTTCGAGGACTTCGAGGACGCGCGCACCTTCTTCGACGAGGGGGAGTACTGGCAGGAAGTCGAGACGGCCCTGCAGGAGCGCACCGGCATGCAGCTGCTGGCAGTGGTCGAAGAGGGCGGTTTCCTGGCCTTCACCAACGATGAGAAGCCCATTCACTCGCCGGCCGATTTCGAGGGGCTGCGCTTCCGCGCCATGGATCCCAGCCAGGTGGCGCTCTACGAGGCCTTCGGTGCCTCCGGCACGCCGATTCCCTGGACCGAGGTGTACATGGCCCTGCGCACCGGGGTCGCCGACGGCCAGATGAACCCGCCGATGTACATCATCCTCGGCAGCCTCTACGAGGTACAGGACTACCTGACGCTGGCCAACATCCAGTACTCCGATCAGTTCCTGGTCGGCAACGGCGCGATGATCGACGGCTGGGACGAGGAGACCCGCGAGGCCTTCATGGAGGCGGTCGAGGAGGCCAACGTCATGGCCCGCGAGCACAACGAGGCCAGGGTGGACGAGCGCATCGCCTACCTCGAGGAGCAGGGCATGGAGATCATCCGCCCGTCCGAGGAGAACCTCGAGGCGTTTCGCGAGCAGGGCCAGCCGGCCTACCTGGAGTGGCTCGTCGAGGAGCAGGGCATCGAACAGCGCTGGATCGACATGGCGCTGGAAGATGCCGGCATGACGCACCTCACCGAGTGATCCTGCCCGCCCGGCCGTCCGCGGCCGGGCACTTCCTGCGAAGGGACAGCTTCCCATGACGCGATTTCGTCAACGGGTGCTGGCGGTCAGTCGTCCCGTGACGCTGACCTTGGCCAGCGCCCTGCTGCTGATCAACCTGGCGGTGATCCTGTATGGCGTCTTCATGCGCTATCTGGTCGGCGGCGCGCCGATCTGGACCGACGAACTGTCGCGGTTTCTGATCATCGGCAGCGTGATGCTCGCCGCCGGCGCCGTGTGGGTGGAGGGCGGCCACATGCGCGTGGCGCTGATCGAACGGTTGTTGCCGGCACGGCTCACGCGCCTGCTACACCTCTATCAGTGGCTGCTGACCCTGCTGCTGGCGACAGCCGGTGCGCTGTTCAGCTATCGCTACGCCCTGTCGGTGGCCATGTTCACTACTTCGGGGCTGGGCATCAGCCGCACGCTTCCCATGCTGTCGCTGCCCATCGGCTTTGCGCTGCTGGCCTGGCAGGCGTTCTGGTATGGTCCCGGCCCCTTGCCGTCCCAGACGGAGGAGACTGCATGACGCTCACCATGCTCGCGGTCTTTCTCGTGCACGTGCTGCTCGGCCTGCCGCTGTTCGTGTCGTTGCTGGCCACGGCGGTGGTGGGCTTTCTGTTCGTGGATCCGGCCATGATCCCGCGCATGATGCCGCAGCAGTTCTTCGGCGGCATCAACGTCTTCTCGCTGATGGCGATACCGCTGTTCATCCTGGCCGGCAACCTGATGAACGCCAGCGGCTTGACTGACCGGCTGATGGGGCTGGCACGGCTGCTGGTCGGCCACCTGCGCGGCGGCATGGGCCACGTGAACGTGGTCTCCAGCGTGTTCTTCGCCGGGGTCAACGGCTCGGCGGTGGCGGATACCTCGGCGCTGGGGTCGTTGCTGGTGCCTTCCATGCGCAAGGCGGGTTATTCGACGGCGTTCGCCGCCGGCCTGACTGCCGGCAGTTCGCTGATCGGGCCGATCATACCGCCCAGCATCTTCATGATCCTCTACGCTTCGCTGACCAATACCTCGGTGGGCGACCTGTTCCTGGCCGGCGTGGTGCCGGGCCTGATCCTCGGCGTGGCGTTCATGGCCATGAACGCCTGGTACGCCTGGCGCCAGGGCATGGCAACCTCGGGGCGCTGGCCGCAGGCCAGCGAGCTCGGCCTGGCGGCCTTTGCTGCGCTGCCGGCGTTGGTCGCTCCGGTGATCATCGTTGCCGGCATCGTCATGGGCTTCGTCACACCCACCGAGTCCGGCGCGCTCACCGCCCTCTACGTGGCGCTGTGCGGCGTGGCGCTTGGCCAACTGCGGTTGACCGATTTCTGGGACGCCATCGTCACCACCACGCGGCTGACTGCGGCGATCTTCCTGATCATGGCGGCGGCGGCCACCATCAGCTGGTTGCTCTCCTACGCTCAGGTGCCCGAGCGCTTCGTCGAGCTGTTGGCACCCTACGTGAGCCAGCCGGTGGTGATCCTGCTGCTGCTCAGCGCCATCACCTTCGTCACCGGCATGTTCATGGAGGAGGTCTCGGCGCTGATGCTGCTCACCCCGATCTTCTCGCCGGTGGCGATGATGGCGGGAATCGATCCGGTGCACCTCGGCATCATCATCACCCTGAACATCACCATCGCGCTGATCACGCCGCCCATGGGGGCCTGCGTGTTCGTGGCCGCAGCGGTCAGCCGGCTCGAGATCACCGCGCTGTTCCGTACCATCTGGCCGTTCGTGCTGATGGCCGTGCTGGTGCTGCTGCTGCTGATCGCGTTTCCCGGCTTGACACTGTGGCTGCCGTCGGTGCTTGGCTAGCTTCATGACTGAACGACTGGAATGCCCATGATGCCCGATTCCACCCCCGACTCGCGGTGCCTGACGCCGATCCCTTCCCTGGCGGAACCGCCCTGGGAGACGCTGTCCCGCCTGCCCATCGCGGCCAGCGACGAGCGCCTGCTGCCACTGAGCCTGGCGCCCGAGCCGGTCAAGACGTTTCCCGCCTATGCACGCCTGGGGATTCCCGGCGCGGTGCCCGAGTGCTACGTGCGCGAGGGGGTTCATCGTCGCCTGCTGGCCGCGGCTCGCTCATTGCCGACCGGGCTGGGCCTGGTGGTACTCGATGGCTGGCGACCCTGGCGGGTGCAGCAGTATCTGTTCGATACCCTCTTCGAAGCGTTGCAGAGCCGCTACGACGACCTGGACGAGACGGCGCTGCTGGCGCGCACCCGCGAGTTCGTGGCCATGCCCAGCCGCGATCCGGTCGCTCCCAGCCCACACCTCACCGGCGGGGCGGTGGACGTGACGCTGTGCGACGCCGATGGCGTGATGCTCGACATGGGGTCGCTGTTCGACGAGGCCAGCGCGGCCTCGCACAGCGACCACCTGGAGCGGCTCGATGCACCCAGCGAGGCGCAGCGCCGGGCCCGCGATCGGCGGCGCCTGCTCTATCACGCCATGGCCGAGCAGGGCTTCACCAACCTGCCCAGCGAGTGGTGGCACTACGACTTCGGCGACCAGCTTTGGGCCCACTACGGCGGTCACCGTCAGGCGCTCTACGGACCCACCGAGCCCGAAACCCTCGAGCATCGTTGGCGGCAATCGCTGGGATGAGATGTCGCGAAAGCCGTGGCGGGAGCCTGGGGCTGAAGGTGCGCGGCGTCCCGGCGCGCCGGCCTCATCGCCCTACCAGACGCTCCAGTTCCTCGAGGTAGCTCTCCAGCACCAGGTTGGGCGGAGCTCCCTTGCGAGTGATGGCGCTGTAGCGGGTGAGATAGTGCCAGCGCCGCGGATTCAGGGCGCGCATGCGACCGTCACGGACCCATCGCTCGGCGTAGTGGGTCGGCAGGTAACCGATGTAGCGGCCGGATAGGATCAGAAAGGCGATGCCTTCACGGTCGGTCGCCGAGGCCGAGGCCTTGAGCGGCTCGTGAACCGCCTTGATCTCGGGCGTCTGGGCATAGGCGGGCACCACGGCATCGTGGTTGGCCAGTGTCCCTTCGTGGACGTCCGACTCTTCGAACAGCGGGTGGCCGGCTGCACAGTAGAGCTGCGACGCTTCTTCGTACAGCGAGCGGTAGTCGAGCCCCGGCAGGGTCTTGAGGGCCGGGATCACCCCAGTGTGCAAGCGACCGTCGAGCACGGCCAGCTCGATGTCGCTGGGCGGAATCATGCGGATGTTGATGCGCACATCGGGTCCCCGCTCCTTCAGCGCGCTCAGCGCGTGAGTGATGTGCATCTCGGGCATGGTCACCAGGTTGTCGGTGATGCCGATGTTGAGTTCGCCCTTGAGCCGGGCATGCAGGCCGTTGACCCGGGTGCGGAAACCTTCCACGGCCGCCAGCAGCTGCAGCGACGATTCGTAGACTTCGCTGCCCTCGTCGGTGAGGGCGAATCCGCTGCGGCCGCGCTGACAGAGGCGCAGACCGAGCCGGGTTTCCAGATCGTTCATCGCCATGCTGATGGCGGCCCGGCTGATACCCAACTCCACCTCGGCAGCGGAGAAACCGCCGCACTCCACGACCTTGCGGTAGATCCGCAGCAGGCGCAGGTCGGCGTCCCCGGGCTGCCCCATGGGCGTCGTGCGGCGCTGTGGCATGCATGTCCTCCGTCAGCGTTTCCTCTTGCCGGCTTGCTCGGCAGGCGGCATACAAAGTTAAGCAACTGCTTGCATGAAATTAAAGAGCTTTTTATTTAATTGATCGAAGGCGGCGTCTAGCCTGATTCACGAAGCTATCGTCGATGGCCAGAACAACGGGAGGCCAGTGCCATGACCGCTCAAGAATTTCCCTATGCTGCCGGGCTCAGCGCCGAACAGCTCGACGCCTACTGGATGCCCTATACCGGCAACCGCCAATTCAAGCGGGATCCGCGGATCATCGTGGGCGCCAAAGGCAGCTACCTGACGGACTCTCAGGGCCGCCAGGTCTTCGATGGCCTCTCCGGACTCTGGACCTGCGGTGCCGGGCACTCCCGGCCCGAGATCGCCGATGCCGTCAGCCGGCAGCTGCGCGAGCTGGACTATGCCCCGGCCTTCCAGTTCGGCCATCCCAAGGCCTTCGAGCTGGCTCACCGCCTGCGTGAACTGACCCCAGCCGGCCTGGACTACACCTTTTTCACCGGTTCCGGCTCCGAGAGCGCCGATACCTCTCTGAAGATCGCTCGCGCCTACTGGCGCAAGAAGGGCAAGCCGACCAAGACCAAGCTGATCGGCCGGGCCAAGGGCTACCACGGCGTGAACTTCGGCGGTTTCAGTCTGGGCGGCATCGGGGCCAACCGTGCCCTGTACGGCCAAGGCGTGGATGCCGATCACCTGCCGCACACCCTGCTGCCGGAGAATGCCTTCACTCGCGGCATGCCCGAGCGCGGTGCCGAGAAGGCCGATGAGCTGCTGGAGCTGATCGCCCTGCACGATGCCTCCAACATCGCTGCGGTGATCGTCGAGCCGCTGGCCGGCTCCGCCGGGGTGATTCCGCCGCCGCAGGGTTACCTCCAGCGGCTGCGCGAAATCTGCGATGCACACGAGATCCTGCTGATCTTCGACGAGGTGATCACCGCCTTCGGCCGCATGGGGTCGATGACCGGCGCCGCGGAGTTCGGCGTGACGCCCGACATCATGAACTTTGCCAAGCAGCTGACCAACGGGGCGGTGCCCATGGGTGGGGTGACGGTCAAAGGGGACATCTACCACACCTTCATGGAGCAGGGCGGCCCCGACTACATGCTCGAGCTGCCCCACGGCTATACCTACTCCGGCCATCCGGTGGCCTGCGCAGCGGCCCTGGCCTCGCTGGACATCCTGGAGCAGGAGCGTCTGATCGAGCGCGTGCGCGAGATGAGCCCGATCTTCGAGGAGGCGCTGCACGGCCTCAAGGGCACCCGCTATGTCAGCGACATCCGCAACTACGGGCTCGCTGGGGCACTGACGATCGAACCCTATCCCGGCGAGCCGGCGCGGCGGCCCTACGAGATCGCCATGAAGTGCTGGGAGAAAGGTTTCTACGTGCGTTTCGGCGGCGACACCATCCAGCTCGGCCTGCCATTCATCGTCGAGCGCGAGGAGATCGATCGGGTCGTCAATGCGCTTGGCGATGCGATCGGCGAACTGGACTGAACATCTCAACATCCGACAGACCCATCGAGAGGCGACACATGACAACACTCGGCCATCTGATCAACGGCGTGCGCGTCGATCGCGAAGGGCGCACCCAGGCCATCTACAATCCCTCCGTCGGCGAGGTCGGCGGCCAGGTGAGCCTGGCCAGCAAGGCCACTGTCGAGGAGGCCATCGCTGCCGCCCAGGCTGCCTTTCCGGCCTGGCGGAACACCCCGCCGGCCAAGCGTGCCCGCGTGATGTTCCGCTTCAAGCAGCTGCTGGAAGAACATGCCGACGAGATCGTCCGCCTGGTCGGCCAGGAGCATGGCAAGATCGTCCACGATGCCCAGGGCGAACTGGCGCGCGGCATCGAGAACGTGGAGTATGCCTGCGGCGCCCCCGAGCTGCTCAAGGGTGAGTACAGCAAGAACACCGGCCCCGGCATCGACTCCTGGAGCGATTTCCAGCCGCTGGGCGTGGTGGCCGGCATCACGCCGTTCAACTTCCCGGCCATGGTACCGTTGTGGATGTACCCCATGGCCATCGCCTGCGGGAATACCTTCGTGCTCAAGCCCTCCGAGCGGGATCCGACCTCGGCGCTGTTCATTGCCGAGCTGGCGCTCGAAGCGGGTCTGCCCGCCGGGGTGCTCAACGTGGTCAATGGCGACAAGGAAGCCGTCGACACTCTGCTCGACGATGCCCGGGTCCAAGCCGTCAGCTTCGTCGGTTCCACGCCCATTGCCGAGGCCATCTACTCCCGCGCCAGCGCCAACGGCAAGCGTTGCCAGGCCCTCGGCGGTGCCAAGAATCATGCCATCGTGATGCCCGACGCCGACATGGACAACGTGGTCAACTCCCTGACCGGCGCGGCCTTCGGCTCCTCGGGCGAGCGCTGCATGGCGCTTTCCGTGGCGGTGGCCGTGGGTGACGAGGCCGCCGATACCCTGATCGCCAAGATGCAGGAGTCGATGAAGTCCCTCAAGGTCGGCCCCTTCTCCGACAAGAGCAATGATTTCGGCCCGGTGATCACCAAGGCTCATCAGGAGAAGGTCTGCGGCTACATCGACAGCGCCGAGCAGCAGGGCGCCACCATCGTGGTCGACGGTCGCGACGTACAGGTACCGGGGCATGAGCAAGGTTTCTACGTGGGCGGCACCCTGATCGACCGCGTGACGCCCGATATGACTTGCTACCGGGAAGAGATCTTCGGGCCGGTGCTGCTGGTGGTGCGTGCCGGCTCCATGGAAGAGGCCATGCAGCTGATCGACGATCACGAGTACGGCAATGGCACCTGCATCTATACCCGCGACGGTGAGGCTGCTCGCTACTTCAGCGACAACATTCAGGTCGGCATGGTGGGCATCAACGTGCCACTGCCGGTACCGGTCTCCTATCATAGCTTCGGCGGCTGGAAGCGTTCGCTGTTCGGCGACCTGGCCGCCTACGGGCCGGATGCCGTGCGCTTCTACACCAAGCGCAAGACCGTCACCCAGCGCTGGCCGTCGGCCGGGGTGCGCGAGGGTGCCCAGTTCTCGTTCCCGTCATGAGCGTACCGGGGGGACGTGGCCATCGTCCCCCTCCCTTTTCAAGGCACCGACCGCGAGCATCGGGCGATCGGTGGCCGTATCCCTCTCAGCAAGTATCCCCTACTTCCCCTATCTAGTGTCTGGAGGCGTTCCGGCGTCTACATGAAATGCATGGCCGTGAGTGCCGACACCGGTATCTTCACTATGCCTCGGAAAGCCGGAGAAAGAGCGCCCGTATTCTGGCAACCATTGCCAACGATAGCGTCGTGCATGGACAGGTAAAGGTGTGGCATGGAAAGGCGTGACGGACCGATTCTTCCTATCAGGATCGGCAGTTATCGGCCTGTGAATTCCTGCACTTTCCGAGTGCATGAGCCAGCATTATGAAGCATTGCAGTGCAGCGAAAATCGACTTTACCGGATGGCAAAAAAGTCCTTGACCAACCCGGATATGGCTTTTACCTTTACCAGTAGGTAAAAAACAAACACAATATGGCTGATACCTGATATGTCACTCAATGTCGATTTAATTCAGTTTGTTACAGGCATTAGGCATGGCTGGCAGCCGTGATGGTCGTGCGGCGAACCGCCATGCCTGGTAGGGCTTGATCCCCAGTCCGGCATTCGCTCTATTCATCAAGTCGACTTGTCCGAATGATTCGATTTCGGACGATAGGGCGATGTCGTGCCCGGAATAAATGGGGGTTCTCGATAGCGCGATAATTGAACTCAACAACACAACAATGAGGTTGCGATATGTCGAATAAAGTGAAATGCGGTCTGATTCAAATGTCGCTAAAGGGCGATACGTCGATGAGCCCGGGGGAGATTCGGGAGAAAATGATCGAAGCGCATCTTCCCATGATCGACGATGCGGCGAGTCAGGGCGTCCAGGTGCTCTGCTTCCAAGAGGTGTTCACACAACCCTATTTCTGTCCGAGCCAGGACAAGAAGTGGTATGACTCGGCGGAAAAGATTCCCGACGGGCCGACCACCAAGTTGATGCAGGAGTATGCCAAGAAGCATCGCATGGTCATCGTGGTTCCGATCTACGAAGAAGACATGCCCGGTGTGTTCTACAACACTGCAGCAGTCATCGATGCGGATGGCAGTTATCTCGGCAAATATCGAAAGAATCACATTCCGGACACTGCGCCGGGCTTCTGGGAAAAGCTCTACTTCAAGCCTGGCAACTGCGGTTACCCCGTCTTCGATACTGCCTACTGCAAACTTGGCGTCTACATCTGCTACGACCGTCATTTCCCGGAAGGGTGGCGCGCTCTTGCACTCAATGGCGCGGAGTACATCGTCAACCCCTCTGCCACCGTAAAGGGCAAGAGCCGTTACCTCTGGGAGCTGGAGCAGCCGGCATCGGCCGCCGCCAATGCCGTCTTCATCGGCGCGATCAATCGCGTAGGGCGCGAAGCGCCATGGGACGAGCAAATGGGTGACTTCTACGGTTCCAGCTACATCGTCAATCCCATGGGGAAGATCGAAGCGCAGGCCAGCGAGGACAAGGACGAACTTCTCGTTCACGAGATCGACCTGGACATGATTCGCGAGGTTCGCAAGGGCTGGCAGTTCTTCCGGGATCGGCGGCCTGAGTCCTATGACGAACTGGTGGACTATTGAATCCTTCATGAATCGAGAGTCGGGGGAAGAAGCTGCTCCCGGCAGCACAATAACAATATAGCGAGCTGAGTCATGAGCGAAACAACGCACAAAACCAAGATGAAAGCCGGTTATAGCCCCGAGCTATGGAATGCCGACCTGGCACCGGTCGAGCGAGAAGAACGTACCTGGTCCTGGTTGAACATTGCCAGCCTGTGGGTATCGATGGTGGTCTGCGTTCCGGCCTACATGCTGGCAGCGAGCCTGATACCCGAGGGGATGTCGTGGTGGCAGGCGGTGCTCACCGTCTTCCTGGCCAACACCATCATTCTCATACCCATGCTGTTGCTGGGCCATGCCGGTGCCAAACACGGCATTCCGTTTCCCGTTCTGCTCAGGGCCTCCTTCGGTACCTCCGGTGCCAAGCTGGCGGCCATGATGCGCGGCGTCGTCGGCTGTGGCTGGTTCGGCATCCAGACGTGGATAGGCGGCTCGGCCATCTACGCGATTCTCAACATTCTCACCGATCGAGCCCTGGTGGGAGAGCCGATACCGGCGCTGGGCATCGACCTGGCGCAGCTCCTCTGCTTCCTGGCTTCCTGGGGCATGCATGTCTACTTCATTGCACGCGGTACCGAGTCCATTCGTTTCCTGGAGACCTATGCGGCTCCCTTCCTGATTGCCATGTGCTTCGGCCTGCTGATCTGGGCGGTCACGAAGGCGGGCGGTTTCGGACCCATGCTTTCCACACCGTCGGAATTCGTCGAGGGCGGGGCTAGAGAAGGCGAATTCTGGCAAGCCTTCTGGCCGGGCCTGACCGCCATGGTCGGTTTCTGGGCAACCCTGGCATTGAACATTCCCGACTTCACCCGGTTCGCCAAGAGCCAGCGTCATCAGCTCGTCGGCCAGGCGCTGGGGCTGCCGATCCCCATGGGGATTCTGGCCTTCATCGCCGTGGCCGTGGCCTCTGCCACCATCGTGATCTATGGCGAGGCGCTGTGGGATCCGGTGGCGATTACCGAGCGCATGGGCGGTGTGGCGGTCGTCATTGCCTTGCTGGCGCTGGTCATCGCCACGGTGACCACCAACCTGGCGGCCAACGTCGTCGCTCCCGCCAATGGCTTCGCCAACCTGGTGCCGGGCAAGATCTCCTTCCGCATGGGGGGGTACATCACGGCCGGTCTGGGTATCGCCATCATGCCCTGGAAACTGCTCGAAACCACCGGCGCCTACATCTTCACCTGGCTGATCGGCTACTCGGCTCTGCTGGGCCCGCTGGCGGGGATCATGCTGGCCGATTATCTGCTGCTGCGAAAGACCGATCTGTCTCACGACGACCTGTTCAAGAGCAATGGCAGGTACAGCTACGGCAATGGCTGGAACCCCATGGCCTGGATCGCTTTCGTCATTGCGGTATTGCCCAACCTCCCCGGTTTTCTGGCGGCAGCAGGCCTGCTGGACAGCGTGCCTGGCATCTTCTCGGCCATCTACAACTATGCCTGGTTCGTCGGGGTCGCCATCGGGGCCATCGTCTACCTGGCATTGATGCGCATGACGAGTCCCGTGCCAGCCGGCGTGACGCCGGAATTGCAACCGCAAAGCAACAATCCACAAGAAAGGTAAGGAGAGATCCATGTCCGTCTTGATCAAGGGTGGCACCGTCGTCACCGCCGACCATACCTTCCAAGCCGATGTCTACTGCGAGAATGGCAAGATCGCCGCCATCGGCGAGAACCTGGAGGTTCCCTCCTCCGCGGAAGTGGTGGATGCCAGTGGCCAGTACGTGATGCCGGGAGGCATCGATCCGCATACGCACATGCAGTTCCCCTTCATGGGAACCGTGGCCAGCGATGACTTCTACACCGGCACCGCGGCTGCCCTGGCGGGCGGTACCACCAGCATCATCGACTTCGTGATTCCCCAGCCGGGACAGCGTCTCCTGGACGCTTACAATCAGTGGCGCGAATGGGCCGAGAAAGCGGCAGCCGACTACACCTTCCATGTGGCGATCACCTGGTGGGACGACTCCGTCCATGAAGACATGCAGACCCTGGTGCACGAGCATGGCGTGAACAGCTTCAAGCACTTCATGGCTTACAAGAACGCCATCATGGCCGACGACGAGACGCTGGTGAAAAGCTTCCGGCGCTGCGTGGAACTGGGGGCCATGCCTACCGTTCATGCGGAAAACGGTGAGCTGGTCTACCAGCTGCAGCAGGAGATGCTGGAAAAGGGCCTGACCGGCCCCGAGGCCCACCCCTTGTCGCGTCCCCCCTTCGTCGAGGGAGAAGCGGCCAACCGGGCGATCCAGGTTGCCCAGGCCATGCACACGCCCATCTATATCGTGCATGTCTCCTGCAAGGACTCGCTGGATGCCATCACCAGGGCCCGCTCGGCGGGACAGCGGGTCTACGGTGAGGTGCTGGCGGGGCATCTGGTCATCGACGACGGCGTCTACCGCAGCGAGGACTTCGACGTCGCGGCAGGCCACGTCATGAGCCCTCCCTTCCGTTCCAAGGAACACCAGGCAGCGCTGTGGAACGGTCTGCAGGGCGGTAACCTGCATACCACGGCAACGGATCACTGCTGCTTCTGCCGGGATCAGAAGGCCGCCGGGAAAGACGACTTCACGAAGATTCCCAACGGTACCGCCGGGGTGGAGGATCGTCTGGCGATTCTCTGGGACGAGGGGGTCAACAACGGAAGACTGACCCTGAACGAATTCGTGGCGGTCACCTCGACCAATACCGCGAAACTGTTCAACATCTATCCGCGCAAGGGCAGCATCTCGGAGGGTGCCGATGCCGATATCGTCGTCTGGGATCCGCAGGGTACCCGGACGATTTCGGCCGACACCCATCACATGAACGTCGACTTCAACATCTTCGAAGGCCGAACCGTGAAGGGCATTCCCACCCATACGCTGAGTCATGGCAAGGTGGTGTGGAGAAACGGCGAGTTGAACGCGGAGCGTGGCGCCGGCCGCTACGTCAAGCGGCCGGCCTTCGCCCCGGTTCTGGAGGCCGTGGCTCGCCAAACGGAGCTCAACGAGCCACAACCGGTGAAACGCTGAGCGTAGAGAGCCAAGCTGGCGGGACGAGGTCCCGCCAGCTTGCTTTATGCCGGTGTGATACGGTCTCGACTTGCCGGCCGGCGACGGTACCTTACCCTGACTCGCCGTGAACCGGATCGATAACAACAACGACAGGAGATGACAGTCATGAAGCATTCCGATTACCCGCTGAGCGAGGTGCCCTGGGAGTCACGCAAGGGGCTTCTTTCCACGTCGGTCGTGCTGCTCGGGTTCACCTTCTTCACGGCCACCATGTGGGCCGGTGGCAGCATCGGCACCGCCTTCCCTTTCGACGAGCTGCTATGGGCGATAGTGGTGGGCAATCTGCTGCTGGGCGCCTATGCCTCGGCACTGGCCTACATCGCCTGCAAAAGCGGGTTGAACTCCGTGCTGATGGGTCGGTTCTGCTTCGGTGAGCTGGGCAGCAAGCTCTCGGACATTCTGCTGGGCTTCACCCAGATCGGCTGGTATGCGTGGGGCACTGCCACGATCGCCATCGTGCTGGTCAAGACCACCGGCCTGCCTGCCTGGTCCGAAACGCCGCTGATGGTCTTCTTCGGCATCGCCTTCTGCCTGACCGCCATGATCGGCTATCGCGGCCTCGACTGGCTGTCACGCTTCGCCGTGCCAGCCATGCTGCTCTTCATCCTGATCAGCCTCTACACCGGTCTCGCCGATGCGGGCGGCTTCGCCGGCCTGCTGGGGCAGACGCCGAGCGAAGAGATGACCTTTGCCGCTGCGGTGACGGTGATCATCGGTACCTTCGTCAGCGGCGGAACCCAGGCGACCAACTGGAGCCGTTTCGCGAAATCTCCCGCCATTGCGGTGATCGCCACCATGCTGGCCTTCTGCGTCGGCAACGGTCTGATGGTCGTCACCGGGGCCTTCGGGGCGCTCGTCTATCAGCAGGCCGACATCGTCGACATCATGCTCGCGCAAGGGTTCGTCGTGCTGGCCGTGCTGATGCTGTTTCTCAACATCTGGACGACCCAGGACAACACCATCTACAACTTCGCGGTAGCGGGCTGCAATCTGGTCAGAACTCGGCATCGCCGCCTGGTGACCCTGCTGGGGGCCGCGATCGGGACGCTTCTGGCCGTGTTCGGCATGTACAACATGCTGATCCCTTTCCTGGTGTTGCTGGGCACCTTCATCCCGCCCTTCGGTGGCGTCATCATGGCCGACTTCTGGCTGCGTCATCGCGGCCGTTATCCGCCCATCGCGGAAGTGCAGTTGCCGAACTTCAATCGGATCGGTCTGGGCGCCTATGCGTTGGGGTCGGGCGCGGCGTACTTTTCGCCGGTGCTGCCGCCGGTGGTGGGCGTGGGGGTTGCCGTGCTTGGTTATGCCGTGCTGTTGGCCAGCTTCGACAAGGCTGCCGTCGCTCAAGCCGCCAGAAGGACGGGATGATCGCTTCACCATGAACCGGGGCTGAAGGGTGCCAGGCGGAGCGACACCTGGCATCCCCCCGGGACTAGGCTTCAAGGGAGTGAGTCGCATGTGGTTCCACTTCATCATCGTGCTGGCGGCCGGGGCCATGCTGCCCATGCAGGCCGGGATCAACGCCGGTCTGGCACGTGGCTGGGGGCATCCGCTGTGGGCGGCGGCCATCTCCTTCGGGGTGGGAACCCTGGCACTGCTGGGGGCGGCCATGGGGTCGCGTCTCGCCGTGCCCAACTGGCAGCAGCTTGCCGACATTCCTGCCTGGAGCTGGTCCGGCGGCGTACTGGGGGCCTTTTACGTCACCGTCATGGTGATCTTCGCGCCCAAGCTGGGGGCGGCGACCCTGCTCGCGCTCGTGGTGGCCGGACAGATGCTGGCGTCCACGCTGCTCGATCATTTCGGTGCGCTGGGCTTTCCCCAGCAGTCCATTTCCCTGCCCAGGCTCTTGGGCGTGGCGCTCCTGTTCCTGGGAGTGCTTCTCATTCGTCGCTACTGAGCGGCTGGACGCGGCGCTAGGGCGACGGTATCCTGTCGGCCGTTTCAGCCCCCCTGGTGTGCCCCTCCTTTCGGAACTCTGGCAGAGTCGTAAGCGGCGATCTGTGCTTGCGATGGCGTCTTGTCCGCTGGGTGCGATGGCACACGACAACCCGGTCGAGAGCCACATGAGTCAACCAGCCGACGGGCGCAAGCCGCCTCGCCGTTCCGCCAACCGCAAGGCCCTCGAGCAGCGCATTCTCGATGCCGCCGAGATCGTTTTTTCGGAACAGGGTTTCAGTGGAGCCTCGCTGGAAGCGATTGCCGAAAGGGCCGGTCTTTCCAAGCAGAACATGCTGTATTACTTTCCCTCCAAGGAAAGTCTCTACCAGAACGTCTTGAAACACGTGCTCGATCTATGGATCGAGAAGATGGCCCTGATGGAGCAGGCCGGCGACACGCCCGCCGTGATGCTGGAGAACTACATACGTGGCAAGCTCGAACTGTCCCGCATACGCCCCTATGGCTCCAAGGTGTTCGCCAACGAAGTGATCAGTGGCGCCACGCACTTGCAGGTCTATCTCGAAGAAGATCTGCTGCCCCAACTGGAGGCCGATCTGGCCCTGGTGCGGCAATGGATCGCCGATGGGCGAATGGATGAGGTCGACCCGGAGCATCTCTTCTTCACCATCTGGGCGTCCACGCAGACCTACGCCGACTTCTCGTCCCAGGTCAGCCTGGCGCTGGGAAAGCGGGACCTCGACGAGGAAGACTTCCAGCGTGCCGGGGACTTCCTGACCCACGTCTTCCTGAAGGGGCTGGGACTGGAGAAACGCTGAAAGGGGGCGCTTCAACGCCCCCTTCCGACGCTCTGGCTTCCGACGATCAGGCGGCTTCGTTCAGTGCCCCGGTCAGGTCGAGGATCGCCTGCTTGCCATCGCCGAACAGCATCAAGGTGTTGTCCTTGGCGAACAGCGGATTGGGCAGCCCGGCGAAGCCGGGACTCAGGCTGCGCTTCACCACCACCACGGTGCGGGCCTGATCGACGTCGAGGATCGGCATGCCATAGATCGGACTGCCCTTGTCCTCCCGCGCCATGGGATTGGTGACGTCGTTGGCTCCGATGACGATGACCACGTCGGTCTGGGCGAAGTGCGGGTTCACCTGTTCCATGGGTTGCATCTTGTCGTAATCCACCTCGGCCTCGGCGAGCAGCACGTTCATGTGTCCCGGCATGCGGCCGGCCACGGGGTGCAGCCCATAGATCACTTCCACGCCGCGTCGCTCCAGGGTATCGGCCAGGTCTCTCACCGCATGCTGGGCCTGGGCCATGGCCAGTCCGAAGCCCGGCACGATCACCACCCGCTGGGCGGTCTCCAGCAGCATGCTGATCTCTTCGGCGGAAGAGGACTTCACCTTGCCGGCATAGACTTCGTCGGCATCCATGCCCTCGCCGCCCTCCTCGGATAGCGAACCGAACAGCACGCCGGCCAGGGAGCGATTCATGGCCACGCACATGATCCGGGTCAGGATCAGCCCCGAGGCCCCCACCAAGGCGCCGGAGACGATCAGCACGGTATTGCCCATGATGAAGCCTGCGGCGGCGGCGGCAATGCCGGAGTAGGAGTTGAGCAGGGCGATGACGACGGGCATGTCGGCGCCGCCGATGGGGATGACCAGCGTCACGCCCAGCACCAGAGCGATGGTCGCCAGCAGCAAGAGCAAGCCGATGCCGCCGTTGCCGCCGGCCAGGGTGGCCACGATCACCACGGTACCGCTGAGCAGGGCGGCGTTGAACAGCGTGATGCCCTTGAAACCGATGGGATTGCCGGGCAGCAGTTCCTGCAGCTTGCCGAAAGCCACCGCGCTGCCGGTCAGGGTGACCGCGCCGACCAGTACGGTCAGACCGATGGCCAGCAGGCCGATGGTTCCGCCGGCGGCAATGGGCCCGCTGGGGGCGAGAAAGCTGGCCATGGCCACGGCCAGCGAGGCGCCGCCACCGAAGCCGTTGAGGAGGGCGACCATCTGCGGCATGGCCGTCATCTGGATGCGCGTGGCCAGCAGCGCCCCGATGGTGCCGCCGAGGATGACCCCGGCAAGGATCCAGCCGTAGGACAGGATCGACCGATCCAGCAAGGTCACCACGACCGCGACCAGCATGCCGATGGCGGCCAGCAGATTGCCGCGTACCGCCGTGCGAGGTCGGGTCAACCCCTTGATGCCGGTGACGAACAGCACCGCGGAAGCCAGATAGAACAGATTGACGAATGACAGGCTCATGGCTCAGTCCCTCCTGCGGAACATCTTCAGCATGCGGTTGGTGACCAGAAAGCCGCCGACCACATTGATGGTGGCCAGGGTGACCGCCGCCGTGCCGAGGACGGAGACCCACAGGCCTCCGACCTCGCCGGAACCGGCGGCCAGCAGGGCACCCACCAGGGTGATGCCGGAGATGGCGTTGCTGCCCGACATCAACGGCGTGTGCAGGGTGGCCGGTACCTTGGTGATCAGTTCGACCCCCAGGATGACGGCCAGCACGAAGAGCGATATCTGCATGATCAGCATGTCCATCAGACCGTCTCCTCTTCACGCGTGGAGGCCGGGACCAGGCGCTCGCGGATACGCGCCGCGCGCACTTCCCCGCCATGGGTCACCACCGTCTCGTCGAGGATCTCGTCCTCGAAATCGAGCGCCAGCCTGCCTTCCTCGTCCAGCAGATGGCGCAGCAGGTTCTCCATGTTGCGGCCATACATCTGGCTGGCATGGTGAGGCAGGCTGGCCGCGATGTTGGTCGGGCCGATGATGGTGACGCCGTAGGCCTCGAGCGTTTCGCCGGCCTGAGTCAGCTCGCAGTTGCCGCCCCGCTCGGCGGCGAGGTCGACGATGACCGCCCCCGGCTTCATCCGTTTCACCATCTCTTCGGTGATCAGCACCGGGGCCTTGGCACCGGGGATGGCCGCCGTGGTCACCACCACGTCCTGCTGGGCGAGGACGTCGGCCATCTGCTCGCGCTGGCGTCTCAGGAAGTCGTCGTCCTGCTCGCTGGCATAACCGCCCTGACCCTCGCTCGAAGAGGTGTCCAGATCGAGCTCGATGGGCTTGGCGCCCACGGACAGGATCTGGTCGCGCGCTGCGGGGCGCACGTCGTAGGCTTCCACCACGGCGCCCAGACGCTTGGCGGTGGCGGCCGCCTGCAGACCGGCCACCCCGGCCCCCATGATGAAGACGCGCGACGGATTCAGCGTGCCCGCCGCCGTCATCATCATGGGAAAGAGCCGCGGGGCCTGGCAGGCCGCGAGCAGCACGGCCTTGTAGCCGGCCAGGGTGGCGATGGATGAGAGCGCGTCCATGCTCTGGGCGCGACTGATGCGTGGCACCAGCTCCAGCGCCAGGCTGGTGATGCCGCGTTCGGCCAGCCCGCGGAAACGCTCGGGGCGGCTCAGGGGGTCCAGCATGCCGATGCCGATGTGGCCCGCGCGCAGGTCGGCGAAGGCCTCCTCGTGGGCACCGTCGACGCACAGGACGATCTCGCCCGCGTCGAGCAGCTGGGCGCGCGTTTCGAGAATCTCGGCTCCCGCCTCGCGATAGCCGTCGTTGGCGAAGCCGGCGGCGTCGCCGGCGCCGGTTTCCACGAACACCTCGCAGCCGAGGCCGGTGAGGGTCGATACGTTGGCGGGGGTCAGGGCCACCCGGGTCTCCCCGGGGTGGCGTTCCCGCATCACCGCTAGTCGCATTGTCGTTCTCCTGGGCTCGATCGAGTGGCCATCACGCCTGGGCACGTTCCAGCACCGCCTGGAGCAGGACGTTGCAGCCGGCGGCCAGATCGTCGGCGTCGGCGCGTTCCAGCTCGTTGTGGCTGATGCCCTTTTCGCAGGGGACGAAGATCATCGAGGTGGGGGCCACGCGGGCGATGTAGCAGGCGTCATGGCCGGCGCCGCTGACCATCTCGCGATGGCTGAGTCCGAGCGCCTCCGCCGCCTTGCGCACCGAGGCGACGCAGTCCTCATCGAAGGGCACGGGTGGTGAGTACCAGATCTGCTCGAAGTCCATCTCCAGCCCGATGTCCTCGGCGATGCGCACCGCTCCCTCGCGCAGCGCAGCGTCCATGGCCTCCAGCACCTCGGCATCGGGGTGGCGGAAGTCCACGGTGAAGAACACCTGCCCGGGAATGACGTTGCGCGAGTTGGGGAAGACCTGCATCAGGCCCACCGTGGCGCAGGCGTTGGGCTGGTTGTCCATGCCGATACGGTTGACCATGTCGACGATGCGCGCGGCGCCCAGCAGGGCGTCACGGCGGCTGGGCATCGGCGTGGGACCGGCATGCGATTCCTGACCGGTGAGGGTGATCTCGTACCAGCGCTGACCCTGGGCGTCGGTGACGACACCGATCTGCTTGCCTTCGTCCTCGAGGATCGGCCCCTGCTCGATGTGCGCCTCGAAGAAGGCCTTGAAGGGGCGTCCGCCCACCTCGGCGCTGCCGGCGTAGCCGATGCGCTCGAGCTCCTCGCCCATGGTCTTGCCGTCGAGGTCGGCGCGGCTCAGGCCATAGTCCAGATCGAAGGCGCCGGCGAACACGCCCGAGGAAACCATGGCGGGCGGGAAACGCGAGCCCTCTTCGTTGGTCCACATCACCGTCTCCAGCGGCGTCCGGGTCTCGATGCCCCGTTCGTTGAGGGTACGGAAGATCTCCAGGCCGGCCAGCACGCCGAAGACGCCGTCGAACTTGCCGCCGGTGGGCTGGGTGTCCAGGTGGCTGCCCACGGCCACCGGGGGTAGCGAATCGTCCTGACCGGGACGGCGGGCGAAGATGTTGCCCATCTTGTCCACGGTGATGCTGCAGCCGGCTTCTTCGCACCATTTCACGAAGAGATCGCGGCCCTGCTTGTCCAGGTCGGTCAGCGCCAGGCGGCAACAGCCGCCCTTTTCGGTGCCGCCGATCTCGCCCATTTCCATCAGGCTGTCCCACAAACGCTGCTTGTCGATGCGGATGTCGTTCATGTCGTCCTCGTCTGCGTCATTAGCGTGCCGGAGTGACGTGATGGGTACACAGGGGCCCTGAGGGGCTCACGCTGAGTAGCCCGTGCACGTCGTCTTGGAAGGGGAGCCGGTGGCGCAGCCACCGGCTCGTTGGATCAGCGGCGGAAGCGCGGAATCACATGCTCGCCGTACTGGGCGATGATGTTCTCCTCGTCGCCGTTATCCAGGTAGATGTTGAAGTGGGTCATGCCCGCTTCTTGAAGCTTCTGCAGCTTGGCCACATGGTCTTCGGGCTGGCCCAGGACACAGAAACTCTCCACGATCTCGGGGGTGATGAAGTCGAGATAGGGGTTGTCGCTCTGGCCATGCTTGGAGTAGTCGTAGCCCTTGCGCTTCTCGATGTAGTCGGTGAGGCTCTTGGGCACCAGGCCGCTGTCGGTGCCGTACTTCTCGACGATGTCCGCCACGTGGTTGCCGACCATGGCCGGGAACCACTTGGTGGCCTCGATGCAGCTCTCCTTGTCGCCGAAGTACGCGGGAGCCGCGACGACGACCTTGTAGTCCGACATGTCGCGACCGGCTTCCTTGCCCGCCTTGAGCGCCTGGTTGCCCAGCCATTCGACCAGGTAGGTGTCGCCGATCTGCAGGATGACGCCGTCGCCCACTTCGCCGGCCGTCTTCAGGGCCTTGGGGCCGTAGGCGCCGATGTGCACGGGCAGCTCGTAGCCGTCGGCCCAGGGGAACTTGACCGGTTCCGGGCACTCGCCGTAGATCACTTCCTCGCCGCGCACCATCGCCTTGACCTTGTGGGTGAACTCGGCGACGCGCGCCAGCGGGGCGGGTTTCTTGCCCATGACGCGCACCGAGCTGTCGCCGCGCCCCAGGCCGATATCGAAGCGGCCGCCGCTCTGCTTGGCCAGGCTGCCGAACAGGCTGGCCGCCAGCGACCAGTCCCGAGCATTGGGATTGGTGACGCAGGGCGCGAAACGCATCTTCGTGGTGTGCTCCATGCACATGGCGATGGCCGGATAGCACTCCCGCCACAGGATGTGCGAGTCGTAGAACCAGCAGTAGTCGAAACCGACCTCCTCGGCCTGCTTGACCAGCTTGCGGGCGCGATCGGGGCTGACGAAGCCCTTGAAACAGATGCCGAATTCCATGGTTGTCTCCTCGTGTTGTGCTTGTTGGATGTTGCCGTTTCGAGGGGTATCTCAGGCGCCGGGCGCCCAGATACGGATACCCGCATGGGTAAAGGGAACCTTCTTGGAGATGTTGAGGCGGATCAGGATCGGGGTGATCGCCTCGATGCAGCGCGCGTTGACGGCAGGGCCGGCGTTGTAGGCGGCGACATCGAGCTGGCGAATCAGCTCGATCACCTTTTCCTTGGCTGCCAGGTCGTTGCCGCACACCAGGACGTCGCAGTTGATGGGGTGATCCAGTTGATTGAGGGTCGCCGCCGAAACGTTGTGCAGGGCGCCGACCACGGGGATCGCCTCGCCGAGCAGGGCCTGGGCGGCCTCGGTGGCCGAACCGGCGTCGGGCATGTCCACCTTCTTCGGGTCGCCATCGGCCAGTGGCACCACGATGTCGATCAGGATCTTGCCGGGCAGCAGGTCGCGGATCGCCTCGAGGGTGGCATCGTGGGCGGCGTAGGGAACGGCCAGGATCACCATCTCGTCGGCGGCCGCTACCGCGTCGCGTAGTGCCTTGCCGCTGATGCCGGCCCCACCGTCGAGCTGCACATTGAGCTCGTCGGCAATGCCCTGAGCGCGAGCCGCGTCGCGGGAACCGAGCACCACCGGCGTGCCGGCACGGGCGAAACGCAGGGCGAGCCCTCGGCCCTGAGGGCCGGTGCCGCCAAGAATTGCAATGCTCATCGAAACAGATCCTCTTGTTTTGGTCTGATCAGTTCGTTTGCCGAACTCTCTTCGGATTGCCAGTCGATGCCACGGAACAGCACGACCGGGGTCTTGTCGCTCTTGCCCATCACCAGGCCCGAGGCAGCGGCCAGCTCGTCGGCCAAGGCCGGCATGGTCACCGACAGCACGCGGCCGAAGGCGTCGCGTTCGCCGACCATGTCGATTCGGGCGGGGACGCGGGCCAGGCCAATGGCCACGTTGACCAGGCCCATGCGCCAGGGGCGGCCGAAGGTGTCGGTGACCACGATGCCGAGCCTTACGCCGAAGGCGGCCTCCAGGCGTTCGCACAGGCGGCGCGCACTGGCGTCGGGATCCACGGGAAGCAGGATGACGGTGTCCGCGGCGCCGACGTTGGATTCGTCCACGGCGGCGTTGGCGCAGATGAAGCCCAGGCGATGTTCGGCGATCAGGGTGCCCTCGTCCTGGTCGGGACGCTTCATGGCACGCACCACGCGGGTCGACTCGCCGAGGATGGCCTGCACCTTGCGCGGATCCTTGTTGACCCGCTCGGCGAGATCGTGGGCCTCGGCGCTCGGGGTGATATCGGCCAGGGCCACGACGCGTCCTTCGGCCTTGGAGATCACCTTGTGGGCGACGGCGAGAATGTCGCCGTCATGCAGGGTCATGTCCCGGCGCCGCAGGCTCTCGATCAGCACCTCGGCTAGATCGTCGCCCGGGTGGATGTCGGGGATGCCCGGCAGCGCGCGGAGAACGACGCCGTCGTCCATCAGTGCGTCGTCGGCCAGGCCGGCCATGGCATCATCCCGGTGGGTGTCGTGCACAGTTTCCATAGCGTCTTCAGCTCCTGCGGCGTCTCGCCGCCGTGATGCCGGATCAAGGTGTCCAGGGTGTCGAGGTCCGCGGGGGTATCGAGGTCGAAGCGCAGGTGGGTCAGCTCCAGCACTTGGCAGCTCAGGCCCAGGCGCAGGGCTGTCTCGCGATGCGCCTCGGCGGAGCGGGGGCCGAAACGGAACGGCAGCGCATCCGGCGGCGAGGTCAGCAGGGCGTTGGTGCCACCGTCGCTGGCCGGGCAGATCACTGCGCACGGGGCCGCGTCGAGGGTCTCGAGCAGCCGGCGGATTTCCCCTTCGTCGAGCTGGACGATGTCCGCGGGGACCAGCAACTGGGCCGAATAGCCGCGCCGGCGGGCCCATTCGGCAGCACGGTCTGCCGCCTGGGAGAGCCCGTCGGCTGCCGCTTCCTCGAGCACCATGGCGCCGTGGGCCTGCGCCAGCCGGCCGATCGCCGGAGACGCTGTGACCACCAGCCGATCGTGTTCGGGGAAGTGCCGAGCGAAAAAGTGCAGGGTGCGTTGACACAGGCGCTGGGCCAGGGCCGAGCGATGGTCCGGCGAGAGCGTGTTGCCCAGCCGGCTCTTGGCCAGGCCGAAGGCTTTGACCGGAATGACGATCAGCGGCTGCTCGGTCATGCCTCGACCTCCTCGCGGCGCAGGGCGCCGGCAAAGGCGAGGGTTTCCCCGGCCAGGCGCGCCTTCTCCTCGGCGTCGGTCATCAGCGTGTCCGTGGTCAACACCGTCACTCCCTCGGCCTCCAGGGCGGTGCGGTCGTCGCGGTCGCTCGCGTCGATCACCAGGCCATCGAGCAGGCCCGCATAGCTTTCGGCGACGCCCAGGTTGCTGCAGGGGTAGCCCATGGCGGTCAGCATGCGGTCCGCCGGACCCTTGACGGTGCGGCCGCCGATCAGCGGCGAGACCGCGACCCGCGTGGCGCGAGACGTCTCGATGGCGCGTCGAATGCCGGGCACGGCGAGGATGGGGGCGATGCTGACCACCGGATTGCTGGGGGCGATCAGCAGTACCTCGGCCGTCTCGATGGCTGCCAGGGCCTCGGAGGTCGGACGTGCCGTGGCAGCGCCCTCGAAGCGCACCTCGAGTACCTCGGGTCGGCAGCGCTCCCTGACGAAGTACTCCTGAAACGCCAGCCAGCCCTGCTCCGTTTTCACCGTCGTCTGCAGCGGATCGTCCGTGGGCAGCAGCAGGTCGATGTCCACGCCCAGGGATTCGGCGATGCGCTGGGCGATGGCGCTGGGGCGAACTCCCTGGTGCCGCAGTTGGGTGCGGAAGATGTGGGTCGCCATGTCCCGGTCGCCCAGCGACATCCAGGTGTCGCAGCCGAGGCGCTCGAGACCCGCCAGCACCCGGTGGCTCTCGTCGGCCAGGCCCCAGCCCTGCCGTCGGTCGATCAGGTTCGCCAGGCTGTAGGTCAGAGTGTCGATGTCCGGCGACACCCACAGGCCGTGGAACTCCTGGTCGTCGGCCACGTTGCCGATGATCGACAGCCGTTCGGGCGAGCAGACGGCCGCCAGCCCCTCGGCCAGCTTGGCGCCTCCCACGCCGCCGGCCAGCAGGGTGACGCGGGGCGTCATGCCAGGCCTCCAGCGGCACGGCGAAGGGTTGGCGTGGCGGCGAGTTCGTCGAAGGTCTCTACCGTCTGGTAGAGGGTGTTGCGCCGTACCGGGCGGCGACCCATTTCGCGGATCATGTCGGCCATCTCCTCGGGCAGCATCTCCTGGCCGTGCTGGCCGCCGGCGGCTCGCGAAATGCTCTCGTTCATCAGGGTGCCGCCCAGGTCGTTGACCCCGGCCGCCAGCATCTGGCGAGCGAGTTCCGGGCCCAGCTTCACCCAGGAGGCCTGAATGTTGTCGATCCAGCCGTCGAGCATCAGGCGCGCCACTGCATGCATGCGAATGTGCTCTAGCCGTGTCGGGCCAGGGCGCACGCCTTCGTGCTCGAGAAACAGGGCCGTCTTGTAGTGCACGAACCCGAGCGGCACGAATTCGGTGAATCCACCGGTGCGCTTCTGGATGTCGCGCAGCAGGGCGATGTGCGCCGCCCAGTGCTCGGGACCGTCGATATGGCCGTACATGATGGTGGAGGTGGTGGGCAGGCCTTCCTCGTGGGCCGTGGTGATGATCTCCACCCACTGGTCGGTGGTCAGCTTGTCGCGGGTCAGCTGCTTGCGCACCTCGGTGTCGAGGATCTCGGCAGCGGTACCCGGCATGGAGCCCAGACCGTTGTCCACCAGGTCGCGAATGAAATCGCGGTAGGAGAGACGGCTCTTGTGCGCGCCGAACCAGATCTCGAAGGGCGAGAAGGCGTGGATGTGCATGTCCGGCAAGGCTCGCTTGATGGCCTTGAGCATGTCCCGGTAGAAGTGGCCCGGAACGTTCGGATGCAGGCCGCCCTGGATGCACACTTCGGTGGCGCCCCGGTCCCAGGCCTCCTGAGCGCGGCGCACGATCTCGTCGAGGTCGAAGAACTCCGCCTCGGGGTCGTCCTTGCGCTTGGCGAAATTGCAGAAACGACACCCCATGTAGCAGACGTTGGTGTAGTTGATGTTGCGGGTGATCACGAAGGTGGCATCGTCGCCCACCCGGCGCCGACGGATCTCGTCGGCGGTGGCCGTCAGGGCGTCCAGGTCGGCGCCCTCGACCTGGAAGAGGTGTACCGCGTCAGCCTCGCTGAGCTCCCGTCCCGCCAGCACGCTCTCCAGCATGTGCCGCGTTTTGCGACTCACTCTGTGGCTGGCCAGTTCTGCCGGTTGGCGATCGAACGCTCGTAGCTGTGCTGTGGTTGTCGTCATTGGGTGTCTCCTGTTCTGGGTCGCGGTCTCAGACGCACTGCTGCAGTGCCAGGCCGTCTTCGCGCACGATGTCGTCGAGCCGTTCGGCGAGGGGGGCGGCCAGGAAGCGCTGTGGCTCCTTCAGGTAGCGCGGATAGACGGCCAGGCGCTCCTCCAGGCCGTAGCCGCAGCGCGCGGTGGCCTGGCGCAGGGCCTCGATCTGGGGCCAGGCGCGTTCCGGGTTGATGTGATCGATGGTCACCGGCGAGATGCCGCCCCAGTCGTTGATGCCCGCGCCGATGTAGGCGGAGAAGCGCGATTCGAGATTGGGAGGCGCCTGGAGGCTGATGGAGGGATCCAGCGTCAGGCGAGCTAGCACCAGGGTGCGGACCATGTCGTCCAGGTCGGGTTCCGGATGATTGGCCATGGCCGTCCCCGGCTTGGCGCGGAAGTTCTGCACGATCACTTCCTGGATGTGGCCGTAATGGCGATGCTGGGCGTTGATGGCCTGCAGGCTGTCGACACGCTCTTCCCAGGTCTCACCGATGCCGATGAGGATGCCGGTGGTGAAGGGCACGTCGTGCTGGCCGGCCCGCTCCAGCGTGCGCAGGCGCTGGGTCGGTACCTTGTCGGGACAGGCGTAATGGGCCTGGCCGCGCTGCAAGAGTCGGCGGCTGACGTTCTCCAGCATCATGCCCATGCTGACGCTGACCGGCTTGAGACGGGCGACCTCTTCATCGGAGAGCGTGCCGGCGTTGACATGGGGAAGCAGCGAAGTCTCGTCCAGCACGCGGCGGCACATCTCGATCAGGTAATCGATCATGCTCACGTGGCCGAGCCTCGCCAGGGCCTCGCGGGCTTCCGGATAGCGCAGCTCCGGCTTTTCGCCGAGGCTGAACAGAACCTCCTTGCAGCCCAGCCGCTCGCCCTCCCTGACCACGGCCATGACCTCATCCGGCGTCATGATCCGCGCGTTGGGCGAGCCCGGTTTCTGGACGAAGGTGCAGTAGCCGCAATCATCGCGGCACATGTTGGTGAGGGGAACGAAGACCTTGCGCGAGTAGGTCAGCGTCTTGCCCCAGCGATCGTCGCGCAGCCGGGCTGCATGCCGGGTCAGGTCGTCGAATTCACCGGGGGACGCCGTTTTCAGCGCCAGGGCTTCCGGGCGGGTCAGCATGGTCATCGGCGCTCCTGTTGTTGTTGTGCGCTCATGACTGTTTTTACCAGTCGGTAAAGAAGACCCTAGACCAGGTTTTGCCGTTTGGTCAAATTTTGACTCGAGACGCCATGAAACCGACGAGTTATGCCGTTGAGTGCCGGGCCGAACGCCAGCTGATGGGGGGTTGCCACTGGTGATGCCAATCCAGCAGTGCCGCGGCCGGCATGGGGCGGGCGATACCGAACCCCTGGGCTTCCGGGCAACCCAGCTCGATGAGCCGGCAACCCTGGGCTTCCGTCTCCACGCCTTCAGCGATGACTCGGAAATCGAAGGCCTTGGCCAGCCCGATGATGCCCTTGACGATGGCTTGATCGCCGCGGTCCTCGAGCATGTCGCGGATGAAGGTGCGGTCGATCTTGAGACGTTCGGCGGGCAGGTACTTGAGGTACTCCAGGGCGGCATAGCCAGTACCGAAGTCGTCCAGCGAGACGCCTACTCCGAGCGCTCGACATTCGCGGATCACTTCGCCGGCACGCTGGATGTCGCCGATGGCGGCACTTTCCAGGATCTCCAGCTCCAGGCCGTTGGTTGGCAGCGTGGGGTGGCGGGCCAGATGGCGGCGCAAGGAGGCGACGAAGTTGGGCTGCTGCAGCTGCAGGGCGCTGATGTTGACGCTGACGGTGAGCGTAAGCCCTTGTCGGTGCCAACGTTCGATCTGCTCCAGGGCCGTCTCGATGACCCAGTGGCCGATGGTGATCGAGATCGGATGCTGTTCGATGGTGGGTAGGAACTCGCCGGGCGGAACCATGCCTCGTCGGGGGTCCTGCCAGCGCAGCAGCGCCTCGGCGCCGATGAGTCGGCCGCTGCTCAGATCCACCTTGGGCTGATAGTGAAGCTGCAGCTCGTGGTTCGCCAGGGCCGTTTCCAGACGCTGCACCAAGCGGGACAGGGCCGCCTGGTGGCGCTCTTGCTGTGGGTCGAACCACTGCAGGCGCTGGCGTCCATTGAGTTTGGCCTGGTGCAGCGCCTGGTGGGCGTGGCGCAGCAGCGTGTCGGCATCGACGCCATCCTCGGGAAAGGCGGTGGCGCCGAAGCTGGCCGAGCAGCGCACGGTGACATCGCCGATGCACAGCGGGCTGGACGTTTCCTGCTGGAGGCGCTGCAGGACGGTCTCGGCTTCCTGCACCGTGCCCAGTTCTTCGATGACGACAACGAATTCGTCGCCGCCCAGGCGGGCCAGGGTGTCGCCGTCGCGCAGGGCGGCATGCAGGCGCTTGGCCAGCAGCTCCAGTACGCGATCGCCCAGCGCATGGCCGTGGCTCTCGTTGAGCGTCTTGAAGTCGTCGAGGTCGATGGCAACCACGACGAGCTCCTTGTCGGTGCGTCGGCTCGTGGCGATGGCGTGTTGCAGCCGATCGCTGAGCAGCATGCGGTTGGGCAGGCCGGTGAGCGGGTCGTGGTAGGCACTGTGCTCCAACTGCCGCTGATGCTCGCTGGCCCGGTCGGTGATGTCGGAGAAGACCGCCACGTAGTTCTGCAACTTGCCGCGTTCGTCGTGCACGGCGTTGATGGTCAACAGCTCGGCATACACTTCGCCGTTCTTGCGGCGGTTCCAGATCTCGCCCTGCCAGGAGCCGGAGCTGGTCAGTTGCTGCCACAGCGCTCGGTAGAAGGCGTCGTCCTGGCGGCCCGACTGCAGGATGCGCGGGTTCTTGCCGATGGCTTCGTCGCGGGAATAGCCGGTGATGCGGGTGAAGGCGTCGTTGAGGTCGAGGATCGTGGCGCTGGGATCGGTGACCGTGATGCCGTCCTGGGTGTGCTGGAAGACGTTGGCGGCCAGCGTCAGCCGCGCCTGGATGTGGCGCAGGATCAGAAACGACAGCCCCACCGTGGCCAGCGCCACCAGCAGTGTCACGGCCAGGTATTTGGCCAGGTCGATGCGAGCCTTCTCCTGCAGGCGCTGGGCCGTGGCGAGAATGTCGTTGGCCAGCCCATCCTCCACCGCCTTGATGGTCTCGATCTTGGCAGTCTGCCAGGTGAACCACTGCTCGGGGGCGGGCCCCGACGAGACGGACCCCGGCTGTTCCAGCAAGCGCTCGCGGAAGGCGTTCAGGGGTTGCAGCTCGGGCTGGCTCAGTGCCGAGAACAGGCGCTCCCGGGGTGACGTGTCGGCCAGGCCGTTGAACGTGGTCAGGTAGGCGGCCTGCTGGCCGACCAGTTCCACCGTGCGGCGGTACATGGCGGGTGAGAGCGCATTCTCGGCCAGAGCGTCGGAGAGCGTCGCACGCTCTAGGCCAGCCAGCTCCTTGGCCATCAGCAGGGCGTGGTAGGCGCCCAGGCGACGGTTGATGGTGCCTTCGTCGGTCAGGTGCGTGAGCCGGCCGACCAGGACATTGAGCTCCCGGGTGATTCGCGTGTAATGGCTGACGGCGTCCTGGCTGGTGATGGTCAGCGCATCGGTGCGTTGGCGCAGCGCATCGACATCCTGGAACAGTGCGGTGACGGATTCGAGGTCGCGCAGGAAGCTCAGATAGCGGCTTTCGGCCTGGGGCATGTCCTGGGGCAGCGCATAGCGACTGGTCCTTTCCATCAGCCGCGACTGGGTGCTCAGGGCATCGATGTCGACCGCTTCCAGGTGCTCGATGAATCGAGCGACCTGTCGGTCGACGCTGTCGCGTGCGGCGACGATCCGCTCGCTGAAATGGCGCCCGGCGCTGCCCAACAGCCCGGCGCTCATGCCGCGTTCTACCTGGAGGACGTGAACCAGCTCACCGGCTTCGACGGCCAGGCGAGTGAGCGACTCCAGCTCCGCCATGTTGACGGCCAGTTTCTGGCGCTCGATGGCCCCCGAGAAGGCGAGCCAGAACAGGGCTGCCAGCGGCAGGCCGAGAGCGATGACGAAGCGGGCCTCCAGGGAGAGGCGATTGAAGAACGACAGCATGTGACGAGATTCTCTGGGCCGGACGCGCAGCGCACGGCGGTGGGCTTGGGCACAAGGCGATGTCTCGTCGACAGGGAGGGGGCGTCGAGGTGGAGCGGACGGGCTCGGCGGATGGTTGGTTTTTATGGCCGAACCCGGTCATTTTGGCAATGGTCGGGCAAGTCCGACAGGTTGCCAGGATAGCCGATTCCGGAGGCGTTGACTGCACCTGGCGGGCTGTCGACGGGCGACATCGACAGGCAGAGCCGCAGAGATGGAGTGGAGTGTCGCGTATGGAGAGCAGAAGGAGAAGTGGCGTATCCTGTCGATGGGGCGCACCAGACCACAGCTCACGGCTAGCGAGGTGCCGCCGCTGATCGTGTGCAGCGACGGCCGTGAGGCGGTCTGCCACGCTTTGGAGAGGAGCGTATCGAGTGATACTGACGGCCATGGAAGCGCTTTCGCCGCTCTCGGGCGGTGCCAACCTGGTGCTGCTGGCGCTGTCCACCCTCACCTCGGCCATTACCGCGGCGCTGGGCGTGGGGGGCGGCGTGCTGATGATCATGGCGCTGGCTCAGGTGATGCCAGCGGCAGCGGTGATTCCGGTGCACGGCATGGTGCAGCTGGGCTCCAACGTGGGACGGGTGGCGCTCACCTGGCGTCACGTCGACCGTGCCGTGATGGCCGCCTTCGTGCCTGGTGTGGTGCTCGGCGCGCTGCTCGCTGCCTGGCTGCTGGTGCGCCTGCCGCCGGGAGTGCTGGAGCTGTGCATCGCCGCCTTCGTGCTCTACTCCTGCTGGGGCTGGGGGCTACCCAAGCGCGCCCTGGGCGGCGCCGGCACCTTCGTGGCCGGGACGGCCACCACGGTGCTTTCCAATTTCGTGGGAGCCAGCGGCCCGCTGGTGGCGGCGTTCATCAAGGAGGGGCGAGCCGAGCGGCTGCCGCGGGTGGCCACCTTCTCCGCCTGCATGACCGTGCAGCACCTACCCAAGGCGATCATCTTCGGGGCGGCGGGCTTCGTGTTCCGCGACTGGCTGGCCTTCATCCTGGCGATGGTCGCGGCCGGCTTCGTGGGCACCTGGCTGGGCCTGCGGCTGATGCAGAGGGTCAGCGACCGGCGCTTCGATGCGCTCTTCAAATGGGTGCTGACGCTGCTCGCCCTGCGCCTGATCTGGCTGGGTGGCCAGCGCCTGTGGGGGGGCTGAAGGGCGTGCAGGCGGTCCTCGTGCGAGACATGGGGAATCGTCTCATCCCTTCGCGGGTCTCAGAGTCGTGGTGTCACCGCCGATTCGCAAAGAGGAGACTGACATGCAGCACTGGGCAAGGTGTCTCGTTGCGGTGGTTCTGTTCGGGGGGCTAAGCGGCTGTGCCGGTATCCAGGATTCGCGCGAGAGGGCCATCGAGCTGCGCCCGGACGAATCCTACGAGGTGATGGCGCCGGGGGCCTATCTTTTCACCTTCACGCTAGACACCCGTTCGCGGGTGGTGCTGGAAAGCGAGACCCGACCCGGTGATTTCGTCAGTTCGCCGGCCGGCGTGCTGCTCGACAGCGAGGGGCGGGAGGTCGCCCGCGACTGGACCAGCGGGCGCGGCAGCAATTTCCGCATCGAAGAAGAGTTGCCGGCCGGCACCTGGTATCTGCGCACCCGCGACCCGCATGCGTGTCTCTCCGTGCGCCACTGCACGGATCGCGACAACCGCTATCGGGTGCATTTCAGGCTGGATGAGATGCCCTGAGAAGGGGCGCTCAGCCCGTCTGGAGTGCACGCCGACGACCGATACGTTCCCACGCCTTCTCATGAAAGAAGTAGGCCACGGTGTTCGCCGCGGGTTCTATCAGGGCGACCATGCCGCCGAGCACCCAGCTGCCGGTGAGCAGGTAAGTGACGCTGAAGGCCACGCAGAAGTGCACGAGGGCGAAGGTGGCGGTCTTCTTCACGGCATAGCTCCAGGAGTGAGAATCATGTGCATAGCCTAGAACGGCATGGGCGATGATTGAAACGGATTGCCTGGATGGTTTCGATAGCTTCATACAATGGTTATGCCAGGCTTCCCGCTCGTCGATGAGCGGGTCAGACCAAGGCCTCCCGTGGCTGCCACTCTCCGGGCGCGGCCTTGCGCAAGAATTCGAGCAAAGCGGTGACGCGGCGTGGCCGCTGGCCATAGGGGTAGAGCAGGGTGACCGGTAACGGCTCCGGCTGCCAAGCCGGCAGGCAGGGGGTGAGTTCGCCGGGATGGTGCTTCTCGCGGGCAGCCACCAGCCAATCCGGCAGCATGCCGATTCCACGGCCATGGGCGATGGGGTCCATGTGCAGTACCGGCATGTCGACCCGTAGTCGTGAGCACGGCGGACGAAACTGGAAACATCCCTGCGTGGCGTGATGCAGGGTCAGGCCCTCGTGGGTAGTGCCCAGCAAGTCGATCCAGGCGTGGTGGGCCAGTTCGCGGGGGTGTCGGGGTGCACCGTGATGCGCGAGATAGTCGGGATTGGCATAAAGCCGCCGCGTCAGCCGGCCCAGCGACTCCTGCTTGAGCCCCGAGGCCGGCAGCTCGCCCACCCATACGTGCACGCAGTGGCTGTCCGGCGCGTTGGGCGCATGCCCTCGGGTGTGCAGGGTCAGCTCCACATCCGGATGGCGGGTCAGAAAAGCGTCGATCACCGGGGCTGCCCAGCTACGCGCCAGGGTAGAGTGGACCTCGAGGGTCAGGCGTCCGCTGATCGCCTCGGAGAGTTCGGCCAGCGCCTCGCGGCTTCGGTTGGCCAGGGCCAGCATCTCCTGGCAGTAGTCGTGAAACAGCAGTCCCGCTTCGGTGGGAATCAGCCGATTGGCCTGGCGGCGCAGCAGGGGCTGGCCCAGCCGCGCTTCCAGCTGGCTGATGCGCCGGCTCAGTGTCGATTTGGCCAGTCCCTGCTCTTGTGCGCTGCGCGTCAGGCTGCCGGTGGCCATCACCGCATCGAAGGCGGCCAGTTCGTCGAAGTCGTGCATAGGGAGTGACCCAGGAAGAAACGACAGGCGCATTCTGCCAGCAAAGCGAGAAGATGAAAATTCTTTGCTGTTGTCGTCGAGTTTCGTTCGCTTCTCTATGCGGTGGCGATGCTCCAGCCGCTATCTAGAGAAGAAAGCTACCGCAAACCGTGCGTCGTCGATATTGCCGAGTCGGCGGCGCTGCGGTCGTTGCGAAATCCTGGATGGCCCGTTCCGGCCGGTTCGTTCGGTTTCATGAGATAATGATATGGATTCGCATTAACAGCGAAGCCGGATCATTTCAGTGGAACCGAAGGAGAACGTCATGCGCCTACCCATGAATCGGACGGTGCTGGCCGGAGGGCTCGCCTTGCTGGCTGGGGGGCCAGCCTTTGGCCAGCAGACGCAACAACTCAGCGATGTCGTCGTCACCGCCGCCGGTTTCGAGCAGCAGACGAAGAATGCCCCTGCCTCGATCAGCGTGATCGCTCGCGAGCAACTGGAAGACCGCCACTATCGAGACGTGACGGATGCGCTGCGCGACGTGCCGGGCGTCATCGTCACCGGCGGTGGATCGGGCGACAATGGTTACGATATCAGCATTCGCGGCATGCCGGCCCAGTACACCCTGATTCTGGTGGACGGCAAGCCGCGCAGCAGTCGGGAATCACGCCCCAACGGCAGCGCCGGCTTCGAGCAGGACTGGCTGCCGCCGCTGCAGGCCATCGAGCGCATCGAGGTCGTGCGTGGCCCCATGTCGACGCTCTACGGCTCCGATGCCATCGGCGGGGTGATCAACGTCATCACGCGCAAGGTGGCACGGGAATGGCACGGCAGCGTTCAGCTCGACAGCGTGCTTCAGGATGACAGCCGCTCAGGCGACAGTCGTCAGGGCAACGTCTACCTCAGCGGTCCTCTCGTCGAGGACCTGCTGGGCCTGCAGGTCTATGGTCGCGCCTCCGAGCGTGACGAGGACGACATCATCAATGGCTACGAAGAAAAGAGCCTGCAGAGCCTCACCGCGCGACTGTCGCTGACGCCTGGCGAGAATCATGATTTCGCCCTGGAGGCGGGGCGGACCGACCAGGAACGCACTTCGCTGATGGGGCACTCGGCGCCCAGTGAGGGCTGCCGCGGCGGCTGCTCGGACAGTTTCAGCGAGCATTACCGCGAGCATGCGTCGTTATCGCATACCGGTCGTTGGGGGATCGGCACCAGCGAGAGCTTCGTTCAGCGTGAGGCTACCAAGAACGAGGCCCGTGACATGAAAATCACCAATACCACGGCCAAGTCCAGCCTGGTTCTGCCACTGAGGGAGCACATGCTCACCCTGGGGGTTAGCTACGAGGAAGAGGCCCTGGACGATGCGACCTCCAACCAGATATCCGACCGGACGCACGTCGAGAACAGCCAGTGGGCGTTGTTCGTCGAGGATGAATGGTGGTTGACCGACGACTGGGCGCTGACCGGCGGCGTGCGCCTGGACGACGACGAGAACTACGGTAGCCATGTCAGCCCGAGGCTCTACAGCGTCTGGAACCTGGCCCCGGAGTGGACCCTCAAGGGGGGTGTCTCCACCGGCTACCGCTCGCCCAACCTGCGCGAAATGACGTCTGATTGGGGCGCCATCAGCCGCGGTGGTACTACCTATGGAAACCCCGACCTCGAACCCGAGACCTCGCTGAACAAGGAACTCTCGCTGCTCTACAGTGCGGCCAATGGTTTCAGCGGCAGTCTGACCGTATTCCACAACGACTTCGAGGACAAGATCACACGGTTGCCATGCCTATCGGTAGGGATGTCGGCAGCAGAGTGCCCTCCGGAGACGCAGTACGATCTCGATGAGAACGGCAATCTCAATACGAATACGCGAGTCAACGTCGATGAAGCGGTGACCCAGGGCGTCGAGCTCTCGCTGACCGCACCGCTGAGCGACGCCCTGGCACTGACCGGCAGCTATACCTACACCGACTCCGAGCAGAAGAGCGGCGAGTATGAGGGCGAACCCTTGACCCAACTGCCCGAGCACCAGGTGTCGGCCTCCCTGGACTGGAGTATCAACGACAAGCTCTCCCAGTGGACGAAAGTGACCTACCGCGGCAAAGAGAGCCAGCCCACTACCGGCCCCTCCCAGAGCAGCATCGTGGCGCCGTCCTATACCTTCGTGGATGCCGGGGTCGGCTACCAGTTGACTCCCCAGGCCAAGGTCAACGTCGGTATCTACAACCTCTTCGATGAAGACATTACCTATGACGAGTACGGCTATGTCGAAGATGGCCGCCGTCTGTGGCTGGGGCTGCAGGTGGACTTCTGAGGTCGGCTGACTCGATGGCGAACCGCGTTCAGGATTGTCGAACCAGCCGTTGCCCGACGGAATGGATGCGAGTGATCCTGAGATTCATTATCATCGTCAACATCCGGGTTCGCACTCTGCGTGCGCACCCACGAATTGGAAGGAGACTCCATGTTCGCGTCGCTTTTCCGGCCCCAGCGCCATGCCGCTGCCGGTTTCGCTGCCATGCTCGCTCTGGCAGCTGGCTCGGCTCAGGCTGCCAGCGTGGCGACTGCCAACGGTGAGATCGAAGTGCCTGACGCTCCCGAGCGCGTCGTCACCCTCTACGAAGGGGCTCTGGATGCCGCCCTGGCGGCCGGCGTCACCCCGCGTGGCGCGGTGTCCACCCGCGGCGGCGATGGCGTGGCCCGCTACATCGAGACGCATCTCGACGGCGAGCGTCCGGCCATCGTCGGCGTGGTGCGCGAGATCAACCTCGAGGCGGTGCTGGCCGAGCGCCCCGACCTGATTCTTGCCGCGCCGCGGCTCGCCGACGAGCAGTACGTTCTGCTGTCCAGGATCGCCCCCACCGTGGTGCCCGAGTCCCGCGAGGTCGCACCGGACAACTGGAAGGCCGAGGCTCGGCTCTACGGCGCGGCGTTGGGGCGCGAGGCCGAGCTGGAGGCGGCCATCGGCGAGGTCGAGGCGCGCGCAGCCGAGCTGGCCGAGGCCCTGAGCGATGCCGAGGTGGGTGGCACGGCCAACCTGGTTCGCTGGATGCCCCAGGGGCCGCTGGTGATGTCCGATTCGCTCTTCTCGACCGGGCTGTTGGCGGAAGTGGGCCTCGACGTGGACGATGCCGGTCTACTCAACGGTCGTGGCGTGCACAGCGATCCGCTGAGTCTGGAGAATCTCTCGCAGTTGGAAGGTGACTGGCTATTCCTGGCAACGCTCAACGAGGAGGGCGATGAGGCACTCGCCGCCGCTGAGGAGTCCCCGGCGTTCGCTCGTCTGCCGGTGGTGAAGAACGGCCAGGTGGTGCCGGTCGACGGCCAACTGTGGACCAGCGCCAACGGCCCGCTGGCCGCCCAGGCGATACTCGACGATATCGAAGCGGCCCTGCTGCCTTGATGGTCGACATCGTCGCTGCGAGACACTCGCCCCGCCGACCGGCGGGGCGGGTGCGTGCGATGCTGGTCCTCGTGCTGCTGGTGGCACTCGCCGCTCTCGCCAGCCTGCTGCTGGGTGCCGGTGAGGTGGGGCCGGAACGCGCCTTGGCGGCGCTTGCGGGCCACGGCGATGCAGAGGCTCGCTTCGTGGTGGCATCGCTGCGCGGCCCGCGCACCCTGGTAGGCATGGCGGTCGGGCTCGCGCTGGGCGTGGCCGGGGCCTTGCTGCAGGCGGTGTCGCGCAATCCTTTGGCCGAGCCGGGACTGCTCGGGGTCAGTGCCGGTGCCGCCTTCGCGGTGGCCGTGGCGCTGTGGCTGGGGGCCAGTGCGGCGACCCTGCGCATCGCCGTGGCACAGGTCGGCGCGCTGGCGGGCTGTCTGGCGGTGCTCGCCGTGGTGCGCGTGCGCGGCATGGGCCGCGACCCCGTGCGCTTGGTGCTGGCTGGCGCCGCCTTCTCGGCGCTGCTCGGCTCGCTCACCTCGCTGCTGCTGCTGTTCGACCAGCGCAGCGCCGACGAAATCCGCTTTTGGGTGGTGGGCAGCCTGGCCGGCCGGCGTCTGGACGACCTGCTGGCGGTGCTGCCCAGCCTAGCCGTGGCGTTGACCATCACGGTGCTGGTGGCGCGCCCCCTGGCGGCTCTGGCACTGGGTGAGCGGGTCGCCTCGGGGCTGGGACACCGCCCGGGCCGAGTGCGTCTGTTGGTGATCGTCGTCGTGGCGCTGCTGGTGGGGGCGGCCACGGCCATTGCCGGGCCCATCGCCTTCGTCGGCCTGGTGGTGCCCTTCGCCGCCCGGGCCCTGGCCGGCCCCGACATCCGTCGCACCCTGTGGCTGTGCCTGCCGCTGGGGCCGCTGATGGTGCTGGTGGCGGACGTCATCTCACGGCTGGTGGTGGCCCCCTCTGAGCTACCCATCGGTGTGCTCACCGCCCTGGTCGGCGCCCCGGTGCTGGTGGCCGTGGTGCGGGCGCGCCGTCTGCCAACCCTCTAGGTTGGGAGCTGCCATGTCGGACACGTCTCTAGCCCCGGTTCGCCGCGCTATGCCTGGCCACGCTGCCTGCGTGTCGCCGCCCCCCGGTCGCTGGCGATTGTCGACGGGACGTTACAGCCTGCTGGTGGAGCGCCGTGCACTGGTCGTGGGCCTGTTGCTGTTGGCAGCCTTGGTGGCGGCGTCGCTGGCCTACCTGGCGTTGGGCAGCGAGCGACTCGCTCTGGGAGGGGTGGTACGCGCGCTGGCCGGCGAGGGGGATCCGATCGCCCTGTTTCTGATCCACGAGCTGCGTCTGCCGCGGCTGGCGGCGGCCTGGCTGACCGGTGCCGCCTTCGCCCTGGCCGGCTGCCTGATGCAGACGCTGGCGCGCAACCGCCTGGCCACGCCCGGCATCATCGGCATCGACAACGGTGCCACCGCCTTCGCCGTGGCCTCCGTGGTGGGGCTCGGCGTGTCGTTGGCGCCGCCCGCCATGGCGCTGGCGGGCGGCGCCACCGCGGCGGCCATCACCTTCGGGTTGGCCAGCGGCGGCGACACTCGGGGCTACCGCTTCATCGTTGCCGGCATCGGCATCGGCGCGGTGTTCGGCGCCGTCACCCAGCTGCTGCTGGCGCGGGTGGACATCGACACCGCCAATGCCGCCTACCCCTGGACGGTGGGCAGCCTGAACGCTCGCTCGGGCAATGCCGTGGCGGTGCTGGCCACCGGTTTTGCAGCGGGACTGCCGCTGGCCCTCGTCCTGGCCCGCTCGCTGACCCTGATGCGCTTCTCCGATGCCGTATCCCGCGGCCTCGGGGTGCGGCTCAAGCGGCGTCGCTGGCAGGTGCTCACGCTCTCGGTGCTGATCACCGCGCTGGCCGTGGCGGTGGCCGGGCCGGTGGGCATGGTGGGGCTGATCGGCCCGGAGATCGCCCGCTCGCTGTCGTCGCCGCGCGGCGTGCCGCTGCTCGCCTCGGCCCTGGCCGGCGCCCTGGTGATGGTGCTGGCCGACCTCGCCGGGCGGCTGCTGCTGGCACCCATCGAGCTGCCGGTGGGCCTCGTCACCGCGGTGGTCGGTGGTCCCTGGCTGCTGTGGATACTGATTCGTCCCGCCTGCAGGAGTGCGTCATGACGTCCGACGAGCCTTCCGCTGCGCTGAGCGCATGCGACCTCACACTGGCCTACGGCCGAACCCCGGTGATCGACGGCCTGGAGCTGAGCCTGCCCCGTGGCCAGGTTACCGCCATCGTCGGCCCCAACGGCTGCGGCAAGTCGACCCTGCTGGCGGGTCTGGCACGGCTGCATGCTCCGCAGGCCGGCGCGGTACTGCTCGATGGCCGTGACATACAGCGGCTGCCGGCGCGCGAGCTGGCCCGGCGCCTGGCGCTGCTGCCCCAGGAGGCGAGCGCTCCGGAGGGGCTCACCGTGGGCGACCTGGTACGCTTCGGCCGCCAGCCGCATCAGGGCTGGCTACGCCAGTGGTCCGCCGACGACCAGCGGGCGGTGGAGCACGCCCTGGCCGCAGCCGGGCTCGAGCCCCTGGCCGAGCGTGCGTTGGACACCCTCTCCGGTGGGCAGCGTCAACGTGCCTGGATCGCCATGACCATCGCTCAGCAGACCCCGCTGCTGCTGCTCGACGAGCCCACCTCGGCGCTGGATCTGGGCCATCAGGTCGAGGTCTTCGACCTGGTGCGAAGGCTGGCTGCGGTGGGGCGCACGGTGGTGATGGTGCTGCACGACCTCACCAGCGCCAGCCGCTATGCCGATCATCTGCTGGCCCTGTACGAAGGGCGGCTGGTGGCCGCGGGGCCGCCGCGGGAGGTGGTGACGGAGGCGCTGGTACGGCGGCTCTACGGCATCGACTGCACTCTGGTGCGCGACCCGGTCAGCGGTGCACCGCTGCTTGCCGACCTGCGGCGCGCCGGGACCGGTCATCGGGAGACAGGCAGGCGGCATAGTCGGGCGTGACGGCCAGGGTGTCGCCCAGATCGCGGACCGAGATCGGCATGTCGTACAGCTCGCTGAGACGCCGGTGCGTCAGTACCTGGCGCGCTGGGCCTTCGTCGAGGATGCGGCCATCCTTGAGCAGCAGCAGACGGTCCGCCACGCTGGCGGCCAAAGTAGGGTCATGCAGGATGGCCAATACGCCGACACCTTCCCGGCAGGCCTGGCGTGCCGCCTTGAGCACCGTCATCTGGTGACGCAGGTCGAGGCTGGCCGTCGGCTCGTCGATCAGCAGGTAGCGGCCGCCGCCCAGCGCCTGCCCCGCCCACAGCTGTGCCAAGACGCGCGCCATGTGCGTGCGCAGCCGTTCGCCTCCCGAGAGCGAGGGTACCCGGCGCGTCGCCAGAGGGTGGAGGTCCAGACGCTGCATGGCCGTGTCGACGACGCCATCGGCCCGCCGGGCAGCCAGCTCGCGCGGAATGCCCAGGCGGATCAGTTCGGCGACGCGAAAGGGAGCGTCGATGCTCGGGGTCTGTTCGAGCACGGCGCGTCGCATGGCCAACTGGCCAGGCGCCAGGCTCGAAGGCACGAGGCCGTCCATTCGCAGAAAGCCTTCTGGACGCTGGGCGCCGCTGAGGCAGTGCATGAGCGTGGACTTGCCGGCGCCGTTCGGTCCCAGCACGGCCACGAACTCGCCCGGAGCCAGCTGCAGGCTGACGTCGTCGAGTAGAGCCCGGTCGTCGACGACCAGGCGAAGGCCCCGCGCGTCAAGCATCCTGCCTCCGATGTCTTCGCGTCAGCAGCCACAGGAAGAAGGGCCCTCCCAGCAGGCTGGTGGCGATGCCGATCGGTGGCTCCTGCGGCGGGATGGCGAGCCGCACGGCCAGGTCGGCGCCCAGCACCAGGCTCACCCCGAGCAGGGCGGCGGTGGGCAGCACCCAGCGGTGGCCATGGCCGACCAGCAGCCTGGCCAGGTGGGGGGCCACCAGCCCGATGAAGCCGATGGGCCCGGCCGCTGCCGTGACGGCGCCCACGCTCACGGCAGCGGCCAATGCCATGCGTCGCTTGCAGCGTTCGACGTCCAGGCCGGCATGGAAGGCCTGGCGTTCGCCCAGTTGAAACAGGTCCAGGCCATGGGCATGACGCCAGAACGTCGGTACGCACGCCAGGGTTGCCGCCAGTGCCACCATGACCACGGGCCAACTGGCATGCCCCAGGCCGCCCATGTTCCAGAAGGTCAGGTCGCGCAGCGCCTGGTCGTCGGAGACGTAGACCAGCACGCCGATGACGGCGCCGGCGATGGTGTTGATGGCCACGCCGATCAGGATGAGCGTGGCCATCGAGGTTTCACCGCCGCGTCGGGACAGGGCGAAGACGCAGGCGATGACCAGGCTGCCGCCCAGAAAGGCCGACAGCGGTAGGAGGAAAGGCTGCACGAAGGCGGGAAGCTCGGCGGTGAAGAGGCCGCCGAGCACGATGACGCCGACCGCTCCCAGTGAGGCCCCGGCGGTGACCCCGATCAACCCCGGGTCGGCCAGTGGGTTGCGCAGCACGCCCTGCAGGGCGGTACCGGAAAGGGCCAAGGCCACGCCGACGGCAATGCCCAGCGTCAGGCGCGGCAGGCGGATCTGCCACAGGATGCCGGCATCCAGCGGCTCGCCACCGCCAAGGAGCACCGCCATCAGCCGAGCGCCGCTGATGGCCACTGGGCCGAGCAGCAGCTCGGCCATCGCCATCAGGGCGGCGAGAATGGCCAGTCCCGCAAGGATCGCTTGCGGGCGGTGTCGCCCTTCTGCGGCGCGCCGTCGCGACAGCGTGGGCGATGTCATGGCCGATCGGGCGTCGAGGCGAAGCGCTGCGGATGCAGTGCCTGGCCCAGTTCACGGATGGCCTGCGGCGTGCGCGGTCCGAAACCGAGCAGCAACATGCCGTCCATGGCGATCAGGCGCCCTTCCTTGCCGGCAGGGGTTTCACTGAAGTCGGGTCGATCCAGCAGGCGATCCTGGCCGCTCTGTGAGGCCATCACCAGCACCGCTTGCGGTTGCAGGTCCATGATGGCTTCCGGCGAGAGCGGGCCGTAGCCCTCGATGCCGGCCGTCATCGGTTCGCCACCGGCCCGCCGAATGACATCGGCCACTGCGGTGTCCTCGCCGCCGATCATCAACGGGCCTTCGCCGGCGGATAGCACGAAGAGCACGCGCGGACGCTGCGTGACGTCGGCGAGTTGATCCGTCACCGCTTCGAGCTCGCGCTCGAAGCGGCCGACGAGCCGTTCCGCCTCCGCCTGGCGCTCCAGAGCGCTGCCCACGAAACGTATCTTGGCCGGCACGTCCCGCTCGGCATCGCCCGACAGTTCCGGCGCCTTCTCGACGTCGACACCCGTTGCGCGGATTCGCTCCAGGGCGGTATCCGGCCCGGCATAGTGGCTGGCCAATACCCGGTCCGGTTGCAGTGAGAGCACGCTTTCGGGGGCCAGCGAGCGGACGTAACCGATGCTGGGTAGTTCGAGGGCCGCGTCGGGATGGGTGGAGGTACTGTCGACGCCGACGACGCGTTCGCCTTCCCCCAAGGCATAGACGATTTCCGTCAGGTCGCCCCCGGCGACCACCAGCCGTTCGGCCGCGTTGGCGGGCAGGCTGGCAAGAGCGGCCAGCATGACGGCGGCCAACAGCCATGGGAGGCGGTTGGCGGCTTGGTCGGCCGAAGTTGGCGCCAGCGATCGCGTCGCCGCTCCTCGAGTGGAGCGTGGAATAGCCAGCATGGCGATCTTTCCCTGGTGATAGTGAGAAGCATAACCGTTCTCAACACTAGACGGCGAGTCTCGATTTGGCAAGTGCGGCGAACCGGCGCGGCGAAACCATAGGGGATTTTTTGATGTAGGTCATGGTTGCGATTCGTTAATGTTTGCTAAATATTATCATTAGCATATAGGCTATCATATTGCATCGGGTGCCGCATGAGCGTGAGGCATTCGTGGTTTCCAGGAGAACGACATGGCGATGTGTGAAACGAGGGAGTGGGGGTTGGCCTTGTGTCTCGTCGCGGCTGGCGCCAGCGTGGCCCATGCCGAAGCGGCGACCGGGGAGGGCGATTCCGAGCCGGCCGCTCTGGATACCCTGGTGGTACTGGGCACCGGCAGCGAGGTGTCGATCTTCGACAACCCGGCTTCGGTGTCGACCGTGGAGGCGGATGACCTGCGGCGCAACGCGTCGTCCAGCGTGGCGGACCAGCTCAGGGACGTGCCGGGGGTCAAGGTGTTCGACGACGGCACGGCCGGGATGAAGCGCATCATGATCCGCGGCGAGACGTCGCGGCGAGTCACCGTCCAGGTCGACGGCCATGCGCTGACCGATCACTCGCCCTATGGCACGCCGTTGTTGATCGATCCCTCCACCATCGAACGGATCGAGGTGGTTCGCGGGCCCTCCTCAGTGCTCAGCGGCTCCAATGCCATCGGTGGCGTGGTCAACATCATCACGCGCCGGGGCGGCGAACGACCGCTGGAGGGCAGTCTTTCCGCGACGGGATATTCGGCCACCGACGGGTTCCGCACCACCGCCAATCTTCAGGGGGCGCTGGGCGACGTCGATTGGCGCCTGACCGCGGGGTTCGGCGACGAAGACGACCGGCGAACGCCCGATGGGCGATTGCGACCTTCCAGCCACGCGCAGGATCAGCTCTCGGCACACCTCGGTTATACCGCCGGCAATCACTATTGGGCGCTCAAGGCGGACCAGTACCGGCTCGAGGCGGACGTCTACAGTCCGGTTCCCGAGGGGTTCGACGCTTTCTCCATTCGCCTGCCCCAGCGCGACCTGCGCAAGGTCGGCCTGTTCTACGAGGGAGACTCGCCGTTGCCCTGGGTCGAGAGCCTCGAAGCGAGTCTCTATCACCAGACGATCGACCGGCTGTTCGAAAATCAGGCGGCGATGAGCAACGGCATGGAGATCGGCGGCACCAGCGACGATCGCCAGACCACCTATGGCCTGGACGTTCAGGCCGATCTCAGCGTGGCCGACGTCGGCAACACCGTGATCGGCGTGGAGTACGAGAACGACGCGCTCGACACCGACAAGACCTCGGATGTCTTCATGCCTTTCCCGCCGCCCAACGGCCAGCGCACCGTCACCTCGACGGCCGATGAGGCGCGCATCGAGACCCTGTCGGGATATGCCCAGCAAGCGTGGGAGCTGGGCGAGGCGACCACGCTCTATTTCGGTGGCCGAGTCTATGCGGTGGAGGCCGAACTCGAAGCGAGTGCCGACAAGGTACTGCAAGACAACAGCGATGAGCGCGTGCTCGGTTCGCTGAGCCTGGTGCATCGCCCCTCCCAGGCGTGGTCGCTGCGCGCCAATCTGGCTCAGGGCTATTCCTACCCCACGCTGCAGCAACTGTTCCTCACCACGACGGCGGGCGGAACGACCATCGTCGGCAATCCCGATCTGTCCCCCGAAACGGCCGAAACCCTGGAGCTGGGTGCCCGCTATCGCGGCGACCGGGTGACCCTGGATGCCACGCTCTTCCATACCCGTGCGGAAGACTACATCGGCGAGGAAGACCTGGACGGGGGTGGCTCGGGGCCCAGCCAGCGGGGTTACGTCAACGTCCACGAGGCCCGGACCACGGGGCTGGAACTGCTGGCCGAGTACGGTTTGCCGGCCTGGGATGCCTCGCTCTATCTCAACGGCAGCGTGCTGCGGCGCGAGTTCGACTATGGCTCGTCGAGCACCACCGACAGCGGCACGCCACGCTTTGCCGGGCGTGCCGGCATCCGCCACGACTGGTGGGTTACTCCGGCCACCCGTGCCGAGGTCGACCTCTTCGTACGAGCCGAGAGCGAGGCGAAGCAGCGTGACGCCCAGGGCGAACTGACATCCCGGGCCGCCGGCTACGGCACCGTCAACGCCTATCTGGGGCTCAGCCATGGTGCGCGCTTCGATGTCGGACTGAACCTGAACAACCTGTTCGACAAGGCCTACCAGCCGTATGGCGAGATCCCGGGGGAGGGGCGCAGTGCCAGCCTGACCGGCACGCTGCATTTCTGACCCAGGTGAAAAGTGAAGGGTATCGAAGATGGGACAGTCCGCCTGGGATGCGCCGCGCCGTTCGCCGAGGCGCATCCCTCTGTCTGAGCCGGATCACGCGCTGCCCCGTGTCGCCGTGAACCCGCTGCGTCGGGCATTCGACAAGCGCACGCCGGTGATGCCCTGGCGCGACAAGCGGCCGGTGCCGGAGGCGGACGTGCCGGCGATCTGGCAGCGTCTGGTGGAAACGCCGATGGCGGTCGGCCCGTGCCTGGCCTACGTACATGTGCCGTTCTGTGCCAATCACTGCCTGTTCTGCGGGTTCTATCGGAATCGCTATCAGCGTGACGACTCCGCACGCTACGTCCAGGCGATCATCGACGAGCTGCGCCGGGAGGCCGATGCGAGCCAGTGGCAGGAAGGCATCGTGGAGGCGGTCTACCTGGGCGGCGGTACGCCCTCGGCCCTGGAGACCCCGGATCTGGTACGCCTGATAACGGCGCTGCGCCAAGAGTTGCCCCTGGCGCCCGATGCCGAGTTCACGGTGGAGGGACGCATCCTGCATTTCGACGACGAGAAGGTGGATGCCTGTCTCGATGCCGGGGTCAATCGGCTTTCCATCGGCGTGCAGAGTTTCGACACCCGGGTGCGACAGCAGCAGGGGCGGCGTGCCACCGGAGAGGCCGCGGCCCGATACATCGAGTCGCTGGTGGCCCGTGACCGGGCCGCGGTGGTGATCGATCTGATGTATGGCCTGCCCGGGCAGAGCCAGAGAGTCTGGCAGCAGGATCTGGAAACCAGCCTGGCGCTGGCGCCCGATGGCCTCGACGTCTACTGCCTGTCGATGTTTCCGGGAACGCCCCTGCACAAGGCGGTCGGCAATGGCCGCGTGGTGCCGCCGGCGTCGCTGGAATGTCGCGCCGAGATGTACGGCATGGCCAGCGAGCGACTGGCGGCGGCAGGGTGGCAGCAGATCAGCAACAGCCATTGGGCGGCCACGCCGCGCGAGCGCAACGTCTACAACCGGCTGATCAAGACGGGGGCGGCCACGCTGGCCTTCGGCTCCGGTGCCGGCGGCAAGCGAGGGAGCTACAGCTACACCCTCGACGGCGACCTCGAGACCTACCTGTCGGCCGTCGACCAGGGGCGCAAGCCCCTGGCCGGCATGCTGCAAGGCGATACGCTGCAGCCCCTTCGGGACGTCGTCTGCGGCGATCTGGAAGTGGGGGCTCTCGATCTGCAGCGGCTTCCTGCGGTGATGCCCGGTGCCGCCGAGGTCTTGCCGGGGCTGCGCCAGTTGGTCGATGTGTGGCAGCGGGCCGGCCTGGCCGAACGTCATGGCGACAGCGTGACGTTGACCACTGCCGGCCGCTTCTGGAGCGCCAATCTCATCGCCGGCTTCAACCAACGGCTGGCTTCCCTGCCGGTCTTGTCGGGTGACGGCGAGTCACCTTGAACCGGATCACTGCCCTTCAACGAGGAGAGACTGCAATGTCACACCCCCAAGCCGATGCAACATCTCGCCAAGGCCGCCTGGACGCACTTCGCCAGCAGCTGGCGGAAAGCCAGGACGGCATTCTGGAAGCCCTGGCCGTCCAGCACTCCCTCTCGCTGCTGGAGGTGGTGAGCTGTCTGCCACGGCACTGCTGGCAGCGCGTCTCTGGCGAGCATTTCGTCGAGGTGCTCGGCGAGCTGGCCGATTGGGGAGCGCTGACGACCATCGTCCACACCCCGGACGTGATTCTCGAGTACGGTGGCCCCTTTCCCGAAGGCAAGCTCGGCCATGGGTTCTACAACCTGCAGGGCGGGCATGCTCTCGGCGGCCACCTGAAGCCCGACCGCTGTGCCGCCATCGTCTTCCTGCGGCGCCCGTTCATGGGCCTGGAAACGGCCTCGGTGCAGTTCTTCAACGAGGAGGGCGATGCCATGTTCAAGGTCTACCTCGGCCGCGATGAAGCGCGCTGGCTGCGAGCCGATCAGCTCGAACGCTTCACCGCACTGGGGCAGCGCCTGGCGTCTGCCGAAGCCGTCGGTTCATGAGCGCCGTTCTGCTCTCCGTGGCGAGCCATGGGGTCGGTCTGCTGCTGGCCCGGCTCACGTGATGGGCCAGCCGCGTCGACCCTCTCGCGCCCTCGAGTTGCCCGGTTGCTCGACAGGCCAGGTCACGACCTTGATGCGGCATGGTTGCCATTCGATAGTATGGCTATGCTACCTGCGGCTATTCGTTGCAGCCAATTGACCAATTTTTGTCCATACTGGTGCAGGCCCCACCTGAAAGAAGAAGGGCAGTAGGGAACCACCAAGGGAACAGAGGTGCCAGCCATGCCACCCGCCTACCGAAATCCTGTCGGCACGCTCCTTGGCGTGCTGTTCGGCTGCCTGATGTTGCTGAGCGTCGGGCAGGTCCACGCCAATCCGCGCTATGCGGCCATCGTGGTCGATGCCGAGAGCGGCGATGTGTTGCATGCCGCCAATGCCGATGCCACTCGCTATCCGGCGTCGCTGACCAAGATGATGACCCTCTACCTCTTGTTCGAGGCCCTCGAGGATGGCGGCCTGACCCTGGACCAACCGCTGCCGGTCTCGGCCTATGCCGCTTCCAAGCCAGCCTCCAAGCTCTATCTCAAGGCGGGGTCGACCATCCCCGTGGAGAAGGCCATCGAGGCGCTGGTGATCAAGTCGGCCAACGACGTGGCGGTGACGGTGGCCGAGGCGCTGGGCGGTAGCGAAGAGCACTTCGCCAGCATGATGACGCGCAAGGCGCACGAGCTGGGGATGTCGGATACCGTCTTCCGCAATCCCCATGGTTTGCCGGATGCGCGCCAGGTCACCACGGCGCGGGATATGGCCACCCTTGCGCTACGCGTGATGAAGGACTTCCCCCAGCATTACCACTACTTTTCCCGAACACGCTTCCACTGGAACGGCAAGACCATCACCGGCCACAATCGGCTGCTGGACGATTACCCAGGTGCCGATGGCCTCAAGACCGGCTTCATTCGCGCCTCCGGCTTCAATGTGGCCACCTCGGCGGTGCGCGACGACCGGCGCATCCTCACGGTGGTGATGGGCGGCTTCACGGCGGCCTCGCGCGATGCGCACACGGCCGACCTGCTCGACCGCGGCTATCTGCGCCTTGCGATGCAGCAGCGTGGCGACTGGGTCGCCCAGGCCGACCTGTTCGGCGATCGCATGGCGTTGCCCGAACCGATGCCGGCAACGCAGCCCACCAGACAGCTGGCTTCGGCCGAGGCTGATCCATCCTGGTCGCAGGCGCTGGCCGCTCGCGAGGCATCGTCCATGCTGACCGAACCCGATACCGAGATGGGCTCCGCCGACGATCCCATCCGTGCCTTGCTGGCACGCAACGACGCGACATCGTCCGGTGGCGCCTGGGCCGTGCAGGTGGGGGCGTTCAGCGATGCCGACCAGGCGCGCAGCCTGGCGGCACGGGCGGCCGGCCATCTGGCCAGCGTTCTTCAGGATGTCCGCGTGGCGGTTGCCGAAGCGCAGGACACACCACGGCTGTTTCGCGCGCGCCTGGTCGACCTCCAGGAAGGCGATGCCCGCACGGCGTGTCGCAGCCTGCGCCAGCAGGGCATGGACTGCATGGTGGTCGCACACAACTGACGTCGGGGCTCTTGCCGCCCACCGCCGAACCCGTTAGCTTGGGAACCAATCAACCCCGTCGACCCCTCCGGTCGGCGGGGTGGTTTTTTGGGGTGGGCCAATCGGGAGGTCGTGATGTCACCGTCGTTCAAGGGGATACTGTTCATGTGTGCCGGCGTGCTGTGCCTGGCCATCGGCGATGCCATCGCAAAATGGCTGGGCGAGGTGCACTCGCCGCTGCAGATCATCTTCTTTCGCACCCTGGTATCGCTGCCGCTCATCGCCCTGTTGGCTCACTTCGGGGGCGGTCTGCGCAAGCTGCGCACCCGGCGCCCCGGGGTGCATGTGATCCGTGGGCTGATCTACACCGGCACCATGGGTTGCTTCGTGCTGGGGTTGACGATGCTGCCGCTCGCCGAAGCCACCGCCATCGCTTTCGCCGCACCGCTGTTCGTCACCCTGCTTTCGGTACCGTTGCTCGGCGAGCGCGTGGATGGCCCGGTCATGGCCGCCTCGCTTCTGGGGTTCGTGGGCGTACTGGTGATCGTGCGACCGGGGGGCGAGAGCTTCCACCCCGGTGCCCTGGCCATGCTGGGGGCTGCCGTCTTCTATGCGCTGCTGATGGTCACGTCGCGCCGCTATGGAGGGCGCGAGCACCTCTGGGCCATGGTCTTCTACATGAACCTGGTGCCCTTGGTGGTTGCCGCCCTGAGTCTGCCGCTGGTGTGGCAGGCCCCTTACCCCGAACACTGGCTGGGCTTTCTCGCCGCCGGTGTGTTCGGCGTGGGTGCCACGGCCTGCATCACCATGGCCTTTCGGCATGCCCCGGCAGCCATCGCCGCGCCTTTCGACTACACCGCCATGCTGTGGGCGGTGCTGCTCGGCTGGTGGTTCTGGGGCGAGATGCCCGACCTGTGGGTGTTCGTCGGCAGTGCCCTGATCATCGGCAGCGGCCTGGCCATCGCCTACCACGACCGCCGTACCACGCTGAAGCGGCGTCCGACGCTGTAGCCGAAACCGCTTCGAGGTCAGGAAGGCCGCGCTTTGGCAGCCGCCGGTACTGGGAACCGAGGCCCCGGTGTATGTAGCGTGCGCCTGATTGAAGCCGTTGTGCGGCGAGTCGAATCGAAGGCGCAGGGTTCGCACGTATTTACGTTATGTTATAACGTATTGTTCATTCCGCGAACCGTTGAGGAGCCTTGCCCCATGACCCCACGCCACTTGGCCGACGTGGCCGATGATAGACGCACTCGCGGCAGCGCGCTCTCCTGGGTCGGGATGGAGGGCATCGCCCTGCCGCTGAAGGTGGCCGGTCGGGCCATTGCCGGCCGCGCTTCGGCGGGCGTCAGCCTCGATGATCCAACGGCCCGCGGCATTCATATGTCGCGTCTCTACCTGGCACTGGCCGAACTGGAGGGTCAGGAGCTCTCGCTGTCGCGGGTGGCCGGGGTGCTCGAAGCCTTCCTGGAAAGCCACGAGGGGCTCGCCAGCCGGGCCTTTCTCGACCTGGAGGGCGAGGCGCTGCTGCGCCGCCCAGCGCTGATCAGCCCGCTCTCGGGGTGGCAAGCCTATCCCTTCGCGCTGCGCTGCCGGCACGATGCCGAAGGCCTGGAGGCGATACTCGACCTGACGGTGGGCTACGCCTCGACCTGCCCCTGTTCCGCCGCTCTGGCCCGCCAGCTCATTCAGCAGGCCTTCGACGAGGACTTCGTCGACATGCCGGCGACCCGTGAGGCGGTGCGGACATGGCTGGGTAGCGAGCAGAGCATTCTGGCGACGCCACACAGCCAGCGCAGTCAGGCCCTCCTGTCGGTGCGTCTGACGGACGACCTAGATGAACTGCCGTTGTTGGCACTGGTGGAGCGTGTCGAGAAGGCGCTCGGCACGCCCCTGCAGACGGCGGTCAAACGCATCGACGAGCAGGCCTTCGCCCTGGCCAACGGGCAGAACCTGATGTTCTGCGAAGACGCGGCACGCCGCCTGCATCAGGCGCTGCGCGAACAGCCCGGCATCGACGGCTTCGCCCTGCGCGTGGTGCATGCCGAGAGCCTGCATGCCCACGATGCCGTCGCGCGCAGCGAGTGGAACTGGACCTCTGCGCTCAGCGACTGAGTCGCCAGCGTCCGGCCAGGCTGGACAGGGCAAACAGGATGGCGGCGAAGCTGACGATGGTGGGGCCGGTGGGCGTGTCGAGCCAGTAGGCCGCCTGCAGGCCGCCGGTGGTCGAGGCAGCCCCGATCGCGGCGGCCAGCAGCGCCATGGCTTCCGGGGTGCGACAGAAGGGCCGGGCTGCGGCAGCGGGAATGATCAGCAGCGCGGCGATCAGCAGCACCCCTACCACCTTGAGTGCCACGGCGACCACCACCGCCAGGGAGAGCGTCAGTACCAGCTGCTCGCGCTTGGGGTCGACGCCGCTGGCCCGGGCGAGGTCGGCATCCAGGGTGGCGGTGAGCAGCGCCGACCAGCGCCACCCGATCAGACCCACGACCAGCAGCGCTCCGGTGCCGATCAGGGCCAGGTCGCCCTTGCCGACGGCCAGGATGTCGCCGAACAGGTAGGCCATCAGGTCGATGCGCACGCCGGAGAGGAACGACACCGCCACCAGGCCGAAGGCGAGTGCCGAGTGCGCCATGACGCCGAGCAGAGTGTCCATGGCATAGCCGCGGCCGCTGAGCAGCGAGACCAGGGTGGCCATCAGCAGCGACACCACCAGCACGCCGGCGAAGATGGATGTGGAGAGCAGCAGCGACAACGCCACGCCGAGGATGGCGGCGTGAGCGGTGGCATCGCCGAAGTAGGCCATGCGCCGCCACACCACGAAGCAGCCCAGCGGAGCGGCGGCGAGCGCCACGCCGAGTCCGGCCAGGGCGGCGCGAACCAGGAAATCGTCGAGCATCAGGGAGCGATCTCCAGGTGGCTGGTGTCAGCTGCCGGTGGAATGGGGTTGCCGACAGAGCGGTCGTGTTGTCGTGGGTGGTCATGGCGATACAGCGCCAGGGCATCGCCGGTGTCGGGTCCGAACAGTTCGCGGTAGGCCGGCGAGGCGACGACCCGTTCGGGTGTGCCCTGGCAACAGACATGGCGGTTCAGGCAGACCACGCGATCCGAGGCGCGCATCACCACGTGCAGGTCGTGGCTGACCATCAGCACCGCACAGCCCAGCTCGCGCCGCACGCTCTCGATCTGGCGATAGAAATCGGCCGTGCCACGGTGGTCGAGGCCCTGAGTGGCCTCGTCGAGCAGCAGCAGATCGGGCTTCTCCAGCAGCGCCCGAGCGAGCAGGATGCGCTGGAACTGTCCGCCCGAGAGGGCCGTCACCTGCTGTCGTCCCAGGCCGGGGACGCCGGCCTGCTCCAGGGCCTGGCGTACCGTCCGCGTCGAGTGGCGGCGCGGCAGGTTCAAGAAGCGGCTGACCGTCATCGGCAAGGTGGCATCGATGGCCAGCCGTTGGGGAACGTAACCGATGGCCACGCCAGGCTGGCGTACGAGGCGGCCGCGGGCGGGCCGGACGGCACCGATGATGGCGCGTAGCAGGGTCGACTTGCCGGAGCCGTTGGGGCCCACCAGGGTGACGATCTCGCCGCGCTCGATGTGCAGGCCGATGCCCTCGAGGACGGTTCGCCCTCCCAAGGCAACGTGGAGATCGTCGATCGACAGCAGATGCATGGCTTCCTCCGCTGTTGTCACCGTCGTGTCGCTATTCGACGCGAGACATGGTGCCGGTTTGACATTTCAAGATATGTTATATCATAACATTCGGTGGCACAATCGTACGCCACCCTGCGATGCAAACCTGGAGAGATCGATGAACAAAGCGTTACGCCCTCTTTGCCTGCCCTGGCTGTTGGTACCCGCCGTTGCGGTTGCCGAAGTGCCCTCCGTGGCCGTGGACATCCCGCCGGTCCACTCGCTGGTCGACCGGGTGATGGGCGAGCTGGGCACGCCCGACCTGGTGATCCAGCCGGGTGCCTCGCCGCATGGTTACTCCATGCGGCCTTCGGAAGCCGAGGCGCTGTCGAGTGCCGACGCCGTCTTCTGGGTCAGCGACGAGCTGACGCCGTGGCTGGCCCGGGCCCGGCAGTCGTTGTCCGACGATGCGCTGGAAGTGGAGCTGATGGAGACCAGCGGCACGCGGCGGCTCGAATATCGCCAGGGGGCGACGTTCGATGCCCATGATCATGCGCACGACGAACACGCGCATGACGATCATGCCCACGACCACGACCACGACCACGACCACGACCATCAGGATGAGACCGGTGGCGATCACGACCATGATCACGGGCACTCCCATGAGGGCCTGGACCCGCACGGCTGGCTCGATCCGGTGAATGCCCAGGCCTGGCTCGAGGCCATCGCCGAGTCGCTGGCCAGCCTCGACCCCGACAACGCCGACACCTATCGCCAGCATGCAGCGGAAGGGCAGGCCGAGCTGGACACCCTGATCGACGAGCTGAACGGCCACCTGGCGGACGCTCGCGATGCCCGCTTCATCGTCTTCCACGACGCCTATCAGTACTTCGAGAGCCGCTTCGACGTGCCGGCAGTGGGCGCGATCTCGCTGGGCGATGCCTCGGATCCTAGCCCGGCGCGCATTCGCGAGATCCATAAGCGGGTCGCCGAGCTCGGCGTTCAGTGCGTGTTTCGCGAACCGCAGTTCAATCCGGCGCTGGTGGATAGCGTGTTCGAGGGCAGCGGGGTCGAAACGTCGATCGTCATCGATCCTCTGGGCGTGGACATTCCGCTCGGCTCCGAGCTCTATCCGCAACTGTTGCGTCAACTGGCCGATGGCGTGACGCGCTGCGCTGCCAATGCGCCGCCCATCGATTCCGCTCACGATCATGATCACGTCGAGGACATCTACGCAGGGTATTTCGAGGACAGTCAGATCGAGGACCGGGCGCTGTCCGACTGGGAAGGCGACTGGCAGTCGGTCTACCCCTACCTTCAGGACGGCACTCTCGATGAGGTCTTCGCCCACAAGGCGGAGAATGACGACGGGAAAACCGCCGAGGAGGTCAAGGCGTATTACGAGACAGGGTACCGGACGGACGTCGAGCGCATCGTGATCGACGGGACTTACGTCTCCTTCTACGAGGATGGGCAAGAAAGAACCGGCGAGTATGCCTACGACGGGTACGAGATCCTGACCTACGAAGCCGGCAACCGTGGCGTCAGGTACGTCTTCGAGCTCGAGGAAGGCGGCCCGGATCTCCCGGCATTCATCCAGTTCAGCGATCATGCCATCTACCCGACCGATGCGCACCACTTCCATCTCTACTGGGGCGACGATCGGGAGGCGCTGCTGGAAGAGGTCACGAACTGGCCGACCTACTATCCTTCGCACCTGGATGGCGAGGGCATCGTGCGGGAAATGCTGGCGCACTGAATGCCGTGGCCGCCGCCTCGCGCCGTGGCGGCGGCCGGGCTCATCTCGTGAAGAAAGCCCGTGCGGCAGCCTCCGGGTCGGGCTGGCCACAGATGGCCGAGACGACGGCTGCCCCCTGGGCGCCGACATCGCGCACCGCGGTGGCGTGTTCCGCCTTGAGTCCGCCGATGGCCACGGCCGGCAGCGGGCTGGCGGCGACCAGCGAGGCCAGCCCCGCGAAGCCCAGCGGTTCGGCGTGGTCGCGCTTGCTGGGGGTGGCGAACACCGGGCCCAGGCCCAGGTAATCGAGGCGTTCGGCATCGATATGGGCCATCTGCTCCAGATTCTGTACCGAGAGGCCGAGGATCGCCGCCTCGCCCAGCGCGGTGCGGGCCTCGGCCACGTCGCCGTCGTCCTGGCCGATGTGCAGGCCGTCGGCACCGCTCTCCACGGCCACCGCCAGACGGTCGTTGACGATCAGTGGCACTCCGCTGCCGGCCAGCGCCGCCTTCAGGCGCCGCGCCTGGTCGATCAGTACGGCGTCGCTGGCGTGCTTGTCGCGTAGCTGGACCAGCGTCACCCCACCGCGCACCGCGGCCACCACCGTTTCCACCAGGCCGCGTTCGGCGCACAAGTGCGGGTCGGTGACCAGATAGAGCGTAAGATCAAGGCGCATCGCTCACCTCCAGGCGGAGTCGTGCGGTCAGGGTGCCGGCTTCCAGGGCGTGGAGCGCATCCAGAAACGCCGGCATGAAGCTGCCGGGGCCGCCGGCGTTTTCGCCGGCCAGTTCACCCGCCACGGCGTAGCAGGCCAGAGCCGCCACCGTGGCCTCGAAACGGTCGTCGCCGCCGGCCAGGAAGGCTGCCACCACGCCGCTGAGCGCGCACCCAAGGGTGGTGACTCTGGGCATCAGGAAATGGCCGCCGTGAATGCGCGCGACCCGTCGGCCGTCGGTGACCAGGTCCACTTCGCCAGTGACGGCAACCGTGCCCCCGATGTGGCGGGCCAGGGCGATGGCAGCGCCGAGGGCCGACTCAGCGGTGGCAGTGCTGTCCACCCCACGGCCCCCCGCCTGCTGCTCGGCCAGGGCGATGATCTCCGAGGCGTTGCCGCGAATCGCGTCGGGTGACAGGGCCAGCAGCCGGGCAGCGCTCTCGCGGCGATAGCGAGTCGCGCCCACGGCCACCGGGTCCAGCACCCAGGGCTTGCCGGCCGCGCGCGCCGCGCCGGCCGCATCGACCATGGCGTCCACCCAGTGCGGCGACAGAGTGCCGATGTTCACGGACAGGGCGTCGGCCAGGGCAGCGAATTCGGCCGCTTCCTCGCGAGCATGCACCATGGCCGGCGAGGCGCCGATGGCCAGCAGGACATTGGCCATGCTGTTCATGGCCACCAGATTGGTGATGTTATGGATGAGCGGCGTCGTCTGGTGGAGGCGGGCGAGGTGGGCCGCGGGGTCGATCGCAAGGGTCATGTGGGCCTCCCGGGCGCGGGAGAGGCAGACGGCGAGTGCCGCTGCACGACTCCCTACGCCGGCACTATCCGGGTCAGGTTCCGAGGGTGCGTCTCAGCCGTGGCAATGGGCCACGGCGCCCCTGTCGTCATGTCTTCACTATCCGCATTGATTGCGCGGCTGTAAAGGCCACCGCCGGCAGAGTCAGTGCCGCGCTGGGGCACTGCTTCGTCGAGCACGCCTCAGGTGGCCCGAGCGAGCCAGCGCAGTGCGACCCTGCGGGCGTGCGACAGCTCGCGGCAGTACGTCAGCCGGCCGGCGGCCTTGCGGATGCCCGCCCGGCGCAGCTTGACGAGGATTCGCGTCGGCAGACCGACCAGCACCAGTGCGATCCCTTCGCGGTGCATCTCGTCGATCAGGGCCTCGAGCGCCACGATCGCCGTGCCATCCATGCTCGGCACGTCATGCATGTCGAGGATGACGACCCGTACCCGACGATCCACGAGATGCAGCGACGTGAGTGCTTTCTCGGCAGCGCCGAAGAACAGCGGACCATTGATGTCGTAGAGGGCGATCTCGTCGGGCAGCCCATCGAGGCTGGGGGCTCCTGAGTCGATGCGCTGGGTCTGCGTCAGCAGTGACATGCGCCGGATGAACAGCGCAGCGGCCAGCCCGATGCCGACGGCCACCGCCAACACCATGTCGAAGAGTACGGTCAGGGTGAAGCAGGTCACCAGGATGGCGACGTCGCCCGGCGGTGCCGAGCGCAGCGTGTGCAGGAAGTGGCGTGCCTCGCTCATGTTCCAGGCGACGATGAACAGCAGGGCCGCCAGCGCGGCCATCGGCACCAGTCCCAGCAGGCCCGCCAGGGCGACCACTGCCAGCAGCACGACCAGCGCGTGCACCACTGCTGCGATCGGCGAACGGGCACCGCTGCGGATGTTGGTGGCGGTGCGGGCGATGGCGGCCGTGGCGGTGATGCCGCCGAACAGTGGTGCCACGATGTTGCCGAGCCCCTGGCCGATCAGTTCGGCGTTGGGGTCATGTCGGGTCCGGGTCAGTCCGTCCGAGACGACGGCGCACAGCAGCGACTCGATCGCCCCCAGCATGGCGATGGCGAATGCCGGGCCGAGCAGCGCGCGAACCAGCCCGAAGTTCAGCGTCAGGGGCTCGCCGTCCGCGCCCGGAAACCGCCAAGGCGCGGCGAAGCTCGGTGCGATCGGTGGGATGCCCGCCCCCGTCTCGCCATGAACCTCCCAACTGAAACGCGAGGCAATGGTTTCCACCGCATTGCCCGTGGCCGGATCGCCGAACATCCGGTTGATCGCGTAGACGACGACCGCTCCGGCGACCAGCCCGACCAGAGGAGCCGGCACCGGCACGCGCAGGCGCGGCCACAGCAGCATGACGCCCAGCGTGAAAATTCCGACTCCCAGCTCGAACGGATCCAGGCTGGGCAAGGAAACGGCGATCCGGCCCAGGTTGTCGATGAAATGCTCGCCGAGTTGCCCGACTTCCAGGCCCAGGAAGTCGGGCACTTGCAGCACTGCGATCACCACTGCGATTCCCGCCGTGAAGCCCAGCACCACGGGATAGGGCACGTACTGGATGAGGCGCCCCATGCCAGCGATGCCGAGAACCACCAGGATCAGGCCGGCCATCATCGTGGCGATCAGCAGACCGCCCAGCCCGTACTGTTGGACGATGGGGAAGAGTATGACGACGAAGGCCGCCGTGGGGCCCGAAACATTGAAACGCGAACCGCCAGTCAGGGCGATGATGGCCCCGGCGACGATCGCCGTGTAGAGCCCATGCTGCGGGGGAACGCCAGTGGCGATGGCCAATGCCATGGAAAGCGGCACGGCCACGGTGCCAATGGTCAGGCCGGCCAGGATGTCGTGGCGCAGGTCGGCAAGGCCGTAGCCTTCTCGCAACGCGGCGCGCAGGCCGGAGGCGATGCTGGGAAGGGAGAGCGACGGCCGATGGCGTGCCATGGGCTGGATCCTCGTCAGGTACGCCCAACGCCGCGATCGAGCCGATGGCGCATGCCGGGCGAGAGTCGTATCGTATGCAAATCACATTAACATGTCGTTTGCATTGTCGACAAACCCCCCACCGTTGTTCATGTCAGTGCCAGGTATTAACATTCAATGTTAATAATGGCGGGAGACATGCGATGGAAAAGAAGACGGCACGTTTGACCCTGTTGATCGACCCCCACAAGAAGCGCGCCTTCGAGCAACTCTGCGCCGCTCAGGACCTGACCCCGTCTCAGGTGGTACGCCAGATGATTCGCGAGTACCTCCGCGATCACGGCGTGGAGTACGAGACGGGTACCGATTCGAACCCGAGGGCCTCCATGGAGCGGAAATGAGGCATCACCAGCCGGGCTGACGCGAAGGGCGCGTCGTCGGGGGCTGTTGTGTTGTGTGTCGTTCGTCTGTTGGGGGCAATGGCCGAAGCTCAGGGCGCAGGGCCGGCGGCGCCCAGAAAGCGTTCGCGCCAGTAGGCCAGGGTCAGCGAGGTACGCTCCACCCGGCGGCCGCGTCCGGGGGCATGGATCATCTCGCCGTTGCCCAGGTAGATCCCTACGTGGCTGGCCTTGTCGCCACGGCCGGTGGCGAAGAACAGCAGGTCGCCGGGGCGCGCCGAGTCGACCGAAGGCAAGGCCTCGAACTGCTGCGCGGCAGTACGCGGCACCTCGATGCCGGCGCGCGAGTGCGTCATCTGCACCAGGCCCGAGCAGTCCAGGCCGCGTGGGTCGCTGCCGCCCGGCCGGTACGGCGTACCCAGTGCCCGCTTCGCCTCGGCCAGGATCAGCGCCCGCTCCATGCTCAGACCCTCGGCATCGCGGGTGGAGAGTTCACGGCTGGCGCAGCCCGAGAGCGCCAGCACGGCAAGCCAGACCACCAACATCAGCCGAGCGGTCCGGCAGGGTACGACGCTGTGGTGAAGGGGTGATGAGCGCTGAGGCGTCATGACGGTTCTCACGAGACGATAGCGACCCTTTCACACTGTACGCCGCCGCGCCCCCGGTTGCCCAGCACCGCCGGCGCTGGGTCTGATCGTCAGGCGAAGGCGTAGACGTCCATGGCCAGTACGCCGTGCTCGACGCTGTGGTGGCGCCGCTCGGCCCGGCCGCCTGCCCCTAGTGCCACCAGCAGCGGCTGGAAGTGTTCCGGGGTGGGATGATTGCGCCTGGCCTGAGGCGCGGTTTGCCAGTCGAGCAGCGCGGCCCGGTCGTTCTCCAAGAGGCGGGCGTGAACCCAGTCGGCGAACTCGCCCACCCAGGCCGGCATGGCGGCGTCCGGGGCCTGCAGCTCGCCCAGGTTGTGGGTCAGGCTACCCGAGCCGATCACCAGCACGTTCTCATCACGTAGCGCCGCCAGCTTTTCGCCAAGCTCCATCAGGGCCTGATTCGACCAGGTCAGCGGCAGCGACAGCGAGACTACCGGCACCTCGGCGTTGGGAAACATCAGCGACAGCGGGACCCAGGCGCCATGGTCGAGGCCGCGCTCGGTGGGCACGGCGTTGAGCGCCCGGGCCAGGCGCATCGCCAATTCCGGCTCGCCGGGAGCCGGGTACTGGATCTCGAAGAGCTCCTGGGGAAAGCCGCCGAAGTCATGAATCGTCTCGGGACGCGCGCTCGTGCTGATCGCGAGGCGGTCGGTGGTCCAGTGGGCCGACACCACCACCACGGCCTCGGGGGCCAGGGCCTGGCCGAGTTCACGCAGGAATTCGTGGGCCGGCGTCTCGGTCAGGGCCAGCATGGGCGAGCCGTGGGAAATGAACAGGCTGGGCTGCATGGCGGATCTCCTGGGACATGGGCACGCTTGGCCGGATGAGCAGGCGTCGTATGACCTTAGACAGCTCGAGCGAAGTGGCGGCTCAGCGTCAAGATACCGCTCATCGGCCTGGCCTGCACCATCAGAATCAGAACGCCGGGAGTTGGCGACTCCGTCACGGTGGTGTGCTCATCTCGCCGCGTAGCGGGCGGGACAGGGCGTCGCGCAGCACCTGGCCGCGCTTTGCGCGGCCTAACAGCACCTCCAGCTTGGTGATCGCCGCTTCGGGGGTGATGTCGTGCCCGGCGATGATGCCGATGTCGTTGAGTCGCCCGCCGCTGGCGTAGGCGCCCTGCTGCACGGAGCCCTGCCTGCATTGAGTCACGTTGACGATGGCCAGGCCGCGTTCGACGGCTTGGCGCAGGCAAGCGAGCAGCTGACCGTCGAGTCCCGGCGGGTTGCCCATGCCGTAAGTCAGCAGCACCAGACCCTGCAGCTGCGGATCGTCGAGTTGCCGGGCGACCTGCCCCGCTGCCAGCCCAGGGTGGCAGTGCAACACGCCGACACGGCCCGCTTCGAAGGCGGCCGGGGTCAGGTTGGGGGCGCCAGCCGGCAGCGCGGGTAGCTCGGCGAGGCGCAGCGTGATGCCCGCCTCGCCGAGCCAGGGCGCGTTGGGCGAGTCGAAGGCGTCCAGGCCCTGGGTGCGACATTTGCGTGCGCGGTTGCCGCGCAGCAGGCGGTCATGGAAGGCGATGCACACCTCGCGGGGAGCGCATGGGTGCCCGGCCGCCTGCAGGGCCAGGAGCACGTTGTTCAGGGCGTCGCTGCGCGGCTCGCCCAGCGGGATTTGGGCGCCGGTGAGCACCACCGGCTTGTCCAGGGCGTCGAGCAGGAAGGAGAGTGCGGCGGCAGTGTAGGCCAGGGTGTCAGTGCCGTGCAGGATCACGAAGCCGTCGTAGCTCGACCATGCCGCGGACAGAGCGTCGATCAGCCGGTTCCAGGCCGCGGGCTCCAGGTCGGCGCTGTCGATCGGCGGGTTCAGGGCCAGCAGGTCATGGTTGGGTAGGCGATCTGACGGCTGGGCCGCCAGCACCGCCTGCAGCCTCTCGGCGAAATGCGGCGAGGGCACGTAGCCCCCCGACGAGGGTTCCATGCCCAGGGTGCCGCCAGTGTAGAGGACCAACAGGCGCGCCATGCTCACGCCTTGGTTGTTGAAGGAGCGGGTTGGGCCTTGGCGCCGCTGGCCCGCAGACGTTCCCGGTCCTCCGGTTCGAGTTCCCAAGCCTGCGGATAGAGGTTCAGGTCGGGATGCTGGCTGGCGTCGAAGATCGGCTGAGAGACGCCCTGGCGGCGCTGATCGTCATAGTCCTTGAGGATGCGAAGGCCCTTCTTGAACAGCAGGATCAGTGCGACCAGGTTGGTCACCGCCAGCAGGCCCATGGTCACGTCGGCGAAGCCGAATGCCGTGCCCAGGTCGGTGGTGGCGCCCCAGCACACCAGCAGGACGATGGCTACGCGGAAGGCGTTGAACAGGTTCTGATTGTTGCGGCTGAAGAAATTCAGGCTGTTCTCGCCCAGGTAGTAGTTGTAGAGGATGGTGCTGAAGGCGAACAGCAGCAACGCTACGCTGACGAAGGAGCGGCCCCACTCGCCGACGTGATCGGCCAGCGCCGCCTGGGTGAGGGCGATGCCCTCGACGTTGCCTCCGGCTCCCGGGTCATAAACGCCGCTGAGCAGAATCAAGAAGGCGGTGGATGAGCAGATGATGACTGTGTCGATGAACACCGAGAAGGCCTGCACGATGCCCTGGTTGGCCGGGTGCGGAACATAAGCCACGGCGGCCACGTTCGGTGCGCTGCCGAGGCCGGCCTCGTTGGAGAACAGCCCGCGTTTGAGGCCCATCATGATGGCCGCGCCGATGCCGCCACCGATGGCCGGCTCGAGACCGAAGGCGCTCTTGACGATCAGGGTCACGATCTCGGGCACGCGGTCGATATTCATGCCGACGACGATCAGCGCGATCAGCAGGTAGCCCACGGCCATGAAAGGTACCAGCACTTCCGAGATGCGGGCGATTCGCTTGATGCCGCCGAAGATGATCAGGCCAACCAGCATGGCCAGGGCGATGCCGCTGTAAAAGACCGGCACGCCGAAGGCGTCGTTGAAGGAGGTCGAGACGGCGTAGGACTGCAGAGCGGTGAAGGCGAAACCGAAAGTCAGCAGCAGCAACGCGGAGTAGAAACCGGCCAGCCAGCGCCAGTTGCGGCCCAGGCCCTTGACGATGTAATAGGCTGGGCCACCGCGATAGGTGCCGTCATCTTGAGGCTGTTTGAAGGTTTGAGCCAGGGTGCATTCCAGGAAGCTCGTGGCCATGCCCATCACCCCGACCAGCCACATCCAGAATACCGCTCCCGGGCCGCCCAGGGTGATGGCCACGGCGACGCCGGCGATGTTGCCGCCGCCTACACGCCCGGCCACGGACAGTACCAGTGCCTGGAAACTGCTGAGGTGTCCATGCTTGTCATGGCGGAAGGCCTGGCGAGAACCGAGGATCTGGAACATGCGGCCGAAGTAGCGAAACTGGACGAAACGCGAGGCAATGGTGAAACCGATGCCCACGGCGACCAGCAGAACGAGAAGCACTTTGCCCCAAAGAAGTTCATTGAGCAGATCGAGCATGATGGGTCTCCGCTGTTGTCTTGTTGGTAGCGCTTGGCCATTGAAGCAGCTGATCTGGCGGTGGAAACTTGGCGCACTGGCGCACAGCGGTGCATACTTGGCGCACTCGGAGTGCACCAGTCTGCACCATCTAGCCCGGTTCAGTGGCCTGGAGCCAGCGGCATGCAAGACGATTTCGTAGCCAATCTGCGCCTGCTGTGTGGGTATTACCCCTCCATTGCCGAGGTTTGCCGGCGGCTAGATATCAACCGAGCCCAGTTCAATCGCTACCTCAGCGGACGCCACCGTCCGCGCCACGTCGCCCTGCAGCGCATTTGCGACTTGTTCGGTGTCGAGTCGCACGAACTCGACCTGCCCCATGCGGAGTTTCGCACTCTGGTTCAGGCCGGCCGCCATGCTCGCTCGGCGGCGTTTGGGCTGCCCACGGAATGGCCGAGCGAATTGCTGTCCCGAGGGCAGGAGGGGATGGCGCGATACCTCGGGTGCTACTTCGAGTATTACCACTCGATGTCCCAGCCCGGTTGGCTGATCCGCACGCTGGTCTGTCTGGAAGCTCGTGAGCAGGGTGTGGTCTACCAGCGTACCGAACGCATGCGGGTACGCTCCGGTGCTCGCACTTGCCACAACCGTTACCATGGTCTTGCCGTCCGTTTGGCAGATCGCCTCTTTCTGGTCGATCATGAAACGCTCAACGGCAACGAAGTGACCCAAACCATCCTGTTTCCCAGCTTCCAGAGCCAGGTGCATCGTCTGACCGGTTTGAAGCTTGGAGTCGCTGACAACAGCGAACGCATGCCCTGCTGCGTTCGTGTCGTCTACGAGCGCCTGGGAGAAAGGATGAGCGTGCGACGCGCGCTCTCGCAATGCGGTTTGGTGGCACCTGACGATCCCACGCTCGACCCTGAACTCCGCGACCGTCTACGCAACGACATCGCCCCGGGCGAGCAGCACTTCCGCGCGCGGCATTGAGCCGGTGCGCTCGCCTCAATACCCGGTCATTTCCAGATAGCCTTCGCCCAGCGCCTCGCCGCTTTCGCGGTCGGTCACCGTCACCTCGCCTTCCCAGTAGGGCACGGAAGTGCTCATCCAACGTTGGCTATGAGGCGCCTGGACGACCACGTCGACGCCCTGGGCCGGTATCTCGATACGCCAGCGGGTGGGCAGCTCGCGCCCCTCGACCTTGGCGGTGGCCAGCGGCGTGAGGGCGAGCGCGTCCGGAGCGAGCGGCGTGGTCGTGCCGTCGGCAGCGACCCAGGTGCCCGAGCGGTAGTCGCTGCCGGCCTCACCGCCGCCACGTAGCTGAAAGGCCATCAGCTTGTGGCCGTCGTCGAGATGCAGCGAGAACCAGTCCCAGCCCTGCTGGCGCTCATTGAGCAGTTGACTGCTCCACTCGCGGTCGAGCCACGCCCGGCCGTGCACCGTGCGGGTCTCGCCGTCCAGCGTCATCTCGCCATCGACCCGCCAGAACGGCTGGCTATAGTACATCGAGCCAGAGGAGATCGAGCCCTGGCCGCCGGCAGCCTTCTGGCTGAAGCCGCCGTCGCCGTGCAGCACCAGTGGACCCTCGGCGGTCAGCGTCAGGTCATAGCCGAAGCCGCCACGCTCGTCGTCCTGGTGAGCGGTGAGCGTGAGCCGCTCGAAGCCATCCGCTTGGGGCGTTTCGCTTCGTGCGCGTAACTCCCAGTCGTCGAGCCAGGCCCGGAAGGGGCTGGACCGCACGCCGGCCTGGCCGTCACCGCGAGCCGAATGGCTGCGCGCGAAGCGCTCCGCCACCCGATGGGTGCCGCCCTGCGACACTGCAAGGTGCGCCATCCACAGCTGGTCGGCCGCCCAGGGTGTGGGCTTCGGGCGCACATCGGGCGGCACCAGCGCCTGGCGGAACAGCGTCCACTGGGCACCCAGGGACTCGCCCGCTTCATCCTCCAGGTTGGCGGTGAGATACCACCACTCGATGCGGTAATCGGGGTGCGGGCCATGGTCGTCGGGGAAGTGCAGTGGCGTGCCGGGGCGGGCCTGGGCGAAGTCGCCGGCGGCCTCGCCCAGGCCGGCAAAACCGGCGTCCAGGTCGGCCTTTCGGTCGGTATCGCAGCCGCCCAGCCACAGCGCGGCCAGCAGGGCGCAGAGGAGGGCCAGGGCCAGGAGACGCCAGCTCATGGGCATTCCTCCTCGGCGAGCAGGGCGCGAGGCGGCGTGCGCCACAGCCGCAGGGCCGGCAGGGCGGCGGCGGCGAGCGCGACGCCCACGGCGGTGGCGAGCGTCAGCGCCATCTCGCCAGGAAAGAGGTGCAGCGGCAGCCGCCAGCCGAAGGCGGCGACGTTGATCACTGCCACCAGCCCCAGGGCCAGCAGGCTGCCGAGCGGCAACGCGAGCAGGCCGGTGGCGAGTGCCGCCCCGCCGAGTTGAGCGAGCTGCACCGCCGCCAGGCGTGCCCGCGGCACTCCCAGCGCCCACATCGGCGCCAACTGTCGGCGGCGCTGCCTTGCCTGGGCGAGCAGGCTGGCCAGCAGCGCCAAGGCGGCCACGGCCAGGGTCAGGGCGCTCAGCGCGCGAGTGATGGTGAAAGTGCGCTCGAAGATCGTCACTGCCAGCCGCTTCACCTCGCGTTGGTCGACCAGTGCATCGCGGCCGAACGCGAAGCGCTCGCGCAGGGCATTGTCCAGCGCCTCGCCGCTCGCCCCCGCGGTAAGCACGATGCCGATGGAGCTCGCCTCGCCGCCGAAGCGCGCGGCGAGTTGCGGCGTGGCGAGCAGCACCTCGCCGCGGGTGTTGCCGTAGTCGGGGTAGACCGCTGCCACGACGAGCGTCGCGCGGCGCCCTCCGGCGTTCACAACGATCTCGTCGCCCGGGGCCAGCCTTGCGGCAATGGCCAGCTGCTCGTTGACGAAGGCCGCCCCCTCGCGAAAGGCCTGCCAGGCAGCGTCGCGGCCGGCCTGGGTTTCGAGCAGCGGCCAGTGGGGAGTTAGCGCCGCCCCGGGGGTGATGCCGTAGAGACTCACCGGCCGGTCGAGCGGGCGAGCGGTGCCATCGCGCTCGGCCTCGCGCAGGGTTCCTTCGGCATGGCGGGTGGGCAGCGTCTCGGCCACCTCGGCGCGTTCGTCGAGCCAGGCCTCGAGCGTGGCGAAGCGTTCCGGCGGTGGGCGCAGGTAGAGATCGGCGACCAGGCGCTGGTCGAGCCAGTCGAGGAAGGTGAGGCGAAAGCCCCCCACCATGCTGCCGATGCCCAGGTTGGAGGAAAGCGCGATGAGCAGTGCCATCATGGCCAGTGAGAGTCGCGGCAACTGAAGCTGCAGGTCGGCGCATGCCCACTGCGCCAGCGGCCGGTGACGGAGCAGCCGGGCCAGGCCGGCGATCAGCAGCCCCAGCAGCGGTGGCAGCCACAGGGCGCTGGCCAGCAGCAGCGCGGCGATCAGCGCGAAGCTGGCGATGAGCCCCTCGCCGGATGGTTGACGGCTGAGCCAGATCCACAGCGCGAGCCCCGCCACGGCAACCAGCGCCCCGGCCAGCGCCAGGCTGCGCAGCTGGCGCACGAAGCCCGCACGCCACGCCTGGGCCTGACCGAGGCCCAGTATGCTGAGCCGTGCCGCTCGCCACAGCACGCCGCTGCCGGCGAGGAAGAGCCCGCCGAGGGTCACGCCCAGCCCACCCAGCCAGTAGTGCCAGGGGAGCCGTAGCTCGGCGGCGACCTGGGCTCCGTAGAGGCTCTCCAGGGTGGCGGCCACGTCGGGCAGCAGCAGCCGGGCCAACCACACCCCGCTGACGATGCCGGCAAGCGCTCCCAGCGCACCGAGCAGCACCAGCTCGAGTGCCAGCAGCCCCACCAACTGGCGAGCGGAGACGCCGAGTGCACGCAGCGTGCGCAGCAGCCCCAGGCGCTGCTCCAGCGCCAGGCCCAGCGCCGCCTGGACGATGAACAGCCCCACTACCAGTGCCAGCAGCGCCATGGCGGTGAGGTTGAGGTGGAAGCTCCCGGTGAGCTGGCCCGGTTCGAGCCGAGTGTCGGCGCGGGTCAGCAGGAAGCCGGATGGTGCCTCGTGCAGGGCCCCCGGCGCCGCGACCAGTCGGCTGAGCGTTTCGCCGTGCTCGAGAAGCCTCGCCGCCGCAGCGATGTCCATGACCAGGGTGTCAGGCGGCAGTCTCGACACCAGAGCCAGCGGTGGCAGGCGCCGGCCGTCGGCCAGTCGCGGTTCGGCACCAGAGGCTTCGCTGGCACTCTGGCCCAGCGCAGCGAGGCTATCCGGGGCGAGTCGGGTTTGCCAGGGCGGGGTGAGAAAGCCGCTGAGCTCACCGCGGTTGCCGGCGGTGGCGAAGGCGCTGTCGCCGGTCAGGGTGAGTGGGTCGATACCGATCAGCGTCAGGCGCGAGCCGTCCGGCGTCTTCACCTCGCCTTCGAGCAGCGGCGAGACGGGCAGCCCGGCGCGGCGCAGGCGCAGGAAGTCGTCGCGGGTCAGGGGTTCGCCGTCGCGTCGCTCCAGGCGATCCAGACCGGTGGCGAACAGCGCTTCGGCGCGGGCGTAGCTGTCGCGGGCCGAGGCGTTGATCGCCTGCACGCCGCTCCACAGCGCGCTGGCCACCCACAGGCCGAGCAGCAGCAGGACCAGCTGACCGGGATGGCGGCGGTAGTGGGAGAGCAGCGTTGCCAGCGCAGTGAGCATTACTTGGCAGGCTCCGTGAGCGTTGCTGGCCCTAGCCGCCCATGGGTCAGGCGCAGGCAGCGGTCGAGCGGGGCCGCGACGCGGGGACTGTGGGTGACCACCAGCAGGGCGCTGTCGGCTTCGCTCACCAGCTCGCGCAGCAGGGCGAGCACGGCGTCGGCGGTGGTTTCGTCGAGGTTGCCGGTAGGCTCGTCGGCGAGCAGCAACGACGGGCGCGGTGCCAGGGCGCGACCGATGGCCAGGCGTTGCTGCTGGCCGCCGGAGAGTTGCTCCGGGTAGCGCGTCTCGAGTCCCGCCAACCCCAGGCGCTGCAGGAGATACGTCGACCAGTCAGGGCGTTCGCGTCCGGCCAGGCGCGCCTGCAGGCGCAGATTGTCGGCCACGTTCAGGCTCGGCACCAGGTGGAACTGCTGGAACACCAGCCCCAGGGTGTCGCGGCGCAGCCGCGCCCGGGCGGGTTCGCCGAGCGAGGAGATCGCCTGGCCGGCGAGCCGAACCTCGCCATCATCGGGCAGGTCGAGCCCCGCGGCCAGGTGCAGCAGGGTCGACTTGCCGCTGCCCGATTCGCCCATCAGCGCCAGGCTTTCGCCGCGGCCGAGCGACATATCGACGCCCCGTAGCACCGGCAGCGGCCCTTGAGGCGTGGCGTAGGCCTTGCGGACCTGACGGAATTCCAGCATGACGGGTGTCCTTCAGATGCCGAGGGCGCGGCGCATCACCCCCTGCTTGGCGATGCCGAGACGCTCCCCGACTCCCAGGCCGGCAGAGCCGGCCTGGCGCAGCGGCGCCGGGCCGGTGAAGAGCCGGTGGAAGGTCTCCATGGCGGCCATCATCGCCAGGGTCTGGGGGCGGCGGATGCGGGCATAGGCGGCCAATGCCTGTCGGCTGCCCGGATCCTCGCCAGCGGCATGGGCGGCGGTCACCTGCCTGGCCAGCTCGGCGGCGTCCTGCAAGCCGAGATTGAGCCCCTGGCCGGCCAGCGGATGGATGACGTGGGCGGCATCGCCGACCAGGGCGAGGCGGCGGCGCGTGTAGCGCTCGGCGTGGCGGCGGCGAATGGCAAAGCTGGCGCGCCCGAGCACGGCGTCGATGCCGCCCAGGCGGGCAGGAAACGCCGCTTCGACGGCCTGACGCAGCGATTCGTCATCCAGCGCTTCGCGCTCGCGCGTGGTCGCGTCGGTGTCGTACCACACCAGCGAAGCGTGGGGGCCGGGCAGCGGCAGCATGGCCTGGGGCCCGGTGGGTGTGAAGCGCTGCCAGCTCACGTCCTGCTGGGGCCGGCAGGTGCGGACGTTGACGATCAGTGCCCGCTGCCGGTAATCCGCATCCCGGGTGGCGATGCCAGCCAGCTTGCGGGTACGCGACCCGGCCCCGTCGGCGCCGACCACCAGCCGAGCGGCCTGCAGGCGACCGTCTTCGAGTTCGACCAGTGCGTGCTGTCCACCGCGGATCAGTGCAGTGGGGCTGGCATGGCATAGCGTCGTGACGCTGGGCAGCTCGGCCAGGCGCTGCCACAGGGCGCGGCGAATCATCCGGTTCTCGACGAAGTGGCCGAAATCGGCGAGCCCCAGATCGGCGGCGCTGAAGCGGATATGACGACGCTCGGCAGCGTCGCTGGCCTCGATGTGACGGAAGGGACAGCGGCGCGTCTCGGGAATGAAGGGCCAGGCGCCCACGCTTTCCAGTAGCCGCTGCGAGGCCAGATTCAGCGACGAGACGCGCAGGTCGAAGGGCTCGCCGTCGGCGATGGGCGCCGGTGGGGCGCCGCCCTCGATCAGCGTCACCGTCATGCCCACCTGGCCCAGCGCCGCTGCCACGGCCGCCCCGACCATGCCGCCGCCGATGATGATCGCGTCCTGCGTCTCGTCCATGCGTGTCTCCTGGTGGGTGCGTCACGCCATCAGGATACCGCGTCAGGGGGCTGGCAGTGGAGAGTGTCGGCCATGCTCAGGCGAAGAGGCGCTCGAATTCCGTCGAAAAGTCCTGGGAGGCGGGCGAAATATCGAGGAGGTCATGACACAGGGCTATCAACTGCCGGGCTGCCCGGAAGAGCATGGCCGTCTGTTGATGCAGCAAGTTGAAGTGCTCGGCGATCTCCGGGTATTCGGTATCGTAGTCATGGGCTGCCATGTTGCGCACCGTGCGACAGCGCTGCCAGCCTTCCAAGGAATCGATGACGCCTTGCTTCTCGAAGAATGCGAGCACCTTCAGGAAACTGTCGGTGGACTCGCCCATCAGCAAGGCGGTATGGCGCATGGCCGATGCAAGGGTGTCTTGCAGCTTGGCAAAGCGCTCGTTGATGGCGGCCAGGGTTTCGAAGAGATCGACATCCTTCTTGTGTCTGGCCAGCCAGTCGGCGTCAATGGGCCAGTCGAGCTTGCGCTCCGACTCATGAAGGAACCAGGCACAGCGCTGAATCGCTTCCAGAAGCCTTGCCAGATGGCGCTGTTGTTCCTCGAGTACGTCGGATGTCATGCGGCATCGTCCAGCGAGTGGGCCTGGGCCAAGGCAATGGCCTGGAATGGCGTGGGCGGGCTGTCCTGTACGTAGTTGAGGATATCCACAGGCATGGAGAGGGCCTCTTCGAGACTTTCCTTGAGCTCGGCGCGCTGCAGGCGCGACATCCTGTGTGGCGTGATGATTAGCAGATCCAGGTCTCCGCCCCGCCGGCTGTCATCCAGCCGGGAACCGAACAGACGTACCTCGGCCTCGGTGCCGGCAATGCGGTGTGAAACGGTGAGCACTGTGGAGATCTGATGAGACGTCAAACGCATGCCGATGACTCCAATGGTGGCATGCTGAGTCTAGCATTCCTTCGCCTGAGCGTCTGAGGCGGGGGCGACGGCTTTTTATCAAGACCAAGGGATGCTATCCGGCATCCCTCGGCGGTACCTTCAGGCTAGGCGGTCAGTGCTCATGGTCATCGTGATCATGACTGTGGTCGTGGTCGTGACCATGATCGTCATGGCCATGATCGTCATCGCGGCCGTCATGCCCCGGCTCGGCCAGGGCGTCGTGCAGGGTTCGGGCGTTGTGGCGCATCATGCCGAGGTAAGTGCTCGCCTCGCCCTCGACGGCCAGGGCGTCGGCATACAGCGTGCCGGCGATGGAGAGCCCCGTCTCCTCGGCGAGCTGCTCGATGATCGCCGGGCTGGTCATGTTCTCGTGGAACAGCGCGTGCACGTTCTCTTCGCGGATCACGTCGATCAGCCGCGCCATGTCGGCAGCGCTGGGCTCGGCCTCGCTGGACAGCCCCACCGGCGACAAGAAGCGCAGGCCGTAGGCGCTGGCGAAGTAGCCGAAGGAGTCGTGGCCGGTGATCACGCTGGTGCCGGTGGGAATCTCGGCCAGCCACTCGCGAATCTCGGCGTCGGTGGCCTCGAGCTCACCGATATAGCGCTTGGCGTTCTCGCGGTAGCTGGCTTCGTTGGCTGGGTCGGCCTCGATCAGGCCGTCGCGGATGTTGCTCACGTAGACGACGCCTTGACTCAGATCCTGCCAGCCGTGGGGATCCTGGTCGCCATGCGCGTGGTCGTCATGCGCGTCCGAGTCGGCGTGATCGTCATGGCCGTGCCCATGGTCATCGTGGCCATGGTCGTCATGACCGGCAACGTCCAGCGGTTCGATGCCGTCGCTTGCGGTCACCCGGGGACCGGCATAGTCGCTGGAATCGATCAGCCGCTCCATCCAGCCTTCGAAACGCAGGCCGTTGAACACCACCAGGTCGGCCTCGGCCAGGGCGCGTGCATCGCGGGGGCTGGGCGAGTAGACATGGGTGTCGCTGTCGGGGCCGACCAGCGAGGTCACGCTGACTCGATCGCCGCCGACCTGCTCGACCATGTCGCCGAGAATGCTGAAGCTGGTGACCACCTGGAGGCGTTCTTCGGCCAGGGCGCTGGGCAGCGCCAGCAGCGTCGAGGCGCCGAAGGCCAGGGCGGCGAGGGTGACAGTGCGCATGCGTGGACTCCTTGCAGAGATCGTCAGTGGGGTTCCGGGGCGCCCAACGGTGCCGCACGGCGGCGCAGGCGTGCAGTGAGGCTGTGGTGCCGGCCGAAGAGGGCCGAGGCCAGGTAGCCGACGCCGGCGAACAGGATGATCGCAGGGCCGGAGGGGATGCTCAGGTGATAGGAGAGCAGCAGACCGCAGACGTTCGCTGCCATGCCGATGCCGATGCCGATGCCGATCAAGCCCTCCAGGCGCTGGCTCCAGAAGCGTGCCGTGGTGGCCGGCAGCATCATCAGTCCCACCGCCATCAGCGTGCCCAGCGTCTGGAAACCAGCGGTGAGGTTGAGCACCAGCAGGCCGAGGAAGATGCCGTGAACCAGGCTGGCGTGCACTCCCTGACCGCGCAGGAAGAGCGGGTCGAGGCTCTCCACCACCAGGGCGCGGAAGATCGTGGCCAGCGTGACCACGATCACGCTGCTGATGGCGGCGATCAGCAGCAGGGCGGTGGAATCGACCGCCAGCACCGAGCCGAACAGCACGTGGGTGAGGTCGACGCTGCTGCCGCCCAGCGAGACGAGCATCACTCCGGCGGCCAGCGAGATCAGAAAGAAGCTGGCCATGGCGGAGTCTTCGCGGTGGCCGGTCATCTGCGACACGCCTCCGGCGAGCATCGCCACCAGTAGGCCCGAGAGCACGCCGCCGAGACTCATCGCCGGCAGCGAGAAACCGGCGAGCAGAAAGCCCAGCGCCACGCCGGGCAGGATGGCATGAGCCATGGCGTCGCCGATCAGGCTCATGCCGCGCAGCATCAGGAAGACGCCCAGCGGCGGGGCGGCCAGCGACAGTGCCAAACCGGCGACCAGGGCGCGACGCATGAAGCCGTAATCGAAGGGAGCCAGAAGCCAGGCATCGAGCAGGGCTAGCATGCGCTCACCCCCGATAGGCCCAGCGACATGGGGGCCACCGGCGACGCCGGCCCGTGCCCCTTGAGTACCGCCTCGGTGGAGGTCCAGTGGGCGTGGCCGTGAGACAGTACCACCACCTCGTCGGCGAGACGGGCGAGCTGTTCGGTGTCGTGGAGCACCACGATGAGGGTCGCGCCGCTGTCGGCCATGTCGCGCAGCACCGTGGTCAGTACGTCGACAGTCTCGGCATCCACGTTGGCGAAGGGTTCGTCGAGCAGCAGCAGCTCGGCTTCCTGCATCAGGGTACGGCCGATCAGCGCGCGCTGGCGTTGCCCGCCGGAGAGTTCGCCCAGCGGCCGGTGTGCCAGGTGCGAGATGCCCAAGCGTGCCATGACCTCGCGCCCGCGCCGGTAATGGGCGGCGCAGTAGCCCTTGAGGGCGCCGTGGCTAGGCCAGCTGCCGGTCATCACCAGCTCCTCCACGCTCATCGGGAAGGTGAGGTCGAGTGCCAGCTGCTGGGGTAGCCAGGCCCGCCGCTCCTTGGACACGCGGCAGCGCACGCGGCCGGCGACCGGCTTGAGGAGGCCCATGATGCCCTGTATCAGGGTGCTTTTGCCCGTGCCGTTGGCGCCCACCAGAGCGGTGATGGCGCCGTCGCGAAAAGCGCCGTCGACATGCTGGAGCACGGTGCGATTGCCCTGGGCGAGCTGTAGGTCGTCCAGCTGCAGGCGCGGGCCCTCGGTGGGTGTCGCCATCAGCTCCACCATCCTGCAGCCCAGCTGACCGCCAGCCATAGGCCGGCCAACGGGGTAGCGACCAGCAGCAGCCGTCGCGTCGCGGAGAGCGACATCAGGGAGAAATGGCACGGCCCTTCCGGGCGGTGCCGATGTCGTTGGTGCGCCATGCTGACCTCCATCAATCTGCGCAGGAGGTTATAACATAACAAGCCATGAAATGACCATGCTCGTTTCAGGCGCTGGACAGCTTCCGCAGGGGCAGTCGAGAGGGCCTCGGCGGTGCCAACCATGCCGGATACTTGGCAGACGGCATGACGGCGAGATCGCCTCGGCCCTCCTGGTGGGGCAACGAAGGGGTCAGTCGTCGGCTGTCGCTGCCTCGCCTGCAGCGACCCACTCGTCGATGAGGTCGCGGTTTTCCTCGATCCAATGTCGAGCGCCGGCCACCGGGTCGTCGCGCTGCTCGATCTCGGCCATCAGGCCGCCGAGACTGTCGTCGTCCATTTCCCAGGCATCGAGGACGGCAGTGAGCCAGGGGTCGTCGCTGGCGAAATCCTTGCGCGAAAACCAGTAGATGGTTTCGCTCTCGCCGTAGACGCCCTTCGGGTCCTCGAGGTACTTCAGATCGTACTCGGCAAAGGCCCAGTGCGGGCTCCACAGGGTCACGACCAGCGGCTCCTCGCGGGAGATGGCGTCGTCCAGCGCGGCCATCATGGCCGGGTCGGAGCTGTTGACCTGTTCGAGCGGCAGGTCGTACTCCGCGATGGCGTCTTCCGTCAGCCCGGCGATGGCCGAGCCGGAGTCGATGCCGAGGATGGTCGGCCGACCCTGGTAGTCGAACTCGTCTGCGCTGTCGGCCAGCTCGGGAATGGTGTCGATGTCCACGTAGCTGGGGACGACCAGCCCCAGCCCCGTACCTTCGTACCAGCCGTCGTGAACGTCGATGCGCTCTTCATGGGGGGCCAGGAACTCGGCATCGGTGACGGGCAGCCAGATCTCGAGCGAGATATCGAAATCCGCATTGGCCAGGCCGCTGTAGATGACGCTCTTGCTGGCATCCTGCAGGCTGACGTCGTAGCCGTGCTCCTCTTCCAGGACCAGCTTCCACATGTTGGCCACGGCGACGTTCTCGGCCCAGTTGTTGGTGCCGATGGTCAGCTCGCGCTGCTCGGCCTGTACCGACGAGAAACCGCTGCCTGCCAGGGCGAGGCCGCCGACGATGCTCAGGGAAAGGGGGCGAATCATTGTCATGCGATCTCCTTGTTGTCACGGAAGTGGAAGGATGGGTCAGGGCGCCAGCAGCGCTTCCTCGAAGGGAAAGCGCGACAGCAGCCGGGTGCCGGTCTCGGTCACCAGCAACTGCTCCTCGAGCTTGACGCCCTCTCGGCCGCCTTCGGCGCCGATGTAGCTCTCCACGCAGAGGGTCATGCCGGGCTCGATCACGCCGTCGTAGCCGGCATCGGGGAAGTCGGTGCGGTGGTAGAGGTAGGGATACTCGCCGGTCATGCCGACGCCATGAGCGGACAGGTAGTAGCGGTTGGCATGGAAGCGTGCCGGTATGTCCCAGGCGCGTTCGGCGTATTCGCGAAAGCTCAGCCCCGGCTCGATGATGGCCATGTTGTGGTGCACCTGCTCGTGGGCCAGTCGGTAAAGCTCGCGTTGCGCGGGAGAGGGGCGTGCCGGGCCGACATGGAAAGTGCGCGAAAAATCCGAGTAGTAGCCGTAGCAGCCCACGACATCGGTATCCAGGGCTACCAGTTCATTGACCTCGAGAGGCTTGTCGGCGGTTTCCTGGAACCAGGGATTGGTGCGCTCGCCCGAATTGAGCAGCCGCGTTTCGCAGTAGTCGCCGTTGCGTTCGATGATGGTTTGGTGCAGCACCGACCACAGGGCATTCTCGGTGATGCCCGGACGAATCGCCTCGCGCAGGGCGGCCACGCCCGCCTCGGTGGCGCGCAGCGAGGCGACGGCACACTTGACCTCTTCAGCCGACTTGATGCTGCGGGCCAGCTCCAGAGGGTGCTGGGCATCCATCAGCGGAAAGCCCTCGGCGGCCAGGGCCAATGCGCTGCCGGCGTTCATGCGCTCCATGCCGACCGGTACGCCGGCACCGACCTCGGCGGTGATCAGGGCGGCCATCTCGCGGGCCCAGGCTTTTTCACGGGCCGCAATCTCGGGCCCGGCGGCGACGAAGCTGGCCGTCAGCGCGGGGCGAACCTCGTCGATGGTCTCTAGCCCGCGGGCCAGGTGCTCGCAGCCGGTGAACTCGAACAAGATGACGCGCTGCTCGGTGATCAGGCAGTAACGGGCAGGGGCGTTGCGGGCGCTGAACACCTGCATGTTGCGTGCCCCGGTGGCATAGCGAATGTTGATCGGGTCGGAGAGGATCACGGCACCGATGCCGAGGCCACGCATCTGCTCTCTCACCCTGGCCAGGCGGTAGCGACGCACCGCGACCAGGTCGATGGTGGAAGCGGGTTCCTCCACTTCCAGCGGGGTACGGTCGCTGCGTTCGGCGTGCCAATCGATCAAGGGCATAGGGACTCGCTGAAAAGGGCTTTCGATAAGCTGAGCTTTGAATTTGGCTGTTCCGTTAGTCTATGGGTCCCTAAGATGTCAGTGTATGGCTTACCTTGTTATCGAAACTAATAAGATAATCTGATGAAAAGCTTTCGCCACCGACTCCCGCCGCTGTACTCCCTGCTGGTTTTCGAGGCGGCCGCCCGCCAGCAGAACTTTTCGCGGGCGGCTCGCGAACTGCACGTCTCCCAGGCGGCCGTGAGTCAACAGGTCAGGGCACTGGAGGCCTATCTGGAAACGGCGCTGTTTCGCCGAGCGGGACGAGGGGTGGCATTGACCCGGCAAGGCGAACAGCTGCAGGAGAGGGTCAACGCCGCGCTCAGCTATCTGGTGGATGCCGTGCAAACCGTCAGCGCGCCGCAAGCCACTCTGGACCTCAGCCTGGCCGCCAATACCGCCGTATCGCATCTCTGGCTGAGCCCCGCCATGCATGCTTTCTGGCGTCGCCATCCGGCGGCGTCCATTCATTGCCGCCTGGTCACCAGCGATCACAGTAGCGATCTGGTTGCCGACGACATCGACATCGCCATCCTCTACGACAGCCCGCCCCGCCAGGATTGGGTATTGGTGCCGCTGTTCGAGGAGTGCCTGTTTCCCGTCGCAGCACCGGCTTACCTGGATCGGCACGGTCGTGATCTCGCGGGGCCCGAGGCATTGTTCGAGCATCGCTTGCTCGACTTCGAGCGCATCGAGCCCAACTGGGTCAACTGGGGCCGCTGGTTCGCCGCGATGGGCATGGAGGAGGCAGTGCCCGTGCGCGAAGCGGTATTCAACAGCTATTCCCTGCTGCTGGATGCCGCCGAGCACGGTCAGGGCGTGGCGCTGGGCACCCGCCACCTGGTCGATGCCCGCCTGGCGGCGGGCACCTTAGAGCGGTTGGGGCAGCATCAGGTGAGCACGGGGTGCCATTACTGGCTGGCCTGCCGGCGCCATCGTCAGGGCGACCCCGAGGTGGAGCGCTTCACCGCGTGGCTGTTGGGGTGGAATCCCTTGTCAGCGAAGCGGCCTGGTTCTTGATTATTTGAATGTTCATTCAAAATAAATCACCCTGGCCGTGTGACATTTCGATGACAACCAGTCATAAAAAAGGAGAAGCCCTGATGAACCAGCGAGTCCATCGTCTGGTACTGGCCGGCCTTCTGACCGGTATTCCCGTTGCCCAGGCCGATGTCAGCATCACCCGTGGCGCCACCGACATCCCCGATGGCGAAGCGCTGGCTGAGGAGGACCTGACCGTCGCCAACGACCGGTTGGCCTTCGCCATCGCCGTGGAGTCGCGTCCGCCCTGGGGGGTGCCGCGCGGCACCCTGGTGGACCTGGCCGCCGTGAAGGAGGGCGAGGTCGACCTGGATCGCATCGCCTTCGCCGATTTCATCCCCAACAACTGGTCCTCCTGGCCCAACGATGGCAAGGAGGTTGAGGTCGTCGAGGATTCTCCCGAGCGAGCCGTGGTGCGCATCCGTCGCAACTGGGCCGATGCCTGGGTGACCACCACCTACACCCTGGAAGCCGGTAGCGATCGCATCCATCTCGAGACCGAGCTCGAGAATGCCGGCGACGAGTCGCTGGACGCGATTCGCTCCGGCTTCACCCTGTGGCCGGATACCGGCTACCTGTTCGGCATTCCCGGTCTCGGCGATGCCAAGGAAACCACCGCCGAAGACGCGCTCAGCGATCGCATGGTGGCCTACGACCGCGACTGGGTATTCGCCCTGCATGCCCCCTACTTCGACCGCGTCAACTACGAAGGCCAGGACATGTATCGGGAGCACGACCTGGCCCCGGGCGAGTCGCGTACCTTCGAGGGCTGGCTGCAGGTGGTGCCCGACGGCGATCTGGCGCCGGTGGTGGCGGCCGAGGCCGAACGTCGCGGCGAGGACACCGGACGCCTCAGCGGCAGCCTGAGCAACGATCGGGGCGAGGCGCCGCCGGATGGCCTGGTGATGATCGAGAAGGAGGGCCACCCTTACGCCTGGACGCTGGCTGAGAAAGGCGAGTTCGCCATCGAGCTGCCTGCGGGTGAATACGACGCCTATGCCACGGCTCTGGGCCACGCCAATAGCGAGCCGGTAAGCCTGGAAGTCGGTGCGGACGACGAACGGACACTCGACTTCGACGGCCTGCAGGGCCCCGGTACGCTCAGCCTCGAGGTGCGCGAGGCCGGCAGCGGTGAGCCGCGCGATGCCCGTCTGGCGATCCTCGAGGGCCAGCAGCCACCGGTGGAGTTTCTCGGCAAGCAGACCTTCTTCACCGAGCTGGAGCCGGTGGGCCGTGCCGAACTGGCGCTGGCGCCCGGTGACTATCGGCTCAGTGTCGATGCCGGTGCCGGCTTCACCGCCGAGCAACAGGAACTCGAGGTGAGCCTGGCCTCCGGCGAGACGGTGGAAGAGAACTTGGAGATCGAGCGGCTCGCCGAGCCCAACGACGAAGCATGGTACGGCGGTGACCTGCACCACCACGCCAACATTCTGGAAGGTACCACGCCGCCGGAGATGGTAGTGCGCGCCCAACTGGCCACCGACCTCGACCTGACCTTCATCAGCGATCACGACTCCACGGTCAATCATGCGGAGTTCCAGGCGCTTTCCGAGCGGCGTGGCGTGCCCTTCATTCCCTCCGTCGAGGTGTCGCCCTCCTGGGGTCACATCAACCCCTTCCCCATCGATCTGGGCGGCGAACTCGAGGTGGATCCGGGTACCGACAGCGTGCAGGAGATTCTCGCCGATGCCCGGCGTCTCAACGCCGAGGTCATCCCCTTGAATCACCCGTTCAACGACTACGGCTACCTGCGCAACCTGGCCGGTGACAGCGTGCCCGGCGGTTTCACGGCAGGCTTCGACCTGCTCGAGCTCAACGCCGAGGTCGACAACGCGCCGACCCGTGCCACGGCCCACAACCTCTGGGACCAGGGGACGCGGATCTACTTTACTGCCGGCACCGATACCCACGATGCCTGGAACGACCTCACCGGTCGAATCCGTATGATGGCCCGGGTGCCCGGCGAGCTGACGCCACGCGCCTTCGCCCGGGCGATCAAGGATGGCCACGGCTACGCCACCCAGGGGCCGCTGCTCTATCCGCGCAACGGCCTGTTCGGCGACACCCTGCGCCTGACCGAGGGCGAAACCTTTGATTGGAAGCTCGACGCAGAGGCCGTGGACGGCCTGGCCGAGGCGCGGCTGATCGGCCCTGGCGGCGAGGTGCTGGAAAGCGTCGAGCTGGATGGGCGCCAAGCCGAGCTGACGCTGACGCTGGGCGAGGAAACCGAAGGCTGGGTCGCCGTGGAAGTCGACGACCGGGACGGCGACACCGCCTGGAGCAACCCGTTGTGGGTCGAGCGCGAAACGCCCGACGCCTACACGGCAGCCATCGGCGACTGAGCCGGCCTTTCAGGCGGCTCCAGGAAAGGGCCGCACCCCTCGGGGTGCGGCCTTCGTGCGTCAGTAGCGCACCGCCACGCCGAGCTGATTCGGCCCCACCAGCCAGGCGTACTCTCCCTCCAGGCGGATGTCACCGAACGAGACGTCGACGGGCTGGAAACGGTTGATGGCGGCCGTGGCCTGGTGCGGCTGGGTGCGCAGCTGCAGTTCGCCGATCAGCATGCCGGTGGCGAAGTTGAGCGCGCCGTCGCGGCCGCGGCCGTCGCCCACGCCGATCACCAGGCCGGCCACGGCGTTCACGGCCAGCGAATTCAGGCGAGCCTGCCAGCTTCGGCGCCGCCGCTCTTCCGCCGCCACGCTTTCGAGCAGTCGCCGGGCCCCTTCGACATCGTCAGCGCCTTCTCGCAATGCGCGGTAGGCCGCCGGATGCGGTTGCGGGTCGGTGAGCACGCCGCCCAGCGCCAGCGCCGACTTGACCACCCCGATGCGGGCGTCGTAGCGGTCGTCGCGATCACTGGCTTCGCTCGCCTGCCACGCATTCACGGCCAGGCTCCCGGCGTAGACCGTCGCCCAGCCCGCCTGCCAGTAGTCGGCCTGGCGGGCGCCATCCGCCAGGGCTTGCTCGTAGGCGCGGTATTCCGCGCGGGGTGACTGGGCTAGCAAGGGCGTCGATATCGACAGGGCGAGCAGCAGGCATAGACAGCAAAGGGGTAGACGGTGCATGACGGCACTCCGCAACGGCGAATAGAATCTTAATAGCCTAGCAGGCCGTGCTTCAGCTTCGACTCGCAATGGATGTCCACCATGCCACCTCGCCCGATTCGCTCCTTTTCTCTGCTTCTCGCCTGGCTGTTGCTGGTTGGTCTCGCCGCGTTGACGGGCATCTTCACCCCTCCCGGCGAGTGGTATGCCAGCCTCGCCAAACCGCCGTTCACCCCACCGAACCTGGCTTTTCCCATTGCCTGGAGCCTGCTCTATCTGCTGATGGCACTGGCCGCCTGGCGGGCCACACGGGTCGCGCCGGCGGGGCAGCGGGTTACGGTGCTGTGGCCCTTCGTCGCTCAGCTGGCGGCCAACGCCCTGTGGTCGCCGCTGTTCTTCGGCCTGCACTGGATGGGACTGGCGCTGGCGGATCTGCTGCTGTTGTGGGCGCTGATCGTGCTGACCATTCGCCGCTTTGCCGGCGTTTCGCCGCTCGCCGCCTGGCTGCTGGCCCCGTATCTGGCGTGGGTCAGCCTTGCTGCCTACCTCAATGCCGGCGTCTGGTGGCTGAACGGTTGACGTCGTCTATGCGAACGCTTCGGTATCGACCTGGGCCAGCTGCTCCTCGCCGTAGCGTTCGCCCACGATCCGCTCAGGCGTCATGATGGCGTCCAGCCGGGCGACGGTGGCCATATCCAGCCGGAGCCTTTCCGCCGCCAGGTTCTCGCGCATGTGGTCGATGGAGCGTGACCCCGGGATCGGCAGGATGTCGTCGCCCTTGGCTAGTAGCCAGGCCAGAGAGAGTTGCCCGCTGGTGACATCGAGCTCTCTCGCCACGGCTTCGAGCTCGGCCAGCAAGCGCAGATTGCGCGGATAGTTGTCGGTGCTGAAGCGCGGCATGCTGCGGCGCATGTCGTTTTCCGCCAGGCGTTCCGGATCCTGGATGGCTCCGGCCAGAAATCCACGGCCCAGCGGGCTGAAAGCCACCAGCGCCGTGCCCGCCTCACGGCACGCCTCGATCACCGCAATCTCCGGGTTGCGGGTCCACAGCGAATACTCCGACTGCACCGCGGCGATGGGGTGCTCGGTTCGCGCCCGGCGCAGGGTGGCCGCCGATACCTCGGAAAGACCCACCGTTCCTATCTTGCCTTCCTCCACCAGGCGTGCCAGTGCGCCGACGCTCTCTTCGATGGGCACGCCCTTGTCCCAGCGGTGCAGGTAATAGAGATCGATATGGTCGGTGCGCAGGCGTTCGAGGCTTTCCTCGCACTGCCGGCGCAGCGTCTCGGGGCGGCCGTCGATGGTGCGACGGCCGGTTTGCGGGTCGCTGAACAGGCCGCATTTGCTGGCCAGCAGGATCTCGCTGCGCCTGGCGGCGAGCGCCTTGCCCACCACCCGTTCGTTGGCGGTGGCGCCGTAGAGGGTGGCGGTATCGAAGTGGCGGTAGCCCATCTCGAAGGCTTCGTGCAAGGCGCGTACCGCCTCGGCTTCCGGCACCGGCTGACCGTAGCCGTGGGAGAGGTTCATGGCGCCCAGGCCGATGCGGGGAGATGCGACTTCCTGTAGGCGAGTGAATAGCGTCGTCATTGGGGCCTCGTCAGGGGAGCGGAGTTCCTGGCCATCATGCCGAGGCGGGCCAGGGGACCGCAAGTCACGGGTGAATGAATGCCGTCTCGCTATGTCTCTCGCAGGGATTTTTCCAAGTATTTTGGTAGGGCATCGTTTGGAATATCGATGCTCAACCAGCGAAGAAATGCGAGCGACGAATCCAGTGTCTCTTTAGTTTTTTCAAGCCGGATAATTGGAGGTACCTCTAAAGGGTTAGGAGGCCATTTTAGAATACTACCTATGGAAGTGCAGCTTTCATAACCGGCTGAGATGATTCGTTTTAATCCAAGTCGCTCTTTTTTTAACCCGATGAAAACAGTCGGGTTTTTATCGTCTGTTGATGCCTGTCAATGTTTTTCAAATGCCATTTCCATCTAACGCTCTTGATGGTGGTCAAGGTATGAGGGTGCCATGACCCCTTTAGAGTGTTCATTAGTGCCATGAATGACGCGTTAGGGCGGTGAAAACTCGATACGACATGTCGGTTTTTGCGGTTTTTGGCGAAAAGCACTGGGGCGCTCGGAGAGTTTGTCGACAGCCGAATTGCGGAAAATTTTCGTAAGGAAAGGTGGGGAAAAACCGTATCGCCGTGCTTTTCGAACCGAGAATGATAGCGCCCGACATGGCGCGATCGCGCGATACCAAGCGTGGAGGGGGAAATGAACATTTCAGGGGTTCTGGTAACGGCATCGCCGGGGCGTTCTGTCCATTTGCAGCAGCGTCTCGAAACGCTGACCGGCGTGGAAGTGCATGCGCAGACACCGGCCGGCCAACTGGTGGTCACGCTGGAAGCGGAGACCGACGAACAGACTCAGGAGGCGCTTGGCAGCCTCGAGCGGCTGGAACACGTCCAGTGTGCGGCCCTGGTTTACCACTATCGTGATCCCGTTGAGGAGGCGTGACATGGAACAGACGCGACGAGAGTTCATCAAGACCAGTGCCATTGCCGCCACGGCATCGGCAGCCGGCGTGACGCTGCCCGGCATGAGCCAGGCGGTGGCGGGCAGCCGCGACGAGATCCGCTGGGACAAGGCGCCGTGTCGCTATTGCGGCACCGGCTGCAGCGAGCTGGTGGGCACCCAGAATGGCCGGGTGGTGGCCGTGCAGGGCGATCCGGATGCGCCGGTCAACCGCGGCCTCAACTGCATCAAAGGGTACTTCCTCGCCAAGATCCTCTACGGTGCCGACCGCCTGCAGCAGCCGCTGCTGCGCAAGCGCAACGGCCGCTACGACAAGGAGGGCGAATTCACCCCGGTGAGCTGGGACGAAGCCTTCGACATCATGGCCGATAAATGGAAGGCCGCTCTGAAGGAGAAAGGCCCCACCTCGGTCGGCATGTTCGGCTCCGGTCAGTGGACGGTGTGGGAGGGCTACGCTGCGGTCAAGCTGATGAAGGCGGGGCTGCGCTCCAACAACATCGATCCCAATGCCCGCCACTGCATGGCCTCGGCGGTGGTGGCCTTCATGCGCGCCTTCGGCTCGGACGAGCCCATGGGCGTCTACGACGACCTGGAGCACGCCGACACCTTCGTGTTGTGGGGCTCCAACATGGCCGAGATGCACCCCATCCTGTGGTCGCGTCTCTCCGATACCCGCCTCACCAAGCCCGGCACGGAAGTGATGGTGTTGTCGACCTACCAGCACCGCAGCTTCGAGCTGGCCGACGAGGGCATCACCTTCAAGCCGCAGACCGACCTGGCGATCCTCAACTACATCGCCAACTACATCATCGAGAACGAGGCCTACGACCGCGACTTCATCGAGGCCCACGTCACCTTCCATCGTACCGCCACCGATATCGGCTATGGGCTGCGCCCCGAAGATCCGCGCGAGCAGGAAGCGGCCAATGCGGGGTCGGGAGCGCTCACCGAGATCGGCTTCGAGGAGTATGCCGAGTCGGTCAGCGAGTACACGCTGGACTATGTCCACGAGCTCTCCGGCGTGCCCAAGCGTCAGCTGGAGCGCCTGGCCCAGGCCTATGCCGACCCCAACCGCAAGGTGATGTCGCTGTGGACCATGGGCATGAATCAGCATACCCGCGGCTCCTGGGTGAACGGGCTCGTCTACAACGTTCACCTGCTGATGGGCAAGATCTCCGAGCCGGGCAACAGCCCCTTCTCGCTCACCGGCCAGCCCTCCGCCTGTGGCACGGCCCGCGAGGTGGGCACCTTCGCCCATCGCCTGCCTGCCGACCTGGTGGTGATGAACGAGGCGCACCGCGATTTCGCCGAGAAGGTGTGGAAGCTGCCCGAGGGCACCATTCCCGACAAGCCCGGCTACCATGCCGTGCTGCAGAGCCGCATGCTCAACGACGGCAAGCTCAACTGCTACTGGGCGATGTGCACCAACAACATGCAGGCCGGGCCCAACATCAACGACGAGATCCTCCCGGGGTGGCGCAATCCCGAGAACTTCGTGGTGGTTTCCGACCCCTACCCCACGGCCAGCGCCATGTCGGCGGACCTGGTGCTGCCCACCGCCATGTGGGTGGAGAAGGAAGGCGCCTACGGCAACGCCGAGCGGCGCGGTCAGTTCTGGCGCCAGCAGGTCAAGGCGCCGGGCCAGGCGCGCTCCGACCTGTGGCAGATCGTCGAGTTCTCCAAGCGCTTCCGCACCGAGGAAGTGTGGCCCGCGGAACTGCTCGATCAGGCCCCCGAGCTGCGCGGCAAGACGCTCTACGAGATTCTCTTCACCAACGGCCAGGTGGATGCCTTCCCCAAGCAGGTGGTCGTCGACGAGACCGGCAACCAGTACGACAACGACGAAATGGAGCACTTCGGCTTCTATCTGCAGAAGGGGCTTTACGAAGAGTATCGGCGCTTCTCGCTGGAGGGGCCCAAGCCGGGCCACGAGCTGGGCGAGTTCGACCACTACCACCGCGTGCGCGGCCTGCGCTGGCCGGTCATCGACGGCAAGGAGACCCTGTGGCGCTACCGCGAGGGCTACGATCCGCACGTGCCCGAAGGCGCCGGGGTGCAGTTCTACGGCAATCCCGACGGGCGAGCGCGCATCATCTCCGCGCCCTACGAGCCGCCGGCCGAAGTGCCGGACGACGAATACGATCTGTGGCTGTGCACCGGCCGCGTGCTGGAGCACTGGCACACCGGCAGCATGACCCGCCGGGTGCCCGAGCTGCACCGCGCTCAGCCCAACGCCCTGCTCTACATGCACGAAGCCGATGCCAGGAAGCGCGACCTGCGCCGCGGCATGGCCGCCAAGATACAGACCCGACGCGGCGAGGTGACGGCCACGGTGGAGACCCGCGGGCGCAACAAGGTGCCCGAGGGACTGGTGTTCATCGCCTTCTTCGATGAGGGGCGCCTGGTCAACAAGCTGACTCTGGACGCCACCTGCCCGCTTTCCAAGGAGACCGACTTCAAGAAATGCGCCGCCAAGGTGGTCGCCGTGTGAGCCGCATCGGTGGCTCTGCCGGGCTTGCCCCTGCGAGCGCATGGCAGTGCCACCGGCCGTGAGAGTGGGAGGGAAAGCGATGACAGCGCGCAAGCCAGAGCCATCGGGCAGCAAGGGTGAGGCCCGGCACGCGCCGGCGGCACCCGCCCGGCGCCGGTTTCTCGCCAGAATGGCGGGCACCGCCTGCGGTGCGGCGCTGGTGGGCATGGGCGTGGGCCTCTACTCGCGCAGCGCGGCACCGCTGGCGCCGCATGCCCTGCGGCCCCCCGGGGCACTGGCCGAAGCGGACTTCCTCTCGGCCTGCGTACGCTGCGGGCTGTGCGTACGCGACTGCCCCTTCGACACCCTGCGCCTGGCCGAGCTGGGCGATCCGGCCGCACCGACGGGCACGCCCTATTTCGTGGCGCGTGAGATTCCCTGCGAGATGTGCGACCCGATCTACTGCGTGGAGGCCTGCCCCACCGAGGCCCTGGACCCGGCCCTCACCGACATCGACGAGGCGCGCATGGGCCTGGCGGTGGTGGTGGATCAGGAAACCTGCCTGGCCTTTCAGGGCTTGCGCTGCGAGGTGTGCTTCAACGTCTGCCCGGTACGAGGCGAGGCGATCACCCTGGAACAGCGGCACAACCTGCGTACCGGGCAGCATTCGCAGTTCGTACCGGTCGTGCATTCGACGGCCTGCACCGGCTGCGGCAAGTGCGAGCACGCCTGCATCACCGAAGAGGCGGCCATCAAGGTGCTGCCGCTCTCGCTGGCCAAGGGCGGCCTGGGCGAGCACTACCGTTTCGGGCTCGACGAGAAGGAGCGTGCCGGCGAGAGCCTGCTCGCCCCGGACGAGCAGCACCGTTACCACCTGCCCGAGGGCGTGGACTACCAGCTCGACGACGGTGGCCTGATGCCCCGGGGAGAGCCGCCTGCCGAGCCCTATGGCGACGACGCGCTCGATACCTTGAACCGAGGACTGGAGAGTGGCGATGGCTAGACAAGAACGCCCCGGCCGGCGCATGGCCCGCGAGCGAGGCTGGTGGCCTGCCCACCGCTTCCTGGTGCTGCGGCGGCTCACCCAGGCCAGCGTGCTGGGCCTGTTCCTGCTCGGGCCCCTGGCCGGGTGGTGGATCGTCAAGGGCAACCTCGCTTCCAGCCTGACGCTCGGCGTGCTGCCGCTCAGCGACCCCTACCTGCTGGTGCAGTCGCTGGCCGCCGGCCATGCGGTGGGTGTGACGGCCTGGGTCGGAGCGCTGATCGTGCTGAGCGCCTACCTGCTGCTCGGCGGGCGGGTGTACTGCGCCTGGGTGTGCCCGATCAACGCGGTCACCGACACGGCCGCCTGGCTGCGCCGCCGCCTGGGCATCACCCACACCGCCAAGTTCTCGCGGTCCACGCGCTACTGGCTGCTCGCCGCTACGCTGGCGATGGCCCTGGTGACGGGCAGCCTGGCCTGGGAGTGGGTGAACCCCGTTTCCATCGTGTTTCGTAGCCTGGTGTTCGGCATCGGCCTGGCGTGGGGTGTGATCGTGGCGATCTTCCTGTTCGACCTGCTGGTCGCCCGCCGCGGCTGGTGCAGCCACCTGTGTCCCATGGGCGCCTTCTACAGCCTGCCGGGGCACCTTGCGCTGCTGCGCGTCAACGCCGGCGGTCGCGAGCGCTGCGACGACTGCATGGACTGCTATGCCGTCTGCCCCGAGCCACAAGTGATCTCGCCGGCACTCAAGCCCCGCGACGAGAGCGCCAGTGCGGTGATCCGCTCGGCGCAGTGCACCAATTGCGCCCGCTGCATCGATGTCTGCAGCCAGGACGTCTTCGCTTTCGGCAGCCGCTTCGTCGCTACCGAGCCTACCCGTGATCGTCACAAGAGGGAGATAGCTCCATGAACCGCACCCGCATGAACGTCCGGGCGTGCTGGCCCGGCCTGCTGCTCGTCATCGTCTCGCTGATGGCATCGCTCGCCTGGGGAGAAGAGATGGAATCCCTGCGCGGCGCCAAGCCGCTGGACGCCGGCGACCTGCCGCCGCAGGTACACCGCATCGAGGAAGGGGAGCGCTATGCGCGCAACTATGTGCAGCAGCCACCGCTAGTGCCCCACGAGGTGGAGCGCTACCAGATCGATACCCGCGCCAACCGCTGCCTGTCGTGCCACAGCTGGGCGAATCATCGTCGCGAACTGGCGCCCAAGGTCAGCCGCACCCACTTCCAGGACCGCGACGGCAACGACCAGTCCAACATCTCCTCGCGCTACTACTTCTGCAACCAGTGCCATGTACCGCAAGCGGATGCCAAGCCGCTGATCGACAACCTGTTCCAGCCGCTGCAGACGCTGCGCGCCGAGTGAGCGGCACCGCCGCCGAGCGCGACGAACCATGACCAGTGGCATCCGGGCAAAAGGGGGAGCTTGCTATGTCCAAGGACCAAAGAGACAAGGATACGACGCCGAAGCGGGGGCCGCGGCGCTGGTGGGCGGCGCTGCGGCGGCCCAGTGCGCGCTACTCGCTGGGTGGCTTGCTGGCCGTGGGCCTCGTTGCCGGCATCGTGCTGTGGGGCGGCTTTCACACGGTGGTGGAGGCCACCAACACGGAAGCCTTCTGCGTTTCGTGCCACGAGATGGGCGACAACGTCTATCCCGAATACAAGCAGACCGGCCACTACGCCAACCGCACCGGCGTGCGGGCCACCTGCTCCGACTGCCATGTGCCCGACGCCTGGGGACCCAAGATGGTGCGCAAGATCGTCGCCAGCCGCGAGCTTTGGCACAAGGCGCTGGGCAGCATCGACACCCCCGAGAAATTCGAGGCCAAGCGCCTCGAACTCGCCCAACGCGTGTGGGACACCATGGAGCGCACCGACTCGCGAGAATGCCGCAACTGCCACGACTTCGAGTACATGGATTACATGGACCAGACGGACCGCGCCCTGCGCCGCCACCAGCAGGCCGAAGAGCAGGGCGAAACCTGCATCAGCTGCCACAAGGGCATCGCGCACAAGCTTCCGGACATGAGCGAGGTGGATCCCAGCCTGGCGCCAGGAGGCCTCGAGGGCGAAGGGTGAGTTACCGGCGGCGCAGTTCGTGCTATCTCCCGAAGGACTGCGCCGCTGCTTTTTATGCGCTCAAGACCAGCCGATCCATGATCCAGGGGCTGGCGATTGTGGTTTTGCTTGGTGTGGGAGTTCGGCAACCCTGATGAATTGTCATGATCCAAGTCAGCCCTGAGTGCAAGTGAATGGTGGTGATAAAGCTAGCGGGTGGCGAGGAGTGCTTAGGGGTGCTTAGCTGTGTAAGGTGATCATGAATATTGGCAGGGAAGCATGTTCTACGCACACTCCACCCCGTCACCCGACAAGTCCGGCTGGCAAACGCTGGAAGGTCACCTGAAGATGGTTGGCCATCTCGCAGCAGATCGCGCTGACCGGTTCGGTGCGGCGGCCTGGGGAGAAGCCGCTGGATTGCTCCATGATGTCGGCAAGTACACCGCTCCTTTCCAACGGCGCCTGGACGGCTCGCCGGAGCGTGTCGATCATTCCACGGCTGGCGCGCATATCGCGATCGAACGCTATCCCCAGCTTGGCTATCTGCTTGCCTACTTGATCGCCGGTCACCATGCAGGACTGGCCAATGGCAGGGATATTGGCGAGAGAACGCCGCTGAAAAATCGCCTGGAGGCGGATCTCCCGGACTTGGACCCCGTTTGGGAGCAGGAGATAGCCCTTCCCGCCGAGTTGGTGCCGCCGCCATATTTCGAGTGGCGCCGTGAGCGCTTTCACTTCCAGGTCGCGTTCCTAGCGCGAATGGTCTTTTCCTGCCTGGTCGACGCCGACTTCATCGATACCGAACGCTTCTATGCCATCCAGGAGGTGGGCAGGCCCCTTGCTCGTGGTGGGGGAGCATCCCTTGAAGTGCTGCGTGATGCCTTGAATCAACGCCTGGCCACCTTCCAGGCAGACAGCGACGTCAACCGACAGCGCGGCGAGATACTCTCGCACGTGCGTTCACAAACTGAGAAGCGGCCCGGCCGGTTCACGTTGACGGTGCCCACAGGGGGTGGCAAGACGCTGGCCTCATTAGCTTTTGCCCTCGATCATGCCATCGCACACGGCATGGATCGGGTGATCTACGTGATCCCGTTCACCAGCATCGTAGAGCAGAACGCTGCGGTGTTTCGCGAGGCCTTGGGGGAGCACGGCGAGGCGGCGGTCTTGGAGCACCACAGCGCCTTCGACGCCGGCAGCCGACACGACCGCCTCACCATCGACAAGCTACGACGAGATAGCGAGAACTGGGATGCGCCGATTGTCGTCACCACAGCGGTACAGTTCTTCGAGAGCCTGTTTGCCGCCAAGACGTCGCGTTGCCGCAAATTGCACAATATTGCGAATAGCGTGGTGATCCTCGATGAGGCCCAGACCATGCCCTTGCCACTGTTGCGGCCCAGCGTGGCGGCACTGGACGAGCTGGCACTGAACTACCGCACCAGCGTCGTGCTGTGCACGGCGACCCAGCCTGCCCTGGCCGAAACCGACGATCCCGAGAATAGCTTCACCGGTGGTCTGCGTGACCTCAGAGAGCTGGCGCCAGAGCCCGAGCGCCTCTACCGTCAGTTGAAGCGCGTCACCGTTCGCCATATCGGCACGCTTGACGATGAAGTGCTGCGCGACGAACTGCTCGCGACTGAGCAAGTGCTGTGCATCGTTAATAATCGCCGCCATGCGCAGGCGCTATTCGAGTCAATTGCGGACCAGCCTGGTGTCTACCACCTCACTACCTCAATGTGCGCTGTGCATCGGCGACGGGTGCTGGGCGAGATACGCGAGACTCTTGAGGCTGGATTGCCTTGTCGTGTGGTATCCACATCCTTGATTGAAGCTGGTGTCGATGTCGATTTCCCACGTGTACTGCGTGCAGAGGCTGGACTGGACTCCATTGCCCAGGCGGCCGGGCGCTGCAACCGTGAGGGTAGACGCAGTACGTCAGACAGCGAGGTCGCTATTTTTGCCACCGGCAACGAAGACTGGGCACCTCCACCTGAGCTCAAGAAGTTTGCACAGGTGACTCGGGAAGTGCTCAGGCACCACGGCGACGATCCTCTGTCGTTGGCAGCGATAGAGGCTTATTTCCGGCTGTTGTACTGGCAGCAAGGCTCTCAGGAGTTGGATCAGCATGCCTTACTCAAGCTGGTCGAGGATGGTCGCCTCGAAGGCATCCCCTTCGAAACCCTCGAGCATAAGTTCCGCATGATCGAGAACAACCAGCGTGCTGTGATCATTCCTTATGATGACGTGGCTCGCAGCGCTTTGAGGGCGCTGGCGCATGCCGAGGGCGTTGGCGGTATCGCCCGCAAGCTTCAGCCCTATACGGTGCAGGTGCCGCGGCAGGGTTTTGCCGCCCTGGAGCGTGTGGGAGCCATCGCCGCCGTCGAGCCTGACAAGTTCGGCGATCAATTCATGGTGCTGGTCAACGAAGATCTTTATGACCAGTGGCTGGGGTTGAACTGGAGCGATCCCACATTCATTAGGGCTGAAAATCTAGTTTTGTAAGGACAACTGATAGGAACTTATAAAAGCATTGCCGAGGAGCTAGGCTCGTAGGTAGCCAAATTGAGCTGAGAGCGGGCTATGTCTCCGGATAATCAGCAAGACTCAAGCGGGTTCACTCTGCTGTGTCGTATTCGCAGTGGACGGGTCTTGCTGGCGATGGAGTGGGGGGCATCTAGCTTCAGGCTCGAAGCTCCCTCAAGAAGGGTTTGGCTATTAGTCTCCTTGGCAGCAACAGCACTACCCATCGGGTTAAGCTTGTTTAAGTAAAGGAGCGGATAGAAACCTATCAGTTGTGCTTACTGACGTCGCCCTGGTTTGCCGGGGCGTGGATCTTTACCAAAGGACGCAACGATGCCATATGGAGTTCGTCTGCATATTTGGGGGGATCGGGCCTGCTTTACGCGACCCGAGATGAAAGTCGAGCGGGTTTCCTACGATGTGATCACGCCTTCCGCGGCGCGCGGCATCCTGGAAGCCATCCACTGGAAGCCGGCGATTCGCTGGTGCGTGGATCGTATCCATGTGCTGAAACCGATTCGCTTTGAGTCGCTACGTCGTAACGAAGTCGCGGGCAAGCTGCCCGCGTCGACAGTTACCAAAGCGATGAAGGCAGGGCGTGTCGACGATGTCGCTTATTTCGTCGATCAGAACCGCCAACAACGGGCTGCAACGATCTTGCGTGACGTGGGTTATGTCATTGAAGCACATTTCGAATTCACCTCACGGGCAGACGATAGCGACACACCTGGCAAGCACCTGGACATCTTCAATCGTCGTGCCCGGCAAGGGCAGTGCTTCCATATGCCGTGCCTGGGCACCCGGGAGTTTCCTGCTGCATTTGAGCTCATCGAAGGGGAAGATGACTTGCCGCCGGTCGATAGCCAGCTGCGCGGTGAGCGTGACCTGGGTTATATGCTGCATGACATCGACTTCGCCAATGGCAAGATGCCACACTTTTTTCGCGCCACGATGCAGAATGGCGTGATCGAGGTGCCGCCCTTTGAGGAGGCGCTGGCATGATTCTCACGGCCCTCAACGATTACTACCAGCGGCTGGCGGCTGAAGGCAAGGTGCCGCTGCCAGGATTTAGTAGTGAAAAGGTCAGTTTCTGCCTGGTGTTTTCCCGAGATGGAAAGCCGCTACAGATCGACGACCTTCGCGACACCTCCGGAAAAAAGCCTCGGCCGAGCCCTTGTCAGGTACCCGTCGACAAGCGACGCACCTCGGGCATTCATGCCTATCCCTTATGGGACAAGACTGCCTACGCCTTTGGCGTTACCTCGGGTGAGGGAAAGCGCCTGGCCGATGAACATGCGGCGTTCAAGGCGCGACAGTTCGAGCTTTTCGGTGAGAGCGAAGATCCAGACCTGAGTGCCTTCCTGAAGTTGCTCAATCAATGGCGACCGGAGCAACTCACCGAGCTTCCCGGCTACAGCGAAGAAGTATTGGATACCAACGTCATATTCCGGCTCGATGGGCAACGACAATACCTCCATGAGAACCCGGAGGCTCGCCGGATATGGAGCGATGCTATCGAGAGTGGGAAAGGCGAGATGGGGCAGTGTCTTATCACCGGTGAGATTGCCGCTTTGGGCACCGACCATCCCGCGATTCGGGGCGTCAGGGACGCACAGTCGTCAGGCGCGTCGCTCGTTTCATTCAACAGCGATGCCTACAACTCCTATGGCAACAAGGGGCAGGACAACGCCTCAATATCCAAGGCAGCCATCTTCGGCTATTCGACGGCGCTCAATCACTTGCTTCGAGGCGATGACGACAACCGTCAGCGCCTGCAAATCGGCGATACCACGACAGTGTTCTGGGCCCAAGCCAGGGATAGTGCGCATGCCGAGGCCGCCGAGGGCTTTTTCGCCATGCTCAACGAGCCGCCCAGTGATGAGCAGGAAGCTGCCAAGCTCGGTTCCCTACTGACTCAGGTCTCCCAAGGGCGTCCACTGGGAGAGCTGGATCCCATGCTGGAACCAGACACGCAGTTTTTTGTGCTGGGGTTGGCACCCAATGCGGCACGGTTATCGGTGCGCTTCTGGTATGTCGATAGCCTGGAACGCTTGGCGCAGCACTATGCCCAGCATCATCGCGACTTATGGCTGAATCCTGTTCCCTGGAAAGGGCCTGCGCCAGCGATGTGGCGACTGTTGTATGCCACCGCACCGAGTCGTGACGGCAAGGCCAAGGCAGAGGATATTCCTCCGCAACTTGCCGGTGAATTGACCAGGGCCATCTTGACCGGGAGTCGCTATCCGCACTCGTTACTGTCCAACGTCATCATGCGCATGCGAAACGATGGCGATATCAGTGGCATTCGTGTCGCGCTCTGCAAGGCTGTGCTGGCCCGACAAGACCGGCTTTCAGCGTATTCGAACACAACCACCCAGGAGGTGCCCGTGAGTCTCGATCCTCATTCCACCCATCCCGGCTACTTGCTGGGCAGGCTGTTTGCCGAGTTGGAAAACGCTCAGCGCGGTGCGCTCGGCAAAGAGGTGAATGCCACCATTCGAGATCGCTATTACGGTGCCGCTTCGGCGACGCCGGCCAGCGTCTTCCCCATGTTGCTGAGAAATGTTCAGCATCACTTGTCGAATATGCGCAAGAAGGACAAGGGCGGGCTGGCTCACAAGATAGAAAGCGAGATCGCTTCCATCATCGATGGGCTCGGTGAGAAGTTTCCGCGAAGCTTGCGTATCGAGGATCAGGGGCGTTTTGCGATTGGATACTATCATCAGTCACAAGCCCGTTTCGCCAGGAAAGAAAATGCCGCCGAGAACACGGAAGACGAGCAGGGAGAGTTAGCATGAGTGCCATCACCAACCGTTATGAGTTTGTGCTGCTGTTCGATGTCACCAACGGAAATCCCAATGGTGATCCAGATGCCGGAAACTTGCCGAGGCTTGATCCGGAAACCAACCAGGGCTTGGTGACCGATGTCTGCCTCAAGCGCAAGATTCGCAATTACGTCGCTTTGGAGAAGGAAGAAGACGCCGGCTACGCCATTTACATGCAGGAAAAGTCGGTACTCAACAACCAGCACAAGAAAGCCTACGACGCTCTCGATATCAAGCCCGAGCCGAAGAAGCTTCCCAAGGAGGTAGAGAAGGCCCGCGCACTAACCGAATGGATGTGCCAAAACTTCTTCGACGTGCGTACCTTCGGCGCGGTGATGACAACTGAGGTCAACTCCGGCCAAGTGCGTGGGCCGGTGCAGATGGCCTTTGCCAGCTCCATTGACCCGGTGGTGCCTATGGAGGTCTCGATCACCCGTATGGCGGTTACCAACGAGCGCGATCTCGAAAAGGAGCGCACTATGGGCCGCAAGCACATCATCCCCTACGGACTGTATCGCGCACACGGCTATATATCGGCCAAGCTTGCCGAGCAGACGGGGTTTTCGGAAGACGATCTCGAGCTTCTCTGGCGCTCGCTGATCAATATGTTCGAGCATGACCGCTCCGCTTCCCGGGGAGAGATGTCGGCACGCAAGCTGGTCGTCTTCAAGCATGATCACCCCATGGGCAACGCCCCGGCACACCTGCTGTTCGATAGTGTGAAAGTCGCGCGTGTCACAGGCGAGGACGATACACCGGCTCGTCACTACAGTGACTATCGCGTTTCCATCGACGCTGAGGCCCTGCCAGCTGGCGTCAGCGTCGACGAGAAGCTGTAGGCGAACGGCCGTGGACGAGGAGGCGCGCCTGATTCCGATATCGGCACTGCAGCACATGCTGTTCTGCTCGCGTCAGTGCGCGTTGATCCATCTGGAGCAGCAGTGGGTGGAAAACCGCTATACGGCGGAAGGACGTGTCCTCCACGACCGTGCCGACCACCTGGGCCATGAGCGTCGACGGGGCATCCACACCGCCATGGCACTTCCGCTGGCCAGTGAGGCGCTGGGATTGACCGGGGTTGCCGATGTTGTCGAGTTCGATGAATCTCGGGAGCCTGCATTGGTCCGGCCCATCGAGTACAAGCGTGGGCGGCCCAAGGCACATCGTGCCGATGAAGTGCAACTCTGTGCACAGGCGCTGTGCCTGGAAGAGATGCTGGACGTCTCGATAGAGCAAGGTGCGCTCTACTATGGCAAGACCCGACGACGCAAAGTCGTTGTGTTCGACGATGAGTTACGGGCACTGACTCGGCGTGTTATCGACGACACGCGTACGCTGTTCGATAATAGCCGTACGCCACCCGCCGTCTATGAGGCCAAGCGCTGTGACCACTGCTCGCTGATTGATACCTGCCAACCGCAAGTGATGGGGAAGCAGCGCTCGGCGAGTCGTTGGCTGGCGCGTCAACTGCAATCTCTGGATGAGTGAACCGCATGCGTCGTCAACTCAATACGCTCTATATCACCACTGAAGGTGCTTGGCTCAAGAAGGACGGGGCCAACGTGGTCATGGATGTCGAGGGCAAGGAGCGGGCGCGGCTACCCATCCACATGCTCGAATCGCTAGTGTGTTTCGGTAGGGTGCTGATATCGCCACCGTTGATGGGCTTTTGTGCCGAACAAGGGGTCACCATTACCCACTTGTCGCCCAACGGTAAGTTCCTCGCGCGTATTGAGGGGCCGGTATCCGGCAACGTGCTGCTGAGGCGTACCCAGTACCGCACCAGCGATGACGAAATCGGCTGCGCTGCCATCGTCCGTGGTGTGTTGATCGGCAAGGTGCACAATCAGCGCGCGGTGATCGCCAGGGGGTTGCGTGACTACGGCAGCAAGTTGGATCCGCCTGAGCGCGAAGGGTTGGAAAGGGCGCGTACTCGCCTGAGCAGAATTGCACGCGACCTGCTGCGTGAACCCGCGACAAATGGATTGCGTGGCCTGGAGGGTGAAGCGGCACAGGTCTATTTCAGCGTCTTCGATAGTCTTGTCCGTCACGACGGAGAAGCCTTTCGCTTCACCGGCCGCAACCGTCGCCCACCGCGTGATCGTCTCAATGCGCTGCTGTCCTTTCTCTATACCCTGTTGACCCACGACTGCCGTTCGGCGCTGGAAAGCGTGGGGCTGGACCCAGCGGTGGGGTTCCTGCATCGGGATCGTCCTGGGCGGCCCAGTCTGGCACTCGACCTTGCCGAGGAGTTCAGGCCGCTACTGGGGGACCGGCTGGTACTGTCACTGGTCAATCGTCGGCAGCTGCGGGAGAAGGACTTCACGGTTGCTGAAAGTGGCGGCGTGGTACTGACTGACGATGCTCGCAAGACGGTGCTGACCGCCTATCAGGAGCGTAAGCGTGAAGAGCTCAACCATGCCTTTATCGGTGAGAAGGCACCTATTGGCATGTTGCCGATCCTGCAGGCGCAATTACTGGCGCGTCATTTGCGCGGTGATCTGGATACCTATCCACCCTTCCTGTGGAAATGACCTGTCGATGAGGAGAGCGCGGCGATGATGGTTCTGGTCAGCTACGATGTCAGCACCTCTTCCGAAGGTGGCGAGGGACGATTGCGCCGGGTCGCCAAAACCTGCCGCGATGTCGGGCAGCGTGTGCAATTCTCGGTGTTCGAGATCGAGGTCGATCCCGACCAATGGGTGCGCCTGCGGCAGCGGTTGATCGACCTGATCGACGATGAAGTCGACAGCCTGCGTTTCTATTTCTTGGGCCGTAACTGGAAGAATCGTATCGAGCATATCGGTGCCAAGCCATCACTCGATATGAATGGCCCCCTCGTTTTCTGACTTTCTTGTCTCCTTGCGAACCCTAAGCGTTCTGCTTCTTCTTGGTAGGTTCGCAGATCTTTAACAATATGATTTTTAATGTTTTTTGGCTCCTGGGGTTCGTCAACGGGCAATTCGCGCTTCCTGAATGATTCATTCCGCTAAGCTGCAGGTATTTTGCCCTCATCATCAGCGCGTTATAAAGGAGCAGTCGCGGCCTGCACGGCCGCGCGGATAGAAACCGCACGGTGAGCGCCGACGACGGCCAGTCGGGCCCGTCGCGGCCTGCACGGCCGCGCGGATAGAAACCCTTG
>NZ_FNES01000002.1:352791-410125 GCF_900100195.1 Billgrantia gudaonensis
GTCGCGGCCTGCACGGCCGCGCGGATAGAAACCCGGAAGGGGGTCAATTCACCGGGGCCGATCCGATGGTCGCGGGCCGCACGGATAGTAACGACAATCGGCTGGCGGGCAACGCTGTGTTCCAGAGCCCCAAACAGCCTGAGGCGGCCAACAGGTGGAAGCATGTTCGATCCCCTCTTGGATCTTGCTGCCGAATGGTGTTTTGGCTTGGAGTCGCACGAAAGGAGGCTTTTCCTGGGTGAACAAGGTGACTTGACGGGAAAAGTAGGCTGCCTACCTAGTCCTATATCGTCTGCCAAGTCCTCACAGCCATAAGCCTCAGGCTGCCCCGCCCCGCCGCTCTTGAATCTTCCCCTCAATCTCATGCCATACAAAAATTGATATAAATCAACTCGTAGCATTGTGCCTTCCTGCTTCCACATTGGGTGCGCGTTTCGCCGCTAGTCTGCTTGCGGGCCACAACCAGAGAAGGAGGTTCACATGAGCACAGAAGCGACGCACTACGGACGCTTGACGCGCTATCTGCATTGGGCCATGGCGGTACTGTTCGCGTGGCAGTTCGCTTCGGCTGGGGCGCATGCCTGGCTGGAAGACACGGCCGTGGAGGCATTTCTGTGGGCGAGCCACAAGCCGTTGGGCTTGCTGCTGATGCTGCTTGCCATCGTGCGGGTCGTTTGGGGCGTTCTCGATCGCGGTCATCGGCCGCCGGCGGTCAATGCCTGGGCTAGCTTGGGGCATCTGGCGCTGTATCTGCTGATGATCGCCGTTCCCGCCGTGGCGTTGATTCGCCAGTACGGTTCGGGACGTGCCTTCGAGCCGTTCGGCATTCCGCTGATGAGCGGGTTCGAGGGGGAGATCGAGTGGATGACCGCCATCGGCAGCAACTTCCATGGCCTGTTCGGCTGGGTGTTGCTGGTGCTGGTGGTCGGCCATGTGGCCATGGCGCTGTGGCATCGCCACGTCGGCAACCCAGAAGTCATGTCACGCATCACCGGGCGCGGGATTGACTAGCCGGTCCGTTCGGCGAGTCGGCCGGTTGTCGTGCCGGTTGCGCAAGGCGACATCTGTTGCCTGTTGCCTTGGTGTCGCCGCTGCGGCGCTGGACGAGCCGGGGCGTCGTGGCCTTGTTATGCTGTGGGCCATCACCCCGGCAGGAGCGTCCCATGACCGAAACGACCCCGTTCGAGAAAGCGATGGCGGCGCTGGATGCGCTGCACGCCGAAGACCCGCGCCAGGTCACCGTGGCCGGTGAGCCCCAACCCCAGGAGCTGTGGCATGCCGGTCGCATGAGCGATTGGCTGGAGCGGTTGCACGCCTCGCCCGATGAGCTGATACGCTTGGCGGTGCGCGGCCAGCACTTGCAGCGTTGGCAGGTGCCGCGCAGCGATTACCCGGAGGGGCGGGTGGGCTATCTCACCTGGCGCCGCGACCAGGGCCAGCGGGCGGCCGAGACCACGGCACGGCTGATGGTCGAGGCCGGCTACGACGAAGCGCAAGCCGAGCGGACGGCGCGCATGATCCGCAAGCAGGGGCTCGGGCGCGACCCCGGCACCCAGGCGGTGGAGGACTGCGCCTGCCTGGTGTTTCTGGAGAACTACTTCGCCGATTTCTCGAAGCAGGTAGATCACGACCACCTGATCCGCATCGTGCAGAAGACCTGGAAGAAGATGTCGCCGCGCGCTCATGAGCTGGCCCTGGGCCTGCCCATGAGCGACGAGGCGCGTGCGCTGGTGGAAGAGGCGCTGGCCGGATGAACGTCATGGCACGGCGCAGAGTCCCTCGGTCGTCTCGCAGGGCTTGCCGTGGTGCAGGGTGAGGCGCCTTTCATTGAGGTTCATGACCACGCTGAAGAGCGTTTCCATGCGCTCGTCGGGGGGCTGGTCGAGATTCTCGTGGCGGCAGATCGACTGTGGCTCCCCGTGGTGATCGCTGAGCACGCCGAAGAGAGCATCTTCGCCGATCTCGGTCGTGTCGGGAAGCGCCTGCAACAGGGCGTCCAGCCTGGCCAGGCGCGGGCGCGAGTCGGGCCGGGGGAAGTCCTCCACCTGGCAGGTCACGGTGGGCTCGACGAAGTGATTGGTGTGGGTGACGATGCCGCCGCGGGGCGGGAGACGCCCGGGTTCGCCGGGATGCACCTCGAGCCCGCCGGCTCGTCCATCGCGACTGGCCAAGAGGAAATGCGCGGGGGAGCAGACGCGGTCGTGGGTGGCCACGCGCAGGGCGCTGTCGAAGTCGGGACTTTCCAGCATCTTGCGCAGGGCGACGTGGATCGGCAGGCCCGTGCCGCAGGTTTGCGAGCGAATGGCGTTGAGGCAGACGCCGATGCCGGCGGCGTTGAGCCCGATCTTGGCCACCATGCCGGCCTCGCCGACGCTCACCAGCGAGGGCGCGTCGGCGAGGTCGATCTTCAGTGCCACCACGTTGTCGAGCTGGTCGGCGCGCCAGTCCCAGTTCTGGGCCAGCCATTGGTCTCCATGGCGTTGCAGGGCGAAGGCCGAGCAGCCGCCGCTGGCCTGGGTCAGCGAGATTTCGCTGCGGCAGTTCAGCGTCAGAATGTCCTGCCAGTCGAGCCCGGCGCCGTCGGCAATGCCGTGCATTTCATCGAGGATGGCGGGAAAGCCGCGCTCGATCATCGCCGCGAAGCGTTCGGCTTCGCGGCGAGCGGCCTGCCAGCGCAGCCCCACGAAGTCGTGGAACAGGCGGTCGTAGACCGCCACGCTGCGCTGGATGCGTGACGCGTGGGCCCGGCCGTGGGCCAGGCCAACCGCATGGCGGCTACCGCTGAGTTCGGTGAGTTGCATGGATTAGAGAATCTCCTCCAGGAAGTCGGTGAAGGCGGCCCAGGAAGCCTTGTCGGCGCGTTCCTGGTAGCGCTCGGTGTCGAACACGCTGAAGGCGTGCGGGGCACCGGAGTAGATTTCGACGGTGTAGGTCAGCTCGGCGTCTTCCAGTTCTTCCACGAGAGTGGCCACGTCGGCCATCGGCACGGCGGTGTCGGCGCCGCCGTGGGCGATCAGTAGGGGCGGCGTGTCTTCCGGCCACGACTGATCCTCGGGCGTGCCCAGGCCGCCGTGAAAGCTGGTGTAGCCGACTACGTCGTCCGCCTGGCCGGAGCGGGCAATCTCCAGGGCCACGGTGCCGCCGAAGCAGTAGCCCATCACCAGGGTGGAGGTCGCGGCGCCCCGGTCGCGGGCCTCGGCGAGCCCGCCCAGCGTCAGCTCGCGCATGCGCTCGCGGTCGCTATAGAGTGCATTGGTGGCCTCCTGGCGCGCTTCGGTGGTCTTGGGCCGGTTGCCCTGGCCGAAGAGATCCACGGCGAAGGCGTCATAGCCGAGTGCGGCGAGCATGTCGGCGCGCTGGCGTTCGTAGTCGTCCAGGCCGTTCCAGTCGTGAACGATCAGCACCGTGCCCCGGGCCATGTCGCCGCCCGAAGCGAAGTAGCCCTCGAAGGTGTCGTCGCCGATGTCGTAGCTGACGTCCTCGCCGGCCGGTTCGAAGGCATGAGCGCCGGTGGCCAGACCGAGAGCGCAGAGCAGAGTGAGTGAGGTTGTCAGCGGGCGCATGTTGGCCTCCTCGTGATGTGGCTGGGTCCGAACCCCCAGTATAGGCAGAAGGGGATAGGGCCGAGACAAGCGTTGGCGCGGCCGGCTTGTATTTTGACGCCTGGCCTTCCAGATTAAGGGGGCAACCCTTACCCATGAGCCAACAGTGAGCGGAACAACATGAAAAAGAGCGTATTGGCGATGGCGGTGGCAGCGTCCAGCGTGGCGTTTGCCGGCGCCGTGCAGGCAGAAGTGAAGGTGGGTTTCCTGGGCGGTTTCACCGGTGGCATCGAGAGTCTCACGCCGCCCATCTTCGACGGGGCCAAGCTGGCCGTTTCCCAGGTCAACGAGCAAGGAGGCATTCTGGGCGGCCAGGAACTGGTGATGCCCAGTGGCGACACTACCTGCGGCGATGCCTCGGCCGCCTCCAATGCGGCGGATCGCATGGTCAACTCCGAGGAGGTGACGGCCATCGTGGGCGCCCTGTGCACCGGGGCGACCATCGCAGCGGCGAACAACGCGGCGATTCCCGGCGGCGTGGTGATGGTGTCGCCGGCCTCCACGGCACCGGCGGTGACCGATCTCGAGGACAACGATCTCGTCTTCCGTACCGTGCCGTCCGATGCCTTCCAGGGCGAGATGCTGGCCAAACTGCTGATCGAAAAGGGCATCGACACGGTGGCGGTGACCTACGTCAACAACGACTATGGCCGCGGCCTGGCGGATTCCTTCGTCGCCACCTACGAAGCCGAAGGGGGCACCGTCGCCGAGAACCTGGCCCACGAGGACAATCGCGCCGACTACCGTTCCGAGCTGGGTTCCCTCTCGGCCACCGGCGCCGAGACCCTGGTGGTGCTGGCCTATGCCGACACGTCCGGGCAAACGGTGCTGCGCCAGGCCTACGAGAGCGGCATGTTCACCCAGTACGTGGGGGCCGACGGCATGGTCGGCGACAGCCTGGTGGGCGCCGTGGGTGACGACGTGCTCGAGGGCATGATCGCCACGCGGCCCGGCAGCCCCGACCTGCCTGGCACGCCGCTGTTCGAAGAGCAGGCACGAGCCGCCGAGATCGACCCCGGGGCGGTGTTCGCCGCCCAGGCCTACGACGCGGCCTTCCTGCTGGCACTGGCCATCGAACAGAACGGCAATGCCGAGCGCGAAGGGCTCTCCCAGGCGCTGCGCAGCGTGGCCAGCGAGCCCGGCGAGGTCATCCTGCCCGGTGAGTGGGAGAAGGCCGTGCAACTGATCGCCGATGGCAAGGAGATCAACTACGAAGGGGCTTCGGGTCGTCACGAGTTCGACGACAACGGCGACGTGCCCGGCGTGGTGGTCGAGATGGCCGTGGAAGACGGCGAATTCGTGCGCAAGAGGCAGCTGGACCTGTAACTGCCCGGTGCCATGCCGAGCCAGCCCCGGTGGGATGCCACCGGGGCTTTTTCTTGTCTGATGTCATGACCCGGCGATGAGTCGCTTGAATCTGCTGTACGGTGCTGTAGGTTACAAGTCGCCTAACGAATAACGATACAACGGCTTCCCCTGACGGTGTGACTGGTCATCGGGCGCAGACCCGAGCCTCCAATTCGAACAAGGAACGACACCCATGATTTCACGCCGTCTTCACTTCATCACAGCCAACTTGCAGGTCAAGATCCTGCTGCTCGTTCTCATGCCGTTGATCGTTTCCTCTTCCTGCCTGCTGCTGGTCGAGGGGTACGAACGCGTCCAGGCGAACGAGGCGCAGATCGAACAACAGCGCGACCTGCTCCTCGAGTCGCGCCAGCGCGGCGTGCGCAGCAACGTCGAACTCGCCGTCTCCATGGTCGAGCGGATCGCCGCCACCGTCCCCGATACCGAAGAGGCCCAGCAGCGCGCCATCGAGCTGCTCGAGAGCCTGCGTTTCGAGAACGACAACTACGTCTTTGCCTACCGGGCGGACGGCGAGATGCTGGTTCAGCCGGCCGCCCCCGATAGCGTGGGCACCAACATGCTCGATGCCACCGATGCCAATGGCAAGCGGATGATTCGCGACATGGCGGAGCTCGCCGCCCAGGGCGGCGGCTACTACCAGTACGAGTGGCCGCATCCCGGCACCGGCGAGCCCGAGCCCAAGCACTCCTACGCGGATCGCGTCGAGGCGTGGGACTGGGTGATCGGCGCCGGCGTCTACGTCACCGACATCGAAACGGCGATGGTCGAGATCGAAGAGGCGGCCGTGGATCAACTCGTGGCCTCTCTCTTTCGGCTCTGGGCCGTGGGCACCGTGGCCAACCTGATCATTGCCGCCCTGGCCATGTGGCTGGCACGGCGCACCGTCAATCAGGTGCGTTACACGGCCTCGACCATCAAGGAGATCGCCAGCGAGGTGGCAGCCGGCAAGGGCGATCTGACCCGGCGCCTGACGGTGCGTAGCCGCGACGAGATCGGCGAGCTGGGCGAGCAGTTCAACGCCTTCCTGGCGCGCATGCAGGCGATGCTCGGCGACGTTCGCCGCAGTGCGACCTCGGTGTACTACGCGGCCAACGACATCGCCCAGGGCAGCGAGGAGCTGGCCACCCGAACCGACCAGGCCGCGGCCAACCTGCAGGAAACCTCATCGGCCATGGAGGAGATCACCTCCACCGTGGAGAATACCTCCACCCAGGCGCAGCAGGCCGATCGACTGGTCGCCTCCACCGCCGAAGTGGCCGAGCAGGGTCAGTCGGCGATGCAGGAGGTGGAACGAACCATGGATGACATCAACCAGTCTTCGGCCAAGATCGGCGACATCGTGTCGATGATCGACTCCATCGCCTTCCAGACCAACATACTGGCGCTCAATGCCTCGGTGGAGGCGGCACGTGCCGGCGAGCACGGTCGCGGCTTCGCGGTGGTGGCCCAGGAAGTGCGCAAGCTCGCTCAGCGCTCGGCGGATGCCGCCCGCGACATCAAGCAGTTGATCGATTCGTCGGTGTCACAGGCACAGGACGGTACGCGTATCGTGCAGCGCGCTGGCGAAACCATGCGCGGGATCTTCGACAGCGTGAACCAGGTCACGGCGGTGATCTCCGAGATCAGCGCCGGCTCGCGGGAACAGAGCGTGGGTATCGGCGAGGTCAACACGGCGGTCAGCCAGCTCGACACCATGACCCAGCAGAATGCCTCCATGGTCGAGCAGAGTTCGAACACCGCGGCGCAGATGCGCCGCCAGGCCGAGCAGCTCAACGAGCTGATCAGCGGCTTCGTGCTGGGTGATGCATCGGAAGGGCCGAATGCCCCGCCGCGCCAGCCAGGACCCGCGCTCGGCCTGCCTTCTCCGGCACAGACACAGCGCGACCCCAAGCCGGAACCGAAGCCGCGCCACGCATCGCCCGAGGAGGCCGAAAGCGAACCCGAGTGGGAGACTTTCTGAGATCGGCGGTCCGCTGGCATTACGCCAACGGACCGCGACCATGCCGCTCGAACGACCGGCCCGGGAACTGCCCCGGGCCGGTTGCGTTCAGTCGTGGTACTTGACCTTCTCGGGCAGCAGCCCCTTGGGCGCGAAGCGCAGCACCAGGGTGATCAGCAGCCCGATGACGAAGACCCGCGCTTGCAAGGCACGGCTGTCGAGGTTGCCCGGCGAATCCCAGCCGAACCAGGCCTGGCCGATGTCCGCCGCGAAGTGCATCAGGAACAGTGCCAGGGGCTCGGACATGATCCAGATGATGTACACCGCCACGGCACCGAAGATCGTGCCCAGGTTGTTGCCGGGGCCGCCGAGAATGACCATTACCAGCACCAGGAAGGTGTGGTTGAGGGGCAGGTAGCCCTGCGGATCGAACAGGCTGTTGAACGAGCCGAGCACGCCGCCGCCGATGCCCATCAGGATGCAGCCCAGCACGAAGATCTCCAGTCGTCGGCGGTTGATGTCCTTGCCCATGGCGGCGGACGATATCTCGTTGTCGCGGATGGCGCGGATCATGCGTCCCCAGGGAGCGTGGTAGGCGCGGTGCAGCAGGAAGAAGATGGCGGCGATGATGACCGCGGTGAGCGACAGGTAGAGTGCCCGGGCCAGGGTGAAGCCCAGCTCTGCCGGGCCCGGCGTGGGCCAGGGCAGCGGCGAGACGGTCGCGGTGCCGCGGGTCAGCCACTCGGAGTTCTTGAGGAAGGCCTTGATGATCTCGGCGATGCCCAGGGTGGCGATGGCCAGGTAGTCGCTGCGCAGCCCCAGGCAGATCTTGCCGATGAAGTAGCCCATGCCGCCCGCCAATGCGCCGCCGACGATCCAGCCCGTCCAGGCCGGCAGCCCCAGGCCGCCGACGAAGTCGACCCGGCTATGGATCTCTTCGGTGACCGAACGCAGCTCGCTCATGACCACCAGATAGAGCAGTACGGCCACGACCACCGCGATCAACGTGCGCCATCGCTTGGGTAGGCCGAGACGGTCGAGGCGTGTCGCGCCGACGACCACCAGCACGGCGGCGACCAGGTAGAGCAATGCCAGGCCGAGCTCACCGGGCAGTTCGCTGGCCCAGAAGGCTTCGTTGACGGGGACGCTGAACAGCATCGCCGAGAAGCCGCCCAGGGCGACGAAACCCATCACCCCGGCGTTGAACTGGCCGGCATAGCCCCACTGGATGGTCAGCCCCAGCGCCAGGATGGCGTAGCAGGCCGCCTCCACCAGCATGCGCGTACTGTAGGCTCCCCCCATCACGGCGTAGACGCCGAGCACGACCACCAGCAGGGCGGCGAACAGCGCCAGTTCGCGCTTGGGCAGGCGCGAGGGAGCGGCAACGAGGTCGGAGCGTGGTTCGTTTTGCGTGCTCATCAGATCACCTTCCCCTTGAAGATGCCGGTGGGCCGCCACACCAGGATGGCTACCAGGATGAAGAAGGGCACCACGATCTTGTACTCGGTGCCGACGAAGGCCAGGTTGCCGGCCTGGGCGAGCCATTCGGGCAGGCTGTCGCGGAAGGGACGCAGCAGCACCGACCAGTTGAAGACGGCGAGGGTCTCGGCAAAGCCGACCACGAAGCCGCCGGCGATGGCACCGAAGGGATGGCCCACGCCGCCCACGATGGCGGCGGCGAAGATCGGCAGCAGGATGAAGAAACTCAGATCCGGCTTGAAGGTCACGTCCAGCGACAGCAGGGTGCCGGCGATGGTCGCGAGCCCTCCGGCGATGATCCAGGTGACCGCCACGATCAGGTTGATGTTGATGCCGGAGGCCTGGGCCAGGTCGGGGTTGTCGGACATGGCGCGCATCGCCTTGCCCAGTCGCGAGCGGGTGAGGAAGAGGTGCAGGCTCACCACGGCGGCGATGGTCAGCACGAACAGGATGATCTGCGGCTCGGTGATCACGATGGGCGCTCGCGCGCCCTCGAAGGGCAGCGCCAGGCGGAGTATCTCCTTGCGGTCGTCCACGTAGAGGCTCTGCCCGCCGGTGCCGGCGAACAGGCGGATCAGCCCCTGCAGCATCAGGGTCACGCCCAGCGAGCCGATCACCATGACGATCGGCTTGACGCCGTGGGCGCGCAGCGGCTTGTAGAAGGCGCGGTCGATGCCCACGGCGAGCAGTGCGGTGAACAGCATGGCCAGCGGCAGCATGACCACGGCGGTGGGCAGGCCCACGGCGTCGCCGGCGCCGGGAAACAGCAGGGTGAGCAGCAGGACCATGAAGGCGCCGAAGGTCATCATGTCGGCGTGGGCGAAGTGGGCGAAGCGCATGATGCTGAACACCAGCGTGACGCCCACCGCGCCGATGGCATAGATCGAGCCGCTGACGCTGCCGGCGATCACTACGTTGTTGATGAAGAAGACGAGTTCGTTCACGACGTTCACTCCCGTTGAGGCGCCAGGCTCAGCCGCCCAGAAAACTCTTGGCGACTTCCGGGTCGGCCAGCAGGGCCGCGCCGGTATCGGTGAAGCGGTTCTGGCCGGCGGCCAGCACGAAGCCCTTGTCGGCGATGGCCAGTGCCTGCTTGGCGTTCTGTTCCACCATCAGGATGCCCACGCCGGCGGCGTTGATCTCCTTCACGCGTTCGAAGATTTCGTTCATGTAGAGCGGCGAGAGGCCGGCGGTGGGCTCGTCGAGCAGCAGCAGGTCCGGTTCGGCCATCAGCGCGCGGCCCATGGCCACCATCTGGCGCTGGCCCCCGGAGAGCTCGCCCGCCGGCTGGTGGCGCTTGTCGTAGAGCGGCGGGAAGAACCCGTAGACGGTCTCGAGCATGCGCCGCGTGTTGTGCGGCTTGAGAAAGGCGCCCATCTCCAGGTTCTCCTTCACCGTGAGGCTGGGGAAAACGTTCTTCTCCTGGGGAATGAAGCCCATGCCCTTCTGTACCAGCTTGTTGGGCGGTAGGTTGTGAATCGGCTCGCCGCGCAGCAGGATCTCGCCCTGGTTGACGGTGAGCAGCCCGAAGATGGCCTTGAGCATGGTGGATTTGCCGGCGCCATTGGGGCCGACGATCACCCCGATCTCGTCGGCTTCGATGGCCATGTTCACCCCGTTGAGGATGTTCATGCCGCCATAGCCGCCGTGCACGTCGCGTGCGTCGAGTAGTGGCATTGTGGTTGTCCCAGCGTAAGGATCGTTGTGTCGTTGTCGGTCCGGCCCGCAGGTCGGCACCGGCTCTCTTCAAGCGACGTTGGAGCCGAAGTAAGCCTCGATCACCTGCGGATCGTTCTGTATCTCCTCGATGGTGCCTTGCACCATCACGCTGCCCTGGGCGAGCACGATCACCGGGTCGCAGAGCCGTGCGATCATGTCCATGTCGTGCTCGATGACCAGAAAGGTGTAGCCCATCTCGCGGTTCAGGCGCTCGATGTTGCTCACCAGATCGCCCAGCAGAGTGCGGTTGACCCCGGCGGCGATCTCGTCGAGCAAGACCACGCGGGCGTCGGTCATCATGGTACGGCCGAGCTCGAGCAGCTTCTTCTGGCCGCCGGAGAGGTTGCCGGCCAGTTCGTTGCGCACGTGGTGCAGGCCGATGAAGTCGATCACTTCCAGGGCGCGGCGGCGTACCTCGGCTTCCTGAAGTCGAACCATGCCCGGCTTCAGCCAGGCGTTGAACAAGTTCTCTCCGGCCTGGTCGGGCGGCACCATCATCAGGTTTTCCAGCGCCGTCAAGTGGGAGAACTCATGGGCGATCTGGAACGTGCGCAACAGCCCCTTGTGGAAGAGTTCGTTGGCCGGCCGGTTGGTGATGTCCTCGCCGTCGAGCAGCACCTGTCCGCTGTCCAGCGGCAGGGTGCCGGCGATGATGTTGAACAGCGTCGACTTGCCGGCGCCGTTGGGGCCGATCAGCCCGGTGATCGAACCTTGCTCGACCTGGATCGAGCAGTCGTTGATGACTTCGAGGCCGCCGAAGGCCTTGTTGACGTGTCTGACGTCGATGATGGCTGCCATCTGGGGTATGCCCCCTGTCCAGTCGCTGTTGTCGTTGTTTGGCGCCGTCGCTGGTTGCGCGGCGTCTCGATTCTTCGTCATGCCGATACGGCGTTCATTGCTCCCGGCTGGCGTCGGCCAGGAAGGTGCGGCCCGCGGCGAAGGCGCCGACGATCACCAGCGCCCCGATGGTGGGAATCAGGTAGCCCTCTATCTGCGGGATGCTGCGCAGGAAGACGAAAGCCACCGCCGCCGGGGCCACGAAACGCACCAGAAAACGCCAGGTGGCGAACCAGCCTTCGCTGGTACGCATTTCCTTCATCACCTCGGAATGGGTCAACGCCCAGCCCGCGAACAGGGCGATCATCAGGCCGCCCAGCGGCATGAAGATGTTGGTGAGCAGTTCGATGAAGCCGAAGGCGCTGCGTCCGAACAGGGCGTGGAAAATGGTCCCCTCGGCCCACAGGTTGAAGCTGACCACGGTGAGCAGCCCCAGCGTCCAGCTGGCCACCACCATGAGGGTGACCGCCTGGGGGCGGGTGAGGTCGAAGCGCTCGACCAGGTAGGCCGCGACCGGCTCGATCAGCGAGATCGACGAGCTGATGGCCGCCCCCAGTACCAGGATGAAGAAGACGCCCCCGATCAGGGCACCGAACGGCATTTCGGCGAACGCCAGCGGCAGGGTGACGAACATCAGCCCCGGGCCCTGGCCGGCATCCAGCCCGGCGCCGAACACCAGCGAGAAGATGGCCAGGCCGGCGATCATGGCCACCGCGGTGTCGACCACGGCGATGGCGAAGGCGGTGCGGGTCAGCGAGGCCTCGCCGGACATGTAAGCGCCGTAGGCCATGATCGCCCCCATGCCGAGGCTCAGGGTGAAGAACGACTGGCCCATGGCCTCCAGCCAGCCCTCGAGGCTCAGATCGGCGATGTTGAAGGTGAACAGGAAGCTGGCCGCGGCGGCGAAGTCGCCGTTGGCGATGCCATAGGCCAACACCACCAGCAGGATCGCGAACAGCGCCGGCATCATGATGCGCAGGCTGTTTTCGATGCCCCTGTGGATGCCCAGGCCGACGATCAGCCCCGAGGCGATGATGAACAGGGTGTGATAGAGCGTGAGCAGCCCCGGTGACGCGAGCAGGGCGTCGAAGCCGGCGCCGATGGTCTCGGCGTCGGCGCCGGCCAGCGAGCCGGTGAGCATCTGCCAGGTGTAGTGGATCGCCCAGCCGGCGATCACCGAATAGAAGCTCAGGATCAGGAAGGCCGAAACGGCCCCCAGCCAGCCGATGGTTTCCCAGGCGCGCGAGGTATCGTGCGTCTTGGTCAGGTGGCGCATGCCCATGATGGGGCTCTGTCGACTGGCGCGCCCCAGCATGGTCTCGGCGATCAGGATGGGAATGCCCACGGCGAAGATGGTCAGGCCATAGATCAGGATGAAGGCGCCGCCGCCGTTCTCGCCGGCCAGATAGGGAAAGCGCCACAGGTTGCCCAGGCCCACTGCGGAGCCGACGGCGGCCAGCAGGAAGGTGCCCTTGTGTGTCCAGACGTTGTGCGTGCTCATTGAGGGTCCAGCGCTCGGTGGCGGCCTTGTGGGCCGGTGGAACATTGCGTTTGGGTAAACGAGCTTAACTGTGCCAGAAACGCCTGTCTTTGCCAGCGGTCAAGCGTTAAGGGTGCGTTGGGCTAGGCCAGGTGACGCCGGGCAGCGATCATGGGTCTTCGTCGTCCGCGCTATCGTTCGCCGGGCCGGGCTCGAAGGCGCGCTTGTCGTCCGGCAGGCGTACGGTGTCGCCCCGGTGCAGCTTGTCCACGCTTTCTTGGCGCTCGCCGCTGGCTGGGGCGATGATCGCCGCTACCTCGCCGATGCTCGTGCCGTCGACGTAGGCATCGACGCGAATGCGCACCACCCGGCCACGGTAGCGCGCCGAAAGGATGTCGCCCGGCCCGGGTTCGGAGTAGCCGGTGGGGTCGTGTTCGAAATGGCTCAGTACGCTGTCGGCGCCGGGGTCGTCCCATTCGACATGGCGATGCATGGCGGTCTCCTCGTTACCGATGGATGGTTCGGCTCAAGAGTATCCCCTGCTGGGTTCCCAAGCCCAGCGTTGCGAAGCATTCGAAACCGATGCCCGGGTCATTACCACAGCGCCCGCCGGATGGCGGGCGCTGGGCGGGACGAGACCGGTTCACTTCTTGCCGGCGCGCTTGCGCTCGTGTTCCTTGAGGTGCTTCTTGCGCAGACGGATGTGGTTGGGGGTCACCTCCACCAGCTCGTCGTCGTCGAGGAACTCGATGGCCTGTTCCAGGGTGAACTTCACCGGCGGGGTCAGCACGATGTTCTCGTCGTTGCCCGAGGCGCGCATGTTGTCGAGCTTCTTGCCCTTGGTGGGGTTGACCACCAGGTCGTTGGCGCGGTTGTGGATGCCCACCAGCATGCCTTCGTAGACCTCGGTGCCATGGTCGATGATCAGCTTGCCGCGCTCCTGTAGCGCATACAGCGCATAGGCCAGTGCCTTGCCGTCGACCATCGAGACCAGCACGCCGTTGCGGCGCTCGATGGCGGCATCGGGCTTGAGCGAACCGTAGTGGTCGAAGCGGCTGGTGAGGATGCCGGTGCCCGAGGTGAGGGTGAGGAACTGACCGCGGAAGCCGATCAGCCCGCGCGCCGGAATGATGAAGTCCAGCCGCACCCGGCCCTTGCCGTCGGGGTTCATGTTGGTCAGCTCGCCCTTGCGGTAGCCGAGCTCCTCCATGATGGCGCCCTGGTGCTGCTCCTCGCAGTCGATGATCACCTCTTCGTAGGGTTCCTGCTTGACCCCGTCGATCTCCTTGATGATCACCTCGGGACGGCCCACGGCCAGCTCGAAGCCTTCGCGGCGCATGGTCTCGATCAGCACCGACAGGTGCAGCTCGCCGCGGCCGGAGACCTTGAACTTCTCCGGCGAATCGCCCTGCTCGACGCGCAGTGCCACGTTGTGGATCAGTTCCTGGTCGAGGCGATCCTTGATGTTGCGGCTGGTGATGTACTTGCCGTCGCGTCCGGCGAAGGGCGAATCGTTGACCTGGAAGGTCATGGAGACGGTGGGTTCGTCCACCGACAGCGGCGGCAGGGCCTCCACGACGTTCGGGTCGCACAGGGTGTCGGAAATGGCCAACGAGTCGATGCCGGTGATGCAGATGATGTCGCCGGCGGTGGCCTGGTCGGTCTGCACGCGTTCCAGGCCCAGGTGGGTCATCACCTGGCCGACCTTGCCGCGGCGCTCCTGGCCCTCCTTGCTGACGACCACTACCTGCTGGTTGGGCCTCACGGCGCCGCGGGTGATGCGGCCCAGGCCGATGACGCCCACGTAGCTGGAGTAGTCCAGTGCCGAGATCTGCATCTGCAAGGGGCCGTCGATCTCGACCTTGGGCGGTTCGACGATGTCGACGATGGCCTGGAACATCGGCGTCATGTCGTCGGCCAGTTCTTCGGGGTCGGGGCCGGCGATGCCGTTGAGCGCCGAACAGTAGATGATCGGGAAGTCGAGCTGTTCGTCGCTGGCGCCGAGGTTGTCGAACAGGTCGAAGATCTGGTCGATGACCCAGTCGGGGCGCGCGCCGGGGCGGTCGATCTTGTTGACCACCACGATGGGCTTCAGGCCCTGGTCGAAGGCCTTCTGGGTTACGAAGCGGGTCTGCGGCATGGGGCCGTCCACGGCGTCCACCAGCAGCAGCACCGAGTCGACCATCGACATCACGCGTTCCACCTCGCCGCCGAAGTCGGCGTGCCCGGGGGTGTCGACGATGTTGATGTGGTAGTCCTCGCCGCCGGGAGCCTGCCAGCGGATCGCCGTGTTCTTGGCCAGGATGGTGATGCCGCGCTCCTTCTCCTGGTCGTTGGAGTCCATGATGCGCTCCTGCCCCTCGGCCTTGCGGTCGAGGGTGCCGGATTGGCTCAGCAGCTTGTCGACCAGGGTGGTCTTGCCGTGGTCCACGTGGGCGATGATGGCGATGTTGCGTAGGCTCTCGATGCGAGAGCCGCTGGCTTGGGTGCTCATAGGTGTCGCTCGTCGATCGGTTCGCACCGCTTGTACACCGGTGAGGCGTGCCCTGGGCGCGGTGAGGGGAGATGGAATGGTGGCGCATTGTACAGACAAGCGGGGAAGGGGAATAGCGAAAAGGTCGTCAGGCCGATGAGCGGTCGATGCGTGCCTGGCAGGCGCGTAGGCGCTCGAGCAGGTTGGGCAGCGCTTCCTGGTCGAGCGCCGGGTCGAAGCCGCCGATGCGCTCGAACCAGGTGCGGGCGATGCACAGCGTCTCGGCAGGCAGATGACCTTGCAGACGGCGCCGCAGCCGGGTGAGACGGCCCAGCGGGCGCGATGTGAACACCGCTGCGTCGTCCTGCTGACGTTCGATGCGTTCGGTCACCTGGGCCAGCCAGTCGAGGGTCAGGCGCGCATCGGGGGCGGGAAACATCAGAATGTCGCCCTGGCTGCGTGCGACGGCGGCGTTGAGGCGATCGCCCAGCGGGGTGCCTTCGCAGGTCAGCAGTCGGGCGCCATAGCGCTCTGCCAGGCGCGGCAGGCGCGCATCGCCGGTGTCGTCGGCCACCAGCAGCTCGAAGGGCTCGGGGCGGCTGCGTGCCAGGCGCTGGAGAGCATGGAGCTGCCGAGGGAGCCGATGACCCGTCATTCGAACATCGAGAATCAAGCTGAGGGTCATGGCAGGGCAGGCTCCACATGTCGACGATCATCGGGCGGGCACGAAGACGGAGCGGGTCAGGCCTGCTCTGTAATGAAGTGTAGTGTTTGGTCATGAAAAGTTGCAAATTGCGCGATGGCTGACACTCGTGCCCGGACAGGGCGTCGCGCAGCCATGCGGCAGGCGGGTGTCGTTGCGCGCGGGTGGCCATCACTGCGGCTGACTTGCACGATATTGGTGCCGCGGCGTCCAGTCATGCCCGTTAATGGTGCAGACATGTCGCTCGGCAAGCCGCGACAGGCGCTCGAATGATCGAATGGCCCGACAGGCACCTTTAGAGCGCTTTGAAAAGTCGCTTTCATTCAGTGAGATAGGGTCGTTTTCGTCAAGTCGGTGCAAGATTGGCACGCTGCCTGCATTGTAATGGCCAGTGCCATGATCGCGCATGGCAGCCGTGGGCGGGAAGCTTGCGGCGTGCTACAACCAATGCTGGTACGCAACTGCGCAGCGGGTCGCCCATGGCGGCCGACGCTCGAACCATCGCTCAAACGGAGGACACCATGTCTGCCAAGACTCTCGCCCTGATCGAAGAACACGACATTCAGTGGGTCGATCTGCGCTTCACCGACACCAAAGGCAAGGAACAGCACGTCACCATCCCGGCGCGGGACGTGGACGAGGAATTCTTCGAGAACGGTCAGATGTTCGATGGCTCGTCCATTTCCGGCTGGAAGGGCATCAACGAGTCCGACATGATCCTGCGTCCGGAAGACGGCACCGGCTTTCTCGACCCCTTCACCGAGGATGCTACCCTGGTGCTGCGCTGCGATATCATCGAGCCGGCCACCATGCAGGGCTACGACCGTGACCCGCGCTCCATCGCCAAGCGTGCCGAAGCCTATCTGAAATCCAGCGGCCTGGGCGATACCGCCTTCTTCGGCCCCGAGCCGGAATTCTTCATCTTCGACGAAGTGCACTGGAAGGCCGACATCGAAGGCGCCATGTACAAGATCACCTCCGAAGAGGGCGCCTGGTCCACGGACCGGTCCATCGAAGGCGGCAACCTGGGCCACCGTCCGCGCGTCAAGGGCGGCTATTTCCCGGTGCCCCCGGTGGACAGCTTCCACGATATCCGCGGTGCCATGTGCAACACTCTGGAAGCCATCGGCCAGACCGTCGAGGTGCACCACCACGAGGTGTCCAATGCCGGCCAGAACGAGATCGGCGTCAAGTTCAACACCCTGGTGAAGAAGGCCGACGAGCTGCAGGAGATGAAGTACGTGGTGCACAACGTGGCCCACGCCTACGGCAAGACCGCCACCTTCATGCCCAAGCCGCTGGTCGGCGACAACGGTAGCGGCATGCACGTGCACCAGTCGTTCTGGAAGGGTGGCGAGAACCAGTTCGCCGGTGACGAGTACGCGGGTCTCTCCGAGATGGCCCTCTACTACATCGGCGGCATCATCAAGCACGCCCGTGCCCTGAACGCCTTCGCCAACGCTTCCACCAACTCTTACAAGCGTCTGGTGCCGGGCTTCGAGGCGCCGGTCATGCTGGCCTACAGTGCTCGCAACCGCTCCGCTTCCATCCGCATTCCCTACACCGCGAGCCCCAAGGGCAAGCGCGTCGAGTTGCGTTTCCCCGACCCGACCGCCAACCCCTACCTGTGCTTCGCGGCGATGCTGATGGCCGGTATCGACGGCATCAAGAACAAGATCCATCCCGGCGACGCCATGGACAAGAACCTCTATGACCTGCCGCCGGAAGAGGGCAAGGCCATCCCGACCGTGGCCGAGAGCCTCGACCAGGCCCTGGAAGCGCTGGATGCCGATCGTGCCTTCCTCACCGAAGGTGGCGTGTTCACCGACGAGATGATCGATGCCTACATCGAGCTCAAGGAAGAAGACGTCGAGCGCCTACGCATGACCACCCATCCGGTCGAGTTCGACATGTACTACAGCTGCTGAACCAGCCGGTTCGCCGTTGCGGCGCCGCCCACTGGTGGCGCCGGCAGAGGGGCCCCGCCACGGCGGGGCCTCTGTCGTGTCTGGTTGCCGTCAATACGGGGTCTGGCATGCCTGGCCGCCGGCGTGGCACTCTGCGACGAGCCCGCCACACTGCGAGGAAATACCGATGACCAAGACGCTGTTGTCGATCGTTCTGGGCCTGATCCTGGCCGCCCCGGCTGGCGCGACCACCGTCTACCGCACCACCGACGAACAAGGCAACGTGGTGTTCACCGACAACCCGGAGCGTGGCGGCGAGAAGGTTGAGCTGAAGCCGCTCACCGTGGTGCCGGCACGAGGCGAGGTACGGCGCGATGAGGCCTCGTCGGCCCCGGCCGAACCTGAGGGAGAGCGGCAGGCGGCGAGCGAATCGTCGCCGTTCATGCCCTACGACCGTTTCGGCATCGCCGCGCCGGCGAACGAGGAAACCCTGCCGACCGGGGCCGCAGGCAAGGTGGCGGTGGAGCTCGCCATCGAGCCGCCGCTGCGCGAGGATCATCGCGTGCGCCTGCTGGTGGATGGCGAGATCAGCCAGAGTGCCCTGCATACCGACGCCTTCCTGCTCAACGATTTGCCCCGCGGTGAGCACGTGCTGCAGGCCGAACTGCTGGATGCGGGCGGTGACGTGCGCCATCGCAGCGATCCGGTGACCCTGTATGTCCAGCGTGCCAGCGTCAACCTGCCTCAGAATCCCAACAACCCCGCTGGGGGCGATTGAGCGACGCACCGTATCGGCCAGAAGTGGTCAGCGGACCTTTCTGTGATGCACCATGGTGGTGCGCTGCATGTTCGCGAGCGTGTGCCAGGTGCCGCCATGGCGGTGCTTTCGAGTTGGCGCGCTTCTTGCAATTCCCTCCATGACGACCTGCGGTTGCGCCATGTCGGCGCGCCTGCTCGCCGCAGGTGCAGCTGCACAGCGAGGAAGGATCCATGTATCGACGCCTGCTGGAACACCTCACCACGGCGGTGCTGCTCTTGGACGAGCGGCTTGCCGTGCGCTGGATGAACCCCGCTGCCGAGGCATTGCTGGCGGTGAGCCTGGGGCGCGTCACCGGCACGCCCTTGCCGGCGTTGCTGCCTGTGGACGACGGCATGCAGGAGGTGCTGGCCAAGGCCCGCGACGACGGCCACCCCTTCACCCAGCGCGAGGTGCGTCTGGCACTGCTGGGGGGGGCGACCCTCACCATCGACTATACCGTCACGCCGTTGTCTGCCGAGGAACTGCTGGTGGAGATGGAGCCGCGTGACCGACTGCTGCGCATTTCCCGCGAAGAAGCGCTGCTCAACCGCCAGGAGGCGATCAAGGTACTGTCGCGCGGGCTGGCCCACGAAGTGAAGAATCCGCTCGGCGGCATTCGCGGTGCGGCACAGCTGCTCGAACGCGATCTCGAAGACCCGGCCCTGAGAGAGTTCACCCACGTCATCGTCGAGGAGGTGGACCGCCTGCGCGACCTGGTGGACACCATGCTGGGACCCAATCGCATCGATCAGCACGCGCCGCTCAATGTCCACAAGGTGCTGGAACGGGTGCGGGCCCTGCTCGTTGCCGAGACGCCCGACGTACGCATCGAGCGCGATTACGATCCCAGCCTGCCGGATTTTCCCGGCGACGAGGCGCAGATGATCCAGGCCGTGCTCAACGTGGCGCGCAATGCCGTGGAGGCGATGCGCGAGGCCGGCACCGAGGCGCCGCAGCTGATGATGCGCACCCGCGCGCGGCGTCAGTTCACCCTGGGGGCCGAGCGTCATCGCCTGGTGTGCGAGGTGGCGCTGATCGACAACGGCCCCGGGATTCCCGAGAGCCTGCAGGAAACGCTCTTCTACCCGATGGTATCGGGGCGCGCCGACGGCAGTGGCCTGGGGCTCTCCATCGCTCAGGGCATTCTGCACCAGCACCAGGGGCTGATCGAATGCGATTCTCGCCCCGGGCATACCGAATTTCGCTTGCTGATTCCCTTGGAGAGGCACCATGACTGACGTCGCACGCGTCGTGATCGTCGATGACGATCGCGCCATTCGCTGGGTGCTGGAGCGCGCCCTGGCTCAGCCCGACATCGAGGTCGAGAGCATCGACCGTGCCGACAAGGCGTTGGGACGTCTGCTCGATGACCCGCCCGACGTCCTGGTCACCGACATTCGCATGCCGGGCATCGACGGGCTCGACCTGATGTCGCGCCTGCGCGAGGCGCATCCCGAGCTGCCGGTGATCGTGATGACCGCCCATTCCGACCTGGACAGTGCGGTGGCCTCCTACCAGGGCGGCGCCTTCGAATATCTGCCCAAGCCGTTCGATGTCGACGAGGCGCTGGCACTGGTGCGCCGGGCCGTGGCGCACGCCCGGGAGCGCAAGCGACCGGTGACGCCGCCGGAGGGCCTGCACGCCGAGATCATCGGCGAGGCCCCGGCCATGCAGGAGGTCTTCCGCGCCATCGGCCGGCTCTCGCAGTCGCACATCACGGTGCTGATCAATGGCGAGTCGGGCACCGGCAAGGAGCGCGTGGCGCGTGCCCTGCACCAGCACAGCCCGCGGGCCGGTCAGCCGTTCATCGCGCTCAACATGGCGGCGATCCCCCGCGATCTGATCGAGTCGGAGCTGTTCGGTCACGAAAAGGGCGCCTTCACCGGGGCGACCGCGCAGCGCCAGGGGCGTTTCGAGCAGGCCAATGGCGGCACCCTGTTTCTCGACGAGATCGGCGACATGCCGGCCGAGACGCAGACCCGCCTGCTGCGCGTGCTGGCCGACGGCGAGTTCTACCGCGTGGGTGGCCACACCCCCGTGAAAGTGGACGTGCGCATCATCGCCGCCACCCACCAGAACCTGGAGACCCTGGTGGACGATGGCCGCTTTCGCGAGGATCTCTTCCATCGGCTCAACGTCATCCGCGTGCACTTGCCCAAGCTGGCCGAGCGGCGCGAGGACATCCCGCGGCTGGCGCGCCATTTCCTGGCCGAGGCGGCCAAGGAACTGGCCACCGATACCAAGGTGCTGACCAAGGAAGCCGAGGCGCACCTGATGCGCCTGGCCTGGCCGGGGAACGTGCGCCAGCTGGAGAATACCTGCCGCTGGCTGACGGTGATGGCCTCGGGGCGCGAGGTGCTGGTGGAAGATCTGCCGCCGGAGCTGCTGCAGCCCGGCGCCGCCGAGGGCAGCGTGGGCGACTGGCGGGCGGCCTTTCGCGACTGGGCCGACCGCGCGCTGGCGGCAGGGCATACCCACCTGCTGGAAGAAGCGGTCCCGGATTTCGAACGCATCCTCATCGAGACCGCGCTCAAGCACACCGGAGGTCGCAAGGGCGAGGCCGCAGAGCTGCTGGGCTGGGGTCGCAACACCCTGACTCGCAAGCTCAAGACGCTGCTGCCGTCGCTGGCCGACAGCGACTGAGCGCTGGCGCGTCTACAACGAAAGGCGCATTGTTGACGGCGGCGGCCCTGCCGTAGCGTCGAGGCTTGCTACCTGTCATGCAATAGGACAGCCTCGATGCCCCCTGATGTTTGCACGCTCCCCGCCTCGCTGCGGCATGTCCACGTCACCGAGGTGGGGCCGCGCGATGGCCTGCAGAACGAGCCGGTGACGCTGCCCACCGCCGACAAGGTGGCACTGGTGCGCTCGCTGGTCGATGCAGGGGTGCGCGAGTTCGAGCTCACCTCCTTCGTCAGCCCGCGGGCGGTGCCGGCCCTGGCCGATGCTGCCGAGCTGGTCGCCGAGGTGCGTCGGATCGAGGGCCTGCACCTCTCCGCGCTGGTGCCCAACGAGCGCGGTGCCGAGCGGGCCCTCGCCGCTGGCGTCGACTCGGTGGTGCTGTTCGTCTCGGCCTCCGAGAGCCACAACGCCAAGAACGTCAACCGCAGCGTGGCCGACTCGCTGGCCGGCTTCGAACGTATCGCCCGCTCGCTGGAGGGTAGCGACGTGGCATTGCGGGGAGCCATCGCCACCAGCTTCGGCTGCCCCTTCGAGGGCGAGGTGTCGGTGGCAGCGGTGGGACGCATCGCCCAGCACTTCGCCGACCTCGGTGCCCGCTACGTGTCGCTGGGCGATACCACCGGCATGGCCACGCCGCCGCTGGTGACCGAGCGCATCGAGCATCTGCGCCAAGTGGCGCCGACCGTCTCGCCCACCCTGCACTTCCACAATACGCGTGGCCTCGGTCTGGTCAACGTGCTGCAGGGATTGATGCTGGGCGTCGATCGCTACGAGAGCGCCATCGGCGGGCTGGGAGGCTGTCCGTTCGCGCCGGGGGCGTCGGGCAACATCGCCAGCGAGGATCTGATCTATCTGCTCGACGAGCTGGGCCTCGAGACCGGCATCGAACTGGAGGGCATGATCGAGGCTGCCCGGCTGGCCGCGCGCTTGATGGGGCGCGAGTTGCCCGCCCAGGTTTCCAAGGCGGGCCCGCGGCTGGCCACGCACGATGCCGACCGGACGCTGGCGGCCAGGGGGTAGCTCGCAGATGACGGACTCGCAGCCCTACGGCAGCCTGGCGGGCATTCGCGTCATCGACCTGACGCGGGTGATCTCCGGCCCCTTCTGCACGCAGATCCTCGGCGACCACGGTGCCGACGTGATCAAGGTCGAGTCGCCCGGCAAGGGCGACGTGGTGCGCGGTCAGGGCAACATGATCAACGGCGAAAGCTGGTACTTCGCTCAGTTCAACCGCAACAAGCGCTCGTTGACCCTGAATCTGCGCAGCGACGAAGGCAGGGAGATCCTGCATCGGCTGCTGGCCGAAGCCGACGTGCTGGTGGAGAACTTCCGCCCCGGGGTGCTGGCCAGGATGGGCCTCGACGACGACACGCTGCGCGAGCGCTATCCGCAACTGGTAGTGGGGCGCATCAACGGCTTCGGTTCCACCGGTCCCTATCGCGACCGTCCGGCCTATGACTTCATCGCCCAGGCCATGAGCGGTTTCATGGGGGTGAACGGTCCGGCCGACGGTGAGCCGATGCGCGCCGCCCCGCCGATCAGCGACATGGTTGCCAGCCAGAACCTGGCTTTCGGCATCTGCGCGGCCCTGGTGCGCCGCGAGCGAACGGGGCAGGGCGACATCGTCGAGACGGCGCTGACCAATGGCCTGATCGCCATGCTGGGCTACCTGGCCGCCGAGTTCTTCGCCACCGACCGCCTGCCGGCGCGTACCGGCAACGATCACCCCATGCTCTATCCTTACGGGCTGTTCAAGGCCAGCGACGGCGAAGTCGCCATCGCCCCCAGCAACGACACCATGGTGGAGCGCTTTCTCGGTGCCCTGGACAGGCTGGATCTGCTCGACGATGCGCGTTTCGCCGACAACGCGCGGCGCATGGCCAATCGCGATGCACTGCGCGAGATCCTCAACGGCATCATCGAAACGCGCCGGGTGGACGACTGGATCGAGCACCTCAATCGGGCCGGTGTGCCGTGCGGCCGGGTGCACGACCTGCGCGAGACCTTCGCCGACCCGCAGGTCCGCGCTCATGAGATGCGGCTGGAACTGGAGCAGGCCTCCGGCAAGATTCCGGTGACGGGCTTTCCCGTCAAGCTGCGCGAGGCGCCGGCGACGCTCTGTCATCCGGTGCCGCGTCTGGGTGAACACACTCGCCAACTGCTCGGCGAACTCGGCCTGGCCGAACGCGAACTTGACGACCTTGCCGCGCGCGGTGTCATCTGAACTACCCTGACAACGGTCGCCCTCCGGGCAGCCGATGACCCTGGTGCCGAGGTCCTGCCGTGCACCGCCATGACGCTTCACAACAACAATGCGGAGGAATACGCCAATGAAATCCATCACCCCAAGCCTGTCGGGCATCGCCGCCACCGCCGTGCTGAGTGCCGGCCTGGTCTTCAGTGCACCGAGCCAGGCGCTGCCCATCAGCGAGTGCATCGCTCCCGCCGATCCCGGCGGCGGCTGGGACTTCACCTGCCGCAGCGTCGGCAAGCTGTTGCACGAGCTGGAACTGGTCGAAGACCCCGTCCAGGTAACCAATCGACCCGGCGGCGTCGGGGCCGTGGCCTTCTCCAACGTGGCCAGCAACCATGCCGATGACAGCGACATCATCGTGGCTACCAGCACCGTCGGGGTCACCCAAATCGCCCAGGGCAAGTATCCGGGCGGTGCCGACACCATGCGCTGGCTGGGCATGCTGGGTACCGACGTGGGCGTGATCCTGGTCGACGACGATAGCGAGTACGAGACCCTGAATCAGTTGCTCGACGACATCGTCGAGGATCCGAGTGCCTTGTCCATGGCGGGCTCCAGCGGCGCCGGGGGCTGGGACCATATCCGTGCGCTGATGGTGGCCAAGGCCGCGGGCTTGCCGGCCGACCAGTTCGGTGCACTGCGCTGGGTGCAGTTCGACGGTGGCGGTCCGGCGGTGACCCAGATGATGGGGGGACATGTGGACGTGGTCTCGACCGACCTGGGCGAGATCGCCGGCTTCATCGAATCGGGCGACGTGCGGGTGCTGGCGGTGCTCTCCGAGGAGCCGCTGCCCGAGCCCTTCGATGACCTGCCCACCGCTGCCTCCCAGGGCTATGACGTGGCCGGCTACAACTGGCGCGGCTTCTATACCGGCGGCGAGGTCTCCAACGAGGACTACGCCGCCATGGTGGAGGATCTCCAGACGCTGTACGAGAGCGACGAGTGGAAAACGGTCGCCCAGGAGAACGGCCTGGTGCCGCTGTGGCGTGGCGGTGACGAATTCGACGACTTCGTGCGCGAATCCATCGACGAGGTGGAGGCCATTTCCCGCGAGATCGGAGTTCTCGAGTGAGCGAAGCAGGAGACCTGACCGACCGTGTCCCCGGCACGGTCGGCGACCGGATCGCCGGAGCGGTGCTACTGGTGTTGGCGGTGGCTGCCTGGTGGCTGTCCCACGACTACACCAGCGGTTTCGGTCAGTCGGTGGGGCCGGGGGCCTTCCCGCGACTGGTGAGCGTGCCGCTGGGCGTGCTGGCGCTCTATCTGATGCTGCGCCCGGGGTTCAACCAGCGCTGGCCTCGCCGGGCCGCCCAACTGCGACAGCTGGGCATGCTGGCGGTGCTGGCCTTATATGCCGGGCTGGTCGAGCCGCTGGGCTTTCTGCCCAGCGCCCTGCTCGCGGTAGTCGTACTGATCCGTCTGTTCGGGGCGCGCTGGAGACAGGCACTGCCTTTCGGCGCCCTGCTGACCTCGAGCCTCTATCTGCTTTTCGAATTCGCGCTGGGCATGCCGCTTCCCGACATGCCCGGTCTGGACTGGTAACCGCCCGACATGGAAATCCTCGCCTATCTCGCCCAGGGCTTCGCCGTGGCTCTCGAGCCCCAGAACCTCTTCCTGGCTCTCATCGGTTGCGCCCTGGGCACCCTGATCGGAGCGCTGCCGGGGCTGGGGCCGGTCAATGGCGTGGCGCTGATGATCCCCTTGACCTTCAACTTCGGGCTCTCGGCCACGGCGGCGCTGATCCTGCTGGTCAGCGTCTACTACGGCTGCATGTACGGCGGGCGCATCAGCTCCATACTCCTCAACATTCCCGGTGACGAGCCGGCGATGATGACCACCCTGGACGGTTACCCCATGGCGCTGAAGGGGCGCGGCGGCGAGGCGCTGGGGCTCACCGGGGTGGCGTCCTTCGTGGGCGCCTTGTTGGCCACCATCGGACTGACGCTGTTCGCCCCGGTGCTGGTCGGCTTCGCCATTCGCTTCGGTCCCGCCGAGTATTTCGCGTTGTTCGTGCTGGCTTTTGCCACCATCGGCGGTGTGACCGGCGGCAACCTGGCGAAGAGCTTCCTGGCCGCCTGCCTGGGTCTGCTGCTCGGCACGGTGGGCATCGACTCGGTGAGCAGCGTGGCTCGCTACACTTTCGGCTGGTACGAGCTGTATGACGGCATCGATTTCATCGTGGCTCTGGTGGGGCTGTTCGCCATCTCCGAGTGCCTGGTGTTCCTGGAGAACACTCGCCAGGACAACCGGCCCACCATGGTGGTGGGTTCTGCACTACCGGGGGTGCGGACCGCCTGGCGGTGCCGCAACACCATCGCGCGCAGCTCGCTGCTGGGCTTCGTCGCCGGGGTGCTGCCGGGAGCCGGCGCGGCACTGGGCAGTTTCCTCTCCTATACCCTGGAGCGGCGCTGGCTGGGCCGCCGTGGCGACTTCGGCAATGGCGATCCGCGTGGCGTGGCAGCTCCCGAGGCGGGCAACAATGCCGCCGCCGGTGGCTCGCTGATTCCCATGCTGTCGTTGGGCATTCCCGGCAGCGGCACCACGGCCATCCTGCTGGCGCTGCTGCTGTCGATGAACGTCACCCCGGGACCGCTGCTGTTCGACAACCAGCCGGAGCTGGTGTGGGGGCTGGTGGCCGCGCTGTTCATCGGCAATCTGCTGCTGCTGGCGCTCAACATTCCCCTGGTGGGGCTGTTTGCCCGGGTGCTGCGTGCACCGGGCTGGTTCCTGATGCCCATGGTGGTGATGGTGGCCTTCGTGGGCGTCTATTCGTTGAGCAACAGCGCCTTCGACCTCTACCTGATGCTGGCCTTCGGCGTGCTGGGCTATGTGCTGCGCAAGCTCGAAATCCCCACCGTTCCGGTAGTGCTGGGCCTTCTGCTGGGCGGACAGATGGAGTACAACCTGCGCCGCGCCATGTCGATCTCGGGCGGCGAGTGGAGCATCATCTGGAGCAGCGGCATCTCGGTGGGCATCTACCTCTTCGCCATTGCTCTGCTCGCCGGCGGGCTGCTGTTCCACTGGTTCGTCAAGCGTCGCCCCGCAGTGGGGTGATAGCCAAGCCGCGGGGCCGCTGCCAGAATGGGCATCTCAAGGAGAGATGCCCATGACGCAGATGACCTGGCCGCGCTTGCTCGATCCATCGCGCCTGCACGGCAGCGGCAACGGCCGCGAGGAGATCGGCCGCAGCCCCTTCCACAAGGATCACGACCGCATCGTCTTCGCCGGCTCCTTTCGGCGCCTGGGGCGCAAGACCCAGGTGCACCCGCTCACCGATAACGATCACATCCACACCCGTCTGACCCACTCCCTGGAGGTGGGCTGCGTGGGTCGCTCGCTGGGCATGATCGTCGGCGAGGGGTTGCGCGAACGGCTGCCCGAATGGATCACGCCGGCCGATCTCGGCGTCATCGTCCAGGCCGCCTGCCTGGGTCACGACATCGGCAACCCGCCCTTCGGGCATGCCGGCGAGTATGCCATTCGCGACTGGTTCAAGCGTGCCGAGGCGGATGGCAGCGGCCTGCTCGAGGGCCTGTCTGCCGCCGAACGCGACGACCTGCTCACCTACGAGGGCAACGCCCAGGGCTTTCGCATCGTCACCCAGATCGAGTACAACCAGTTTCGCGGCGGCATGCGCCTCACCGCGGCGACGCTCGGCACCCTGCTCAAGTATCCCTGGACCGTGGCCCACGGCGGCAGTGCCGGCAAGTTCGGCTGCTATCAGTCCGAACGGTCGATGCTGGCCGAAGTGGCCGACCACCTGGGTTTGATACCGCGCGGCGAAGGGCGCTGGTGCCGGCATCCGCTGGCCTGGCTGGTGGAGGCGGCCGACGACATCTGCTACGCCCTGCTCGACCTGGAGGATGGCCTGGAGATGGGCATTCTGCGCTTCGACGAGGTGGCCGAGGTGCTGCTGCAGATCGCCGGCGATGCACCGCCGGACTACGCCGTCATGCAGCGCGAGGGCGTGTCGCAGCGGCGGCGCATCGCTGCCTTGCGCGGGGCCGCCATGGAGCGAGCGGTGAACGACGTGGGCGCGGTCTTCGTCGAGCACGAAACGGCGTTGCTGAACGGTACTCTGCGCGACGATCTGCTGGAGCTGTGCCACCCCGACCTGGACTGGGGAGTGAAGGCGGCCAAGCAGTTGGCTCGCGAACGCATCTTCCAGAACGAGCGCAAGGCCAAGCTCGAGATCGGCGCCTACACGACGCTGGGCATTCTGCTGGAGGCCTTCATCGGTGCGGCCCACGAGTTGCACCACACCGGGCACTCCACCTTCAAGCATCAGCGCGTGCTGGCGCTGATCGGCGAGAACACGCCGCGCCCCTCCTGGAGTCTGTATGCCAGCTACCGGCGCATGCTCGACTTCATCGGCGGCATGACCGACCACTACGCCGTGGACCTGGCCCAGGAGATGGGCGGCCGGTTGCGGGGAGACTGAGCGATGCATGCCCGGCTGACGCTGCTGCTGGTTGCCTGGCTGCTGACATCGTTCGCTGCGGCGCAGCCAGCCGAAAGGGGCGAGTCGGCGGTGTCACGCCTGGAGCGCGACGACTTCGGCCACTACACCCTGGCACTGACCTGGCACGCCGGCTTCTGCGCGACCCGTTCGAGTCCGCCGCGGGAGTGCCGCGAACCGACACCGCACGAGGGCGCATCGCAGGGGTTCGTGCTGCACGGCCTGTGGCCGTCGTTGCCCGAGCGCTTCGCCGAGCGGGGCGTCGATCGCCGGCGCTGGTGGGCCGAGGGGTGCTTTCTCGAGCGCCCGCGCGCCGACGGCGGCTTTTGCCGGGCACGTCCGCCGTTCGGCTTCGACGCACCGCTGGCCGAGGCGCTGGACGAAGCCATGCCGGGCCGGGCGAGCTGCCTCGACCGCTATCAGTACGCCAAGCATGCGGCCTGCTTCGCCATCGAGCCGGCCGATTACTTCGCGGCGGCACTCGATCTCCAGACTGCGGTCAATGACAGTGCCTTTGGCGCTTTCGTGACGCTCAATCATGGCGGGGAGGTGGCGCGCAACGATCTGATCGAGGCCTTCGAGGCGGCCTTCGGCGAGGGAACCGGGCGCGCCCTGCGGCTGGAGTGCCGCGGGCGCGCCAATCGCGTGCTCACCGAGGTGCGCATCGCCATCGATGCCGAGCGGCTGGGCGACTTTCCGGACGCCGAAAGCCTCGTGCGTCAGCAGCGCGGTCGCTGCGCCACCCGGGTGACCATCGCCGTGCTGGAGTGAACGGGTTTGCCGGTCAGGCGGCGCGCTCCATCAGGGCGGCGATCAGCTTGTCATGCAGCGCGTCGTCGAGGTCGCCCAGACGCATCTCGTCCACTTGCCGAGCGAGGGTTTCGCCGCTGACCACCGTGACGCCTTCGGGTTCGGCCTCCTGGAGGATCTCCCAGCCGGGCAGCGCGAGGATGCCGTGAACCGGCACCGGTTCTCCACAGCGCTGCTGCAGCCAGCGGGTCAGCCAGTTGGCGGCGCGGCGGGTCTTCTCCAGGGGGCGGCGTTCGTGCCAGCCGGGAAAGCGCAGGCGCTCGCGCTCCACGCTCACCACGCCGACCTCGCGGCCGTCCGGGGTGAAGGGGCGAGCGCGGCCGCGGGTCTCGACCACGAAGACGCCGTGGGGGGTGACGGCCACGTGGTCGATGACGTCGGTGTCGGTGGGTACGTCGTGGAAGACGTAGTAGGGGTGAGCCTCGGGGTGGATGAGCCGTTCGAGCTCCTGACCCACCGCCAGCTTGCTGGCCAGGCCCAGCTTGATGCGACGAATCTGCTGGAAATCGCGAATCAGGCGAAAGCAGAACGCCAGCACCAGCAGGGTGCTGAGCGCCCCGTAGAGCGTCCACTCCAGCCAGTTCTGATGGCTGGCGAACAGCATGCGACCCATGCCGTAGACCAGTGGCGCAAGCGTGACGATGGGGCCCAGGGCGCCGTTGAGGAACAGGCTGGCAAAAGCACGGTCGAGCAGATCGCGCTGCACCTGGCCCGGCTCGCGCAGTGGGCAGGCATCGAACGGCGAGCGCACCTGCGCATCGTGGAGGTTGCGCAGGGCGAGTACGATCACCCCGGTTGCCCCCAGAGGAAACAGAAAGATCAACGGAAGCAGGTATTCCAGCCAGGCCATCGGGGTTCCTTGCCAGGGGGCGCGCGTGAGCTCCCATTCTAGACAACCTGGCCCCATCGGGGCCATGGTCAGTTCAGCGGCATTCTGACGCCGCCCATGGGAGGAGGTGCATGACGGAGTCGGTCATTTCCCGAGACCAGGTCGGCCGCGAGGCCCTGGCGGCTTTCGTGGCGAGTCACCCGCGGCTGGCGGTGCTCACCGGAGCCGGAGTGAGCACCGCCAGCGGCATTCCCGACTACCGTGACGGAGCTGGTGACTGGAAACGTCCGCCGCCCATGGAGCATGGCGTGTTCATGGCCAGCCATGCCGCGCGCCAGCGCTACTGGGCCCGGGCGCTGCTGGGGTTTCGCACCCTGCAAGGGGCGCGCCCCAATGCGGCGCATCGCGCCCTGGCGCGGCTCGAGGCGCTGGGTCACGTGGTAGGGTTGATCACTCAGAACGTCGACGGTCTGCACCAGCGGGCCGGCTCGCGGCGGGTGATCGACCTGCACGGACGGGCCGACATGGTGCGCTGCATGAGCTGTGGGGCAAGACGCATGCGGCACGACCTGCATGCCGAACTGGCCCGGCGCAATCCCTCCTGGCTCGATACCCGGGCCGTTTCCGGGCCGGATGGCGATGCCGACCTGGAAGCGGATTTTTCGGCTTTCGAGGTGGTGGACTGCACGCGCTGCGGCGATGGCATCTACAAGCCCGATGTCGTGTTCTTCGGCGACAGCGTGCCGCGCCAGCGGGTGGCGGCCGCCATGGCTTGTCTGCACGAGGCCGACGCCCTGCTGGTGGTGGGGTCCTCGCTGATGGTCTATTCGGGCTTTCGCTTCGCCCGCGAGGCGGCGCGCTTGAGCAGGCCCATCGCCTGCGTGAACCAGGGACGTACCCGTGCCGACGATCTCTACGCACTCAAGATCGAGGCCTCGGCAGGCGAGACGCTGGTAGCGTTGAGCGAAGCGCTAGTCGTGACGTCGACGGGCGAGTCGCGCCGCATCAGCCGCCCGCCAGCTTGACCGTGTAACCGCGCCTTTCCAGTTCCGCCTTGAGCGTCTCGCGCTGGTCGCCCTGGATCTCGATGACGCCCGCCTTCACCGCTCCGCCGGTACCGCAGCGCTGCTTGAGCGCCTTGGCCAGCGCCTTGAGCTCCTTCTCCAGCAGCGGCACGCCGCTGATCGTGGTCACGCCCTTGCCCTTGCGGCCGCTGGTCTCGCGGCGCAGGCGCACGATGCCGTCGAGGGCGGCGAGACGCTCCTGCTCGGCCAGTTCGGCGCAGGCACACGCGTCGAGTGGCTGGCGGCAGTCGGGGCAGGTGTCGCCGTGTTCGGTGGAGTAGACCAGGCCGCGCAACTGGTCCTGGAGGGAAGCCATAGGGAGCGTTTCCTTTCCGTGAAGATGGGAAGCGATACTGCCTGACTCAGCGTCCCTGTGCCACCTGGCGCGCCTCCAGCGCCTGGAGCCGGACCAGCTGGCCGATCACCGTGGGCAGCTGATGCATGCAGGTGATCGTCAGGGCGCCTTCCGGGGTTTCTTCGGCGTCGGGGAAGCGGTTTAGGTGGATTACCGTCATGCCGGCGTTGAGGGCGGCCTGCACGCCGACCAGGCCGTCGTCGATCGCCACGCACGCCTCGGGCGGGTATCCCATCCGGCTGGCGGCATGCAGGTAGAGTCCGGGGTCGGGCTTCCAGCATTGGGCGCTGTAGCCGCTGAACAGGTTGTCGGCGAAGTGGCCCGTCAGGCCGACGGCGGCCAGCGATGTCCGGATCTTGCTCTCGGGGCCGTTGGAAACCAGGCCGCAGGGGTAGTCGGCGAGCTGGGCCAGGGCCTCCAGGGCGCCGTCGATGGGCTGGAGCTCATCGGCCAGGCGGCGGTTGAGGTTGGTGCGCATCGAGGTTTCGGCGTCGGCGAGACGTTGCGGGTCGATGCTACCGTAACGACTTTCGAGCACGGCGACGATGTTGCGGAAACGGGCGCCGCGGAATTCACCGGCATAGTCGCTGGCCGCGAAGGGTAGACCGAGGCGGGTGAGGCTGTCGGCCATCTCGTCGGCGAGCAGCGGTTCGCTGTCGACGAGGGTGCCGTCACAGTCGAAGAGCAGGCAGAGAGGGCGTGGCATCACCGAACCTCGCAGGCATGACCAGGGTGACATCGTCACCCCTAGTGTATGTCCACTTCGTAGATTTGTGAACAGTGTTTCTCAAAAACCGTCCGGCGACTGGCGGCGATCGTCGACGAGTGGTGTCGAATGGCCGGCAGTCTTCGGTCTCCACCCGGCGGACTCGCGATGGCGGATCGCTCCCGTGACTACGCTTCGTCTGAAAACTGCCTGCGTTCGGTCATACGGCGTTGAACATCGGCTCGTGCGCGAGTCCGATCAAAGTACTCATGGACACCACGTAAGCTCGCGTGCGAGCCCAGTCCGTCTTTTCACCGATTATTGCCTTGTCTGACCGTCGCCCGACGACGTCTCGGACAACGCTTAGCGGGGCGGCAGGATGCGCCCCGAGTTCATCAGTCCCTCCGGGTCGAACAGCGCTTTGATCCCTTCCGCCAGCTCGCGCTCGAGCGGCGAGAGCCGTGCCAGGTAGGCGGCCTGCTTGGTACGCCCGATGCCGTGCTCGGCACTGAGGCTGCCGCCGACGTCGTCGAGCACCGCGAAGAGCCGCTCTTCCAGGGCATGCAGGTGATCGCGCTTGTCGGCCTCGGCCATGTCAGGAGGCGGCAGGATGTTGAAGTGCAGGTTGCCGTCGCCCACATGGCCATAGGCGATGATCTCGCAGTCGGGCGAGGCGGCCATCACCGCCTCGCCGGCGCGCTCGACGAAGGCGGGAATCGCCGAGATGGGCACCGAGATGTCGGTGCGCAGGTGTTCGCCCCGCCGCCGCTGGCCTTCCAGCATGCTCTCTCGGAACTGCCATAGCCGCTGTGCCTGGGCCTCGCTCGTCGCCAGGGCGCCGTCCTCCACCAGGCCGTGCTCCATGCCCCTTTCCAGCAAGTGTTCGAGCATGGCGTCGAGATCCAGGGGACCGCTGGCGGCCACCTCCATCAGCACGTACCAGGGGTGAGCGTCGTCCAGCGGGTCGCCGAGATCGGGAGTGGCCTCCATGGCCAGCTCCATGCAGCGACGTGGAATCAGCTCGAAGGCGTTGAGCAGGTCGCTGCAGTCGCGTCGTGCCAGTCCGTAGAGGTCGACCACCGCCGTCACCGAGGGCAGGCCGAGCAGCGCGGTGCGGCTCTGGGTGGGCCGCGGCGCGAGCTTGAGCACGGCGCCGGTGACGATGCCCAGGGTGCCCTCGCTGCCCAGGAACAGCTGCTTGAGGTCGATGCCGCGATTGTCCTTGTGGAGAGCGGAGAGGTCGTCCCAGACGCGCCCGTCGGGCAGCACCACCTCGAGGCCCAGCACCAGCTGGCGCATCATGCCGTGGCGCAGCACGTTGAGCCCACCGGCGTTGGTGGCGATGTTGCCGCCGATCTGGCAGCTACCCTGGGCGCCCAGCGACAGGGGGAAGTCGCAGTCGTGTTCGGCAGCGGCCTGCTTGACGCTCTCGAGGATGCAGCCGGCATCCACGGTCATGGTGAAGTTGACCGGGTCGATGTCGCGCACCCGATCCAGGCGTTCCAGGCTGATCACCAGCTCGCCGCCGTCGGCGGCGGGCAGGGCGCCGGCCACCAGGCCGCTGTGGCCACCCTGGGGCGACATGGCCACGCCGTGCTCGTGACACAGGCGCACCGTCTCCGCCACCTCGGCGGTGGTGGCGGGGCGCGCCACGGCCAGCGGCTCGCCCAGGCGGTCGCCGGCCCAGTCGGCCACGTAGCGGGCCATGGCCTCCGGCTCGCGCAGCAGGCCACGCTCGCCCAGGCGTTCGGCCAGGGCCTCGAGCAAGGCTCGGCGATGGGACGGGACGTTCATCTCAGGCCTCCTCCTGCCAGGCGGCCCCCTCGGGATAGCGGTGCCGATCCAGGGACTCGGGATGCATGGCGATGCTGTAGCCCGGTGCTTCGGGCACCCGGTAGTGGCCGCGTTCGATCACTACTGGGTCGACGAAGTGCTCGTGCAGGTGGTCGACGTACTCCAGCACTCGCCCCTCGAGACTGCCGGAAACGGCGATGTAGTCGAACAGCGAGATGTGCTGGGTGTACTCGCACAGCCCCACCCCGCCGCCGTGGGGGCAGATCGGTACGCCGAACTTGGCGGCCAGCAGGGTCACCAGGATCACTTCGTTGAGTCCGCCGAGGCGGGCAGCGTCGAGCTGGCAGTAGTCGATGGCGTCGGCCTGGAGGAACTGCTTGAACATCACCTTGTTGTGGCAGTGCTCGCCGGTGGCCACGCCGATCGGGGCGACGCGATGACGAATCTCGGCGTGGCCGAGGATGTCGTCGGGGCTGGTGGGCTCCTCGATCCACAGCGGGTCGAACTCGGCCAGCCGCCGCATCTTGGTCACCGTCTCGTCCACCTCCCACACCTGGTTGGCGTCCATCATCAGCACGTTATCCCAGCCGATCTCCTCGCGTAGCAGCGCGGCACGGCGGGCGTCCTCGTCGAGGTTGCCGCCGATCTTCTGCTTGAAGTGGGTCCAGCCCTCGGCCAGGGCCTCCCGGGCGAGATGGCGTACCTTGTCGTCGCTGTAGCCGAGCCAGCCGGCCGAAGTGGTGTAGCCGGGGTAGCCGTCGCGCCGCATCTCGGCTTCGCGTTCGGCCTTTCCGGCCTCCCGCTTGCGAAGCAGCGCGATCGCCTCTTCCGGGGTGAGGGCGTCGGTGACGAAGCGGAAGTCGAGGCAGCGCACCAGCTGCTCGGGAGTCATGTCCACCAGCAGCTTCCACACCGGCTTGCCCTCGCGCTTGGCCCACAGGTCCCAAACGGCGTTGACGATGGCTGCGGTGGCCAGGTGGATGGCGCCCTTGTCGGGGCCGATCCAGCGCAGCTGGCTGTCGCCGGTGATCTCGCGCCAGAAGGCGCCCATGTTGGCGGTGATGGCGTCGAGCGAGCGCCCTTCGACGAGCGGGGCCAGCGATTGCACCGCAGTGACCACGATCTCGTTGCCGCGGCCGATGGTGAAGGTGAGACCGTGGCCCTCGGTGCCGCCGTCGTCGACGTGCAGGATGACGTAGGTGGCGGAGTAGTCCGGTGCGGCGTTCATGGCGTCCGAGCCGTCCAGGGAGCGTGAGGTGGGGAAGCGAACGTCCTGCACCTCGAGGCGAGTGATGGTGGTCATCGGTGGCTCCAGAATGGGGAAGGGGGTGGTTCAGCGGTCCGCCAGATCGCGCATCAGCGTGCGGATGCCGTAGGTCCAGGGCGGGAGTTCATTGCTGCGCCCGACGCGGTTGACCAGCGCACCCAGGCTCGGGGTGGCGATGGTCACTCGGTCGCCGAGGTGGTGGGTGAAGCCCTGGCCTTCGCCGTCGCGGTCCTGGATCGGCGAGAACATGGTGCCGAGATAGAGCATGACGCCGTCGGGATACTGGTGGTGGCCGCCCAGGGTCTGGCGCACCAGGTCCAGCGGGTCGCGGCTGATCTCGGCCATGTCGCTCTCGCCTTGCAGCAGGAAGCCGTCGTCCTCGCCTTCGATGCGCAGCGTGACATGGGCGCGGCGCACGTCGTCGATGCCGAAGGCGTCGTCGAAGAGGCGGATGAACGGGCCGATGGCGCTGGAGGCGTTGTTGTCCTTGGCCTTGCCCAGCAGCAGGGCGCTGCGGCCCTCGATGTCGCGCAGGTTGACGTCGTTGCCGAGCGTGGCGCCCTTGACGCGGCCGTGGCTGTCCACCGCCAGCACGATCTCCGGCTCCGGGTTGTTCCATTGCGATGCCGGGTGCAGGCCCACACCGGCACCGAAGCCAACGGAAGAGAGCGGCTGAGCCTTGGTGAACACCTCGGCGTCGGGGCCGATGCCCACCTCCATGTACTGCGACCAGCCGCCGCGGGCCTGGAGTTCGCGCTTGAGTGCCATGGCCTCGGCCGAGCCCGGTGCGATGCGCGACAGGTCGCCACCGATCAGCGTCTGGAGTTCCTCGCGCAGCGTGGCCGCCCGGCCGGGGTCGCCACCGGCCTGCTCTTCGATCACCCGCTCCAGTAGACTCACCGCAAAGGTGACGCCGCAGGCCTTGACCGCCTGAACGTCGCAGGGTGCCAGCAGGTGTGGGGCTCGCTGGGGCTCGGCCAGAGCGTTCTCGATCAGCGACTCGACCGGGCCGAGGGAGGGGCCCTGGGCGTCGCGCAGGGCGGCAGCCGGGTCGTCGCGCTCCAGCAGGTCGGCCATGGTCGGGCCGAGGTGGGTGATATCGAGGGCCTGGCCGTCACGAACCACGAACAGTACCGGGCCGGGCCGGGGCGATTCGCACCAGGCCCGGCCCACCAGCAGGGCGCGCTCCAGATCTTCGGGAAGGCAGTCTCGGGGCTGGGGGCCGCTCGGGGAAAGAGAATGCATGGTGCCTCCTGGTCAGGGTGCTGGCGTCTCGCCAGCTTTCGCCTATCCTGTTATTGATGTCGTTTTGTATGACAGGTATGCCAATGACTTCACTCTAGCGCAAGGCATGACGTTGGGTCGACAGATGGCTGTCGTTGGCAAGACTCTTGCCCTGCCGACAGCGACGGATCGGCCCGAGCGGTGGGCGTAATCTACGCCGACCTTGTGTCGATGAGGGAAGCCTCACACTCATTTCTGAAATCATAGCGGGAGAGGTTGATGCTGGACGAATGGAAGGGCAAGCGGGTTCTGGTGACCGGTGCCAGCCGAGGCATCGGGGCCGCGGTGGCCAGGCAACTGGGTTCGCTGGGGGCCCATGTGGCGGTGCACTACCATGCCAGTGCCGCGGGCGCCGAGGCGGTAGCGGAAGAGGTCCGTACGGCAGGCGGCAAGGCCATCACGGTGAAGGGCGACGTGAGTCGCTCGACCGAGGCGACCCGGGTTGTCGACGAGGCTGCCGAGGGCCTGGGTGGCCTCGACCTGTTGATCAACAATGCCGGTGACATGCTCGGACGAGTGGCCCTCGACGACATCGACGACGACCGGTACGACCGGGTGATGGACCTCAATGCCCGTTCGGTGGTCATGGCCAGCCGTGCGGCACTTCCCCACTTCCGGCATGCCGGGCGCGGGAACATCATCCATACGGGCTCGATCGCGGCGCGCAATGGCGGCGGAACGGGTGCCGGGCTCTATGCGTCGGCCAAGGGCTTCGTCACTACCCTGACCCGTAACATGGCCAAGGAGCTCGCCGGGGACGACATCCGCGTCAATGCCGTGGCTCCCGGTGTGATCGCCACCGATTTCCATGAACGTCACTCCAACGACGCCCAGATGGAAGCGGCGCGTGCCAGCATTCCCATGGGCCGGCTAGGCAGCGCAGAGGACTGCGTTGGCGCCTATGTCTTTCTAGGCAGCGATGCCCTGAGCGGCTACGTCACGGGCCAGGTGATCGAGGTCAACGGCGGACAGCTGATGCCATGACGGAAGCGCAATCCAAGTTCGAGAGGGGCGGCTACGAAACCGCCATTACCATGGGTGACCCGGCCGGAATCGGCCCGGAGATCGTCTGCCGGGCCCTGGTGGCGATGTCGCCGGCCGAGCGTGGCCGCAGCCTGGCGGTGGGCGATCCGGCGATCTATCGTCGTGCGGCCGAGATGATCGAGGCCGAGCTGGAGTTCGTGCCGCTGGAGATGGCGACACCCGGTGACGGGCGAGTGGCGGTGGCCGAGGTGGCGGCCGAGGGCGAAGTTCCCGACGGCCGTATCGGCGCCGCGGCGGGTGACCTGGCGTTTCGCTGCGTGAAGCGAGCCGTCGAGCTGGTTCAGGCCGGCCGAGCTCGGGTGATCGTCACTGCGCCGCTCAACAAGGCGGCGCTGCACGCCGCGGGCCACCACTACGACGGCCACACTGGCATGCTGGCGGCGCTCACCGGGGCGCCGTCCTCCTTCATGCTGCTGGCCTCGGAGCGTCTCTCGACCCTGCACGTCTCCACTCATGTGTCGCTGCGCGGAGCCATCGAGCGGGTCACCGAGCGGCGCATCGCCGAGACGGTGGCGGCGGGGCATGCCCATCTGGTGTCGATGGGCATCGAGGCGCCGCGTATCGCCGTGGCGGGGCTCAATCCCCACTGCGGCGAAGGTGGCATCTTCGGTGACGAGGACGAGCGCATCATCGCCCCAGCGGTCAGGGCACTGTGCCGCCGTGGTTTCGACGTCCAGGGGCCGATCTCCGCGGACACCGTCTTCTACCGGGCCAGCCGTGGCGAGTTCGACCTGGTGGTGGCCCAGTACCACGACCAGGGGCATATCCCGGTCAAGCTGATCGCCTTCGACACCACGGTGAACGTCAGCCTGGGCCTGCCGGTCCAGCGTACCTCGGTGGATCACGGCACCGCCTTCGACATCGCCTGGCAGGGCAGGGCGGATGCCACCAACCTGGGTGCGGCCATCGCCTATGCTCGGCGTCTGGCGGGAGGTGGTGGATCTTGAGCCGCTGCCGGGTGGCCATCGTCGCCGACGACCTCACCGGAGCCCTGGATGCCGCCGCGCCGTTCGCCGCCCGTGGCGCCGATGCCCGGGTGGTGGTTGCCCTGGAGCGGCTGGAAGAGTGCCTGGCGACCTGGGGGAGCGACTGTCCGCAGATCCTCGCCGTGAATACCGAGTCGCGCCACTTGGGGGCCCACGCGGCCGCCGCCCGCGTTGCCGAGGCGACGCAACGGCTGGCCGGAGTGGCTCCCGGCGTGTGGTTCAAGAAGGTCGACTCGACCCTGCGCGGCCGAGTGGTGGTCGAAAGCCTGGCGATGCGCGAGACGACTGAACGCCGTCTGCTGGTGGCGCCGGCGGTGCCGGCCCAGGGGCGGGTGGTGCGTGATGCCGAGGTGTGGGTGGATGATGTGCCACTGGCCGAGAGCGCCTATGCCGGCGATGCCCGCGCGGCGCCGCTGAGCGGCCCGCTGGACCGTGCTTTCGCCGCTGCGGGAGTCGCCCTGTCACGCTACCGGCCCGGGGACGATGGCCTGCCCGATCGCGATTGCGTGGCCGACGCCGAGAGTGCCCAGGATCTGGCTCGCCTCTACGATGCCGCCCTGAGCCAACGGGATGCCTGGCTGATGGTGGGCGCCGCGGGACTGGCCACTGCCATCGCGCAGCGCTGCTTCGGACGGCTCGGCGCTGCTGAGCTGCCGCTGCGGCGGGTGACTCACCGCCTCTATGCGGTGGGCTCGCGCAGCCCGAGGGCGCTGGAGCAGCTCGCCCGGCTTCAGGCCGCGGCGCCATTGCTGCCGGTATGCCATGCCCTCGCCGCTCACCAGTCGGACAGTGTGGCGCCGGCTCGGCTGCTGGTGCCCGGCGGCGACGGCGATGGGCAGAGTCCGGCCGCGGTGGCTCGCGCCATGGGGCAGGGGGTGGCCGAAGCGGTGGCGAGCTGGCCACCGGAGGGGCGGGGACTGCTATTCCTCACCGGCGGCGATACCGCCATGGCGGCCCTGGATCGGCTGGGAGCCGGCTTCATCCGGGTCGAGGCCGAGTGGGCACCGGGCGTGGCCTTGGGGTACCTGGACGGCGATTCGCGTCGCCTGGTGATGACCAAGGCCGGTGGCTTCGGGGCACCCGATCTGTTGCAGCGCCTGCACTGCGGTTTCAACTAAAGGCGAACGTCGCAAGGCGAGGTGTCGGTTGCGCCGCGGGATGGGAGAGGCTAGTTTGAAACTGGTGGTATGATACGTATACAGCCAGACGCTCAGCTCAGTCAGCGAGTGCCATCGAACCGATCATGTCGTGCCACCCGACTTGCCACAAATACAACAAACCCAACGGTTGTGAGGAGTACAAGATGAGCGACAAGCCTCAACGCCAGTTCCCGCTGTCTCGGATGATGACCGCCCTGCTGATTGCCGGCGGCGTCAGCGTGGCCGGTGCCGCCCACGGCGAGGAGTTGAACTTCGCCCACGTCTACGAGACCTCCGAGCCCTACCACGAGTGGGCCCTGTGGGCGGCGGAGCAGATCGAGGAGCGCACCGATGGGCGCTACTCGATTACCGTGCATCCGGCCTCCTCGCTGGGCAAGGAGGCCGACATCAATGAAGGCCTGCAACTGGGTACCGTCGACCTGATCTACACCGGCAACCAGTTCGCCGGGCGCTTCTACGGGCCCATCGGCATCGCCGGTGCGCCCTACATGTTCCGCGACTTCGACCACTGGCAGGCCTACGCCGACAGCGACCTCTTCGAGGAGATCGCCCAGGGGTATCGCGACGAGACGGGCAACGTGCCGCTGGCGATGAACTACTACGGCCGCCGCCACGTCACCTCCAACGAGCCGATCGACACCCCCGAGGACATGGAGGGGCTGAAGATCCGCACGCCCAATGCGCCCATGTACATGATGTTCCCCGAAGCGGTCGGCGCCAATCCCACCCCCATCGCCTTCGCCGAGGTCTACCTGGCGTTGCAGCAGGGCGTGGTCGATGCCCAGGAGAACCCGCTGCCCACCATCAAGGCCAAGGCCTTCCATGAGGTGCAGGACTACATCAACCTGACCGGTCACATCACCGATTCGCTGATCACCATCGCCGGCGGTCCGTTGTGGAACCGCCTTTCCGAAGAGGACCGCGAGATCTTCCGCGAGGTCTACGCCGAGGCCGGCGAGCGCATCACCGAGGACATCCTGCAGTCCGAGGAGGACCTGGTGGCCTGGTTCGAGGAGCAAGGCACCACGGTGAACGAGGTGGATGTCGAGCCCTTCCGCGAGGCCACGCTGCCCGCCCACAACGGCGAAGCGGCCACCTGGGACCAGGAGACCTACGACCGCCTTCAGGCCATCGGCCAGTAAACCCTCCCTCCATTGCGGACGCTGCACCACCTCCGGAGACGGGGGTGGTGTGCGGGAGTCTGACATGAATCAGCCTGACCGAGACGAAGAGACAGCCTTCGACTTCGTCGAGGAAGACGACTTCGACGCGCGCGATCATGGCTTCGAGGATTACCTGACACTGGGGGTCTTCTGGCTGCTGGCGCTGGACGTCTTCCTGCAGTTCTTCACCCGCTACGTGCTGGGCAACTCCATCGCCTGGACCGAAGAGATGGCCCGCTACCTGTTGGTGCTGGTCGGTTTTCTGGGCGGCACCATGGCGGTGCGCAAGGGGTCGCACATTGCCGTGGAGTTCTTCTATCGTTACATGCCTGCCTGGATGGCGCGCACCTCTTCGACACTGGTGGACCTGATCAACGTCATGTTTTTCGCTGCCATGGCGTGGATCACCTTCAAGCTGGCGGGACGCACGACGTCGCTGATGGCGTCGGTGGATATTCCCAAGAGCTACCTCTACTACATCGTGATGCTGGGCTTTTTGCTGATGCTGGCACGCGCCGTCCAGGCGGCGATCCGCCACTGGCGCAGCGGCACCAGCGAGCTGATGGGATCACAGTGACGATGACCGGGAGAGCCTATCCATGCCCAATAGCCTGATCCTGCGACGGCGCGGTGCCCTGGTGCCGCCGGTCATCGCGGCCCTTGCCATTCTCGGCTGCCTCGCCCTGGCAGTCACCGAGCAGTACCTGTCGTTCCTGTTCGCCGCGCTGTTCACCCTACTGGTGCTCGGCGTGCCCATCGCGATCGCCCTGGCGGGCTCCTGTCTGATCTACGTGCTGTTGACCGGGCGCGTGCCCGACGTGGTGGTCGTGCACCGCATGATCAACGGCGTCGACAGTTTCCCGCTGCTGGCCATCCCTTTCTTCATTCTCGCCGGCAACCTGATGAACAACGGCGGCATCACCACGCGCATCTTCGACTTCGCCAAGGCTCTGATGGGCTGGATGCGTGGCGGCCTGGGCCATGTCAACGTCGGTGCCAGCATCGTCTTCTCCGGCATGTCCGGCGCCGCCGTCGCCGACGCCGGGGGGCTGGGCACCATCGAGATCAAGGCGATGCGCGATGCCGGTTACGACCAGGAGTTCGCGGTGGGCATCACCGCGGCGTCGTCCACCATCGGCCCCATCATCCCGCCCAGCCTGCCCATGGTGATCTATGGCGTCATGGCTTCGGTGTCGGTGGGTCAGCTGTTCGTGGCCGGGCTGATACCGGGGCTGCTGATGGGCGTCGTGCTGATGGTGATGATCACCTGGCTGGCGCGTCGCCGCGGCTATCCTCGCGATGCTACCTTCGCTCTGTCGGTGCTGGGGCATACCTTCAAGCGCGCCTTCCTGTCGCTGCTCACCCCGGTGATCATCGTCGGCGGCATCATGAGCGGTGCCTTCACGCCCACCGAGGCTGCCATCGCCGCCGTGGCCTACGCGCTCTTCCTCGGCGGCGTGGTCTACCGCAGCCTGACCTGGCGGCGCCTGCTCAAGGTCAGCATGGAGACCATCGAGACCACCGCGGTGATCCTGCTGATCGTTGCCGGCGCTTCGATCTTCGCCTGGATACTGACCAGCAATCAGGTCACCCAGCTCGTGGTCGAGCTGCTCGGGCCTTTCGCCGACAATCCGGTCGCCACCCTGATCATCATCAACGTCGTGCTGATCGTCGTCGGCTGCTTCATGGAGACCATCGCCGCCATCACCATTCTGGTGCCGGTGCTGCTGCCCCTGGCGGTGGGCGCCGGGGTCGATCCGGTGCACTTCGGGGTGATCATGGTCCTCAACCTGATGATCGGGCTGTTGACGCCTCCGGTGGGCATGGTGCTCTACGTGCTCTCGCGGGTGTCGAACATCTCCTTCGAGAAGTGCATGCGCGGCACCCTGCCGTTTCTGGTGCCGCTGGTGATCGCCCTGCTGCTGGTGACCTTCATCCCCGCCATCTCGATGTGGCTGCCGACCCTGATCTACCGATGACCATGAGGAAGACCGAGCGATGAGTGACGCCTGCCAGGACTTCCGCGTCGAGCGACGCGAGCTGGAACGCTTCATGCTGGCGGCGCTGGCCCGTGCCGGCGCCGATGCCGCTTCCGCGGAGGCGGTGAGCCGGGCACTGGTGACCGCCTCGCGGATGGGCACCGACAGTCACGGCCTGCGTCTGTTGCCGCACTACGTTCGTGCCCTGCAGGGTGGGCGCGTCCGCGGTGCGCCCAGGATGCGCTTCGAGCGCCGCTTGCCCGCCACCGGCTACCTGGATGCCGGCGACGGCTTCGGGCACCTGGCCGGCTACACCGCCATGGACCACGCCGCGACCATGGCCGACGAGGTGGGTGTGGGCGCCGTGGCAGTGGGTCACTCCTCCCACTTCGGGGCGGCGGGCTGCTACGCGCTGGCTGCCGCTCAGCGCGGTCTGATCGGCCTGGCAGTGTGCAACTCCGATCCGTTCGTGCTGCTGCACCGTGGCAGCCGGCCGTTCCATGGCACCAACCCCATTGCCTTCGCCGCCCCGGTGGCTGGCGGAAGCCCCTATCTGCTCGACATGGCCACCAGTTCGATTCCCTGGAACCGGGTGCAGCAGTACGGGGCCATCGGGCGTGAGTTGCCCGACCAGGTGGCTGCCGATGCGGAGGGCGAGGTGACGCGCACCCCGGCGGAAGTGGCGGCATTGTTGCCGTTGGGTGGCAGCGACTTCGGCTTCAAGGGTGCCGGGCTGGGCGGCATGGTGGAGGTGCTCAGCTCCACGCTTTCCGGCATGCTGCACGGCTTTCGTCTGCTGCCCATGGGTGGGCCCGACATGACGACCCCGCGCGGGGTGGGGCATTTCTTCCTGGCGCTTCGCCCCGATGCCTTCGCTACGGGAAATCCCTTTCCCGAGTGCCTTCGGCAGTACCTGGACGACTTGCGTGCCCAGCCTGGCCGAGACGGTGCGCGGGTCATGGCTCCGGGGGACCGCGAGTGGACCTGCCAGGCACGCCGCGATGCCGAGGGCATCCCGCTGGATAGCGCCAATCAGGTGGCCTACGCCGAGCTGGCCGAGAGCCTAGGCGTCCGGGCCTTGCAGCCCCTGGATTGAGCGGAGCGGGGCCCTAATGCAGTAAGATGGCGCCCGGATTCCGGGCAACCAGGAGAACCACCCCATGTCCCGATACCGGATCGAGCGCAAGACGCTCTCCGAGCAGGTCGCTGAGCAGCTCGAGGCGGACATCCTCGAAGGACGGCTCGGCGAGAACGATCAACTGCCCTCCGAGCGTGAGTTGATGGAGCAGTTCGGCGTCGGCCGGCCGGCGGTGCGCGAGGCGCTGTTCTATCTGCAGCAGCTCGGTTTGATCGCCATCAATAGCGGCACCCGGGCGCGGGTGATCCGGCCCACCGCCGAGGCGGTGATGGCCCGGCTCTCCGGGGTGACTCGCCAGCTACTCGCCAAGCCCGACGGCCAGCAGTACTTTCAGGAGGCCCGGGCCCTGTTCGAGATCTCCCTGGCCCGTTATGCGGCACGCCACGCCAGCGACGAGGATCTGGCGCGCCTGCGCACGGCACTGCAGGACAACCGCGATGCCATGGGCAACGAGGCGCGCTTCAAGCGCTCCGACAACGACTTCCATGGCACTCTGGCAAGCATTGCCCGCAACCCCATCTTCGACGCCATTCACGTGGCGCTCTCCGAGTGGCTCGACGACCGCCGCGCCCAGGTGCTGCAGCAGAAGGACGAGGACAAGGCGGCGCTCAAGGCCCACATCGAGATCGTCGAGGCCATCGAGTCCCGCGATCCCGACGCCGCCGAGGCGGCCATGCGTCGCCACCTCGACCGCCACTACGGCACCTACATGCAGCTCAAGAAACGCCTCTCGGAATAAACGAATGTCTGCGCGAGCGAATCGCTGCAAGTTCACTCGGTGCCGATCCGTCGACAGGCCCCGTTGAGCGCAGCCACGGTTTACAGCCTATAAAGAGACGCCGCGCTTCCAGGGGATGAAGTCGTACTGCGCCAGCTCGACCGCGCGGGGGCGATAGCGCCCCGAGGCGGTGTCGATGCACAGCGCCAGCAGCCGCTCGGCCAGTTCGTCGATGCTCGTGTCGCCGCGAATGATGGGGCCGGCGTCGAAGTCGATGACGTCACGCATGCGCCCCGCCAGCTCGCTGTTGCTGGCGATCTTGAGCACCGGGGCGACCGGGTTGCCGGTGGGCGTGCCCAGTCCGGTGGTGAATAGGATCAGGTTGGCGCCGGAGCCGGCCAGTGCCGTGGTCGACTCCACGTCGTTGCCCGGCGTGCAGAGCAGATTCAGCCCCTTGCGCACGGCGGGTTCGGTGTAGTCGAGAACGTCCACCACGGGGCTGTCGCCGCCCTTCTTGGCGGCGCCGGCGGACTTCATGGCGTCGGTGATCAGGCCGTCGCGGACGTTGCCGGGGGAGGGGTTCATGGAGAAATCCGCACCGACGCGGGCGGCATGCTGCTGGTAGGCCTCCATCAGGTTACGGAAGCGCTGGGCCACGGCGTCGTCGCGGCAGCGCGCCACCAACTCGTGCTCCACGCCGCACAGCTCGGGGAATTCGCTCAGAATGCCGCTGCCGCCCAGCGCGACGAGGCGGTCGACCACGGCGCCCACCACGGGGTTGGCGGAGAGCCCGGAGAAGCCGTCGGAGCCGCCGCACTCCACGCCCAGCGTCAACGCCGAGAGCGGCGCGGGGGCACGCTCTACGCGGTTGGCCTCGGCCAGACCGTCGAAGACGGTGGTCAGCGCCTCGCGAATCAGCGCCGTCTCGCTGTGGCTGGCCTGCTGCTCCAGGTAGTGCACCGGACGCAGTCCGTGGGGGTCGCGTTCGGCCACCGCCTCGCGCAGCATGTCGATCTGCGCCTTCTGGCAGCCCAGGCTGAGTACGGTGGCGCCGGCCACGTTGGGATGGCCGATGTAGCCGGCCAGCAGCCGGCACAGCGCCTGGGCGTCGTCGTCGGTGCCGCCGCAGCCCAGCGTGTGAGTCAGGAAGCGTACCCCGTCGACGTTGGGGAAGAGCCGCTCGGCAGGGGGCGCGGGCGGCGTCGTGCCGGCCGCGCCGTGAAGCAGTTCCCGGGCCATGCGCTTGTAGTCGCGGTAGGGATCCTCGCCCAGGGCGTCGGCTACGCACTGGCGCAGCACCTCGATGTTGCGGTTCTCGCAGAATACCAGCGGCACCACCAGCCAGACGTTGGCGGTGCCGACGCTGCCGTCGGGGCGGTGATAGCCGTCGAAGGTGGCGCCCTGGAAGGCGGCGACGTCGGGAGCCTGCCACTGCCCGCGCCGCGCCTGAGGGGCGGTGCTGGCGGTGTCGTGTTCGGTATTCTCGGTGGTGATGGCCGCGCCCGCGGCGATGGGGCGGGTGGCCCGACCTACGGTGACGCCGTACATGACCACCGCCTCGCCGGCCGCCAGGTCGTGAAGGGCGAACTTGTGCTTGTGGCGGATCGTCTCGACCAGGCGCAGGCGGCGGTCGTCGGCGTCGATCTCGCTGCCGGCCGGAAGATCTTCGAGAGCGACGCGCACGTTGTCGGCGGCATGCACGCGCAGGCTGGCCAGCCGGCCGCTGTCACTGGCGATGGTGTGGGGCATGGTCGGCCTCCGGGAGAGCGTGTCCAGGGGAAACGGTTTCGAGCGTTGCCTGTCGCATGATGAACGCCGGTCAGCGGTCGGGTTCGGCGACGACATCCTGCTGCTGTTCGCCGAGCCCCTCGATGCCCAGTCGCATCCGCTGGCCGGGCTTTAGATAGGTCGGCGGTTGCTGGCCCATGCCGACCCCCGGGGGCGTGCCGGTGGAAATGACGTCGCCCGGCTGCAGACTCATGAAGCGGCTCAGGTAGCTGATCAGGAAGGGCACCCGATAGACCATGGTGCGGGTGTTGCCATTCTGGTAGCGCTGGCCGTCCACCTCCAGCCAGAGGTCGAGGCCGTGGGGATCGGCGATCTCGTCCGGGGTCACCAGCCAGGGGCCCAGGGGGCCGAAGGTATCGCAACCCTTGCCCTTGTCCCAGGTGCCGCTGCGATGGAGCTGGAATTCCCGCTCCGAGACGTCGTTGACCACGCAGTAGCCGGCCACGTGTTCCATGGCCTCGGCCTCGCTCACATAGCGCGCCTCCTTGCCGATCACCACGCCGAGTTCCACTTCCCAGTCGGTGCTGGAGGAGTCGCGGGGGATGATGACGTCGTCGTTCGGCCCGCAGATGGCACTGGTCCACTTGTTGAAGACCACCGGCTCGGGCGGCACCTGGGCGCCGGTTTCGGCGGCATGGTCGGAGTAGTTCAGGCCGATGCAGATGAACTTGCCGACTCGACCCACGCAGGGGCCGAGACGGGTGTCGGCCGGAACCTCTGGGAGGCGTGAAGGGTCGAGCTCGGACAGCCGGGTCAGCGACTCGCGGTTCAGGTGGGAGCCGGCCAGGTCGTCGAGGTGGGCGGAAAGGTCGCGGATCACGCCATCGGCGTCGAGCAGACCGGGTTTCTCGTGCCCCTTGGGGCCGAAGCGCAACAGTTTCATGGGATCTCCTTGCGGTTCAGGTCAGCCAGCCGCCGTCGATGACCTGGGCGGTGCCGGTAGTGTAGGCGGACTCATCGGCGGCCAGGTAAGTGGCCAGGGCGGCGATCTCTTCCGGCGTGCCGAGCCGTCCCAGCGGCTGGCGGGCCAGGAATTCGGCCCGCACCTCGTCCTCGGCGCGCCCCTGCTGGTGGGCCTGGTCGCGGATGCGCTGGCGCAGCGAAGGGGAGTCCACGGTGCCGGGGCAGATGGCATTGCAGCGGATGCCGCGGTCGATGAAGTCGGCGGCGATCGACTTGGTCAGGCCGATCACCGCCGCCTTGGTGGTGCCGTAGGCGCAGCGGTTGGGCACGCCCTTCAGGCTCGAGGCCACCGAAGCCATGTTGATGATGCTGCCACCGCCGTGCTCGATCATGGCCGGCAGCAGGGCACGGGTCAGGCGCGCCATGGCCGTGACGTTGAGCGCCAGCGACAGCTCCCAGTCGGCATCCGAGCCGGTGAGCAGCGAGCCGCCGGCCACGAAGCCGGCACAGTTGAAGAGCACGTCGAGCGGTGGCAGCTCGCTGGCCAGGGCCTCCACGGCCGGGGCGTCGAGAACGTCCAGACGGCGGGTCTCGATGCCCTTGGCGTCGCCGAGATCCTGCAGCTTCTCGTCGTCGATATCGGTGGCGATGACCCGCGCGCCTTCGGCGGCGAAGCGCAGGGCGGCGGCGCGGCCGATGCCCTGGCCGGCGGCGGTGATCAGGGCCGTCTTGTCGTGCAGTCGCATGGCAGCTCCGGGCGATTGTTGTTGTCGTTGCCGGATGCCCTCTCGGAGCATCTGGTATGACAGGATACTAGCCTGACGATATGCACGAGTATGGCGCAGTTCCCATGGCTTGCCAACATCGGTGAAAGGTGGCCGTGCGCCCTCGTTTTTTGTTTCAACCAAAGTCTAAGCGCCTATCGGCCTTTGCCATACTACCATACTAGTATGTTCAGGCCTGGCGGTAACGGGATGGAGGCAGATGCCCATGACAACCCCCTTGCAAGCTCTGTGGCAGGAAGCGCGTGACGACGGCTCGGTTCGCCAGCGGCTGTATCGCGTGCTGCGTCAGTCGATCATCCGCATGGTGCTGGCCCCGGGCCAGGCATTGTCGGAAAAGGAACTGGCCGATGCCTTTTCGGTGAGCCGCCAGCCGGTGCGCGAGGCTTTCATCCGGCTGTCGGAGGCGGGGTTGGTGGAGGTGCGTCCTCAGCGCGGCACATACGTCGTGCGGATCTCCCAGAAGGCCGTGCTCGAGGCGCGCTTCGTTCGTGAGGCCATCGAGGTGGCCGTGGTGCGGCAGGCGGCCAGCCAGGGCGTGGCGGAGAACACGCTGACCGAGTTGCACGATCTGCTGGAGCGCCAGCGACGCTGCATCGAGCCCCGCGACCATGACCGCTTCTACCGGCTCGATGAACTCTTTCATCGCACCCTTTCTCTGGGGGTGGAGCAGCAAGCAGCCTGGAAAGTGGTCGAGGAGGTGCGAGCGCAACTGGATCGAGTCCGCTACCTCAGCGTGCCCGACACCACTCCCCTCGCCCGGCTCATCGATCAGCACGCTGCCATCGTCGCGGCCATCGAGCAGCGCGACGCGGAGGCGGCCGACGAGGCCATGCGCCTGCATTTGCGCGAAATCCTCGCTTCCCTGCCCGACCTGGTGCGTCGTTTCCCTGCCATGTTCGATGGCTCTCCCGGTGCTGTCCCGCTAGACGGCACGTCACCACGCAGAAAGACGCAATAACCACAACATGCACGTCAGGAGGATCACAATGAAGAAAACAGCACTCGTAACGGCGTTGGTCTTGGCCGTTGGTGCCAACGTCGCCCATGCCGCTTATCGGCTCAGTCTTTCTTCGGCGTTGAGTTCCCAGGATCCCATCGTCCAGGCCATGGAGGAGGCGAGCGAAAGGATAGCCGAACGTTCCGATGGCGAACTCACGGTACGCGTTTTCCCCAGTAGCCAGCTCGGTTCCGATGAAGACGTAGTCGAACAGATCCGAAGCGGAGCCAATGCGGCGGTGCTGATCGATGCCGGGCGACTCTCCGAATACCAGGAGGAACTGGGCATTCTCAGCGCTCCTTATCTGGTGGAGTCCCACGAGGACTACGAGCGCATCACCTCTTCCGATCTCTACCGGAAGTGGGTCGAGAGCCTTGCCGAGGGCAGCGGTCTGCGCCTGCTCAACTACAACTGGTTCCAGGGTTCGCGCCACATGTTGACGCAGAAGCTGGTCGAGACCCCGGAAGACCTGGATGGCGTGCGGGTGCGCACCATCAACTCGCCGGTATGGCTGCGCACCATCGAGTCGATGGGGGCCACGCCGACTCCACTGCCATGGTCGGATGTCTATTCCGCGCTGCAGCTGGAAGCGGTCGATGGCGCCGAGGCGCAGCTGACCGCCGCCGAGGGGCAGAACCTGCATGAGGTGATCAGCCACATCGCCTTGACCGGTCACATCCACTTGATGACTGGACTGGCGACCTCCGAAGAGTGGTATCAGTCGCTGCCGGATGATCTGCGCACCATCCTCGACGAGGAACTGCGCCGTGCCGGAGACAGAGCCAGCCAGGCCACCGCCGACGCTCAGGACGCGGTGCGCGAGCGGATGGAGGCCGAAGGAGTGACCTTCACGGAAGTCGATACGGAGCTTTTCCGCGAGCGGGTCGACGGGGTCTACGAGGAGCTCGGCTATGACCAGTACCGCGATCAGCTGACCTCCGGAGAGTAAGCCAGCCGGCCCTGCCGCTCGCGCGGCGGGGCCTTGGCTGCCCGATGGCGGTCATTCGTGCTGGCGGTATCCTGGTTAGAGGGTTTCTCTTATGTGGTACTGGTACGACCGACTCGAGGCTGGGCTGGCCATTGCCCTGCTCGGCGGCACTTCCCTGACCATGCTGGCAAGTTCGACGGCGCGGGCGATCGGCCAGCCGTTCGCCGGCGGTGCCGAGTTCGCTCAGTTTCTGTTCATCTGGACCGCGGTGCTGGGAGCGGACATCACTCTGCGACATGGCGGCCAGGTGCGCATCGATGCTCTGCTGGTGCGCCTACCGCTCGCTTGGCAGCGGTTGATCACCGGCTCGTGCCTGTCACTGATGCTGGTGTTCCTGGCGATGCTGGCGTGGTATGGCTTCCCGCTGGCGTTCTCCAACTGGCAGCGCCCGATGGGGGTGGCCGGGCTGAGTTACGGCTACATCACCCTGGCGCTGCCGGTGGGAGCCCTGCTGATGATTCTTTCACTGGTGCGTCGTATCGCGACCAAGGGCGTCGTGCTGAGCCTGGTACCAGACGACGACATCGTGAAGGAGGCGCAATGACGGCCGCTCTCTTGCTGGGCCTGGGCTTGCTGCTCATGGCCATCGGCATGCCCGTGGCCTTCGCCATCGGCATTGCCGGCTTCACCTATTTCTTGCTGCCCGAGACCTTCCTGCCGATCAATATCGGTGCGCAGCGTATCGTTTCGGCGACTCAATCGTTTCCGCTGCTGGCGGTGCCGCTGTTCATCTTCATCGGGCATCTGATGAATGCCAGCGGGATCACGCCGCGACTGATTCGCCTCTCGACGCTCCTGGCGGGCTGGATGAGCGGCGGTCTGGCTCAGGCCAGCATCGTGCTCAGTACGCTGATGGGGGGCGTTTCGGGGTCGGCGGTGGCCGATGCCGCCATGCAGTCGCGGGTTCTGGGTCAGGGCATGACACAGGAGGGCTACAGCCCTGGGTTCTCGGGGGCGGTGCTCTCCATCGGAGGGCTGATCACCGCCACCATCCCACCCAGCATTGGCCTGATCCTATACGGCTACCTGGGGGAAGTGTCGATCGGGCGTCTGTTCATAGCCGGTGTGGTGCCCGGTTTCCTGCTGATGGTGGCGCTGATGGTGACCACCTATTTCGTCGCCCGGCGACGCGGTTACACGCCGGTACGCGAAGGGCTGCCTTCGGGCCGCGAAGTGCTCCAGGCTATGCGCAGCAGCATCTGGGCGCTGCTGTTTCCGGTGTGGCTGCTGGTGGGCATTCGCTATGGCCTGTTCACACCCTCGGAAGCGGGTGCCTTCGCGGTTGCTTATGCTCTGCTAGTGGGCTGCGTGATCCACCGTGAAATGGGGGTGCGCGAGATTCTCTTGGCCATGCATGCCAGCGTGCGCGACATCGGCATGATCATGCTGATCATCATGTTCTCGGGGGTCATCGGTTACGTGGTTTCCTTCGAGCAGGTGCCGCAGACCATTGCAGAGCTGACGTTGGGGGTATTTTCCAGCCATGCCACGCTGCTGCTGACACTGGCCGTACTGCTGGTGTTGCTCGGCATGTTGCTCGAGGCCACCGTGGTGGTGATGCTGCTGACGCCGATTCTGGTGCCGGTGATCAAGGCCGCGGGTGTCGACCCGGTGCACTTCGGCCTGCTGATGATGACCCTGGTGACCTTCGGTGGCATGACCCCGCCGGTAGGCATCTCGATGTATACCGTGTGCGGTATTCTGCGCTGTTCCTTCTTCGACTACAGCCGCGAGCTGATGCCGTTCGCCCTGGCGGTGTTCGCGGTGGTGCTGAGCATCATCTTCTTTCCCGATCTCGTGCTGTTCCTGCCCAACCTGCTAATGGGTTGAGCGCTGCCAGCCGATGACGATGGAGCGAATCATGACCTTCAACGACAAGATCGCTTTCATGGGGCCGGACTTCCTGCTCGAGAACGAGCCGGCACGGCGGCTCTATCACGAGCATGCCGCCGCCATGCCGATATGCGACTACCACTCGCATTTGAGCCCGGTGGAGATCGCCGATGACGTGCGGTTCGACAATCTCACCGAGCTATGGCTCAAGGGCGATCATTACAAGTGGCGGGCAATGCGCTGTGCCGGCATCGACGAGCGGCGCATCACCGGCGACGCGAGCGACCGCGAGCGCTTTCAGGCATGGGCGGAAACCGTACCGGATTGCCTCGGCAATCCGCTCTACCACTGGACCCACCTGGAGCTGCGCCATCCGCTGGGTATCGAGGATACGCTGCTTTCGCCCGCCACGGCCGAGGATGTCTGGGTCACTGCCCGTGAGCGACTGGCCACGCCCCAGCTCAGTGCCCAGGGCATTCTTCAGCGCTTCGATGTGCGCACGGTATGCACCACCGACGATCCGGTCGATGGGTTGGAACTGCATCGCCGTCATGCCGAGAGCGGTGCGGCGCCCATCATGCTGCCCACCTTTCGCGCCGATGCGGTGCTCAAGGTCGAGCAGCCCGGCTTCGTCGATTACCTCGCGGCACTCGAAACCGCCAGCGGTGTCGAGATCCGCCGGTTCGAGGATCTGCTAGCGGCGCTGCATCAACGCCTCGACCACTTTGCCGCCCACGGCTGCCGTCTCTCCGACCATAGCCTGGAGAGGCCGGCGTTCGTCGAACCGCCGAGCGTGTCGGAACTCGACCGGCTACTCGACCGCCGCCGCCGCGGTGAGATGCTCAACGGTGATGAGAACGCTGGCTTCACCACCGCGGTACTGCTGTGGCTGGGACATGAATATGCCCGCCGTGGCTGGGTGATGCAGCTGCATCTCGGTGCGTTGCGCAGCCTGAGTCAGAGGGGCCTGGCCGATATCGGACCCAATAGCGGCTTCGACGCCATCGGTGACGTCACCTATGCCGAGCCGCTGGCAGCGATATTCGATGCGCTCGATCGCGACCGGGCATTGCCGCGCACCGTGGTTTACAACCTCAATCCGCGCGACAACGAGATGCTCGCGAGCTTGGTCGGTTCGTTTCAAGGTGACGGCATCCCCGGGAAGATGCAGTTCGGCGCCGCCTGGTGGTTCAACGACCAGCGCGACGGCATCGAGCGTCAGCTCACCACGCAGATGCAGTTCGGCCTGCTGCGTCACTTCGTCGGCATGCTCACCGATTCGCGCAGCCTGCTGTCGTTCTCTCGCCACGACTACTTCCGTCGCATCTTCTGCCAGATGCTCGGTACACAGATCCAGCGCGGCGAACTGCCGGGCGATCTCGACCGCATCGGCGAGCTGGTGCGGGCGGTGTGCTACGACAACGTGCAGCGCTACCTCTTCGAGCGATGAACTTGGCTCTAACCCTTTTTACTGCGACGGAACATCCATGAAAATCAGCGACGCCTATGTGATCGTCACCGCGCCGGGACGCAACTTCGTCACGCTCAAGATCGTCACCGAATCGGGCACCTACGGCATCGGCGACGCCACCCTTAACGGTCGCGAGTTGGCCGTGGTGGCCTACCTCGAGGAGCACGTGATCCCGGCGCTGATCGGCCGCGATGCCAGTCGTATCGAGGACATCTGGCACTATCTCTATCGCGGTGCTTACTGGCGGCGGGGGCCGGTGACCATGTGTGCCATCGCGGCGGTGGATCTGGCGCTGTGGGACATCAAGGCCAAGGCCGCGGGCATGCCGCTCTACCAGCTGCTGGGCGGCAAGAGTCGCGAGCGGGTGATGACCTACGCCCATTGCACCGGGCGCGACATCGACGCCTGCCTCGATGAAGTCGAGAAACACGTCGACATGGGCTATCGGGCGGTGCGCGTGCAGGCCGGCGTGCCGGGCATCCCGACCATCTACGGTGTGGCCAAGCGCGAGGGCGAGCGCTACGAGCCGGCGGATTCCGAACTGCCCGCCGAGCATGTGTGGAGCACCGAGAAGTATCTCAATCACGTGCCCAAGCTGTTTGCCGCGGTGCGCGAGCGCTTCGGCGACGACCTTCACGTGCTGCATGACGTGCACCATCGCCTGACGCCCATCGAAGCGGCACGCCTGGGCAAGGCGGTCGAACCCTACCACCTGTTCTGGCTCGAGGACTGCGTGCCGGCCGAGAATCAGGAGAGCTTTCGCCTGATTCGTCAGCACACCACCACGCCCTTGGCGGTCGGGGAGGTGTTCAACTCGATCCATGACTACCGCGAGCTGCTCGAGAACCAGTGGATCGACTACATCCGCACGCCGCTCTCCCACGGCGGCGGCATCACCCACCTGCGGCGCATCGCCGACCTGGCCGGGCTCTACCACGTGCGCACCGGCTTTCACGGCCCCACCGACCTTTCCCCGGTGTGCCTGGGCGCGGCGATTCACTTCGATGCCTGGGTACCCAATTTCGGCATCCAGGAGCACATGCCGCATACCGCCGAGACCGATGCGGTCTTCCCCCACGACTACCGTTTCGAGGACGGCCACTTTCTGGTCGGTGAGGCGCCAGGGCATGGGGTCGACATCGACGAGGCGCTGGCCGAGCAATATCCCTACGAACGCGCCAGCCTGCCGGTCAACCGGCTGGAAGACGGTACGCTCTGGCACTGGTAAGGAGCAACTCATGTCTGAAGTCATCCGTATTCACAGTGCCAAGGCCAGCGGCCGCATCGGCATCGTCCATCTGGGGTTGGGCGCTTTTCACCGCGCTCACCAGGCGGTCTACCTGGAGCGCTACCGCCAGCTCAGCGGTGACGGCGCCTGGGGGGTGAGTGCTGCCAACCTGCGCGGTGGGGTGGCACTGGTCGACGCCCTGCGCGAGGCCGGCCATCGCTACCACGTGGCCGAGTATCGCGACCGTGAGCACCTGACCCTGCGCGAGATCGGGGCGATCGAGGAGACGCACTTCACGGGGCGAGACAAGAACGCCGGCAGCGACACCGAGGGGAGCTGGGGGCGCGACCGTGAAGCGCTGCTCGTGCGCCTGACTTCGACGGACGTGCGCCTGGTGACCCTCACCGTCACCGAGAAGGGCTATTTTCTCAACCCGGCGACCGGCTCGCTGCTCGGCGAGGATCCGATGGTCGCTGCGGACATCGCCACGCCTCAGGCGCCGTGCACCGCGCCGGGCATCCTGGTCGAGGCGCTGGCGCGGCGTCGCGCCCTCGGCTTGCCACCCTTCACGGTGCTCTCCTGCGACAACATGCCCAACAACGGCCAGCGCACGCGGGCCGCCGTGGTGCAGCTGGCGAAGCACCGCGATGCCGCGCTCGCCGACTGGATCGCCCGCACGGTGGCCTTTCCGTGCAGCATGGTCGACCGCATCGTGCCGGCCATGACCGAGGCGGATTTCGCGCGGCTGGCCGAACTCGGGGTCGACGACCCCAATGCGGTGGTGTGCGAAACCTTCGCCCAGTGGGTGGTGGAGGACGACTTCCCCCAGGGCCGCCCCGACTGGGAGACGGTCGGCGTGGAAATGGTCGACGACGTGGCGCCCTTCGAGACCATGAAGCTGCGTTTGCTCAACGGTAGCCACTCGCTGCTTGCCTATCTGGGAGCGCCGGAGGGCATCGAGACGGTGGTCGACGCCGTGAGTCGCCCCGACCTGAGGGCTCTGCTGCACCGCTACATGCTGGAGGAAGCGGCGCCGACGCTGGCCATGCCCGAGGGTACCGATGTCGCTGCCTACGCCGAGTCGCTGCTGGTGCGTTTCTCCAACGATAGTCTCAAGCATCGCCTGCACCAGATCGCCATGGATGGCAGCCAGAAGCTGCCGCAGCGCTGGTTCGAGGGCGCTCGCCACTGCTACCGGCTGGGGGAGGCCGCGCCCTGCGTGGCCCTGGGCACGGCGGCCTGGATTCGCTACACCGCCGGCCGCGATCGCCAGGGCCAGGCCTACCCGGTGGACGACCCCCTGGCGTGGCGTTTCGCCGAGCTGCATGATTGGCACGATGGCGATGTCCCGGCGCTGGTCGCTGCTTTCCTGGGCATGGACGACATCGTGCCGCCGGCGCTGGCGGCGGCTCCGGGTTTCGCCGATGCAGTGACTGCCGCCTACCGTACCCTGGTCGATCAGGGACTCGACGCCGCCTTGGCGGCGATGGTGCGAGCCTGACAGAGGAGCTTTCCCATGGAACATACCTGGCGCTGGTTCGGTCCCGCCGACCCCATCCGCCTGGACGAGATCCGTCAGACCGGGGCCACCGGCATCGTCACCGCGCTGCACGAGGAGCCCAACGACCGGGCCTGGTCCGTAGCGGCCATCGCCGAACGCAAGGCGCTCATCGAGGCGGCCGGGCTCCGCTGGTCGGTAGTGGAGAGCGTGCCGGTGCCCGAGGCAGTCAAGCAGGGCCGCCCTGAGCGCGACGGCTTGATCGACACCTACTGCCAGACCTTGCGTAATCTGGCGGCCTGCGGCATCGACACCGTCTGCTACAACTTCATGCCCGTGCTCGACTGGACGCGCACCGACCTGGCCTGGCGTCTGCCCGAGGGCGGGTTGGCGCTGCGCTTCGACCAGACCGCCTTCGCCGCCTTCGACCTCTACCTGCTTGCCCGGCCCGACGCCACGGCCGAATACAGCGAGGCCGAGCAGGCCGCGGCCCGGGCCTATCTCGACGGCCTCGACGCGGCCGGTCGCGACGCCCTGGTCGACACGCTGATCGCCGGCCTGCCGGGAGCGGAGGAGCACTATACGCTGGCTCAGTTCCGCCAGGCCCTGGCCGCCTACGATGGCATCGATGCCGCACGGCTGCGCGAGAATCTTCGCTACTTCCTGGCAGCGGTGGTGCCGGTGGCCGAGGCGGAGGGCATCCGGCTGGCGATTCATCCCGACGACCCGCCACGGCCGTTGCTGGGGCTGCCGCGGGTGGTCTCCACGCCCGGCGACGCACAGTGGCTGCTCGATGCCGTGCCCAGTCCGGCCAACGGCCTGACCCTGTGCACCGGCTCCTACGGGGTGCGTGCCGACATCGACCTGGCCGCCATGGCGCGGCGCTTCGGACCGAAGATCCATTTCGCCCACCTGCGTTCGACGAAGCGCGAGGCGTCCGATCCGCGCAGCTTTCATGAGGCAGCGCACCTCGACGGCGATGTCGATATGGTGGCGGTGATCCAGGCACTGGTGGACGAGGAGCGGCGCCGCGAGCGCGAGGGTGGGCCGCGCCTGCCGCTACGGCCCGACCACGGCCACCATATCCTCGACGACCAGCAGCGCAGCACGGCGCCGGGCTATCCGCTCTACGGCCGCCTCAAGGGGCTCGCCGAGCTGCGCGGCGTGGAACGGGCGGTGCGTCGGTTGTCCTGACGCCCTTGGCATACCCGAATCGATGAAGGCGGCTCCAAGGAGCCGCCTTGCGTTATGGCTTGGCGCAGTGAGCCATCTCTCGTGAGAGAGTCAGTTTTCCCGCTTGCCATCCACCAGCCGACTCACGCCCAGCGGGTTGCCGTCCTTGAGCGCTTCGGGCAGCAGGTCGCCGGGCAGGTTCTGATAGCACACCGGGCGCAGGAAGCGGTGGATCGCCGCGCTGCCCACCGAGGTGGTGCGCGAGTCGGACGTGGCCGGGTAGGGCCCGCCGTGGACCATGGCGTGGCACACTTCGACGCCGGTGGGCCAGCCGTTGGCGAGAATCCGCCCCGCCTTGCGCTCGAGCAGCGGCAGCAGCGAGGTGGCCGCTGGCGCATCGCCGTCGTCCATCTGCAGGGTGGCGGTGAGCTGGCCTTCCAGGGCTTCGGCCACGCTGCGCATCTGGGCAAGGTCGTCGCACTCGACGATCAGCGAGGCGGCGCCGAACGCCTCGGCGTGGAGCGCCGCGTCAGCGAGGAAGTCACCGGCACGGGCCGCGAACAGCGCCGCCTGGCACTGATGCGGGCCCTCGCCCGCCTGACCGCGGGCCACTTCCCGCACCTTGGCGTGCCCCGCCAGGGCGCCGACAGCGTCCGCATAGGCGGCGTGGAT
>NZ_FNES01000014.1 GCF_900100195.1 Billgrantia gudaonensis
CACCAGCTCCGAGGTGCCGGGATGGGCGGAGTGGGCCTTGACGATCACCGGACAGCCGGCGGCCAGCGCCGAGGCGGTGTCGCCGCCGGCCACGCTGAAGGCGAGCGGAAAGTTGGAAGCGCCGAAGACGGCGACGGGGCCGAGTGGAACATGACGCTGGCGCAGGTCGACTCTAGGCATGGGTTCGCGCTCGGGCAGCGCCGGATCGAGGCGCACGTCGAGCCATTCACCGGCGCGCACCACGGAGGCGAACAGGCGCAGCTGGCCGCAGGTACGGCCGCGCTCGCCCTGGATGCGTGCCTGGGGCAGGCCGGTCTCGGCCATGGCACGCTCGACCAGGGCATCGCCCAGGGCCTCGATCTCGCTGGCCACGGTTTCGAGGAAGGTCGCGCGTTCTTCCAGCGTGGACTCCCGGTAGCTGGCAAAAGCCATTTCGGCGAGTTCGCAGGCCTGGACCACCGCATTGCGATCCAGTCCGGGGTAGTCCGGGGCCAGAGCCTCGCCGGTGGACGGATCGATGGCGCGGATGACCGCCTGGCCGCCGGTAACGGCTTGCTGGCCAATCAGGGAAGTGCCTTGTGGGGTCATGCTGTCTCCTTGGATTGCCGGATTCAGTTTTCCTGGTACTGCAGATAGAGGTTCCGGGACCTGTTGAGGTGCTGGAACATCGTTTCCCTGGCCGCCTCGGCATCGCGGGCCAGGATCGCCTCCAGGATGTAGGCATGCTCTTCCTGGACGCGTTCCAAATAGCGCGCCGCCGCGGCGGGATTGATATCGATGCTGAGCAGCTTGGCCCGTGGGATGCCACTGGGACTGAGCTGCTCGTAGAGTTGATCGAAGACGGGGTTGTGAGTGGCCCGAGCAATGGCATGGTGGAACTCGTAATCCTCGACCCTGGCCAGGCTCTGCTCGGCGTGAGCCTGAACGAAGGCGGCATGCGTGGCCTCGATACGGCGACGATCCTCGGCATCGTGGCGCAGCGCGGCAAGCTCGGCCGCCGCAGGCTCCATGGCCAGACGCAGCTCGAGGACGTGCAGGATGTCCTCTACCGTAGTGGAACTGATGCGCTCTGCCGGGCGCGCCTCGACGGCCTCGGCGCGCAGCACCGTGGTGCCCACGCCGCGCCGGGTCGCCACCAGGCCCAGGGACTTGAGATGCGTCATCGCTTCACGGATCACGGTGCGGCTGACGCCAAAGGAATCGCACAGTTGGCTCTCGGTGGGCAGTTTTTCACCCACCTTGACCTTGCCCTCCAGGATCAACGCTTCGAGCTGATCGGCGACGTGGGCGGAGAGGCTGCCTTGCCTCGCCACCCTATTCAGCTTGAGTCCCGCTGTCTCTGCCGACATCTCCCTACCCCTTGCTAAGCAATGACGCCACGTCCAAAAAGTATGACTTTTAGTCTAACAGCCAGTTGCCCCTCAACGCACCAGCGCCGGACGCTTGGGATCGAACTCCCAGCCGGGGATCAGGTACTGCATCGCCATGGCGTCGTTGCGACTCGTCACGTCAAGGCTCTGGTAGAGGCGGTGGGCTTCCATCAGTTTCTCTTCATCCAGCTCGACACCCAGGCCCGGCGTCTTGGGTACGCTGAGCTTGCCGTCGCGAATCGGGAACGGTTCTTTGGTGATGCGCTGCCCATCCTGCCAGATCCAGTGGGTATCGATGGCCGTGATCTCGCCCGGACAGGCCGCGGCCACATGGGTCATCATCGCCAGCGAGACATCGAAGTGGTTGTTGCTGTGCGAGCCCCAGGTCATGCCCCACTCGTTGCACAACTCGCCGACCATCACGGCGCCCTGCATGGTCCAGAAGTGGCAGTCCGCTAGGGGAATGTCCACCGAGTTGAGCTGCACGGCGTACTGCAACTGCTTGAAATCGGTAGCGATCATATTGGTGGCGGTGGCTAGGCCGGTGCGCTTCTTGAATTCCGCCATGGTCTCACGGCCGGAGAAACCGCCCTCTTGACCGCAGGGATCCTCGGCATAGCCGAGCAGGTGCTTGATCGGCTCCAGCACGCGCACCGCCTCGTCGAGCTTCCAGGCACCGTTGGGGTCGAGGGTCAGACGCGCCTCGGGGAAGGCCTCGTGCAGCGCGCGGATGCAATCGGCTTCTTCCTCGCCGCGCAGTACGCCGCCCTTGAGCTTGAAGTCCTTGAAGCCGTAGCGGTCGTAGGCGGCCTTGGCCAGGCTGGCGACGGCATCGGGCGTCATGGCCTCGCGATAACGCACCTCGTCCCAGGCATCCTGCGGTGCGTCCGCCTTGGGATACGGCAGGTCGGTCTTGTCCGGGTCGCCGAGCAGAAACAGGTAGCCCAGGGCCTCGACCTCGTCGCGCTGGCGACCGTACTGGCCCAGCAGGTCGGCCACCGGCATGCCCAGTGCCTGGCCGAAGAGGTCGAACAGCGCGGACTCGATGGCGGTGATGACGTGGACAGCCACCCGCAGGTCGAAGGTCTGACGGCCGCGCTCCTCGCGCCCATTCTTGGCCAGAAGCTGGCGTGCCCGGTTCAGGGTCTGCTTGACGTCGTTGACGCACGCTCCCTCGACCAGGGAGCGGCATTGCTCCAGCCCCTTGAGAATGCCGTCACTCGAGGGGATCTCCCCAACCCCGTTGTTCCCGGCATCATCCTCGAGAATGACCACGCAACGGATGAACCAGGGCGCGTGCCCGCCGCTGAGGTTCAACAGAAAGCCGTCGTAGCCGGCCACGGGAACGACCCGCATGCTCTTGACCTTGGGAAACCGAGCCATTTTCACGGTTGAGCTCCATCGCCATCCCTGAGCTCGACCAGTTCATCGTAAAGCTCAGCGGGAATCGCCACGCCCTCAGCCTGACTGCGCTCCCGGGCCGCATGACGACGCTGGGACGGTAGGCGCGCCCCCTGTACCACGACACCCTCGAATAGCGCTTCGGCCTGCTGTAGCCGTGCCTCGGCATCGGGTCCCAGGAAAGAGCGGGGGTCTAAGGCCAGGAGGAATTCACCGTGCTGAGGGGTTCCTTCTCCGCTGCCGTTCGCTGGCTGGGTCTGATGGCCCAGGCGATCACCGATCAGCGGACCGGCAAGCAGCTCGATCATCATCGACAGCACCGAACCCTTGTGGCCGCCAAAAGGCAGTAGCGCGCCAGCCAGCGCGGCTGTCGGGTCGGCCGTCGGCCGACCCTCAGCGTCAAGCGCCCAGCCTTCCGGAATCCGCTTCCCGGCACGGCGGTGGAGCTCGACCTCGCCGCGTGCCACCACACTGGTGGCGAAATCGAAGGTGAACGGCATGCCATCCGGACGCGGCCAGGAGAAGGCGATGGGGTTGGTGCCCATCAGCGGCGACCGCCCTCCCGCGGGGGCAACATAGGCATGGCTCGGCGTCATCGCCAATGCCACCAGACCCCGTTCAGCCAAGGATTCCACCTCGGGCCATAGCGCCGAAAAATGAAAGGCATTGTTGACGGCCAGTACCGCGACCCCGTAGGAACGGGCTTTCTCGACCAGGTGTTCCCGACCGGTCTCGAAAGCGAGCAGCGAACAACCACCCCGCGCATCGACACGTACCACCCCCGGTGCCTGGTCGATCACCTCGGGAACGGCGCGCGGGTCGACCCCGCCGTGCCGGAGAGTGCGCACGCAGTCGATGAGTCGATACAAGCCATGCGAGTGACACTCGTCGCCCTGGGCAGCCACGACGCTGCGAGCGATGGCGGCCGCATGGGCCGCGGAATAACCATGCCCCTCGAGAATGTCGACACTCAGTGTCCAGGCCTCATCGAGCGACAGTTTCACTGCTTCATCCATGGTTGCCCCGCCGATGTACAGGTCTTCATATGCCGCTCAAGCGTCATCGGGATGGCCTGATGTGGCAAACGGCCCGCCCTGGTAGATCACCGCCGGATCAGTGGGCAAAAGCTTCGCATCGAGCGCTTCCATTTCTTCGCGCCAGGGCTCCGAGCTGTCTTTGGGTACCCAGCCAAGAAAAGCGGCCTTGCTGTTGTCCCACCAGCGTTCGGCATTGTTCGAAAAGCCATAGACCACGGTATAGGCCAGTCGCGGGGTAACAATGGCACGCTGCACTAGGCTGATGAAATCCTCGGCACTCAGCCATATTGCCAACTTGCGCGTATCAGTGGGCTTAGGGTGGCACCAGCCGATACGCACACTGAGGGTCTCGACCCCGAACTTATCATGGTACAGGCATGCCAGATCTTCGCCGAAACACTTGGTTACACCGTAGAGCGAGTCGGGGCGATGCGGCACACCAGTGTCGATTCTTTGCGTCCGTTCGTAGTAACCAGTCACATGATTGGAGCTGGCGAAGATGATGCGCACGCCGTCGTCCTGCTGGCGCACAGCCTCGTAGAGATTGTAGGTGCCAACGATGTTGGCCTGCAGCAGGCTCTCCCAGGGCTTCTCCAGTGAAACGCCCCCCAGATGCACGATGGCGTCACAGCCCTGGACCAGCTCACTAACGGCCGCAGCATCGGCAAGATCACACGGTACTAGCTCCTCATGGCTGGCCGCCTCTCCGAGGTCAGCAATGTCCGAAAGCCGTACCGTATGGGCCAACTTCGACAGGTGTGGCCGAATGATGCGCCCCATACCACCAGCGGCCCCCGTTACCAGCAGACGATCGATCATATGCTTACTCCTTCAAGTAGTTACAGGAATCAGAAGCCGTACAAGGCCTCCGGGTTGTCGACCAGGATGCGCTGTTGCAACTCGGGGGAGGCCCAGTCGAGCAGCACGTCGAGCTGCTCGGCGTCGTCAGGATACTGTTCCCGGGGAACGCCCACATGCGGCCAGTTGCTGCCCCAGAGGATGCGCTCGGGGGCATGCTCGATGACTCGCCGCGCGATGGCCCCGATGTCGCCGTAATGCGGCCCGCCGATGACGCTGGCCTCGTAGCCGGCACAGATCTTGAACCAGGCATTGCCGTGATCCAGCAGGCGCAGAATCTCGTCGACACGTCGGTCGTCGGCAGCCACCGGCGGCATGAACTTGCCGATATGGTCGATGATGTAGTCGCCCTCGATGCGCTTCAGGCCATCGAGGTAGTCGTCGAGATAACGGCCGTTGAACTGCACCATCAGGTGCCAGCCGAAGGGACGAATACGGCGTTCCACGGCCAGCATGTCGTCATGCGTCACGGCGCCGCCGGGCAGATTCATGATGCGTGCACCACGCACGCCTCGCGCGTGCCAGTCGCGCAGCGTGGCCTCCGAGGTATCCGGCACCACGGCGGCCACGCCACGGGCCGCCTCGGTGCCCAACTGGTCGAGCGCTTCGAGCAGCGCACCGTTGTCGAGTTGATAGGCGTTCGATTGGGTCACCACCACCCGCTCCAGCCCCAGGCGCTGCTGTACCCGGCGGTAGTCGGCCACCGTGGCCAACTCGGCAATCGGAGGCCCCCCTGCCTGGCCGTCATGGCCCGGCAGGTAGAGATGGATATGGCAGTCGGTGGCGCCCCGCGGTGTCTCGAGCTGCGGTCGTGGTCCATCCAGCGGGCGGGTATTGGGGGGAATCGTCGCCATGCTTACGCCTCCTTCAATGCGTAGCGTGCCAGCGCATCACGCTCGATCTCGATGCCCAAGCCCGGTCCGTCGGGAATGGAAACCACGCCGTGGCGGTGCTCGAGGGGCGTCTTGACCACCGCTTGGCGGAAAGGGTTGTCGGTGCGATCGAACTCGAGGATCGGCTCGATGGGGTCGCGCCGCGGCGGATTGGGCAGCATCGCTGCCATGAACTGCAAACTGGCAGCGATGCATACGGCGGTACCCCACACGTGCGGCACCAGACGCACGCCATGCAGGGCCGCCATGTCGGCCACGCGGCGCATCTCGGAGAAGCCCCCCACGCCGCAGATATCGGGCTGCACAACGTCCACCGCGCGCGTAGTGAGCGGCTCGAGCATGGCATAGCGGCCGTGCCAGGTTTCGCCGCCGGCCACCGGGATGGGTTGGTCGGCACGCACCGCCCGATAAGCCGAGAGATGCTCGGGCAACACCGGCTCCTCGAACCAGTCGACCCCGAAGCGGGCGGCACGCTTGCCCACTTCCACCGCCTCCAGATAGTCGTAGCCGTGGTTGGCGTCGATCATCAGGCGCATCCCGGGGCCGATGGCCTCGCGTACCGCCTCGATGACGCGCAGATCCTCCTCGACGTCGAAGCCGATCTTGATCTTCACGGCGTGGAAGCCCTCGTCTCGATAGCCGGCCACCTCATGCGCGATGTCGTTGACTCGGTCCACCCCTTCGCGACGAAAGGAACCGGTGGCGTAGGCCTTCACGCTGTCGCGAAAACGCCCACCCAGCAGTGTCGAGACGGGCACCCCGAAACGCTTGCCCTTGATGTCCCAAAGCGCAATGTCGATACCGCTCAGAGCGGTGACGGTCAAGCCTCGCTGGCCCTGATCACGCAGACGGTTGTAGAGCTCGAGCCAGAGCTTCTCGGTCTCCAGCGGATCGCGGCCGATCAGGCCCGTGGCATAGGCTTGGACGACGGCGGCATTGAGCAGGGCCGGCCCAAGGCACTCGCCCCAACCCACGGTGCCATCATCGCAGACGATCTCCACCAGACAGTGCTGGCGTCGCTTGAAGTGCATGGAAGCACTCTCGAAGGCCGTGTCCAGCTCGTGGTCGAGAACATGAGTGTGTACAGCAGCAATCTTCATGTCGTATCAATCCTGTTGAGCGGGTCGTCACTGAAAGAAACGGGGTAGCGTCATCGACACCGCCGGCACGTAGGTCACCAGCATCAATGCCACGAACAGGGCGAGATAGAAGGGCCAGATGGTGCGCACGGCCTGCTCGATCTTGATCTTTCCGATGACGCAGCCGACGAACAGACAAGCTCCCACGGGCGGGGTGCACAGGCCCAGGCCCAGGTTCATCATCATGATGATGCCGAACTGGATCGGATCCATGCCGAACTCAGCGGCGACCGGCAGGAATATCGGCGTGCAGATCAGGATCAGTGCCGCCATGTCCATGATCATGCCGAGCCCCAGCAACAGCAGGTTGAGCAGCAGGAAGATCACGATGGGATTGTCGGAGAGCGCCATCAGCGCTTCAGTGAGCAGCTGCGGCACGTTGTACATGGCCAGGAGATAGGAGAACGCCGAAGCGCAGCCCACCAGGATCATGACCAGAGCCGTGGTGCGTACCGACTGCAACACTGCGGTCTTGAACGATTCCCAGCGCAGTTCGCGGTAGACCAGCCCAGTCACGACGATGGCGTAGATCGCCCCGAAGGCCCCGGACTCGGTCACGGTGAGAACCCCGGAAAGCACGCCACCGACGATGATCACTGCCGTCATCAAGCCCGGCAAGGCCTGGGCCAGGCTGATGATCAACACGTACCAGCCCGGAAAGGTCTCTCCCTTGTAGCCGCGCCGCACGGCCACCAGATAGGCGGCCAACCCCAGGGTCAGGCACATGAGGATACCCGGCACGATGCCCGCCATGAACAACTGGGTAACCGAAATGCCGCCCCCGGCAGCCACGGCATAGAGAATCATGTTGTGGCTGGGGGGGATCACCACCCCGGCCACCGACGAAGTGACCGTGACGTTCACCGCATAATCCGCGTCGTAGCCCTTTTCCTTCATGACCGGCACGAGAATGGAGCCTAGCGCCGAGGTATCGGCCACCGCGGATCCGGAAATTCCACCGAACAGCATGGAGGAACTCACGTTGACGATGCCCAGCCCACCGCGCAGCCTGCCCACGGCCGCCGAGGCCAGGCGTACCAGACGGGTGGAAATGCCGCCGTGCAGCATCAACTCACCGGCGAAGATGAAAAACGGAATGGCCAGCAGGGAAAACACCGAGATCCCCGACAGAATCCGCTGGAAGGCCACGAACAGGGGTAGACCTTCGTACATGAAGGTGACTACCGCAGCCAGGCCCACGGCAAAAGCGACGGGCGCCCCGGCCAGCAGGCCCAGGAAGAACAGGCCAAACAGAATGGCAAGCCCCATGGTCAGTGTTCCTCTTGACGATTGATGCCAAACAGGCGAGCCAGAATGTTGGCCAGAGCGAACACCGTGATGAGAACGCCACAGATCACCAAAGGAGCCGCACGCCAGCTTTCCGACAGACCGATCATGGGTATCGCCCTCTCCAGGTTGGTAGCGACCAGCCCCCAGCCTTCATGGGCCATGAAGCCGCCGAAGACGACCACGAAAAGATCGGCCAGGTAACGCCCTAGGGTTCGCAACGGTTCGGGCAACCCCTCACGCACGAAATCGATGCTCAGATGGGTATTGGCACGCACGCCGGCGGCTGCGCCCAGGCAGGTGATGTAGACCACCATCACCAGCGAGGCCTGCTCGACCCAGGTTGGCGTGTCATTGAGCACATAGCGCCCGAACACCAGCCAGCCGAAGATCGCGATCAACGCAACGAGCAGCACACCGGCCACCACCATGCAGCACCAGGCGATACCGTCCAGAATGCGACGGAGGATTTGTTGGAGTCGGTCCAGGTTCACGGTTGCCTCGGGCGATTCGAGATGAACTCTCACGCAGTACGCCTCCTGCCCTCCCGGCTTCATACGTCCGGGAGGGCACCATGGTCAGCGATCAGTTGGATGAACGGATGGCGTCGATGAGCTCTTCCAGATCGGGGTTTTCCTCGATGAAGCCGGCATAGACCGGTTCCATCAGGTCCTGGAAGGGAGTCTTGTCTTCGATCTCATTGATTTCGACGCCGGCATCCAGAACGATCTCACGGCTCTCTTGCGAGCCCTCGACCCAAAGTTGGCGCTGCATTTCGGAAGCCTTGATCGCCTCTTCGCGAACGATCTCTTGGTCTTCCTCGGAAAGCGACTCCCAGCTCGCCTTGGCAATGCACAGGCACTCCGGAATGATCAGGTGCTCGGTGAGTGAATAGTATTCAGCGACCTCATAATGGTTGCTTGACTCGAAGGATGGGTAGTTATTCTCCGCGCCGTCGAGAACGCCCGTCTTCAAGGACTGGAAGACTTCCCCGTAGGCCATGGGCGTCGCATTGCCGCCCAGCGCCTCGATCATTTCGACATAGAGGTCGTTGTTCATGACGCGAATCTTCAGACCTTCGACATCCTCCGGCGTCTCGATCGGATGGCTGGTGTTGTAGAGGCTACGTGCCCCGGAATCGAACCACGACAAGGCAATCAGGTTCTTATCGGCCAAGGCATCGGCAAACTGCTGACCAATCTCGCCGTCCATCACTTCATGCATATGATCGATGCTATCGAAGATGAATGGCAGAGAAAGCACGTTGGTTTCATTCACGATGGGACCCATGGGACCCATGTTGAAGTTGGCGAAATCGAGGGCGCCATTGCGGGTCTGCTCGATGGCATCCGGCTGATCGCCGAGCACGCCATTATTGTAGACCTGCGGCTCGATGCGACCTTCCGTTCTCTCGGCCACGCGCTCGGCGAAAGCCTCCAGTGCCTCGGTATTGGGGTAGCCCTCGGGGTGGATGTTCCAACCCCGCCAGCCTTCTGCCTGCACCGGCAGCGACATGGCACCCATGGCAGCCGCAACGGCCGCAGCGCAGACGGTTTTCTTCATGAACGTTGTTGTTTGCATGATGAGTCCTCGTTAGATTTCTGGCGATTCGGGAAAGGCGTTATAGTTGTTTAGCAGTTTCCACCAGCGTCTCCAGCTGATGGCACTCTTCGGAAGTCGGCATGATCAAAGGCGCCCGGACACTGCCGGCCGGGCGGCCGATGATCTCGGCGCCGGCCTTGATCAGACTGACGGCATAGCCTTTCTTCCGATCCCTGAGGTCCACGAAGGGAATGAAGAAGTCGTTGGTGATCTGCTTGACGACCTCACTGTTTCCCTTGCGCAGCTCCTTGTAGAACTTCACTGCCATATCGGGCACGAAGTTGAACACGGCAGATGAATAGGTATTGACACCGATGGCGAGATAGGCTTCGGCAAAAATCTCGGCGGTCGGCACGCCACCCACATAAGCGAGTCGATCGCCGACCGTCTTGACGATCTTGTTGAGTGCTTGTATGTCGCCCTTGCCATCTTTCAAACCGACGAGATTCGGGCACTGGGCAACGAGCTTCTGTACCGAGAAAGCATCGAGCACCCCGTTTCCACGGTTATAATAGATGACGTTGAGCTCGGTCGAGTCGCAGATCTGGCGTGCATAATCGACCAACCCCTCCTGAGGACACTCCGTCAGGTAAGGAGGCATCAACAGGATGCCGTCGGCACCCGCCTCTTCGGCTGTCCTGGCAAAGGCCTTGCCGCTCTCGACGCTCAAACCCGCACTGGCGATCACCGGCAGTTTGCCGTCAACCGTCTCCACGGCCACGCGCACGATCTCGCGGAACTCGTCGAGTGACAGGTTGAAGAACTCTCCGGTACCGCCGGCCACGAAGATGGCGGAAATATCGTGGCTGATGAACCATTCCAGCCGCTGACGATAGCTCTCGCCATCGAAACGACCCTCGGTATCGAAGTCGGTGATGGGGAAGGACAAGAGCCCATCGCTCAGGGCCTGCTTGACGTCTGCTCTGGAAAACTTCACCCGGTCGTCCTCTCGTTGCGCCGCTAGTGAAGTCGACTGACATCGCGCATACGGCATGGCAATCGACTTTGTAATACATCATACAATGAACCCTAGACGGAGAGCGCATGTATGACAATATCGACCATGGTCGAATCCCATGAACGCGTGATGAGCCTGCAGAAAAGCGACGGCCGTTCCCGAATCGTCGATTCGGTACGGCAATGGCGGCAACCGTGTCAGCCGCGACGCTGAATCACCGAGCGGCTTCAGGTCACCGCCTGAGGCGGTTCGATCAAACGAGATCCGCCGGGGCAGTGAAGTGCAGCAGCCGCGCGCAGCCTGCCGCCCAGACGTCGGCCTCGAGCTCGGCCACGGCGGCAGTGGGAAAACCGAGGCCACGCTCGGCTCGCCCCTCTACCAGCAGGCCAGTGAGCGCCCCCACCAGCGGCATATGGCTCACCAGCATCACCGGACCCTGCCCTGTGCGTTCGAGCAGCCAGTCGACGACGGCCTCAGGTGGATCGTCGGGAGTCACGATCGGCAGCCTTTCATGCGCGATGTCCAAGGCCGCGGCAACCGCTTCGGCCGTCTGCTGCGCACGCACGTAGGGGCTGGCGACCAGTCGCAAGCCGTCGAGGTCGTCGCGTCCGGCCAACCGGTTCGCCATGCGCTCGACCTCCCCTTGTCCGCGAGCGGTGAGTTCACGCGCCGCATCGGGGCTTCCCGGCCCGGCCTCGCCATGGCGCATGATCAGCAGGCGCTCACTCATCTCGGGCCTCCCCTTCATCGCCGGCCTCCACGCGTCGATGGGCCTTCTGGACGTCTTCCCGCGGCAGAATGAACTCCACGTCGCTGCTCTGTTCGCCGCGCATCAGCAGACGGGCCATCTCGCGCGCCGGCACGCCCTCGAAGAGCACCTGATAGAGACCCTCGGCGAGCGGCATGTAGACGCCCTCCTCTCGCGCCTTGTTGCGCACCAGGCGAACGGTATTGACGCCCTCGGCCACCTGCCCCAGCGCCTCGACGGCTGCGTCCAGCGTCTTGCCCTCGCCGAGCGCATGGCCGACACGGTAATTGCGCGACAGGCTGGATGAGCAGGTGACGATCAGATCGCCCACGCCGGCCAGCCCGAGAAACGTCATGGGGTTGGCACCGCGTGCCACGGCGAAGCGCCCCATCTCCGCCAGGGCTCGCGTCATCAGCATGCTGCGGGTGTTCTCGCCCATGCCCAGCGCCGCAGCCATCCCGGCCGCGATGGCATAGATGTTCTTGAGCGAGCCTCCCAGCTCGACCCCGTAGCGGTCGTTGCTGGCATAGACGCGGAAGTAGTCGCAGCCCAGCGCCTGCTGAACCCGGGTGCGCGTCAGGGCATCGTCGCTGGCCACCACCGTGGCGGTGAGCTGCTTCTGGGCGATCTCGGTGGCCAGGTTGGGGCCCGAGATCACGCCGATGTGACTGAACCCCGTCTCCTCTTCGAGGATCTGGCTCATCAGCTTGAAGCCATCCTCCTGGATGCCCTTGGTGGTGCTGACCAGGATCTGCTCGGGCTCGAGCCAGGGAAGCGCCTGACGCACTACATCGCGAAACGCCTGGGAAGGAATCGCCACCAATACCAGCTCGGCCCCGGCGAGTACCTCGGCCATGTCGTTGGAAGCCCGCACGTTGGGATTGATGGCATAGTCGGGCAGATAGCGGACGTTGCGGTGTTCACGGTTGATCTGGGCGGCGAGAGCGGGGTCGCGTAGCCACTGGCGAACCTCGGCGCCGTTGTCGGCGGCGATGCTGGCCAGGGCCGTGCCGAAGCTGCCGCCGCCGAGCACCGCCACCCGCTTGAGTTGATCTGACATGGTCGCCCCATAGCAAGACAAGGATGCTGGCATTGTAACGAAAAACGCCCTCGCCACGGGACGATCCCGGCGAAGGCGTCACGCTGGCCGGGCCGGATGACGACCCGGGATCGAACGTCAGTCGATGAGGGGTAGCAGCGAGTCGATGCTTTGCCGGGCATCCCCATAGAACATCCGCGTGTTCTCCTTGAAGAACAGCGGGTTCTCGATGCCTGAATAGCCCGTGCCCTGGCCGCGCTTGCAGACGAAGACATGCTTGGCCTTCCACACCTCGAGAACCGGCATGCCGGCGATCGGGCTGTTGGGGTCTTCCTGGGCGGCCGGATTGACGATGTCGTTGGAGCCGATGACGATCACCACGTCGGTATCGGGGAAGTCGTCGTTGATCTCCTCCATCTCCAGCACGATGTCGTAGGGTACCTTGGCCTCGGCGAGCAGCACGTTCATGTGCCCCGGCAGACGACCGGCCACCGGATGGATGCCGAAGCGCACGTTCTTGCCGGCGGCGCGCAGCTTGCGCACCAGCTCGCTGACCGCATTCTGGGCCTGAGCCACCGCCATGCCGTAGCCCGGCACGATGATCACGCTGTCGGCGTCGTTCAAGGCGCTGGCCACGCCGCCCGCATCGATGGCCACCTGCTCGCCTTCGATGGCCGCGGCTTCGCCCTGACTGCCGCCAAAGCCGCCGAGGATGACGTTGATGAAGTTGCGGTTCATCGCCTTGCACATGATGTACGACAGAATGGCACCCGAGGAGCCCACCAGTGCCCCGGTGACGATCAGCAGATCGTTGGAGAGCGTGAAGCCGATGGCCGCCGCCGCCCAGCCGGAGTAACTGTTGAGCATCGACACCACCACCGGCATGTCGGCACCGCCGATGCCCATGATCAGGTGCCAGCCGATGAAGAACGACAGTGCGGCCAGCAACAGCAGCGTCCAGAAGCCCGCACCGTTGAGATAGGCGACGGCCAGCACCAGGCACAGCACGGCGGCTACCGCATTGAGCATGTGTCCGCCGGGCAACTGCCGTGGCTTGCCGTCCACCTTGCCGGCCAGCTTGCCGAAGGCGACTACCGAACCGGTGAAGGTCACCGCACCGATGAAGATGGCGAACACCACCTCGAGCTGCAGGAAAGTCAGCTCGGCCGGCGTCTTGGTGGCCACCAGGGCGGCGAAGGCCGAGAAGCCGTCAGTCGCAGCACCGGCCGCCTGGGCTGCGGCGACCCGGGTACGCTCCATGTCGGCATTCCAGGCCACGAAGACCGCGGCCAGGCCAACGAAGGAGTGCAGCGCCGCCACCAGCTGCGGCATCTCGGTCATCTCGACCTTCTTGGCCACGTACCAGCCCGCTCCGGCGCCGACGATCATCATCGGGATCATCCACCAGTAGCCGCCGATGCCCGGCCCGAAAGCGGTGAAGAACACCGCCACCGCCATGCCGACGATGCCGTACCACACCGCCCGTTTGGCCTTTTCCTGGTTGCTCAGCCCCCCCAGCGAGAGGATGAACAGCACGCTTGCCGCGATCGAGGCGGCAGACACGAATCCTTGACCCAACATAGTCTCTCTCCGCCGCTCAGGATTTCTGGAACATGGCAAGCATCCGGCGCGTGACCAGGAAGCCCCCCACGATGTTGATGGTGGCGATCAGCACCGAGATCGCTGCCAGCAGCGTCACGATGCCGCTGCCCGAGCCGATCTGCAGGATCGCCCCCAGCAGGATGATGCCCGAGATGGCATTGGTCACCGCCATCAGCGGCGTATGCAGTGAGTGGCTGACCCCCCAGATGACCTGGAAGCCGACGAAACAAGCCAGCACGAAGACGATGAAGTGCTGCATGAACGACGCCGGCGCCACCTGGCCGAGCAGCAGCATCAAAGCCCCGCCAACGCCCAGCAACGTCACCTGACGCTTGGTCTGCGCCTTGAAGGTGGCAAGCTCGGCGGCCTTCTTCTCCTCCGGAGTCGGCTCCTTCTCCTTGGGTTTGGGCTTGGCCGCAGCGATGGCCTTCACCTTGGGCGGCGGCGGCGGGAAGGTGATCTCGCCCTGGTGGGTCACCGTGGCGCCACGGATCACGTCGTCTTCCATGTCATGCACGATCTTGCCGTCCTTCTCGGGGGTAAGATCGGTGAGCATGTGACGGAGGTTCGTGGCGTAGAGCAGCGAGGCCTGGGTGGCCATGCGCGAGGGAAAGTCCGTGTAGCCGACGATCGTCACGCCATTGTCGGTCACGATCTTCTCGTCCGGCTTGGTCAGGTCGCAGTTGCCGCCCTTCTCGGCGGCCAGGTCGACGATCACCGAGCCCGGCTTCATGGCCGCGACCATGTCCTCGAGCCACAGCTTGGGCGCCGGCTTGCCGGGGATCAGCGCCGTGGTGATGACGATATCCACGTCCGGCGCCTGCTCGCGGAACAGCGCCAGCTGCTTCTCGCGGAACTCGGGGCTGGAGGGCGCCGCGTAACCGCCGCTCTCGGCACCGTCCTGGCTCTCATCGAAGTCGAGGAACAGGAACTCGGCGCCCATCGACTCGATCTGCTCGGCCACCTCGGGGCGCACGTCGAAGGCGCGCACCACGGCGCCCAGGCTGGTGGCCGTGCCGATGGCGGAGAGTCCCGCCACCCCGGCGCCCACCACCAGAACCTTGGCCGGCGGCACCTTGCCCGCGGCGGTCACCTGGCCGGTGAAGAAGCGTCCGAAGTTATTGCCGGCCTCGATCACCGCCCGATAGCCGGCGATGTTGGCCATGGACGACAGGGCATCCATCTTCTGCGCCCGCGAGATGCGCGGCACCATGTCCATGGCGACGACGGTGGCGCCCTTGGCGCGGCACTGCTCGAGCAGCGCCTCGTTCTGCGCTGGCCAGAAGAAGCTGATCAGCGTCTGTCCTTCGCGCAGATGGCCCACCTCCTCGTCGAGGGGCTCGCGCACCTTGATCACCACCTCGGCATCGCGCCACAGCGCCTCAGCGCCATCGACCACGGTGACGCCAGCACGGCGGTAGGCATCGTCGTCGAAACCGGCAGCGGCGCCGGCCCCGGATTCTATCAAGCAGTCGTGTCCAAGCTTCTGGATGAGCTGCGCGCTGTCAGGTGTCAGCGCGACGCGCGCCTCACCGTTGGCGAGCTCCTTGGGTGCACCAATCTTCACGTTGGATCTCCCTTGTGGTTATTGATAAACCTGCAAGTGTCGGCACGGTCATTCATACCTGACGGTGCCGCGATGCACAACCGGCGGCCGGACGGACGACAGCCTCCCCCAATGTAGCACTATCCGGCTGAAATTTCGGGAGAAGCGCACTCCGTTACGTTGACGTAAAGCGCGCCAGTAACGCAGTAGCGGATACGCTCAGGCCGCCCGAAGGCGGCCTGAGCAGGACATCGGTGCCGCCGTGGCGGCGCCGATAGCGGGGTTGCGTCAGGCGCTCAACAGGGCGTTGAGTCGCTTGACGTAGGCGGCCGGGTCGTCGAGCTGACCGCCTTCGGCGATGATCGCCTGATCGAGCAGTACGCGCGCCAGGTCGCCGAACCCCTCGCCCTCGGCCGCCTCGAGGCGAGCCACCAGGCCGTGTTCGGGGTTGAGCTCGAGGATCGGCTTCACCTCGGGCAGCTTCTGGCCGGCGGCCTCCATGATGCGGCGCATCTGGAAGCCCATCTCGTGCTCGGGCAGCACGACGCAGGCCGGGGAATCGGTCAGGCGATGGGTCACCTTGACGTCCTGGACCTCGTCGCCGAGCGCTTCCTTGACGCGCTTGACCAGCTCCTCCTTGGCCTTGGCGGTTTCTTCCTGGGCCTTCTTCTCCTCCTCGCCCTCGATCTCGCCGAGGTCGAGTTCGCCCTTGGCCACGTCGACGAAGCTCTTGCCGTCGAACTCGGTGAGGTGGCTCATCAGCCACTCGTCGATGCGGTCGGAGAGCAACAGTACCTCGATGCCCTTCTTGCGGAAGATCTCGAGATGCGGGCTGTTCTTCACTGCATTGAAGCCATCGGCGACGATGTAGTAGATCTTCTGCTGGCCCTCCTTCATGCGCTCGATGTAGTCGGCCAGGGACTGGTCCTGGGTGGCGCTGTCGGTGTGGGTGGTGGAGAAGCGCAGCAGCTCCGCGATCTTCTCGCGGTTGGCGAAATCCTCCGCCGGGCCTTCCTTCAACACGCTGCCGAAGGTGTTCCAGAAGGTCTGATAGGCCTCCTTGTCCTTGGCCAGTTTCTTCAGCATGTCCAGCGCCCGTTTGGTCAGTGCGCTCTTGATCTTCTCGACCTTGGGGTCCTGCTGCAACAGCTCGCGGGACACGTTGAGCGACAGTTCGCGGGTGTCCAGCACGCCCTTGATGAAGCGCAGGTAGAGCGGCAGGAACTGCTCGGCGTCGTCCATGATGAAGACGCGCTGCACGTAGAGCTTGACGCCGCGCGCGCCGTCACGCTCATAGAGGTCGAAGGGCGCACGCCCCGGCACGTAGAGCAGGCTGGTGTACTCCAGCTTGCCCTCGACCTTGTTGTGGCTCCAGGTCAGCGGATCGCTGAAGTCGTGGGCAACGTGCTTGTAGAAGGCCTTGTACTCGTCGTCGGAGATCTCGCTCTTGGGGCGCACCCACAGCGCGGTGGCCTCGTTGACGGTCTCCCAGACGGTACGCTCGGTGCCCTCGATCGGCTTGCCCTCGTCATCGCGGTCGCTTTCGACCTTGGGCATGCGCACCGGCACCTCGATGTGGTCGGAGTACTTGCGCACCAGGCTCTTGAGACGGAAGTCGTCGGCGAATTCCTGAGCGTCTTCCTTCAGGTGCAGGACGATCTCGGTGCCGTGGCGCGCCAGCTCGGCGTCGGCCACGGTGAACTCGCCCTCGCCCCTTGAGTGCCACTCGACGCCCTCTTCGACAGGGGTGCCCGCCTTGCGGGTGCGCACCGTGACCTCGTCGGCGACGATGAAGCTGGAGTAGAAGCCCACCCCGAACTGACCGATCAGTCGGGCATCCTTCTGCTGCTCACCGGTGAGCTGCTTGAGAAACTCGGCGGTGCCGCTGCGCGCGATGGTGCCGAGATTCTCGATCACCTCGTCGCGGTTCATGCCGATGCCGTTGTCGCGCACGGTGACGGTACCGGCCTCGCTGTCGTGCTCGATCTCGATGCGCAGTTCGCTGTCGCCTTCATAGAGCGCATCGTTGTCCAGTGCCGCATAGCGCAGCTTGTCGCAGGCGTCGGCGCCGTTGGAAATCAGCTCGCGCAGGAATATCTCCCGATTGGAGTACAGGGAGTGAATCATCAGATGCAGCAGCTGCTTGACCTCGGTCTGGAAGCCGAGCGTTTCCTCGCGGGTAGCAGTGGACATGGACCTTTCACCTCATGGCTTGAACCAGCGGCGACGCCCCGATGGCGCCGCCCGTCAATGAACTGCCAAGCGATATGGGGGTCCATCGAGCGATTTCAAGCGTCCTCCGCCGGATGCATCAACACGAAGTGAAGTCGGGCCGTGGCCACGGGTTCGGCCTCGCTGCGCTGCCAAGCCGATACCTGCACGTTGGCCAGACGCCGGCCCTCGCGCAGCAGCGCACAGCGCGCATGGGTGGGCTCGACGCGGGCGGTACGCAAGTAGTCGATGGAGACGTCGACGATGCGTGGCAGCCGCGGTTCTCGGGTGGCGAGCATCAGATCCAGCGTCGCGGCGGTCTCCATGAAGGCCGCCACCACGCCGCCGTGCAGCGCCGACAGCAGCACGTTACCCACGTTGCCTTCACGGGGATCGAGCCGAAAGAGCACCCCTTCGCCTCGGGGGTCCGGCCCGGCGCTGACGCCGATGCGACGGGCATAAGGGATCAACGCAAGCCAGGCGGCAACGTCGCCCTCGGCACGGGTCTTCTCCAGCCAGGCCACGTCGTGGAAACCTTCAAACATGGGATGGCTCCTCGGCAAACAGCGCTTCGACGAGCCCCGCCGGCGTATTGCGTGGCCCCAGGCGCACGAAGTTGGCAATGCCCCGGGCGACGGGACGCTCCTCCGACTCCTGCCACAGCAGTCCCTCGGTGAAAACGATCGACTCGGAGACACGCACTGCCCGCGCACGCGCCCAGATCGGATACCCGCCCACGGCCGGCCGATAATGATCGACGCGCAGGTCGAGCGTCGGACACACCTCGGGAGTCGGCAGCGCGCAGAGCACCGAAGAACCGCAGGCCGTATCGAGAAGCATGGTGAGTAGCCCGCCGTGAACCAGGCCGCGAGAGACATCCCCGAGCAGGTCGTCATGCCAGGGCTGACGCATGAGCACCTCGGGAGGGTCGACCGCCATCACCTCCAGGCCCAGCTCACGGGTGTGGGGGATCACTGTCACGAAACGCGTCAGCGCCCGCTGCCACCCTTCGGGACTCACCCTCGCGCTCACCCCGCCTTGCTCTCGCTGACTCACGCTGGCCTCCCGCACTGAAACTATCGTTTGATCGACATTCCCGAAGCCTAGCGGCGAGCCACGGGCAAGGCAAGCGAGGCTAGCGCTCACTATCCTCACGAGACGCTAATATATGGGGATTTGGCATCTACCCTCTACTCAAAACGCCTATCTTGGGCGAGGATGACGGACGTTGACCCCAACCGGCCGGAGGCCGATATCATGCGCCCACGCCCCCTGACTCGCCGTATCGCCGCCTGGTTCACCGCAGCCTCCCTGTGTTTGATGGCCCCTTCCCTGTTCGCGCAACCCGGCGATGCCTCGCTGCGCCACGCGCTCGAGGCGGCACGCGCGCAGCAGTGGAACAAGGTCGACATGGCAGCCATCGAGGGACACCCGCTGGTCGGTTACATCGAATATCATCGCCTGCGCGAGCGGCTGCCCAACATCGAACCCGAGCGCATCCTCGCCTTCATCGAGCGCTATGCCGACTCGCCGCTGGGCGAGTGGCTGCGCGGCCAGGCCATCGCCCGCTATGGCGCGGCCGGCCGTTTCCGCTTCCTGCGTCAGGTCGCCGACGGCGAGCCGAAAGGCACGCATCGCCGGTGCTATTACCATACGGCCCTGCTGGACACCGATCCCCAGACCGCAGCCGAAGGGGGCCGCGCGCTCTGGCACGTCGGCAGCTCCCAGCCCGAGGCCTGCGACACCCTGTTCGATACTCTGCGCAGCCGAGGCGAGATCGGCGAGCAAGAGATCTGGGAACGCCAGACCCTCGCCTGGCAGCAGGGCGAATCCGGCCTGGTGCGCTACCTCGGTGGCCTGCTTGGCAATCGCTGGCAAGAAGCGAATGCCGCGCTGAACCGTTTGCAGCAGGATTTTTCCGCCGTCACCGAGGTACCCCGCTGCATCGGCCCCGAATGCCGCGGCAGCGATGCGCTGTTTACCGCAGCCATGCACGGCTTCACGCGCGCCGACACCGAAGCCGCGCTAGAGGCCTGGCAGCGGATCGCTCCACACCTCCCCCTTTCGGAAAACGCCTACGATGCCATCGAGCGCGACCTGGCCTTCTACCTGCTGGTGCGCGACATCGACGCCCACGCCGGCTGGCGCGACGAAGTGGTCGCCCGCCTGAACGAGCCGGATCTACTCGAGCTGCGCGTGCGTACTGCACTCGCCGAGCGCGATTGGCAAGGGGTGATCGACTGGGTGCATCGCATGCCCGACGACCCACGGCAGGAAGCGCGCTGGCAGTACTGGCTGGGTCGCGCTCTGGAGCAACTGGGCGATCCGTCCACAGCACGCCAGGCCTATGCAGCGGCGGCGGACCAGCGCAGCTTTTTCGGGTTTGCCGCAGCCGATCGACTGGGTCAACCCTATGCACTCAACCTGGAGCGCAACGCCGTTAGCGAAACGGACCGCGAGCGGGTGGCCGCCTGGCCGGCCGTCGAACGCACCGAGGCACTGCTGCGCATCGACGAGCCGGGGTTGGCCGCCAGCGAGTGGTATGCCGCCGTGGCTCGCGCAACCCCCCAGGATGCCCGGGCCCTGGCCGACTATGCCGCACGCCGGGGCTGGCACGCCAAGCTGGTCCAGACCACCATCGCCGGCAATCTCTGGGATGCCCTGGAATGGCGATTCCCCTCAGCCTACCGCGATGACTTCCAGCGCTGGGGCAGAACCACGGGGGTCGACCCCTATCTGCTGATGGGCATCGCCCGGCGCGAAAGCGCCTACAATCCCAAAGCACTCTCCCCCGCCGGGGCGCGGGGGCTGATGCAGCTGATGCCAGGGACCGCCCGCCAGGTCGGCCAGCAGTTGGGCATCGGCGATCCGGGACTCCATGGGGTGCTCGATCCGGCCCTCAACATCCGACTGGGAAGCACCTACCTGCGCGACATGCTGGAGCGCTACCGCGGCAACCGACTCGCCGCTGCTGCGGCCTACAATGCCGGCCCCGGCCGCGTCGACCGCTGGCTGCGCGATGGCCCGGAGGCGTTCGACCTGTTCGTGGAAAGCATTCCCTTTCGCGAAACCCGCGACTACGTCCAGGCCGTGCTCACCTATCGGGTGATCTTCGAGAGCCTGGCCAATGGTGGGGACAGCGACGGGGTCTCGCTACTCAGCGCGGCAGAGAAACGCGTTCGCTACGACGCCTCGTTGCTGGCTAGGAACTGAGCTGCGGGCTGCGGGCTGCGGGCTGCGGGCTGCGGGCTGCGGGCTGCGGGCTGCGGGCTGCGGGCTGCGGGCTGCGGGCTGCGGGCTGCGGGCAATAGCCTAACTCGCCCCTCGAAACCCGCAACTCGAAACCCGTGGCTCGAGGCTCGTGGCTCGAGGCTCGTGGCTCGTGGCTCGTGGCTCGTGGCTCGTGGCTCGTATCTCGTAGCTCGTAGCTCGTAGCTCGTGACCTCGAGGATCAGCCCGGCTGACGCTCCAGCGCCAGCTTCAGTCCAAAGACGATCAGCACCGTGCCGGTCAGCCCATTGAGCCAGCGGGAGAAGGCACGGCTCGCCAGCAGCCGCCCGATGCTGCTCACCATGACCGCAATGGCGATCTGCCAGAGGTTGGCAATGACGAAGTGCACGCCGGCCAGGAACAACGACTTGACCAGCGCCGGGTCGCCCGGGGCGATGAACTGCGGCAGAAAGGCCATGTAGAAGACCACGGTCTTGGGGTTGAGCACGTTGGAAAGCAGTCCTTCGCGCAGCGGCCGCCACGCCGGCACGCGCGACTGCCCGTCTTGGCCCACGCCAGCCACGGGCAGCGCCTGTCCTCGACGAGCCGCCAGGAGGCTGGCCAGCCCCAGCCAGATCAAATAGGCCGCCCCCGCCAGCTTGAGCACACCGAAGGCCCAGGCCGACTGCAGCAGAATCAACGAGATGCCCAGCGCCGAAATGGCGGCGTGCACGAAGAGCCCACAGCAAATGGCCAGGCTGGTGAGCACGCCGTCGCGCACGCCACCGCGCGCCGTGTTGCGGATCACCAGCAGCGTGTCCACCCCGGGACTAAGGGTCAGCAAAGTGATGGCGATCAAGAACGGCCAGAACTGGGCATCCAGCAGCATGAAGGGGCTCCTCCGCAGGTCGAACTGCCAATGGCAGTGGTGTCCATTCTACCCGATCCCGCCCTTCAGGAGGCACGAGGCCCCTGCCAAGGAAGCGACGTTTCTTCTCTGGACGCTCTCGGAATTTCACTCTACATTGGTGATTGGCGGGCAACGGAGCCGGTGGCAGCGCTCAGCTTGACGCTTCCTTCGGCCCTGATGCATCATCCGCTGCGTTGGACAGCAAGTAGAACGACGTCAGTTGTATTTCGATTTGTCGATACACCCGAAGCGCACTCTCACTTGTCTTGCCCACGCACTTCGGGCCCGGCACGGCCGTGTGCCCAGCACGATCCATCAGTAAGAATGCAAGGAAATCGACAATGGCAACTGGCACTGTCAAGTGGTTCAACGACACCAAGGGCTACGGCTTCATCTCTCCGGACGACGGCGGTGACGATCTGTTCGCCCACTTCTCCGAGATCCAGGCTGAAGGCTTCAAATCCCTTCAGGATGGCCAGAAGGTGTCCTTCGAAGTCACCCAGGGCAAGAAAGGCCTTCAGGCTTCCAACATCCGGGTGACCGACTGAGGCCTAGCCTCGGTCGGTACGTCTTCGCTCAGGCGACGGCGATCCGCAAGAAAAGGCCCACCTCGGTGGGCCTTTTTCGTGCCTGAACGGTTTCAGTCGCCGTTCGACGGTTCGGGCACTTCGAGCTCATCGAGCCCCTCGGTGGGATCGCGGCGCTCGGCCTTCTCGAACTGCTCGTCGAGCTCGCGCTGCGCCTCCTTGAAGCGCCTCTCCTGCTCCTCGATGATGGCATCGACGTCGCGGCGGGTCGGCTCGCCAGCCTGGGCAGCCTGCTCGTCGAGCTCGCTGCCGCCGGGTTCGGGCAGATCGTCGGAGGGCTCGAGCTCGCTGTCGAAGTCCAGGGCGTCGTCGTCCATCGGCTCGAGGGTCGGTGACTCTCCCTCGACCTCTTCGAACTGCTCGTCGAGGCGCCGCTGCGCTTCCTCGAAGCGACGTTCGGTTTCCTCGATGATGGCGTCGATATCGGAACGTGTCGCTTCGCCCGGCAAGGCCCCCCCTTCTTCCAGAGTCTCGGTCGGGGATTCGCCCAGCGTCTCGGCGTCGGGGTCGACCTCCTCCTCGGGCGCCAAGTCGTTTTCCTCCCCTGCAGCCAGACCGTTCTCCTCGGCATCCGACGTCGCCTCGCTTTCCGTCGACGGTTCGGCGGCATCGCCTTCGGTCTCGCTCACGGCCTCTTCGGACTGGTCATTCTCCGACGACTCATCGGCGACACCCCCACCGCTCTCGGTAGCGCTCTCCTCTGCCGCGGGAGCCTCGCTCTGCTCGGGCGCCTCGCTTGCGGCATCGTCACCGTCGTCACTACAACCTGCCAGGCCGAGCGCTACCATGAGCGCTACGGCCGCAAGTTTCCATGGTGTCTTCACCATTGGCCATCTCCTGAATTCGGGGGGCTCATTGCAGCAGAGCCAAGGCATTCAAGCAAGATCGAGCTCACGAAATCAGGTAGCGAACAACTGGCCTTCGATATCGCGGAATGCTTTGAATTCAATGGCATTGCCGCTGGGATCGCGAAAGAACATCGTAGCCTGCTCACCGGGCTCGCCCTTGAAGCGAACGTACGGTTCGATCTCGAAACGCACCCCGGCGCCGGTCAGTCGATCGACCAGCGCTTCCCAGTCGGCCATCGTCAGCACCACGCCGAAGTGCGGCACGGGCACGCCATGGCCGTCCACCGGATTGCGGTGATCGCCGACGCCCTCGTCGCCCAGGGCCGGATTGAGGTGGCAGACGAACTGATGGCCGTAGAGGTTGAAATCGACCCAGGTATCGCTGGAGCGCCCTTCTGGACAGCCCAGGAGCTCGCCGTAGAAGCGCCGCGCCTCGGCGAGATCGCGAACCTGCACGGCCAGGTGGAAGGGAGTCAGCATCGTGTTGCCTCCGATTCGGTCAGGGAATGTAAGCACCATATTGCCGCAGAGCGCTGGCATTGGACAGAGCACCGAACCCACGCCGCGAGCCAGGAATGAAATATGATAGATTGCCTCCACGGCATGATCGCCGCCAGTGCCGACCAGTACCAGGGAGCCGGACTTGAAAGAACAGTTGAGGGACTTTCTCCACGCCCTGCTTCACGCCATGCGCAACCTGCTGCCGATCATCGTGGTGGTGGTGGCCTTCCAGGCTCTGCTATTGCGCGAGTGGCCGGAAGGCGGGCTAGACATGGCCGTCGGCTTGTTGATCGTGGCGGTGGGAGTCGCGCTGTTCCTGCAGGGGCTGGAACTGAGCATCTTTCCAGTTGGCAAGCGGCTTTCCAACCAGTTCGCCCGGCGCGGCTCGCTGCCCATTCTGATGGCCTTCGGTTTTGCCATGGGATTCTCGGCAGTGGTCGCCGAGCCGGCGCTGATCGCGGTAGCCGCGCAGGCCGAACAAATCAGCGAAGGGCGTATAGATTCCCTGATCCTGCGGCTGATCGTCGCCGGCTCTGTAGGCCTAGTCATGGCACTCGGCGTGCTGCGGGTGATTTTGGGCCACCCCATCCACTGGTACATGATCACCGGCTACGTACTGGTGGTTCTCGTCACCTTCTTCGCTCCCGAGGAGATCGTCGGGCTGGCCTACGATTCGGGGGGGGTCACCACCAACATCGTCACCGTTCCACTGATCGCCGCGCTGGGCATCGGCCTCGCCTCTTCGATTCGCGGCCGTAACCCGCTGATCGATGGCTTCGGCCTGGTCGCGTTGGCCGTCATGGTTCCCATGATCAGCGTCCAACTGTACGGCACCCTCGTCTATGCCGACGGTGGCAACATGCCTGCCAACGCCGACCTGATCAGCACCGGTAATGACACCCAGCCAACGTCCGGCCCGCTACAGGCCATCCTCGACCTACTGGGCATGCTACGCGACGTGCTGCCCATCATTCTGGTGGTACTGTTCTTTCAATACGCCGTACTCAGACGCCACCTCGCCGACCCTATCAAGGTGGGAATCGGTTTCGCTCTGGTGATCGTCGGCCTCTACGCCTTCGTCATCGGCTTGAAACTCGGCCTGTTCCCCATCGGCCAGCGCATGGCCGAACAACTCATCGCCTTCGACAGTTGGCTTTGGGTCTATCTCTTCGCCTTTGCCATCGGCTTCGCCACCACCATGGCGGAACCTGCTCTGATCGCCGTGGGGCATCAAGCGGAAGAAGCCGCCGCCGGCAAGATCCAGGGCAGCGTCATTAGGCTGCTGGTGGCGCTAGGCGTGGCCGTCGGCATCACCATCGGCGTGCACCGCATCATCAGCGGAGACTCCATCCACCACTACATCATTGCCGGCTACCTGCTGGTGATCCTGCTGACTGCCCTGGCACCGCGCTACATCGTAGCGCTGGCTTTCGACCTTGGTGGCGTCACCACCTCCGAGGTCACCGTACCGCTGGTGACGGCACTGGGCATCGGCCTGGCCAGCCAGATCGACGGCCGCAACGTACTGATCGACGGTTTCGGGCTCATCGCCTTTGCCTCGATCTTCCCTATCGTGACCGTAATGACCTATGCCATTCTCATGGAGAGGGTGGTGCGACCACGAGGTGAGACATCATGAAGTTTTCCCTGCTAGTGGCGATCGTCCCAGAAGACATGGAACAGGAGTGCATCGATGCCGCCACGGAAGCTGGTGCCGTCGGCATGACGCTGATGACGGGCCGAGGCATCGGCGGCGAGCGCAAGAAGACTTTCTTCGGACTGACCTACGAGGGGAGTCAAAGCATCTTGTTGGTGACCCTGGAGAAGAGCCTCTCGCTCAAGGTGCTCAAGGCGATTCGCCATGTCCTCAACCCCACTGGCGAGGACTCCAAGGGACTGGTGATGACGCTGCCCGTGGAACACCTCGGAGGTATCGAGATGTCGCAGGTCAAACGCTTCGAAGAACGGATCCGACACGAGGTCTGACTCACTGGACGGAGAAAAAGCATGCTGGTCAAGGACATCATGATGCGCGACGTGGTGACGGTCTCCCCCTTCGCCACCCTGCGAGACGCCCTGAGCCTGATGAAGAAGCACAACCTCAAGTGCCTGGTCGTGGAACAGCAGGATGCCCACGACGCCTGGGGGCTGATCACCTATACCAATGTTCTCAAGACGATCGTTGCCGAAGCGGGTGACATCGACCTGATCAACGTTTACGACGTCTGCGCCAAGCCGGCCATCGGCGTCGGCGAGTCGCTAGACGTGCGCCATGTCGCTCGGCTGATGACCGACAGCGTGGTCAAGCGGGTTCTGGTACTGGACGACAACAAGCTCGTCGGCTTGGTCACCATGGACGATATCGTCGGCACCGTGCTAGACATGATCGACTGACAACCTTGGAAGGCCCATGCAAGATTTCTTCTCCTGGCTCGGCAGCTTCCTGGGCGAGTTGATCCGTTTCGTGGTCGACCTGCTCAGCCGCCTCTACCATCACGTCAGCGACGCCGCCCGCGGCTTCCTGGACGGCCTGACCGAATCGCTGGGCATCGCCCCGTCACTGATCAGCGTGGCCATACTGGCCATCGGGCTGTGGCTGCTCTACCTCGCCCTGCGCGCGCTGCTGCGACGGCGGCTGATCGCCACCGTCGTCTGGGGTGTGTTGGGGGTGATGGTACTGAGCTGGCTGATCTCCTGATTGGCCCTTTATTGAGCTAAAGCCTTTTCCACCACTTCGTAGACGTTGGGCGAGAGCTCTTCGGCGCGGATGCGCTCGAGTTCGCGTTTCATGAGTTCCTGCCGCCCTTCGTCGAAACGCTGCCAGCGGGTCAGCGGGGTGATCAGGCGCGCGGCGATCTCCGGGTTCAGACGGTTCAGCTCGATCACCACGTCGGCGAGCAACTGGTAGCCCTGGCCATCGGGACGATGGAAGTTGACGCGGTTCTGCCCGGCGAAGGCGCCGACGAGGGCGCGTACCCGGTTGGGATTCTTGAGCGAGAAGGCCGGGTGATCCATCAGGAAACGCACCCGCTCGAGGGCATCCGACTGCGGCCGGGTGACCTGGATGCTGAACCACTGATCCATCACCAGCGGGTCATGGGCCCACTTCTCGCCGAAGGCGCGCAGCGCCGGGTCGGACAGGTCGTCGCGCGAGCTGTGGGTGAGCAGGGTCAGGGCGTGGCGCACGTCGGTCATGTTGTGGTCCGCCGCGAACTGCTGCTGGGCATGCTCGATGCCGGCGTCGTCCTCGATCGCCACGAGATACGCAAGCGCCACGTTCTTGAGGCTGCGCGCACCGATCTGCTCGGGCTCCGGCGCATAGGGGGCGTCACTGCGGTTCGCCTCATAGACGGCGAGGAAGTCGTCGCGCAGGGCGAGCGCCAGCGACTGCTTGACGAAGGTGCGCGCGGCATGGATGGCGTCGACGTCCACCAGCGGCTGCTGCTCGGCGATGTAGGCCTCGGAAGGCAGGGTCAGCATCTCGGCGAGCACGGCCTTGTCGTCGGTCGTGTCGGCCTGGGCGAGCAGACTGCGGAAGGCCTCGACGACACGCGGGTCCATCACCTTCTCGACGCCGTTGCGGTGGGCGGCGATGAGATCGTCCAGCGCCAGCAGCGCCAGGCGCTGGCCGGCATCCCAACGGTTGAAGCCGTCGGAGTCGTTGGCCAGCAGGAAGGCCAGATCCTCGCGGCCGTAGGGAAAGCGCAGCTTGACCGGCGCCGAGAAGCCGCGCGCCAGCGACGGCACCGGCGCTTCAGCAACATCGCTGAAGACGAAGGTCTGCTCTTCCTCGCGCAGGTGGATCACCGTATCGCGCCCCAGCTGCTCTCCCTCCAGCGTCAGCGTCAAATCTTCGCCTGACTTGGTGCCCACCAGCCCCATCCGAATGGGTATGTGCAGCGGCAGCTTCTCCGGCTGGTCGGGCGTGGCCGGGGTGCGCTGACGCAGGGTGAGCCGATACTCGCACTCGGCGTAGTCGTACTCGCCGTGGGCATCGATCTCCGGCGTACCGGCCTGGGAGTACCAGCGCAGGAACTGGGAAAGATCCTGTCCCGAGGCTTCGGCCATGCAGTCCACGAAGTCCTCGATGGTCACCGCCTGGCCGTCGAAGCGCTCGAAGTAGCGGTCGCTGCCGCTGCGGAAGGCCTCCCAGCCCACCAGGTTGCGCAGCATGCGCACGATCTCGGCGCCCTTCTCGTAGATGGTCAGGGTGTAGAAGTTGGAGATCTCGATGTAGTGATCGGGCCGCACGGGGTGGGCGGTGGGGCCGGCATCCTCGGCGAACTGTGCAGTGCGGAAAAAGGCCACGTCCTGAATGCGCTTGACCGGCGCCGAGTTGGTATCGGCAGAAAAGCACTGATCGCGAAAGACCGTGAAGCCCTCCTTGAGCGAGAGCTGGAACCAGTCTCGACAGGTCACCCGGTTGCCCGACCAATTGTGGAAGTACTCGTGGGCGACGATGCCCTCGACGCGCTGGAAGGCCGCATCGGTAGCGGTATGGGGATGAGTCAGTACCGCCGCCGAGTTGAAGATGTTGAGCCCCTTGTTTTCCATGGCGCCCATGTTGAAGTCGTTGACCGCCACGATCATGAACAGGTCGAGATCGTACTCGCGGCCGTAGGTCTCTTCGTCCCAGCGCATGGCGCGCTTCAGCGAGGCCATGGCGTGGTCGGTCTTGTCGAGATTCTCCTCCTCGACCCAGATCTGCAGGGTCACCTCGCGACCGCTGGCGGTGGTGAAACGGTCCTCCACCTTCTCGAGATCGCCGGCCACCAGGGCGAACAGGTAGCAAGGCTTGGGGAAGGGATCCTCCCAGGTGACGAAATGCCGGCCGCCCGGCAGCGTGCCCCGCTCCACCGGGTTGCCATTGGCGAGTAGCACCGGCTCGCGCTCCACGTCCCCGATCACCGTGGTGGAGAAGGTGGCCATGACGTCGGGGCGATCGGGGTAGAAGGTGATGCGTCGGAAGCCCTCCGCCTCGCACTGGGTACAGTACATGCCATTCGACTGGTAGAGCCCTTCCAGGGCGGTATTTTCCTGGGGAGCGATCGTCACTTCGGTGTCGAGCTGGAAGCGTTCCGGCACCCGGTGCACCGTCAGTCCATGCTCGTCCACGGCGTACTCGTCCTCACCCAGCGGCTGGCCGTCGATGGCGATCGCCTCCAGCGTGAGCTGTTCGCCGTCGAGGACGAGCGGCTCCGCCGCTTCGCGCTCGGGGTGTCGCTCCACGTGCAAGCGAGCTTTGACCCGCGTCGCAGCCGGGTCGAGATCGAAAGAGAGCTCGGCATGCGTCACACGGTGGGCGGGCGGTCGATAGTCGCTCAGGTAGGTGGGCTTGGGGTCGGACATCGGGAAATGGCTCCTGTCGGAAATCGACCGCCATTGTACGGTGGCCGCGCCCCGAACCTCAAAGCACCGCGCGATCAGCGCCGCGACGGCGACGCGGGAACCGACCCGAGACTCGGTTCCGGGCGGGTCACTATCCATACGCCAACGAGTGACAGCCCGGCCACCAGAGCGGCTTTCAACCACACCACGCTGACCGTCAGGGCGAGCACCAGAATCGACACGCCCAGGGCCAACACGGCGAGGTACTTGGCATGACGCGGAATGGCGCGCTCGCCTTCCCAGGCCACCACGGTGGGTCCGAATCGCGGGTGTTCGCGTATCCACAGGGCAAAGCGCGGCGAGCCGCGCGACGCCGCCCACACTGCCAGCAGCATGAAACAGGTGGTGGGCATCAGCGGCAGGAAGGCACCGATCACGCCCAGCGCGAAACTCACCCAGGCGAGAGCGAGATAGGCGACACGGCGCACTGTCGGCATGTACGTCCTCCCGGTCGACTCCGCATGACGGCGGCAATGGCATGCGTGCCTACATTCAAGCGCATTCGCTGCCGGCTTGCCAATCGGCTGTGACTATGAAGGCGGTTGGCGCGCCCCTACTAAAAAAGCCCGCCGAGAGGCGGGCCGGCGAGCCGTTCGCAACGGCTCATTGGATGGGGATCTCGCGACGGTTGGACTTCACCTCGCCGCTGCGCGGCACGGTCACCGTCAGGACGCCGTTGGCGAAGGAGGCCTTGATGTCCTCGGCCTTGGCATCCGCCGGGAGATCGAGCACGCGGCGGAAACTCCCATAGGAGCGCTCCACACGCTGATAGCGATCCTCCTTGGTGGTGCTCTCCTGACGCTTCTCGCCCTCGATGATGAGCCGCTGATCGTCGAGGGTCAGCTTGACGTCCTTCTCGTCGACGCCCGGTACCTCGACGGTGATCAGATACTCGTGATCGCGCTCTGCGATGTCGAGCTGCGGCCGCAGCAGCGCCGGCATGTCGCCGAATCGACTCTCCAGCGAAGGCATGCCGAACTGGCGCATGACGTTGTCCATCCAGCGATCCAGTTCCTGGTGCATGCCCAGCAGCGGCGACAGCTCACCGCGGCGAGGTTGCTCCACCGGGGTGCCCGCTGCGGGAGCGTCGTTTGCCTCGCTCTTGAACCAGTTCCAGGGAGAAAACTTCTGCAGATTCATACGCCACCTCCTTTGTTCGAACATGACGCAAATCGCTAACGATACTGGCTATCTACGTTCTTAGAATTGGTGGCGCACCGGCGATTTTCAAGGTGACCTGCACGAGCCTTGACCTGGATCAGGCCAGCCTGGATTCCGTCATGCATCAATCGCGAAAATTATTGAATTGCAAAGGAATGTCCGGGCCATCCTCGGCCTTGAGCAGGGCCATGGCGCTTTGCAGGTCATCGCGCTTCTTGCCCGTCACCCGCACCTGATCGCCCTGGATCTGCGCCTGCACCTTGAGCTTGCTGGCCTTGATGCGCTTGACGATGTCCTTGGCTTCCTGGGCCTCGAGCCCCTGCTTGAGGCGCACCGTCTGGCGGGCACGCACGCCGGAGAGCTCTGGCTCGGCCACGTCCATGCAGCGCGGATCGATCCCTCGGGCGATGAGGCGGTTGCGCAGCACGTCGAGCATCTGCCGGAGCTGGAAGTCGACCTCGGCCTGCAACGTCACCGTCTCGCCCGAAAGCTCGAAATCGGCGCTGACGCCGCGGAAGTCGAAGCGCCCCTGGATCTCGCGATTGGCCTGATCCACGGCGTTGCGGGCTTCGTGCTTGTCGAATTCGGAAACGATATCGAAGGAAGGCATGGCGGCGTCCTGATCACGATGAAAGAGAGGCGCGTTGCGCCATGCGGCAGTCTACACCATGGGCGCTTCACAGGGTTGCCTGAGCGCCTTCTCCATCTGCCAGCCGTCACAGCCGTCGGCGTAGTAGTCATCGAGCCAGCGACTCAGTCGGTAGCCCATGCGACGATAGAGTCTCAGCGCGACCCGGTTGTCGGCGCGCACCTCCAGGCTCAGATACTCCGCCCCCCGCTCGAGCGCTTCTCGTTCCAGTGCCTCCAGCAGGCGACGACCAATGCCGGCGCCGCGAGCGTCGGGATGCACGCAAAACGAATAGAGACGTACCCGCACGCTGCCTCGCCGAAACAGCAGCATGCCATAGCCCAGCAGCGCGCCTTGCTCGTCCTCGGCCACCAGGGTCAGGGCATGGCCCCGGTTGAGCAGGTGCCAAAGCTGGCGGCGACTGAAGCGGTCATCGGCGAAGGCGATCTGCTCGAGGTGAACGATGGCATCCAGGTCCTCGGTCCGTCCCTGGCGCAGGGTGATGTTCATGGCGACACTCCCGGGGCTGTGTAGCGGATTGTCACCACGCCTGGCGCGCCTGTCAGCGCCTGACTCGATGAATTTTTTTCAGCTGGGGCCCGACTTGTCCGCCGCCCCCCTCAAGGGCATGCTTGGCGGGCACGACTCTTCTCCACTCGCCGGAACTCCGCCCATGTGCCCACTGCGTATCGTCGTCGACCGCCTGGATGACTGGCGCCCCTACTACCCCACCGAAGACCTGATCAGCGCCGACGACTTCCTCGCCATCGACCGTCGCCACCGGGCGGGCAACGGCGAGGCGGAGCGCGCCACCCACGTCATCAACCTGTGCAGCGACCTGGACTACCTGGGCAACGGCTACTACGTGTCGCTGCTCGCCCAGGCGCGCAGCCAGCGCGTGCTGCCCACGGTGGAGACGCTCAACGCCCTGTCACGCAAGGCGCTCATCGACCTCGAGCTGGCGAGCCTCGCGCCGCTGCTCGCCGACCTGGCACGCAAGGAGCAGCTGGCCGGCGACTCCCTGGTGCTGCGGGTACTGTTCGGCGAGTGCCTCGAGCCGGGCCTGGCCAAGCTCGCACGGCGTCTCTTCGAGCGGCTGCCCTGTCCGTTGCTGGAGGCCCGCCTGGTCAAGCGACAAGGCGAATGGCGCCTGGCCCGCTTGAAGCCGCTGCGCCTGCGCGATCTGGCCGCTGCCGAGCAGGATCTCTTCGCCACGGCTCTCAATCGCCATTCGCGCAAGGTGTGGCGCACCCCCAAGGCGCGCCGGCGCTACCGTTTCGACCTGGCGATTCTCGTCGACCCCCAGGAAGCCCTGCCGCCCAGCAACCGCAGTGCGCTGCGCGCCTTCATCCGCGCCGGTCGCCGGCTGGGCATCGACGTCTCGCTGATCACCAAGCGGGACGCGGGGCGTCTGGCCGAGTTCGACGCCCTGTTCATCCGCGAGACCACCGCACTCGACCACCATACTTACCGAATGGCTCGCCAGGCCGAACATGAGGGACTGGTGGTGATCGACGCCCCTCAGGACATCCTGCGCTGTACCAACAAGGTCTATCTGCACGCCCTGCTGCGCGCCCGCGGCGTCCCCGCCCCGGAGGGCCGCCTACTGCAGCGCCGTGACCGCGGGCGGCTCGCCGAGCGCCTCGCCGGGCTGAGCTTCCCCCTGGTGCTGAAGGTGCCCGACGGCAGCTTCTCGCGCGGCGTGGTGAAAGTCACCGACCCCGAGCATCTCGAACGCGAGGCTGCCAAACTGTTCGAGGCCTCCGCGCTCCTGTTGCTGCAGGAGTGGCTGCCCACCGAGTACGACTGGCGCATCGGCGTGCTCGACGGCCAGGTACTGTTCGCCAGCCGCTACTACATGGCACGCGGGCACTGGCAGATCTACGACCACTCGGGCACGCGCGTGAAGAGCGGGGGCTTCACCACGCACGATCCCGCCGACGTACCGCCCGACGTGCTGCAGGCGGCCCTCAAGGCATGCCGGTTGATCGGCAACGGCCTGTACGGCGTCGATATCAAGCAGAGCGGCAACCGGACGGTAGTGATCGAGGTCAACGACAACCCCAACGTGGATGCCGGCATCGAAGATGCCCGGCTGGGCCGCGCCCTCTTCGACCGCATCATGGGCGTCTTCCTGGCGCGCATGGAAGCGCAGCGCCGCCAGGCCGGCTGAGCGACGTTCCGAGCGCACCGGACCCTCGAAACGTCGAAGGCCGGGCAAGAACCCGGCCTTCGATACTGCGGCGCCACTCGGCAGCGGCGTTGCTCGCCAGCGCTATTCGGCGAAGGGATTGCGCAGGATGATGGTCTCGTTGCGATCCGGGCCGGTCGAGATGATGTCGATGCTGGTGCCCACCTTCTCCTCGAGGAAGCTGATGTAGGCACGAGCATTGGTCGGCAACTCCTCGACGCGCTTGATGCCCAGGGTCGACTCGCTCCAGCCGGGCAGGTCCTCGTAGAGTGGCTCGATGGCTTCGTAGCCCTCGGAGTCCACCGGATTGTCGAGCACCTCGCCGTCCTTGCTGCGGTAGCCCACGCAGACGCGGATGTTCTCCAGGCCGTCGAGCACGTCGAGCTTGGTCAGGCACAGGCCGGAAACCGAATTGATCTGCACCGCATGGCGCAGCGCGACCGCATCGAACCAGCCGCAGCGGCGCGGACGACCGGTGGTGGCACCGAACTCGTGGCCCTTCTCGGCCAGGTGGCGGCCATGCTCGTCGAACAGCTCGGTGGGAAAGGGCCCGGAGCCGACGCGGGTGGTGTAAGCCTTGGTGATGCCCAGCACGTAGTCCAGATAGAGCGGGCCCACGCCGGAACCGGTGGCGGTACCGCCGGCGGTGGTGTTGGAGCTGGTGACGTAGGGATAGGTGCCATGGTCGATGTCGAGCAGCGAACCCTGAGCCCCTTCGAAAAGGATGTTCTCGCCGGCGCGGCGAATCTGGTGAACCAGCCCCACCGTGTCGGCAACCATGGGCCGCAACTCATCGGCCATCTGCATGGCGGTGTCGAGCACCTGCTGGAAGTCCACCGGCTGCTCGCCATGGTAGTGGGTCAGCACGAAATTGTGATAGTCGAGCACCTCACCGAGCTTGGAGGCGAACCGCTCGCGATGCAGCATGTCGCCCAGACGCAGGCCGCGACGCGCCACCTTGTCCTCGTAGGCCGGGCCGATGCCGCGACCGGTGGTGCCGATCTTCGCCACGCCACGCGCCTTCTCGCGCGCCTGGTCGAGACGTACGTGATACGGCAGGATCAGCGGGCACGCCGGCGACAGGCGCAGCCGCTCGCGCACCGGCACGCCCTTGTCCTCGAGCTCGCGGATCTCCTTGATCAGCGCTTCCGGGGACAGCACCACGCCGTTGCCGATGACGCAGGTCTTGTCGGGGCGGAGGATGCCGGAAGGGATCAGGTGGAGGACGGTCTTCTCGCCGTCGATCACCAGGGTATGCCCGGCATTGTGGCCGCCCTGGAAACGCACGACCGCCGCGGCGGATTCGGTGAGCAGATCGACGACCTTGCCCTTGCCCTCATCACCCCACTGGGTGCCCAGTACCACTACGTTCTTGCCCATTGCTCTCTCGTCTCTCGTTGCTGCATCGCCGGCTGGCGTTGGCCAGGTTCGACCGGCGTGCCGGATTGAGTGACCGCCCCTGACAGGCTCTCGGCGGTCAGTCCGCTTGACTCACGCCGCGCTCACTCTTCCAGGTCCGCGACCTGCCACTGGCCGTCGCGCCACACTAGCTGTCGGCTGCAGCGATGGTCGCCAGGCCCCGTCGACTGCCCGGGCAACGCCTGCACCACGCGATCGCCACGGCCGCGCAGATCGGCGATCGCCTCGGCGACCCCCTCGCCTTCGGCGGGCGCCCAGATGCCGTCGCAGGGCGGCTCGTGCTGTCCCAGGGTGGCCAGCAGCTTGAGGTCCATGGAAAACCCCGTCGCCGGGCGTGCCCGCCCGAACGCACGGCCGGTGTCATCATAGCGCCCACCCTTGGCCAGTGCCTGGCCATAGCCGGGCACGAAGGCGGCGAACATCATGCCGGTATGATAACGATAGCCGCGCAGCTCACCCAGATCGACGTACAGCGCCACCTCGGGGTGCTCGGCGGCCACGCCCGCGGCGAGGACGCGCAGCCGCGCCAATGCCTCGCCGACCGCGGCCGGCGCCCCGGCCAGCGCATCGCGGGCGGCATCCAGCACCTCCGGACCGCCGTGCAGGGTGCCCAGGCTTTCGAGCATGTCCGCGATGCCAGGATCGCGAACGCTGGCCGCCACTTCGCTGGCCAATGCCCCCGGCGACTTGAGCGCCAGGGCGTCGTAGAGCGTACGCTCCTGGTCGACATCCAGCCTGGCGGCCTCGACCAGGCTGCGGTAGATGCCGACGTGTCCCAGCGCCAGGTGGAGCTCCTCGGCCCCCGCCGCCTGGAGGCTGGCCAACGACAGGCGCAGAATCTCCAGGTCCGCCTCGGGGCCGGCATGGCCGAACAGTTCGACGCCCACCTGCACCGGGCTGCGGCCACCCTGGTTCAGATCGGCCTTGGTGCGCAGCACGTTGGTGCAGTAGCACAACCGCGATGGCCCCTGGTGGCGCATCGAGTGGGCATCCATTCGCGCCACCTGGGGAGTGACGTCGGCGCTGGCGCCCATCAACCGGCCGGTGGCCTGATCGGTGAGTTTGAAGGTCTGCAGTTCGAGGTCGCTGCCGGTGCCGGTCAACAGCGAATCGAGAAATTCCACCGGTGGCGGCATCACCTGATCGTAGCCCCAGCGGTGGTAGAGATCGAGCAGCGCCCGGCGCAGCTCCTCCATGCGGCTTGCCTGGGGCGGCAGCACTTCGTCCATGCCGTCGGGCAGCAGCCAGCGGTCAGCAATGGTCATGGCATCCATCCTGAAAACGAGGGAATCGAGGCGGAGGGCAACCGGGAACGCCCACAAAAAAACCGGGCCACGCCCGGTTTCAGGATTCTACCACGTTTGTTCCCGGGATGAACCCCGCCCGGCATCGGCCGACGGGGTCGCCCGGCATTACGACTACTCCACGTCGAGCGTGTCCGGGCTCTTGAGATAGCGGAAGAAGTCGCTGGATGGATCGAGCACCAGCATGTCCTGGTCTTCGCTGAAGCTGTCGCGGTAGGCGTTCAGGCTTCGCCAGAAGCGGTAGAACTCCTGATCCTTGCCATAGGCTTCCGAGAAGATCGCTGCGGCTTCGGCGTCACCTTCACCGCGTAGCGTCTCGGCACGCTCGGTGGCCTGGGCCAGCAGCACCTGACGGCGGCGATCGGCGTTGGCGCGGATGCGCTCCGCCTCTTCCTGCCCCTGGGCACGCCATTCACGGGCTTCGCGCTCACGCTCGGAACGCATCCGCTCGTATACCGCCGAGGAGACATCCTCGGGCAGGTCGATTCGCTTGACGCGGATATCGAGGATCGCCACCCCGAGCTCGTCGCGCAGCAGGTCGTCGAGCTCGTCGGTAGGCCCCGTCATCAGGTCGTCGCGACGCTCGGCGATGATCTGTTGCAGGTCGAGGCGACCGAACTCGTTACGCAGACTCTCGTCGACCCGCGGCTGGATCAGCCGAGTGGCCATCATTTCGTCACCCGAGGTGGCCTCGTAGTAGCGAGTGGGGTTGACCACTTGCCACTTGACGTAGGAGTCGACGATCACCGCCTTCTGCTCCAGGGTCAGGTAGCGGCTGGGGTCGGTATCCAGCGTCAGCACTCGGGTGTCGAACTTGCGCACCGTCTGGGTGATCGGCACCTTGAAGTGCAGGCCCGGCTGGATGTTCTCCTCGACGACTTCGCCGAAGCGCAGCTTCACGGCACGCTCGGTCTCGTCGACCACGTAGAGGCTGTTGCTGGCCAGCCATGCCGCAGCGGCCAGGCCGCCGACGATGAGCAGGGAACGGTTGTTGATCATTTAGCGGCCCTCCCTGCGGATCCCACTGGAGTTGCTGTTGCTTTGGCTACCGCCCTGCGAGTCGAGGTTGCGCATGCGCTCCAGCACGCGCGGGTCGAGCTCGCCGCTCTCACCCTGTTGGGCGTCGGCGTTGCTGCGCGTTCCCCCCGGGCGCTGATCGAGTGGCAAGTACATGAGCGGTGCGTCGTCGCTGACGTCCACCAGAACCTTCGGTGTCTTGCCGAACACTTCGGCAATGGCATCCAGGTAGAGGCGTTCGCGCATGATCTCCGGTGCATTGCGGTACTGGGCCAGCAGCGCATTGAAGCGGTTGGCCTGACCCTGTGCCTCGGCCACCACGGACTCGCGATAGCCCTGGCCCTGCTCGATCAGGCGCTGCGCCTGACCCTGAGCCGCGGGGATGATGGCGTTGGCATAGGCCATGCCTTCGTTGATGGTGCGCTGACGATCCTCGCGGGCGCGGATCACGTCATCGAAGGCGTCGATGACCGGATCGGGCGCCGAGGTGGACTCGATGTTGATGGTCTGCAGACTGATGCCGGTGCCGTAGCTGTCCAGGTAGGACTGCAGACGACTGGCCACGGAGCTGCCGAGAATCTCGCGCCCCGAAGTCAGGATCTCGATCATGTCGGTACCGCCCACCACGTGGCGCAGGGCGCTGTCCAGCGCATTCTCGATGGAGAGCTGCGGGTTGCGCACGTTGAGCATGAAGTCGCGCGGACTCGCTACCTGATACTGAGCCGAGATCTCGACCTCGACGATGTTCTCGTCGCGGGTGAGCATCGACTGGGTCTGGGTCAGCGAGCGCACGCGGGTCACGTTGACCATGCGCACGTCGTCGATCAGCGGCGGGTTCCAGTGCAGGCCCGGGGTCACCACTTCCTGGAACTTGCCGAAGCGCAGTACGACACCACGTTCGGCCTGATCGACCAGATAGAAGCCGGAAGCCGCCCATACCGCCAGGGCAATGACGACCAGCAGCCCCGGCAGGGTGAAGGCATTGCGTGGACGCCCCCCACCGCCCTTGCCGCCTTTACCGCCGCCCTTGCCGCCACGGCCGCCCAACAAGCCGTTGAGCTTGTCCTGAAACTTCTTCAGTGCCTCATCGAGGTCCGGTGGCCCCTGATTGCCGCCGCGGTTGCCGCCGCCTCCGCGTCGCCCCCCGCCGCTCCACGGATCATGCTGGTTGCCACCACCAGGCTCGTTCCAAGCCATACGTCGTCTCCACTCTAGCGTTGCCTGCCGATACCGTCGCACGGTCGGCGCGGCGTCGGTTGCCATCCTGTCGGCGCCTCAAGCGCCATGGCCCTGTTCTGTCATGTGCGTATCGCCCGGCAAGCTCACGGCTCCCACACCGGACGCTCCTGCAGTTCGCTCGGCAGATAATCCTCGGCGCGCTCGCCGAGCCGAGCCATCAGCTGCAGGAAGTCGCGGCGCGGCAGGCGAATCACCAAGCGCGTACGCCCGGCGTCGTCGAAACGCTCCTCGCGCACCGCCCCGAGCTCGTGCAATCCCGCCCGCAGGCGGCCCTGTTCGGGAGCGAGCGTGAGCGAAAAGTCGATCACGTCGTCGGCCAGGCACTCCGAAAGCGCCTGGTAAAGCAGGTCGATACCGCGCCCCTGCTGGGCCGAGAGCCACACCACCTCGGGCCGCCCCTGACCGTCACGCTCGATGCGCGGAGCGCTGTCGAGCAGATCGATCTTGTTCATCACCTTGAGCATCGGCACCTCGAGGGCGCCGATCTCATCGAGCACTCCCTCCACCTGCGTGACGTTGAGCTCGCGATCCGGATCGGCGGCGTCGATCACGTGCACCAGCAATGCCGCCTCCGCAGCTTCCTGCAACGTGGCCTGGAATGCCTCGACCAGCTTGTGCGGCAGGTGGCGGATGAAGCCTACGGTATCGGCCAGCACCACCGGCCCCACGTCGTCGATCTCCAGGCGGCGCAAGGTCGGGTCGAGGGTAGCGAACAGCTGATCCGCCGCATAGACCTTCGACTCGGTCAGCGCGTTGAAGAGCGTTGACTTGCCGGCATTGGTATAGCCCACCAGCGAGACGCTGGGAATCTCGGCTCGCGAACGCGCTCGCCGATTCTCGCTGCGCTGGCTGCGCACCTTGTCGAGACGCTTGTGGATCGCCTTGATGCGCGAACGCAACAGCCGGCGGTCGGTTTCGAGCTGGGTCTCGCCCGGCCCGCGCAGGCCGATGCCGCCCTTCTGACGCTCCAAGTGAGTCCAGCCGCGCACCAGGCGCGTGGACATGTACTCCAACTGGGCCAGTTCGACCTGCAGCTTGCCCTCATGGGTGCGTGCCCGTTGAGCGAAGATGTCGAGGATCAACCCCGTGCGATCGAGTACGCGACAAGCGAGCGAACGTTCGAGATTGCGCTCCTGCGACGGGCTCAGCGCATGATTGAAGATCACCAGTTCGGCCCCGTGCACGGCCAGCGCGTCACGCAGTTCCTCGACCTTGCCAGTGCCCACGAAAGTGCGCGGGTCTGGGCGCTGTCGGCTACCGGTCAGCAGCGTGGCCGGCTCGGCTCCCGCGGAGCGCACCAGCTCCAGGAATTCGCCCGGGTCCTCACGCTCCCGTTCGTCCTGAAAGTCCACATGCAGGAGTACCGCCGTCTCGCCGGCGTCGGGGCGCTCAAAAAACAATCACTGACCTCACTCGTTGTTTTCCGGCTGGGCAGCGGGATCCTGGGGCGGCAGACGCACGTTGCGCGACGGAACCACCGTGGAAATGGCATGCTTGTAAACCATCTGGCTGACGGTGTTGCGCAGCAGGATCACGAACTGGTCGAAGGATTCGATCTGCCCCTGCAGCTTGATGCCGTTGACCAGAAAAATCGATACCGGAATGCGCTCCTTGCGCAGAATGTTCAGGTATGGGTCTTGAAGGGACTGCCCTTTGGACATTTTGCCTCTCCCTAATGGTTTTCTTTGAGGGGTGGAAGTTGTGCTGTTGGGGCGGGTCACCCGGCCACTCGAAGCGCTCATCTTACGCTAACCGACCGATTCGCGCACGAGTTTCAGAACCGCCTGGCGCGCATCGTCGGCATCGGAATCGATCCACTCCAGCCCCGGCCAGCGCCGCAGCCAGGTCAACTGCCGCTTGGCCAACTGCCGCGTCGCCACCACGCTGCGGTGACGCAGGCCCGCGAGATCGCCCTCGCCCTCCAGATACTCCCAGACTTGACGATACCCCACACACTTCATCGATGGCAGCCCGGCATGCAGATCGCGTCGTTCCTTGAGCGCTGCGACTTCATCGATCAGACCGGCAGCCAGCATGGCATCGAAGCGTTCAGCGATACGCGCATGCAGAACCCGGCGATCTACGGGGCCGACCCCTATCGACAGCGTTCGCCAGGGAAAGGTTTCAGGACGCTGCTCGCGCCAAAGTTCGGTGAGAGTACGGCCGCTGATGCGGTAGACCTCCAGCGCGCGCATCAACCGCTGCGGATCGTTGCGGTGAATGCGCGCCGCCGAGGGGGGGTCGACGCGAGCCAACTCGACATGCAGAGAGTCGAGCCCGTGGCGGTCGGCCATCGCTTCCAGCTCGGCTCGTACTGCCGGATCGGAGGGCGGCAGATTGGCCACGCCCTCCAGCAGCCGTTGGGCATACATCATGGTACCGCCCACCAGCAGCGGGATGCGTCCAGCCGCGGTGATCGCGGTCATCTCGCGCCGGGCATCGGCGCGAAATTCCGCCGCCGAGTATGGCTCGGCCGGATCGCGGATGTCGATCAGACGGTGTGGCGCCCGCTCGAGTTCCTGCGGCGAAGGCTTGGCGCTACCGATGTCCATGCCGCGATAGACCATGGCGGAGTCCATGCTGATCAGCTCGACGCCCAGCCGCTCGTGGAGCTCGATGGCCAGGTCGGTCTTGCCGGCGGCGGTAGGGCCCATCAGGAGGATGGCGAGGGGACGTTCGTCGAGCATGCGGGCTCCTGAAGAGGCTGATCCGGCGACAGGTCTACGGGGAGGCGCTGTGAATCCTTCCCGGGACGCTACCGATTCCATCCCTGGAATCGGACCTCCTCTGCGACCTGTCCCCGGCGCCTCTCGTAAAACGGCACGGTTCATTACATCGAAGTTCACTGGCCGCGCAGGAACAGGCGGTCCAGCTCCTTCAGGCTCATCTCGGTCCAGGTGGGACGGCCGTGGTTGCACTGCCCGCTACGCTCGGTGCGCTCCATGTCGCGCAACAGCGCATTCATCTCGGCCAGGGTCAGCTGGCGATTGGCACGCACGCTGCCATGGCACGCCATGGTAGCGAGCAGCTCATTGAGATGGGCCTCGACGCGGTCGGATCGGCCATAGCGCTCCAGGTCGCGGAGCATGTCGCGAACCAGCGCCTCCACGTCGGCATTGCCGAGCAACGCCGGCACCTGGCGCACCAGCAGCGTCTCCGGCCCGGCCGCGTCGAGTTCCACGCCAAAGCGCGCGAAGGCCTCCCGTTCGGCTTCGGCAGTGGCCACCTCCGCGGCACTCGCCGCCAGCGAGACCGGCACCAGCAGCGGCTGCGCCTCCAGGGTTCCCTGGTGCACCTGCGTCTTCATGCGTTCGTAGACGATCCGCTCGTGGGCGGCGTGCATGTCGACCACCACCAGGCCCCGCTCGCTCTGGGCGAGAATGTAGATACCGTGAAGCTGGGCCACGGCATAACCCAGCGGCGGCGCGCGCGTGGCATCTTCCGGGGCGAGCCGGGGTGCCGCGGATGCCGGTGCGCCCCGACGTTCGGCCGTGGCCACGTCGGCCGCGGCACCGCCAGCGCCGGGCGAGGCCGGCTGAGGCGTCAGCAGCGTCTCTTCGTGCTGGGGATGCAGGGCACGGTAGCCCTCCACGAAAGCGCGAACGCGATCCGGACTCGCGCGCTCCGCACCTTCGTGCAACGCCATCGGCTGCTGCTGCCAGCGTCCGGCCGCCTCGCGCACCTGTCGCTCGTCTTCGACGGCCGGCTGGGGCGTTTCGACGCCAGCGCCTTCGCCGGGGCGAGCCTCGGCCAGCGCCCGATGCAGGCTGGAGAAGAGAAAGTCATGCACCAACCGGCCGTCGCGGAAACGCACCTCGTGCTTGGTGGGATGAACGTTGACGTCCACCACTGCCGGATCGAGCTGGAGATAGAGCACGAACACGGGATGCCGGCCATGGAACAGCACGTCGCGATACGCCTGGCGAATGGCATGCGCCACCAGCCGGTCGCGCACCACGCGACCGTTGACGAAGAAATACTGCTGGTCGGCCTGGGCACGCGAGTGGGTCGGCAGCCCCACCCAGCCCGACAGACGCAGGTGGCCGGCCGACAGATCGAGGTGCAGGGCATTGTCCAGGAACGTCTTGCCCAGCAGAGCGGCCACGCGTCGTTCGTGGCCCGCCGGATCGTCGGCGGCCGGTAGCTGGTGCACGGTCTTGTGGTTGTGGCGCAGCGTCCAGGCCATGTCGAAGCGCGACAGCGCCAGGCGCCGAAAGGCTTCTTCCACATGGCCATACTCGGTCTTCTCCGTACGCAGGAACTTGCGCCGCGCCGGCGTATTGAAGAACAGATCGCGCACCGTCACCGAGGTACCGCGAGGGTGCGGCACCGGTGACACCCGAGGCTCCATCTGGCGCCCTTCGGCGACCACCCGCCAACCGGCGGTGGGATCGTCGTCGACGTTGGAAGCCAGCTCCAGGCGCGACACCGAACTGATCGAAGCCAGCGCTTCGCCGCGGAATCCGAGACTGGCCACGCCCTCGAGCTCTTCGAGGGAAACGATCTTGCTGGTGGCATGCCGCGACAGCGCCAGCGGCAGATCCGCCTCTTCGATGCCGCCACCGTCGTCGCGCACGCGAATCAGCCGGGCACCCCCCGCCTCGAGCTCGACCTCGATACGCCGGCTGCCGGCATCGATGGCGTTCTCGACGAGTTCCTTGACCACCGAGGCGGGGCGCTCCACCACCTCGCCGGCGGCGATCTGGTTGGCGAGTCGCGGGTCCAGAACCCGGATACGACGCTGTTCTGACATATCACTCCACGAAAGCTGGAAGCTGGAAGCTGGAAGCTGGAAGCTGGAAGGTATCATGTCGCCACCGGCGTCTGAATCAAGAGTCTTCTTCCAGCTTACAGTCCGCGCAGCGGACGATCTTCCCGCTCCCGGCGAAGCCGGGGACTTCAAGCTTCCAGGCGCAAAGCGCCGCTCTTCCAGCTTACAGCTTATGAACGGGGTATCCGCAGCACCTGGCCGACGCGAATCACGTCGCCGTTGAGCTCGTTGGCCTGCTTGAGCTGGGCGACGGGGACCTGGTGTCGGGCCGCGATTTCGGACAGCGTATCACCCGGTTGGATGCGGTACTCGTCGCCGCCGGTGCTGCGCTGGTTGTCGCGCTGCCAGGCCAGCAGACTGGCCGGCGGCGGATTGCGCTGGAAATGATCGCGCAGCCCGCTGAACAGGGCTTCGGCGAGCTGTTGCTGGTAAGCGCCATCGAGCAGGCGGCGCTCCTCGTCGGGGTTGGAGATGAACCCCGTCTCGACCAGCAGCGAAGGAATGTCCGGCGACTTGAGCACCATGAAGCCGGCCTGTTCCACCCGCGGCTTGTGCAAGCGGTTGACGCGCCCGAGCCGATCCAGCACCTGGCCGCCTATCGACAGCGAATCGTTGAGCGTTGCGGTCATTGTCAGATCGAGCAGCACCCCGCGCAGCACTTCGTCCTTGTCCTTGAGCGACAGATTGCCATCCACGCCACCGATCAGGTCGGACTGATTCTCGCTCTCGGCCAACCACTGGGCGGTCTCCGAGGTGGCGCCACGCTGAGAGAGTGCATAGACGGAACTGCCGTTGGGCCTGGGGCTGTTGAAGGCGTCGGCATGGATCGACACGAAGAAGTCCGCCTTCTGCTCGCGGGCAATGCGAGTCCGCTGACGCAGCCCGATGTAGTAATCGCCATCGCGGATCATCACCGCGCGGAAGCCCTGCGCCGCGTCGACTTGCCGCTGCAGGCGGCGCGCGATCTCGAGCACCACGTCCTTCTCGCGCGTTCCGCTGGGACCGATGGCACCGGGATCCTCTCCACCGTGGCCGGCATCGATGGCAATGATGATGTCGCGCTTGGGATGCGGCTTGGCCGGCTGCGTCACGACCTCCTCGGCCGCGTCCGCCGTGGTCCTGCCTTCACGATGCGCGCGTTCGGCGGCGATCTCCTGCTCGCGGATCATCGCTTCGATGGGATCGATGGGATTCTCGACCGCACTCTCGCCCGGGTATTCCATGTCCACCACCAGCCGGTGTCCATACTGATCGTTGGGCGGCAGCGAGAAATGTCGCGGTTCGATGTCGCGGCTGAGCTCCAGCACCACGCGCAGACCGGTTCCGTCACGGATACCGCTGCGCACCTCGCTGATGGCGCTGCCATCGAGATCGAGGCGCGCCAGATCGGTATTGAGGCCGCTCCGTTCCAGGTCGATCACCAAACGTGACGGATCGTCGAGCATGAAGACCTCGGCATCCGCCGCGGACGAAAGGTCGAAGACCAGTCGCGCATGATCGGGTGCCGCCCACAGGCGCACGTTGTTCACTTCGGCGGCACCGGCCGGCAGCGCGAACAGCGCCAGCCACGACGCCAGCCAGACACTGCGCCAGCGCTTCGGAAGGGCACACCAGCGACATAGACGCCCCAGTCCGCTCATGTCGCGTCACGCTCCTCAGCGAGATCGATAACGTCCAGCGAAGGCACTTCGGCAAGGCGCGCCAGAGCCTCGCGACCCAGTGCGGTATGGGCGACCAAGCGCGCTTCACGCCCCGGCACGGCCACTTGCAGGGTGATTTCCAGATCCGGCTCCGGCAACCAGCCGGCACCGCGACTCGGCCATTCCACGAGGATCAACGCCTCCTCGCCGAACAGGTCGCGCCCGCCGATGAACTCCAGTTCTTCCGGATCGCCGAGTCGGTAGAGATCGAAATGGAACAGTCGCTGCCCATGCAGTTCATAGGGCTCGACCAGCGTATAGGTCGGGCTCTTCACCGCTCCGGTATGGCCGTAGGCACGCAGCACGCCGCGTGCCAGAGTGGTCTTGCCAGCCCCCAGCTCACCGGCCAGATGCACCCGTCCACGGCCGGCCAGGGCGCGCCCCAGGCATTCGCCAAAGGCGACCTGGCGCTCTTCGTCATCGAGTCGCACACGCATCATCGCTACCTGTCCTGCACCATGCCCGGGAAGGAATATCGGGATTGACCAGTTGTCGCGCATAGGATGCCAGATCGCCTGCCAGCAGGCCACGCTCGCCCCGCTCACCAGCGGCCTGGTCGGCCGCTAGCGCATGCACCACGACCCCGACCCAGGCAGCGAGGGCCGGCGTCAACCCCTGAGCGATCAGGGCGCCGAGCATGCCCGAAAGCGCATCGCCCATGCCGCCGGAGGCCATGCCGGGATTGCCGTAGGGGCACACGACGAGCCCCTCGTCACTGACCACCAGGCTGCCGGCTCCCTTGAGCACGACCACGCCACCCCGCCGCCGCTGCAGTTCGGTGGCTGCCGCGGGGCGGTCGGCCTCCACCTCCGCGGGACTCACGCCCAGCAGACGAGCCGCCTCACCGGGGTGCGGGGTGAGTACCCAATCATCGTGCCGTTCGTTCGCCCACTGCGCGGCCAGGAGGTTGAGGCCGTCGGCGTCCACTACCAGGGGGCGTTCGGCCGCCAGCGCGGCCTGCAGCATGCCCTGCCCCCAGGCTCCCTGCCCCAGCCCCGGCCCCACCACCAGCACGTCCGCCGCTTCGGGCAACGCACCCAGGTCGGTGGCACCACGCATGGCGTGGACCATCACCTCGGGACGGCGCACCAGGCTCGCCGTGACATGCTCCGGCGCCGTGGCCAGGCTCACCTTGCCGGCACCGAGGCGTGCGGCGGTTTCGCTGGCCAGCAGTGCCGCCCCGCCGAAGCCGGGGGCTCCGCCCAGCACCAGGACATGGCCCATGTCGCCCTTGTGGGCATCGCGGGCACGCCGCGGCAGCAGCGCCGGAATCAGCTCGGCATCGAGCAATCGGGCGGCCGGCAACAGATCCCGCTGGGACGATGCATCGACGCCCAGAGGCTGGAAGTCCACCGTGCCGGTGAGCGATGGCGCCCGCCCGGTGTGCAGGCCCAACTTGTCGCCGATGAAGGTCACGGTGCGCTCGGCGCGCACGGCAACGCCCAGCTCGGCACCGCTGTCGGCAGCCACCCCCGAAGGAATGTCGATGGCCAGCACCGGCCGGTCGCTGGCGTTGATGGCCGCGATGGCCTCACGCATGGCACCGCGCACCTCGCCGCCGAGGCCGGTGCCGAGCAGCGCATCGACGATCACCTCGCCGGTGAATGCCAGGCCGGGCTGCCAAGGCTCGAGGCCCACGCCGGCTGCGTCGGCCATCTCGGCGGCGCGAGCGGCATCGCCGTCGAGCGCCTCGGGCATCTTGAGCGCGATGCGCTGCACATGGAGCCCGGCCGCGGCGGCAAGCGCCGCCAGCACGTGACCGTCGCCACCATTGTTGCCGCCGCCGCACAGCACCGTCAGACGACGCACGTCCGGCCAGCGGGTCAGGAGACTCTGCCAGGCAGCCGAGGCGGCCCGCTGCATCAGCGCGAAGCCGTCGATGCCGCCGGCGATGGTGCGACGGTCGAGCTCGCGCACCTGCTCGGCGCGGTACAGGGGGCGCAGGGAGGGCAAGCTCGCGGCACGATGCGGTTCGGTCATCCGGTGTCTCCCCTTTCAGCAATGCCGTATCATGGTGGCCACCGCTGCATGGCCATTATCAAACAGCGGTTCGTTACTTTTGTGAAGTGTGTCCGCATATTGGCGGATTCGCCAATCCCCAGCTTCTCTTGCGCGATATTTGCCCGATCATGAGCTGCGTGACCTGCGCTACCGACACCGACCTGTCCGGCCTGGCCGATACCATCAAGCAATGGGGGCGCGAGCTCGGCTTCCAGCAGGTGGGGATCACCGACATCGACCTGGCCGAGGACGAGCGCCGCCTGGCGCGCTGGCTCGACGCCGGTTACCAGGGCGAGATGGGCTTCATGGCCAAGCACGGCACCAAGCGCACTCGCCCCGCGGAGCTGGTGCCGGGCACCCTGCGCGTGATCAGCGTGCGCCTGGACTATCTGCCCGCCGAGGTGGAGAGCGCCAAGGTACTGGGCCAGCCGCAGACGGCCTACGTATCACGCTATGCCGTGGGGCGCGATTACCACAAGCTGATGCGCAAACGGCTGGCAACGCTGGCACGGTGGATCGAGAACGAAGCGGGTCCCTTCGGCCATCGCGCCTTCGTCGACTCCGCCCCGGTGATGGAGCGCGCCCTGGGGCGCAAGGCCGGGCTCGGCTGGGTGGGCAAGAACGCCATGCTGCTCAATCCGCGAGCCGGCTCCCTGTTCTTCCTCGGCGAGCTGTACGTCGACCTGCCGCTGCCCGTGGACCCGCCCTTCGAAGGCGACCACTGTGGCAGCTGCAGCGCCTGTCGCACGGCCTGCCCCACCGGTGCCATCGTCGAAGACCGGGTCGTCGACGCCCGGGCCTGCATCTCGTACCTCACCATCGAACTGCACGGCGCCATTCCCGAGCGTTACCGCGAGGCGATGGGCAACCGCGTGTTCGGCTGCGACGACTGCCAGCTGGTATGCCCCTTCACCCGTTTCACCCGCGCCTCGCGAGAACCGGACTTCGCCCCACGCCACGACCTCGACCGGGCGAGCCTGCTGTCGCTGTTCGCCTGGGGCGAGGAGGAGTTCCTGGACAAGACCGCCGGCAGCCCGATACGGCGCATCGGCTACGCACGCTGGTTGCGCAACCTGGCCGTGGGGCTCGGCAACGCGCCCTGGAGCGAGGCCGTCGAAGCCGCCCTGCGCGCGCGCCTCGCCTACCCCTCGGACCTGGTGCGCGAGCACGTGCGCTGGGCGCTCGCCCGCCAGCGGGAGAAGCGCCAACAACTGATAGCCGTAAGCCGTGAGCCGTGAGCCGTGAGCCGTGAGCCAGGAAATGGCCCTCCACCTACGGGTAAAAAAGTTTTTCTTACAGCTTACAGCTCATGGCTCCCGGCGAAGCCGGGCTCATTCCTCCTCGTCGCTGTCGTCCTCCTCCAGGCGCAGAAACGTCCGGCGGTAGTGCGCCAGCTCGGCGATGGACTCCTTGATGTCGTCCATGGCCAAGTGCACGTTGCGCTTCTCGAAGCCCGCCTGGGCGCCGGGATTCCAGCGCTTGGCCAGCTCCTTGAGGGTCGAGACATCGAGGTTGCGGTAGTGGAAGAAGGCCAGCAGTTCGGGCATCTCGCGCTCCAGAAAGCGACGGTCCTGATGCACGCTGTTGCCGCACATGGGCGAGGTGCCAGGGTCGACGTACTGGCGTAGAAAGGCCAACGTCTCGCGCTCGGCCTCGGCGGCGGTCACGTGGCTCTGCCGCACGCGCTCGGTCAGTCCCGACGCGCCGTGGGTCTTGGTACACCACTCGTCCATCGCCTCGAGCAGCGTGTCGGGCTGATGAACGGCGATGATCGGTCCCTCGGCCACCAGGTTGAGGTCGTTGTCGGTGATCAGCGTCGCCACCTCGATGATACGCTCGCGCTCGGGATCGAGGCCGGTCATTTCCAGATCGATCCACACCAGGCGCTGCTTGCGGGGATCCGGCTCGTTGCTCGTTTTGGCCATGGCCACTTCCTTGCAGGGCGTCGCATCGCCTGGCTGGCGACAGCGGACGCCGTGGGTGAGTACAATACGCCCATTGTACCGAGCTTCAGGGGCCCATGAGCAAACGCAAGCTTAGCCGCCAGCAGCGCTGGCGCATCGACAAGATCCAGGCCGAGCGCGCCGCGCGGGTCGCCAAGCGCAGTGCCCGTGATGAGGGCGCCCTGCAAGCCGGCGAGCTGGGCAGCGAGCAACCGGGCCGGGTGATCGCCCACTTCGGCCGCACCATCGAGGTGAGCGCCGACGAGAGCGACACGCCGATACGCTGTCACCAACGCGCCAACCTCGACGCTTTGGTCACCGGCGATCGCGTCGTGTGGCGCGCCGCCTGCAATGCCGAGGGCCGGATCGTCGATGGCGTGGTAGTGGCGCGCGGCGAACGCGACAACGTCCTCGAGCGCCCCGACGCCTACGGCCAGCTCAAGCCGGTGGCCGCCAACATCGACCAGATCCTGATCGTCTTCGCCGTGGAGCCCGCCCCCCACGCCAACCTGATCGACCGCTACCTGGTGGCGGCCGAAGCCACCGGCATCGCCCCGGTGCTGGTGCTCAACAAGATCGACCTGCTGCCCGAGGAGGGCGGCGTGCTTCGCGAGCTGCTCGATCGCTACTCGGCACTCGGTTACCCGGTGGTGACCACGACCACCGCTCGCGACACGGGGCTCGATGCCCTGCACGCCCAGCTCGCCGGTCGCACCTCGGTGTTCGTCGGCCAGAGCGGCGTGGGCAAGTCTTCGCTCATCGACCGCTTGTTGCCGGATGAGACCTTGCGCATCGGAGCCCTTTCGAAAGATACGCGCAAGGGCACGCACACGACCACCACGGCACGGCTGTACGCTTTTCAACACGGCACCGCCGGCGACAACGCCAGCCGCGGCGAACTGATAGACTCTCCCGGCATCCGTGAATTCGGCCTGGGCCATTTGGACGAACGCCAGATTGCCGAGGGCTTCATCGAGTTCCGCCAGTTCCTGGGACGCTGCCGCTTTCGCGACTGTCGCCACCGTCAGGAGCCCGGCTGCGCCCTGCACGAGGCCGTGGAAAGCGGCGAGATTCACCCCGAACGCTTTGCCAGCTATCGTCGCATCGTCGAAGGCCTGGCTTCGGGCTAGCCTGAACAGGACCCAGATCAGGAGATCGCCATGAGTTCCGAAGACAATCTGTTGCCGCTGATCGTCGAGCCGGGGCAGCTCGCCGAGGTGCTGAACGAACCCAGCCTGCTGGTGATCGACGTGCCGTTGCGCCCAGAGAGCCACGCCGACGGACACGTGCCGGGCGCCGTCTTCCTCGACCACCGTCGGCTGCTGCGCGGCGAGGGCGAAACGCCCACCGACGCTCCCTCCGCCGACGCGCTGTCCCGCCTGTTCAGTGAGCTGGGGCTGACCCGCGACACCCACGTGGTGGCCTATGACGACGAGGGTGGCGGTTGGGCCGGGCGCCTGCTATGGACCCTGGAACTGATCGGCCATACCCGCTACTCCTACCTCAACGGCGGCATTCACGCCTGGCGGGAGAGCGGCCAGCCGGTGTCCCGTGAAAGCCGCACTCCCACCCCCAGCGACTACCGGGCGGAGATCCTGCACCCCGAGGTGCGCATCGATCGAGTGGAACTGCAAGAGCGCCTGGGCGAGCCGGGGCTCGCCATCTGGGACGCCCGCTCGCGCGAGGAGTACGACGGCCAGCGCGGCAACAACCGTCGTCTTGGCCACATCCCTGGCGCCGTGAACTTCGAGTGGACCCGGGCCATGGACCGCGAGCGTAGCCTGCGCCTGCGCGACTACGCCGAGCTGATCACCGAACTCGAGGCGCTGGGTCTCACGCCCGACATGGAGATCGTCACTCACTGCCAGAGCCACCACCGTAGCGGCTTCACCTGGCTGGTGGGGCGTGCCCTGGGCTTCACCCGGATGCGCGGCTACGGCGGCTCCTGGCAGGAATGGGGCAACCGCGACGATACCCCCGTGGAGCGCTGAGCGCTTCGCGCTGCTCCGAGCTGCGGGCTACGAGCATCGAGCCATTGGTAGTAAGATAGCGACCTAGCCCGCAGCCCGTAGCCCGTAGCCCGTAGCCCGCAGCCCGTAGCCCGTAGCCCGTAGCCCGTAGCCCGTAGCCCGTAGCCCGTAGCCAGAGTATCCCCTTGTCGCCATCACGCCTCTTCTCCCTGATCCAGTATCCCCTGCCCCACCACCTGCTGTCGCGGCTGGTGGGGCGGCTGGCCGAATGCCGCCTGCCGTGGCTCAAGAATGCCTTGATTCACGCCTTCATCAAGCGATTCGAGGTGGACATGAGTCAGGCCCAGGAGCCCGACCCCAGCGCCTACCCCACCTTCAACGCCTTCTTCACCCGCGCCCTGAAGGCCGATGCCCGGCCCCTGGGCGACGGCGTGCTGTGTCCCGCCGACGGGACCCTCTCGCAGTTCGGCGCCATCGAGGCGGGGCTGCTGCTCCAGGCCAAGGGGCACCGCTACGCCATGGCCGATCTGCTCGGCGGCGACACCGTGGCGGCACGCCGCTACCTCGGCGGCAGCTTCGCCACCGTTTATCTGTCGCCCCGCGACTACCACCGGGTGCACATGCCGCTCGCCGGCACCCTCACCGAAATGGTCTACGTGCCGGGACGGCTCTTCTCGGTCAATGCCGCCACCACGGCTCACGTCCCCAACCTGTTCGCCCGCAACGAGCGCCTGGTGTGCCACTTCGACACCGAGCAGGGCCCCATGGTCATGGTGCTGGTGGGTGCCATGATCGTCGCCGCCATCGAGACGGTGTGGGCCGGCCAGGTCACGCCGCTGTCGGGTCAGGTCCAGCGCACGCGTTTCGACCGGCCGATCCACCTGGAAAGGGGGGCGGAGATGGGCCGCTTCAAGCTCGGCTCCACGGTGGTCATGGGGTTCGCCGAGCCGGTGGATTTCGCCGATATGCCACTCGGCGGCATGGTCAGCATGGGACAGACGCTGGGGCACTTGGCAACGCTTCGCCAGGGACGCCGGGGACAGGCCCCGAGCGGTGAGGACGGCATACCGCTCGGGATGCATCGCTAGCAGTGCGGCGTGGCGAAGGCCATCACCTCCGCCACGCTCGCCTTGCCCAGCGCCAGCTGGATCAGCCTGTCGAGGCCCAGCGCCACGCCGCTGCCCGCCGGCATGCCAGCCTCGAGCGCCGCGAGCAGGCGCTCGTCGACGTCCACTTCGGTCAGACCTGCCGAGCGGCGCACGGCATTGTCGGCGGCGAAGCGCTCGGCTTGTTCGGCGGCGTCGGTGAGTTCGTCATAACCGTTGGCGAGTTCCAGCCCTTGGTAGTAGAGCTCGAAGCGCGAGGCCACCCAGGCACCGTCCTCGGGGTCGCGATGGCGCCGCGCCAAGGCCGCCTGGCTGGCCGGGTAGTCCACCACCACGTCGAGGCCACCGCGGCCCAGCGCCGGCTCGATGACCAGGCTCATCAGCAGGTCGAGGCAGTCGTCGCGGGTCGCATCGTCCATGTCCAGCCCGCCGCGCTCGCCGGCCAGTCGTCGCAACTCGGCCAGTTCGGCGACGAAGGGGTCGAGGCCCAGCGACTCCCGGAACAGCTCGCGATAGCGGCGAGGCCGCAACGGCCCCGGATGACAGCCCAGGACGGCATGTATCAGCGCCGCCGCCTCCTCGATCAGCGCCTCGAGCGCGAAGCCGGGGCGATACCACTCCAGCATGGTGAATTCGAGGTTGTGGCGACGCCCCGTCTCGCCGTCGCGAAAGCTTTTCGCCAGTTGGAAGATGGGCCCGCTGCCCGCAGCGAGCAGGCGCTTCATGTGGAATTCCGGCGAGGTCTGCAGCCATAGGCGCTCTCGCCCAGCCGGCGTGGTCGCCTGGCAGGAGAGCGACGCCAGGTGGAGGTCGGTGCTGCCACCATGGCCCAGCACCGGCGTCTCCACCTCCAGCACGTCGCGCTCGGCAAAAAAGGCGCGCACCTCGGCCAGCAACCGCGCCCGTGCGCGCAGGGTCTCGATGGATGCGGTGGGGCGCCAGTCGGTAGGCATCGAGAATTCCTCCAGCAAAGACGTAGGCCACGCACTTAAGCGTGGCCTACGTTGGGCAGCATGAAACCGCGGCTTGCCGGCGACAGGTCTACGAGAGGGCGCTGTGAATACATCCCTGTACGCTACGCCGCTAACAGCACAAAACGTCCTAGCGCCCTCTCCGAGCGATGCTCAGGCTAGGCGAATCCCGAGTAAGGCAGCGGAGTTTAGCAGCGCTAAATGAGCAAGCCGTCTCGGGATTCAACGACGTATGAGCGAGCGCAGGAAGGGCCGCACCTCACGCGCGGGAGACGTACTCACCGGACCGCGTATCGATCTTCAACACTTCGCCCTCGTTGATGAACAGCGGCACGCGCACCACGGCGCCGGAGGAAAGCGTCGCCGGCTTGGAGCCACCCTGGGCGGTATCGCCCTTGACGCCCGGATCGGTCTCGGTGACCTCCAGCTCGATGAAGTTGGGCGGCGTGACATTGATGACGTTGTCGTTCCACAGGGTCACGGTGTAGGCCACCTGCTCCTTGAGCCACTTCTCGGTATCGCCCAGCGCCTTCTTCTCCACCGGGTACTGCTCGAAGGAGCCGTCCGTCATCATGAAGTACCACATCTCGCCGTCGCTGTAGAGAAACTCCATCTCCAGTTCCAGAACGTCGGCAGCCTCCAGGGATTCACCGGATTTGAAAGTACGCTCCCAGACCCGTCCGGTCATCAGGTTGCGCAGCTTGACGCGGTTGAAGGCCTGTCCCTTGCCCGGTTTGACGAACTCGTTCTCGAGAATGGTGCAGGGATCGCCGTCCAGCATCACCTTCAGACCACCCTTGAATTCGTTGGTAGAATACGTCGCCATGATCGCTCCATGTTCGAGCGCGCCCCCGATAGGCATCGGGGGCGCGCATGAGGTGACATTCGGCGAGAGCAATCTCGCCAACATTGACTGGTGGACTGCATGATAACCCGAAGCCCTGCCGATTTGCAGCGAGCACGCCAGCGGGAGGCCATCCCGCTGGCCGTGACGCCCGACTGGCAAAGCCAGCTCGCCCGGGCGCTTCGCGACCCCCAGGCGCTGTGTAAACGGCTGAAGCTCGATCCGGCATGGCTGCCCGGCGCCGAAGCGGGCCACCGACTCTTCGAAGTCCGCGTGCCGGAAGCCTTTCTGGCCCGCATGCGCCCCGGCGACCCTCACGACCCACTGCTGCGCCAGGTGCTCCCCCTGAGCGAAGAGGCGCGCCCCATGCCGGGTTACGTGGCCGACCCTCTAGAAGAGGCCGCACACACGCCGGCCCGCGGGCTGATCCACAAGTACGCCGGCCGCGCGCTGCTCATTGCCAGCCCCGCATGCGCGGTGAACTGCCGCTACTGCTTCCGCCGCCACTTCCCCTACGCAGAGAATTCCCCGTCGAGAGCACAGTGGGAACGCACGCTGGACCACTTGCGCGACGACGCCTCGATCCACGAGGCGATCCTCTCCGGCGGCGACCCTCTGGCCGCCAGCGACCGCCAGCTCGCCTGGCTCGTGGAGCGGCTCGGTGCCATCCCCCACCTCAAGCGCCTGCGAATCCACACGCGCCTGCCGGTGGTGATCCCCGATCGCATCGATCCCGCCCTGATCGACTGGCTCGCTGCCACTCGCCTGCAGAAGGTAGTGGTACTGCACGTCAACCATGCCAACGAGATCGACGCCGCCGTGATCGACGCCTGCGAGCGACTGAAGCGGGCCGGAGCGACCCTGCTCAACCAGAGCGTACTGCTGCGCGGCGTCAACGATGACATCGCCGCCCTGGCCGAACTTTCCGAACGCCTCTTCGAAGCCGGCGTTCTACCCTACTACCTGCACGTGCTCGACCCGGTGGCCGGCGCCGCGCATTTCGACGTATCCGACCGTGAGGCTCGCGAACTGGTCGCGGGCCTCAGGGAGGGGCTGCCGGGCTTCCTGGTTCCGAAGCTGGTCAGGGAGATTCCCGGCGAGGCGAGCAAGACCCCTCTTTAGCTCCACCACCATCGCCAAACGGCCGCACTGGCCATGCCCAATGCAATGGCCAGCAACGGATTGCGCCAGGCGATGGCCACACCGCCGGCGGCCAACGCCGCCAGCTTGGTACCGCCATCGCCATGCACGACCATCGGCGTGATCACGGCGATCAAGACCGAACTCGACATGGCATCGATGAAACGACGCACCCTGGCACCCAGCGGCACGTACGACATGACCAGCAGGCCCAGTACCCGCGACCCATAGGCGATGACCACCATGAGGCCAATCCCCGCCAACGACTGCCAGGCGACCGACGCGCTCATGACGCCGTCGCGCCAAACCAGCGCCCCGGCAACATCACGGCCACGGCTCCCCCCGTCATCGCCCCCACCATCACGTGCAGATAGGGAGGCAACCACCAGTAAGCCATCAAGGCGCTGATCGCTGCGGCCAGCCACGGCAACGCCATCAAGGCGCGCGGCCTGCCGCCGACCACGATCATCAGCAGGAAGCAGAGCATGATGACGTCGAGGCCGAAGCGCTCCGGCTCGGTGATCCCGCCCCCGAACACCAACCCTACCCCCGTGCCCACCACCCAGGCACTCCAGAGCGCAATGCCGCCGCCCAGCAGGATGCCGAGATTGCGTTCGCCACGGTGATACTCGCCCAGCGCCATGGCCCAGTTGGAGTCGGTCAGCAGGATCACCATGGCGAGCTGTTGGCGTCGCGGCAGCGGCTCGAGCCAAGGATAGAGCGCGGCACTCATGAGCATGTGACGGGTATGAATGGCCAGAGTGACCGCGGCCAAGGCCAGCAGCGGCAAGGGCGGATGCCAGAGCTCCAGCGCCGCGAACTGCGACGGAGCCGCGAACACGAACAGGCTCATCAGCATCGCCTCCCAGTCGGCCAACCCCCGATGGACGGCCGCCACCCCGAACGCCAGACCGAACGCCACCGTGAAGGCGGCCAGCGGCAGCATCATGCGAATCCCTCGCCAGGTCCCCTTGGCATCCAGCCGAATGGTTTTTTCCTTTGACATCATGTTGTTGAGCACCCAACGCCAGGACAGTCACGAAAAAACAAACAGATCTGTTTGTTTTTTTATTGAACGGAGTCTAGATTGAAACCCGTGCGTTCGCCATCCCGCAACGCGCCATCCAGATGACACCACACAACAGAAACAAGCTGCCGATCATCACGGACTGGAGAACAACATGACGCTTACCCGCAATCCGCTGGCACTGGCCGTCGCGGCGCTCGCCCTGCCGGCCCTCACCGCTTCGGCACAGGCCTCGACCTCGTTCATTGCCAACTCGTTCTACGACCAGCAGCATCCTCACTCCCGCTATGGCTACATCGAATGGGCCGAGACCGTCGAATCGCTCTCCGGCGGCGAACTGCAGCCCGAAGTCTATACCGGCACCGTGCTGCTGGCCCCTCGTGCCAGCCTGCAGGGCATCCAGGACAATATCGCCCAGGTCGCTCATCACGCTGCCGTCTACACGCCGTCCGAAATGCCGGTGGCCAACGCCGTGCAGGAACTGGGTTTCAACTTCGATGACCCCTTGATCGGCATCCTCGCCGTCACCGACTTCAGTCTCAACAACCCGACCCAGCTCGCCGAATGGGAGGAGCTGGACATCGTCTACCTCGGCGCCTATAACACGCCTCCCTACGTACTGTTCTGTCGCGAGCCGGTGCGCAATCTCGACGAACTGCAAGGCAAGCGGATCCGCACCGCCGGTTCGACCGTTTCCCGGTGGGTCGAAGAGGCCGGCGGCACTCCGGTCAACGTGCCTTCCAGCGAGATGTACAGCGGCCTGGACCGTGGCTCCCTGGACTGCGCCTCCAATGCCGCCAACGACCTCATCGACCGCTCGCTGTGGGAAGTCGCCGAGCACACCACCCTGCTGCCCACCGGCATGTACTGGTCGGGTCCGCAGTGGGGCTTCAATGCCGACTTCTGGGCCGGCCTGAGCGATGCCCATCGCGATGTCTTCAAGGAAGCCACCGCCAAGGCCATGACGCGCATGATCGTCCAGTACCTGGGCACCGCGGAAGCCGCGCTGGAAGAAGCCAAGGCCAAGGGCAACAACGTCTACGAGCCCGCCGACGACCTGATGGGCTCGGTGGAGGCCTTCCGCGAGAAGGCGCTGGAGAGCGTCTATGACACCGCGCGTGACGAGTACGGCGTCGAGGACCCGGAAGCGTTGATCGACGATTTCCTGGCCACCCATGCCAAGTGGGAAGAGCTGCTCGCCGACGTCGACCGGCAGGACGAGGAAGCCCTGGCCGAACTGGCGATGCGCGAGATCTTCGATAAGCTGCCGGCAGACTACGGTATCTACTGATATCGGCGACATCCTGGCCGCCTCCCGGAGGCGGCCGCTGCCCGGAGAGCTCATCATGGCAAAGCGCCAGACGCAAGAAGAACGCTCACGCCAGACCCGACGGCGGGTCATGCAGGCGACCATCGAGTGCATCCTCCAGAAAGGCATCCGCGCCACCTCGACCGTGGACGTCGCCCGCCAGGCCGGCGTCTCGCGTGGTGCGCTCGTTCATCAGTTTCCCTCCAAGGAATCGCTGATGCAGGCGGCCCTGGAAGATCTCCTCAACCGCGAGGTCGACAGCGTCCGCGACATGGCGACACGCGTCCAGGCAGGCGAACTCGACTTCGATACCCTGCTGATGGCACTGCACGAACACTTCAAGGGCGACTTGTACATGGTCACCCTGGAGTATCTGACCACCGCGCGCACCGACCCCGCCATCATGGAGGTGCTGGTTCCGCTGGCGGCCAAGTTCAATGCCTCGCTGGAACGCATCTGGGAGCAGTTGCTGATCGGCGCCGAGCATACGTCCCACCAGAAGCGGGTCGCTCTCAACGCCACCCTGTGCATGATGCGCGGCATGGGCGCTCAGAGCATCTGGCGCGACGACCCCGAGCTCTACCGCGACATGCTGCTGTTCTGGAAGCGGACCCTGCTCGAACTGGGCTTCTCCGCTTCGGACCAAGACACGAGAGACCCCGCATGTATCCCACAACGATCGAGAGACTGAGTGGCTGGACGGCCAAGGGGGCCCTGGCGCTCTCTGCCCTGTTCCTGGTGCTCATGGCACTGCATGTCTCGCTGGACGTGGCGCTACGCTACGCCTTCGGCAGATCCTTTCCCGGCACCCTCGAGGTCGTTTCCTTCTATTACATGGTCGCCGTGGTTTTCCTGCCTCTGGCCTATGTCGAGCTTCAGCAGGAACACATCAGCGTCGACGTGCTGGTCGGGCGTTTTCCCGCCTCGGTGCAGCTGGCGCTTTACCTCTTCGCCGGGCTTCTGGGGCTGCTCTACTTCGGCATGCTCGGCTACCAGAGCTTCCTCGATGCGCTGAACGCCACCGCTCGGCTGGAAACCGCCATGGCCAACTTCCGCTTCTACCTGTGGCCCAGCCGCTGGGCGTTGCCGGTCGGTTTTGCCGCCATGTGCCTGGCCATCCTCGCCAACATGATCAAGGCGCTGCGTCTCCGCCAAGCGCTGTAGGAGTCCCGACATGAGTCACCTCGAGATCGGCATGGCAGGCATTGCCATTGCCCTGGCCCTGATCGCCCTGCGCGTGCCCATCGGCGTCGCCCTGGGTCTGGTATCGATCATCGGCATCAGCGAAATGACCAGCATGCGCGTGGCCTGGGGCATGATCTCGGCCACCCCGTTCGATTTCGCCGGCACCTGGGAGCTGACCGCCGCCCCGATGTTCTTGTTCATGGGCTATTTGTGCACCACCACTCACATGACGCAGGGACTGTTTCAGGCCATGCGCCTCTACCTGGCCAGACTTCCGGGCGGGCTGGCCGTGTCGAGCGTCATGGCGTCGGCATTCTTTGCCGCCGCCTCCGGTTCGAGCGTGGCCACCTCGGCGGCCATGTCTCGCATCGCCGTGCCCGAAATGCTCAAGCACAACTACGACAAAGGGCTGGCGACCGGCACCATCGCCGCTTCCGGCACCCTTGGCTCGCTGATACCGCCCAGCGTGCTGCTGGTGCTCTACGGCGTCTACGCTCAAGTCTCGGTGGGACAGCTGTTCATGGCCGGTTTCGTTCCCGGCGTGCTGTCGGCGCTGCTGTACATCGCCATGATCATGGTCCGCACCAAGCTCGACCCCAGCCTGGCCGGCAATGCCGACGTGCGTTCGAGCTGGGACGAGAAGTGGCAAGCCCTGAAGCACATCTGGCCACTGCCGTTGCTCATCGGAGCCGTCCTCGGCGGCATCTTCCTCGGCGTCTTCTCGCCCACCGAAGCCGGTGCCGTCGGCACCACCATCGCCGCCCTGATCGCACTGGCGCGCCGCTCCCTCACCGGTGACGCCATCCGCGAAGCCCTGCTGCGCACCGCCGTGAGCACCGCCAGCATCTTCATCATCTTGATCGGTTCGTTGTTCTTCACGCGCTTTCTGGCCATGAGCGGCGTACCGGCAGCCTTCTCCGAGATCATCCTCGGCGTGAGTACCGAAACCTGGTGGATTCTGCTCGCCGTGACGCTGATCTACCTGGTGTTGGGAATGTTCATCGACTCCATCGGCCTGCTGTTGCTGACCCTGCCGCTGATACTGCCGCTGGTTCAGGGTGCCGACCTCAACCTGGTGTGGTTCGGCATCATCGTCGTGAAGCTGCTCGAGGTCGGCCTGATCACGCCGCCCATCGGACTCAACGTCTATGTGATCAAGGGAGCGCTGGGCAAGAGCGTCACCCTGCCCGAAGTCTTCAAGGGCGTGAGCTGGTTCCTGGTAATGGACATCCTCGCCCTGCTGCTGATCGTGCTGATCCCGGCTCTCTCGCTCTACCTGCCGCAAAAGATGTTCTAGGACAATCACCAAGAGGAAAATTCATGACCACGACACGCCTGATCAATGCCCACGTCATCGACACTCGCCATGGCAAGGTGCTCCCCGACCGCCACGTCAGAATCCAGGATGGCCGCATCGTCGACGTCAGCGAGACACCGCTGTCGGGCAGCGACGACCAGGTGATCGACCTCCGGGGCCGCTATCTGATGCCCGGCATGGTCGACTCCCACGTTCACGTCACCGCGATCACCCCCAACTTCGCGCTGCTCGAGACGCTTTCGCCGTTCTACGTCGGCGCCAAATCCAGCGAACTTCTCGAGGCCATGCTGATGCGCGGCTTCACCACCGTTCGCGACGCCGGTGGCGCCGACTACGGCCTGGCCAAGGCGGTCGACGAGGAGAGTCTGGTCGGGCCGCGCATCCTGTTCGCCGGCAATGCCCTGTCGCAGACCGGAGGCCACGCCGACATGCGCGGCCCGGGGCAGCAGACCTTCGAAGGCTGCTTCTGCTGTGCGGGCCTGGGTCGCGTCTGCGACGGGGTCAGCGAGGTGCGTCGCGCTGCCCGTGACGAGATTCGCAAGGGCGCGACCCAGATCAAGATCATGGCGTCCGGCGGCGTCTCCTCGCCGACCGATCGCATCGATAGCACTCAGTTCTCCCTGGAAGAGATCGATGCCATCGTCGAAGAGGCCACCGCCGCCAACATCCACACCATGGCCCACGCCTACACGGCACGCGCCATCAATCGACTGATCCCACGTGGCGTCAAGACCATCGAGCACGGCAACCTGATGGACGAAGAGAGCTGCCGGCTGTTCCTCGAGCACGATGCCTACCTGACGCCGACGCTCGCCACCTACGACGCCCTCGCCAAGGAAGGCGTGGAAGCCGGCATGGCCGAGCACCTGCAACGCAAGGTCTTCGACGTGCTCGACGCCGGAGGCAAGGCCCTCGAAATGGCCCAGCGCCATGGCGTCAAGATGCTCTTCGGTACCGACCTGCTGGGACGCATGCAGCGCCATCAGCTCAACGAGTTCCACCTGCGCAAGGATGTCATCCCGGCCGACGACCTGCTTCGCGCCGCCACCTGCAACGCCGCCGACGCCTACGGCCATGGCGGCGACTTCGGCGAAGTCATCCCCGGCGCACGCGGCGATCTCATCGTCCTGGAGGACAACCCGCTCGACGACATCACCGTGCTGACCCGTCCCGACGAACAGCTATTGCTCATCATGAAAGCGGGAAAGCTGTACAAGAACCGGCTGTGACGACGAACCGCAACCCAGCGAGGAGACGTCAAAAAGAGAAGGAAGAGGGCGACGCTCTTCCTTCTCGTTCATGCTCATCGCGGCCGCTTGCCGCAGTCGGTCAGGCGAGACTCTCGGCGGTGACGTTGGCGGCCGGCGCCTGGGTGGAGAGCTTGCGGTTGATGGCGCTCATCACCGCGTTCATCGAGGCGGTGGTGATGCTCTCGTCGATGCCGGCGCCGAACACCGCCTCGCCGTCGATGCGTACCTCCACGTAGGCGACCGCCTCGGCGTCGGCGCCCTGGCCGCGGGAGTGCTCGTGGTAGTCGATGATCTCCACGTCCTGCCCCTCGGCAGCCAGCGCACGAACGAAGGCTGCCAGAGGCCCGTTGCCCTCGCCGCGGATGGTGCGTCGCTCACCGTTCTGGGCAATCTGCGCCTCGAGGTGCACGCGCGGGCTGTCGGGCTCCGACGAGAGGCGATGGCCGACCAGCGCAAAAGGCTCGTTCTGTTCGAGGTACTCGTCGGCAAAGGCCTGATAGATCATCCGTGAGGTGATTTCCTTGCCCGTGCGGTCGGCGACCTCCTGTACCACCTGACTGAACTCGATGGAAAGCCGGCGCGGCAGTTCGATGCCGTGCTCCTGCTCCAGCAGGTAGGAGACGCCTCCCTTTCCGGACTGGCTGTTGACGCGGATCACCGCCTCGTAGCTGCGACCCACGTCCATGGGATCGATCGGCAGGTAGGGAACTTCCCACATCGCCTCGGGGTTGGCGCGGCGCTCGGCCATGCCCTTCTTGATGGCATCCTGGTGAGAGCCGGAGAACGCGGTGAACACCAGGTCACCGACGTACGGGTGCCGCGGATGCACCGGCAGCTGATTGCAGTGCTCCACTTCGCGCATGATCGGCGTGATGTTGGAGAAGTCGAGTTCCGGGTGCACGCCCTGGGTATAGAGATTCATGGCCAGCGTCACGATGTCCACGTTGCCCGTACGCTCGCCGTTGCCGAACAGCGTGCCCTCCACGCGGTCGGCGCCGGCCATGATCCCCAGCTCGGCCGCCGCCACGCCGGTACCGCGATCATTGTGCGGGTGCAGGCTGACGATCAGGCTATCGCGATGCTTGACCTGGCGGCAGAACCACTCGATCTGATCGGCATAGTGGTTGGGCGTGGCGGCTTCGACGGTGGCCGGCAGGTTGACGATCATCGGTGCCTCGACGCTCGGCGCAAAGGTATCCATTACCGCCTCGACGATCTCCACCGCGAAGTTCAACTCGGTGGTGGAGAACAGCTCGGGCGAGTACTGGAAAGTCCAGTTGGTTTCCGGCGCGGCTTCCATGCGCTTGCGGATCTGCTCGGTGGCCTCCACGGCAATCTGCACGCACTCATCCTTGTCGACGTTGAACACCACCCGGCGGAACACCGGGTCGGTGGCGTTGTAGACGTGCACGATGGCGTTCTTGGCACCCTCGAGCGCCTCGAAGGTACGATCGATCAGATGCTCGCGCGCCTGGGTCAGTACCTGGATGCTGACGTCATCGGGAACCCTGTCCTGCTCGATCAACGAGCGCACGAAGTCGAAGTCGGTCTGCGATGCCGAGGGAAAGCCCACCTCGATCTGCTTGAAGCCGATCTTCACCAGCAGGTCGAAGAAGCGCTGCTTGCGCTCGAGATCCATGGGGTCGATCAGCGCCTGGTTGCCATCGCGCAGGTCGACGCTGCACCACTGCGGGGGCGTCTCGAGGCGTCGATTGGGCCATTGGCGGTCGGGCAGATCGACGGCAACGAAGGGGCGGTACTTGTCGGCAGGGTTATCGAGCATCATGGCGGCGGTCTCCCGGAACGCGAGTCGAGGGGGAATGGTCGGAAACGACTTCGCCCCGCCAGGCTTGGCCAGGCGGGGCGAAGTCGATGTCGGCATTGTTGCCCGCTACACGGCGCACGACAGGCGCAGTGACGAAAGCGGAATGGGACATGGGGTGATCGGTGCTGGCAGACATGGTACGACCTCGATGAAACCTGGACAGTGGGCAATGCGGTACGCATCGCCCGGCGCGCTCAGCGGCGGGCTAGTAGTCGTAGGTTTAGATCGAGGCGGTACGTTGTCTGGTTCATGTCTCTAGAGAATCAGCCCTGGCGAGATTTGTCAACTCCAGACGGGCCTTCACGCGAGGCGAGCGACGCCTCAATGCGGTCGAGCTGGCCGCGCAGCGAGCGCACGTCGTCCCGCAGCCCGTGCAGCTCGGCAGCCTCTCCCTCACCGCTCTCCAGTTCGATCGCCAGGTTCTCCTTCTGCATCACGTCGAGCACGATGCCGATCATCATGTTCAGAAAGATGAAAGCCGTCAGAAAGATGAAGGTGAGGTAGTAGATCCAGCTCCAGGCGTAGACCTCCTGAGTGGCGTACATGACGTCCGTCCAGTCCTCGAAGGTGGCGATGCGAAACAGGGTGAGCATGGAAATCGAGATGTTGCCCCACAGGAATTCATCGACATCCGAGAACAGGAAACTGCCGATGGCACCGTAGATGTAGAAGATGATGAACATCAGCAGCGCCACGTAGCCCATGCGCGGGATCGACTTGAACAGCGCCGCGATCAGCATCCGCAGTTCGGGAATCATCGACACCAGACGCAGTACCCGGAAAATGCGCAGCAGCCGCGCCAGCAGCACCATCTCGGAATCGTCCATGGGGATCAGGCTGGCCGTGACGATCAGGAAGTCGAAGACGTTCCAGCCCCGGCGGAAGAAATCGCGCAAGCGCGGCTCCGCCGCCATGCGGATGAGGATCTCCACCAGAAAGAATACGGTGATCGCCACGTCCAGCATCAGCAGCCACTGCTGGAAGGGACCGACTTCATCTTCGTAGGTCTTGGCACCGATCAGCAGTGCCGAAACGACGATGATGCCGATCACCGTCAACTCGAAGAGCTTGTTCGAGCGCAGCCGCTCGAAGCGCTCGCGCCAAGTGACGAAAGAGGTACTCATGGATGCGACAGTCTCACAGCGGGCGTGTATCCGAGGGTCGAATGGCGCCGCCGGCGCACGAAAACGATGCCACGCCGATGCGGCAGAAAACGGCGCGATAGTAGCATGCATGGGCGCCGCACGAACCCTCACCCCGGTTGGCGGGCGCCCCGGGAGACTCATGGATCGAATGGCATGGCCGACGGGCCGGATGACGAGCGAGAGAAGAGAAAAGCCGTTCGGATGATGCGAGAAGGAGAGACGACCATCCCTGGTCGATCATGACTCTGGTGGCCGGTCAGCCCATGAAGGCGACGATGGCCTCGTGAGCGGCCTGCTGAGCCTGGGCATGCGAAACCCAGTGACTGAAGATCTCATGATCCGGGTCGATGGCGTGCTGATGAATTGACATGGGGTTTCTCCCGTTTTTTGACGAACCCCGATCATGCCCCAGCGCGAAGCAGGGCGCAAATTACCGAAACCGGATGCAAAAAATCATGAAAAACCCTTTATTTCATGACATTGCATAACAAGAATCGACCTTCATCAAAGACTCGCCGGAGCACCGCCCCACTATCAGGCCTGACCTGAGTCACGCCCGAGGAGGCGAGCGACGATCAGGTAGTGAGCTCGGGCGCTGTGAGGATGCGCAGCAGGTCCTGAGCGTGGCGAGCCGCATCCACACCCAGCGATGTCAGATAGCCGCCGTCGGCCTGGGTCAGCAGCCCCTTGGCGTGCAGCCGCACCGCTGCATCGACGGCCTCTGCCGGAGCACTGCCGGCATGCACCTTGAGGCCTTCCTGGGTGGTATCGAGATTGAACAGACAGAGCAGGTTGAGTTCGTCGAGCCGCTCGGGGGTGAAGCGCGCTTGGGTCATGGCGACCTCCGGATCGGGTGGGCTTCTCCGAAGGTACGCCAGATGCCCTGGCCACGCCAGCGCGGCTAGCTCTCGCCTTCCTCCAGATCCCCCTGACGGTAGCCCATCAAGTAGAGCACGGCATCGATGCCCAGCGTCGAGATCGACTGACGCGCTTGGCTGCGCACCAGCGGCTTGGCACGGAAGGCGATGCCTAGCCCGGCGGCGGCAAGCATCTTGAGATCGTTGGCGCCGTCGCCAACCGCGATGGTCTGTTCCATGGCGAGCCCCTCGCGCTCGGCGATCTCGTGCAGCAGCTGCACCTTGCGCTCGGCATCCAGAATCGGCTCGGCCACCTCGCCGGTCACCTTGCCATTCTCGATGACCAGTTCGTTGGCGTGGACCTCATCGAACCCGAGCCTTTCCTGCAGGTGACGGGCGAAATAGGTGAAACCGCCGGAGAGAATCGCCGTGCGGTAGCCCAATCGCTTGAGGTGATGCATCAGTCGTTCGACGCCCTCCATCAGCGGCAGGTTCTCGGCGATCTCGGCCAACACCGATTCATCCAGCCCACGGAGCTTGGCCATGCGCTCACGGAAGCTTTGCTGGAAGTCGAGTTCGCCGCGCATGGCGCGCTCGGTGACCGCGGCCACTTCGTCGCCGACGCCATGCCGGCGCGCCAACTCGTCGATCACCTCGGTCTGGATCAGCGTGGAGTCCATGTCGAAGCAGACCAGGCGACGGTGGCGACGCCAGATGGAGTCCTCCTGGATGGCGATGTCGACACCGTGCATGGCGCCCAGAGCCAGCGCCTTCTCGCGCAGGGCGTCGAGGTCGACCTCCTCGCCGCGCAGCCAGCACTCCACGCAGGCGCCGCGCTGATGGGCATTCTCCTGGGCCACGCCGCCGTCCAGCGGCTCACGACCCGAGAGGCGATGGATCAGCTCCACGGTGAGGCCATGACCGGCGGTGAGCGCACCGACCTCGGCCAGGATGCCCGCCGGCAGGTGCGGAGCGAGCAGGGTGAGGATCAGCCGCGGCTGGCCGGCCTGCACGCTCCAGCGCTGGTACTCCTCGGCGCTCACCTGAATGGCCTGGATATCGAGCCCCAGCTCGTCTCCCGTCGCGGCCAGCGCAGCTTCCAGGTCACTGTCGTGATCGAGTCCCACCAGCGCTTCCAGCGACATCATGCCGAAGGTCACGCTCTGGTTGATGTCGAGCAGCCTCGCGCCGCTGCGCGCCATGGCCTGGCCCAGGCCGGCCAGTTGGCCGGGTCGTGCCGCGCCGGTGGCGCGAATCAGCAGTCGTCGTGTCATCATTGCCTCATTTCATGAGTCGCCACGAGATTCGGGCTGCGGGCCACGAGCAGCCCGAATCCCGAATCCCGAATCCCGAATCCCGAATCCCGAATCCCGAATCCCGAATCCCGAATCTCAAGAGTCTACCTCGAGTCGGTCGACTTTCTGCAGACCACGGGGCAGCTTGCTACCGCGCCGGCCGCGCTCGCCACGATAGTAGTCCAGATCGCCGGCCTTGAGGGTCAGATGGCGCTTGCCGGCATGCACCACCAGACTCGCACCGGCCGGCAGCACCACCAGGTCGCGCACGAACTCCTCGCGCCGCGCCGCTCGAGCCCCGGGGATGTCGATCATCTTGTTGCCCTTGCCCTTGGCCATCTCCGGCAACTGCTCGAGCGGGAAGACCAGCAACCGACCCTCGTTGGAGACCGCCGCCACGCTGACGCCTTCGCCCTCGGGGATCGCCTGGGGCGGCAGCACGTTGCAGCCCTTCGGCACGCTGAGCACTGCCTTGCCCGACTTGTTCTTGCCGGTGAGTTCCCCGAGACGCGCCACGAAGCCGTAACCGCCATCCGAAGCCAGCAGATAGCGGGTCTCGGGTGGCGAGAGCATCACCCCGGTCATGTGGGCACCGGCCACCACGTTGGCGCGCCCGGTGACCGGCTCGCCCTGGCTGCGCGCACTGGGCAGGTTGTGGGCCTGCAAGGTATAGGCGCGGCCGGTATCGTCCAGCAGCACCAGCGGCTGGTTGGTCTTGCCGCGAGCCGCGAGATGGAAACGGTCGCCGGCCTTGTAAGAGAGCCCTGCCGGGTCGATCTCGTGCCCCTTGGCGCTGCGAATCCAGCCCTTCTCGGAGAGCACCACGGTAATGGGGTCGGCACCGAGCAGCTCGACCTCGGAAAGCGCGCGCGCCTCCTCGCGCTCGACCAGCGGCGCACGCCGTGCATCGCCGTATTCCTCGGCGGCGGCGCGCAGCTCCTTCTCGATCAGGTCGGTGAGCTTGGCCTCGCTGCCGAGCAAGGCCTTCAGCCGCTTGCGTTCGGCCTCAAGAGCGTCCTGCTCACCGCGGATCTTCATCTCCTCGAGCTTGGCGAGGTGGCGCAAGCGCAGCTCGAGGATCGCCTCGGCCTGGCGGTCGGAGAGCCCGAAGGTGGCCATCAGCGCGGCCTTGGGTTCGTCCTCCTCGCGGATGATGCGGATCACCTCGTCGATGTTGAGGTAGGCGGCGAGCAGCCCTTCGAGGATGTGCAGGCGATCCTCGACCTTGCCCAGGCGGTGCTCCAGGCGGCGGCGTACCGTGGTGCGGCGGAAGGAGAGCCACTCACCGAGCATGTCCGGCAGCGGCATCACCCGCGGCCGGCCGTCGAGGCCGATGACGTTCAGGTTGACGCGAATGTTCTTCTCGAGGTCGGTGGTGGCGAACAGGTGCGCCATCAGTGCCTCGATGTCGACCCGGTTGGAGCGCGGTTCGATCACCAACCGGGTGGGGTCCTCGTGCGTCGACTCATCGCGCAGGTCCGCCACCATGGGCAGCTTCTTGGCCTGCATCTGGGCGGCGATCTGCTCGAGCACCTTGGCCCCGCTCACCTGGTAGGGCAGCGCGGTGATCACCACGTTGCCCTCTTCGAGGCCGTAGCGGGCGCGCAGCTTCACCGAGCCGCGACCGCTCTCGTAGACCTTGCGCAGGTCCGCGCGCGAGGTGATGATCTCCGCGGCCGTGGGGAAATCCGGTGCCGGCAGGAATTCCACGAGATCGGCGGTGGTGGCCTCGGGGTGGCGCAGCAGGTGGCAGGTCGCCTCGACCACCTCGCCCACGTTGTGAGGCGGAATGTCGGTGGCCATGCCCACGGCGATGCCGGTACCGCCGTTGAGCAGCACGTGAGGCAGCCGTGCCGGCAACACCACCGGCTCGTTCATGGTGCCGTCGAAGTTGGGGGTCCAGTCGACGGTGCCCTGGCCGAGTTCGCTGAGCAGCACCTCGCTGAACTTGGAAAGCCGCGCCTCGGTGTAGCGCATCGCCGCGAACGACTTGGGATCGTCGGGGCTGCCCCAGTTGCCCTGGCCGTCCACCAGCGGGTAGCGATACGAGAACGGCTGGGCCATCAGCACCATCGCCTCGTAGCAGGCGCTGTCGCCGTGGGGGTGGAACTTGCCCAGCACGTCGCCGACGGTACGCGCCGACTTCTTGTACTTGGCGTTGGCGTTCAGCGCCAGCTCGCGCATGGCGTAGACGATACGGCGCTGGACCGGTTTCATGCCGTCGCCGATGTGCGGCAAAGCCCGGTCGAGGATGACGTACATCGAGTAGTCGAGGTACGCCTTCTCGGTGTATTCGCGCAGCGAGAGACGCTCGACGTCGCCCTCCGCGACTTGGATATCCATGGTCATAGCACGGTGGCCTTGTTCACACTTGTGGAGTCATTGAGGACTGCGCCCCCTTCAACTGCTGTGATGAGCTGTAAGCTTTAAGCCGTAAGCTGTAAGAAAAACCTGTGCTCATGGGGTTACTTACAGCTTAAAGCTTACGGCTTACAGCTCCCCGAAGGGCTAGACTTCGATATCCGCGAGGTTGCCGTAGTCCTCCAGCCAGCTCTTGCGATCCGCGGCACGCTTCTTGGCCAGCAGCATGTCCATCATCTCCATGGTGCCGTCGCCGACCTCGCGGGTGAGCTGCACCAGGCGGCGGGTGTCGGCGGCCATGGTGGTCTCGCGCAGCTGCAGCGGGCTCATCTCGCCCAGGCCCTTGAAACGCTGGACGTTGGGCGTGCCGCGCTTGCCCTCGAGGCGACGCAGGATCGCCGCCTTCTCGCTCTCGTCCAGTGCATAATGCACCTCCTTGCCCAGGTCGATGCGGTAGAGCGGCGGCATGGCGACGAAGACGTGACCGGCATCCACCAGCGCCGGGAAGTGGCGCACGAAGAGCGCGCACAGCAGGGTAGCGATATGCAGGCCGTCGGAGTCGGCGTCGGCGAGAATGCAGATCTTGTGATAGCGCAGCTTGGAGAGATCGCCGCTGCCCGGGTCCATGCCGATGGCCACGGCGATGTCGTGCACCTCCTGGGAGCCGTAGATGTCGTGGGACTCCACCTCCCAGGTATTGAGTATCTTGCCGCGCAGCGGCAGGATCGCCTGGGTCTCGCGGTGGCGCGCCTGCTTGGCGCTGCCGCCGGCGCTGTCGCCCTCCACCAGGAACAGTTCGCTGGCCGCCGGATCCTGGCCCGAGCAGTCGGCGAGCTTGCCGGGCAGCGCCGGGCCCGAGGTGACCTTCTTGCGCGCCACCTTCTTGGCGCTCTTCTGGCGGCGCTGGGCGGCGCTGATGACCAGTTCGGCCAGCGCCTCGGCCTGATCGACGTGGTGGTTCAACCACAACGAAAAGGCATCCTTCACCACCCCGGAGACGAAGGCCGCCACGGTGCGCGACGAGAGCCGCTCCTTGGTCTGGCCGGCGAACTGCGGGTCGAGCATCTTCACCGAGAGCACGTAACTGACGCGCTCCCAGAGATCGTCTGCCGTGAGCTTGACGCCACGCGGCAGCAGGCTGCGGTACTCGCAGAACTCGCGCAGCGCCTCGAGCAGGCCCGAGCGCAGGCCGTTGACGTGGGTCCCGCCCTGAGGCGTGGGAATCAGGTTGACGTAGCTCTCGAGCAGCGGCTCGCCACCCTCGGGCAGCCATTGGATCGCCCAGTCCACGCCATGCTCGTCGTCGGCGAAGTGGCCCACCAGCGGCGAAGCCGGCAGCACCTCGAAACCGTCGGTGGCCTGAGCCAGGTAATCGCGCAAGCCGTCGGCGTATTGCCAGACGCTCTCGGTGCCGTCGGCCTCCACCAGAACCACCTTGAGGCCCGGGCAGAGCACCGCCTTGGCGCGCAGTAGGTGCTTGAGCCGGCCCATGGAGAGCTTGGGGCTGTCGAAGTAGCCGAGGTCGGGCCAGAAGCGCACCAGGGTGCCGGTGGCTCGCTTGGGCGCGCTGCCCACCACGCCGAGCTCGGCGACCTTCTCGCCGTGCTCGAAGGCCATGGCGTGGCGGCTACCGTCGCGCACCACCTCCACCTCCAGGCGGCTCGACAGCGCATTGACCACCGACACGCCGACGCCGTGCAGGCCGCCCGAAAAACGGTAGCTGGACTGGGAAAACTTGCCGCCGGCATGCAGCCGGGTGAGGATCAGCTCGATGCCCGATACGCCATGCTCGGGGTGGATGTCGATGGGCATGCCGCGACCGTCGTCGGCCACCTCGATGCCGCCATCCTCACGCAGCCGCACGGTGATCTTTCCCGCATGGCCGGCCAGCGCCTCGTCGACGCTGTTGTCGATCACCTCCTGGGCCAGGTGGTTCGGACGGCTGGTGTCGGTGTACATGCCCGGGCGCTTGCGCACCGGCTCGAGGCCGGAGAGAACCTCGATCGAGCTGGCACTGTATTGCGTCATGCGTCGTCTTCCTGATGGGTGATGCATCCGGCGGCCAGACCGTGGCCGCCGTGGGCGAGGATCGCCGGCAGGTAGGCCGCCAAGGCGGAGAAACCGTGATCGCCTCCGGGGTGTATCGCGCAGCGTGCCCCGCGATAGCAGGCGAAGGCCGCAGCCGGATCCAGCGTTTCGTCGGCGGTGCCCAGCAGCAGCAGATAGCGTCGCGGTTCCACCCGTGACGGCGTCAATGCCTGAAGCTCGTCGCGGTGGGTCTCGGTGACCGTGAAACGCTCGCCGGTATACTCGTTGACGAATGCCTGGCCGAGCCACTCCGCCACCAGTCCGGCCGGCTGCACCGCCGGATTGATCAACGCCGCCGGCAGGTCGTGGCGCTCGGCCAGGCAGGTGGCCAGAAAACCGCCCATGGAGCTGCCGACCAGCAACGGTGAAGGCCCCAGCTCGGCGAGCTGCGCTTCGGCCAGTGCGAGCGCCGCCCGCGGCCGATGCGGCAGCTGCGGCGTCGTGCACGGCAGCGCCAACTCGGCACAGGCGGCACGCACCAACGCCGCCTTGGGAGAACCATGGCCGCTGTTGAAGCCGTGAAGATAGAGCACGCCGGTGGCCCGCTTTGCCTGCAACGGCGCACTCAGCATACCCAACACCCTGTATGCATTGCCAGCTCGCTCTGCCATTCATTCATCGCCATCGGCCTCCGCTCGCCACACCGCCTCGACCAGAGCACGGGTAGAAGCATCCATCGCTTCGTGCCCGGCATGACTCGCCAGGATGCGCTCGGTCTCGCCGGCGATCTGCTTGCCGAGCTCGACGCCCCACTGGTCGAAGGGATTGGTGTTCCAGATCGTCGCCTGCACGAAGACCTTGTGTTCGTAGAGCGCGATCAGCGCGCCGAGCGTACCCGGGGTGAGGCGGTCGAGCAGCAAGGTGGTGGAGGGCTGGTTGCCACGGTAGCGCTTGTGGCCGGGGCGCGGACCTTCCTCGTCGATGGCCTCGTCGCCGAGCATCAGCAGGCGCGACTGGGCGAAGCAGTTGGCCAGCGTCAGGCGATGCTGCGACTTGAGATGTTCGCGGGTGGCCTCGTCGGCGACGTCATCGTAGCGGCGCAACGGGGCGATGAAATCGCATACCACCGGCTGGGTGCCCTGGTGCAGCAGCTGATAGAAGGCGTGCTGGGCATTGGGCCCGAGCTGGCCCCACAGCACCGGGCAGGTGGAGTAGTTCACCTGGCGCCCGCCGTGAGTCGCCGACTTGCCGTTGGATTCCATCTCCAACTGCTCGAGGTAGGCGGCGAAATACTCCAGGCGCCCGTCATAGGGCAGGATCGAGTGAGCGCGAATGTCGAGGAAGTTGACGTTCCAGATCCCCGCCAACGCCAGCAGAACCGGCAGGTTGTCGGCCAGCGGCGCCGTGGCGAAGTGCTCGTCCATGGCATGGGCTCCGGCGAGCAGCGCCCGGAAGTTCGTCATGCCCACCACCAGGGCGATGGGCAACCCGATGGCCCCCCACAGCGAGTAGCGCCCGCCGACCCACTCCCAGAATTCGAGCTGGTTGGCCGGCGCGATGCCCCACTCGGCCATCTTCTCGGGGCTGGCCGAGACGCCGATGAAATGCTGTCGCATCACCAGGTCGCCGTCCACTCCCTCCTGGCGTTCGAGTCGCGCCATCAGCCAGTCGCGAGCCGTACGTGCGTTGGAGAGCGTATCGATGGTGGTGAACGACTTCGAAGAGAGCACGAAGAGCGTCGTCTCGGGGTTGAAGCGGCTCAAGTAATCGACGAGTTGGGAGCCGTCCATGGTCGAGGCGAAGTGCACGTCGACGCGATGCACGTCCGCGAGCCGGTAGTCGGCCAGGGCGTGAGTGACCATCAGCGGCCCCAGATCGGAGCCGCCGACCCCGAGGTTGACCACGTCGCGGATGGGGCGCCCGGTGGCGCCGCGCCACTGACCGGCATGAAAGCGCGACACCATGGCGTCCATGCGCGAGAGCGTCGCCTGAACTGCAGGTACCAGATCCTCGCCGTCCACCTCCAGGCTGGCATCGACCGGCAAGCGCAGCGCGGTATGCAGCGCCGGGCGATTCTCGCTGACATTGACCCGCTCGCCGGCCAGCAGGGCACGAATCGCCTCCGGCACGCCCGCCCGTTCGGCGAGCGCCAGCAGGCGAGACAGCGTCTCTTCCGTCCAGCGCTGCTTCGAGAGATCGAGCGTCAGCCCCGCGGCACGGCGCGTGAAGCGCTCGCCGCGGCGCGGCGCCTCGGCAAACAGTTCGCGCAGGTGGCACCGGCCCATCGTCTCGCCGTGAGCCTCGAGCTCACGCCAGGCGGCGCTCTGGTCGATCATTCGCTCCTCCTCGAAACCGGCGGATGCAGCGGCAAGGCGGCACGCGTAGAATGGCGCCCGTTCCCGCTTTCGTGGCTCGATCATGAGTGATGCATCTTACCGTGACGCCATCTATTCGACACCCCTCGACCGGACGGCGCGCTTTTCCTTCGACGAACGCGTGGTGGCCTGCTTTCCCGACATGATCCGCCGCTCGGTACCCGGCTACGGGCAGATACTCGGCATGCTCGGTCTGATCGCACGCCGTCATCTGCGCCACGGCGCCCACGTCTACGACCTGGGTTGCTCGCTGGGAGCCGGCGGCCTGGCGCTGGCCGGCAGCCTCGCTCCCGACGCCTTTCGCTATACCGGCGTCGATCTCTCCCCGGCCATGGTCGCGCGCGCCCGGGAAATACTGGCCACCGAGTGCCCCGAATACGCCATGGAGATCGTCGAGGGCGATATTCGCCGCCTCGACTATCGCCCCGCGGGGATGATCCTGCTCAACTTCACCCTGCAGTTCCTCGAGCCCTCGGAGCGCGACGCCGTGCTCGTCGCGCTCTACGAGGCACTGGAGCCCGGGGGCGTACTGGTGCTTTCCGAGAAGATCGTCGACCCCGACGAAGCCGACAACGCCTGGCGAGTGGAGCGTTACCACGACTTCAAGCGCGCCAACGGCTACAGCGAGCTGGAGATCAGCCAGAAGCGCACGGCCCTGGAGAACGTGCTGGTGCCCGACACCCTCGACACGCATCACGCACGGCTGGCCCGCAGCGGTTTCACCCGCTCGCTGACCTGGTTCCAGTATCTCAATTTCGCCTCGCTGGTCGCCTTCAAGGAGCCCGGCATCGCGCGAGCGGAGGCCGAATGAGTCGACGCAGTCCGTTTCCGCACCGCTCGCTCTACCACGCCTTCGTCGACCAGGGCCTCGACCGCTGGCTGGCACGGCTCCCCGAGCAGCTCGCCGCCGGGCTCGACCGCCAACGCTACGGCGACCTGCCCGCCTGGGAAAAGGCCGTGGCCAAGCTGCCCCCCCTGCCCGCCGCCCGCCGGGTGAATCTCGACGCCGATACCGTCTCGGTCGCGTGCGAACTCACCGACGGCCGGCGCCGCCAGTGCGAGAACCTGCTCAAAAAACTCATGCCCTGGCGCAAGGGGCCCTACTCGCTTGCCGGCATTCACATCGATACCGAATGGCGCTCCGACTGGAAGTGGCAGCGCGTCGCGCCGCACCTGGCACCGCTGGCCGGCCGCCGCGTGCTCGACGTGGGCGGCGGCAACGGTTACCACGCCTGGCGCATGGCGGGTCAAGGCGCCGCCTTCGTACTGGTGATCGATCCCTCGCCGCGCTTCTTCTACCAGTTCCAGGCGCTGCGCCACTTCGTCGGCGACGCCGACGATGGGCGCACGCACTTCCTGCCGGTGGGCATCGAGGATGTGCCGGAACGGCTCGCCTTTTTCGACACGGTCTTCTCCATGGGCGTGCTCTACCACCGCCCCTCGCCACTGGAGCACCTCACGCAGCTCAAGGAAGCGCTGCAACCCGGTGGCGAACTCGTGCTGGAAACCCTGGTCGTGGCGGGCGACGAAACGACCGTGCTGCTGCCCGGCAGCCGCTACGCCGCCATGCCCAACGTCTACTTCCTGCCCTCCTCCGCTGCGCTGTGCCGCTGGCTCGAGCGCTGCGGTTTCGACAACGTGCGGGTGATCGACGAGGCAGCGACCACCACCGAGGAACAGCGCGCCACCGAGTGGATGACCTTCCAGTCGCTGGCCGACTTCCTCGACCCGGGCGACCCGACGAAGACCCGTGAAGGCTACCCCGCGCCGCGCCGTGCCGTGGTGATGGCCAATCGGCCGCGGTGAGATCGCCTAGCGCCGAAGGATCACCAGCCACCGCCCCAGGTTGAGGATGCTGGAAAGGGAAGCCGCGACGTAGGTGAAGGCGCAAGCCGTGAGCACGTGCCGCGCGCCGGGCATGTCGTAGGGCGGCACGTACTCCTTGAGCAGCGGCAGAGCGCGCTGAAAGCTGGCATCGAACTCCACCGGCAGGGTCACCAGGTGCACCAGCGCTGCGGTACCGAAGCTGATCACCGCCGCGACCACCACCAGGGCGAGCCCGCCCGGCAGGCGGGTGATGATGAACAGGAAGGGAGCGGCCATCATCAGCAGCGCGCCGATCTTCTCCGCACGCTGGGCCACCGCTACCAGGCGCGAGCGGGCGAGCAGCGGCGCATAGCCCTGATGATGCTGAATGGCGTGGCCCACCTCGTGGGCGGCCACGGTCACGGCAGTGAGCGAACGCCCGTCGTGGACCTCCGGCGAAAGGCGCACCCGGCGCGCCTCGGGATCGTAATGGTCGCCCTTGTCGCTACGCTCCACCTCGACCCCCTCGATGCCGAGGCGGCGCAGCAGATGGTCGGCCAGCTCCGCACCGGTGCCCGGATAGTCGTTGCGCCCACGAGCGTGGCGCTTGAGCACCCACTTCGCCCAGGCATTGGGCAGCAGGAACACGGCCAGCAGCAGGGCAACGCCCAAGACGATCATCGCAAGGCTCCTCGAACCGGGATTGTTTGCTTCGACAGCTTACCGCAATCGGCGCTCCCGGCGCTTGACCCTCATCACGAATTGAACAATAATTATTCTCGTTAAACCCGAACACCCTCTGACCCCAGGCAGGCCTCACCATGCCATCGTCACGACTCGACGCCTCTGCGCACGACACACCGCAACGCCGCCCGACGCTGCCCGAGCGGCGCATCGACAGTCGCGAGCTACTCGGCATACAAGGTCAATTGATCATCGAACACCAAGGCAAGACCTATCAGCTGCGCGAAACCCGCAACGGCAAGCTGATCCTCACTTCCTGAAGCCGGCCGCATCCCGATCCTGCGGCCTGCAACGGTAACCAGGAGATTACCATGAGCGATGCCACCCGCATTCCTGCCATCCTCGACGCCCTGGATGCCGCCCGTCGGGCCTCGCAGCGCCTTCCGGCTTTCGACATCGCCCAACGCCTGGAGATCAGCGAAGGCGAACTACAGGCCGCCCGCATCGGCCGCGACGTGATCAGCCTGGCACTGACGCCGAAGGCGCTGGCACGTCAGCTGCACGCTCTGGGCCACGTCAAGGCATTGACCCGCTCCGGCGGTGCAGTGCTCGAGCAGCACGGCCGCTACCCGAGCGCCGATGCCGCCGACCCCGGTCTGCTGCACGCCCCCGACGGACTCGACCTGCGCCTGCACCTGCAGCAGTGGCATTGGGCCTGTGCGATCCGCGACGTGCTGCCCAACGCACGAGGCGAGCCGATCACGCGCTACAGCGTGCAAGTCTTCGACCGCCATGGCCGTGCCGTACACAAGCTGTTCTGCCGGGAGTCCTCGCCCAATGCCGCCTGGCAAGCGCTGATGGCAAGGGCGAACGGCCGTTCGCCGGCCTTCACCCAGCTCGCCCCGCGCGGCCCGCGCGCACTGCCGCCAGCACCCGGCCTGACCAGGGAGTGGGCCCGCCTGCGCGACGTGCACCAGTTCTCCACCCTGCTGCGCCGCCATCGTCTGGAGCGCCACGAGGCCAACGCTCTCGTGGAAGGGCATTTTACCCGGCGCCTGGCCGTCGACAGCGTGGCCCAAGCACTGACGCAAGCCTCGTGCAGCGACGTACCGCTGATGCTCTTCGTGGCCAGCCCGGGATGCGTGCAGATACGCACCGGCAGGCTGCCCACGCCACAGCGCCGGTGCGGCTGGCTCGCCCTGTACGGCAACGACTTCACCCTGCAGCTCGACGAGACCGCCATCCATGCAGTGTGGGCGGTACACAAACCCAACCGCGACGGCGGCGTGACCAGCCTGGAAGCCTTCGGCGCCGACGGCGAACTGCTGCTGCAGATCCATGCCGAACGCCGGGAAGGGTGCCGCGAGCGCAATGCCTGGCGCCATCTGCTGGCCGGCCTCTCCAACCAGGAGGTCGCGGCATGACGCCAGCTCTGCACGACCAGCCATCGGCGCTGCGCCTGGTGACAGCGCGTATGGCTGCCGTTCTGCAATCGGCCACCGAGGCCGCCCAGTACGCAACGACCCCGGGACAGGCCCGGGGTCGCGATGCGTCGGGAATGGCCCGCGGCTACTTGGCGAGCAGCTCGCGCACGTCCTTCGCCTCCCAGTGCGGAAAGTACTTTCGCACCAGGGCATTGAGCTCGATCTCGAAGCCGACCCAGTCGATCTCGCCGCTGGCAGCGGCCTCGCCCGATACGACGTCGCGTACCATGCCGGCACCCACCGTGACGTTGGTCAGCCTGTCGATGACGATGAAGCTGCCGGTACCGGGGCTGCGCGAATAGCGATCCAGCGGCACCTCGGCGGTGAGCTCGACCCGGCAGCGGGCGATGGCGTTGAGTGTCAGCGCATCGACATCGTGACGCTCGAGGGTGTTGACGTCCACCTGATGGAGGATCTTGCTCACCCGCCCCGAGACGGCCCGGCCGGCCAGGCGAAAATCGACCTGGCGGCCCGGCTCGAGAGGCTCGTCATGCATCCACACGATGTCGGCCTCGAAGGCACTGGCCAGCGCCACCTCGTCGTCCGCGGCGACCAGCCAGTCGCCACGGGAAACGTCGATCTCGTCGTCGAGGGTCACGGTGATCGCCTGGCCCGGAAAGGCCGCTTCGAGATCGCCGTCGTAAGTCACGATGCGCTCGACATGGCTGATCTTGCCGGAGGGCAGCACCTTGATCGCCTGCCCCGGGCGCAGCACGCCCGCCTCCAGGGTGCCGGCGTAGCCGCGAAAGTCGAGGTTGGGCCGGTTGACGTACTGCACCGGCAGGCGCAAGTCGGAAAGGTTCTGGTCGCGCACCACCTCGACGGTCTCGAGCTGGGCGAGCAGCGGCGCTTCCTCGTACCAGGGCATGGCGGCGCTCGGTTCGACCACGTTGTCGCCCTCGAGCGCCGAGATCGGCACGAAGCGGATGTCACGCGCCGAGAGCTGCTCGGCGAAGGCGCGGTAGTCGGCGACGATCTCCTCGAAACGCGCCCGGGAGTAGTCCACCAGGTCCATCTTGTTGACCGCCACCACCAGGTGCTGGATGCCCAGCAGGTCGCAGATGAAGCTGTGCCGCCGGGTCTGGGTCTGCACGCCGTAGCGCGCGTCGATCAGGATGATCGCCAGGCTCGCCGTGGAGGCGCCGGTGGCCATGTTGCGGGTGTACTGTTCGTGGCCGGGCGTGTCGGCGATGATGAACTTGCGCTTGTCGGTGGAGAAGAAGCGGTAGGCCACGTCGATGGTGATGCCCTGCTCGCGCTCCGACTGCAACCCATCCACCAGCAGTGCCAGGTCCACCGCATCGCCGGTGGTACCGCTGGTCTTCGACGCCTGGGTGATCGCCGCCAACTGGTCGTCGAAGATCATCTTGGAATCGTGCAGCAACCGCCCGATCAGCGTCGACTTGCCGTCGTCGACGCTACCGCAGGTGATGAAGCGCAGCAGGTCCTTGTTCTCGTGTTCGTGCAGGTACTGCTCGATATTATCGGCAATCAAGCTGGATTGGTGTGACATGGCCAGAGTTCCTAGCTGTAAGCTGTAAGCCATAAGCTGTAAGTCACCCAACAGCCTCGACCTCCAGCTATAGATTCATTCGTCGTCCAAAGTGATGAGCAACCCAGGAAGCATCGGGGAAATATCGCGACTTTCCTGTACCCCCGCCGACCCTGCTGCTCACCGATGTAGCCGATACCCATGCCGATATAGACTTGAGTCCGCAATTCTGAACATGAGCCTCTGACAACCAGCAGAAATGGCTCTTGTCCTTTTTCATGCGTCTGGACATGCCCTCGGCAAGGTTCCTCCCGGTACTGCACGCTTGCCGCTCTTTCTTACAGCTTAAAGCTTACAGCTTACGGCTACCTGAGGCGCTTCGCGCCTCAGAAGTACCCCTCGCGTTTCTTCTTCTCCATCGATCCCGCCTGGTCGTGATCGATGGCGCGGCCGCTGCGTTCCGAGGTGCGGGTCAGCAGCATCTCCTGGATGATCTCGGGCAGCGTGGCGGCCTTCGACTCCACCGCGCCGGTGAGCGGGTAGCAGCCCAGGGTGCGGAAGCGTACCCAGCGCTGCTCGGGCACTTCGCCGGGCTCCAGCGGCATGCGCTCGTCGTCCACCATCACCAGCATGCCGTCGCGCTCCACCACCGGTCGCGGGGCGGCGTAGTAGAGCGGCACGATGGGAATCGATTCGAGGTAGATGTACTGCCAGATGTCGAGCTCGGTCCAGTTGGAGAGCGGGAAGGCGCGTATCGACTCGCCCTTCTTGACCCGCGCGTTGTAGAGGTTCCACAGCTCGGGGCGCTGGTTCTTGGGGTCCCAGCGATGGTGCTTGTCGCGGAACGAGAACACCCGCTCCTTGGCCCGGCTGGCTTCCTCGTCGCGTCGCGCTCCACCGAAGGCCGCATCGAAGCCGTACTGATCCAAAGCCTGCTTCAGCGCCTGGGTCTTCATCACGTCGGTATAAGCGCTCGAGCCATGGTCGAACGGGTTGACGCCCGCCTCGACGCCCTCCTGGTTGATGTGCTCGATCAGTTCCATGCCGCATTCCGCTGCCATGCGGTCGCGAAACTCGATCATCTCGCGAAACTTCCAGGTGGTGTTGATGTGCATCAGCGGAAACGGCGGCGGCCCGGGATAGAAGGCCTTGCGCGCCAGATGCAGCATCACCGAAGAATCCTTGCCGATGGAGTAGAGCATCACCGGATTGGCAAACTCGGCGGCCACCTCGCGGATGATGTGGATCGACTCGGCCTCGAGCTGCTGCAGATGGGTCATCCGCCGCGGGCTGATGGCGCTGGATTCGGCACTGGCCGTCCGAGCGGCCGTTTCACGAGTCGCGGCGTGTCGCGCAGGAGCGTGGAGACTGGTCATCGGCCCGTGTACCTCGCATGGCAGAAAGGAGAATCTGCGCACAGGGTACGCTGGAGCGGTAATAACATGAAAGAATGATTGCCTATCTTTTTAGGCGACAATCGAATAAAAATCGAAAGAAGCGACCGCCGTCGGTCGCGAGCGACGAGCCTGGCCATCACCGACCTTGACTACAGGTCGACGCGCTCCACCCAGGTCAGCCACTCATCGCCGCGCAAGTCGACGACGCGGTAGCCGGGGCGCGAAGCCTCGTCGATGGCGAACTCCGCCGAACCGGCGAGAAACTGATCCGTGGTGGAGGGGCAGCCGTAGACCGCCACCCGCCCCTCGCCACAGCGCCGCTGGCTGGCGAAGGCCTGGTGGATGTGGCCGCACAGTATCATCCGGACCTGGGGATGGGCAGCGAGGGTCTGCCACAGCGCCTCGCGATCCATGAGGCCGATGGCATCCAGCCACTGCGAACCAACGGCCAGCGGCGGATGGTGCATGGCGATCAGCGTCGGCCGGTCGTCCGCCGCCAGGCGCTCGTCCAGTCTCGCGAGCTGAACCTCGCCCAATTCTCCGTAGGGCTGGCCACGCACGCGGGTATCCAGCAGGAGCGCACGCCAAGCGCCCAGATCGATTTCCGGCGGACTCTCGTGCACCGCCGCCATCGGCTCGGGATCGTCGTGATTGCCGGCCAGCCACGTCCAGGGGCAGGCCAGCTGCGACAGGACACCCTCGGCCAGCCGGTAGGACGCCGCCGTCTCGTCCTGGCTGACATCGCCGGTGACCACGACGACATCGGGGCGCTCGAGAGCGACGGCTTCTACCACGCGCTCCAGTTGACGCAACGGAAAGCCCGCCCGGGAAGGGGCATCGGGATCGGCATGCAGGTGGCAATCGGTGATCTGGACCAGACGCATCGGGGCAACATCTCGTCAGGACGACTCATCCATGGGAAGGACGGTCAGGGTAGCTGGGGCAGGTCGGCGACATGGCCGTGAGCCAGGCCATGAGCCAGCCACTCGCCGAGAAAACGATTGAGCTGCAGCTTCTCGTCGGGCTGGTGCATGCGCACGTTGGGGTATCGGTAGCGGCCATGGAAATGGCGCTCGCGCTGAAAATCGGTGACCTCTGCCATGCGCACGTCATGATAGAGATGCACGCGCATGCACGGCGGCTCGATCAGGGCATCCATGATGCCGCGCTGAGTGACCCACACGATGGTCGTGTAGGGTGCCTGCTCCTGAACCGACAGACGCAGCATGCCGAAGCGACCGTGATCGCCGACGAGATCGAACTCCCGCGCCTCGCCGGCCGGCATATCGCCCAGCAGGCGCATCAGGCGCAGATAGTTGGCGCTGCATTCGCCCTGCAAGCCCTTAAGGTCGGTGACGTACGCACTTCTTGCCAAACTACCTCCTTGCTCTCAGGGATGCTCGCTGTCCGGCCAGCCAGTGGAAGGCGATCAGAGACATGGCATTGTCGAGTCGTCCTGCGTCGAGGAGTTCCCAAGCCTCGGCATACCCTAGCACATGCACGCGGATATCCTCGTGCTCCTCGTCGAGCCCATGCACGCCTCCCAGGCCGCGGCTGTCGACCAGAGCGCAGAACAGCGTCACTCGCTCGTTGCAGGCGCCGGGGCTGGGATAGTAAGTGTGCAGCTCGATCAGCTCGCCCACCGCACAGTCTGCCTCTTCGCGCGCCTCGCGGCGAGCGACGTCGGCGGGGTTCTCTCCCGGCTTCACCAGACCGGCCACCACTTCCAGCTTCCACGGCGAGGCGGGGTCGTCCAGCGCACCGGCACGAATCTGCTCGACCAGTACCACCGCATCGCGATCCACGTCGTAGAGCAGAACGCCCACGGCGTCGTGGCGGCGATGCACTTCGCGCACCACCTCTTCGCTCCAGCCGCCGTCGAACAAGCGATGGCGCAGGCGGACTTCCTCCAGGCCGAAAAAGCCCCGGTGCAGGCAACGCCGCTCCAACAGCTCCACATCGGTCGACGTGAAGCGAGCCACCGTCAGGTCCGGGGCGTCTCGCGAGTCGTTCATGGCGATCTCCGAGTCACGAAAAATGAAACCATTATCGTGACCGCGGCTCTCCCTGCCAACCGGCGACGCCGCCTGCCGGGCTCACAACCGCGACAGCAGCTCCCGCGCCCGCTCGCGCAGCGCCGCATCGGAGCCTTCACGGCCCTCGCGTACCTCGCCGGCCACGGCCCGCTCGGCCCGCTCGGCGTGCTCGCGGGCCGCTTCGCTACGCCCCTCCTCTGCCAGGAAGGCCGCGTAGTAGTAGTTGACGTCGATTCCCTCGGGGCGAATCGCCAGCGCTTTCTCGAACATCGCCTCGGCCGTCTCCTCGTCGCCGAAGCCCAACGGCCAGCCCGGCGCTCGGTCGTAGAGCGCACCCAGCGTCACGTAGGCCGAGCCGTCGTTGCCGTCCGCGTCCAACTCCACGGCCTCTTCCAGCGCCGCTCGCGCCTTCTTGGCGCTGTCCAGCGCGCCCAGACCGCTGCGCTCGCGGGCGTGGGACGCCTCGATGATGCCGTACCACACCCGCGGCTCGGCAGCCTGCGGATGCGCATCGACCAGCGCCGCCGCCTCTTCGGCCAGCCGCTCGAACGCCTCCCGGCGCTCGTCTTCGGGTCGCTCGGTGGTGATGCGTTCCCAGCGCCGCTCGAGGTCAGCGACCTCGCTCTCCCAGGCGACGGCAACGGTTGCCGTCAGCGATAGCAGGCCAGCGACGGCAGCGATCCATACAGGGTGTCGAATCATGCTGAGTCTCCTCGGTAACGTTGTCGTTGTTCCATCCAGGGAAAATGTAACGAACGTTTGAATGATTCGCCAGTCGCTGGCCTTGGCACGCCCCGAAGCGCGACAATGGCAGGCAATGGAACACTCGGACGGGAGGGCGAGAACACCATGAAAGGCCGCAACATGACCCGTTGGCGCGACCCCGCCAAGGACCCGCGCCAGGAGCCCAAGAGCAATCTGATCACCGCCGAGGGCGCAGCACGCCTGCGCGGCATCCTCGACCACCTGTCGCGCATCAAGCGCCCGGCGCTCTCCACCAAGGTGGGCGAGGCCGCGGCGCTCGGCGATCGCTCGGAGAACGCCGACTACACCTACAACAAGAAGGAGCTCAACCGGGTCATCGCCCGTATTCGCTACCTCACCAAGCGCCTCGACGAACTGCAGATCGTGGATCGGCTGCCGGCCGACACCGGAAAGGTCTATTTCGGCGCTTTCGTGACGCTGGAAGATGACGACGGCGAGGAGACGAAGATTCGCATCGTCGGCCACGACGAGACCGACACCGCCAAGCGCTGGATCAGCGTCGATGCGCCACTGGCCAAGGCGCTGCTCGGCAAGGCGCTGGACGACGAGGTCACGGTGGACGCCCCCGGCGGCGCGACGAACTACGTCATCACCGAGATCGATTACCGCGACCCGCAAGGGTAATCAGCGCTTCACCGCCCGATAGACCCGAAAGCGGCGGTCGTCGGCGAGTATCTCGAAGCCGCCGAAGGCGCGCTGCAGAGGCTCGGCATAGGGCAAAAAGGCGTTGGCCACCAGAATGAGCTGTCCACCGCGCTCGAGATGTTCGGGCGCTTCGCCGATCAGCCTTGCCGCCGGGCCGTAATCGATGGCGCGCTCCTGATGGAACGGCGGATTGCTGACGATGGCCGCAAAGCGGCGCCCGTCGAGCGCCGAGTAGACATCGCTCTCGAGCGCTTCGCCGACCAGACCGTTGGCGGCCAGGGTGCGCCGGGTCGCCTCCACCGCGAAGGCGCTGACGTCCACCGCCGTCACGCCATGGCCGCGCCGAGCCAGCCAGGCCGCGAGGATGCCGTCGCCGCAGCCCAGGTCGAGAACGTCGCCTGCGCCGCCCGGCAACGCCTCGGGCAGCGTCTCGAGCAGCAGCCGCGTGCCTGCGTCGAGCTTGTTGTGGCCGAAAACCCCGGGGTGGCTGACCAGCCGCAGCGGCTCATCGCCGAGGTCCGCCTCGAACGCCGTCCAGACGGCTTGCGGCGAGAGATCGACCGCGGCCAGGCGCGTGGCGAACAGCGAACAGCGCCGCGCGCTGTCCACCTTGCGGCAACCCAGCCCCAGCGCCGCCAGCACCTTGAGCACGCGCTTGATGCCGCCCTGGTTCTCACCGACGAGCTGCAGCGGCGTTCCCGCCGGCAGGGTGGCGCAGAGCCACAGCAGCCACCACTCGCCCAGCGCGTGGCTCTTGGGCCAGAACAGCACCGCCCCGCCCGGCGCTTCGGGCAGCGCATCCTCGAACGGTGAATGGGCCGGCCGGCCGCGGGCTCGCCATGCTTCGCGCACGGCGAGATCGGCGCTCAGCGCCGTGCCCTCGCCCGTTTCCAGCCAGGCATCGCGCGGCGGCGCCACCCACACCCAGCCGCGGTAATCGACTGCCTGACGCTCCAATAGCTGGCAGACCGGCGTTTCGGCGCTCATGGACGGGGCTCCTCTTCGCATGCCGTCTCGGTACGGGGCGCTTCGCTGCCGCCAGTCTCGGGACGCACCAGGGTATAGAGCAGGTAGCGCCCCAGTCGCCAGTGCGGCTCGGCACGGCAGTAGCGCCACTCCAGCTCGAGTAGCCGGTTGCGCTCGGTGTCGTCCCCCACGGGGCGGCACAGATAGTCGTGAAAGACGCGAATGCCCGCCACTGCGCGCATCTCGAGGCCACACTCGGCGCTCCATGCCACGACCTGAGCGTGGGTCAGCGGCGAGATGGGCGTCAGCCGCCGGCGGCGCCCTTGCCCTTCCAGCCGGTCGGCCAAGGCCTTTTCCAGGTTGCCCTTGACCACGTTGGAAAAGCGCAGCGCATCGCGATTGAACACCATCAGCGACAGCTGGCCGCCCGGTGCCAGCCGGTCGGCCAGCGTCGCCAGGGCGGCGCGTGGATCGGCCAGCCATTCCAGCACCGCATGGCAGGCGATCAGCGGCCAGGGCCCCGGTGCCTGCTCGGGCAGCGCCTGCAGCGGCGCCTCGACGAAGCGCACCGGCGCTCCCGCAAGCGCTCGGCGGGCACGCTCCAGCATCTCGCCGGAGGGCTCGACCAGCGTCACCGCATGGCCGCGCGCGGCGAACCAGCCGGCCAGCTGGCCCAGGCCACCGCCCACGTCGAGCAGCGGCTGGTCGTCGAGATCGAGCAACTCGGGCAGCAGCCGGTCGAGCAGCGCCAAACGCAGCTCGCCGCGCAGCGCCCCGTAGAGGCTATCGGCGAACTTGTCGGCCAGGCCGTCGAAATGGCGGTCCCCGGCTGGCGACAGCGGAGATGAGGAATCGGGCATGGGCGACTCATTGCGTGACTGATGCAAGGCTATGGCAGTCGGCCTGCTCCGTCGACAGGTCCCGGGGCGCCGGACCGTCGAGGAAGCGCTGTGAACCCTTCCATGGGCGCTACCTTTGTCATCCCTGACAAATGACCTCCTCTTCGACCTGTCCCCGGAGCCTTGTAATGCGAAACCGTGGTTGCCCTGCTGATTGGCACTCATTCTACCCGGACCACCCGGCGAACGGCAGCCGCTGCGCCCAGGGCGTGTCGGCCTTGAGCTGGGCGGCCAGCGCCAGCAGGCGGCGCTCGTCGCCCATGGCTCCCAGCACCTGCACGCCCACCGGCAGTCCCTCCGGGGTGACGTGCAGCGGCAGCGACATGGCCGGCTGGCCGGTGAGATTGGCGAGCTGCGTATAGGGCGTGCGCGCCAGTGCCTCGCGGGCCAGACGTTTGAGCGCCCCTGCCTCGAGCGCCAGATGAGCCGCGCCGGGAATCGCCAGCAGGCTCATCAGCCGTTCGCGGGACTGCGTCGGGTAGAGTTCGCCACGGCGTGGCGCCGGCGCGGCCGCCACCGGCATCAGCAGCGCATCGAAGCGCCGATGGAAGACGCCCATGGCCCGCGCCGCGCTGTTCCAGTCGCGCTTGGCGAGCTCGTAGTCGCGGGCCGGCAGGCAGCGTCCCAGTCGACCGATGGCGCGGGTGGCCGGCTCGATGGCCAGGCGCGACACGGGCACGCCGGTCTCGCGGGCGATCCACGCCAGGTCGGCAGCCAGGTGTCCCAGGTAGAGCGTCAGGTAGCTGTCGGCCAGCGCCGCGCCATCCACCGGCGGCTCGGCCCACTCTACGTCATGGCCCAGTCCTTCCAGCTGACGAGCGGTGCTTTCCACGGCCCGCCGCACCTCGGGATCGAGCCGGGTGCCGAGCGAACGACCCAGCGGCTCGCCCAGCGAGACGGCCACCCGCAGCCTCCCCGGCGGACGCTCCAGTGCGGCGAGAAAGCCATCCTCGCGGAGCAGCGGATAGGGGCCACCCTCGTCCATGCCGTTGGTGGCATCCAGCAGCGCCGCACTGTCGCGCACGCTGCGCGTCACGGCGTGCTCCACCACCGCGCCCTGCCACACCTCGGCGTGGCCGGGCCCCAACGGCACCCGCCCGCGCGAGGGCTTGAAGCCGAACAGCCCGCAGTAGCTGGCGGGAATGCGGATCGAACCGCCACCGTCGCCGGCCATGGCCAGCGGTACCAGCCCGCCGGCCACCGCCGCGGCCGCCCCGCCGCTGGAGCCGCCCGGCGAATGCTCGGGCTTCCAGGGGTTCACCGGGTGGGGAAAAGCACGCGGCTCGGTAATGCCCATTAGCCCCAGCTCGGGCGTAGCCGTCTGGCCGAGTATCGCCAGGCCCGCCCGGCGCAGGCGCGTCACCAGGGTCGAATCCTCGCCCGGCCGCCAGTCGGCCAGTGCGGCGCTGCCGAAGGCCAGCGGCTCGCCGGCCAGTGCCATCAGCAGATCCTTGGTGAGCGTCGGCACCCCGGCGAAGGGAGCATCGTCGGGCACCGCCCGGCACTCGACGCGAGCGCGTTCGAAGCGCGTGCGCACCACGGCGCCCAACCGTGGGTCGTCTGCCTCGATGGCACCGCGGGCGGCCTCGAACACCTCCTCTCGGCTCACCTCGCCGCGGCGAATCAGCGCCGCCAGCCCCAGGCCATCGTGATCGCGATAATCGTCCCGATGCATCATCCCCTCCCCGTTTCGCTCGCCGTCGCCTGGCCCCGGCGCCGCTCGGCCCAGCGCTCGCGCCCCTTCTCCAGCCAGGAGAGCAGCGCCGGAATCACCAGCAGCACCAGGAAGGTGGAGCCGGCCAGGCCGAAGGCGATGGAAGCCGCCATGGGAATCAGGAATTGCGCCTGCAACGAGGTCTCGAAAAGCAGCGGCAAGAGCCCGCCGATGGTGGTCAGGCCGGTGAGCAGCACCGCCCGCACCCGCTGCACCACCGCCTCGTTGAGCGCCTCGTCCACGGCCAGACCACGGTCGCGCTGCTGCCGATAGAAGCTCACCAGGATGATGGCGTTGTTGACCACGATTCCCGAGAGCCCGAACAGACCGAACAGCGACAGAATCGTGAGCTCCAGGCCCATCGCCCAGTGACCGAGCAGCGCCCCGATCAGCGAGAAGGGGATGATCGCCATGACGATCAGCGGCAGGCTCCAGGAGGCGAACACCCAGGCCAGCACGCCGTACATCAGCGCCAACCCCACCAGCAAGCCGACGCGCATGTCGGCCAGCGTCTCGCGCTGGTCGGCAGCGCGACCCTCGAAGCTGTAGCGCAGGTGATGCTCGCGGGCCAGCCGCGGCAGCGTCTCGGCATCCAGGCTCGCCAGCACCTCCTCGGCGTTGGTCACTCGGGTATCGAGCTCGGCGGTGACCTCCACCGCCAGCTGGCCATCGGCATGGCGCAGGGCCTCGAAGCCCTGACGGTAGTCCACCGACATCACCTGCTCCAGCGGCACCTGGCGGCCATCGTCCAGGGTGATCGCCAGACGGGAGAGCGTGGACAGACGCTCGCGCTGCTCGCGAGGCAGCTGCACGCGAACCTCCATCTCGTCGGGGCCCGACTGGTAGATCTGGGCGACCTGACCGTCGAAGGCAGTGCGCAGTTGGCGACCCAGGCTCTCGGTGGTCAGGCCCAGCGCTTCGCCGAAGGCGTTGACCCGGTAGATGAGCTGCTCGCGTCCCCAGGGCATGTCGTCCTGGGTGTCGAGCACGCCGGGCAGGCTCGACAGCGACTCGGACAACGAATCCGCCGCGCGGCGCAGTGCCACCGCATCCTCGCCGGTCAGGCGAATGTTGACGTCCTTGCCCGGCGGACCGGCGCTGCGCTCGTTGATGGTGAGATTCTCCAGACCCGCCGGTTCCGCGATGCGCTCGCGCCAGGCGCGGATGAAATCGGCGTTGCGCACCTCCCTGTGGTCGGGCGACACCAGCTCGATCATCAGCGAGCCCACTTCCTCGGCGCTGCGGCTCGGCGCTCCACCCTCCAGGGTGGCACCGTGGCGCGCCACCACGGTATCCACCAGCTCGCCGCCCAGCTCCCGCTCGGTGTCGTCCAGGGTCTGCTGCAGGTGGTCGAGAAAGCGGTCGACCCGTTCCTCGGGCGTACCGGCCACGAAGCTGGCGTTGGCGTACACCACGCTGGCCTCCGGCGTAGGAAAGAAGAGGAAGCCCAGGCGGCCGCCCGCCAGCAGCCCGGCGGTGAACAGCGCCACGGCCACCGCCATGGCCAGGGTGGCGCCGCGGTGGCGCAGCGTCAGCGCCGAGAAGCGCCGGAAGGGCCCCTCGCGAAACGCCTCGAAGCGCGTCTCGAAGCCGCTGCGCCATCGCGCCGGGCCGCGCAACGGCCGCCCTTCGTCCGCGCGCGGCACGAAGGCGTTGCGCAGGTGTGCCGGCAACACCACGAAGCACTCCAGCAGCGAGGCGATCAGCACGCAGATCATGATCACCGGAATGTCGCCAAGGATATTGCCGATCACCCCGCCCACCATCAGCAGCGGCATGAAGGCGGCGATGGTGGTCAGCGACGAGGCCACCACCGGCCACAGCATGCGCCGCGCCGCCCCGGCCGAGGCGTTGCGCGGCGCCTCGCCCAGGCGGTGGTGAGCGTCGGCATCCTCGCCCACCACGATGGCGTCGTCGACGATCACCCCCAGCGCCATGATCAGCGCGAACAGCGACATCATGTTGATGGAGCCGCCCAGCCCCCAGAACACGCCCAGCGAGGCCATGAAGGCCGTGGGGATGCCCACCGCCACCCACAACGCCACCCGCCCCGGCAGGAACAGATAGAGCAGCACCAGCACCAGCAGCAAACCGCCCAGGCCGTTGTCGATGAGCAGCGAGATGCGCTCCGCGATCAGCTGCCAGGTCTCGTCGTGCACTTCCAGCGTCACGCTGGGTGGCAGGGACGGGCGCGTCTCGGCCAGCCACGCCTCGAAGCGGCGCGCCGCCTCCAGCGAGTTGCCGTCCTCGGCGCGCTGCAGCATCAGCTCCACCGCCGGCGCCCCATGGCGGCTGAGCTGCACCGTTCCCTCGCGAGGCTCCTGGCGGATCGTGGCGATGTCGCCCAGCTGCAGCGTGAAGCGATCACCGCTCATCACCGGCAGGCTCTCGAAGCCCAGCGGGTCGCGGCGCTGCTCCAGCGAGCGCAGTTCGCGAGCGCTATCCTGCTGGCCGAGCACCCCGGCGGGCAGATCTCGCGACACGTTCGCCACGCGGGCGGCGATGTCATCCAGTGACAGCGACAGCGCCTGCAGCCGCTCCGCCGGCACCTCGATGCTGATCTGCTGCTCGGGCAGGCCGCTCATCTCCACGCGATCGATGCCGCGCGACAGCAGCTCGTCTTCGAAGCGGTGCGCCAGCTGGCGTAGCTCCCGTTCGTTCAGCTCGCCATGCACCAGCAGCCGCGCCACCGGCTCGTAGCGAGCCACGCGTTCGATGTCCGGCGTTTCGGCGTCCGCCGGCAGGTTGGTGAAACCGTCCACTGCCTGGCGCACGTCGTCCAGGGCGAGAATCGGGTCGCTCTGTTCGGTGAACTCCAGGGTGATGCTGGACACCCCCTGGGCCGAGGTGGAGGTCATGCGCTTGAGCCCCGAGAGGCTGCGCAGGCGCTGCTCCAGCGGGTCGGTGATGCCCGCCTCGACGTCTTCGGCGGAAGCGCCGCTCCACGCCACGCGCACGGTGACCACATCGAGGGCGAAGGTGGGAAAGAACTGGATGTTCATGCGGCTCAGCCCGAGCACGCCGCCCAGCAGCATGACCAGCATCACCAGGTTGGCCGCCACCCGGTGATGCACGAAGAAGCCGATGATTCCGCGCCGCCGGCTCATGCCCCGGGCTCCTCGTCGGCCGACTCGGCCACCTCCACGCGCAGCCCGGTCATGGCATTGGGCAGATGGGTCACCGCCACCCGGTCGCCGTCGGCCAGCTCGGCGGCGGAAACCAGCGCCCAGCGCGCACCGTCGGGCCCGGGCAGCTCGCCGTGGCGCTGCACCTGGACGCGCTCCAGGCGCGAATCGTCACTCACCCGATAGAGCACGTCGCTGCCGTGCAAGGCGCTGAACGGCACCGCCAGGGCATCGCTCACCGCGGGCCGCTGCAGCCACACCGGCACCAGGCTGCCCGGCCGCAGGCCCTCGGCGGGACCATCGAGCGCGAGGATCGCCTCGGTACCCGTGGGCTCGCTCTCGCCGGCCAGGCGCTCGAGCACGAAGCGCTGGCCGCCCTCCTGGGCCACCGCCTCGAGAGCCTCGCCGCGCTCCAGCCTGGCGGCCAGCTCCGCCTGATAGCGACGCGGCACGCGCGCGCGCAGTTCGAGCCCATCCTGCGGGTAGAGCGACAGTAGCGCCGCCCGCGCCGCGACCTGATCTCCCGGCGCCACCTGCACGCCGGTGACGACGCCATCGAAGGGCGCGGTGACACGGCTGCGCTGGGCATCGCGCCGGGCCGCATCGCGCACCGCCTCGGCGCGCGCCAGGCGCGCCTCCAGGCTCTTCATCCGCGAGGGGTACTCGGCCACGGTACTGGCGCGGGTGGTGACGTTGAGCCGTGCCCGCGCCAGGGTATCGCGCGCCTCGTCCAGCTCCGCCCGCGAGGCCAGGTTGCCCTCCACCAGCGACTCCACCCGCTCCAGCGACCGCTGCGCATTGGCCAGGATGTCGCGCTCGCGCGCCAGCGCCTCCTGTTCGTTCTCGTGGCGGATGCGTTCGCTGTCGATCTGCGCACGCAGATCCGCCACCTCGGCCTCGGCCTGGCGCAGCGGCGGCTGACTGTCCGCCTCGTCCAGTGCCACCAGCAGCTCGCCCGCCGCCACTCGCTGGCCCTCGCGCACCGGCCGCTCGGCGATGCGCCCCGCCAGCGGCGCCACCACTTCCAGGCGCTCCGGCGCCACGATCTCACCGAACAGGGGCAGCACCGGCGCATGCTCGGCCAGCTCGACGGTCAGCGTCTCGACCTGCCAGCTACGTTCCCGGGCGGAGACCTCCGCCGGCTCCGGTCGCGTCAGGCGCAAGGCCATGAACGCCGCCACGCCAAGGGCGAGAATCAGCAGAGGTATCAGGCGTTTGATCATCGAGGCATCTGTGAGTTAGCGGGGGTTATGGCACTGAAGGCTAAGCGGCGGGATTTGGCGGGATAAAACGGGCTTGCATGGGATGAGGCCCAGAGTGGCGGGGCTTTCAGCGGTGCGCATCCCGCCAGGGAGGCTGACAGCAGTGCCAAAGAAGCGCGAATACGAAAAAGGGCCGTCTCGGCATGAGGCGGCCCTTTTTGCTGGGTTTTTGACACCGGTCGGTCAAAGCCAGCCCGCCGCCCAGACGGCGCGGCCGATGATCTCCAGTTCCTGCAGTCGGTCGCGCGGCACCGTGATGCGCTCGTAGGACGGGTTCTCACTGATGACCGCCACGCCATCGAAGCTACGCTGCAGGCGCTTGGCGTAGAGGTGGTCGTCCAGGCGGATAATGTAGATGCCTTCGCCCTCGATGTGCGTTCTGGTGTGATCGATCAGCACGGTGTCCCCCGCCTCCAGCACCGGCTCCATCGAGTCGCCGTCCACGCGGATCGCCGAGAGGTGCTCGGGTGTCAGCCCCTGCTTGCGTAGGCTGTAGCGAGTGAATGCCAGGTGCGTGAGCACCCGACAGTTCTCGTTCCAGGCGCCATCCCCGGCGCTGCACTGGGCATCATAGAGAGGCACGAAAGCGTAGTCGCCGTTGGCATAACTGACAGCTGCTTCCCCGACGCTGCCGGCTGGGTGCGCCTGTGGCTCATCACCAAAGGCGAGCCATCCCGGCTCTACCTGTGCGGCTTGCGCGATTTGAAACAGGCGATCCAGCGTTGGGTACGTGTCACCTGACAGATAGCTGCGCAGCGTGGCCTCTGACAATCCGCAAAGCTTAGAAAATCCGCGCAGGCTATGCGCGGATTTCACCTCACTCAGCCGATCTTTGAAGCATCCGATTCTCTCGAGAGGAAACGGATGCTCTTCAACACGCGTGGGATTTGCATCCGAATCTCCGTAAGTCATTGATATTCCCTTCTAGTCAAAAAATATCCGCACGGCGCGAGGAAAAACCAATCGGATGCGAGGATTTCCTCTTGTAATGCGTATATATCCTCGCTATGTTTATGGGCAAGAACACGGTAGACAGCCCAAAAAAACGCCACCGAGGTGACGCCATGAAGCCCGACATTCCGATCAACCCCGAGCAGCGCTGGGAGTGGCTGAAGTTTCAGTTGCGCCTCCGCCAGACGTCGCTGGCCCAGGTCGCCGACGAGCTGCAGGTAACGCGCAATGCCGTGCTGAATGCCAAATATTCGCCGTACCCGCGGATGGAGCGCGCCATTGCCAAGCGACTCGGGCTGTCGCCCGTGGAGATCTGGCCCGAGCGCTGGAACGCCGATGGCACTCCCGTCCGGCAGCGGCCCAACCGCGCGGAAAAGTGCGCAACGCTGCAGCCGCGAAACAACTATCGATTACAGGATAGCGATTCTAACGCTATCGCGCATCGTCAAATGGCGCGGGAGGCCTAGCCATGCGCCGTGTTCGCGATGACGCCACGTTAGACATCTTCGAGGTCCCCGCCCCCGTGGTGCCAACACCGGGCAGCGGCAACTACGCCGCTCAGGTCAGCGAGCTGGTGGGTAGCGTGCTGAAGGACTGTCCCGTGGATCGCTACGAGGTCGCCGCTCAGATGAGCCGGCTCTCCGGCGACGACGTCTCCAAGCACATGCTCGATGCCTGGAGCTCGCCAGCGCGCACCGATCACAACATCCCGCTCTATCGCGTACCGCTGCTCGAGGAGGTGTGCCACAGCCACGCCTTTACCGACTGGCTGGTGCACCTGCGCGGCGGCCGGGTGGCCTACGGCCGCGAAGCGCTGGCGGCCGAGTACGGCAAGCGCCAGCGGATGCTGGAGAAGCTGAAGCATGACATGCGCGAGCTGAAGCGACTGATGGGAGAAGAGGAATGAGGTACTCAGAAACCACGGGGACTATTTCTCGTCGGGACGGTGTAGACCTCCATCTTCCGATCATTGGGGATGAGGGCCGTCGAGCCACACGCCGGGCAATTGTAGGTGTCGCGGTTAAAGTCGGTGTGCTTCACCTCCAGGATCTCTCGGCTGCCTTTCTCGAAGCAACGGGCACAAAAATACATCGGACCCTGCTGTTCCCCACTAGCCGGTTGCTTGAGCGTGCATACAACACTCCCGGTGGAAAGTGTTACCAGGGTGTAGTCCTCTCGCTCCATCTGAAACTCCAGCGCCTTGGCCAGCTGTTTCTCGACTTCTCGTTTTTCTTCAAGAAGCGTCGTTACCGCCTCGCGGGTCTCGAGGAGCTCTTCTCGCAGCGTCTGTATGTGCTCACGGAGCGTTATTACCAGAGCCTTGGCATCCCCTCCGTTTCTGGCGATGTCGAGGATGGTACGGCTGGAGCCCAGCAGGGCGTCGAGTCGTTCGAGCAGTGTCATGGGGGTTCCTCGGCTGAGTTGGGTTCGGTTGGTACCTCTCAACTTAACCGAGAACGGAACCCCCGCCCATGCGATGGAGGTCGGTCATGAACTGCCAGACCTCTCCAATGGCTCGCGGCTGGTATACCGCCAGAGAGCTGGCCGGATTGCCTGGACTTCCCGGCACCGAGCGCAATGTCCGCGAGTTCGCAAAGCGCCATGGCTGGGAAGCTCAGCGCCGGATCGGTAGCAAGGCGCTGGAATACAGCTTCGCCGTGCTGCCCACCGAGACCCAGAACGCGCTGATCGCCCGCACGGTGGGCGAGGCGGAGCCCCAACCGACCCCGGCCGAAGCGGAGCCCGAGCGCCAGCCCGCACCCGGCCACGAGCAGCTGACCGATGCCCAGCGGCGGGTGATGGCCGCCCGGGTGGCCTTCGTGCGCGAGATCGAACGCATGGCGCAGATGGTCAGCCAGCAGCGCGCCATCGAAACGTTAGTGGCCCTGGCTCAGAGCGGCGATCTAACGCCGTACCTCGCCGAGCGGGTGGTGATCGCCAACGACCGCAAGACCGACACCCGCACCCTCAGCGAGCGGACCCTGAAGCGCTGGGTATCCGCCTTCAAGAAACAGGGCGAGCGTGGCCTGGCACCCAAGCGCCGCAAGGCGGACATGAGCGTGCCGCCCTGGGCGGGAGAGTTCCTCAAGCGCTACCAGCGCCCGCAGAAGCCGTCGGTCGAGGCCGCCTATCAGCTGCTGGTCGAGCAGACCGAGCCGCCGCATCCCTCCATCCACCAGGTGCGCCGCTGGCTGGCCAAGCTCAGCCCGGAGGCGCGGGAGCGCGGTCGCATGGGCCCGCGAGAGCTCAAGGCGCTGCAGCCCTTCAAGCGGCGCAGCACCGACGGGCTGTGGCCCAACGATGTGTGGGTCGCCGATGGCCATACCTTCGATGCCGAGGTGATCAACCCGCTCACCGGCCAGGCCTTCCGCCCCGAGGTGACGATGATCATCGACTGGGCCACGCGCCGCATCGTGGGCTTCGCCATCAACCTGGCGGAGAGCACCTTGGCCACCCTGGATGCCCTGCGCGATGCCGTCAGCCGTGTCGGGATGTTCGCCCTGTTCTACGTCGACAATGGCAGCGGCTTCGACAACGCCAGCGTCTATGAAGTGGTCGACCGGCTCGGCGGCACCATCACCCACTCGCTGCCCTACAACTCGCAGGCCCGCGGCGTCATCGAGCGCCCGCACCAGTCGATTCTTGTGCGCCTGGCCAAGAGCCTGGACAGCTATATCGGCGCCGACATGGACCCCGAGGCCGCCAATCGCGTGCACAAGCTCTCGCGCAAGGCCATCAAGGAAGGTCTCAAGCCGGCACAGCTTCCCGACTTCCAGAGCTTCTTCGACCGGCTGAATGCCGCCCTGGATGCCTACAACTACCGGCCGCATTCCGCACTGCCCAAGATCCGCGACCTGGAGACCGGCAAACTGCGCCATCGGAGCCCCATGGAAGCGTGGAAGAGTGCCGAGGCCGAAGGCTTCGAGGCCATTACTGCCCCGGCCGACGTGGTCGCCTCGCTGGTGCGCCCCCAGGAGACCCGCAAGACCCACCGCGGCGAGGTGCGCTTTGCCGGCGGCATCTACTTCCTGGAGGCGCTGCGCGACTTCCACGGCGACGAGGTCAAGGTGGCCTGGGACTACCGCGATGCCAGCCGCGTGGGCGTCTACACCCTGGACGGCGAGTGGATCGGCGAGGCCATCCTCGACGGCAACGCCACCGCGGCCATGCCGCAGGCGATGATCCAGCGCGCCGCCGACAAGCGTCGGCAAGGCCAGCTCAACACCCTGGCGAAGAAGGCCAAGACCCTCACCGGCAAGGACGTCGAGATCCGCGCCATCGAGCCGGCCGCCCCCGCCACCCACCATCAAGAGCGTCGTATCGAGCAGGCTCGCGCCTATGCCAAGCGCCTGGAAGCCGACGAGATGCAGCGCTTCGAGATCCCGCAGAACAAGGTCGAGCGGTACCGGCTTTGGCACCGGCTGGATGCCCAGATTCAGGAAGGGAAAGAACTGCCTGCAGCGGCGATTCGCTGGCACGCGACCTATCAGAAGCACAACGATTTTCGCGCCATCGCGAAAGTGATGGATGCGGACGGGCAGCCACCCGCCCGCACCCGGCGGGCCATGTAAGGGCATGGCCCATGACACCCAAGCTCAGTAAAGAGGAACTCAGATGAGCGTCAACACCATTGTACCACTCACCAACGTCGCGCTGCTGGCCAGCGCCGTCGAGAGTGCGGCCAACCGGCCGCTGGAACTGCCCGGCCTGGTGGTGATGTACGGCCCCAGCGGCTACGGCAAGAGCCTGGCCGCCGCCCATGCCGCCAACCTGCACCGCGCCTACTACGTGGAATGCCGCGAGAGCTGGACGAAAAAAGCGTTCGTGATCGCGATCCTGCGCGAGATGGGCATCATCCCGATGCGCACGCTCTCCGAGATGGTCGACCAGATCGCCGAGCAGCTCAGCCGCTCCGGGCGTCCGCTGATCGTCGACGACGTGCAGTACGTCATCGACAAGGCCGCGGCCAACGTGCTCACCGACATCTACAACGCCAGCCAGGGAACGTTGATCCTGATCGGTGAAGAGCGCGTGCCCGCGTCGATGTCGCGCCTGGAACGCCTGCACAACCGGGTTCTGGAATGGGTGCCCGCTCAGGCCGCCAGCCTCGATGACGTCTCTGCCCTGGCCGAACGGTCCTATCCCGACATCGAGATCGCCGACGACCTGCTCGACGCCGTCAATCAGCGCGTGAAGGGATGCCTGCGCCGGGTAGCCGTCAACCTCTACCAGATTCACTCCGAAGCCCTAGCCAACGGCTGGGATCGCGTCGATCTGGCCGCGTGGGGAGACCGCGAGATCCACACCGGCCAGCCGCCGGCACGGAGGGGCTGAGCATGAGTCGCAAGCCCGTACACCTGAAAGCCCCCGGTCCCAAGGGCGACCGCCAGGCCATGTGGGAAGCCATCCGCGCCCTGCACGCCGACGGCCAGGACATCACCGTGCGTGACGTCTGGCTGGTGATCAGCCACGACGCCCCCAAGGGTCGCGTGCGCGACTACCTGATGGGGCTGGAAAAGGCCGGCTATCTCAAGCGCAGCGACGCGCCGCGCGTCTCCGGCACCTACGTGCACTACACCCTGGTGCGGGACATCGGCGTCGAGGCCCCGCGGGTGCGCCGCGACGGCAGCGAGCCCATGGCCGGCCGAGGCCGCGAGCAGCTGTGGCGCACGCTCAAGATCATCGGCGAGTTCACCGCCGCCCAGCTGGCCGATGCCGCCAGCACGCCGGCGGTGCCCATCGCCGAGCACACCGCCCGCGACTACTGCTACTTCCTGCGCGATGCCGGCTACCTGAGCGTGACGCGTGAGGCCAGCCCCGGGGTGCCGGAGCGCTACCGGCTAATGCCCAGCCGCTGGACCGGCCCGCTGGCGCCAATGATCCAGCGCACCAAGCAGCTCTACGACCCCAATACCGGAGAAGTCGTCTACACGCGGGTCACCCAGACCGAAGGGGGTGAGCCATGAGTGCTGCACGCCGCACCCGCCCGGTGGACCTCTCCGCCTGGGGCGACGAGCCCCCACGCTGGATACGTTTGCTCGCCGCCGAAGTGGAGGCCAGCAACCGCACCGAGGCCGGCAAGCGTATCGGCATGTCGCGCAGCGCGGTCTCTTTGGCACTGGCCAACCGCTACCCCAGCCCCAGCACGGGCGGCATCGAACAGCGCGTGATCGACGCCCTGGACGGCCGCGAGTGTCCCGCGCAGGGCAAGCGCATCAGCGCCGAAGCGTGCCACGAGTTCCGCCACCGCCCGGCACCGACCCATAACCCCATGGCGATGCGCGCCTGGCGGATCTGTCAGGGATGCCCACACAACCCGCAGGGAGGTGACCAATGACCATCCGCGGCATTTGCCCCGAGTGCGGCATGAGCGCCGACCTGGCCGCCTTCGTCACCCAGGGCGAGCACAACCAGGCGTTGGCCGCCGCACTGGAGATCCCCGCCATTCTCGGCCCCCGCGTGGTGCGCTACCTGGGCCTGCACCGGCCGCCCAGCCGGGCCCTGGCCGGTGCCAAGGCGGTGCGACTGCTCGCCGAGCTGCGCGACACGATCACCAGTGGGCGCATCGAGCGCAAGGGGGTGAGTCGGCCCGCGCCTCTGCAGGCGTGGATCGCCGCCTTCGATCAGATCCTCGAGCGCCCGCCGAGCAAGCTGCCCCTTTCCGGCCACGGCTACCTCTACGAGGTGGTGGCCACCGAAGCCGACCGGCTCGATGCCCAAGCGGAAAAGCAGCGTGAAGAGGCGGCCCGCAGCGGTGCCAAACCGGGCGTGAAACCGGCGGCAGCCGCCATTCGCGAGCGCTCCACCGAAGACGTTCTGGCCGAGCACCAACGTCTGGCCGCCCAGGGCAAGGGTGGCCAATCCAGCCATCCCGGGCCGGCGCAACGCCGCGGCCAACACTCCATCGGCCAACTGCTGAAAGGCGCCCCCGGCGCCGAGGACGGTGACGCATGACTCTCTACAGCGATGCCTATCTCGAACACTACGCCGACCGCTTCATCGCCCTGCGGCTCGCCCGCCACGGCGTGAACCTGGCGCAGTACCTGGCCCACCCCGAGCGCTACGAGGCGCGCGCCCTGGAGCCCGAGCCCCCGCTGGCCGCGCAGCGTGCCGTCGCCCTGCGCCTGTGGTGGGGATGGGATACCGGCCTCGCCCCACGCGGCGACGGCGGCGAGGCCACCGGCCTGCCCGAGAACTGGCAGGACTGGCGCGAGCTGCTCGCTCAGTGGCGGGCCGATGCCGAGGCCGCCGAGCGCGAGGTCGCCCACCTGCCGCGGCGCAACGGCGCCGTCATCGAGCCGCTGCACCACCACCGTTACGAGCGCCGCAACAACAGCAATTTCAGCAAGCGAGGTGCCTGAGATGGATACCGTCAACCCCGTCCTGCGGCTGATCGACACCGACGAGATCGGCGAGGCCAGCGTCAGCCAGCTGCTGCGCGACCTGGGCGCCGAGCAGTCGCCGAACGTGGCGGTGGCCATCACCCGCCGCCACCAGTTCGAGCCGTTCGCCGCCCTGGTCTGCCTGCACGGGCCGGATACCGCCCGCTACATGGCCGCCTTCGACGCCGTCACCAAAGAGATCCAGCAAGAGCAAACCGAGAGGACCGCATCATGACCGCTCAACAACAGCAGATTCCCGAAGGGTTCCGCCAGGACGCCAAGGGTCGCCTGGTACCCGAAGACCAGATCAAGGAGATCGACAAGGTCCGCGACGAGCTGGTACTCGCCATCGTCGACCGCGCCACCGAGCTGCGCGACCAGTTGCGCGACTTCAAGGCCGACACCTTCAGCGAGATCCAGGCCTTCGTGGAGACGAGCGCCCAGGAGTACGACGTCCAGCTCGGCGGTCGTAAGGGCAACGTCCAGCTGCTCAGCTTCGACGGCCAGTACAAGGTGGTGCGGGCGATGCAGGACCTGATCACCTTCGATGAGAGGCTGCAGGCCGCCAAGGCGCTGATCGACGAGTGCCTCACGGAGTGGGTCTCCGATGCCCGCCCGGAGCTTGTGCAGATCGTCCAGGACGCCTTCCGCGTCGACCAGGCCGGCAAGATCCGCACCGGCGAAGTTCTGGGCCTTCGCCGCCGTTTCAATATCCAGGACAAGCGCTGGCTAAAGGCCATGGACGCGATCAGCGACGCGGTCCAGGTGACCGGCAGCAAGAGCTACGTGCGCATCTACGAGCGCGACGCCAACGGCCACTACCGGCCCATCAGCCTCGACATCGCGGGGGTGTGAGATGAGCAAGCTACCAACCGAGATCCGCATTCGCCGTGCCAACGGCGACAGCTACGCCGCTAGCGGCGGCGGCCAACGCGCCACCTGCAGCTGGAGCCCGATGGAGGCCGCCCGCCGCTGCGCCGACAAGCTCGCCGGCGAGAACAAGCACCGCCTGGAGCGCCTCGAGGCGCAGCCCGGCGATAGCGAGGCCGGCGTGCTCTACCGCTTCCAGGTAGTGCCACTGGGAGGTGAGGCGTGAACTTCACCCGCGGCCTGTGCTGCGCCCTGCTGGGGCTCTTCGCCTGGCTGGGCGGCTATGGGCATGCCATGGACATGGCCCCGGAGTGGTTCGGCCTGCTGATCGCCATGACCCTCTACTTCGCCGCCGGCAGCGGCAGCTAAGCGAAACGCCCCCGCGCGGGGCGTCGTCCGGCGGTGGTGCGCCGGGCCTGATGAGCAGCCAACCAGGAGCCCATGATGGACCGCAAGATCCTCGACAAGATCAAGAAGTGCCTCGCCCTGGCCAAGTCCAGCGAGGCCCACGAGGCCGCCGCGGCGATGCGCCAGGCGCAGAAGCTGATGGCGCGCCACGGCATCACCAGCGAGACGCTCGCGATCAGCGACGTCGAGAGTCACAAGGCCAAGGCCGGCGCTGGCAAAACGCCGCCGACTCACGTGGCCATGCTGGCCAACATGGTCGCCGCGGCCTTCGGCGCCGAGCTGGTCTATTCGGCCAGGCCGCACGGTGATCGCTGGGTGGGTGCCGTCGAGTTCTACGGCCTGAACGGCGCCGCCGAAGTGGCCGGCTACGCCTTCGCGGTGCTCGGCCGCCAGCTCAAGCGCGACCGCAACGCCTACCTGGCCACCCTCAACAAGCGCCTCAAGCGCGCCACCAAGGTGCGCCGGGGCGACCTCTACGCCCAGGCCTGGGTGGATGCCGTGGCCCGCCAGGTGGTGCCGCACCAGCGCAGCGAAGCCGAGGACCAGGCCATCGCTGCCTACAAAGCCCATCGCTGGGAGACGCCGCTGGAGTCACGCCAGGCGCGCGACAACACCAAGGGCATGCGTAGCCACGACTATGACGCCTGGCACCAGGGGCGCGCCGACGGCAAGAAGGTCAGCTTCCACCAGGGCGTGACCGGCAGCCGCCAAGCCGCAATCGGGAGCGACTCATGATCTCCCGCGGCAAGCTCGCCCAGATCCACATCGCCAAGCAGCAGCTTGGCCTGAGCGACGAGGACTACCGCGCCATCCTGGCCCGCACCGCCGGGGTGAGCAGTGCCAAACAGCTCACCAACCGCAACGTCGGCAATGTGCTCGCCGAGTTCAAGCGCCTGGGCTGGGAGCCCAAGCCGGCGAAGAAGGCCGGGCGCAAGGCGCCGCGCCCGCCGGCCACTCGCCAGGTCGTCATGGGCAAGGTCGAGGCGCTGCTGGCCGATGCCGGCCGCCCTTGGGCCTATGCCGACGCCATGGCCCAACGCATGTTCCAGGTCGAGCGCGTCGACTGGCTCGACGATGCCCAGCTGCACAAGCTGTTGCAGGCGCTGATCATCGACAACAAGCGGCATGGAGGTGAAGGCTGATGGCAGACGACAACCTGGACATGGGCTTCGAGATCCCCGACGACGCCCTGGAGCGACTGCAGGATCCCGAGATCCTCAAGAAATGGCCCCAGGGGCTCACCGATATGCTGATGGTCATCGAGGCGGCCCACCGTCGCGCTGGCGATGATGAGGAGACCGCCCGGGCGCGCGCCTTCCGCGCCGTGCGTGCCCTGGCCCAGTTCGCCGGCGGGCGCAGCTTCTACGTGCCCAAGGGCGACCAGCTCGACCGTGCCCTGCGCGACCGCGAGATCTGGGAACGTCACGACGGCACCAATGTCTCGGACCTGGCCGGGCGCTACCACCTCACCGAGGTGCAGATCTATTCCATCCTCGCCGAGCAGCGCAAGCTCGCCCGCGCTCGCATGCAGCCGGATATGTTTGAGCGCCACAGCCGGCAGGGATAGACTGCCGGCCGTGGTGCTGTCCCGCTTTCCACCACTTCGCAACTTCCTAAACCGCTTGATTCCCGCCGAATAATCGCCCGCCTCTAGCCTGAAGGTCATTCATACGAATCCGACCTAATCATCAGCGCACGAGGCCTCCATGACCCGTCACTCCCTCTTCGACAAGCTCCGGCTCGGCCCCTGGTTGGTCGCTGCCCTGATCATGGCCGCCATCGTCGGCGTGCTCTATCCACACCAGCTTGGCGTTCTGCTCTGGTCGCTGACAAAGCTGAGCTTCGGCGCCTACCTGGGCTACTGGATCGACCGCTCGCTGTTCCCCTATGCCCGCCCGCATGAGCTTTTCAGCAAAGCGGTCCATGTCTCAGGCACGACCCGTGAAGAAGCTGCCCTATCCGCCAGCAGGTGGCGGCGTGAAGCATCGCTCGCCACCCTTCGTCGCGCCGTTATCATCGCTGCGGCGCTAATCGCCCTCGGGCTGGGGGTGTAACGTGGCCGCCTCTCGCCGCGCCATCCTGGGGGCAATCCAGGCAGAGAGCCGGGAGCGCCGCGGCCCTGTGCCCATCCATCTAGTCGCGATTGCCGTCAACGCAGGCAGCGAGCGCGACCAGCAGGATGTCGAACGCAAGTTGAAAGGCCTACGTTCCGCCGGCCTGATCGCCCTACGGCAGGATCTGCGCGGCAGCGGCCTGGTGCTCACCGATGCCGGCCGTGTCGAGCTCGAGCAGCCCGATGCCCCCGGCAGTGCCAAACCCGCCGCGACGCCAGCGCCCCCGCCCGATCCCGAGCCGACACACGAGCCTGAGCCGGAACCCGAACCGGAGCCGCCGCACGAGCCTGCTCGCTGCGACTGCGGCGCCACGCTCACCGCCGAAGAGGTCAACTACGCGACTCAGTGTGAGCGCTGCACACGCTGGGGGCACGACCCCGAGTGCTACGCACTGCTGTGCGATCTCGGCGGGCTGGTCGCCGAGAGGCTGGCCGCTGCCAGGGAGGCGGGGGATCTCGCGGAGGCATATCGCTTGAAGGGTCTCGCGGTGCGTGTACTCCAGGCGACAGGAGGGCCGCGGGCATGAACCGAGCGCGCGAGCGTGTCCTCGAGGACTTCAGTAACGGCCTGGCCATTGGCTGGGCGATCCTCATTGCCCTGGGCTGGGTGGTGTTCTGCGGGCTGCGTACCCGCACCGGCATCGCGCTGCTGTTGCTCGCTTTGTTGGCAGTCAGCGCCCAGGGCGCATTCGGTGGATCGATCCCCGCCACCGCCCAGCACTACCAGCGCGAGCTGACCCGCGTGGTGCAGCAAGAGTGGGGCCTGGATGGCCGGGTGGCGCTGCACGCCGCGCAGATCCACCAGGAGAGCGCCTGGCGGCCCGGCGTCGACAGCCCCGTGGGCGCCCAGGGCCTCAGCCAGTTCATGCCTTCGACCAGTGCCTGGATTGCCGAGCTCTACCCCGACCTCGGCCGGGCCGCGCCGTACTCCCCCGGCTGGGCCATGCGCGCCCAGGCTCGCTACAACCGGTTCCACTGGCGGCGCATCGACGCCGCGGACCCGTGCCAGCGCTGGGCCATGACGCTCTCGGCCTATAACGGCGGGCTCGGCTGGGTGAACCGCGACCGGCGCCTTGCCCGTGCCGCCGGCGACGATCCCCGCGTGTGGTTCGGCAGCGTGGAGCGTTACACCGCCCGGGCCAGTTGGGCCCAGCGAGAGAACCGCCACTACGTGCGCCACATCCTGCTCGAGCTGACCCCACGCTACGACCGAGCAGGCTGGCAGGGAGGGGCGCCATGTTCGTGAAGCTGCTCGGCAGAGTCGTGCCCGCCTGGGTATGGGCGGTCGTGATCGGCCTGGTCGCCGCCGGGGGGGTGGGCTGGTGGGGCGTAACCGCCTGGGAGGCTCGCATCGCCGAGCAAGAGGCGCTGGCCCAGGAGCTGGCGACGATGACCGCCAACCGCGACCGCTGGCAGCAGCGCACCCAGCAACTGCTCGAGCAGCAACGCGCCGCCCAGGAGCGCGCCCGCCAGGCCGAGGCCGCGGTGGCCGAGCTGCAGGCGGCACTGGCCGAGCGTGACGCCGACTACCGCGAGATCCAGCGCCGCATCCGCCAGGCCCCGGCCGAGGACGACGGCCCCGTGGCGCCGGTGCTACGCCAGGCCCTGGAGGCGCTGCCGTGAGACACCTGGTGCTGCTGACAGCCGCCATGGTGGCTGCGCTCGGACGGATCACCTGGCCTACCGTGCCCTCGGTTCGATGGGCGATGGTGCCGCTGCTGGCACTGTTGCTGACGGCCTGCTCGACACGCCCAGAGCCACCCCCCGAGCCGCCGCCGTCGCCCACCACGGTGATATGCGCCGCGCCGGTGGGGATGACCGAGCCCGAATCGGAGCCACGGCGACCCCAGGGCGACTACACCCAGCGCGATGTGGCCGGGTACGTGACCGAGCTGCACCGCTGGGGTAGCCGCGGATGGACCCGCCTTGAGCGCGTTAGACGGCATGGTGAGCGGTGCGCCGCTAACGCCAGAGATTCATCCACTGAAGGGGCCCCGCATGATTGAGGCCATCGACTGGAACGCCGCGCGCTTCTTCTTCGACATCACACAACTGATAGGCCTGGTACTGCTGGGCGTATATACCCACATCACCCAGCGCAGCAAGGCAAATTCACAGGCCATCACCAGCCTGGATCGGGAGGCGCAAAAACGCCTCGAGGAGGTGCGCAACCACATCGTCAGCATCGAGCGGCGGGTGGATGTCGTCGAAAACCAGATCGGTCAGGCGCCCACCCATCACGATCTGGCGATCCTGCACAAGCGGGTGACGCAAGCGGCCAGCCAAATGGAAAGCCTCGCCGGCGAGTTCCGCGCCACCAACCGTCAGCTGGGGCTGATCCATGAACACCTGTTGAATGATAAGCGAGGGGACTGATGAGCACATTTCGAGAGGTGACCGCCGCCGATCAGCGGCTGATCGTGCTGCAGGCGCTCGAAGAAGATCCGGGCTATAGCCACAACGAAGCCGTGCTGCGCAGCGTGCTGGGCAACTTCGGCCACCAGGTCTCGCGCGATGGCCTACGCACCGAGCTGGCCTGGCTCCAGGAGCAAGGGCTGATCACCCTGGCCGACGCCGGCGGCATCCAGGTCGCCCGCCTCACCGCCCGCGGGCAGGACGTGGCCACCGGGGCCGCCCGCGTGCCCGGCGTGGCGCGCCCGCGCCTGGAGGGCTGATGATGGCCCGCGTCAGCACCATCGAGCGCCTGCCCGACGATATCCGTAGCCAGCTGCAAGAGCTGCTGCGCGACCCGCGCGTCACCCAGCTGGAGACCACGGAGCGGATCAACGAGCTGCTCGAGGTCGAGGGTCACGACGAGCGCATCAGTAAGAGCGCCGTGAACCGTTACGCAGTCCGCATGAACGAAGTGGGCGAGAAGCTCAGGCAGTCCCGCGAAGTGGCGGAGATGTGGATCGCAAAGCTCGGTGCCCAGCCCCAGGGCCAACTCGGTCACCTGGTCAATGAGATGCTGCGCTCCATGGCGTTCGATTTGGCACTGAAGCTCCAGGAGGGCGAGCTCACCAAAGAGTCGATGCCCGCGGTGATCGAGATGGTCAAGGAGCTCTCGCTCTCGGTGACGCGCCTGGAGAAGGCCAGCAGCGAGAACGTCAAGCGCGAAGAGCTGATCCGCCAGCAGGAGCGTGCACGGGCGGCCGAGGAAGCCGCCGACAAGGCCGAGTCGGCCGGGCGCGCCCAGGGCCTGTCGAGCGAGGGTACGGCGGCACTGCGTGCAGCGATTCTGGAGGGCTTGGCATGACCCGCGATCCGCTCAGTTCCGGGGTGGAGGCTGGCAATGCCATCCTGCTCGGCTACCAGCAGCGCTGGGTGGCCGATACCAGCCCGGTCAAGCTGATCGAGAAAAGCCGACGCATTGGCCTTTCCTACGCCGAGGCGGCCGACGATGTGCTGTACGCGGCCTCTGAGGACGGCGCCAACGTGTATTACATCTCCTACAACAAGGAGATGACCCAGGGGTTCATCCAGGACTGCGCGGGGTGGGCCAAGGCCTACCAGATGGCCGCCAGCCAGATCGACGAATCGGTGATCGAGGTCGACGACCGCCAGGTGCTGACCTACACCATCAAGTTCGACAGCGGGAATGTCATCCAGGCGTTCACCTCCAACCCGCGCAACCTGCGCTCCAAGGGCCGGCCCGGCGAGCGGCTGGTGATCGACGAGGCGGCGTTCGTCGACGACATCCAGGAGCTGCTCAAGGCCGCCATGGCCATGACCATCTGGGGCGGCCAGATCCGCATCATCAGCACCCATAACGGCGAGGACAACCCGTTCAATGAGCTGATCAACGACGTGCGTGCGGGCCGCTACGACTACAGCCTGCACCACGTGGATTTCGACGAGGCCCTGGCCGATGGCCTCTATCGGCGCATCTGCCAGGTGACGGGCCAGGCGTGGAGTCGCGAGGGCGAGGCGCAGTGGCGCCAGCAGATGATCAACCGCTACAAGCCCAACCACGACGAGGAGCTGTTCTGCATCCCCGCGCAGGGCGGCGGCGCCTACCTCACCCGAACTCTGATCGAGGCCTGCATGGCCCCGGCCCCGGTGCTGCGCTTCGACGGCACCAAGGCGTTCAACGCCCTGCCGGAACCGGCCCGCGCCGCCGAGATGGAGGACTGGATACGCGACAACCTCACACCCCTGCTGCGCCAGCTCAACCCGCGCCGACGCCACGCTCTGGGCCAGGACTTCGCCCGCTCCGGCGACCTCTCAGTGATCGCCCCCATGGAGATTGGCGAGACCCTGCACCGCACCGTGCCCTTCCTGATGGAGATGCACAACGTGCCGTTCAAACAGCAGGAGCAGGTTCTGTTCGCGATCGGCAACAGTTTGCCGCGGCTCAGTGGCGTGGCGATCGATAGCCGGGGCAACGGCGCCTACATCGGCGAAACGGCCCACGACGAATGGGGCGGAATCGTCGACCAGGTGCAGGCCACCGAGAACTGGTATCGCGAGCGTATGCCGCGCTACAAGGCGCGTTTCGAGGACGCCACCATCACCCTGCCGCTCGACGATGACCTGGTGGAGGATCACCGTGCCTTTCAACTGGTGCGCGGCGTGGCGCGGCTGCCGGAAGGAAAGACCAGCGGCCAGCGCCACGGTGACGGCGCCATGGCCTGCGTATTGGCCGATCATGCCGCCGACCTGGACGTTACCGAGATCGACTTCATCCGCGTGCCCCAGGGCGCCACCGGCGCGTTCGATCCCGATGACGACGACGAACTGACAACCGACTGGGGAAGTGGCGCATGGTAAGCATCACACAACGGATCAAGCGCCTGCTGGGCGGCGACGCCGACGACATCCGGGCCCTCGATGAGCAGCAGACCGACGACGACACCGCCGGCGGCGCCCGCATTGGCCAGCTCAAGCGGGAGTTCGCCGAGCATCCCTCGAAAGGGCTGACCCCGGCGCGGCTCTACCGGATCCTCGAAGAGGCCGAGCAGGGCCACCTGAAGGCCCAGCACGAACTGTTCGACGACATGGAGGAGAAGGACAGCCAGATCGGCGCCGACCTGGGCAAGCGCCGCCAGCTCGCCGCGGAGCTCGAATGGCAGATCGTGCCGCCGGACGGGGCCAATCGCGCCGAGAAGAAGGCCACCGAGCAGGCCGCCGAGGTATTCAGCGCCCTCGAGGTCGAGGACCTGATCCTGGATCTCGGCAGCGGCGTCGGCCACGGCTGGGCCAACCTGGAGCTGCCCTGGGCACGCGACGGCGCCATCCGCTACATCGAGCAGCCCATCCTGCGGCCGCACAGCTGGTTCCGCCTGCACCCCGACGACCAGAACCGGATCACCCTGCGCGACCACAGCGCCACCGGCGACGCGCTGTGGCCGCTCGGCTGGGTCCAGCACCGCCACCGCGCCAAGGCGGGCTACATCGCCCGCATGGGGCTCCACCGCATGCTGGCGTGGCCGTACCTGTTCCAGAACTACGCCCTGGGCGACCTCGCCGAGCTGCTGGAGATCTACGGCCTGCCCACCGTGGTCGGCAAGTACCCGCGCAACGCCACCGACAAGGAAAAAGCCACCTTGCTGAAAGCGGTGGTCAGCATGGGCAAGGATGCCCGCGGCATCATCCCCGAAGGGATGAGCGTCGACTTCCTGGAAGCCGCCGGCAAAGGATCAAGCGCCGACGTCTACAAGACCATGATGGAGTGGTGCGAGCGCGCCAAAGCGAAAGCGATCTTGGGCGGCACCCTGACCAGTGGCACTGGCGAGGGCACCAACACCAATGCGCTCGGCAACGTGCACGAGCGCGGGCAGATGAGCCTGATCCGCTCCGACGTGCGCCAGTACGCCGGCAGCATCCGTCGCGACATCCTGTGGCCCATGGCCGCCTTGAACTTCGGCATCGAGCGGCCCCAGCGGGCGCCGCGCTTCTATTTGGATGTCGGCGAAACAGAGGACCTCAAGGTGCTCGCCGAGGTATTGCCGAAATACATCGACATGGGCGCCCAGATTCCCACCTGGTGGTTCCACGAGAAGAGTGGCATTCCCAAGGCGCAGGAGGGCGAGGAGGTGCTGACCAAGCCGGCCCAGCCCTCGCCCTTCGGCGCGCTGACGGCGGCAGCAGCCCAGCGACCGCGCCTGGCCGTGTTGCGCGAAGACGAGCCCACCCGCGACGGCGAGGAGCAGGCCGCCCAGCTGGCCACCCTGGAAGAGGCGGCCGCGCCGGCCATCGAGGCGCAGATCGACGCCATCCGCACCGCCGTGGACGAAGCCGAGAGCCTCGAGGATCTCCAGGCCCGCCTGGTCGAGCTCGCCGGCGAGCTGCCCCTGGACGACTTCGCCGAGATCATGGGCGATGCCCTGGCCGCCGCCCAGCTCGCCGGCCGCCATGACCTCCTCGAGGAGGTGCGCTGATGGCGGTGCGCTACGGCAACCTGCCGTTTCGCGAGCAGCTCGACTACCTGCGCGAGCAGGTGGCCGTGCCCACCCGCACCTGGACCGACATCTACGGCGCCGAGCACGACCAGGCGTTCATGGTCGCCGGGGCCAGCCGTCAGGCCATCGTCGAGGACTTCCAGCGCTCGATCCGCCGGGTGATCGAAGAGGGCGGCACCATCGCCGACTTCCGCCGCGACTTCGACGACATCGTCAAGCGCCATGGCTGGTCCTACCGCGGCAGCCGCGGCTGGCGCAGCCGGTTGATCTTCGAGACCAACCTGATGCAGAGCTACCACGCCGGGCGCGAGGCGCAGATGGCCGACCCCGAGCTGCGCCGCCTGCGCCCCTTCGGGCTCTACCGCCATGGCGGCAGCGACGACCCGCGCCCCGAGCACCTGGCCCACGACGGCAAGGTGGTGCCGCTGGACGACCCCTGGTGGGACGTCTGGAGCCCCAAGAACGGCTGGGGCTGCAGCTGCAAGAAGTACATGATCAGCCGCGAGCAGGCGGAGCGCGAAGGCTACACCGTCTCCGAGCAGGGGCCGGAGATCGACTGGGAAGAGCGCACGGTCGGCGAGAACGGCCCCAGCCCGCGCACCGTGCGCGTGCCTCGCGGCATCGACCCCGGCTTCGAGCACCGCCCCGGCAGCGGCCGCGGTCGAGCGCTCAGCCCCTCGCCCCTGGGAACGCCCGCCGGCCGCCCGGGGCGCAGCCTGCCCGCACGCCGGGCCGGCGATCCGCTGCCCGACTATCGCGACGACGAAACCGCGCCGTTCGGTGCGGACCAGGCGCCGGAGGCCTACGTCGATGACTTTCTCGCCGCCTTTGGCACCCGTCGCGGCGGTGACGCCGCGCGCTTCGAAGATGCCGTGGGCGAGCCGCTGGCCATCAGCGATGCCCTGTTCGACGACGGCCGGGGCGGGGTGACCCTGCCCGGTGTCGGCGGCCGGGAGCTGGCCATGCTGGCCGAGACGCTGCGCCGCCCCGACGAGATCTGGACGGCGCTGGACCTGGGCAGCGATGACGACCAGCGCCCGCGCCTGCGCCGCCGCTACCTGGCCCGCCTGGTGCTACCCGGCGGCGAGGAGGGCCTGGTGCTGGTCGACTGGGGGCGCGACGGCTGGAGCGGTCAGCGCCTCGAGGATCTCGACGCGCTCAACGAGTGGCGGCAAGGCGTGCGGCTCTACCGCCGTGGGGAGGAGGACTGATGGCAGGCGTCAGACTCGATGTCGAGATCAACGACGAGCGCGTCAAGCGCGCCCTGGGCGAGCTGATCGAGCGCGGGAGGGACGCCCAGGCGGCGTTCAAGGCGATCGGCGAGGATCTCGACCGCGCCCACCGCGACCGCTTCGACCAGCAGGTCTCCCCCGATGGCCAGCCCTGGGCGCCCCTCTCCGACGCCTATCGCGAGCACAAGCCGCGTCGCAAGGATGAGATCCTGGTCCTCAACGGCCACCTGCGCGACACCCTGCGCTACGATGCCGGCCCCGACTACCTTGAGTTCGGCACCGACCGCGTCTATGGCGCGATGATGCACTTCGGCGGCACCCAGGCGGATTTTCCTCACCTGTGGGGAGACATCCCGGCCCGCCCCTGGCTCGGTCTTTCGGAGGACGACGAAGCCCAGGCCGTGCGCACGCTGCTCGACTACCTGGAACAGCCGCTGAGCTGAGAAGCACCCGGCCGTCTGTGAGGCGCTGTGAGCCCCGAGAGGCGCCAAGCTACGCCAGCGGTCGGTATATCGAGGGGAGGCGGGTTAGACCCGCGTTAGATTTGCTCTGGCGGCAGCATTGGCCAAGCGGATAGGCTGTTAAATGTCTCATTGCTCTATCCCAGCGATAAGGAACATCCGATGCCAAGACGCCCAGCCACCAAGACGCTTCACTATCTGCGTGCCGTGTACAACGAAAATCAGGTGCCTCCGGACCCATTCGCTGACCTGGTCAGGCAGGCGCTACAGCGTCTACCGAACGTAGGAGACACCAAGGTGGGCATCAGTAGCCTGGGGGTGGTGGGTATCAGGCAGCGCCACCCCGATTGTGAGCATCCTGATCGGCCCTTGATGCTTGCCATCGGGGCCGGTGCGCCCGGGGAGCGAATAGGCACATTCGGCGCTGACGTGGAGGCAGACCATGACGATGACTTGCCAGAAGACCCACCGGAAGACAGGGCATTCAAGCTTGCCGATGCCTTCGTGCTGATTGAGGGCCAGGAACTGCTGGTATGTACGGATGGCGCGATGCGTGGATACGCCTCGGTGGAAAAGTACCTGCGAGGTCTATTCAACCGCGCCAACCTGGCTCCCGCCACCTCGGCATTCGAGCTGCAGCCCGCCTCGAATCAGGAGAAGCGCCAAACCCTGGAGCGAGAAGGCGTGAAGGAAATCACCATCAAGGGCACGATGTTCGCCGCCACCCAAGAGCTCGAAGGGCAGGACCCGGCCGGGTTCACAGAGTTTTTCAGACGTTTCCGCAAGCGTTGCCAGGACTACCTGGCCGAGGAGATCGAGGACGATCAGGAGCGTGAAGTCCTGGCTAGCCATTGGGGTGATATCAATGTCACCACAACGATCATGCCGAAGGGCGGGACTCGCGCGGAGGGTGTTGTCCTATCCTCGCTGGATGATGCTGGCCTCGATATGGTCGACGAGATCCCGGATGACTCCGAGGTGGTTATTACGACCCGTTCTGGCAACACCATTCGCACAGGGGATGTAGTGTTGAAGAAAAAGGTTCGACTGCTCCGCAAGGAACAGCAGAATGATCTGGACGCTTTCGAGGTGTGGGACGAGTTGAAGACCTTCCACCGGGAACTGAGGCAGAGAGGCGCATGGCAGCGATGAATGATGGGCCCAGGATAAGCAGCCGCAAGGTCGCCACGGAGATAATCAGCGTGGCTGTCGCGGTGCTCGCGGGCTGGCTGCTGCAGCCCTGGTATCATCGCAGCGAGGATGCGACCTCAGTGCTTGTTACGGTGTTCTCGATACTCGCAGGCTTTCTGGCGGCGGTAATGGCGATCGTCGCCAACGACAGGGTGCTGCGCGGACGCAACTGGAGGCAGGATACCTACTACTTAGGCCAAATCCGCCGCGAGCTGCTTCGGCACAGCATGACCTTCTATATCTATCTGGCAGTACTGGTACTGGCCTTTCTCACCAGCATCTCGTCGACCTGGCCACTCTGGGCGCAGCGCTGGACGGAACACAGCCTGCTTTTCTTCGCCACACTGGGTATCTTTCACTCCTTCCAGCTGCCCAAAATACTCAGCAGAAAGCATGTCATGGCGATGGAGAAGGAGATCCGCAGAAGGCGTGACCGTGAAACTGGCGCCGATACAAAGAAATGACCCACGGGCGTTAGAAATTCCCAAGCCACTTTAAATCCTCTCCCTTCCTGATGGGCGCCATGCTGCGCCCATGAACACGACTCTCGCTACTTTGCCCCTGGCCGTCCTGGCCGCCTCGCGCTCCCCTCAGCCGGTGGCCGTCTGCGCTCTGCGCGTGCGGCTCAGCGACGACAAGACGCGCCTGATCCCCGCCGGCACCTTCGACGCCCCGCGCGGCGCCATGGAGGGCCAGGGCCCCTGGCAGCTCGACGCCCAGGGCGCCGCGGCCATCATCGAGCTGGCCGCCTCGCGTTCCACCGACATCGTCATCGATTACGAACACCAGACCCTGCTCAGCGAGCGCAACGGCAAGCCGGCGCCGGCGGCGGGCTGGGTCGATCCGCGCTCGCTCGAGTGGCGCGACGACGGCCTCTACGGCGCCATCGAGTGGACCGCCGCCGCCCAGGCCGCCATCGAAGCCGGCGAGTATCGCTATCTCTCCCCCGTGTTCCCCTACGACGCCGAGACCGGCGCCGTGCTGGACCTGCTGCAACTCGCACTCACCAACACCCCCGCCATCGATGACGGGGCGATCACCCAGTTGGCCGCCGCGCGCATGGCCACCACCGACACGCACCAGGAGGACGACTCCGTGAAACGTGAAGACCTAATCAAGCTGCTCGGGCTGGCTGCCGAGGCCACCGACGAGCAGATCAATACCGAACTGGCCGCGCTCAAGGCATCGGCCAGCGAAGCCAAGGCGCTGCGCGAGGCGCTCGAGCTCAAGGACGACGACAAACCCGAGGAGGCAGTAGCGGCCCTCAAGGCCAAGGCCGACAGCGCCAAGCCCGACATGAGCCAGTACGTGCCCAAGTCGGTTTACGTGGAGACCGCACAGCAGCTGGCCGCGCTCAAGGCCGGCAGCGAGACCGCCGAGGTGGACCGCCTGATCGACGAGGGCCTCAAGGACGGCCGCATCCCCGGCAAGGCCACCGCCGACTGGCTGCGCGAGCAAGGTCTGGCGGCCCTCAAGGCCCACCTGGAAGACGCCCCGAGCATCGCCGCACTCAAGGGTGGCACCCAGACCGCCGGCAAGGCACCCAAGGGCGAAGGCGCCCAGGGCCAGGAGGGCGAGCTCTCCGAGGAGGAGCTGGCGGTGTGCAAGAACATGGGCCTCTCTCCCGAGGACTACCGCACGGCCAACGCCAGCGCCTGAGCGTCTGGCCTGCGAGCCACTAACCCCAGAGGAGCATTCCCGTGACAGCTGCCACCAAGAACCGCAACACCGCATCCCGCCCCGGATTCCGGCGCAGCCACCCCGTCGCCGCCGACGCTGTGTGCTTCGCCGGCGCCATTGCCGTGATGGGCGCCTCGGGCTTCGCCGAGCCGGGCAGCACCGCCACCGGTCTCACCGCCCTGGGCGTGTTCCAGCACTACCAGGACAACACCGGCGGCGCCGATGGCGACCAGGTCGTCGAGATCGAGCGCGGCTACTTTCACGTCGCCAACTCGACCGGCGCCGACGAGATCGCCCGCGCCGACATCGGGCAGGTCTGCTACCTGGTCGACGACCAGACCGTCGCCAAGACCAGCGACACCGATGCGCGCAGCCCCGCCGGCATCGTCGACGACGTCGATGACAACGGCGTGTGGGTGTACATCGATCCCACCAACGGCGTCGCCGCCACCGCCTAACGAGGACTACTCGACATGGATCTGACAAGCGCCAATCTTCAAGCCCTCTACAAGGGCTACAAGACCAACTTCCAGAAGGGCCAGAGCTCGCTCGGCGCCGAGGCCGCGCTCTACGAGACCTTCTGCACCGTAGTGCCCTCCAGCACCGCCGTGGAGGTCTACCCCTGGCTCAAAAGCCTGCCGCGCATGCGCGAGTGGTTGGGCGACCGGGTCGTGCATGGCCTCGAGGGTGCCGACTTCAGTATCAAGAACCGCAAGTTCGAGCTGACCGCCGGCGTGCCCCGCGACAACATCGAGGACGACACCTATGGCCTGTGGGCACCGGTGTTCCAGGAGTTCGGCCGCAGCTCCCGCGAGCACCCCAACGAGCTCGCCGTGGAGGTGCTCGAGGCCAACCCCGAATGCTTCGACGGCCAGCCGCTGTTCGACACCGACCACCCGGTGCTCGACAAGAGCGGCAGCGAGATCTCGGTCTCAAACGACATGGGCGGCTCCGGCGATGCCTGGTACGTCATGGACTGCTCGCGGGCCATCAAGCCGATGGTGTTCCAGCGCCGCCGCGACTACGACTTCCGCGCCCTGACCGACCTGATGGACTCCAAGGTCTTCATGACCGACGAGTTCATGTTCGGTACCGATGCGCGGGTCAACTCCGGCCCGGGCCTGTGGATGCTCGCGGTGCGCTCCAACCAGCCCTTCGATGCCGCCAACTACAAGGCCGCCCGCGAGCAGCTGCAGAAGCTCAAGGGCGACTACGGCCGCCCCCTGGGCCTGCGCCACACCCACACCATGGTGCCCAGCTCCATGGAAGGGGCCGCGCGCAAGGTGCTGCAGAACCAGCTGGCCTCCGGCGGCGAGACCAACGAGTGGGCCAACACCTCGCAGCTGATCCTCAACCCCTGGCTGGCCAGCGCCTAAGCCGGACTGATGCGCTGACCCCGCTGCCGCCCGCCCGGGCGGCAGCGTGACCAGGCCCAGGAGACCGCGACATGACCACCCGTAAGCGCAACACCCAGGCCGCGAAGGCCAAGGCGGAAGAGACCCAGGCCGCCGAACCGGATACCCAACCTGGCCAGGGCGCCAAGGAACCCGAAGAGAAGGACACGGCCAAGCAACCGGCCGCCAAGGATGGCGCCACCGACACCTCCGCAGAGAGCCAGGCGAAGGCCGCCGAGAAGGGCGAGAAAATTAACACGCCCCCACAAGGCGGCAAGGGCGACGGCAAGAAGGGCGAGATCCCGGCGCTCTACGTGCGCACCAAGCGGCGCTTCAAGAGCCGCCGCCGTGCCGGTTTCCGCTTCGATCGCACCGGCTTTGGCATTGCCCTGGCGGGCCTGAGCGATGACCAGGTCGCCGCCCTCAAGGGCGACCCCGCCCTGGAGGTGACCGAGTGCACCGTGCCGGCCCAGCCCGACAGCGAGGCGGAGGCGTAAGCATGCCCTACTGCACCCAGGCCGACCTGGTCGAGCGCTTCGGCGAGAACGAACTGCTCGACCTGGCCGCCGACGACACCGGCACGGCCATCGACGCCACCATCGTCGACCGCGCCATCGAGGACGCCGCCGGCGAGATCGACGGCTACGTGGCTGCCGCCGGCAACAGCGTGCCGCTGGAATCGCCGCCGCGCATCGTCACTGCGGTGGCGTGCGACATCGCCCGCTACCGGCTGTACGACGACCGCGCCACCGAGCAGGTCACCAAGCGCTACGACGACGCCATGAAGTTCTTGCGCGCCGTGGCCAAGGGTGACGTGAAGCTCGGCATCAGCGCACCGGCCGAGGCCTCGGCGGGCGAGGTGCAGTTCGAGACTGGCGGGCGGGTGATGCCCGGAGGGGGCTTCTGATGCTCGCCGAGATCGAGGACGCCATCGTCGAGCGCTGCCAGGTGGTGGTGGGCGAGCACGTCAAGACCATCGCCGACCTGCCCGGGCGCTGGAACGACAAGACCCTGCGCGCCGCGCTGCGCCAGGTGCCCGGCATCTATGTCGCCTGGGGCGGTGCCCGTGGTGACGGCAACCTAACCCAGCCGGCCGCCAATTCCCGCTATGTCGTTTACGTGGTCACCGGCCACGCCAGCGGCGAGCGCGAGCGGCGCCGCGGCAACGCCCGCCAGGTGGGCGCCTACGAGCTGCTCGAGCGCGTTGTGCCGGCGGTGCACGGCCTGAGCGTCAAGGGTGTGGGCAGCCTCGCCCTGGAGAGCCTCGACAACCTCTACTCGGACCTGTTCGACAAAGAGGGCGTAGTGGTTTACGGGGCGGCCTACCGGCTCAACCTTGTGTTCCCGCCGGCCTTCGACGTCAACGACCTCGCCCCCTTCGAGAAGTACCGCGCCACGCACGAGATCGGTACCGACGACGACCCCGTCACCGAAAGCCGTGCCGACCTGCCCCAAGAGGAGGAGTGACCCGTGCCATCCATCTACGTCAAGCCGCGCCCGCTCGACCCCAAGAAGCCCGACCAGGGTGTGCTCCAGGTGCGCCGCGAGAACGGCAAGCCGATCCCCGCCGAGGGAGCGACCGTCGAGCTGACCCCCTTCATCCGCCGGCGCCTGCGCGACGGCGACCTGGTTAAGGCCGCTCCGCCCAAGAAGCCGGCCAAGCGTGCCGCTGAGAGCAAGGAGTAACAGACGATGACCATCACCGCCGGTGTCTTCAACGACATCCCCAGCGCCCTGCGCATCCCGGGCGTGTTCATCGAGTTCGACTCGCGCCTGGCCAATAGCGGCGTGTGGCAGACCCGCCTGCTGGTGCTCGGCCAGCGCGCCGCCGATAGCGAGAAATCGGCGCTGTCCGTCGACCGGGTGACCAGCGGCGAGCAGGCCGACCGCTACTACGGACGCGGCTCGATGCTCGCCGAGATGCTGCGTGCCGCCCTCGAGATCGACCCCTACATGGAGACCTACGGCCTCGCATTGGACGACGCCGAGAGCGCCGCCGAGGCCACCGGCTCGCTAAGCGTTGCCGGCACCGCGCTGCGCTCCGGCACCCTGGCGCTCTACATCGCCGGCTATCGGGTGCGCGTGGGCGTGGATGCCGCCGACGACGCCGAGACCATCGCCCAGGCCATCGTCGATGCCGTCGGCGACAACGGCCGCCTGCCGGTCACCGCCACGGTGGACAGCACCACTGCCAGCCAGGTCAACCTGACCTGCACCTGGGGCGGCGAGACCGGCAACGACATCGCCGTCGTCGTCGGCGCCAAGGGCGAGCCGAGCGTCGAGGGCATCACCGTCGAGATCACCGCCATGAGCGGCGGCAGCGGCAACCCCGACGTGGGCGACGCCATCGCCGCAATGGGCGACGAGTGGTACCACTACATCGCCATGCCCTGGACCGACACCGCCGCCCTGGACGAGCTCACCGCCGAGCTCGACCGCCGCTACGGCCCCATGGTGCAGCAGGGCGGCCGGGCGTTCGCGGCGTTCCGCGGGACTCACTCGGAAACGGGAACGTTCGGCTCGGCGCTCAACAGCCCGCACCTCACCGTGATGGGCACCGGCGAGGCCGTCAGCCCCACCTGGCTGTGGGCCGCCACCTACGCTATGGTCGCCGCCGGCTCGCTGACCAACGACCCGGCCCGCCCTCTGCAGTACCTGGCGCTGCCGGGGCTGATCGGTCCCAAGAAGGAGGACCGCTGGACCAAGGCCGAGCGCAACCTCTTGCTCTATGACGGGATCGCGACGTTCACCGTCGCCGACGACGGCACGGTGCAGATCAACCGCGAGATCACCACTTACCAGACCAACATGGCCGGGGTGGCCTCGGACGCCTACCTGGACATCCAGGTGCCTGAGACGTTCGAGCGCATCCGCTACGAGCAGATCAGCCGGATCCTCTCGAAGTACCCGAGGAACAAGTTGGCCACCGACGCCGACGCCAGCCTCTACGGCGCCGGCCAGCCGATCATGACGCCCAACGTCGGGAAGGCCGAGCTGCTGGATCTCTACCGCGACTTCATCCAGCGCGGCTGGTGCCAGGACTACGAGGGCTACGCCAAATCGCTCCAGGCCAACATCGACCCCGACGACCCGGCGCGGCTCAACGTCATCGACTCGCCCAAGCTGGTCGGCCAGTACCGTATCCATGCCCAGCAGGTGCAGTTCCGCCGCTGATCGACGGGGCTGTAAACGCCATTCAAGGAGTGCTTGAACCATGACTCAGATCACCGGCAAGGCCAGCGTGAAGGTCGACGGCACGGAGCTGCTCTCCGACGTGGGCGCCACCCTCAACGTGGGCGGCGTCGAGCGCGAGGCGGTCGTCGGCCCGCGCGGCGTGCAGGGCTACCGGGAGACCCCGGTGGCGCCGACCATCACCGTCACCGTGCGCCACACCGAGGACACCGACATCCTCGCCATGGCGCGCATCACCGGGGCCACGGTGCTCTTCGAGACCGACACCGGCCGCTCGATGCTGATGCGCCGCGCCTTCGTCACCGAGCCGCCGGAGCTGGACGCCAGCAACGGCAACTTCGACCTCAACTTCAGCGGCCTCGGCCTCGAGAACCTCTAAGGAGCCCCCCATGAGCGACGACACCGTCATCCAGCTCAAGCACCCGATCACCTATCAAGGCGACAAGTACGAAGGCGGCGGCACCCGCGAGCTAACCGAGCTGCGCCTGCCGGCGCGCATCAAGGCCAAACACCTGCGCGCCATGGACGAGGCCAAGGGCGAGATCGGCAAGGCGCTGGCCATGGTTCGCGCCATGACCGGGCTGCCCCATGACGCCATCGACGAGCTCGACGCCGAGGACGTGGCCGCCGTCACGGAGGCCCTGGCCGCCCCTTTGTCGGGGCTCCCGGCGACTGGGCCGACGTCGTCGGACTGATCGCCTACGTCTTCCACTTCCCGCCCAGCGAGCTGTGGGAGATGGACGTACGGGAGCTCACCTTCTGGCTGCAACGGGCCAAGCGACTCAAGCGGAGGCAGTGAATGGCGGAACTCAATGCCAGCGTGGTCCTCAACCTGGTCGACCGCATCAGTCGGCCGGTGCGGCGCATCGAGCAGCGCTTTTCGCGGCTGGGCCGTTCACAGGGCCTGCAGCAGCTGCGCCGCTCGGTCGCCAATGTCGGCCAGCAATGGGGCAACGTCACCAGCCAGGCCGGCCGGCTCACGCGCCGGCTGACGGTGATCGGCGGCACCGCCGCCGGGGCCGCCTGGGGCTTCGAGCGCCTGGTGGGCGGGGTGACGGAGAGTGCCGACGCCACCGTCAAGGCCGCCGACCGCCTGGGCGTGCCCATCGAGCGCCTCCAGGAGTGGCGCTACGGCGCCGAGCGCTCCGGCCTGGCCGCCAACACCTTCGACATGGCCTTGCAGCGCTTCACCCGACGCACCGCCGAGGCCGCTTCCGGCACCGGCGAGGCGGTGGGTGCCCTGAAGTTCCTGGGCATCCAGCTCAGAGACGCCAACGGCAACCTGCGCCCCACCACCGAGCTACTGCCCGAGGTGGCCGATGCCCTGGCCGGGGTCGAAGACCCCGCCATGCGCGTTCGCGCCGCCTTCAAGCTGTTCGATAGCGAGGGCGTGGCGATGCTCAACTTCCTGGAGGGTGGCTCCCAGGGCCTGCGCGACCTCGCTCAGGAGGCGCACAACGCCGGCGTGGTGATGGACGAAGCGTTCGCCCGCCAGGCGGTGGAGTACAACGACACCATGATGGACTTCCGCCGCACCCTGCTGGGCGTGCGGATGGCCGTGGTGCGCGACATCCTGCCGGCGCTTACCGAGTGGCTGCAGCGCGTCAAGGACCTCACCCAGGGCAACCGCGAGATGATCACCCGGCGCATCATCGACGGCCTGCGTCAGTTCTGGGCGGGGCTGCTGGACGTGGGCCGGGTGCTGGCCTGGACCGCCGATCTGTTGGGCGGTTGGGGCAAGCTGGCCCTATTGATAGGCGCCATCATGGCAGGACCATTGCTGTTAGCTCTGGCTCAGTTTGTCTTTGCTTTTGGAAAGCTGGGCACAACCTTGACCGTGCTCGCAGTGAAGGCCATGCCGGCTGTGATAGGCGCGGTACGCGCCCTGGGTGTAGCTCTCTTGTCCACTCCGGTGGGTTGGATACTGGCGGCCATTGCCGCCATCGCCGGGGCGGCCTACCTGATTTACCGCAACTGGGAGCCCATCAAGGCGTTCGTGTTCGACCTCTGGGCCGAGATCACCGACATCTTCGGCCGTGCCCTGGCGTGGATCACCGAGACGCTCAGCCCCACCGCCCTGGCCACCGCCGGCCGCGACTGGATCGGGGGCATGCTCGATGGCGCCATCGAGAAGCTGGTGGCCCTGCGCAACGCCGTGGAGCAACGCATCCAGGGCATCGTCGACTGGATCAAGGAACGGCTGAGCCCCAGCGCCTGGATGGAGGTGGGGCGCGAGTGGATCGACGGCCTGCGCGAGGGCATCGCCGAGCGTTTCACGGCGCTGAGCCTGTGGCTGGAGCGCAAGGTGGCCGGGCTCATCGACTGGATGCCCGACTGGGCCAAGGAGGGGCTGGGACTGGAGGGCATGCAACCCATGCCGGCAATGGGCGCCAACGCCCTGGACGATCAGGCGGTGGACAGTGCCATGGCTGTGGCGGGCGAAACCCGGGTGGGCGGCGAGCTGCGCATCACCATCGACAGCGAGGGCCGGCCGCGGGTGGACGAGATGCGCCGCGACGGCCCCATGGAGTTCGACGTGGACACCATGCCCAGCTTCGGAGGGGCAATGCCGTGAGGTTACTTCTCGTCCACAGACTTGGCCTGGGAAGCGCCTTCCAGCATGCCGGAGAAACCAATCGCGGCCACGAATACGCCGGCTGCCACATGAATTCCCCAGTGAGCAGACGGCCAGAACCAGGCCAGGCCAAGTCCGGCTGTAATGCCAAGTCCTACGGAGGCGATAGCCATCTTCTCGGACTTCTTCATCCCTGCGTCTCCTTTCAGTTACTCCCGAGGAGCATAGCCCAATGAGCTGGCGCGATCGAATCGGCCCCGGCACCGCCGAGTGGCGCGGCGTCACCCTGCACCTGGAACGCGGCAGCATCAGCCCCGGCCGCCGGGTGCAGGTGCACGAGTACCCGCTGCGGCCCGATCCCTACGCCGAGGATCTCGGCCGCAAGGCCCGCGAGTGGCAGATCACCGGCTACCTGATCGGCGACGACTACGACCTGCAGCGCAACGCCCTGGCTGAGGCCCTGGAGCTGCCCGGCGCCGCCGAGATGCGCCACAGCTACTACGGCACGGCGCGCGTCGTCGTCACCGATGCGCGCATCACCGAGAGCACCCGCGAAGGCGGCATGGCCCGCGTCACCCTCACGGTCGTTCGCGCCGGCGACGAGCCGCGCCTGCCCACCGCCCAGGCCGACACCCAGCAGGTGGTCGAGGCGGAGGCCGAGCAGTCGCGCCTGGCGATCCTCGAGGAGTTCGAAGCGGCGTTCGAGATCCTCGCCCTGGTCGAGAGCCGGGTCGCGGCCGTGGAAAGCGCCATCTTTGGCACCATCGCCGAGATCGAATCGGTGGTGGGCGACGTCACCGGCACCATCAGCCGGCTGATCCGCACCCCAGGCGAGCTGGGCGCCGCCATTCTCTCCAGCATTGGCCAGATCAAGCACATGATCGGCGAGCCCGGCCGTGCCCTGGGCCTCTACGAGAGCCTGTTCGCCGCCGGCGAGGACCGCCTGCCCGGATCGATACCGAACACCGCTCCCTTGGCCGCCGGTCAGGAAGCCAGTGCCAAAACCGCCGCCATCGCGCTGATCCGCCGCGGCGCCGCCATCGAGGCCGCCGAGGCCTCGGCCGGCTGGAGCCTGCCGACTCGGCAAGACGCCGTCGAGGCGCTGGAGATCGTCCACGACGGCCTGACCCAGCAGCTCGCCGGCCGCGTGCCGCCGCTGCCCCAGACCGCCCAGCGCCTGGTGGCCCTGCGCGCCGCCGCCGTCACCGACCTGCGTCGCCGTGGGGCGGCGCTGCCGGAGCTCGCCACACACACTCCCGGCGCGCCGCTGCCGGCGCTGGTGATCGCCCACCGCCTCTATGGCGATGCCACCCGCGACGCCGAGATCGTCCGCCGCAACCAGGTGCGCCACCCCGGCCGGGTGCCCGCCGAGCGCTTGGAGGTGCTGAGTGAGTGACGTCGCCCTGATCGTCGATGGCACCCGCCACCTCGGATGGAAGGAGGTTGAGATCCGCCGCGGCCTCGACCAGATGGCCGACAGCTTCGAGGTCGCGCTCACCGAGAAGTGGGCGGAGGACGCCGAGCCGCGCCGCCTGCGCACTGGCCAGCCCGTGGTGGTGGAGATCGACGGCGAGCCGGTGATCACCGGCTACATCGACGACGTGCTGCCCAACTACGACGCTCGCCAGCACGAGCTGGTCGTCTCGGGGCGCAGCAAGACTGCCGACCTCATCGACAGCTCCGGCACCGCCCAGCCCTGGGAGACCGGGCAGACGGTGCTCCAGGTCGCCCGCCGCGTGGCCGAGCCGTTCGGCATCGAGGTGGTGGCCGAGGTCGACGTCGGCGCACCGCTGCGCGCCATCGAAATCGAGCCCGGCCAGACCTACGGCGAAGCGCTGATGCAGCTCGCCTCGTATCGGGCGCTGCTGCTGGTCGCCGACGCCCAGGGCCGCCTGGTGATCACTCGCCCGCCCCGTGAGCGGCTGACCACTGAGCTCGCCCTGGGCGAGAACATCCGCCGCGCCCGAGGGCGTTTCAGCAACCGCGACCGCTTCGGCACCGTCATCGTGCAAGGCCAGGGCGCCGCCGACGACTCCTGGTTCGGCACCGCAGCCAGCGCCCCGGCCGGCCGCGCCCAGGACCCGGGCATCAAGCGACACCGGCCCACCCTGGTGGTGTGCGACACCAGCGTCGACTCGGCCAGCTGCCGCCAGAAGGCGGAGTGGGAGGTGCGCAAGCGCTGGGGCCAGAGCCGTGGGGTGACCTACACCGTGGCCGGCTGGCGGCATGCCGAGGGGCTGTGGCGCCCCGGCGACCTGGTGCCGATCCGCGACCCCTGGCTGGGCCTGGAAACCGAGTGGCTGATCGCCGAGGTGCAGCTGCTGCTCGACGGCCGCGGCGAGCGCAGCGAGATCCGCGTGGTGCCGCCCAGTGCCTACGACCTCCAGGCCCAGCCGGAGCCCGAGCAACAGGAGAGCGACGTATGGTGAAGGGACGCGAAGCCTACCGCCTGCTGTCACCTCTCTGGCGCCGCCTGCGCCTGCTGATCAGCCGCGCCGTGGTCGCCCGAAGCGACAGCGCCCGGGGCATGCAGCGCCTGCAGCTCGACCTGCTGCGCGACGAGACCCGCGACGTGGAGCACCACGAGCCCTACGGGCTGACCGCCCGCCCCAAGCGCGGCGCCGAGGCCATTGCTGCCGCCATCGGTGGGGCGCGTGGCCACCTGGTGGCGCTGGTGGTGGGCGACCGCCGCTATCGCCTCAAGGGGCTAAAAGAGGGCGAGGTCGCCCTCTACGACGACCTCGGCCACAAGGTCTACCTGACCCGCCAGGGCATCGTCATCGACGGCGCCGGCCAGGACGTCACCATCGTCAACGCCCCGACCGTGCACATGCCGGGCGACCTGCGCGTCGCCGGCGACGTCTACGACGGCGTCAGCTCCATGCAGGCCATGCGCGACGTTTACAACGACCATAACCACCCCGAGAACGACAGCGGCGGGCCCACCGACACGCCCAACCAGGAGATGAGCTGATGGACATCACCCTGGACTGGCTCGACGGCGCCCTGGACGTGGCCTTGCTCGATGGCGACCTGGCCACCGACGACGGTCTGCGCACCGCCGTGGCGCTCTCGCTGCTCTGCGACCGCCGCGCCGAGCCTGACGACGTCATACCCGATGGCACTACGGATCGCCGCGGCTGGTGGGCCGATGCCATCGCCGATGAAGACGGTGACCGCTGGGGCTCGCGGCTGTGGTTGCTCAGCCGCGAGAAGACCCTGACCGATGTTCGCCGCCGCGCCGAAGCCTATGCCCGCGAAGCCCTCGACTGGCTCCTCGAGGACGGCGTGGCCGCCGAGGTCGAGGCCACCGCCGAGACCCTCGACCGCGACGTGCTCTGGCTCCAGGTGGTCATCCAACGCGGCGACGGCACCCGCCTCGCCGACCGCTATCAATACGTCTGGAGATAACGATGCCCTGGCAGTCGCCAACGCTCAACCAGCTCGCCGAGCAGATCCGCGCCGACATGCGCGGCCGCCTGCCGGACGCCCAGCCGGCGCTGCGCCGTGCGCTGCTGCGCGTGGTCGCCGACGTCGATGCCGGTGCAGTGCATGGCCTCTACGGCTACCTGGCCTGGCTCGCCAAGCAACTGATCATCGACACGGCAGAAGATGAGTGGCTGGAGCGCTGGGCCAGCATCTGGGGCATCCGCCGCGACTCGGCGGTGGCCGCCGCCGGCGAGATCCTGCTCACCGGCACCCCGGGCGCCCAACTGCTCGAGGGCGTCGAACTCGAGCACGACAGCGGCGTCATCGTCACCCTCGACGAGACCGTGACCCTCAACGCCCAGGGCGAGGCAACCGGCAGCGTGACAGCCACCGAGGCGGGTAGCGACGGCAACCTGGCCGCCGGCGAGACGCTGCGCCTGGTCAGCGCCGAGAGCGGCATCGACGGCGAGGCCACGGTAGGCAGCGACGGCATCACCGGCGGCGCCGAGCGCGAGAGCAACGAACGGCTGCGCGCCCGGCTGCTCGACCGCATCCAGCGTCAGCCCCACGGCGGCAACGAGGACGACTACATCATGTGGGCCCGCGAGGCCCACCCGGACGTCACCCGGGTGTGGGTGTATCCCCATGCGCCCGATGTCGGCGAGGTCACCGTGCGCCTGGTCTGTGACGACCTCGATGACATCATCCCCACCACCGAGGTGATCGACGCCGTCAAGGAGCACATCGACCGAGAGCGCCCGGTCGCAGCGCGGGGCTTCTATGCCATCGCCCCTGCGGCGGCGCCGCTGAATTTCGAGATCCGCCTGACGCCCGACACCGCCGAGGCGCGCGCCCGCGTCACAGACGCCCTGGCCGACTACCTGGCTCAGGCCGCTGAGCCCGGCGGCACCCTCTACCGCGAGCCGCTCTCCGGCGTGATCTACGTCGCCGCCGGCGAGAGCCGCCACGAGATGCCGGTACCGGCCGATGACGTCACCCACACCGTCAACCAGATCGCCACGCTGGGGACCATCACATGGCTCTGAGCCGCGCCGACTACCACGCCATCCTCCACGCTCTGGCGCCGCCCGGCCGTGCCCTGCCGCGCGACCCGGAGACGCTCTGGCAGCGCCTGCTCGAGGCCCGCGCCGGCGCTTTCGCCCGCCTCGACGGCCGCGCCGACACGCTCCTCGAGGAGGCCGACCCGCGCACCGCCGTCGACCTGCTGCCCGACTGGGAGCGGGTGACCGGACTGCCCGATCCCTGCGTCACCGGCGAGCAGACCGCCAGCGAGCGCCGCGACGCCGTGGTACGCGTGCTCACCGGCACCGGCGGTGCCTCGAGGAGCTACTTCGAGGGCCTGGCCGCCGATCTCGGCTACGACGTCACCGTCGAGGACTACACCGCCCATACCGTCGGCAGCGACGTCGCCGAGCCGCTCCGCGGTATCGACTGGCGCTGGGCCTGGACGGTGCGCGGCCCCGAGCAGAGCGTGCGCTACTTCGACGTCGACGGCACCGTCGACGAGGCCCTCGCCACCTGGGGCAACGAACGCCTGGAGTGCGTCATAAGCCGCCTCAAGCCCGCCCACACCCTCGTCCTCTTCGCCTACGGCGAGCAGTAACCCACAGGAGAGACCCGACATGGTCGACAGAGTCTACGAACGCAACGCATCGGACTCGGCCCCGCAGCCGCCGGCCGACCCCAGCACCGGCTACCCCACCGCCGGCAACCCTGCCGAGGGCGTGCCCGCTACCCAGCCGGGGCCGTACTGGTACCACATGATCACCGAGAGCCTGCGGCGGGTGGTCGTCGAGGCAGGGATGGAGCCGGATCACGAAAACCTCGAACAGGTGCTTGAGGCTATCAATCAGCTCGCTGCTGACCGGCTTGGGCTGACTACCCATAAGCTCACCGTCATCAACGGCGCCCTCGCCATGGAGGAGATCTAAACCATGTACGGCTACCCCAAGATCATCCAGACCCGGCACGACGTGGAGTACCTCGTCGGCTACCTGGGCAGCAAGTGGGCCACTCAGGAGAACGTCGAGCGCGGGCTCAAGTTCCTGCGCGGCCTGCGCGACAACACCCACGTCTACGTCGCCGACCGCCCCCTGGAAGAAGGCGAGCAGCCCGACGGCGACGAGCCCGAGTTCCGCGTCATGCAAGACGAGGAAGGCGAGCGCCACCAGTACCGACTAGAGGAAAACCCGCGCGCCCCGCTCTTCCGCCTCGGCTTCACCGTGGAAGAAGTCGACAGCCTGATCACCACCATCGAGGGAGCACAGTAAATGGCCACTGGCGACAAGTTCATCATCCCCGCCCAGGCCGCCGGCTTTGCCAGCCTATTCGGCCACATCGAGAAGGGCACCGGCGACACCCTCCATATTCCGGAGGGGATGCTCAATATCGGCGGTAACGGCCTCGGCTTCCTGCTCGATTCGCGGGCCAACTGGGACCCCGCCGCCAACAGCGATGGCAGCTTCTCGAGCCTCGCCCTGGGCGACGACATCTACCTCTACGCCGTGCGCGACTACAGCGGACTG
>NZ_FNES01000019.1 GCF_900100195.1 Billgrantia gudaonensis
GGGGTAGAGCCCACGCTCGCGGCAATAGGCGCTGAGTTCGGCCTCGTTCATCGGGGCCGTCTCCAGGACGATCTGGAATTTCTCCTGGCTGGTCCACTGGTCGGGCTCGTTCGAACGTGATGGCAAAACCTGTCCTCGTGCTCTGGCCTGTTTCCGCCAATTGTAGAGGGTTGTCGCGGTGATGCCTTCCTGCTCGGCCAGTTCCGGGATGGTTATGCTCATCGGCGGCGCCATCTTCTTGAGGATGGCTTCCTTACGCTCTGCGGGGTAACGCATGTTGATCACCTCTCAATCCGTTTAGGTGACAACTACGTTGACGCATAGGGTACTTCATGCGCCAGTACTTGCTGCCGGTTGGAGTGATCTCCAGGTAGAGGCCACCACCGTCGGCCAGTTTGACGGTCTTGTCCTTGGGTTTGGCGTTGCGTACGGCAGTTGCGGACAGCTTGTTGGTCAGGCGGCTCATGGGGGCATCTCGTCCTATGATGGTGTCTTGCCCCGCTCAAGATGCCCACAAGGCTGCGGCAAATGATTCGACTCCGCATGCATGCTGTGCTAGCGCCAGCATTGTTTTGGGGGCATCATCTTGAGGCTTCGACGTTATGCCCCCACATATGCCCCTTCGGATGGGGGCATGTCAAGGAATCTTCTGGGATCTTCTGGCAACAAAAAAGGGCCGTGAGGCCCTTTTTTGTGCGGTTCCTGGTGTTGTTTGGAACTACCTGGAACTGCTTGTTGGTGGAGGCGGCGGGAATTGAACCCGCGTCCGCCGGCACTCGCCCATTGGCTCTACATGCTTAGGTCCGTCTTTTCATTTAACGCCGCTGGCTCCGACGGGCAGGATCCAGCAGCGCGATTCCTCTAAAGTTTAACGATCGACGGGAGGACGCCGCCGACCGCGATCCCATCAGTCTTGGCTCATATCCCCTCCGCGATGAATGGGCACATCGCTTCGGGGCCGGGCTAGAAGCCAGCAGGTTTAAGCTGCCAGCGCGCCCTGAGCGTAGGTGTCGTCGTTTGCGACTATTTAGTCGTGATGTTGGATTTACGAGATACATCACGCTCTCGGCATGCACCGCAGGGGTTGTCACCGGCGTCGAAACCATGTCGCCCCCGTAACACGCATCCTATCAGGATACGCACCGTTACGACACCTCAGGCGCGGTTTTGTTCCCGCATGATGCGCCCTTTCTGGCGCTGCCAGTCGCGGTCCTTTTCGGTGGCGCGTTTGTCGTGGAGCTTCTTGCCGGTCACCAGCGCCAGTTCGCACTTCACCCGATTGCCTTTCCAATACAGCTTGAGCGGCACGCAGGTGTGCCCCTTCTCCTGGGAACGCGAGAAGATCTTGGCGATCTCCTTGCGATGCAGCAGCAGTTTGCGCGTCCGCGTGGGATCGGCCACCTCGTGGGTGCTGGCGGTGTTGAGCGGCATGATATGACTGCCCAGCAGCCAGGCCTCGCCGTCCTTGACCAGGATGTAGGTGTCGGTGAGCTGTGCCTTCCCGGCGCGCAGGCTCTTCACCTCCCAACCGGCGAGCACCAGGCCCGCCTCGAAGGTCTCGTCGATGTGATACTCGAAGCGTGCCTTCTTGTTCTGGGCGATGACGTTGTTGCCGGGGCCCTTTCCTTTGCCTTTCTTGTTGGCCATGGAACCTCGTGTCGTGTTCTGCCGGTGGCTTCGACCCTTCGATGTGGGGGGAAGCGTGATACCATTCAAGGCGTGAAACAACGGCTCATCATACGCCCTGGGCCCAGTGAAGTCAGCGGAGAGCGCAATGCCAACGGTCAACCGGTCCGCCCTGGTGCGGCACCCGCCACGGGACATGTTCGAACTGGTCAATGACTTCGAACGCTATCCGGAATTCCTGCCGGGGTGTCGGCATGCGCGGTTGCTCGAACGTGACGATTCGCACCTGATCGGCGAGATGACGCTGGGTCGGGCCGGCATCGAGCAGAGCTTCACCACGCGCAACGACCTGATCGAGCCAGAACGCATCGAGATGTCGCTGGTCAGCGGACCTTTCAAGCGCCTGCGCGGACGCTGGCTGTTCCTGCCCATGGGCGAGAATACCTGCAAGGTGTGCCTGGAGCTGGAGTTCGAGTTCGCCAATCGCCTGCTCGGCATGGCATTCGGCAAGCTGTTTCAGCAGGTGGCTGGGCAGCTGGTGGACTCTTTCACGCGCCGCGCTGACGAACTCTATGGCCGCTAGCGATGCCACGCCTGCCGAAGGCGCGACCCTCACCGTCGAAGTGGCTTTCGCCCTGCCCGAGAAGCAGCGCATCGTCTCGTTGCGAGTGCCTGCCGGCACCACTGCCAGCCAGGCCGTTCGGCAGGCGGGGCTCGAGGCACTCTTCCCAGAGGTGGCGCCGGCGACATTCGCCGAGCCTGATTTGGGCATCTTCGGGCAGCGCTTGCGCGACCCGGATGATCATCGCCTGCGTGACGGAGATCGAGTCGAGGTCTACCGGCCGCTCACGATCGATCCCAAAGTCGCCCGTCTGGCGCGTGCTGGCCGCTGAGACGGGCGGTCAGGCAGTGCACCGCTCAGTCGACCAGTCCATCATCGTCTGATGGTTCTCCGCCGGAGGGCACCGTGCCTCCGGTCTCCGGTGCGTCAGGAGTGGTGCTGGGGGCCGGTCCCGGCAGCGCTTCCGTGGGATCGGTGCCCTCGACAGCCGGTCCGGCTCCCTCCTGCGGACGCAACTCGATATCGGTCTCGAAGTCGCCTTCGCGATCGATGTCGGCGAGCTGACCGTTGCTGAAGGTGAGGGTCAGGCGGCGCTGCTGCACGTCGCCGTAGGCTTCGTCCAGGCGGAAGACATAGTCCCACTGGGTGGCATCGAAGGGAGCCTCGAGAAGGGGGCGGCCCATCACGTCCACCACCTGCTGCTGGCTCATGCCGGGTCGCAGTTGTTCGACCATGTCTTCGGTAACCAGATTGCCCTGGGGCAGGTCGCGTTTGTAGACACCTACGTAGCTGCAGCCACCGGCCAGGGAGAGGGCAGCAGTAAGACAGACGGTTTTGATCAGCTTTTGCATTTGAGTCGGTTCTTCACTATCGTGGATTCGGTCGATCATACCCGACCCTACCTGATACTGCGAAGAGCGACCATGGCCGACCAAAACCATGAACTGCGCAAGGCGGGCCTCAAGGTCACCTTGCCGCGCGTGAAGATTCTGCAGATCCTCGAGAACGCTGAAGGCCAGCATCACCTCAGCGCCGAGGATGTCTACAAGACCTTGTTGGATGCCGGCGAAGACGTAGGCCTGGCGACGGTGTACCGCGTGCTGACGCAGTTCGAGTCGGCCGGCCTGGTCATCCGCCACAACTTCGACGGTGGGCATGCCGTGTTCGAGCTCTCACAGGAAGAGCATCACGATCACATGGTGTGCCTGGAAAGCGGCGAGATCGTCGAGTTCTTCGATGAGGTCATCGAGCGGCGCCAGCAGGAGATCGCCGAGGAGCACGGCTACGAACTCGTCGATCACGCTCTGGTGCTGTACGTGCGGCCCAAGGGCTCGAGCGCCACTCGACAGGAAGGCATCCAGAAGAAGTAGCCTGTCTTGCTGATGCGATTTTCGATTCCCCGGTACGCTGCTTTAGCGCACCGGGGTTTCGTCGTGCGTGGATTTCGGGCGGTCAGTGATGAGCGCTGAGCTGACCGGCATCGAGCATTTCACGGGCATGTGCCAGGGTCCGGTCGGAAAGCTTCACCCCGCCCAGCATGCGGGCCAGTTCGCTGACCCGGCCGGCCTCGTCGAGTAGCGCCATCTCGGTATGGGTGGCTTCTTCGCGTGCCTGTTTGGCGATGTGCAGATGCTGGTGGGCCTGCGCCGCCACCTGTGGCAGGTGGGTCACGGTCATCACCTGGCCGCCGTCGCCGAGGCGGCGCAGCAGGCGCCCGACGATTTCTGCAGTGGCGCCGGAGACGCCCACGTCGACCTCGTCGAACACCAGGCTGGGAATGGTGGAGTGCTGGGCTGCCACCACCTGAATGGCAAGGCTGATGCGTGACAGTTCGCCTCCCGATGCCACCCGGGCCAGGGGGCGCGGGGGTTGGCCCGGGTTGGCGCTGATCAGAAAGCTCACCCTTTCCATGCCTTCGGCCTGGGGCGTTTCGCGCTCGCTGACATCCACTTCGAAGCGCGCCTTGTCCATGGCGAGTAGGCCGAGTTGCTCCTGCACCGCCTTGGCGAAGCGGCCAGCGGCCTGCCGGCGCGCCTCGCCCACCCGCTGCGCCTGACTGCGCCAGCTGTCGCGCAGGGACTCCACTTCGGCGCGCAGTGCCTCGACCTGTTGGTCGCTGCCCTCGAGCCCGTCGAGCTCCTCGCGCAGTCGGCGATGGTGCGCCTCGAGTTCGTCCGGCATGACATGATGCTTGCGGGCGATGCGATGCACATCGGCGAGCCGGGCCTCCACCCAGGCGAGTCGTTCCGGATCGAGTTCGGTGGTGTCGACGAAGCGGTGCAGCTCGCGGGCGGCTTCTTCGATCTGGATGCGGGCTTCTTCGAGCATGCCCAGCGGTTCCGCCAGTCGCTCTCGCGCTTGGGGCGGAAGAGCATCGAGCCGTCCGGTGGCGCGCGTGAGCAACGCCAGCGCGCTGCCCTCGTCATGGTCGCAGCACTCGGCGGCGAACTGGGCATCGTGCAGCGTTTCCTCGGCGTGGGCGAGTTCGGCCTGCTCCTGCTCCAGGCTGGACAGCTCGTCTTCAGCCAATGCCAGTTGATCGAGCTCCTCTACTTGATAGTGAAGCAGTTGACGGCGCGCCTCGGTTTCGTCGCCGCTGGTCGTGAGCTGCTTGAGGCGGCGCCGGCTCGTCTGCCAGCGGTGAAAAGTGTCGGTGAGCTCGGCGACGGCAGCACGCTGGCCGGCCACGTCGTCGAGCAGTCGCTGGTGGGTCTCTTCGCGCAGCAACGCCTGATGGGCGTGCTGGCCGTGAATCTCGACCAGACATTCGCCGAGTGCCTTGAGGTCGGCGATGGTAGCCGGCTGGCCGTTGATCCACGCTTTGGAGCGACCGGCAGCAGTGACCACGCGGCGCAGCAGGCAATCATCGACGGGCAGCTCGCGAGCTTCCAGCCAGGATTGCGCCGCTGGCAGCTCGGCGATCTCGAAGCGGGCGCTGACATCGGCGCGTTCGCATCCGTGGCGCACGCTGGCGCTGTCGGCCCGTTCGCCCAGACATAGCCCCAGTGCGCCGAGCAGGATCGACTTGCCGGCCCCGGTTTCGCCGGTGATGGCGGTCATTCCGCCGGTGAACTCCAGGTCGAGGCACTCGACGATGGCGTAGTCGCGAATGGCTAGCTGCGTGAGCATCATTCCCTCCTGGTCTCCAGCCCGGGCTAGGGCCTGGATGTCCGTACAATATCATTGGGTTTATATACAGTAGCTCAGGGACGCTCTCAATGCACGCGGGACATCCGCTGCAGGCGTTGCCTTGAGATCGACGCGATGGCCCCCATATAGGCGGCAGATTGCCACCTTACACCGATACCCGTTCATGGCCCGCCAGTCGCGGGCCGAGTCACAGTTGCAGGAGACCTTCATGGCCAAGCAATCCCAGACCCCGCTGGACGACGAGCTGGCGAGACAGGAGCAGGAGGCCGAGATGCAGCCCGAACAGACGCCGGACGAGGCCGGTGCGATCGAGGGTGCCGACGAGGCCGAGGCGCTCGCCAGCGAGGCCGAGCCCGCCGACGCCGAGACGAGCGGCGACAACCCCGAGGCCGAAGTGCTGGCCGCCAAGGTGGAGGAGCTCGAGCAGAGCCTGGCCGAAGCCAAGGACCAGGCTCTGCGCGCTGCTGCCGAGGCACAGAACGTGCGCCGCCGGGCCGAGCAGGAGGCCGAGAAGGCGCGCAAGTTCGCCCTCGAGAAGTTCGTCAAGGAACTGCTGCCGGTCATCGACAGCCTCGAAAAAGCGCTCGACGCCATGGGCGAGGATGCCACCGAGGCGCATCGCGAGGGCGTGTCGATGACGCTCAAGATGCAGCTCGACGTGCTGGGCAAGTTCGGCGTCGAAGTGATCGAGCCCCAGGGCGAGCCCTTCGATCCGCAGTACCACGAGGCCATGGCCATGGTGCCCAACCCCGAGATGGAGCCCAATAGCGTGATGGAAGTGGTGCAGAAGGGCTACCTGCTCAACGGCCGCCTGGTGCGCCCGGCGATGGTGGTGGTCAGCCAGAGCGCCGACTGAGGCGGTCAGCGAAAGGGCGGCGGCGGACTTGAAAAGTCATGCCCCGCCCCCCAGATAGACGACAAACCCGCGGCAAGCGCCGCAGACACGGATCAAGGCAACGAATTCGAGGATTTCCTATGGGACGCATCATCGGTATTGACCTGGGGACCACCAACTCTTGCGTGGCCCTGCTCGAAGGCGACAGCGCCAAGGTGATCGAAAACGCTGAAGGCGCCCGTACGACGCCTTCCATCATCGCCTACACCGACGACGGCGAAACGCTGGTGGGGCAGGCGGCCAAGCGCCAGGCGGTCACCAATCCGCACAACACCCTGTACGCCATCAAGCGCCTGATCGGCCGTCGCTTCAAGGACGATGTCGTCCAGAAGGACATCAAGATGGTGCCCTACAAGATCACCGAGGCCGACAACGGCGACGCCTGGGTCGAAGTGAAGGGCAAGAAGCTGGCTCCGCCGCAGGTCAGCGCCGAAGTGCTGAAGAAGATGAAGAAGACCGCCGAGGACTACCTTGGCGAGGAAGTCACCGAGGCGGTCATTACCGTGCCCGCCTACTTCAACGACAGCCAGCGTCAGGCCACCAAGGACGCCGGCCGCATCGCCGGCCTCGAGGTCAAGCGCATCATCAACGAGCCCACTGCGGCGGCGCTGGCCTACGGCATGGACAAGTCGCGCGGCGACAAGACCATCGCGGTCTATGACCTGGGCGGCGGCACCTTCGACATCTCCATCATCGAGGTGGCCGACGTCGACGGCGAGACCCAGTTCGAGGTGCTGGCCACCAACGGCGACACCTTCCTGGGCGGCGAGGACTTCGACCTGGCGTTGATCAACTACCTGGTCGACCAGTTCAAGGCCGACAGCGGCATCGACCTCTCCGGCGACAACCTGGCCATGCAGCGCCTCAAGGAAGCCGCCGAGAAGGCCAAGATCGAGCTCTCCAGTGCCCAGCAGACCGACGTCAATCTGCCCTACATCACGGCGGACAACACCGGTCCCAAGCACCTCAACGTCAAGGTGACCCGCGCCAAGCTGGAGTCGCTGGTGGAGAATCTGGTGAAGCGCTCGATGGAGCCGTGCAAGGTCGCGCTCAAGGATGCCGGACTGTCCGCTTCCGAGATCGACGACGTCATCCTGGTCGGTGGCCAGACTCGCATGCCCATGGTGCAGAAGTCCGTGGCCGAGTTCTTCGGCAAGGAGGCTCGCAAGGACGTCAACCCAGACGAAGCGGTGGCCGTGGGCGCAGCCATTCAGGGCGGCGTGCTGGGCGGCGACGTCAAGGACGTCCTGCTGCTCGACGTGACCCCGTTGACGCTGGGCATCGAAACCCTGGGTGGTGTGATGACTCCGTTGATCGAGAAGAACACCACGATTCCGACCAAGAAGACTCAGACCTTCTCGACCGCGGACGACAACCAGACCGCCGTGACCATCCACGTGCTCCAGGGCGAGCGCAAGCAGGCTGGTCAGAACAAGTCGCTGGGTCGCTTCGACTTGGCCGACATTCCGCCGGCACCGCGCGGCGTACCCCAGATCGAGGTCGCCTTCGACCTGGATGCCAACGGCATTCTCAACGTCTCGGCCAAGGACAAGGCCACGGGCAAGGAGCAGTCCATCGTCATCAAGGCGTCCAGCGGTCTCTCCGAAGAAGAGATCGAGCAGATGGTCCAGGACGCCGAGGCCCATGCCGACGAGGACAAGAAGTTCGAGGAACTCGTCCAGCTGCGCAACCAGGCCGACGGCATGGTTCACGCTGCGCGCAAGACCCTCGAAGAAGCCGGCGACAAGGCCAGCGACGACGAGAAGCAGAAGATCGAGAGTGCCATCGACGAGCTCGAAGAAGCCGTCAAGGGCGACGATCAGGAAGCCATCCAGGCCAAGCTGGATGCCTTGACCGAGGCCTCGGGCCAGCTGGCCCAGAAGCTCTACGCCGAACAGGCCGATGCGGAGCAGTCGCAGGCCGGCGACGGGGACGGTGATGGTGCCAGCAAGCCCGACGAAGACGTGGTTGACGCCGAGTACGAGGAAGTCAACGACGACCAGAAGAAGCGGTAACCACCAGGCCTTGCCAGGGATGACGGCAGCGCGGGGGCACGACTCCCGCGTTGCCGTTTCCGCGGCTGGGGCGGACACTGCCTAGACCAGGAGGCGCAAGGACTCATGTCCAAACGCGATTTTTACGAGGTGCTGGGCGTCGGGCGGGATGCCGACCAGAAGGACATCAAGAAGGCCTACCGACGCCTGGCGCAGAAATATCACCCGGACCGCAACCCGGATGACGACACGGCGGCGGAGAAGTTTCGCGAAGTCTCCGAAGCCTACGAAGTGCTGGCCGACAGCGAGAAGCGCGCCGCCTACGATCAGTTCGGCCACGCCGGGGTCGACGGCCAGGCCGGTGGGTTCGGCGGCGGCCAGGGAGGCTTCGGCGGTGCGGGTGCCGGCGGTTTCAGTGACATCTTCGGCGACGTTTTCGGCGATATCTTCGGCGGAGGGGGGCGGCGCAACCCCAACGCGCCGCAGCGCGGCAGCGATCTGCGCTACAACCTCGAGCTGGATCTGGAGAGCGCCGTGGCCGGCACCAGCGTGGACATCCGCGTGCCACGCCACGTCGAGTGCGAGCGCTGCGACGGTGCCGGTGCCGAGCCGGGCTCCAGCAAGGAGACCTGCCCGACCTGTAACGGCATGGGACAGGTACGCATGCAGCAGGGCTTCTTCGCCGTGCAGCAGACCTGCCCCACCTGCCACGGCAGTGGCCAGCACATCAAGGTGCCGTGCCACAAGTGCCACGGCGAAGGCCGGGTACGCGAGACTCGCACGCTTTCGGTGAAGATTCCCGCCGGCGTGGACACCGGCGACCGCATTCGTCTCAATGGCGAGGGCGAAGCCGGTATCAACGGGGGCCCGCCGGGCGACCTCTACGTTCAGGTGCACATCAAGCCGCACCACATCTTCCAGCGCGACGGGCGCCACCTGCAGTGCGAGGTGCCGATCAACTTCGTCGACGCCGCACTCGGCGGCGAGCTGGAGGTGCCGACCCTGGATGGCCGGGTCAAGCTCAAGATTCCGCCAGAGACACAGACCGGCAAGCTGTTCCGCCTGCGCGGCAAGGGCGTCAAGCCGGTGCGTGGCGGCCCGCCGGGCGACCTGCTGTGCAAGGTGGTGGTCGAGACCCCGGTGCATCTCAACGAGGAGCAGAAGGACTTGCTGCGCAAGTTCCAGGAGAGCCTCGACGGCAGCAACAGCCGCCACTCCCCGAAGAAGACCAGTTTCTTCGACGGCGTTAAGAAGTTCTTCGAGGACATGAAGCCGTAAGGCAACGTTCTCGACGGCACGTTCGAGGCCCCGCGCTCCACAAGGAGGCGGGGCCTCGTCGTGTTTTGTCCCATGAAATGCCGGCCGAACATAGGAATGTTTCCCATCCCCGGGGTACCATAGCCGCCTCTCTCGTGCACGCGGAGCGCTGTATCCGTTCGACTCGAATGACGCTCAAGGACACTCATGGACAACGTCGCGGACCGGCCGTTGGCCGGCATCGTGCTTCGGCTGCTGTCGGGCATTCTTTTCTCAGGGATGATGGTGTGCGTCAAGGCGGTGAGCGCGGAGGTGCCCCTGGGCCAGGCCGTCTTCTTCCGTTCGGCCTTCGCACTGTTGCCTATCGTGGCCTTCATGGCCTGGCGTCGGGAGTTTCCCGCAGCCTTGGCTACTCGGCGGCCTGCCGGACACCTGATGCGGTCGGGGCTGGGCGCGGCGGCGATGTTCGCCTCCTTCGCCGCGGTGGCCCGGTTGCCGGTGGCCGAGGCGACGCTGCTGGCGCAGCTGGCACCCGTGGTGATGGCAGTGGGCGGCGTGGTGCTGCTGGGCGAGCGTTTTTCCCGGCATCGAGCGGCGGCGCTGGCCCTGGTGCTGGCGGGCGTGGCCGTGCTGGTCGTGCCCGAGCTGGGCGATGGGCAGGAGCGGGGGCGAATCCTGGGCTATGCACTGGGGGTCCTCGCCGCCGTGCTGACGGCGGGCGCGCTGGTGACGGTGCGACGCATTTCGCGCACCGAGACCCCGGCCTCCATCGCCTTCTACTTCGTGCTGGCCACGACCCTGGCGGGCCTGGCAACCCTGCCGCTGGGCTGGACGGCCGTGTCGGGATCGACGCTGGTGCTGCTGGTGCTGGCCGGGCTGTTCGGCGGTGCCGCCCATATCTGCATGACCCTGGCGCTGCGTTACGCCGAGGTCTCTCGGCTGGCGCCCTTCGAGTACGTGGCGTTGATCTGGCCGGTGTTGGCTGACCTGTTGATCTTCGGGTTGCCGTTGTCCAGTGGGTTCCTGCTGGCCTTGCCCCTCGTCCTGGGCGGGGCGGGTCTGGCGGCGCTGGAGGGGCGCCGGGTCAGACGGCCTCTTCGACAATGAGTTGCGGCCGCCCTTTCGAGCAGGGCTCGATCCGGGCGGTCACCTGGTAGACGCGGTGCAGTAGCTCGGGGGTGACTACCTCCACGGTCGGTCCGCAGGCGACCAGCCGGCCTTTCTGGAGCACCATTGCCTGGTCGGTGAAGCGCAATGCATGGCCGAGGTCATGCAGCGCTGCGATCACCAGCATCTGCCGCTCCCGGGCCAGCCGGCGCAGGATCGACAGCAGCTGAATCTGGCGGTGCAGATCCAGCGCCGAGGTCGGCTCGTCGAGAAGCAGAATCTCGGGGTTCTGCACCAGGGCCTGCGCCGCGCCCACCAGCTGGCGCTGGCCTCCGCTGAGATCGCCGATGTCGCGCTCGCCGAGCGAGGCGATTCCCAGCTCGGCCAAGGCACGGTCGACCTCGCAGAGGTCGTCGTCCTGGACCTTCAGGGCCCGCCCCTGCATCCGTGCCAGCAGCACCGACTCGTAGACCGTCAGCACCGCGTTGGCGCCGGTGTCCTGGGGCATGTAGGCCATGGGGCGATCGGTGACAGCACCGCTGATGCGTACCTCGCCGCCGCCCTTGAGCAGCCCGAGGATGCGCCGAAAGAGGGTCGACTTGCCCGCGGCGTTGGGACCGAGCAGCGCCACGATCTGTCCGCCCTCGAAACCGGGCGTGGTGACTTCGGAGAGGATCGGCTGCCGGCCATAGTGAGCCGACAGCCTGTCGAGCGTGAGCGTTACCATGAGGCCTTCTTGTGATTGAGTACGAGGAATAGGAAGAAGGGAATGCCCACCAATGAGGTGATGATCCCGATAGGGATGATGGTTCCCGGGATCAGGATTTTCGACAGCACCGAACCGATGGAGAGGATCAGTGCACCGCACAAAGCCGAGCCCGGCAGGAAGAAGCGCTGATCCTCGCCCAGTAGCAGGCGAGCGATATGCGGACCGACCAGACCGATGAAGCCGATGGTGCCGACGAAGGCCACGGCGATGGCGGCGAGCAGCGAAACCAGCACCAGCACTTCCAGACGCAGGGCGCGAGGCTTCACCCCCAGGCTCTCGGCCTTGGCATCGCCCAGGCGCATGGCGGTCAGCGCCCAGCCGTGGCGGGCCAGCAGCGGCAGAGCCGCGGCCAGTACGCCCAGGGCGATCCACAGTTTGGGCCAGGTTGCCTTGGTCAGGCTGCCCATGGTCCAGAACACCACCGCGGACACGGCCTGCTGGCTGGCGAAGAACTGAATCAGCGCCATCAACGCGTTGAAGATGAACACCATGGCGATGCCCAGCAGCACGATGGTCTCGATGGTCACCCCGCGCTTGAGGCTCAGCGCGTGGATCGCGAAGGCGGTCAGCATGGCCATGATGAAGGCGTTGATCGGAATCACGTAGTCGATTGCCGCCGGCACGATCACCACGCCGAAGGCCAGTGCCAGGGCGGCACCGAAGCTCGCCCCGGCGGAGATGCCCAGTGTGAAGGGGCTGGCCAGCGGGTTGCTGAGGATGGTCTGCATCTGGGCCCCGGCCACCGATAGGCTGGCGCCCACCACCAGGGCCATCAGCGCCACCGGCATGCGGATTTCCCAGAGGATGACGCGAACCTGCTGGCTCACCGCCTCGGGGGCGAGCAGGGCGGCGATGACCTCGCCTAGGCCGAATCGGGCCGGCCCCAGGGCGAGGTCGGCACACAGGCTCAGGAACAGCGTCAGCGTCAGGGCGGCGAGGATCAGCTGACGGCGGACGACCAGAGCGCGGTAGAAGCCGCGCCCCGCTGGGCTATCGTCGGCCGTGGCGAGCCGCTCGGGATTCGGTGCGCTCGTGCCAGTGGACATCTCAGTGCTCCTTCAGCGACAGCCAGTAGCCCGGCTCGTAGTCCACCGGCAGGAAGCGCTCGTGCAGCTCCCGCAGCGTGGTTTCTGGGTCGAGGTCGGCGAACAGCTCCGGGTGGAACCACTTGGCCAGCCGCTGTACGGCGACGAAGTAGTAGGGACTGTTGTAGAACTGGTGCCAGATGGCATGGAAGTTGTCGGTGTCGACGGCCTCGATGCCGGTCATGGCGGTGCGCTCGGTCAGCGCATCGAGCTTGGCACGGGCGGCGTCCATGTCGGCGCCGGGACCCACGCCGACCCAGGCTCCGCCGGGTACGTAGGCGTCCCAGTTGCCGCCGGTGACAACGACGTGGGCCGGGTCGGCAGCAATGATCTGCTCGGGGTTCAGAGAGCCGAAGGTGTTCGGAATGATGCCGTCGGCGATGTTGGTGCCCCCGGCGATCTCGACGTATTCGCCGAAGTTGCCGGGGCCGAAGCTCATGCAGCAATCCTCGGAATAGCCGCCGGCTCGGTCGACGAAGACGCGCGGGCGCTCGGGGTCGGCGCTCTCGATGGTTTCGGTGACGCGTGCCATCTGCGCCTCGGCGAAGTCGATGAAGGCCTCGGCGGCCGCTTCTTCACCCAGCAGTTTGCCCATCAGTCGCATGGAGGGGATGGTGTGCTCGAGCGGTGCCTCGCGGAAGTCGACGTAAAGGATGGGAATGCCCAGCTCGGCGAGCTTGTCGTCATAGGCGGCGTCCTCGGTAGCGGCCTTGGCCTCCAGGTTCATCAGCACGACGTCCGGCTCGAGTGCGGCGGCCTGCTCGACATCGAAGGTGCCGTCCTTGAAACCACCGAAGGTCGGAATGTCTTTCAGTTCGGGGAACTTGGCGGCGTAGGCGGCGTAGTTGTCCGGGTCGGCCTGGGGAAAGTCCTCACGCCAGCCCACCACATGCTCGAAAGGGTCTCTCGGCTGAAGTGCGGCCAGTAAGTAGATCTGGCGCCCCTCGCCGAGAATTACGCGATCCACGGGGGCATCGACGGTGAGCTCGCGGCCGGCAACGTCGGTGACGGTGATCGCCCCGGCCTGGGCGACCGTGCCGCCGAGGGCGAGTGCCATACCGCAGGCTGCTTTGAGCAGTTGGGGTATCATGTGCGGGTCCTTATCGCGTGTTGAGGGTCATCGCTGAAATCGGGCAAAGACATCGTGTCGGGTGAAGCGGCGCCACAGGCAGCAACTGAGACGAAGCAACGCAACACAGCGCCCCGGCCTCGTCGGCGCTTAAGGGTGACATTGAGGATCATTGCGATTCGTAAGACGGAAGTATGGCGAAATCTCGTCTCACCGTCGAGGTGACGCCACGGGAACGGGCTTGCCAAGGGGCGACGCTCATCGTCTTGCGGGCTGCTTGATCGAGACGAGGGCTGGCGCCGAGGGCTTTTCTGGCCTTAGGCTGAGCAGGTAAATCCACACGAGCGGAGGCAGCGATGCCGATTTCACGAGCCGAGATTCCCGTCGACGATGCGCCGAGCCTGATCGAGCGCCTGTGCGAGGAGTGGTCCGAGTCGCAACAGGTGCGCCGCGAGAGCGAACGGGTGTGCGTGGTGTTCTCCGAAGGCACCTGCGTTCTCTACCCCGAGGCGGAAAAGCTCATCGTGGCGCTGGAGACGCTGGACGACGAGTCGCTCGACCAGCTCGAGGCCAAGGTCGATGCCGCCCTCGAAGCGCTGGACGGTGAGAACCTGGATATCGTCTGGGAGACGTGAGTGGGGCGCTCTCGCCCCGCGCGGCCCACTTCGGCATGCTGCTGTGGGCGCTGCTGGTCGGGCTCTCCTTCCCGGCGGTGGGTTTGATGCGGGAACTGCCGCCATTCACGCTCACCGCACTGCGCTTCGCCATCGCCTGCGCCGGGCTCTACTGGCTGGCACGGCGTGCGCCGGGGTTCCTGCCTGCCCTGCAGGCGTTGCCGCTCTATGGGATCATGGGGCTGTGCCTGGCCGGTTTCTTCGGCGCCATGTTCTGGGCGGCGCACCATGCCACGGCGCTGGCCATGTCGACGCTCTACGTCAGCGTGCCGCTGCTCGCCTATCTGTTGGGTCTCGGTTTCGGCGTGGAGCGCCTGGCCTGGCGGTTACCGGCCATCCTGGCGCTGGGCGCCGGTGGCGCCCTGGCCCTGGCCTTCGCCGAGTCGTTGGGTCAGGCGGGCGAATGGCGCTTCGGCCGTGGTGAGACGGTGTTCTTTCTAGGCTGCATCGCTTCGGCTCTCTATCCGGTGCTCAGCAAATGGGGGCTCGCCACCGGCCGGCTGGCCGACTCGGCGGCGGTGCGCACGTTCTGGAGCCTGGGAGTGGGCGGAGCGCTGATCGGGGCGCTGGGCCTCGCCATCGAGCCGGTGGAGCGGCTGGCGGCGATGCGTATCGGCGATGCCATGCTGCTCGTCTACCTGGGGCTTTTCTCCAGCGCCCTGACCTTCTGGCTGCTGCAACGCGCCACGGCGGTGCTCACCCCCGGGGCCGTCACCGCCTATGGCTACCTGGTGCCCTTCGTTTCCATGCTGCTGCTGTTCGTCGAGTCGCCGGGGCGCCTGGGCTGGGAGTGGCTGCCGGGCAGCGCGCTGGTGATCGTGGCCATGGCTTTGCTGATGTGCCAGCGCGAGCCTTCGGCCCACTGATGGCGAGGGTGTCGGCTCTGGTATACTGCTGCCCATTCTCGAACCGCTAGCGCTTTTCACAGGAGTGAACATGACCCGTATCGCCATCGTGGGTGTCGCCGGCCGCATGGGCCGCACTCTGGTCAATGCCGTGCAGCAGGATGATGGCGCCACCCTGGCCGGCGGCGTCGTCGAACCGGGCAGTTCACTGGCCGGGGCGGACGTCGGAGAGCTGGCCGGGCTCGGCAGGCTGGGCGTGGCGGCGGCGGATTCGCTGGAGGCCATCGTCGATGAGTTCGACGTGCTGATCGACTTCACCGCCCCTCGGGTGACGCTGGCCAACCTGGCGTTCTGCGCCGACCATGGCAAGCGCATCGTGATCGGCACTACGGGCCTCGACAGCGACCAGCTCGCCGAGCTCGATGGCTATGCCGACAAGGTGCCCATGGTCTTCGCGCCCAACATGAGCGTCGGGGTGAATCTCACCCTAAGTCTGCTGGAGACGGCGGCCAGGGCGCTGGGCGACGAGGGTTACGACATCGAGGTGATCGAGGCGCACCATCGTCACAAGGTGGACTCGCCCTCCGGTACGGCGCTGAAGATGGGCGAGGTGGTGGCCGAGGCCCTGGGTCGCAACCTCGATGAGCACGGCGTCTTCGAGCGCGTCGGCCAGTGCGGGCCCCGCGACCCCAAGGAAATCGGTTTCGCCACGGTGCGCGCCGGTGACATCGTCGGCGAACACACGGTGATGTTCGCCACCGAGGGCGAGCGCATCGAGATCACTCACAAGGCCTCGAGCCGCATGACCTTCGCCAAGGGTGCAGTACGCGCGGCGCGCTGGGTGGCCGAGCGGAGCAACGGCCGCTATGGCATGGCGGATGTGCTGGGGCTGTAAGCTGACGGGGGTAGGCGTCGAACGCCATATCCTGTAACATCCCTAAAATTTTGGCCGGGCGCTGGGTCGAAAGCCCCTTCAAAGCGCTTGTTGCTTCGGCCCAGGCATTCCGAGCGAATGACAACAAGCGGGATGAAACCGGTCTGCATCGGGTTTCGTCCCGCTTTTTTGCGACTGCTCGACGGTCGAGCCCGGTCGTCGGCAGATGCGCGAGCCGACTAGAATTCCTTGACGAGCATGGGAGGACGTTGCGTTGAACAGACCCGCGATACTGGCCCTGGAAGAGGGCAGTGTATTCCACGGCACGGCCATTGGTGCCGATGGGCAGACCAGCGGTGAGGTGGTGTTCAATACGGCCATGACCGGTTATCAGGAGATCCTGACCGATCCTTCCTATACCCGCCAGATCGTGACCCTCACTTACCCGCACATCGGCAATACCGGGGTCAACGCCGAGGACGTCGAGTCCGGCGCCATCGCCGCCGCCGGCCTGGTGATCCGCGACTTGCCACTGCTCGCCAGCAGCTTCCGCTGCGAGCGGACGCTTTCCGACTACCTGGCCAGCCAGAACGTGCTGGGCATCGCCGACATCGATACCCGCCGCCTGACCCGCATCCTGCGCGACAAGGGCGCCCAGAACGGCGCGATCCTCGCCGGCCCCGCCGCCGAGGGCGACGACGCCGTCGAGCGGGCGCTCGCCGCAGCGCGCGATTTTCCCGGCCTCAAGGGCATGGACCTGGCCAAGGTGGTCTCCTGCCAGACGCCCTACGAGTGGAGCGAGGGCGAGTGGGCGTTGGGTGAAGGCTATGCCGATGCAACGGCCATCGAGCGGCCCTATCACGTGGTCGCTTATGACTACGGCGTCAAGCGCAACATCCTGCGCATGCTTGCCTCGCGCGGCTGCCGTCTGACCGTGGTGCCGGCCCAGACCCCGGCTGCCGAAGTGTTGGCCATGAATCCCGACGGCGTCTTCCTGGCCAACGGCCCCGGCGATCCCGAGCCCTGCGACTACGCGATCGAGGCCATCCGGGAGATTCTCGAGACCCAGCTTCCGGTATTCGGCATCTGCCTGGGGCATCAACTGCTGGCACTGGCTTCCGGGGCCAAGACGGTGAAGATGAAGTTCGGCCATCACGGGGCCAATCATCCCGTGCAGGATCTCGACAGCGGTCAGGTGATGATCACCAGCCAGAACCATGGCTTCGCCGCCGACGAGGCGACCCTGCCGAGCAACGTGCGCGCGACCCATCGTTCGCTGTTCGACGGCTCGTTGCAGGGCATCGAACGCACCGATTGCCCGGCCTTCAGCTTCCAGGGACACCCTGAAGCGAGTCCCGGTCCGCGCGATGTCGCGCCGCTGTTCGACCGTTTCGTCGCGATGATGCAGGCGCATCGCTAGCGACCGGGAGCCGCCCCTCGTCCGTCATCCTTTATTCTGCGGGAAGCACCATGCCCAAGCGTAACGACATCCACAGCATCCTGATCATCGGCGCCGGCCCCATCGTCATTGGCCAGGCCTGCGAGTTCGACTATTCCGGCGCCCAGGCCTGCAAGGCCCTGCGCGAGGAGGGTTACCGGGTCATCCTGGTCAACTCCAACCCGGCCACCATCATGACCGACCCGGTGATGGCCGACGCCACCTACATCGAGCCGATCACCTGGCAGGCGGTGGAGAAGATCATCGAAGCCGAGCGCCCCGACGCCATCCTGCCCACCATGGGCGGCCAGACAGCGCTCAACTGCGCCCTCGACCTGGACAAGCACGGCGTGCTCGCCAAGCATGGCGTGGAGATGATCGGCGCCAACGCCGATGCCATCAACAAGGCCGAGGATCGTGACCTCTTCGACCAGGCCATGAAGCGCATCGGCCTGGAGTGCCCCAAGGCCAAGGTGGCCCACAGCATGGACGAGGCCTGGCAGATCCAGGGCGAACTCGGCTTTCCGGTGATCATTCGCCCCTCCTACACCATGGGCGGCTCCGGCGGCGGCGTGGCCTACAACAAGGAGGAGTTCGAGGAGATCTGCACCCGCGGCTTCGAGCTCTCCAACAACCACGAGTTGCTCATCGACGAGTCGCTGCTGGGGTGGAAAGAGTACGAGATGGAGGTCGTTCGCGACCGCAACGACAACTGCATCATCGTCTGCGCCATCGAGAACTTCGACCCCATGGGCGTGCACACTGGCGATTCGATCACCGTGGCCCCGGCCCAGACGCTGACCGACAAGGAATACCAGATCATGCGCGACGCCTCGCTGGCGGTGCTGCGCGAGATCGGCGTCGAGACCGGCGGCTCCAACGTGCAGTTCGGCGTCGATCCGGACAGCGGGCGCATGGTGGTCATCGAAATGAACCCGCGGGTGTCGCGCTCCTCGGCGTTGGCTTCCAAGGCCACCGGTTTTCCCATCGCCAAGATCGCCGCCAAGCTGGCGGTGGGCTACACCCTGGACGAGCTCGCCAACGACATCACCGGCGGGCGCACTCCGGCCTCGTTCGAACCGTCCATCGACTACGTGGTCACCAAGATTCCGCGCTTCACCTTCGAGAAGTTTCCCCAGGCCAACGACCGCCTGACCACCCAGATGAAGTCGGTGGGCGAGGTGATGGCGATCGGCCGCACCTTCCAGGAGTCGTTGCACAAGGCGCTGCGTGGCCTGGAGACCGGCAACGACGGTCTCGACCCCAAGGTGACCGAATTCACCGATGACGCCATGGCCCACATCAAGGGCGAACTGCAGGCGGCTGGGGCCGATCGCATCTTCTACGTGGCCGACGCCCTTCGCGGTGGGCTCAGCGTCGACGAGGTCTTCGCCCTGACCCGGATCGATCGCTGGTACCTGGTGCAGATCGAGGAGCTGGTGCGCCTCGAGCAGGACGTGGCCAAGCGCTCGCTCTCCGAGCTCACCCCTCGCGAGCTCTTCCGGCTCAAGCGCAAGGGTTTCAGCGATGCCCGCCTGGCGAGCCTGCTGGGCGTTGCCGAGAAAGAGTTCCGCAAGACCCGCCAGAAGGCCGGCATCCGCCCGGTCTACAAGCGCGTCGATACCTGCGCCGCCGAGTTCGCCTCGGACACCGCCTACATGTATTCCACCTACGAGGAGGAGTGCGAGGCGGAGGTCTCCGATCGCCAGAAGATCATGGTGCTGGGTGGCGGGCCCAACCGCGTCGGCCAGGGCATCGAATTCGACTACTGCTGCGTGCATGCTGCGCTCGCCATGCGTGACGACGGCTATGAAACCATCATGGTCAACTGCAATCCGGAAACCGTCTCCACCGACTACGACACCAGCGATCGGCTCTACTTCGAGCCGGTGACCCTGGAGGACGTGCTGGAGATCGCCGACAAGGAGCAGCCCGTCGGGGTGATCGTGCAGTTCGGCGGTCAGACGCCGCTCAAGCTCGCCCGCGAGCTGGAGGCCGCCGGCGTACCGATCATCGGCACCACGCCGGATGCCATCGACCGCGCCGAGGATCGCGAGCGCTTCCAGCAGATGATCGACAAGCTCGACCTCAAGCAACCGCCCAACGCCACCGCGCGCAGCTTCGACGAGGCCTTCGTCAAGGCCGAGGCGATCGGCTACCCGCTGGTGGTGCGCCCCAGCTACGTACTGGGCGGGCGCGCCATGGAGATCGTCTACGATGCCTCCGAGCTGGAGAACTACATGACCCACGCGGTCAAGGTCTCCAACGACTCGCCGGTGCTGCTCGACCACTTCCTCAATGCCGCCATCGAGATCGACATCGATGCCGTTTCCGACGGTGAGCGGGTGGTGATCGGCGGCATCATGCAGCACATCGAGCAGGCCGGGGTGCACTCCGGCGACTCGGCGTGTTCGTTGCCGCCCTACTCGCTGCCCGCCGAAGTGCAGGACGAGATGCGCCACCAGGTCGAGAAGATGGCCGTGGAGCTCGGCGTCAAGGGGCTGATGAACGTGCAGCTGGCCTGGCAGGACGACGAGATCTACGTCATCGAGGTCAACCCGCGTGCCTCGCGCACCGTGCCTTTCGTCTCGAAATGCATCGGCACGTCGCTCGCTCAGGTGGCGGCGCGTTGCATGGCCGGCACCAGCCTTGCCGAGCAGGGTTTCGAGCGGGAAGTCGTGCCGCTTTTCTACAGCGTCAAGGAGGCCGTCTTCCCGTTCAACAAGTTCCCCGGGGTCGACCCCATCCTGTCGCCGGAGATGAAGTCCACCGGCGAGGTGATGGGCTCGGGCGATACCTTCGCCGAGGCCTTCTACAAGGCGCAGTTGGGTGCCGGTGAGGCAATCCCGGCACTGACCGGCGAGCGCAAGGCGTTTCTCTCGGTGCGCGATCCGGACAAGGTGGGTGTTATCGAAGTGGCCCGTTCTCTGCTAGCATTGGGATTCGTTCTGGTGGCCACGCGTGGTACCGCCGCCGCCCTGGAAGCGGCCGACCTGCCGGTCGAGATCGTCAACAAGGTCTATGAGGGCCGCCCGCACATCGTCGATCTGCTCAAGAACGACGAGATCGCCTATATCGTGAATACCACCGAGGGTCGTCAGGCGATCAATGACTCCTCGGTCATCCGCCGTACCGCGCTTGCCCGCAAGGTGCCCTATGCCACCACCCTGGCAGGGGCGAGCGCCGTTTGTCTGGCGCTCGAATACGGCAATGCCATCACGGTGCGGCGGCTTCAGGAACTGCATGCAGGAGCAACGCAATGAACAAGGTCCCGATGACCGTTGCTGGGGAGGCGCGCCTGCGCAAGGAGCTCGAGGAACTCAAGAGCGAGGCGCGCCCCAGGGTGATCGCCGCCATCGCCGAAGCCCGTGAGCACGGTGATCTCAAGGAGAATGCCGAGTACCACGCCGCCCGAGAGCAGCAGGGCTTCATCGAAGGGCGCATTCAGGAGATCGAGAGCAAGCTCTCCAGCGCCCAGGTGATCGACGTCACCAAGCTGCCCAAGACCGGCAAGGTGATCTTTGGCGTTACGGTGGAGCTGATCAACCTCGATACCGACGAGGAGGTGCGCTACCGCATCGTCGGCGAGGATGAGGCGAACATCAAAGAGGGACGTATTTCGGTCACCTCGCCCATCGCTCGGGCCTTGATCGGCAAAGAGGAGGGCGACGTGGTGGTGGTCAAGACACCTGGCGGCGAAGTCGAGTACGAGATCGCCGGGGTCGAGCATCTCTGAGCTACGAGCTACGAGCTACGATCCAGCGAAAGCCCGCGACAATCGATCGCGGGCTTTTTGTGAAGTTGCTCGCCGCCCGGAGCCCGAAGCTCACCGCTGGCGCGTCAGCGCCGCCCGTGATGGTTCTCGAAGCGTTTGACGTTGGAGAGTTTGGGGTTGCCTTGGGGGCTCGCCCGGTAGAGCAGGGCCACCTTGCCGATGGTTTGCACCGCTTCGGCGTTGCTGGCTTTCAGCAACTCGTCGAGCATGGTGGCGCGGTCGTCGCGCTCGGCCAGGGCGAGCTTGACCTTGATCAGCTCATGGTCGGTCAGCGCCCGGTCGAGTTCGTCCAGCACGCCCTCGGAGAGGCCGTTCTCGGAGACCGTGACCACCGGGTTCAAGTAATGCCCGATGCTGCGAAATGCTTTCTTTTGTGCCTGTGACAAGCTCATGGTATCTTGCGTCTTCCCGGTTGCGCGCAGCCCGCTATGGTACGGGGAAACGCCAGTTGGCGAAAGCATGGCGGAGCCCCGCCAATTCGCATCCTACGCCGCCCGTGGGCCCCTGGCCCTCTTCACGCTTACCCGTTTCGTTGTCAAGGTGATGTCGTGGCTCGTTCCACTCCTTCCTCGCGCGATGGCGCCTCGCGTCGTCGATCCGGCTGGCTCAAGGAGCATTTCGACGATCGCTTCGTGCAGCAAAGCTGGCAGGACGGCTATCGCAGCCGCGCCAGTTACAAGTTGTTGGCGCTCGATGAAAAGGACCGCCTGCTGCGGCCCGGCATGACGGTGATCGACCTGGGGGCCGCGCCCGGCGGCTGGAGCCAGGTGGCGGCGGAAAAGGTGGGGCCCGAGGGGCTGGTGATCGCTTCCGACATTCTCGAGATGGATGCCCTGGCCGGCGTCGAGTTCATTCAGGGCGATTTCACCGAAGAGGCGGTGCTCGAGTCGATTCTCGCTGCGCTGGGCGATCGCGAGGTGGACCTTGTGATGTCGGACATGGCCCCCAACATGAGTGGCATGGCCGCCATCGACCAACCCCAGGCGATGTACCTGGTGGAGCTGGCCATGGACCTGGCCCAGCAGACGCTCAGGCCGGAGGGGCGTTTCCTCGCCAAGGTGTTCCAGGGTGAGGGTTTCGACGCCTATCTCAAGGCGCTGCGCGAACGCTTTCGACGGGTCGTCACGCGCAAGCCGGAGGCGTCACGTTCGCGTTCTCGTGAGGTCTACCTGCTGGCAGACGGATTTCGTGGCTGAGCGAAGCTCGGCCGCTCGATGTCCGGCAGCCGAGGGCTCGGCTGCCGATAGAAACAGACTAATGGCGTAATGGCCGGACAAGGCGGCTCATCTGTGTCACAGTGAGTCTAGACGGCCAAACGGCCATGGCGTGGGAACGCCAGTGTCGTACGCGTGGTCCCAGACCTAGGCGTCATTGGCCGACAGTTGCTTGTAGTGAGGGTACTCCCTTGAATGATATGGCAAAGAACCTGATTCTGTGGTTGGTCATCGCGGCAGTGCTGCTGACGGTGTTCAACAACTTCAGCGTCGATAGCACCCCGCAGACGATGAACTACTCGCAGTTCGTCCAACAGGTGCAGAATCAGCAGGTACGCAGCGTCACCATCGATGGCTACACCATTACCGGTGAGCGCAACGATGGTTCGCAGTTCCAGACCATCCGACCGGCGGCGGATGATCCCAAGCTGATGGATGATCTGCTGGCCAACGACGTGACGGTGGTGGGCAAGGAGCCCGAACAGCAGAGCCTGTGGACTCGGCTGCTGATCGCCAGCTTCCCGATCCTGCTGATCCTTGCCATCTTCATGTTCTTCATGCGTCAGATGCAGGGCGGCGGCGGCGGCAAGGGCGGGCCGATGAGCTTCGGCAAGTCCAAGGCCAAGCTGCTCTCCCACGATCAGGTCAAGACCACTTTCTCCGACGTGGCCGGCTGCGACGAAGCCAAGGAAGAAGTCGAGGAACTGGTCGACTTTCTGCGCGATCCTTCCAAGTTTCAGCGCCTGGGTGGGACGATCCCGCGTGGCGTTCTCATGGTGGGCCCGCCCGGTACCGGCAAGACGTTGCTCGCCAAGTCCATCGCCGGCGAGGCCAAGGTACCCTTCTTCTCGATATCCGGTTCGGACTTCGTCGAGATGTTCGTCGGCGTGGGCGCGTCGCGCGTACGCGACATGTTCGAGCAGGCCAAGAAACAGGCGCCGTGCATCATCTTCATCGACGAGATCGATGCCGTGGGCCGCTCGCGCGGCGCCGGCATGGGCGGCGGCAACGATGAGCGCGAGCAGACGCTCAACCAGCTGCTGGTAGAGATGGATGGCTTCGAGGCCAACGAAGGCATCATCGTCATCGCCGCCACCAACCGTCCCGACGTGCTCGACCCGGCGCTGCTGCGCCCGGGCCGCTTCGACCGGCAGGTGGTGGTGCCGCTGCCCGACATTCGCGGTCGCGAACACATCCTCAACGTGCATCTGCGCAAGGTGCCGTTGGCCGACGACGTCAAGCCGACGTTGATCGCCCGCGGTACGCCGGGCTTCTCGGGTGCCGACCTGGCCAACCTGGTCAATGAGGCGGCGCTGTTCGCCGCACGGCGCAACAAGCGCCTGGTGGGCATGGAGGAGCTGGAGCTGGCCAAGGACAAGATCATGATGGGCGCCGAGCGCCGCTCCATGGTCATGACCGAGAAGGAGAAGCTCAATACCGCCTACCACGAGTCCGGGCACGCCATCATCGGTCTGGTGATGCCGGAGCATGACCCGGTCTACAAGGTGACCATCATTCCGCGCGGTCGCGCGCTGGGCGTGACCATGTTCCTGCCCGAGCAGGACCGCTACAGTCTGTCGCGTCAGCAGATCATCAGTCAGATCTGCTCGCTGTTCGGCGGCCGCATCGCCGAAGAGATGACGCTGGGTCCCAACGGCGTCACCACCGGTGCGTCGAACGACATCAAGCGTGCCACCGAGCTGGCCCACAACATGGTCGCCAAGTGGGGGCTCTCCGAGGAGATGGGGCCGGTGATGTACGACGAGGACGAGTCGCACCAGTTCCTCGGCGGCCCGGGTCAGGGCGGCAAGCTCAAGTCGGGCGAGACCACTACCAAGCTCGACAAGGAAGTGCGCAAGATCATCGACGAGTGCTATGCCAAGGCGAAGCAGATTCTCGAGGACAATCGCGACAAGCTCGATGCCATGGCCGAGGCGCTCATGCAGTACGAGACCATCGATGCCGATCAACTCAAGGACATCATGGAGGGTCGTACGCCTCGCCCACCCAAGGATTGGGAAGATGGCGATTCTTCCGGCAGCGGCTCGCCGGTCACCGCCGATGACATCCAACCGGCCGACAACGAACCGGCGGCCGATGATGGGAACGGGGACGACGAGGAGGACGACGAGCCGCGTCGCCGTCCTTCCGACCCATTGGGCGGGCCGGCCGGTTCCTGAGGCCGCGAGCTCGCAGCAGCAGGCGCCCTGCGGGGCGCCTTTGCCGTTTGTGGTACCCTTGGCGGATTCTTCGTGATCCTTTTCGCCACAGGAACGAGACATGATGGATAGCGCGTCGCCCACCTGGCTGCCGTGTGGCCGCCACCGGCTCGACATCTCCTTTCCCCGCGTGATGGGGGTGCTCAACGTCACTCCCGACTCCTTCTCGGATGGCGGTCGTCACAATGCTCGTGACGAAGCGCTGCGCCATGCCGAGCGACTGCTGGCCGAGGGGGCGGCGATCGTCGACGTGGGCGGTGAGTCGACTCGCCCCGGGGCGGTACCGATTCCGGTGCAGCAGGAGCTGGACCGCGTGCTTCCGGTGGTCGAAGCGCTCGTCAGCGAGCTCGATGCCTTGGTGTCGGTGGATACCAGCAGCCCGGAGGTGATGCAGGCGGCGGCTCAGGCCGGTGCCGGCATGCTCAATGACGTGCGGAGCTTGCAGCGGGAAGGGGCCATGAAGGCGGCGGCCACCAGCGGCCTGCCGGTGTGCCTGATGCACATGCAGGGCGAGCCCGGCGACATGCAGAATGCCCCGTATTACGACCGGCCCGTAGAGGAGGTCGTGTTCGACTTCCTGGCCGCCCGGGTGGCTGCCTGCGAGGCGGCGGGCCTGCGTCGCGAGCGGCTGCTGCTCGATCCCGGGTTCGGCTTTGCCAAGACCGTGGAGCACAATCTGCGCCTGCTCAACCGGCTCGACCGCCTGGAGCGGCTCGGCCTGCCGTTGCTCGTGGGCATGTCGCGCAAGAGCATGATCGGCAAGGTTCTTGCCCGGCCGGTGGAGGAGCGTCTATCGGGGGGGCTGGCGCTGGCGGCGCTGGCCGTCGAGCGCGGGGCGAGGATCGTGCGCGTCCACGATGTCGGGCCTGCACTCGACGCCATCAACATGACCTGGGCCGTACTCAAGGAAGGTTGCTAATGACACGACGCTATTTCGGCACCGACGGCATCCGCGGCAGGGTGGGGGATTACCCCATCACCCCGGATTTCATGCTCAAACTGGGCTGGGCCATGGGCCGCGTGCTGGCACGGGAGTCGGGGCGTACGCGCGTGCTGATCGGCAAGGATACGCGCATCTCCGGTTACATGTTCGAATCGGCGCTGGAGGCCGGCCTCTCGGCCGCCGGCGTGGACGTGGCGCTACTCGGCCCCATGCCGACGCCGGGTATCGCTTACCTGACTCGCACCTTTCGCGCCGATGCCGGCATCGTCATCTCGGCCTCGCACAACGCCTTCGCCGATAATGGCATCAAGTTCTTCTCGAGCGCCGGGACCAAGCTCGATGACGGTATCGAAGAACGGATCGAGGCCATGCTCGAAGAGCCGTTGACCACGGTGGCGGCGGACCGGCTGGGCAAGGCGATGCGCATCGACGATGCCGCCGGGCGCTATATCGAGTTCTGCAAGTCGACCATTCCCAATCGGGTCAGTCTGCATGGCCTCAAGGTGGTGCTCGATTGTGCTCATGGCGCCACCTACCACATCGCGCCCAGCGTGTTCCGCGAACTGGGTGCCGAGGTGAGTCTGGTAGGGGCCAACCCAGACGGCCTCAACATCAATCGACACGTCGGATCGACGTCACCCGCCAGCCTGCGTGCCGCCGTGATCCAGCAAGGCGCCGACCTGGGGGTGGCCTTCGACGGTGACGGCGACCGCGTTTTGATGGTGGATGCCGATGGCCGCGAGATCGACGGCGACGACATCCTCTACCTGATTGCCCGTGATCGCCATGAGCGCGGCATGATGTCGGGCGGCGTGGTGGGTACCCTGATGACCAACTTTGGCCTGGCCATGGCCCTCGAGGCCATGGGAATCCCCTTCGAGCGAGCCAAGGTCGGCGACCGCTACGTGGTGGAGCGGATGGCGGCCAACGGGTGGCAGCTCGGTGGCGAGTCTTCCGGCCACATCGTGTGTGCCGATGTCCAGACCACCGGCGATGGCATCGTCTCGGCACTGCAGGTGCTGGCGATCATGGTCAACGAAGCCAAGCCGTTGGCCGGGCTGCTGGCCGGCCTGGAGAAGGTGCCCCAGGCGTTGGTCAACGTGCGCCTGACGCCGGGTACCGATGCGGGTGCGCTGATGCGCTGCAAAGCGGTGCAGCGCAGCGTCGCCGCCGTGGAAGAGACGCTCGGTGACGAGGGGCGCGTGCTGCTGCGTCCCTCCGGCACCGAACCGTTGTTGCGCGTGATGGTCGAGGGGCGCGCCCATTTCGACGTCGATGCCCTGGCGCAGCGCATTGCCGAAGAGGTGACGAGCGAACTGGCTTGACCGCCTCGTCCATGGTTGTGTTGATACGGGGGCTCCTATACCATTTCGCACCACTTTGAAAGAGGATCGCGCATGCGAACGCTGCTGGTCGCCGGCAACTGGAAGATGAACGGCTCCCTGGCGCTGGTCGAAGCTTTCCGACAGACCTTCGCGGCCGTCGCGCTGCCGGCCCGGGTGGAAGTGGCGCTGATGGTGCCCTTTCCCTATCTGAACGCTGCGGCCGACGCTTTTCGGGACACGCCGCTGATGGTGGGGGCTCAAACCCTGAGCGATCGTACCGGCGGTGCCTTCACCGGTGAAGTGAGCGGTGGCATGCTGGCCGATGTGGGAGCGCGGCTGGTGCTGGTCGGCCATTCCGAGCGGCGCAGCCTGTTCGGTGAGGACGACGCTGCCGTGCTGGCGCGCGTCAAGGCGGCGCTGGCGCACGACCTGACACCGGTGCTGTGCCTCGGCGAAACGCTCGAGCAGCGCGAGGCCGGTCGCACCGAGGCCGTGGTGCTCGGCCAGCTCGCGGCCGTATGCGATGCCCTCGACCCCGATGAACGTAGCCGCCTGGTACTGGCCTACGAGCCGGTGTGGGCCATCGGCACCGGCAGGACTGCCAGTCCCGAGCAGGCCCAGTCGGTGCATGCGGCGATTCGTGCGTGTCTGGCGGAGTATTCTCCGACTCTCGCCGAGGGCATGCAGGTTCTTTATGGCGGCAGCATGAAGGCCGCCAACGCGGGCGAGCTGCTCGCCCAGCCGGATATCGACGGCGGCCTGGTGGGTGGAGCCTCCCTCCAGGTCGACGACTTCCTAGCCATTTGCCAGTCAGCAGGTTGAAACCATGCAAGTTGCCATTCTCATGATCCATGTGGTGATCGCGATCGCCCTGGTTGCTCTCATCCTGCTTCAGCAGGGTAAGGGGGCCGAAGCCGGCGCCGCCTTCGGTGGCGGTGCCTCGCAGACCGTCTTCGGCTCACGCGGCTCGGGCGGATTTCTGTCACGGGCCACGGCGGTGCTTGCTGCAGCTTTCTTCGTCACTTCGCTGACGCTCGCCTACTTCGCCTCTCAGGCCGGTGAGGCGCCCGAAGCGGGGATCCCCGATGCCGAGCTGATCGACCAGCAGCGCGGCACGCCGAGCCTTGACGACGAGGGCAGTGACGTGGATAATGCTGCGCCAGTGCTGGAGGAAAGCAGCGACTAGACTGCGCTTCTCCACAGTCATTTGCCGAAGTGGTGGAATTGGTAGACACGCTATCTTGAGGGGGTAGTGGCCTTACGGCCGTGCGGGTTCAAGTCCCGCCTTCGGCACCATCTGTATCCCGAAGCGCGCCGCTGGCGGGTTTCGGTCGTCGCAACGCAGGATTGGCACCAGAAAGATTGTAGCGAAAGCGCCGCTTTGTCTTGACGCTTTTCGGTCAAGCGCCTACAATCGCCGACCTGGAATGATGCGGGGTGGAGCAGCCTGGTAGCTCGTCGGGCTCATAACCCGAAGGTCGTCGGTTCGAATCCGGCCCCCGCTACCATCTTCCCGATGTCTTGCAGACGGCAAGCGTGCTTCGAGAAGTGGTGTAACAGGTTTCTTGTGAAAGGCCCCTTCCTGCGAAGGGGCTTTTTGTTAGCGGCTCATCCTCCGCAACGAGAGATGGGTCGGTTCGGGCAACGCCAATCAGCCACCTAGCTTCCCTGTTCACTCCCGGCCAGGTGCCTGATGCAACGGCTGTAGGAGCTTTCTCTGTGGCACTCAAGGACGCCGCGCTGCATGCGCTGATCGAGCCGGTGGTCACCGCCATGGGATTCGAGCTATGGGGCATCGACTACCTGTCCCAGGGCAAGCACTCCCGGCTGGTGATCTACATTGATCATGCCGAGGGCGTGACCGTCGAGCACTGTGCCGACGTCAGCCGTCAGGTGAGTGCCGTGCTCGACGTCGAGGATCCGATCGCCGGCGAATATCGCCTGGAAGTGTCCTCGCCGGGCATGGATCGTCCGCTCTTCACGCTCGATCAGTTTTCCCGCTTTCGTGGCCACCTGGTGACCCTGAAGTTGCGGGTACCGTTCGAGGGGCGTCGCAAGTTTCAAGGGTTGCTGGCCGGTACTGAAGGAGATGACGTTCTGCTGCAACTCGACGGCGAGGAATATTGCTTTCCCATCGATACCATCGACCAGGCACGCGTGGTGCCCTCTTTCGAGTCGTAAGGCCGATGGATAAGGACAGGTTTTCTGGCGAGGCAAAGGCATGAGTAAAGAAATTCTGACGGTCGTTGATGCGATCTCCAACGAAAAGGGCGTGTCCCGCGAGGTGATCTTCGAGGCCGTCGAGGCAGCATTGGCCAGCGCATCGCGCAAGCGCTTCGATGGTCAGGAAGTCAGCGTGCGGGTCAAGATCGATCGCCAGACCGGCGACTACGAGACGTTTCGTCGCTGGGTGGTGGTCGAAGACGATGAGTTCGAAAATCCCGACGCCGAGATCAAGCAATCCTTCGCCGAGCGCCGCGATCCGCCATTGACGCTGGGCGATGTGGTCGAGGAGCAGATCGAGAACGCCGCCTTCGGACGCATCGCCGCTCAGACCGCCAAGCAAGTGATCGTGCAGAAGGTGCGCGAAGCGGAGCGCGCCGAAGTGGTGCGCCAGTACGCCGAGCGAGAAGGTGAGCTGGTGGCCGGCATCGTCAAGAAGACGACACGCGATGGGCTCATCATCGATCTGGGCGACAACGCCGAGGCTTTCCTGCCGCGCAGCGAGATGATTCCCGGCGAGCGCTATCGCATGAACGATCGTGTCCGGGCACTGCTCACCAAGGTCGATGCCGAGGCACGCGGCGCGCAGTTGATCCTGTCGCGCACCTGTCCGGAGCTGATCATCGAGCTGTTCAAGATCGAGGTGCCGGAGATCGCCGAGCAGCTCATCGAGATCAAGGGCGCGGCGCGCGATCCCGGCTCGCGAGCCAAGATCGCGGTGAAGACCAACGATCGGCGCATCGATCCGGTGGGCGCCTGCGTGGGTATGCGCGGCTCAAGGGTGCAGGCGGTGTCCAGTGAGCTGCAGAACGAGCGCGTGGACATCGTGCTATGGGACGACAACCCGGCGCAGTTGGTGATCAACGCCATGGCGCCGGCGGATGTCGGCTCGATCCTCGTCGACGAAGAGACTCACGCCATGGACGTGGCGGTCGCCGAGGACAACCTGGCCCAGGCCATTGGTCGCAGCGGCCAGAACGTGCGCTTGGCTTCCGAACTCACCGGGTGGCGACTCAACGTCATGACCGAGAGCGAAGCCGAGGACAAGCGCGAGCAGGAAATCGACGATCTGGTCGAGCGCTTCATCCAGCACCTGGACATCGAGGAGGACCTCGCCCGGCTGCTGGTCGAGGAGGGCTTCACCACGCTGGAAGAGATCGCCTACGTGCCTCTCGAGGAGATGCTCGAGATCGAGGAACTCGACGAGGATCTGGTGGAAGAGCTTCGGGCGCGTGCCAAGGATGAGCTGCTCAACCTGGCGATTGCCTCCGAGGAGGAGTTGGATGGTGCCCAGCCGGCCGAGGATCTCCTTGAAATGGACGGCATGGAGCGCCACCTGGCCTTCATCCTGGCCAGCCGGGGCATCATCACCATGGAGGATCTGGCCGAGCAGTCCGTCGATGATCTGATGGACATCGAGGACATGGACGAAGAGCGCGCTGCAGCACTGATCATGACTGCCCGTGCGCCATGGTTCGCAGGCGAACAGTAAAACGGGTCACGGGCTGAGGAGGGTCAACATGTCGGAAATGACCGTTAAAGATTTTGCAGCGAAGGTGGGACGCGACGTGCCCCGCCTGCTGGAACAGATGAAAGAAGCCGGGCTCGCCCACAAGTCCGAGAGCGATGCCGTGTCCGAGGAGGACAAGCGGCAGCTGCTGGATTACTTGACCAAGAGCCATGGCGGCGGCGGTGCCGGCGCTCGTAATCGCATCACCCTGACGCGCAAGACGCGCAGTCGCATCAAGACCGGCGAACGGGGCAAGAGCATCGAAGTCCAGGTACGCAAGAAGCGCACCTACGTGAAACGTGAAGACGCCAAGGAAGACGAGCAGCCTGCGGCGGAGGAAGACGCCGGCCCGCGGCAGCTGGTCGGCGACATGGCCGACTCGCAGCAGGCAGAGGCCGAGCGCGAAGCCGAGCAGGCGCGTGCGCGCGCCGCCGAGGAGTCGGCACGCGAAGCGGCCGCCAAGGTGGAAACCGAGAAATCCGAGGCCGAGCAGCCTCCGGCTGCATCGGTCGAGCCCGAGATTCCGGTGCCGGAACTCGACAGCGAGACACCGGCGCCCGAAGAAGCCCCGGCACCGCCCAAGGAGGGTCGCCCCGAGCCGCGACGCGCGGCGGTCAAGAAAGCCAGCGGCAAGGGCGGCAAGAAGGGACGCCACGAGCGTGACGACGACGATCGCGGTGATCGCGAGGAGCGTCGTCGTGGCGGCAAGAAGGCCAAGCGTGCCGAGCGCCGCGGTGGTCGTCGGGGTGGCGTCCAGGGCGGCGGCAAGCACGGTTTTCAGAAGCCGACCCAGCCGATCGTTCGTGAAGTGTCGATTCCCGAGTCGATCAGCGTTGCCGACCTGGCCGACAAGATGTCGATCAAGGCCAACGAAGTCATCAAGACCATGTTCACCATGGGCGCGGCGGTGACCATCAACCAGACCATCGACCAGGATACTGCGGCCATCGTGGTCGAAGAAATGGGACACAAGCCCAAGCTGGTCAAGGATGACGCCCTGGAAACCGAAGTGCTCGAAGCGATCTCCTACGAGGGCGATGAGGTCACCCGCGACCCGGTGGTCACAGTGATGGGCCACGTCGACCATGGCAAGACCTCGCTGCTCGATTACATTCGCAAGGCCAAGGTGGCCACCGGCGAAGCGGGGGGCATCACCCAGCATATCGGTGCCTACCACGTGAAGGGCGATCAGGTGAAAGGCAATCACGGTAGCGGCGTGACCTTCCTGGACACGCCCGGCCACGCCGCCTTCACCGCCATGCGTGCGCGGGGTGCCAAGGCGACCGACGTGGTCATCCTGGTGGTGGCCGCCGACGATGGCGTCATGCCGCAGACCATCGAGGCCGTCGAGCATGCCAAGGCGGCCGAGGTGCCGTTGGTGGTGGCGGTCAACAAGATGGACAAGCCGGGCGCCGACCCGGACCGCGTCAAGAACGAGCTCTCCCAGCACGGCGTCATTTCCGAGGAGTGGGGGGGTGACACCCAGTTCGTGCACGTGTCGGCTCACACCGGTGAGGGCGTCGACGAGCTATTGGAAGCCATTCTGCTGGTCTCCGAGGTGCTCGAGCTGAAGGCCGTGCCCGAAGCACCCGGCAAGGGCGTGGTCATCGAGTCGCGGCTCGACAAGGGCCGCGGCCCCGTGGCTACCGTGCTGGTGCAGAACGGCACTCTGAAGAAAGGCGACATCGTGCTGGCCGGTCTGCACTACGGTCGCGTCCGAGCGCTCACCAACGAGCTCGGCAAGCAGGTCGACGAGGCCGGCCCCGGCATGCCGGTGGAGATCCAGGGCCTCGACGGCACGCCCGAGGCGGGTGACGACTTCATGGTCGTGGCCGACGAGAAGAAGGCCCGCGAAGTGGCCAACTTCCGCCAGGGCAAGTACCGCGAGGTGCGCCTGGCTCGCCAGCAGAAGGCCAAGCTGGAGAACATGTTCAGCCAGATGGGCCAGGAAGAGGCGGCCAAGCTCAACATCGTGCTCAAGGCCGACGTCCAGGGCTCTCTGGAAGCGATCAAGGGCGCGCTCGAGGAGCTTTCCACCGATGAGGTGCAAGTGTCCGTGGTCTCTTCCGGGGTGGGTGGCATCACCGGTACCGATGCCAACCTGGCGCTGGCCTCCGAAGCCATCGTCATCGGTTTCAACGTGCGTGCCGATGCCGCGGCCCGCGAGATCATCGAGCGCGAAGGGCTGGAGCTGCGTTACTACAGCGTCATCTACCAGCTGATCGATGACGTCAAGAAGGCCATGAGCGGCATGCTCGAGCCGGAGTGGAAGGAAGAGATCGTCGGCGTGGCCGAAGTTCGCGACGTCTTCCGTGCGCCCAAGATCGGCGCCGTGGCCGGCTGCATGGTCGTCGAAGGCAACGTCTTCCGCAACAAGAAGATCCGCGTGCTGCGCGACAACGTGGTGATCTACGAGGGCGAGCTCGAGTCGCTGCGCCGCTACAAGGACGACGTCCAGGAAGTGCGCAACGGCATGGAGTGCGGCATCGGTGTGAAGAACTACAACGACGTTCAGGTCGGCGACAAGATCGAGGTCTTCGATCAGGTCAAGGTCGAGCGGACGCTCTAAGCGGAGCCGAGCATGCGCGAGTTCAAGCGGACCGATCGGGTCGGCGACCAGCTGCAGAAAGAGTTGGCGGTGCTGATCCAGCGCGAGGTCAAGGATCCGCGCCTGGGGATGGTCACCGTCAGTGGCGTCACGGTCAGCCGCGACCTCGGCTATGCCGATGTCTACGTGACGCTGCTCGGCGAGGAGAGCCCGGAGCGCATCCGGGAGAATCTCCAGGTGCTTAAGAATGCCGCAGGTTTTCTGCGCAGTCAGATCGCCCGGCGCATCAAACTGCGCCACGTGCCGGAGCTGCGTTTTCATTTCGATGAGAGCGTGGTGCGTGGCCAGCGGTTGTCGTCATTGATCGACGAGGCGGTCGAGAGCGATCGTGCCCGTCACGAAGGCGAAGAGGATGGCAACGGCGGGGAAGAGCGCGGCTGATGGCACGTCGCCGTCGAGGCCTGCCGGTGGACGGGGTGATGCTGCTCGACAAGCCCCGAGGCGTGTCGAGCAACCATGCCCTGCAGCGTGCCAGGCACCTGCTGCAGGCGCAGAAAGCCGGGCACACCGGTACGCTCGACCCCATGGCCACCGGACTGCTGCCGGTGTGCTTCGGAGAGGCGACCAAGTTTACCGCCTTTCTGCTCGACGCAGACAAGGTCTATCGTACTCGAGTGGAGCTGGGAACGGTCACCGATAGCGGTGACGCCGAAGGCGAAGTGGTGGCGCGTGGCGAGGTGCCCCGGTTTCATGAAGCCGATATCGAGGGCGTTCTCGCACACTTTCTCGGTGAGATCGAGCAGGTGCCGCCCATGTACTCGGCACTCAAGCACCAGGGCCGCAAGCTCTATGAGCTGGCCCGCGAAGGCAAGTCGGTTGCGCGTGCAGCGCGGCGCGTGACGGTGTATGATGCCCGGCTTCTCGCCTTCGAGGGCGAGGCCTTCGAGCTGGAGGTGCGGGTTAGCAAGGGCACCTACATCCGCACGCTCGCCGAAGACATCGGCCAGGCACTGGGCTGTGGGGCGCACATCAGCGCACTGCGGCGGCTTGCCACCGGACCGTTCACCGGCGATGACATGGTGACGCTCGAGGCGCTGGAGGCACTGCCCGACCAGGCGGCCCGCGAGGGGATGCTGCTGCCCGCCGACGTGCTGGTCGAACACCTGCCGCGGTTGACGGTGGGAGACGAAGCGGCCAGTCGGCTCACTCATGGCCAGTCGGCCCGGGTGGCGCACGGCCTGACCGAAGGCGAAACGCCGAGACTCTACCGCGACGAGACCTTCCTGGGCCTCGGCGTGGTAACGACGCCACAGGAAGTGGCGCCGAAACGGCTGCTCAGCGGGGCAGCCCATTGACGAAGCCGCCATGTGGCGATCAGGGAGCAACGCCGAGACTGCAAATATGCGTGGTCTCACCCATTCACATCATTCAGGCATATTGCTGATTGGAGAGACAGATGGCACTGACAGCCGAACAGAAGGCCGAGATCGTCAAGGAATACGGCCGAGTCGAGAACGACACCGGTTCCCCCGAAGTACAGGTGGCCCTGCTGAGCGCCAACATCGACGGCCTGCAGGATCACTTCAAGACCAACAAGCAGGATCACCACTCGCGTCGTGGTCTGATCCGCATGGTCAACCAGCGCCGCAAGCTGCTGGACTATCTGAAGCGCAAGGACCTCGAGCGCTATCAGTCGCTGATCCAGCGTCTGGGCCTGCGTCGCTAAAGAAAAGGGTATTTCGCTACTGCGCTCGATATCCTGGTCGCCGTGCCGAAGCGTCGGACCGTCGGAATCCTCATGTAGCGAGCTACACTCCGGTTGATTCGGAACCTTCGGTTCCTCACCCCCTCGGGGCCATCCTCCGGATGTTTTGTCGCTACGCTCGGTTCTGCGCACCGGCGGCAACCAGCCTCTCGTCGCTCGTTACGCGAAATCACCTTTTCTTCAGGCCATTCGAAACGGGCAGCCATCGGGCTGCCCGTTTCGCGTATGTGAAGCCGCCGCGCGAGGGGTGCCGAGGACAGGCCGCAGAGGAGGTCTTTTGCCAGGGAAGGCAAAAGTAGCGCCCAGGGAGGGTTCACAGCGCCTCCTCGAAGGCCTGTCGCCGGATCAAGCCCGGGCTGCGTGGAGATCGACGACTGTCCGACGGAAATGTCGCTAACCGGTGGCCCCGGCGCGCGTCAACCCCTAAAATGGTCGCCGAGTCGAAACGACCCATACATGAGATCGAAAAGTTGAAGGAAGTCGCCGTGAATCCGGTCAAGAAAACGTTTCAGTACGGTCGCAGCACCGTCACCCTGGAGACTGGGCGCATCGCCCGCCAGGCTACCGGTGCCGTGATGGTCACCATGGACGATACCGTAGTGCTGTGCACCGTGGTGGCGAAGAAGGAGGCGAACCCGACCCAGCCCTTCTTCCCCCTCTCCGTCCATTATCAGGAGAAGACCTACGCGGTGGGCAAGATCCCCGGCGGTTTCTTCAAGCGCGAGGGGCGTCCCACCGAGAAGGAAACTCTCACCTCGCGGCTGATCGACCGCCCGATCCGCCCGCTGTTCCCCAAGGGCTTCATGAACGAGGTGCAGGTGATCTGCACCGTGCTCTCCACCGACCGCAACCATGACCCGGACATCGCCGCGATGCTCGGTACCTCGGCGGCGCTGGCCGTCTCCGGCGTGCCGTTCAACGGCCCCATCGGTGCCGCCCGCGTCGGTTTCACCGAGGACAAGGGCTACTTCCTCAACCCCACCGTCGAGGAGCTCACCGGCTCCGAGCTGGACATGGTGGTGGCCGGTACCGAGAAAGCCGTTCTGATGGTCGAGTCCGAGGCCAAGGAGCTGCTCGAGGACGAAATGCTCGGAGCGGTACTCTTTGCGCATCAGGAAATGCAGGTCGCCATCGGCGCCATCAACGAGCTGGTCGCCGAGGCCGGCAAGCCCAAGTGGGATTGGCAGCCACCAGCCGAGAACACCGCGCTCAAGAGCGCCGTGGCCGAGGCCTTCGAGACCAAGGTGGGCGAGGCCTATCGCATCACCGACAAGCTGGCCCGCCAGGAAGCGCTCTCTGCCCTCAAGGCCGAGGCAGTCGAGAAGCTGGGCGGTGAGGAAGAGGGCCGATTCGATGCTGCCGAGGTGAAGGGTGCCTTCGAGAGCCTCGAAAAGCGCGTCGTGCGTTCTCGCGTCATCAAGGGCGAGCCACGCATCGACGGCCGCGACAACCGCACCGTGCGACCGCTGTCCATCGAGGTGGGCACCTTGCCCAAGACCCATGGCTCGGCGATCTTCACGCGCGGCGAGACACAGGCGATCGTCATCGCCACCCTGGGCACGCTGCGCGATGCCCAGCTCATCGAGTCGCTGGAAGGCGAGCGCAAGGACCGTTTCCTGCTGCACTACAACTTCCCGCCCTACTGCGTGGGCGAGGCCGGCTTCATGGGCGGCCCCAAGCGTCGTGAGATCGGCCACGGCCGTCTGGCCCGGCGTGGCGTGGAGGCCATGCTGCCCAGCGATGACGAGTTCCCCTATACCATCCGCGTGGTTTCCGAGATCACCGAGTCCAACGGCTCGAGTTCCATGGCCTCCGTGTGCGGTTCCTCACTGGCACTGATGGACGCCGGCGTGCCGATGAAGGCGCCGGTGGCGGGCATCGCCATGGGGCTGGTCAAGGACGACGACGGCTTTGCCGTGCTGACCGACATTCTCGGTGATGAAGACCATCTGGGCGATATGGACTTCAAGGTGGCCGGTTCCGCCGAGGGCGTTACCGCCCTGCAGATGGACATCAAGATCGAAGGCATCAACGAAGAGATCATGGAGCAGGCCCTCCAGCAGGCAAACGAAGCGCGCCTGACCATCCTCGAGCAGATGAACGCCGTGATCGGTCAGAGCCGTGCCGAAGTCTCCGAGAATGCGCCCTCCATGGCCACCATCAAGATCGACCCGGACAAGATTCGCGACGTCATCGGCAAAGGCGGCGCCACCATCCGCAAGATCTGCGACGACACCGGTGCCTCCATCGATCTGGACGATGACGGTACCGTGCGCATCTACGCCGAGGACAAGGCGGCGGCCAAGAAGGCCATCGACACCGTGCTCGCCATCACCGCCGAAGCGGAGATCGGCAAGCTCTACCGCGGCAAGGTGGTGCGCATCGCCGACTTCGGCGCCTTCGTCAACATCATGCCGGGCACCGACGGCCTGGTGCACATCTCGCAGATCGTGCCCGAGCGGGTCAATGACGTGCGCGATTTCCTCAACGAGGGCGACGAGGTGGTGGTCAAGGTGCTCGACATCGACAACCGCAACCGCGTGAAGCTCTCCATCAAGGAGATCACGCCGGAAGAGAAGGCCGCCTTCGAGGCTGAAGCGGAACCCCAGCTTTAAGCGACCGCCTATGGCGGCTGAAAGCCGGAAGCTTGAAGCCGGAAGAAGAACCGCCCCCGCAGCCAGGCTGCGGGGGCGGTTTCTTTTAGGCTCTGCTGTCGAGCTTCGAGCTTCGAGCTTCGAGCTTCGAGCTTCGAGCTTCGAGCTTCGAGCTTCGAGCTTCGAGCTTCGAGCTTCGAGCTTCGAGCTTCGAGCTTCGAGCTCGCGCGTAGCGCGCTTACCGTTCGATCGCCAGCGCCACGCCTTGCCCGCCGCCGATGCACAGCGTTGCGAGGCCCTTCTTGGCGTCGCGGGCCATCATCTCGTGCAGCAGCGTGACCAGGATGCGGCAACCGGAGGCGCCGATGGGGTGGCCGATGGCGATGGCGCCGCCGTTGACGTTGACCTTGTCGGTGTCCCAGCCGAGCTCCTTGTTGACGGAAAGCGCCTGGGCGGCGAAGGCTTCGTTGGCTTCGACCAGGTCGAGATCGTCCAGGCTCCAGCCGGCTTTTTCCAGGCAGCGGCGGGTGGCCGGTGCCGGGCCGATGCCCATGATTGCCGGATCAACGGCGGCGTTGGAGTAGGCGGCGATGCGCGCTAGCGGCTCGAGGCCCAGCTGCTTGGCTTTCTCGGCAGAGCAGATCATCACCACGGCGGCACCGTCGTTGATGGACGAGGCATTGCCGGCGGTGACGGTGCCGTCCTTCTTGAAGGCGGGCTTCATGCCGGACAGCTTCTCGGCGGTGACTTCGCGGGGGTTCTCGTCGGTGTCGAAGACCAGCGGGTCGCCCTTGCGCTGCGGAACCTCCACGGGAACGATCTGCCCCTTGAACTTGCCTTCCTTGATGGCCGCAGCGGCTTTCTGCTGGGAGGCGGCGGCGAAAGCGTCCATGGCCTCGCGGGTGATGCCGTACTTTTCAGCCAGGTTTTCGGCGGTGACGCCCATGTGGTAGTTGTTGAAAGCATCCCACAGGCCGTCATGGACCATGGAGTCGATGGCCTTCCAGTCGCCCATGCGCTGGCCGGTGCGCGAATTGGGCAGCACGTGAGGGGCCAGCGACATGTTCTCCTGACCGCCGGCGAGGATCAGTTCGGCGTCGCCGCAGCGAATCGCCTGGGTAGCCAGGTGCAGTGCCTTGAGGCCCGAACCGCATACCTTGTTGATGGTCATGGCGGGCACTGCATCGGGCAGCCCGGCCTTGATGGAGGCCTGGCGTGCCGGGTTCTGGCCGACGCCGGCCGTCAGCACCTGGCCGAGCAGCACTTCGTCGACCTGGTCGCCGGTGACACCGGTGTTGGCGAGAATGTCCTTGATCACCAAGGCGCCTAGGTCGCTGGCGGGGATGCCGGCCAGAGAGCCGCCGAAGGCGCCGACGGCGGTGCGGCGGGCAGCAACGATCACCACTTCTTGCATGAGAAGAACCTCCTGGAACGTGAGTACGGGCGTCTACCCCGTCAGCATAGGGGAGCCTTGTGCGGTGCGGCAACGTCCCCGTGGCCGAAACAGCGAACTCTACGACCTTTGAGTATAGCGGGGTGGCTCGAAGCGTGCTTGGGCCGTTCAGGCGAGCTGCACGGGAATGGCGTTGCTGGTATGGCTGACGGCGTTGCCTTCCTGGAGATAGACCAGTGCCGGGGCGTGTGCTTCGAGCTCCGCCTCGCTGTAGTGGGCGTAGCTGCAGATGATCACTCGGTCGCCGGCAGCGGCGAGATGGGCTGCTGCGCCGTTCACCGAGATGACCTTCGACCCCTCTTCGGCGCGGATGGCATAGGTGGTGAAGCGCTGGCCGTTTTCCACGTTGTAGATCTGGATCTGCTCGTTCTCGCGGATGCCGGCCATGTCGAGCAGTTCGCCGTCGATGGCGCAGGAACCCTCGTAGTTGAGCACGGCGTGGGTGACGCGGGCCATGTGCAGCTTGGCCTTGAGCATGATGGTGTACATCGGTGGAAGGTCCTCGTGAAAGCGCGTTGGCGTAGGGAAGAATGCCGCTTCAGGACGGCAGCGTCAGTAGCAGGTTGTCGATCAGGCGCGTCGGGCCGAGCCTCGCCGCGGCGAGCAGCACGGCCTCGCGGGTCGTCGCGGTGACGGGGCCCAGGTCTCGGGCGCGCAGCTCCAGATAGTCGGGCGTGAATCCCGATTGGCGCAGAGCCTCGTTGGCTTGGGAGAGCACCGGCTCGGAGGGCTCGCCAGTTTCCAGAGCGTCGCGGGCCTGACACAGGGTGCGGTAGAGCATTGGCGCCACGCGGCGTTCGTCTTCGGAGAGGTAGCCGTTTCGCGAGGAGAGCGCCAGGCCATCTGCGGCGCGCACGATGGGCACGCCAAGAATCTCGATCGGGAAGTGCAGGTCGGTGACCAGCTTGCGGATCACCGCCAGTTGCTGGTAATCCTTCTCGCCGAAACAGGCGAGATGCGGCTGTACCAGGTTGAAGAGCATGCTGACCACGGTGGCCACGCCATCGAAGTGACCGGGACGCGAACCGCCGCACAGCCCCTCGCTCACTCCTGGTACGCATACCTGGGTCTGGTCGGTCAGGCCACGAGGATAGAGTGTGGCGGTGTCCGGGACGAACAGCAGGTCGCAGCCGGCGGCTTCGAGTCGGGTCTGGTCGTCGGCGAGGGTCCGCGGGTAGGCGTCGAGATCCTCGCTGGGGCCGAATTGCAGCGGGTTGACGAAGATGGTGGCCACGACCACGTCGGCCTGGCGACGGGCAGCCTCCACCAGGGCCAGATGGCCCGCGTGCAGGTTGCCCATGGTGGGCACCAGGGCGATGCGCTGGTCGCGCCGGCGAACGGCATGGAGTGCCTCGCGCAGGTCGGCAATCTCTCGCAGGGTGCGCATGATGGATGGGCTCCGGAAACTAGAAGCAGTGCTCTGGGGCCGGAAAGCGGCGTGCCTTGACGTCGTCGCGATAGCGGCTGAAAGCGTTCTGGATCGAGTCGGACTCGGCCATGAAATCCTTGACGAAGCGTGGCTTGCGTCCGCCGGTGACGCCCAGCACGTCGTGCATGACCAGGATCTGGCCATCGGTGTCGGGGCCGGCACCGATACCGATCACCGGTACCTCCAGCGCTTCGCTCACCGCACGCCCGAGACTCGCCGGCACGCATTCCAGCAGGATGACGGAGGCGCCGGCGTCCACCAGGGTGCGTGCGTCCTCCAGGATCTGGGCGGCGCGTTCGCTGTCGCGCCCCTGCACCTTGTAGCCGCCAAGTTGATAGACGGTCTGTGGGGTGAGGCCCAGGTGGGCGCATACCGGCACGCCGCGACGGGTCAGTTCGCGGATGCCGTCGGCCATCCAAGCCTCGCCCTCGACCTTGACCAGCTCGGCGCCGGCGCGCATCAGTTCGCCGGCGTCGTTCAGCAACGTGTCGAGAGTGGCGTTGCTCATGAACGGCAGGTCGACCATCAGCAGGCTCGCTCCCTTGGCGCGTGCCACGCAGCGGGTGTGGTAGCAGATGTCGTCGAGGGTCACCGGAAGCGTGCTGGCATGTCCCTGCAGCACCATGCCCAGGGAGTCACCCACCAGAAGTACCTCGATGCCGGCATCGCTGGCGGATCGGGCAAAGGTAGCGTCGTAGGCGGTGAGACAGCTGAAGGGCTCGCCCGCTTGCTTGCAGGCCTTCAGCGTGCTCAGGGTCACGGTTTTCATGGCGTGCTCTCATCGTTGTCGTCGGGGCCGCTCGCTTTCGGCCTCGGTGTAACCTGGAATTGTTACTTGAAAGCCCTCGAGGTGTCGATAGGTAACAGTCGATGGGACATCTCAGTCGCCCGGTAACACTGCTCGAAGCCCCGACGCGTCCAACGCTTCTGCCGCTCGAGCAATGGTACGGCCGTCGGGGAGACGGCGCTGGGCGGCCAGTTCGGCCAGCGGTACCAGCACGAAAGGTCGGCCAAGCATCTCCGGGTGTGGCAGCGTGAGACGTGCCAGGTGCAGCTGCCGTGATCCGTAGAGTAGCAGGTCGAGATCCAGACTCCTCGGCCCCCAACGCTGACCGCGTACGCGACGGTGGCGCTGTTCGAGCGCCTGCAACTGATCGAGCAGGGCGAGTGGCGAGAGCCGTGTTTCGAGCCAGGCCACGGCATTGATGAAATCGGGTTGGTCCTGAGGGCCCTGCGGGCGACTGGCATAGAGCCGTGAGGCGCCGAGTCGTCGCGTGAGCGGCAACGTGGCGAGCTCGCCCAGCGCTTGGGTGACTTGGCGGCAGGGATCGTCGAGATTGCTGCCAAGCCCGACGTAGACGTGACGCTCGAGGCTCATGCGTTGGGCGGAGTGCTGCGCCGACGACGCTTGCGAGGTCGACGACGGCGGCCGCGTCCGTTGCCGCTAGTACCCTCGTCGCCTTGTGCCTTGTCGAGCAGTCGACCGCGTTGGTGATCGTCGCCCTCCTGATAGGCGGTCCACCAGTCGCCAAGGCCCGGCGCGATCTCGCCGGCCGCCTCGCGCAGCAGCAGGAAATCGTAGGCGGCGCGAAAGCGTGGGTGTTCGCGGGTCTGGGCGGCACGCTTGCCGCTGCGCTTGGGCAGGCGCTGCTGCAGTTCCCAGATGTCGCGCATGGGTAGGCTGAAGCGCTTGGGGATCGCGACATGCTGCAGCTGGCGCGAGATGACCTGCTGTGCTGCTGCCTGCTGGGCGGGAATCGGTGGCATGCCGTCGGCTTCCAGCACCGCCTGGCGCTGCTGGCTGGGGCCCCACAGCAACGCAGCGAACAGGAATGCCGGCGTTACCGGCCGTTCCTCGTGGATGCGCCGGTCGGTACTGGCCAGGGCTGCCTCGATGAGCGGTTCCGCCCAGGGCTGTTCGGCCATGACTTCCTCGGTTTCCGGGAAGAGCATGGCGAACAGGCCATAGTGGCGCAGCAGGCGGAAGGTAGTGACGCCATGGCCGGCCATGAACAGCTTGAGGATTTCGTCGAACAAGCGGGCCGGGGGGATCTGCAGCAGCAAGGGGGCCAGGTCGCGGATGGGGGCTTCGGTGGCCGGTGCTAGCTGGAAGTCGAGCTTGGCAGCGAATCGCACGGCCCTCAGCATGCGCACGGGATCTTCCCGGTAGCGGGTTTCCGGATCGCCGATCAGACGCAGAGTGCGGGTCTCGATATCATGGACGCCATCGGTGAAATCGTGAATCGAGAAGTCGGCGATGCTGTAGTACAGGGCGTTGATGGTGAAGTCGCGGCGCAGGGCATCTTCCTCGATATTGCCCCAGACGTTGTCGCGCAGCAGCAGGCCTTCCTCGGACCGCTGGGCGATATGATCGCCATGGTCATCGCCGTGCCGGCCACGAAAGGTGGTCACTTCGATCACCTCGCGCCCAAAGCGTACGTGCACGATGCGAAAACGTCTGCCGATGATCCGAGAGTTGCGGAACAGGTCGCGTAGCTGCTCCGGCGTGGCATCGGTGGCCACATCGAAGTCCTTGGGCATTCGCCCGAGCAGGGAGTCGCGAATGCAGCCACCCACCAGGTATGCTTCGAAGCCGGCGTTGTGCAGGCGGTAAAGCACCTTGAGGGCGGACTCGCTGAAATGCTGACGCGATACGGTATGCTCGCTGCGGGGAATGATGCGAGGCCCGGAACGGCCGCCGGACGCGGTTTCTTCGGGGCCGAAGAGAGTGCGCAAGTGAGTGCCCGGGCTCTGTAGAAAACGGGAAAATCCTTTGAACATGCGGCGATATCGCCTCGCGGTGTGCGAAAACCATAGAGTGTAGCTGACCCCCGACACCTAGGGAAACACTGCGCAAGTGGTTGCAGGGGCAAATCGCTGCGTTGCGCGGTGCCGATGCGCCAGACCGTTCGGCATCCTCCCATACTCCATGGGCTGTGGCTTCTGCGTTCCGTACGGCTAGCGCTTTACCACTTACCTCGCTCGCCTGCCCTCCTTGAACGCCGCCCACAGCAAAAGAGGAGGCCCGAAGGCCTCCTCTGACAGGTCGTAAACGCTGCATCCATGCGGCTGTTTCTTCTTCGTGATGGCGCATCGCCTTGAATACGCACCACAGTCACCAAGGAGTTCACAGGCAAGCAAGGTTGTTGTGATTGTTGACGTTCCTGGTGGCGACCGCCTCGTATTCAAAACAATAATCCAACCACGACGGCATTCGGGATTGCCTTCCTTCGGCTTGTTGATGTTGTTTGCCGAAGGTGCGCCGTGACGGCCGTTGTTCTTGTTGGAGGCCGGTGAGCGCGTCGCGTCCTGATGGATCCGGTGCTTCGCTGCTTGTTGTTGTTAGGAAGCGAAGGGCGGAAGTGTCGGGGCCCGTATTATTGTTGTTGCGCCCGTTTCCGCGTCACTACACAGCCCATGATTGTTGTTGTTGGCATGGGCCCTGTCTCGCCTGGCCGCCTGATTGTTGTTGTTGGCGCGGGGACAGTCGGATGTTGTTTTTCTTGCCATGGTAGTTGCATGGGGTGTGCCATCGTTATTTTAATCCTTTTTTTTCAGCTGGTTATGAGATTTCTTTGCGATGGTGCCGGTCATGTGAGGGTCGGGTGTTACCGCTCTTGCGCCAATCTGGCGCGCAGGCTGTGTGGGAAGGTAACACCTGGTGCATGATCGGCCGACATGGCATGGCACACTCGCCTGTGATGCGATGCATCGGGCCTTGAACGATGGTCGTAGGAGGGCGTGGCAGAATCAGCCGACGTTGCGGCGTGCCTGCTTCTTGCGTGGGATGCCCAGGCGCTGGCGGCGCTCCCACAGGCACTTGCGGCTGATGCCGAGCTTCTGGGCGAGCTCGGTTTCGCTCATGTGGTCCTGGTGCTCGAGCACGAAATGCTGGAAGTAATCCTCGAGCGACAGGTCGTCATCGTCTTCGGGAGGCTCGGCCGGGGCAGGTTCGGCGGAGCGCAGCGACGGTTCGGCGGGTGAACGGGTAACGCTGGCCGGCGCTGGGATGAGTCCCAAGTCGTCGGGATGGATCAGGTGGCCTTCGGCGAGGATGACGCCACGCTCCAGGGCGTTTTCGAGTTCGCGTACGTTGCCGGGCCAGGGATACTGACGGATTTCTTGCCGAGTGGCGCGCGACAGACGCAGCCCACTGCGCTCATGGCGGCGGCAAGCCTTGTCGAGCAGTACGTCGGCGATCAACAGGATGTCGTCCTCACGGTCGCGCAGCGGTGGCAGATCGATCTGCATCACGTTGAGGCGGTAGTAGAGGTCGAGGCGGAACTCCCCGGTCTTGGAGAGCGCACGCAGGTCGCGGTGGGTAGCGGCGATCAGGCGTACGTCGACATGGCGGGTCTCCACCGAGCCGATGCGTCGGATCTCGCCCTCCTGAAGGACCCGCAACAAGCGCGCCTGGGCATCCAGCGGCAGCTCGCCGATCTCGTCGAGGAACAGGGTGCCGCCGTCGGCGGCTTCCACTAGGCCGGTGCGGGCGGCGCTGGCGCCGGTGAAGGCTCCCTTTTCGTGGCCGAACAGCTCGGACTCGATCAATGTCTCGGGGATGGCGGCGCAGTTCACGCAGATCAGCGGGGCATGGGTACGCCGGCTCTGTTGATGGAGGGCGCGGGCCACCAGTTCCTTGCCGGTGCCCGATTCGCCTTGGATCAGCACGGTGACGTCGGCCGGGGCGGTCTTGCGAATACGCGTGTAGACCGCCTGCATGGCCGGGCATTCACCGATCATCTGGTGGCGGGTTCCTGCCTCGTCGGTGATGTCCGGGGGCTGAGTGCGGCGCGATGCCTGCTGGTGAAGCACGCGTGCCACGGTTTCCAGTAGCTCGTCGTGGTCGAAGGGCTTGGCGACATAGTCCACGGCGCCTCGTTTCAGGGCGTCGACCGCCGAGCGCATGCTGGCGTAGCTGGTCATGATCAGCACCGGCGTCGGTGCGGATTTGGCGATCAGCTCGGTCCCGGGCTCGCCGGGCAGGCGCAAGTCGCCGATCACCAGATCGAAGCTTTGCGGTTCCAGCGCCAGGGCGTCGCTTACCGAGCCGGCTTCGCTGACTCGGTAGTCGTGGCGCTCGAGTAGCCGGCGCAGAGCCGTGCGGATGATGGCTTCGTCTTCAACGATCAGTATCCGGCTCATCGGTGGTGTCACCATCTCCTCGTTCGGTAGGCAGCCAGAGGCTGATGCGGGTGCCGCGCGCTCGATCGGGCGGCGGCGAGTCGATCTCGATGCGCCCATGGTGTTCGGCAATGATGCTGTAGACCAGTGGCAAGCCCAGGCCCGTCCCCTCGCCCGGCGGTTTGGTGGTGGTGAACGGCTCGAACAAGTGCTCGCGGACCCGGTCGTCGAGGCCGTGGCCCTCATCGGTGACGCTGACCAGGACCCAGTCGCCGTCGCGTCTGGCATCGACGATGACCTGTCCTCCGGGTTCGCTGGCGTCACGCGCATTGCTGAGCAGGTTGATCATCACCTGCTGCAGCCGCTGGGCGTCGCCGACTGCCTCCAGATCGGGCGGGCAACGATTGTGATAGTGGACATCCTCGCCCGAGCGCGCCAGGCGGATCAAGTGCAGCGCTTCATCGGTCACCGATGCGATGGCCACCGGTGCAAAGTGACCGCCGCCCACGTGGCGTCCGCCGTGGGCGAAGCCGACCAGCGAGGAGACGATGCGCGAGACGCGGTCGGTGAGCTGCTGGATCTGCCCGGCCGTCTCCAGGACGCCAGGGTCTTCGGTGTCGTAGCGCAGATTCTGGGCCAGCGAGGAGATGCCGGTGATGGGGTTGCCGATCTCGTGGGCCACCCCGGCGGCTACCTGGCCGATGGAGGCGAGCCGGGCCGCATGGACGAGTTCGTCCTCCAGCCACTTGAGCTCGCTATGTTCCTCGACCAGGATCACCGTACCGCCGCGCAGGTCGTCGTCAGCGGGCAGCTCGGCACGATGCAGTGTCAGGTAGCGGGTGGTACCGCCGAGTTCGACGGGCTGCTTGTAGAGATGGTCGCACTGCTCGACGAGCAGGCGGCCGAGCAGCTCGCTCCAGGGAACGGGCAGACCGTCGCGACGAGCCCCGACCACACTGGAGCCGTCGATGCCGGAGAGCTCGGCCAGGGCGTCGTTCCACATCAGCAGCTCGTCGTCGACGCCGAACAGGCACAGCCCCACGGGCAGGCGGGTGAGGATGCGCCGATGATAGCGGCGCAGGCCATCGAGCTCGCGAGCCAGGCCGGTGAGCCGCGAACGGTAGGCTTCGAGGCGGTTCTCGACGAAGTGGATGTCGTCGGTGGCCTCCTCGCTATCGTGGCGATAGGGCAGGTAGCGGTCGACGATGTCCTGGGCCACCGAGGGGCCCATCAACCCGGAAAGGTTGGCCTGGATGCGGTCGCGCAGTCGCCTCAGGGCGTAGGGGCGCCCGTCGAGGGGCGACAGGCCGAGGTCGCTCAAGGCGCGTTCGACCTCTCGCTCGGCGACGTCGGTGCCCAGGGCACGGGCCAGGTGATGCTTGAAGTCGGCGCCGGTCGTTGCCAGCAACGGCCGGCGCTTGGGGCGAATCACTGCATCCACCGAGCAGGCCTCGGCGGCAGCGCGTTCGCCAGCGGACGTGTGGGTGGCCAATGACACCAGGATGAGCGTCAGGCCGTTGGCGGCCAGCGATACCAGAGCGACCACGTACCAGACTGGCTCCCCGGCCAATGCCTCCAGGCCCAGGGGGACGATGACCAGCGCCGGGAGGCCGGTGAGCAGGGGAATCCATAGCCCGGCCAGCCAGGTCACGGTGCCGACGACCAGCCCCGAGACCATGCCCTTGCGGTTGGCGCCCGGCCAGTAGAGCAGTGCCAGCAGGCCCGGCAGACACTGGGCCATGCCCACGAACGCCGCGAGCCCCAGGGTGGTCAGGTCATGGTGAACGCCGATCAGGCGATAGAACAGCCAGCCACCGAGGATCACCGCGACGATCAATGCCCGACGCAGCCAGCGCAGCCAGCGATAGAGGTCCGGCTGTGCTTCGGGGGGGTGGGCGACCAGCAGCATGTGATTGAGGATCATGCCGGACAGCGCCAGAGCGATGATGATCATGGTGCCGCTCGCTGCGGCGAGGCCTGCCAGGAAGGCCAGCGCCCCTACCCAGGGGGTGTCGGCGATCACGAAGGCCAGGTAGGCCGCGCCCACGGCTTGATCGTGCCCCTGTGCCTGGGCCGCCCACAGGATCAGAGGTACCGGGATCGCCATCAGCAGCAGGAACAGCGGCAGGGTCCAGCTCGCCTGCAGCAGCGTGCGCCGAGACAGCGTTTCGGCGAAGGTGATGTGGAACATGTGCGGCATGAGCAGTGCCGCAGCGAAGAACAGCAGCAGCAGCGTGCGCCAGTGGGCGGCATCGGGCTGGGCGCTGGCGGCCTGGTGCAACTGGCCGGGACCGTCGAGCCAGGCCTGGAGGTCGGCGGGACCGTCGAAGACCCCGAACAGGGCGATCGCACCCAGAGTGAGCATGGCGCCCAGCTTGATCACCGATTCGAAGGCGATCACCGTCAACAGCGTGTCGTGACGGGCATGCAGGCGGCTATGGCGCGCTCCGAAGAGCACCGCGAACAGGGCACTCAGGGCGCAGAAAACGAGTGCCAGCAGGCCCGGAGAAGCGGCACCGGTCAACAGGTGGATACCGTCGCCCAGCGTTTGTACCTGCAGGGCGAGCAGCGGCAGCACGGCGAGCAGGCTGACCACGGTGATCAGGGTGCCCACCCAGCGCGAGCGGAAGCGGAAAGCGAAGAGGTCGGCCAGCGAGGCGAGCTGATAGGTGCGCGTCATGCGCTGTATGGGGACCAGCAGCACTGGTGCCAGCAGGAAAGCACCGGCCACGCCCAGATAGTAGGCCAGGTAGCCGTAACCGTTGCTGGCAGCGAGTTCCAGGCTGCCGTAGATCGCCCAGGCGCTGGCGTAGACCCCGAGGGCCAGGGTGTAGACAGCGGGATGTCGGGTCACGGTCTGGCCGACCCAGCCGCGTTCGACGGCCAAGGCGAGCAGAAACAGCACCAGCAGGTAGCCGATGCCCAGGAAGAGCAGGCTGGCCGGGGAGAAGCTGGCCAGTTCAGCGTTCATCGAGCTTCCTCTTCTGCTCCAGCCACAGGGTGAGGGCGATCAGTACGCCCCAGATGGCGAAGGGACGGTACCAGGCCACGCCCGGGCTCGACCAGCCGCTCATCAGTAGCGGCGAGAGCAGGTAGCCACCGAATACCAGCAGCAGCATGATGCGGTAGACGTACATGGTTCCCTCCCTCAGTCGCGATGTGGCGCGTCGTGACGCAGGGCTCGTGGATGAATGCGCGTCACCGACCAGTGAGACAGCGCCCACTCCAACTGTTCGTCGACCGGCGTAGTGGCCAGTGCGTCGGGTGGCGCCTGATCCAGTGCTACGAGAGCCGCATGCAGCAGCGGACGGGCCGCGTGCTCGCTTTCCGGCAGAGGCGGGGCATGGTTCTGCTTCGACAGCTTCTGGCCATCGGGGCCGAGAATCAATGGCAGATGCAGGTAGCGGGGCTCAGGAAGGCCGAGAGCATGCTGCAACTGGCGCTGCCAGGGGGTGTTGTCGAGCAGATCGAAGCCGCGCACCACGTCGCTGATGCCCTGGTCGGCGTCGTCGACCACCACGGCGAGTTGATACGCCCAGAGGCCGTCCTTGCGTTTGAGTACCACGTCGCCGAGCAGTGCGGGGTCGAAGTGCTGGTGGCCGAACAGGCGATCCTCCCAGATGACCGGACGCAGGCCGCGGTCGCTACGCAGGCGCCAGGCGGTCGGCTTGTGCGGTTCGCGGATGCCGTCACGGCACCAGCCGGGATAGATGGCATGCGCGCGCCATTGTCGGCGCGAGCAACTGCAGAGATAGGCCAGGTCCTGGGCAATGATGGCGTCGAGCGCGGCTTGATAAGCGCCATCGCGCTCGTGCTGCCAGTGGATGGGGCCGTCCCAGTGCAGGCCGAACGCCTCGAGCTGTTTCAGGATGGTATCGGCAGCGCCGGGCGGGCAGCGCGGCGGATCGATGTCCTCGATACGCAAGAGCCATTCACCGCCGACGTGGCGGGCATCCAGAAAGCTGGCCAGAGCGGCGACCAGCGAGCCGAAGTGCAGCGGTCCGGAGGGTGTGGGGGCGAAGCGGCCGCGGTAGCGAGGCATGGGCGACTCCTGGGGCTGGCCGTCATGCAAACGGGCACCCTGGGGTGCCCGTCATGAGAGTGCAGCGATGCTGCGGCTCAGCCACCGAGCTGCTTCTCCTTTAGCTCGGCAAGAGTCTTGCAGTCGACGCACAGCGTCGCGGTGGGGCGGGCTTCCAGGCGGCGGATGCCGATCTCCACGCCGCAGGCCTCGCAGAATCCATAGTCTTCCTCGTCGATCTTCTCGAGGGTCTCGTTGATCTTCTTGAGCAGCTTGCGTTCGCGGTCGCGGGTGCGCAGCTCGAGACTGAAGCCCTCTTCCTGGGTAGCGCGGTCGGCGGGGTCGGCGTAGTTGTTCGCCTCCTCCTGCAGGTGGCGCACGGTGCGATCCACCTCCTCCATGAGCTCCTGTTTCCAGCCCAGCAGGATCTGTCGGAAGTGCTCCAGCTGCTGCTCGTTCATGTACTCTTCACCCGGTGCGGCTTCGTACGGGGTGAACTTCTTGGGCGCTTCCGTCTTGGTGTCGGCTACTGGCATGGGAGTGCCTCGTGTCTTGAGTGACTGCTGATCGATACTTGGCCTCTGGCCAGGTATCTCACGCCAAAGGGATGCTTGTTTAGCGGAAAAATGGCGGTTTTGCAACCTCTGGCGCCCAGCATTTAGGCGTGATTCGCCAAAGTCGTTAGAATGGCCCCGTGATCGAGAGGTGGGCCGAGCTGGCTCGCCGCCCCTTAGCGCTGCCGAGGAGCCTGCCATGCCCTGGAACCCGCGTGTCGCGCGTGTTGCCCCCTTTCGCGTAATGAGCCTGCTGGAGACGGCCCAGGCTCGAGAAGCCGCCGGCCATGACGTCATTCACCTGGAGGTGGGTGAGCCCGATTTCGCCACGCCGGAGCCGGTAGTGGCGGCGGGGCAGGCCGCACTCGCCGAGGGCCAGACCCGCTACACGCCGGCGGCCGGTCTACCGGCGCTGCGTGAGGCGATCGCCGGCCATTACGCCGAGCACTTCGGGGTGACGGTCGATCCGGCACGCATCCTGGTCACTCCGGGTGCTTCCGGTGCCCTGCTGCTGGCCAGCCAACTGCTGGTGGGCACCGGCGATCGGGTGCTCATGGCCGATCCCAACTACCCTTGCAACCGTCACTTCATGGCGCTGGCCGGCGCCGAGGTGGATGCCGTGCCGGTGGACGACGGCTGTGCATGGCAGCTGGATGCCGAACGAGTGGCCCGCTACTGGGGCGACGCCACGCGCCTGGCGATGCTCGCAACGCCCTCCAACCCCACCGGCCACATGCTCGATGCCGGCCAGCTCTCCGCGGTCGCCGAGACGGTGGCGGCGCGTGGCGGCCACCTGCTGGTCGACGAAATCTATCAGGGGCTGTGCTATGACCTCGAACCGCTGTCGGTAGCCGCGATCAGCCCCGATGCCTTCGTGGTCAACAGCTTCTCGAAGTATTTCGGCATGACCGGCTGGCGACTGGGCTGGCTGGTGGCTCCCGAAGCGGCCGTGGAGCCGCTGGCCCGCCTGGCGCAGAATGTCTTCCTGGCCGCTTCCACGCCGGCCCAGCATGCCGCCCTGGCGGCCTTCACGCCCGAGTGTCGCGACATCCTCGAGCAACGGCGTAGCGAGCTGCGGCGCCGTCGCGATGCGCTGCTCGCCGGGCTCGCCACGCTGCAGCTCGCGCCGAGCCTGCCGCCCCAAGGCGCCTTCTACCTGTGGCTCGACATCTCCCGCTACAGTCGCGACAGCGAGACCTTCTGCCGAGCACTGCTCGAAGAGGAGAACGTCGCCATCACGCCGGGCACCGACTTCGCCGTCGCTGGCGGCGAGCACTACGTGCGCATCGCCTTCACCACCGGTATCGCGCGGCTGGAAGAGGCGGTGGCGCGTCTCGAGCGTTTCCTGGTGCGCCGCTGATGGACTACCCACGGCTGAAGCCCGGCACCCTGCTGCGCCGCTACAAGCGCTTTCTGGCCGACGTACGGCTCGATGATGGGCGTGAAGTGGTGGCCCACTGTCCCAATACCGGCTCGATGCGTGCGGTCGACGTGCCGGGATGCCGGGTATGGCTGGCGCCGAGTACCAACCCGGCGCGCAAGCTGGCCTGGACCTGGGAACTGATCGAACTGCCTCAGCCCGATGGCACTACCGCCTTCGCTTCGGTGCACACCGGTCGGGCCAATCGTATCGTCGAGGAGGCGCTGCGTGCCGGCCGACTTGCCCGGCTTTCCGGCTATGCATCCCTCCAGCGCGAAGCGGCGGTGACGGGCGCGCGGCTCGACTTTCGCCTCGACGATCCGGTGCGCCCTACCGCTTACGTGGAGGTCAAGCAGGTCACCCTTCGCGAGGCCGACGGCCACGGTTACTTTCCCGATGCGGTGAGCGAGCGTGGACGCAAGCACCTCGAAGCGCTGGCGACGCTGGTCGCCCGGGGGCAGCGTGCCGTGTTGCTGTTCTGCGTGGCCCACGGGGGCATTCGTGATGTGGCGCCGGCGGCGCATCTCGACCCCGCCTATGCGGCAACGCTGGCGCGCGTGGCGGCGACCGGTGTCGAGGTCCTGGCCCACGGCTGCGAGGTCGAGTGGCGTCGTGGAGAGCCCTCGGCGATCCGCCTGGGCGAGGCACTGCCGGTGCGGCTGTGAGTCGATCCTGGCTCAGCGCTCGATATAGAAACGCTGGATGAAGCTCACTTCGGCAGGTTCGGCGTTGCGGTCATAGCGCACGTCGAGGTCGAAGCGCATGGGAGCGTCTGCGTGGATGCGGAATACGGCGATCTGCGATACCACCCCCTCGCCGTCGCGAAGGGTGCGGAAGGTCAGGGGCTCGCCATCCTCGCTGTCCAGCCCGCCGACCCGGCCGTCGACCTGGGCGGTCACTGGCCGAGTGGTGCCGTCGTCGCGCTCTTCCAGCACGCTGACGTTGAGTAGCGCCATGGCTGCATTGCGCGGAATGTCGTGGGCGCGGGCGATATCCTCGGAGAGGAAGCTGGTATTCACGGCGCTGTAGTGGATCTGGTAGTCACCGACCTGCTCGAACTGCTGGGCCGCGAGCGGCAAGGAGAAAGCGAACAGCAGGACGGCGATCAGACGGCCTAGAACGATGCGATGCCTCATGGTGCGCTCCTCATTGGCTGACGGCCGACGCGGAAGATGGCGATCTCGCCGAATAGATTCGGCCACAGGCGCGAGGTCCAGTGTCCCTCGTGGTCGCGGATGCCCACGGCGCGATCGGTGATGCTCAGACCCTTGTCACGGCATAGATGTTCAAAGTCGTTGAAGGTCGACAGGTGGATGTTGGGGGTGTCGTACCAGGCGTGGGGCAGCGACTTGGAAACCGGCATGTAGCCGCGGATGCCGAGATGCACCCGGTGGCGCCAGTAGGCGAAGTTGGGAAAGGTGATGATGCACTCGTCGGCGACCCGCAGCATCTCGTCGAGCATGCGGTCGGGACGGCGCAGCGCCTGCAGCGCCTGGGTCATCACCACCAGGTCGTAGCTGTCGTCCTCGAAGTTGGCGAGTCCCGCGTCGAGATTCTGCTCGATGACGTTGACGCCCTTGGCGATGCAGGCGGTGATGCCCTCGGGATCGATTTCCAGGCCGTAGCCGGTCACGCTCTTGTCGCGCGCCAGGGCGGCCAGCAGGGTTCCGTCGCCGCAGGCCAGGTCGAGGATATGGGCTCCCTGCGGAATCCAGCGATGGATCAGCTCGAGGTCGGTGCGCATCAGGTCGTCTCCTCCGCCAAGCCCAGGTCGCGTGCCGCACGGCTCATGAACGCCGCAAAGACCGCCTGGTAACGGGGGTCCGGCAGCAGAAAGGCGTCGTGGCCGTGGGGCGAGTCGATGTTGACGTAACTCACCGGCTTGCCGGCATGGATCAGGGCATCGGTGAGTTCGCGCGAGCGCGACGGGGGGAAGCGCCAGTCGCTGGTGAAACTGACGACCAGAAACGGGCACACGGCGGGAGCCAGGGCGCGTGCCAGGTCGCCGCCGTGAGCGGCGGCGGGGTCGAAGTAATCCAGTGCCTTGGTCATCAGCAGGTAGGTGTTGGCATCGAAGGCACTCGAAAAGGTGTCGCCCTGATAGCGTAGGTAGGACTCGACCTGGAACTCCACGTCGTAGCCGAAGTTGAGGTCGTTGGTGCGCAGGTCGCGGCCGAATTTGCTGCCCATGGCATCTTCCGAGAGGTAGGTGATGTGACCCACCATCCGTGCCAGCTTGAGGCCACGGCGCGGTGCAGTGCCGTGCTCTGCGTACCACCCACCGTGGTAGTCGGGGTCGGAGCGGATCGCCTGTCGGGCGACTTCGTTGAAAGCGATGTTCTGGGCCGACAGTTTTGGCGTGGCGGCGATGACCACGGCGTTGGCGATGCGCTCCGGATAGGTGAGCGTCCACTGCAGGACTTGCATGCCGCCGAGACTGCCGCCGACTACCGCAGCGAAGCGCTCGATCCCCAGGCGGTCGGCCAGGCGTGCCTGACTGTGGACCCAGTCGCCTACCGTCACCATCGGAAACTCCGGCCCCCACAGCCGGCCGGTTTCCGGGTTGATGCTGGCCGGACCGGTGCTGCCGTGGCAGCCGCCCAGGTTGTTCAGCGAAACCACGAAGAAGCGGTTGGTGTCGATGGACTTGCCCGGGCCGATATGCGCATCCCACCAGCCGGGCTTGCGCTCGTCGTCGTGATAACCGGCCGCGTGGTGGTGGCCCGACAGCGCATGGCAGATCAGCACGGCATTGTTGCGCTCGGCATTGAGCGTGCCGTAGGTCTCGTAGGTCAGGTCGTAGGCCGGCAGCGTCATGCCGCAGGCCAGGGTCAAGGGGTCGTCGAAGTGCGCCGTCTGCGGCGTCACCAGGCCGACCGAGTCATCGGGAAACTCGGGCATGGGGCGTGGGTGTCCCGTCATTGGTGTCCGGCTGGGTGGCGGTGCCTTAAAGGCCGACCAGCGCACCGGCAATGCCGGCGGCACGGGTCAGCGAGCCCACCACGATACCATCGATCAGGCTGATGGCGATGAAGACCACGATGGGCGACAGGTCGATCATGCCCAGCGGCGGGATCACCTTGCGCACCGGGGCCATGATCGGCTCCACCAGTTGCATGACCAGCAGCGCCCCAGGGTGGCTGGCATTGGGGGCGACCCAGCTCAAGATGATCATCACGATCAGCGCGAAGAAGTAGATCTTGAGGATGGCGTTGGCCACTGCCGCCACGCTGCCGATGGCCACGCCGGCAATGGGTGGCATGCCGAAGCCGGCCACCTGCAGGATCGCCACGATGGTGACCGCCTTGAGCACGAATCCGGCGGCCAGGGTGGCCAGGTCGAAGCGTCCCATCACCGGGCCGAGGAAGCTCTGGAAGGGACCCACCACCGGCTGAGTGATCTTCACCACAGACTGGCTCAGTGGATTGTAGTAGTCCGCGCGGGATGCCTGCAGCAGAAAGCGCAGCATCAGCAGGAACAGATAGATGTTGATCAGGGTGTTGACCAGCAGCAGGCCGGCGTTTCCCAGTTGACTGCCCATGTGGGCTCCTCCGTGTCGTCGATTGGGCACCGACGGGCGGTGCCCCGTTGGGCTAGCGCTTGCCGAGTTCTTCGGCCATTTCACGGGCGCGGGAGGCGCAGGCATCCATGGCGTCGAGCATGGCCTGGCGCAGGCCGGCCTGTTCGAGGTGCTCGATGGCGCGCTCGGTGGTGCCGCCAGGGGACATCACGTTGCGCTTGAGTTGCCCCGGCGTCTGGTCGCTCGTCTGCGCCATGCGCGCGGCTCCCAGCGCCGTTTGGATGGCCAGGCGGCGAGCCGTCTCGGCGGGTAGGCCGAGCTTGACCCCGGCTTCCTCCATGGCTTCGAACATCAGGAAGAAGTAGGCGGGGCCGCTGCCGGAGACCGCCGTGACGGCATCCAGCAGGGCTTCGTCGTCGACCCATTCGACCAGTCCCACGGCTTCGAGCAGTTCGGTGGCCAGGCGGCGCTGGGCGTCGCTGACGTTGGCGTTGGCGTATAGGCCGGCGGCGCCGGCGCCCACCAGCGATGGCGTGTTGGGCATGCAGCGGATCAGCGGCAGGCTGCCGCCGAGCCATGCGTCCAGGGTCTCGGCGGAAAGGCCGGCCGCTACCGAGATCACCAGCGGGCGCTGGCGCTGCAGGCTATCGCGCAGGTCCTCGCAAACCTCGCGCATGACCTGCGGCTTGACCGCCAGCACCACGACATCGGCATCGCGTACGGCGGCGACGTTATCGGTGTCGGTATGGATGCCGAAGCGCTCATGCACCGGCGCCAGGAAGGCATCGCTCGGCGAAGTAGCGGTGATGGCGGTGGCGGGATGGCCATCGTCGATCATTCCGCCGATGATGGCGCTGGCCATGTTGCCGGCGCCAATGAAGGTGACTCTGCTGGCCATGCGTTGTGTCCTTCTTCCAGTTCATGGTGGAGCGCTAGCGCTGGCTGCGCGCCCCGAAGATGGCCGTACCCAGGCGAACCAGGGTGGCGCCTTCCAGCACGGCGGCTTCCAGGTCGGCCGTCATGCCCATGGAAAGCGTGTCCAACGGAGCGCTCGGCAGGCGCTGACGCAGCTCTTGCAGCGCCTCGTGCAGCCGCGCGAAGGGCTGACGCTGCTCGGCTAGCGCTTCGGCCGGTGCGGGAATCGCCATGAGGCCGCGCAGGCGCAGGTTGGGCAGCGAGGCGACCGCTTCCGCGAGCGGGCCGAGCGCCTCCAGATCGACGCCCGCCTTGGTGGCCTCGCCGCTGACATTGACCTGCAGGCACACATTGAGCGGTCCCAGTGCAACGGGCCGTTGATCGTTCAAACGAACGGCGATCTTTTCCCGGTCCAGGCTATGCACCCAGGCGAAGTGCTCGGCGACGGCCCGTGTCTTGTTGGATTGCAGCGGGCCGATGAAATGCCAGACGATGTCGTCGAGGTCGGCCAGCTCGGCCTGCTTGTCGAGCGCTTCCTGGACGTAGTTCTCGCCGAAGTCGCGCTGTCCCAGCTGCCAGGCGGCACGGATCATGGCCGCCGGCTTGGTCTTGCTCACGGCCAGCAGGCGTGCGTCCCCGGCTGGGCGCCCGGCATCGGCCAGGGCTCGTGCGAGTCGCTCGCGAGCGGCGGTCAGCGACTCGTGAAGTGTGAGGGCCGTCATCTCAGTCACAGGCCGTCCGTGATGTCGAATGCTCTGGCATACTGAAGGGAACCTTACCTGGAGCAGGGGAAGTGCATGGATATTACCGAACTGCTGGCGTTCTCGGCAAAGCAGAACGCTTCCGACCTCCACCTTTCGGCGGGGCTGCCGCCGATGATCCGCGTCGATGGCGACATTCGCCGCCTCAACGTCCCGGCCATGGATGACCGAGAGGTGCGCAAGCTGATCTACGACATCATGGGCGATCGCCAGCGGCGTGACTACGAGGAGTTCTTCGAGACCGACTTCTCCTTCGAGGTGCCCGGTGTGTCGCGCTTCCGTGTCAATGCCTTCAACCAGGCGCGCGGCGCCGGAGCGGTATTCCGCACCATTCCCAGTGACATCCTGACCATGAACGACCTGGGGATGGGCGATGTCTTCCGCCGCCTGGCGCTGCTGCCGCGCGGCCTGGTACTCGTCACCGGCCCCACCGGTTCCGGCAAGAGCACTACCCTGGCGGCAATGATCGACCACATCAACGACAATCGCTACGACCACATCCTCACCATCGAAGATCCGGTGGAATTCGTGCATCGCAGCAAGCGTTGTCTGATCAACCAGCGCGAGGTGCATCGCGATACCCGGAGCTTTGCCCAGGCGCTGCGCAGCGCCCTGCGCGAGGATCCCGACGTGATCCTCGTCGGCGAGCTGCGTGACCTGGAGACGATTCGCCTGGCGTTGACGGCGGCCGAGACCGGCCACCTGGTGCTGGGAACGTTGCACACCACCTCGGCGGCCAAGACCATCGACCGTATCATCGACGTCTTCCCCGGCGAGGAGAAGGCCATGGTGCGTTCGATGCTCTCAGAATCGCTGCAGGCGGTGATTTCCCAGACCCTGCTCAAGCGTCGGGGCGGCGGCCGGGTGGCTGCCCACGAGATCCTCATCGCCACCGCGGCAGTGCGCAACCTGATCCGCGAGGACAAGGTGGCGCAGATCTATTCGACCATCCAGACCGGGGGCAATCTGGGCATGCAGACCCTGGATGCCAGCCTGGCCAAGCTGGTGAGCGACAACCTGGTGACTCGCGACGAGGCCCAGGCTCGTGCCAAGAGCATGCTGACCCCGTGACGCGACCCACACCCATCGACGCAGGAGCAGGGAGATGACCGCACGCGAGTGGCTGGAACAGCTGCTGGGCATCATGGCCCAGAAGGAGGCTTCGGATCTGTTGATCTCGGTCCAGGCCCCTCCCACCATCAAGATCGCCGGCCGGCTGATCGCGCTGGGCGAGCAGCGCCTCTCCGTCGAGCAGGTGCGTGAGCTGGTCGCCGCGGCGTTGCCCGAGGGCCACCGGGAGCGCTTCCATGAAGATCGCGAAGCCAATTTTGCGCTGAGCCTGTCAGGGCGCGGCCGCTTCAGGGTCAGTGCCTTCCAGCAGCGCAACCAACTGGCCATGGTGATCCGTCGCATCGGCTTCGACATCCCGCACCTGGAGGAGCTGGCGTTGCCGCCGGTGCTGGGAGAGCTGGCCAACATCAAACGCGGCCTGGTGTTCGTGGTGGGCGGTACCGGTACCGGCAAGTCGACCACCCTGGCGTCGATGATCCAGCAGCGCAACGAGACGGTGGGCGGGCACATCATCAGCGTCGAGGATCCCATCGAGTACGTGCATCCGCACAAGAAGGCGATCATCAATCAGCGCGAGGTGGGCATCGACACCGAGTCCTTCGAGGTGGCGCTGAAGAATACCTTGCGCCAGGCGCCCGACGTCATCCTGATCGGCGAGGTGCGTACCCGTGAGACCATGGAGCACGCGCTCACTTTCGCCGAGACGGGGCACCTGTGCCTGGCGACGCTGCACGCCAACAACGCTAACCAGGCGCTGGACCGCATCATTCACTTCTTTCCCCATGAGCGTCATGACCAGATCTGGCTCGACCTGTCGCTCAACCTGCACGCCATCGTTGCCCAGCAGCTGTTGCCGACGCGTGATGGAGGGAGAGCGCCGGCCATCGAAGTCCTACTGCGAACGCCGCTGGTGGCCGATCTCATCCGCAAGGGCGAGGTGGGTGAGATCAAGAACGCCATGGCGCGTTCTCGCGACCTGGGCATGCAGACCTTCGATCAGGCGCTGTTCGAGCTCTTCAAGGCGGGCAAGATCAGCGAAGAGGTGGCGATGGTGCATGCCGATTCGGCCAACGACCTGCGCATGATGATCAAGTTCGAGGACTCGAGCAGCGATACGCTGGCCAAGGCGCACGACACGGCCCAGAAGCTGTCGCTGCGCGACGAGGATGACTTCTGACGCGGCGTCAGGGGGCGTAGAGGCCACCGAGGACGCGTGGGCCGGCGGCGCCGGTCACGCTGGGCAGGTTGCCGGGCAACCCTTCCAGGCGCCGCCAGGCGAGCCAGGCGAAGGCGCCGGCCTCCAGCCAGTCGGCCGGCCAGCCCCAGTCGTCGCTGGGTACCAACGGCGTCTCCGGCAGATGGCGGGCCAGACGGGTCAACAGGTCGCGGCTGTGGGCGCCGCCGCCGCACGGAATCAGCGCCTCGGCCGGCGGTGCTTCCAGCCGCTCGCGGGCCATGCCCACGCCGAGAGCTACGCTCACGGCGGTGAGCTCGGCCAGGGTGGCCTGGACGTCGGCAGGGTCTTCCGTTCCGCTGAGCCGCTCCTCCAGCCAGGCGAGGTGGAAATGCTCGCGGCCGGTGCTACGCGGTGGCGGCTGGTGAAAGAAGGGATCGGCGAGCAGCCGCTCGAGCAGCGCGGCATCGACGCGACCCGAAGCCGCCCAGGCGCCGTCGGCGTCGAAGCGGCCACCGCGGTGGCGATCGTGCCAGGCGTCCAGCAGGGCGTTGGCCGGGCCGGTGTCGAAGCCGAGTACCGGGGCATCGCTGCCGGCTGGTGGCAGCAGGGTCAGGTTGGCGAAGCCGCCCAGGTTGAGCACCAGTCGCCAGGCCTCGTGGTCACGAAACAGTGCCTGGTGAAAGGCCGGTGCCAGGGGCGCAGCCTGGCCGCCGGCGGCCAGGTCGCGGCGGCGCAGGTCGCCCACTACGGTGCAGCCGGTCAGCTCGGCGAGCAGGCTAGGGTTGTCCAGTTGCAGAGTATAGGCGGGACCGCCGGCATGGCCCTCCGGGGCATGCTCGATGGTCTGTCCGTGGCTGCCGATGGCCATGACCTCCTCACGCGGCAATCGGCTGGCGGCGAGCAGTCGACCGACGGCCCCGGCCTGTAGGCGGCAGAAGGCATCCTCGGTGGTGGCAAGGTCACGGAAGGCGACCCTGTCAGCGTGGCAGAGCTGCCACAGCGCGTGGCGCAGCGCCTCGGGCATGGGTTCGGCATGGGTGGCAAGCAGTCGTGGACGCTGGTCCGTTTTCAGCTCGACCAGGGCGGCGTCGATACCGTCCAGGCTGGTGCCGGACATCAGTCCAATGAAGAGAGGCATGGCGTTCTCCGAATCGCGGCGGCGCCACCGCAAGGCGCCAAGACATGCTAACATCCTGGCCCATTCGAAGGAGCCTGGGTACAGGACCGACAACCGTATCTGTGGAGTTGGAGACGATGACCGATGTCGCGAGCGCGCTGGCGCTGCTCAAGCGTGGCACCCATGAAATCCTGATCGAGGAGGAGCTGGTCAAGAAGCTCGAGTCCGGACGCAAGCTGCGCATCAAGGCGGGGTTCGATCCCACGGCACCGGACCTTCACCTGGGGCATAGCGTGCTGTTGACCAAGATGCGTCAGTTCCAGGATCTGGGGCACGAGGTCATCTTCCTGATCGGCGACTTCACAGGCCGCATCGGCGATCCTACCGGCAAGAACGTCACCCGCAAGCCGCTCACCGAGGAGGAGGTCAAGGCCAACGCCCAGACCTACCGTGAGCAAGTGTTCAAGATCCTCGATCCGGAGAAGACCGAGGTGCGCTTCAATGCCGAGTGGTTCTCGGCGATGAGCGCCGCCGACATGATCGAGCTCGCCGGTCAGAGCACCGTGGCGCGCATGCTCGAGCGTGACGACTTCGACAAGCGCTACAAGGCCAATCAGGCGATCTCCATTCACGAGTTCCTCTATCCGCTGGTGCAGGGCTACGACTCCGTGGCCCTCGAGGCGGACGTGGAGCTGGGCGGCACCGACCAGAAATTCAACCTCCTGATGGGGCGCGAAATCCAGAAGCATTTCGGGCAGGCGCCTCAGGTGGTGATCACCATGCCGCTGCTCGAGGGGCTCGACGGCGTGCAGAAGATGTCCAAGTCGCTGAACAACTACGTCGGCGTCGACGAGGCGCCGGGGGCGATGTTCAACAAGCTGGTTTCCATGCCCGACAGCCTGATGTGGCGCTACTTCGAGCTGCTCTCGCTCAAATCCAACGAGGAGATCGCGGCGCTCAAGCGCGACGTCGAGTCAGGTGCGAACCCGCGCGACGTCAAGATGATACTGGCTCGCGAGCTGATCGGGCGCTATCACGGCGAAGAGGCCGCGGCGCAGGCTCACAAGTCCGCCGGCAATCAATTGGCCGAAGGCGAGCTGCCCGAAGACCTGCCCGAGGTCGAGGTCGATTTCGAGGGTAGCGCCCAGGCGCCGATCGCCGCGGTGCTCAACCGCTCGGGGTTGACCAAGAACAGCGCCCAGGCCAAGGACATGCTGGGCAATGGCCGGGTCAAGGTCGACGGTGAGGTGGTGGAGCGCGGTCACCTGCTCGACCGTGGCAAGAGTTACGTGATACAGGCCGGCAAGAAGCGCTACGCGCGCGTCACTCTCACGTAGCTCGCAGCTTCGTCGTCGATCACGCAATGCCCGCTTCGTGCGGGCATTGTGCTGTCTATCCTTCGATCTCTGAGTCATCCACACCCGCTGCGCAGCGAGGGGTGTGGATAAGTGGTGCGGGCTTGTCACGGGTCTGAAAGATTTTTACAGATCCCCCTTGCGTCGTACGCGGGTTGCCCGTAAAGTACGCATCCGCTGCCGGCGACGGGCCACGTTGCCAGCGGTGGAGAATGACGGAAGCGTTTGATGCGGCGAGGTTTTTTGCCGGCATTGCGCGGGTTTCGTCACTGCCGTGAGTCGGCCGCTGAGCGACACGTTCGCTCTTGACAGTCGGCGCCGATCACGTAGAATACGCCTTCCTCGCCGGGCGCTGGCGGCACTGCCGACAGCAGGGTGAGACGCTCCACTCCGTTTTCACGGGAGATGAGAGCCGCTCTTTAACAATCGATCAGGTAATTCATGTGGGCGCTTGTCGATGAGGCAG
>NZ_FNES01000010.1 GCF_900100195.1 Billgrantia gudaonensis
GGGCTTCCCCGCTGACGGCTTCGCCACCCTGGCCGAGGCTCAGGACTGGGTTCAGCAATTTACCGAGTGGTACAACCACGAGCACCGGCACAGCGCCCTTCGCTACGTCACGCCGAGCCAGCGTCATAACGGCGAGGCCAAAGGCATCCTGGCCCAGCGCCGGGAGGTCTTCGAGGCGGCGAAGCAGCGTCACCCGGAGCGCTGGTCGGGTGACATCCGGAAGCTCAGCCTGCCTGAGATCGTGCACCTGAATCCCGAGCGGGACCCAGTGCCGCAGGCAGCAGGGTTTTAAAGAGCCAGAACTATTTCATATGCCAACTATGTTGACAGACTCCGCTGCGTACAGGTTAACACAACAACGTCATCTTACAACGTTGATTAACTACGTATCGTAACAGCGTTCCGTAACAACGTTTCGTGACGTTGTTTTGAAACAACGTCTTTTATTTACTAAGTCATTGATTATTATCGCCTGCGCCTGCGCCTGCGCCTGCGCCTGCGCCTGCGCCTGCGCCTGCGCCTTCGCCTGCGTCTGCGCCTGCGCCTGCGCCGAGCCAAAGTGTGGGCGTAGACTGATTCATGGCAGTCTTAGAGTAGGGCGTGTTTGAGAGGGCTCCACGCTATCCAGGATCAGTGAGTGCCGGAGCTCGGTCCTCTAGCTCCTCGTCCTGCATGCAATGTGCATCGTGTATAGCAGCAGCACATCAGCAGCGACCGGAGTCACGCTGAAGCAGGTGGAACGTGCCAATTCCGACCTCATGGCCAAGGCTTCAGGATGTTTGGACATCGGTAGGGATTGGTATCAAATAAAATTACTGGCGGCCTTCATCTCATGAACGAATAACAGGAGTTCGTCATGAGCATGAAGCTGATCCGCATGAAGGAAGTCATGGCCCGCACCGGCCTCGGCAGATCCACGGTCTACAAGTACATGAACCTTGGGATTTTCCCCAAATCCGTCAAGCTCACCACTCGGGCGGTTGCCTGGGTCGAGAGTGAGGTCGAGGCGTGGATTCAAAAAGGGATCGAGCGCCGAGATGGTGATTCCCGCTAGGGCTTGGCTATTCAGATATTACTGATTTAATGAAAGAGTCGAGTTTCTACCCCTTACCCATCATGTCCACCAGAGCCCACCTGCATCGCTGATCACCACATCAGCATTTTCGACCCTTGTTTAATTGTTATTACCCTAATAAAAAAGGGACAGGGGAGGGGCCTCCAGCCCCGAGCCCAACAGAACAAGAGGAAAGCAACAGCAACATCCATCCACCTACCAACCCTTAATCCAGCAGCCAGCTGGAGGATTCATCGTGCCTGCTATCTGCGCCCATGACCAACAAGGCATGGGCTTTTACCCATGTCACCGGAGATTTGAAATGACAACGAAACACCCTACCAATCTCAACCTGCATCTGAGCCACTACGCCTCGTTCAACGGGATGGAGATCCAGCCGGAATCCTTGCCGATGGTGAGTGAATACCTGCAAGCGCTCCAGGTCACGCTGGAGCGTGCCATCAGCGACTACCCTCGAGTGCTGGCCTTCAGAGTCGATCCAGTCATACCTACCGCGATTAGTGACAGGATGACGCTGCGGGACCATCAGGTGCTGATCCGTAAGTTCATCACTTCCTTCAAGGCCATTATCAAGCACGAGCGTGAAATAAAGCGCCGAAGCGGATGGGTACCGAATACTAGGGTTCGCTACGTCTGGTGCCGTGAGGTCGGCAGCAATGGCAAGCCGCATTATCACTTATTCCTGATGCTTAACCGCGATGCCTATCACCTGCCCGGGAGGATAGGCTCCCCCAACGAAAATCTCTTCAACCGAGTCTCCCGGGCCTGGTACAGCGCGCTGGGGGTGGCGTGGAGCCACCAGGAACCCTGGATTCATGTCCCGCAGAACCCTGTGTACTGGATTGATCGGGATGATGCGGAGAGCTTCCAACGGGCCTTCTATAGGGCGTCATACCTGTGCAAGGCCGATACAAAGCACTATGGGCTCGGGGTGCGTGCGTTCGGTACTAGCCGGAGCTGATGAGTAGGTATTATCGGCCTAAGTGGGATTTCCTAATCTGAAAATCTGGCTTGATAAAAGAAAACATGACCAGCTTAGAAATATTTTGATGCCTACCCCTGAAACCGGTTACTGGGAAGAAGGTCACCACAACTACCGTAGCCAGGCCGGTACCATCATCAGCGACCAGGGCACTCAGCCCTGGCGTCTGGTCATACGGATGCCACGGCTTTGTCGACGCCGGAGCTATAAGTCCGTAAAGGGGGTGCGGCGCTTTTCTTGGACAGCCTTCAATGGCGTTGACATAACCTCTGGGGGCGGCTGTGAAGATAATGATGGGGTCGCCCTTACGCGTGACGGGGCGCTGTCTCAACCACCTGCTGCACTGGACTGTGTTCTTTCGGCAGCGGTGGCATCGTAGGCGACGAGTGTGTTGCGTCCCGCGTGTTTTGCGGCGTAGAGCGCCTGGTCGGCCTCTGCCATCAGCTGTCCGAGGGCTTCGGCGTTATCGCGAGACTGGCGGGCTACGCCGAGGCTGATCGTCATGCTGGCAAGCACCGCAGACCCTTCCCCAGGCACCTCAACACAGAAGGGCGTATCGGCCACACGGCGGCGCAGTCGATCAGCCAACGCCATGGCCTGCTCGTCCCGCATGTCGGACGCCAGAACGGCGAACTCCTCGCCACCCAGGCGGATTAGGCAGTCCTCGGGCCGAAGCTCATGCTGGAGCCGGTCCGCTAATTGTTCCAGCAAGGCATCCCCGACAAGGTGCCCATGGGTATCATTGATCTGTTTGAAGTGATCGATGTCGAACAGGATCAGGTGTCGGGACGATGTAGCTACGCACTCCATCATCCGCCGGTCCAGGCCTCGCCGGTTGAGCGCGCCGGTCAGCGCATCGCGCTCTGAAGCGGCCTGAGCTCGCTCTTCCTCTTGCTTTCGTCTGCCGATATCGACCAGCACTCCCGCCAAGGCCACCGGCTCGCCCTGCTCGTTGTACTGCATCTCGGCAATGATTTCGTACCAGGACCACGCATTGTCGGCGAGTCGAACGCGGGCGTCGAGACGGAACTGAGTTGGCTCGGGAGCATTTCGCGCCTCTCGTAACCGTGACCAGACCAACGCACGATCCTCTGGGTGAAGGCGAGCCGCCAGGCGTCTTACCGGCATCCTCGGGAAGGTCTCGGGATAGCCCAATGCCACCTTGAGGCCCTGGGAGCACCACGCGCGTCCATTCCGCAGGCTGACCTCCCAGACGCCGCAGTCGGTGACCTTGTGAAATAGCTCGACCTGACGCGAGCGATGGTTCAACTGATAGCGGTAGAGTGCCGCGGCGATCATCTGCGCTGCCGACTCCAGCAGATCGAGGCCGGGGCCGGCCCAGCTCACGGCTCGCTCGCAGTCATCGACGCCCAGCGTGCCCCACCAGCGACCGTTCACGAAGATGGGGACACTGGCCATCGAGAGAGTCGCTTGATTCTCGAGATGACGCTTGATGGGGCCCTCCGGCATCATGGAGGTACAGAAGTCATGACGACAGCCCATCTGTCGCTCCTCCACGAGCCGCTGATACTCGGGTTCATCAAGAGACGAAGCAAAGAACCGGAAACGATACTGGTTCAGCAACCGATAACGTTCCGACGAGGCCCACTCGAAAACGTAATCCTGGATGATCTTATCGGGTTTTATCTCCACCAGCTGAAGGATCCAGACACGGCTGGCTCCGGTGACGGGACCCAGTTCGGTCAGCAGTCGGTCGACACCATCTGCCCAGTGCTCCATGGTCATCAGCGCCTTGCTACCCCGCGAAAACGCTGTCAGGCAATCTTCGGCAATCAGCGGTACCGTCGCCACCTTGGTGGGGGATGTGGAAAAGGGCGGGGGACCAGGCATGATGGGAACTCTGTTATCGGGTCTCGGACCAGTATTGTTGAACAACTGGTCAATAACAAGGTGGGGTGGTCCACGACAAAAACAAAATGACACAGACAAAGGTTACCCAGACAGGAATAGTCAGCGATCTGTGTAACTCTCAGAGACCAACAGGTGCAGGTAACTGACCCGGCAGTGCCACGATGGCATTCTGTGGCATGGGTTTGGCGAAATAGAAACCCTGGACTAGATCACACTGGCGGCGCTTCAGATCCTGCTGCTGCTCGCGCTCTTCGATCCCTTCGGCGACCACCACCAGCTCCAGGTGGTGGGCCATGGTGATGATGCCCTGCACGATGGCGGCACTGTTTCGGTTGTCCGCAATGTCATGGATAAAAGAGCGGTCCAGCTTGACCTTGTGAATTGGCAGGTCTCGCAGGTAGCTGAGGCTGGAGAAGCCGGTACCGAAGTCATCGAGGGCGACCTTGATGCCCTTCGACTTGAGCTGGTTGATCAGCTCGACAGCGTGGTCAACGCCGTCCAGCAGAATACTTTCGGTCACCTCCAGTTCAAGAAGCTCAGGTGGTAGGCCGGACTCGGTCAGTGCCTGTTCTACATCCGCTAGAAAGCCTGTACGCCGGAACTGCAGTGACGAGATGTTGACAGCCACTGGCACCACACGCTCGCCTGTAGCGCACATGGCTGCCGCATCCCGGCAAGCGCGATGCAATATCCAGCGACCCAGAGGGATGATCTGGCCGGTCTGCTCGGCCAGCGGGATGAAGACCCCCGGTGAGATCATGCCCTTTTCGGGATGATGCCAGCGGATCAGTGCCTCCAGCCCGCGGATGTGGCCGTTTTCTGCCTCGACGATAGGCTGGTAGTAGAGCTCGAACTGATCGCGGCTCAGCGCCGCGTAAAGATCGTGGCGCAACAGCACCGACTCTTCGGTGATCCGCTGCACGTCGCCCTGATACCAGTGCCAGGTATTGCGTCCCTGCTGCTTGGCATCGGCCATGGCCAGATCGGCGCGTTGCATCAGCTCATGGGGACGTTCGACGGAATCGCAGTTGCAGGCGATGCCGATGCTGACACTGATGTGGACGGGGTAACCTTCGATCTTGTAAGGCATCGAGAGGGTATTCAGTACCCGCTCGGCCATGTCGACTCCAGCCTGACAACCGTCGAGACTGGTGAACAGCAGGGCGAACTCGTCGCCGGTGAGGCGAGCCAGGCCATCGTCTTCCCCCACCAGATGGCGCAACCGCTTGGCCACCGCCATCAGCAGCTGGTTGCCAATGTGGTAACCCAATCCGTCGTTGACTGCCTTGAATCCATCGAGATCGAGATGCATCACTACCAGCAAGCCTCCGTTCTGCTGGAGCCGCTGGCAGGTCTCCTCCAGACACTTGTCGAAGGCGGAGTGGTTGGATAAACCGGTCAGCAAGTCATGGGTCGCTTGATAGGCGAGTTGGGCTTCCTGTTCACGCTGCTGGGTAATGTCCTTGGCAATGCCGAACACGCCTTGAGTCACGCCTTCGACGATGATCGGCATGGTGGTCAGGTTCAGGGATCTGAGGCGGCCGTCGCGATGCTGTATTTGCAGCTCCGCACGCTTGGTCTGACCGCTCAGAGTTGCGTCATAGATCACCTGAATGCGTTCGACATCCTCAGGCTTCAGCAGGCAGGAGAAATGGTTACCGAGCATCTCTTCGTTGGGTCGTCCGGTGATCTCAGTGCAAGCGTCGTTGGCAGTGACGACGCACCCGTTGCGGTCGAGTGAAAAGACGCCATCGGGATGATAGAGGTAAAGCGAGCGGTAACGCTGTTCGAGGTCGTATTGGGCCTCGAGGCGCTGCCGGGCCGCCATCAGCTCCTGGGAACGCCCCATCACCAGCCTGACCAGGCCCAGACTCAGCGCTAATAGATAGCTGAGCGTCAGTCCGGCAATCGCGAAACCGCCGGGCATGATCCCGGCGCGCAGCATGCTCGACACGGAGTCCATGTGCGCGTCGAGGGTCAGGCGGGTACCGCCGGGGAGGCCGACATGGCGCTGACCCAAGTGCGGCAGCGGGCGCTCGGCACTTTCCGTTGTGGCTCGTCCGGGTTGTCTCAATACCAGATACGGCATGTCGCCACCGATGGTGAGCCGGAACATTCCCAGTTGTACGCCCAACTCACGCTCCAGCAGGCGGGCCAGGTTCAGTTTGGCAATCAGATTACCGGCACCGCCACTCAGTGGGGCGGAGAGCAATATCGTCATGGGCGCACTGGGAGCCATGAGTGCCTTGGGTTCCTGCCAGGTCAGCGATAGCCAGTCGCGGATAGTCGGTGTGGTCAAGGCGTGAAGCAGGGCTTGATGGTCGTGCTCAGTCTGGGCATGCAAGGCCTCGAGTTCTCCAGCGGGACTAATGATTCCCAGAGCCTCCAGGTGCGGTTCATGTTGGAAAAAGGCACTGATATCGTGCTCCCACAGCATGTGGGCCAGCGGTGGATCAAGAAGCCCCTGGCGCCATGAGAGTCGCTCGATGAGTTCCAGCTGAGACTGCATGGTGCGGCCGGCATTGAGAGCCGCATTGTCCAGCAGGGTGGTGGCCTGGCGCTGGATATCACTCTGGGCACTCCAGCTCAGGGTGTACCAGGCCAGACAGCTCACCATGACCCCGGCTACGGCGGCGAGTCGGGGCAGCGGGCCGAGGGGAAGCATGGGGCGACTCCCACGCCAGGCGGCGCCAGTGAAGGCGAGGCCGCCTAGCAGAGCATAGAGAGTGGCGAGCACGGGGGCTGACACGAAGCCCTCTGACCAGCCAATCCGGCTGTCCGGCAGTATCAGTAACAGTAGGGAAAAGCTGCCCGCGCTCAATGCCAGCAGCCCGCTGCCTGCCCACACCAGCCGGTGCCAAGGGCGCGACATGCCCAGGGCAGTGCATAACGCGGCTAAAAACAGCAGGAGTGCCGCTGCCGAGAGAGTTCTCGGGCCACCCGAGACCCAGGACTCACCAGCCCAGGGGCCGCCTGCCAAGCCGTTGTGGATCAGAGTGTATAGCGTGATGAGCACCAGAGGCAGGGCAGAGAGGCAAGACAACCAGCGCTTGCCGTACAGCCATCCCAGCAGGCCGAGGCCGGCCAGGAATCCAGTGAGTGCAGCGTCGGCTACCATCAGCCCGTTCAGTGGGTAGTCTATGCCAGCAAGATGGCCTAGAAGGCCGGTGCCTCCCAGCAGAGTGAAGATGGTAGCCACCATCAGCAGGCCGACGTCCATTGCGACATCGCGTACCCGGTAGGGTAAGTGGGCATCGCCCCGTTCGCTCAGGTCGGCCAATCCGACTCGCATGACTCACTCCCTTTCACCGTTTGGCGACGCGATTTCGTCCCTGGTGCTTGGCCGAGTACAGAGCGGCATCGGCACGCGCCATCAGGCTGTCTTGTGTGTCCCCCGCCCGGAAACTGGTCAAGCCAATGCTGACGGTGATCGGCACGGGTTGCCAGGGATATATCTCGATGGCACGACGCAGGCGATCCATGGCGACGCTGGCCTCCGCATGCGACGTGTCTGGCATCAGCAAGGCAAACTCTTCGCCACCAATGCGTGCAGCAAGATCACGACCCCGCAATTGCGAAGATAGCAGTTGGGCGAGCTGCTGAAGCACCCTGTCACCAACGGCATGTCCATACTGGTCATTGACTGGCTTGAAGTGATCGACGTCCAGAAGGGCCACGCTGAGGGAGGCTGGGCCTCGGTTGACAGCCAGCGTCAGCAAAAGCTGCTGGAGGACGCTATCGAAATGGCGGCGGTTGGGTAGGCCGGTAAGCGCATCGCTTCTGGCCTCATGGCCAAGCCTCATGGTGAGGCTCTTCAGCTCCTCGCGCTGTGACTCCAGGGCCGAGCGCACCGATTTCAGTTCGGCGATGACAGCGTTCTTCTCCTCCAGAGCGAGCTGGGCCTCTTGGCGTGCCTGGATCAGCTCACGCTCAAGGCTGTCCTTGCGGGCAATCGGCAGCATCGACAGCAGTACCAGGTCGGCACTCTGGTGTGTCATCTGGCGGGCACTGCAAAGCACCGGTAGGGGCGCATCACCTTCCACGCGCAGCGTGAGGTGCACCTCGTCGGCCGCACCATCTTCGGCAACCCGATAGGCGAGTAGACCGAGATAGAGCATGCGCGCTTCAGGGGTGAAGAGCTCACTGGCCGGGCGGTTGTAAAGGTAACTCACGGGCAGTGCCATCCAGTCGCTGATTGTCTGGTTGGCCTGTAAGATGAGGCCTTGTTCATCGACAATGACCTGCCCGCTTGGGGCGTGATGCCACCAGCGGGCAAAGTCTGCTGCCCGGGGGCGCATTATGAGGCGCTTCCATGCAGGGTCAGCCTGGATGGCAGCACTTCGGCCAGAGCTGCGGGGTCGGTCAGTTGTGGATAGTGGCCGCCGGTGTCCAGCACCACTAGCTCGCTGTCTGGCAGATTGGCTTGAAGGTATTCTGCGGCTTCCATCGGGACGATGGCATCTCGCGCGGTCTGCACGATCAGGCTGGGCACGCTGACCTGAGGCAGAAGGTGGCGGGTATCTCCCAGGAAGATGCTGCGTGCCAACGGCCGCAACACCTCTGGGTCTATTGCCAGGAAGCGCTCGCGCAGGTCATGTTCGCGTGACCTCGTGGCGGCATCACCGAGTGCCACCCGCGACAGTGTGCTTGCCCAGTCGAGATAGTTCTGCTCCATCAGCTGCATCAACCCATCGAGCTGCTCCTGGCTGTAACCACCGCGGTAGTCGGGCTGGTCATCCAGGTAGCGGGCCGAACTGCACACCATGACCAGCTGGCGGAAAGCACCGGGGCGCAGGGTGGAGGCGATCATGCCAATGGTGCCCCCAATGGAGTGGCCTAGCATTACAGCGTTCTCAAGCTCCAGCTCATCGCACAGTGTCGCCATGTCCTCGGCATGCCCTGCTGGAGTGGCATGGCGTTCGGCCTCGAAGGCTTCGGGAGTTGAACCGCCGAAGCCGGCGAGATCCAGCAAAATCAGACGGTAGCTATCTTCGAGATAAGGCATCAGCCGCCGCCAGGCAGTCTTGTCGCAGCCGAAGCCATGGATCATCAGCAGTGGTGTTTTGCCGTAGCCATGCTCGGTGACGTTGAGCAGGTGACGGATATCGGCCATTGATATCTCCTTGGTGGATACGGCGTTCTTGTCTCAGCCTGGCTAGCGTTTCGTCAAGCGCGAAGCAGGCAGTCACGTCCAACGATGGCAGGACGGCATCAGGGGTGATGCCGATGTGCATTTGCTGGATACTTCACCAGTCGGTGCAAGGGTTTCATGCCGGGCGGCTGTTGCCCTGCCACCACTGACAATTTGGGTAACCTGCCTGGCTTCGATCCGAGCCTGGCTTGACGAGAGGCTTTGCCATTGATGCTGAAAGTGCTCTGGGCCCGACTGGTCGTGGCGACGCTACTCCCCGTGGTACTCGTCACCGTCACGCTGTATCCGATCTTTGCCGCTCACCTCGAGGAACGGGTCGACAGCACGCGCCAAGCGGCAGAGGCCTGGCTCGAGTCCGAATACGACATGCTGCTTCAGGGCATGAACGAAAGCCTCAACCAGGTGCTGGCCACCGCGGAGTTTCCGTTGCTGGGCCGTTTTCTGGGAAGACAGCAGGCGGCCCTGACGCCGACACGGGATATTGCGTTACAGCATGATCGAGAGCAGTTGGAGGCGCTCTTCGACACGCTGCTGACTCATTTTGGCCGCTACACGAGGCTGGCGCTGATCGATGCCAATGGCCATGCAATGGTTGCAGCGACCGCGACCCCACTGCTGTCACTACCTCCAGTGGTCGATTACGGCGCGACGAGTGCCTTTCAGGAGGCCATGTTGTTGCAGCAGCGCGATCTCTATGTCTCGCCGCCACACTTGGGGGCTTCCAGGGCCAGGGATAAGCCAAGGACGGCCGTGATCGATATCGCGACACCGGTCTTCGATGATCGCGGGCAGCGTCTAGGCGTTTTGATGTTCACGCTCGACTGGTCGCGATTCACCGCCACTCTGCCGCATGTCAGGGAGGATAGCCAGGGAGAAGCCCTCCTGGTCGATGCACAGGGAACCTGGTTGCTACCCGGTGACGAGGCGCATAGAGTCCCGTTCGGTCGAGCACTGGCAAACGAAAGGCCGGCTATCTGGCAGGCCATGTCGGCGAGCAACCAAGGCATGGTCATACTGGATGAGCATCTGCTGGGATTTCGTAGCCACGATATCCGCACTCATCATTACCGCAGTCAAGCCGGGATGATCACCAGCGAGGTGGAGACACAGCCCTGGCGTCTCGGGGTCCTGATGCCGAAGCCGGGTCTGACGGATTTGCTGAGTGAGAGCCCGGTTCAGCTACTGGCTATCGCTCTGGTCTATCTGCTGTCGGTGGCCTTCGGTGTGTTCTGGGTGCTCAGTAACCATCGCTTGAGATCGCTACGGCAGCGAGCCCTGCAGTTCTCGCGAGAAGCGCGCCAGAACGCCGATGAGGTTCAGGACCTCTATGAACACGCGCCCTGTGGCTACCATTCGCTCGACAGCGATGGCCGGGTACTCAAGATCAACCGTACCGAGCTCGAGTGGCTGGGCTATCGTGCCGAGGAGGTGATCGGCAAGCGCTGCTATCGTGACTTCGTTACTCCGGAGACCCGTGCGGCTTTCGATCAGGCCTTCCAGCAAGTGCTGGGTCTCGGGCAGGAGGGAGCGGCCGAATGCGAACTGCTGTGTCGAGATGGAACCCGCCTCCCGGTGGTGATCCAGGCCACTGCCCACGTCACCGAGGACGGCTTCCAGTATTCGCGTGCCACGGTCTTCGACCTGAGCGAGCGCAAGAAACTGGAAGAGCGGCTGGCCGAGCAGGCGATGACCGATCCGCTCACCGGCTTGGGCAACCGCCGCTACCTGGAAGACCAGGCGACCATGGAGATCGCCCGCGCGGAGCGCAGCGGGGCCCCACTATCGCTGATCGCCATCGACCTCGACCACTTCAAGCGCATCAACGACACCTATGGCCACGACGTGGGGGATCTGGTGCTGCAGGAGTTCGCCCACCTGACCCGTCAGATGCTTCGCGACGGCGACGTGCTGTGCCGTATGGGGGGTGAGGAGTTCGCGATCATGCTGCCCGGTACGGGGGAGAAACAAGCCATGCAGGTCGCCGAGCGTCTTCGCCAGGCGATAGAAAGAGCCCCCGCCAAGGTTGGTCGTAGCATCTCCCGCGACGGCACCCTGGCCTACTCCATCTCTCTGGGTGTGACCCTTGTCAACGCTGGAGAGACATCACTCAAGCTGGCCATCAAGCGTGCCGATAAAGCACTCTATACCGCGAAGCAGAACGGGCGTAACCGGGCAGCCTATCAAAAATAATACGATACGCTCCCATACTCACAACCAAGCCCACCATTCATTGACCGCCGACAGAAAGGATTCAACGTTGCTTTCACTGGATCATTTCTTCGTTCTCGGGCCCGCTCCCGAGAAGCTGGTCACTGGCCAGTACGATCTGTGGCTGGTCACTCTGTCCCTGGTGATTGCCATAGGGGCTTCCTATATGGCCATGACACTGGCTGGTGCCGCACGGCGAAGCCGGGCACCTTTCATGGAGCGTCTGCACTTGGTCAGTGGGTCTGCTTCCTTGGGGCTAGGAATCTGGTCCATGCACTTTATCGGTATGCTGGCGTTCCAGATACCGACCCATGTTCATTATCACTTGGGCATCACTGCGTTGTCGGCGGTGCCCAGCCTGATTGCCTCGTGGGTTACCCTCAGTCTGCTGTCACGTCACGATCTTACGCTGCCGAAGCTGGTGGTAGGAGGGCTGGCTGTTGGCACTGGCATCGGTGCCATGCACTACTTGGGCATGGCGGCCATGGAGATCGGTCCGGCGCTGCGGTATGACCCTGTCCTATTCGTCGTTTCTATCGTGGTAGCGGTAGTACTGGGGACTTTGGCTCTGTGGGTCAGTTTTGGGCTGCGTCACCAGCGTGGGTTGAGAGGTTATAAACAACGCTTAACCGCAGGAGCCATCATGGGGCTGGCCATTGCCGGCATGCACTACACTGCCATGGAAGCGGCTCGATTTATCGGCACCCCGGCCCCAGACTTCATGCCTGGCAGCCAGCGCCACACGGTGCTGTCACTGACCATTGCATGCATTACCATCGCCTTCAGTCTGCTGGCAGCCAGCGTCAATGCCATTGCCCGCTATCGCAATCTGCTGAAGCACAGTCAAGAGATAGCCAGCGAACTGCAGACAACGGCAGATGCGGCGGTTGACGGCATCATCAAGATATCGGAACGGGGCACCGTGCTCTCTTTCAACGAATCCGCAGAGCGCATATTAGGGTACAGCGCCCAGGAGGTGATCGGCCATAACGTCAACATGCTGATGCCCAATCCTCACCGTGATGCCCACGATCGCTACCTGGAGAATTACCTGCGTACCGGCGAGCGCAAGATCATTGGTACCGGCAGACGAGTGATGGCGCTGCGCAAGGATGGGCAGCAGATTCCCGTGCGTCTGGCCATCGGCGAGGCCCGCATCGATGGGCGCAGCACCTTTGTCGGCTTCCTGACAGATGTTTCCGAACGGGTCCGCATGGAGAATGACCTACGCCAGGCAAAGGAAGCCGCCGAGCAAGCTGCCGAAGCCAAAAGCAGCTTCCTGGCCAATATGAGCCATGAAATTCGTACGCCAATGAATTCCATTATCGGCTTTACCGACCTGGTGCTGAACACACCGCTGGAACCGTCACAGGCCAAGCATTTGGGCATTGTCAAGAACTCGGCTCGATCACTGTTGGCATTGCTGAACGACATACTGGATACGGCTAAACTCGATGGTGGCCATACGGAACTCGAGGAAAAGGATTTTTCCCTGCACAGTGTGTGCGAGCAGGTCATTGCCACCCAATCTCTGAATGCACAGCGCAAGGGACTGTACCTGAAGCTGGATTATCAAGCGCCGGAGTACTTCCGCGGCGACCCACTGCGTATTCAGCAGGTGGTGCTCAACCTCGTCAGCAATGCGGTCAAATTTACCGAAAGCGGTGGTGTCACCGTGAGGGTAGGCCAGCCCGAAACAGGCGGTGTTACACTGGAGGTGGTGGATACTGGAATCGGGATTCCTGCTGAGCGTATCGGCACGATATTCGAGCCCTTTGTCCAAGCCGATGCCAGCATGACTCGACGTTTCGGCGGTACAGGCTTGGGAACTACCATTGCACGGCAGCTCACGGAACTCATGGGCGGCCGGATCACCGTGGTGAGTAGCCCGGGTGAGGGAACTTGCTTTCACCTGAGCCTGCCCCTGGCGCTCGGACAGGCGGTAGCCATTGAGGCCAAACCCGATCAGGAAACCCCACTTCCCCCGTTGAATGTACTGGTGGCCGATGACGTTCCCCAGAACCTGGAGCTGCTGAAAACGCTGCTGGAGCAGCGTCAGCATAGGGTGGTCACGGCGGAAGATGGGCAAGAGGCCCTTGCCCGTTACGCTGAACAGCCCTTTGATGTGGTGCTTATGGATGTTCAGATGCCGACAATGAACGGCCATGAAGCTACCCGGGCCATACGCCAACAAGAGGCGGAGCGTCAGCTGCCCCGCACGCCGGTGATTGCTCTCACTGCCAGCGTATTGGAAGACGACCGTCGGGATGCTTCTCACGCGGGTATGGACGGTTTTGCCATCAAGCCCATCAACGTGCTGGGGCTGACGGCGGAAATCGCCCGTCTTTTGGACCTGGGCGTCATTGTTGCTGAAGCGCCGGCGCCAGCGCCAGCTGAGGGCGGTATCATTGATAAGACTGTCATTGAGCAACTGTGGCCGGATGAAGCCACCCACCGAGAAGCGGCAAGACAGTTTCTGGCGATGCCACACAGCCAGCTCGAGGAGCTCTGCCACGAGCAAGACCGCAAGCGAGTCCGAGATCTGGCCCACCGTATGCGGGGAACGGCCGGTAACCTAGGATTCAGTGACTTGGCACGCACCCTCGCCACCATAGAGTCCATCATTCAGCAGGGTGAAACCGTCAGCAAGCGGCAGTGGCAACAATTCATAGAGCGCTTCAGGGCCGCCGAGCAGTGGCTAGATTGTCAGCCGAATAAAGAGCGGAAGGCTGCTCCGGAAAAGCCAGAGAAGCCACTGGATCACAGAGCCATCGATACACTCGTCGAACAACTCAACCATGGTGAAATTCCCAATCAGGCCGTTGATCTGATCCAGTCAGCCCTGCCTGAACCGGAGTGCGGAGAGGCGACAGCGGCACTGGCCGACTTCGAACCGGAGAAAGCCGCCCGGATACTGACCCAGTTCCGCCTGACCTCTTGAGGATTATCCATGCTGACCGATACGCGGACCCTTCTTCTCGTTGATGACGAACCTGCCAACCTTCAGGTGCTGCGTAACATTCTCTCAACCCACTACCGGTTGCTGTTCGCTCGGGATGGCGAACGGGCACTACAGATTGCCTGTGCCGAAACACCGGACTTGATTCTGCTGGATGTCATGATGCCTGGTTTGTCGGGTCATGAGGTCTGCGAAGCTTTGAAGAGGGATCAGCGTACCCTCCACATTCCGGTCATTTTTGTAACCGCCCTATCCGATGTGGAGGATGAAACCCGGGGGTTCGAACTCGGGGCCGTGGATTACATTACCAAGCCGGTCAGTGCGCCCATCGTTCGCGCCAGGGTCCAGAACCATCTCTCGCTGGTACGAGTAGACGAGCTGATAGAAACCCGGCTGGCTGTAGTTCAGCGACTGGGGCGAGCCGCGGAATACAAAGATAACGAAACCGGCCTTCATGTGATTCGTATGAGCCACTATTCGCGCCTCATCGCCCTGGCATTCCGAATGGGCGATGTCTGGGCGGATACCCTGCTCAATGCTGCGCCCATGCATGACGTCGGCAAGATCGGCATTCCGGATTCCATTCTGCAGAAGCCGGGCAAACTCGATGCCGAAGAATGGGCCATCATGCAGACCCATGCCGAGATAGGGGCCGAAATTATCGGGGAGGATGGCTCCGACCTGCTGGACATGGCACGGGAAGTGGCACTGTGTCACCACGAGAAGTGGGATGGCAGCGGTTACCCGAGAGGTCTCGCCGGAGAGTGGATTCCCCTGTCGGCCCGCATAGCCGCCATTGCCGATGTTTTCGACGCTCTCACTAGCGAGCGTCCTTACAAGAAGGCTTGGCCGATGGAGGAGGCGACCAACCTTATACGCCAGCAGGCCGGCAAACATTTCGACCCCGCATTGGTAGACGCCTTCTTCCGCTGCCTGCCCGACATCCTTCGGGTCCGTGATTGCTGGGAAGAGCAGTCAAGCCACCGATGCCGCAAACCATCCACTGAACTCGTTACTAGCCTCAGGACCGGCAGATGAGCTTTCTACCTTCTGTCCGATTGCTCCGAGACATCGGTGCGCCTGGGTAGAGGCTATGGGAGGGATGCCCCATCTGATGTCATTTCATCCGCTCCTTGGTGAAGCGTCCCACGTTCACACCGGACAAGCAGTCTCTGAACCCTGTCTGGGATAGGCGCTACCCAGACTCTTTTCATTGGCATGTTCTCGTATACCACGCTGAGTCACACGCCTTTCACCGAGCCCCCGAATGACCGTCATGGGATGGTCACCAGCCTCAATTTTTATCGAGTGCCGAGACTAAAGGCTCATGCTGTAACGTCGATACAAAGGAGTGGGAGAGGAATAGGCACTTAGACAGAGTGGCCGCTCCTTCAGAAATGTATACAAAAGAGAATGCTATGAGAAACATTACTCTAAAGACCCTGCTGACTACACTGCTGCTGATCATGATCGGAATGACAGCCATCATCGGTGCTGTCTCGATTCGAGGTGAACTAGCTCTTGAGAGTGATATCAATGAGTTGGCTGAGATCAGCGTCGATCAAGCCAACACTGCCAACCGCATGGAGTCCAACCTCCTGGAGATGCGGTTGCGCATGTCACGTTATGAAGAGTTTTCCCGGAGCGGTGATACTGAGATGGCCGGCACCGCGCTCAATCAGACACAAGAGAGTCTCGAGCGTGCCAGAACTCGGTTCGAGGAGTTTCGTGATGTCGATATTGATGCGTCTCAGCGTCGCTACCCCTACTTCGAGGCCGTGGTTGAGACCTTCGAAGAGCTGGTCACACCTGAGCTGACCGAGGCCATCGAAAGTGGCGATGTCGCCGTAGTGCGACAGGAACGTCAACGGCTCAATACTCTTGGCCCAGCTTTCTCGGATAGTATTCGTGCGTTCGCGGGCTACGCCGAGGAGCGTGCTGCTGAGATGCAGGCGGATGCCAATAGCAGCGTGCAGCAATCCATTATAGTGACGGCGGTACTCCTGCTGGTTGCTGCCTTGCTGGCCGTTGGGGGCTATGCTGGCATGCAGAGACTGCTGGTGGCGCCACTGAGGCGTGCTGGCAATATCTGTGCCCAGATTGCCAAGGGGGATCTCACCAACCATATCGAGGTTCATGGCCGGAACGAGATCAGCACTCTGAATCAGGCGCTTGAGGAGATGCAAAGCCGTCTTATCGAGATCATCGGCATGCTGCGCCAAAGCGGCGATCAAGTGGCGCACAGCTCCCGCGAGATAGCGGCGGGCAGCGAGGATCTCGCAACCCGTACCGAAGAACAGGCTTCGGCGCTGCAAGAAACGGCCACCAGCATGGAGGAGATGAACTCCACGGTGCGCCAGACCAGCGAGTCCGCAACCTCAGCCAATCGACTCAGCGAAGAGACGGTCGATAAGGCGAAAGAATCTCGTGAAGCGGTGATCCGCACCTCGCAACTGATGGGAACCATGGAAGCCAGCTCACGCCGAGTGCAGGATATCATCGGTGCCATCGAGGATATTGCCTTCCAGACCAACATCCTGGCGCTGAATGCATCCGTTGAAGCCGCCAGAGCCGGTGAGCATGGCCGCGGCTTCGCAGTAGTGGCGGGCGAAGTACGCAAACTGGCGGCCAACTCTGCTGAATCTTCCAAGGAAATCCGTACGATCATCGAGGAGATCACCCAGAATATTGCCGCCGGTGCCGAGCAATCGGGTCAGACACGGGATGAAATGGAAGCTACCATGCAGGCGATCCAACAGGTCACGGCCATGATGCAGGAGATCCAGAATGCCGTGCAGGAACAGGAGAGCGGTATCAACCAGGTGTCGACGGCTGTCAATCAAATGGATAGCGCGACACAGCAGAATGTCTCGTTGGTAGAGCAAACCAGTACGGCTGCAGCTTCACTGGAAGATGAAGCGTCTCGCCTGGCAGACCTTGTGGCTACTTTCCAGCTACGTGAAGACACCGCATCACCGGTGCGTTCTCTCCCCTCCAGCAAGGTGCAGAAGAGCCCCGCTGGAGGTCAACGGGCGCTCCCTGGTACAGGCGCTCAGGAAAATCAGCAGTCACTCACCACTTTGAGAAGCTCGAGCGCCGGCAAATCGACGCGGGCAGACGGCGCCTCTCAAGACAAGGTTGAGGAGTGGGAGTCCTTCTAAGTCAATCAGGACCCTTTCTTTCCGGGGCGTCAATCAGGCGCCCCGGACTATTATAGCGTTTGGCGGTCTGGCATTCGGGTAAGCGGTTGAAGTAGTTCCCGGGTATTAGCGGCTGGGGTAGGCGCGGTGATCGGATGTGTCGCATTCCCAGTGGACGGGGGGCATGGAGCTCTACGATTCAACGCCATCCGTCCGAGCGAGAGCAGCTCAACGTTGTCTGTTCACGACGATGGCGCTGCCAGCCAAGAACTGAGGCTGTCCAGGGGCATTGGTCTGGCAAACAGGTAACCCTGGAATACCTCGCAGCCTAGTGACATCAGGTAGTCGTGCTGCTCAGCCGTTTCGATACCCTCGGCAACCACTCTGAGATCGAGCTCCTGAGCCAGCGTGATGACACCTTGGCAGATGGCAGCGTTCTTGTCGCTCTTGGCGGCACTCTTGACAAAGCTCCGGTCGATCTTGATCTTGTCGATGGGCAGGTCGCGCAGATAGCTGAGGCTGGAGAAGCCGGTGCCGAAGTCATCGATACTGGTACTGACCTCCATGCCGTTCAGGGCGTGCAGAATATCGATGGCTCCATCGGTATCGTGCATCAAGATGCCTTCGGTAAGTTCCAGCTCCAGATGCGTCGGTGCTAGGCCTGTTTCGTCTAGAACGTTGCGTAACGTGCTGAGGAAGTTGGGTCGGTGAAACTGAAGAGGCGACAGGTTGATGGCCATACGGCCTGCGAGTAGACCCTGAGTCACCAGGCGTTGAGCATCCTGGCAGGCCTTCCGCATCACCCAGCGGCTCAGCGGGATGATCTGGCCGGTTTCCTCTGCCATGGGAATGAAGGTTGCTGGCGAGATGAAACCTTTGCTGTGGTGATGCCAGCGTACCAGGGCTTCTAGTCCCACGACGCGATTCTCACGATCCAACAGAGGCTGGTAGTGCAGGCTAAGCTGGCCATGTTCGATGGCTTCCTGAAGCTCGCTGCGCAGGGTGACGCGTCGGCTCAGCTTATTGTCGAGATCTTCGGTGTAGAGCTGGTAGGTGTTTCGGCCCTGTTGCTTGGCCTTGTACATCGCCATGTCGGCGTGTTGTAGCAATCGCTCTGGTTCATCGAGTCCTGAATAGTTTACGGCGATGCCGATGCTGGCCGAAACGTGCAGCTCGTGCCCGCTCACCCGGTGGGCCTTGTTGAGCTCCTCCAGAAGCCGAACGGCGACCTCCTCGGCTTCGCTGGCGTGGTTGAGGTCGGGAAGCAGTAGTACGAACTCATCACCGCCCAGACGAACGAGTGTATCACTGGTTCGCAGGTCCTGCCTCAGCCGTTCTGAAACACTGATCAACAGTTGATCACCCACCTTGTGGCCGAGCGTATCATTGATGGGTTTGAATCCATCGAGGTCGATGAACAACACGGCCAGTGTTTGCCCGTTACGCGCCGCTAGTTCCACGTCATGGGCGAGGCGGTCGCTGAACAGAGCGCGGTTGCCGAGGCCGGTCAGCACATCGTGGGTGGCCTGATAGGCCAGTTGACTCTCCTGTTCCTTGCGTTCGGAGATATCGTTCATGATGCTCACGAAGTGCGTGACGCGCTGCTGGTCATCGCGCACCGGCGACAGGAACAGCTGATTCCAGAAGGCAGTGCCGTCGCGACGATAGGCACGTACCGTGGTTGACAGGCTGTCCCCGAGACGGATCGCTTCGTGAATTTGTTCGATATCCCGGGGATCTGTCTCATCGCCAGCGAGAAAGGCGGGTGGGTGGCCTATCACTTCCTGCTCTAGATAGCCGGTGATGCGCGTGAACGCCGGGTTCACGTAAACCACCGGCTTTCGGTCCTCGCGGACGTCGAGGATCACGGCACCATTACTGCTGGCCTCAAGGCTACGCTCCAGAATGCGCAACCGCTCCTCGGCAGCCACGCGCGCAGTGATGTCCTTGGCGATGCCGAAGACCCCGTCAACTTCTCCATTGACGATGATGGGCAGCATCAGCACCTCCAGGTGCTTCGGCGCCATCCCTTTGCGGGTATAGCACATGGAGTAGGTATGGGGACGCCCTTGGGAGGCAATGCGGAAGGCGGTCTCTGTCTGCTTGATGTCCTCCTGGGCACAGGCAGGTGCGCTGATGACGCTGTGGAAATGCTGTCCCAATATTTCCCTTTCGCGGAACCCGACTATCGATTCAGTAGCTGGGTTGAAGCTGCGGTAGTTACCATTCTTATCGAGAGCGAAGACAGCATCCGGGTTCTGCGTGAACAGTGACCGGAAGCGCTGCTCACTGAGCTGCAGGGCGCTGGCCTGAGCGTCACGAATTGCGACGAGCGCACGGCTGATGATCAGTTGGTACGTGAACACCAAGCCCAGCAGACCAAAGGTCACCGGCAGCGCTCCGGGTAGACTGGTCAGCGAGAGCGGACCGTCAAGTGCGGAGACAGTGAACATCGGACCACCCGGTAACGCCACTTCACGGGAGGCAAGTGGGCCCGGGATAGTGCCCTCATGCCAGTCTTTGGCGGATAGTGTGCCCCAGGTCCTGCCATGTGAGCTGTAGGTGACTGTAAAGCCCCCTGTGTCCAGGTGACGCTGCATGTTGACGATTTCGGCAAAGTCGATGGCGGCGAGCATGCTGTTCTGGCCGCCGTCGAGAGTTACCGAGAGAAGCCCGTGGCTGCTGCGTTCAGGATCAGGAAAGCGCCAGTGGATACGCCGCCTCAACTCGTTCTGTTGACGTAGCCAGCCAAGCGTCGCTGAGTCAGTCAGCTGGTCCATTAGCCATAGAAGGTCTTCCGGTGTGCGTCCAACACGCCACCGGGTCTGTGATTCAGGCCCTAAGTAGGCGATGGCTTGCAAGCTGGGCTCGTCGTTCATCAGGGAACGCATTTCGACCTGCTGGATGGGGCGGCTGGGCCGCTCTCCTAACGTCAGCCAGCGTGCTGCGAGGCGCTCAATGAGGCGGGCACGTACCTCGACGCGCTGTTCCATGCCGTCGGCGATGTTGTTGACCAGCTTATCGGCTTCAGCAACGCGGGCGTGGTACTGCATCCAATTGCTGGTTAGCCAGATCAATAGGCTGCCTGTAACGCCGATTATTCCGGCGATAACGGCAGATCGGGGCAGAGACAGTGTCGGATAGGTTCGCTGGTGGGCCATGATCAATAGACCGATGCCCAAGAGCAGGCAGAACACGCTGCCCATTGAGGTCAGGCCTACAACCGGTGCAGGGGGCATATTGGTGGTCAGCGGATACACGAGCGTGGCCGCGCCAATGCCGCTCGACACCCAGCCGATCATGCGATAGTAGCGCCGTGTGTGGTCAGATGCCGGAGACAGAAAGCAGCACGCTCCCAGTATCAGAACCAGAGTGGCTGGTACAGGCTCTAGGCCGGGGTGCCCGGCGAGCCATGACGAGGCAGCATCGGTTATCGGGATAAGGAGTTGATAGCCGAGACTGTAACCTCCCAGCGCGACCATGAGGCCCCCTGCAATGCGCCGCCATCGTGACTTGTGGCGAAGCAGGGCCAGAAGGCCGAAGCTAGCTAGCAGTACGGCGAGGGTACCATCAGGGCTCAGGCGCCACTGAGGAGGCAGCGGCAGGTGAGCAATGAGGTCGAGCAGCAGGCTGCTAAGACCCACCAGGAAACTGCTGGTGAGTAGAATCAGAAGCCAGGCCTGAATGGCGAGACGACGGTTACTGTGTTCCATCTATCATTGTTGTCCTTATAAGACGGTGTTGCTGCAAGCCTTTGCCCAGACGGGCGGAACGAACGAGTAACGCCACATCGGTTGTCACTCGATCGACAAGTAGCTCTGACAGATTTCGCCGTTATACATGGATAGGCTTGGGATGCAATGGGCAAGTAGAGGGCCGTTGTCTTCGTGTCTTGGTGGATGCTCTGATCTGTGGCCACAGGCTTTGCTCTGAAGGTAAGCAACTTCCCAATACGGTTGCTGCACTGATGCCTTATCCCATCGGTGAGCCTAGACAAGGCCGTCACTGAACAGGGTTAGTGAAGAGCTGCGAGAACCCCAGAGGTAGGGCAGTGGGTACCGACCGTGGTGCACTCGACGCCGCCGAGATCGACGAAGTCCGATCTGCTGAGATCGCCGCTCGCTTCATCGAACGGCACGACATCGAGGCGCTCAACGTGGCGGGGCCGAGCGCGAACAAAGTGGCCGCAGGGTTCCAGAACGGCGCATACGATCATTTCTGGGGTGCTTCGCTAATGGAAATTAGGGTAGGGTGGTCTCGGAAGGCCCAGAGCGGAGTGAGAGCTGACGAAGGGTGATGGCAGCTCCTGGGGCGCTCGACACCGGGCATCTTGCGGCACCGACTTTCGTTAGGCAGTGAAGGGCTCTCGCGCACTATCGAATTGGGTCAAGTCAGCAAAATAACCAGAGGAAAGCGGGAGGGGTTGGGTATGACATCACTGGCAGGGAGCAGGGTAATGGGCAAACCTTGGATTGCCGTCGCTGCATTGGGCGCAGGATTGTTGGTTTCGACATGGGCTGCTGCCGAACAAGGCACCCGGCTTTTCAAGGACTGGCACTACGGGCAGCACATCGATCAATTTCCGCGCAGCCAAGGCTACTACGACTGTTCCGACGATCTGGGCGCCTGGGCACTGTGTCATGACGGCGTGGCCTTTCTGGAGCGCCAGTTCCAGGGGCAGCTGTTTTTCGCCGACGACGGAACGCTGGTCAGCGCCGCGCTATTGGCGGATTACAGCGACGATCTGTATGCCTCAGTGGTGGGCGCGCTCGTGCGGAATTTCGCACTGGTCTACGCAGAAGGGCCGGCCGGTACCTTTGATATGGTGCAGCATATCCACGAAGGGACGTTCAGCGATGAGCGCAGTCTGCAGCTCGCACTGAGCGAGTTCGAGACGGAACAACTGCGGCATGGGTACATCGGCATGACGATGGTCGACCAAGCCGGGCTTGGCCGGATTCGAGAATCGGCCAGTGTCGAGGAGCTGTTGCTGGATATGTCTCCCGGCATGCGGGCGTCCGACGTGTACGTCTACGAGGATGACTACTGGGGGCCGACGCTGGAAACGACCTTCTACTTGCCGGCGCGGCAGTTGAATCGTTTCCAGGAGAAGGCCGAGCAGGCGCCCGTCGAGGACTTCTAGTCCAGGCCTGGCTTTCCGGTTGGCACTGCCGACTGTTTTCTTATACAGTGATGCTGGCAGTGCCCACCCATCCACTCGCTGAGAAGCGACAGGAGGATACGCAACATGACCAACGGCTACATCCTCCTAGGCCAAGCCCTACCGCCCATTGATGTTCCCATCATCTGCCGGTTTTACCATCCCGGCATGCCCGAAGCAGTGCCATATGGACTGCACGGCTTGCCCAACGCCATGAGCAAAGCCATTCGGCGCTCGGACGGCAAAATCTACTACCACGCTGATACCAATCCTGGCAGAGGGGAAATCAGAAGCCGGTGGATCGAGTGGAAACGCTGCTGGTGGTGATCCCGCACCCAGGAGAAACGCCATGACTCACTTCTACGGCGGGCGCGGCAACGACGCCAAGCCCAAGCAGTGAGGCGGCGTCCATGCCGCGTTCCTTCACCCAGCCGCCAGACTGGACCTGCAAGCCCGGCGGCTGGGACACCATCGGCACCCGCGAGGTCTTCCCCGGCGCATCGCCGCTCGGCATCCCCGACCTGCTGCCGCAGACCTTCACCGAGCCGCCCCCGGCGTTCTGGCTGTTGCCCTACCGCAGCAAGTGCAGCCTGGCCGCCCGTGACCTTTGTCACTTCTACCTCGACGACTACCGCTTCGAGACGACCTGGAACGAGCCCAACGCCGCGCTGAGCCACCTGCGCCGCGCTGACGCCCGACTTCAGCCTCGACCCGACCATGCTGCGCGGCGCCTTCACGCCCAGCCAGATCACTGACTTCATCAACCGCGAGGCCTTCGAGCATGCCGGCGGGCGCGTCCAGTCGCTGGCCGACGAGGAGGGCATGGTCCTGCGCGAGCTCTCGCTGGCGATGACCGCTCCACGTTCGGTGGCGCCCTACTGGCGGCAGCTGCGCGACGAACGCTTCTACCGCGGCCAGTGGGCCGACCGGCCGCGCGGCAGCCGCTACGTGCTGGTCAGCGGCTACGAGGTGGGGGCCGACAGGACGCTGGGAGTGAGGGAGGACAGTTGATCGTCCCGCTACTGAGAATAGCGCTCTTCTTTCGAGTCGGTTCGGGGAATGAGCATCACTGGGCATTCGCCCAGGCAGCTTCGAGCCGTTCAATAACGCGGCGCTGCAGGTAAGGATCGCCGCTGCTCATTGTCTTTGCCTCTTGGTGCCAGAAAGGGATGTGCCCCGTCGCGTCCGGGCTGTGTTCGATCTGGCCCAGCAACAGTGCAAGCCTCACTCTTTGGGCGTCGGCGGGGGCCTCGGCCATTTGCTGGAGAGCACGCTCCCAGAGCACGACATTACCGCAGGCCGAGTCGAAAGGCGTCGACGCGGCGTCAACCAGATCAGCAACTTCTTCGCCGAAATATTCAGTGAGAGTTTCCCGAGGGGTTTGCACAATTCCGTTGATGAGCACCAGAGCGGCTACCGCTGTCAGGGCATCGCCGTTGACGCGATCAGCAAGCACCTGGCAAGCATGCTCAAGGATGGCGTCATCGTCCTGACGGATGGCTTCGGTGCTGAAGGGAAAGAGCGAACCGACCTGCTCTCGTTCATGCTCGGCGTAGCGTGCGTTGCGAAACCGCTGGAGCCGCTCGCAAAAATCAGTCTTCGAGCCATTGAGATCGGCGCTATCCACGAGCTGCATCCTTTTCAGGCGTCAATTATCGGGTGAGCATGACGGGCAACGGTCTTTGTGAGAGCCTATGGCATCAGCGAATGCTGATGTCTTCCTCGCTGTTTCCTAAAGCGGCAAGACGTCAGTCGGTGCGGCAGAAGTCGTTCTATCAGGGAAAATGGATGAAGACCATCGACACACGAGAGCTGGCGTCACGGTTGGCCGGCGGCGATTACTATATTCGGACCAAGGATGGTGAAGTCAAGGGGTTGGCCGTGACCATCCGGGACAATCCTGAAGCACCAGAGGTCATCATTGTCGGTAATAAGCCTAAAGTCATATCCAGGGCAGAGCAGTTCATGGAGAGCGGGAAAGCGGTTCCTCTCTACATCAAGCAGGGGGCTAATGCATGGGCTTACCGCGGCGAATACCGTCCCACAGCATTTTCCCGCGACGCCGCTGTCATCGAAGATTACCGGAAACACCGCTCCACCGAGTCGATAGCCGGCATCCTGTTCCTGGAAGAGGTCGATGGATCAGCCGACTTTCAAGGAAGGGGAGGTTGGAGTACCGACCCAGAGACTCGCAAGGCCGTGGAGGAGGCTGCCGTTCTTCGTGTGATGACGTATCTGGAGCATTTGAACCCTCCATTCGAGGTGCGGGACCGGCAGAAAGACAACTGCGGATATGACTTGCTGGCAATACGTGGAAAAGAGGCTTTGCGCGTCGAGGTCAAGGGTACGGCCGGCACCAAACCGGCTTTCTGCCTGACCCGAAACGAGCGTGCTGCCTCGGTGCATCCGGCATGGCTTCTGGCAGTGGTTACCGATGCGCTTTCCGATGAACCGAGTGAGCCTCTATTCTTCACAGCAGACGAGATGAACTCGAGATTCGACCTTGAGCCTTATGGATGGCGAGCTACCCCAAAAGCTCAGTAACAACCTCTGTCTGGCGCCACCGCCGGCTCGTTCCTCGCCCGCGGGCCGGGCTGCTCCGAGCTTCGGCCCTACGGGCTGGCTTCGCCACCCTGCGCATCCCTGGCGCTCTGCGCGCTGACGGTTCCGCCTGTTCGTCCCTCATACGCTCCACCCGGCGGGGCCGGCTCGTTCCTCGCAAGTCCCTTCGATGACCCCAACCCCTCACCGGTGGGCGCAAGCGCCCCCCGGTGCCCGCGGCGAAAACCCCTAAGCCCCGCTTCGCCAGCGGTGATCTGGAACCAATCTGCATCAAAAAGAAAAAATGCTTTCAATGCCACGACGCCACCACAAAGGGCGGCGCCGTGCAGTTGTCTGCCAGGATATTTCTTAGAGATAGCCCAGCCCTGCAAAGGACGAACGCCCCTCGCTGCCCACCACGATGTGATCGATGACCCGGATCTCCACCAGCCCAAGGGCTTCCTTCAGGCGCTGGGTGATGCGCCGGTCGGCATCGCTGGGCTCCGGATCACCTGAGGGATGGTTGTGAACGAAGATCACCGCCCCGGCATTGTGGGCCAGGGCCCGCTTAACCACTTCCCGAGGGTAGACGCTGGCCGAATCGATTGTCCCTCGGAACAGCGTCTCGAAGTGGATGAGGCGATGCTGAGTGTCGAGGAACAGGGCGCTGAACACTTCGTGCTCGTAGCCCTGAAAGAGCACCTGCAGGTAGTCGAAGACCAGGTCCGGCCGGGTGAGCTTGCGCCCCCTGGCCAGTCGCCGACGGGCGAAGGCCTGGGCGATGCTGACAAGCTCCGCCTCGGTGACGGGCGCGGTGATGTCATAGGTGCCGGCGACTTCGCCAGCTCTGAGCTTGCGGTGATTCATGGTGTCTCTCCTCACGCCGCCATGACCATGGCCATGCGGCGCTCCAGCTCCTCGTAGAACGCCTCCACCCGCTCGGCGATGGTGCGGATCATTCCCTCGTCCCGGTAGGCGCGCTTGACGAACAGCGGCATGCCGGGCCAGTAGCTCACGAAGTCGATCCACTCCCGTTCGCTGACCCACAGGCCGCCCTGGCACTGCGCCACGTGCTCCTGGGGCAGCTCGTCGGCCAGCAGCAGCTCGATCTGGTACTTGGGCAGCTTGGTCTTGATTTCGGCCAGCCCCCGGCTGTCCACCAGGCAATCCGGGGAGTAACCCACCCCGTGGTTGAGAATGATGCCGACCTGCTTGAGGTGGGGCAGGCCAGTGGCCTCGTGGTATAGCTCGCGGGCCACTGGCTCCAACTCATGCCCCCGCTGGGTGTGGGCATTTCCCTGGAAGGCATCCGAGGGCTCGCCGGTGATGCGCTCACCGATCAACTGATGCATGTAGCTGATGGCTCCAGCACCGAAGCCACCCGGCCCCTTGCCCTTGACCAGCAGGGACTTGAGCTCGGACATGGTGACGATGCCGAGACGGGCGGCATGCCACTCGGGCGTGCCCTGTTCCAGTGTCAGAATCTGCATGACGGTTCTCCTTGATGAAATGCGGCATAGCCAGCGAGGGAACTCCCCTCGCCGGGTTGTCAGTGCTGTTGGCGGTTGGTCAGTGCTCGCTTGTGCAGCGAGGCGCGTAGCCTGTCGAAGTCGTCGCGCGGCACCTGCTCGGCATCGCCGTACTTGCCGACGAACCACTCCTGGGTGGCGGAAGGACAAGCAGCGATCAGCTGCCGGATCTGTCCCGCCTGGAAGGGCGTGACGAGCTTTACCGGTGCCGCGGCATGGCCGTTGTCGTCCTGACCGCGGGTGGTGATGTTAAGCAAGGCGCACAACACATAGCGCTTGCCGTAGCTGGTGGAGGAGCCGAAGGCCTGCACGGCATTCTTGCTGCCGCTGGTATCGGCCGGGAGCAACATACTGGTCTCCTCGCGGTGACCGTCCTTGTGCATCAGCACGCCGGTCACCTGGATACCGCGCTCATGGGTCTGAATGCGGAAGCTCACCGCGAAGCCGTGTTTCTTCATGATCGGCCTGACGGTGTCGACGATGTCCTCCAGGGTGGCGTAGGCACCGTTGTTGCCCTGGCCGCGCTCGGCAATGCTCGGCAGTTCGGTCTGCATGGCCGCCATGGCGGTGCTGTAAGCCATCAGCGCTTGACGATCCAGCACGCGCTCCTGCATCTGCAGCAGGCGTTCCATCTTGTCGATGTCGACCTCGGGGTTGAGGGCGGCCCGCTCGATTACCTGGATGATGGCGGTGCTCTCCTGCAGGGGCTGAGCTGTCGGCTCGGTGGCGAGTTGGCCGTTGCGCTGGCCTTGCTGGGGATGGATGGGCGTTGCCATGGGAATCACCTCACAGGTAACGGTTGATGACGTCCTGGAGCTGCTCGGTGGGCACCGGCTCCAGCGACACGACCACGCGATAGAGCTGGCCCTTGGCCAGCACGTGGGTTTGCGTCTCATGCTTGCCGGCCTCCAGCAGCTGACGGGTCAGCTGCGTCAGGGCGCGGCAGATCTCGAATGACAGTCGCGAAGACATGGGATCCTCCAGAAACAGAAACGCCCGGCCGTGGTGGCCGGGCGCTATGCCGTGATGGGAATGGGATGGTGTGGGTGGCGAGACTGACCGCTGCTGTCGCAGCCCGTGCTGCCGATCAGGCGACCAGCGCCATGGCTGACGCCAGGGCCTTGTCCTTGAGGCTCGCCCCCTGACCGAACCAGGCGGAGTCCATGCGGTAGTCGTTGCTGCGGGCGCGCTTCTCGTGGTCCACGTACTCGGTGATGGCGTTGAGCAGGCCCCAGGCGGTGCCCTGAGCGGTGCAGAGCTGAGCTCCACGCCCTTCGCCATGGAACAGCTTCTGCACGCGATTCAGTGCCCGGACGTTGGGCAGCTTGGAAGGGTCGTCGGTCGGCGCCTCGGCGTTGCAGATCACCGACTGGAAGTAAGTCTTCACTTCTTCCTGGCTGACCTTGCGCTCGGCCAACGTCTTCATGCGGTACATGAAGTCGTCCCACTGCGAGACCGAGATGCCCAGTTGCTGCTTGACCCGCTGCGGGTTGAACTCGGTGCTGTGCGGCACCTTAACGCCCTGTGCCATGCCATCCACGGCGATGGTCAGGGTGTTGTTGCAGACCACCCGTACCGAGGTCGGTGTGGCCACCGTGGCCAGCGAGCCGTCACAGGAGGTCGCCAGCAGCAGGTAGGCGTTGACCTGATCCTGCCCCTTCAGCGCCGTGCCCAGGTCGCTGCGGGCCAGCGCCCAGAACTTGCGGCCGCCCTTGAGCACCCCGGCCGTTTCCAGTTCATAGCCGGCGTACTCGGTCAGGTCGCGGTAGAACTCCAGCACCTCCTCGGGCTGCACCACCTTGTAGCGCTGGGAGACCACTGACAGCGGGGCCCGAGTATCGGAGCGATAGAGCACCTTCTGTTCCGGGAAGGAGTGGATGCTGCCCAGGTGCCCGGCGCCATCGGCGATGAAGCGCACGGGGGACGCCTCGATGTGCCAGTCCATGCCGGCCTGCTGCCGCCACACTTCCAGGGATTGATGACGCGAGAGTTGCTGCCCCAGGCCATGCCAGGGGGTGTCGCCGACGTAAGCCATCTGTTCGATCTGATGTGCCATGAGAAACCTCCAGGACGAAAAAAAGCCGGCAGAGCGCCGGCAGGGTTGAGGAAACGAAGTGACGGGATCAGTCCAGCACCCGGAAGGCGTGGCCACAGCTCAGGCAGAGCCAGGGCGTGCCCTCTCCAGGGGGGAACAAGTGCTGGACCATCCGGTGCCCGGCAGCGGCCCCGGCGATACCACCGGTCGACGCTGCCATCACGGCAGCCGCGACCCGGCTGATCGGAAAGGACGCGGAGGGGTTGAGTGACAGGCTATGCGAGTAAAGCGAGGCGTAGGCCCCCTTCAGGGAGCCGACCAGCCCGCCGGCGGCGGTACCGAGCTTGCGGGCAGTCTCGAGGTTGATGACGCGCTGCAACTCGCAGCGCGAGCAGGCTAAAGGCATAGAAGGCCTCCTGTGCCAGTGGAAGTAGCCCGGGAAGGGCTTTGCTCACAGGAGTGATATAGGTTTTAAAATTATTATAATTGTTTGTGTCTGTGTTCGTTGTATTTGTGAGGTTAAAAATTTAAAGCTTGGTTTTTATATCTTGGCGTGACAGGATCTCGCGGGCAGTGGCTAGTATGTCATTTTTCCATGAAGTTGGACCCAATACTTCAATATTCGTGCCAAGCCCTTTAATCCACCACAGTGTCTGTTGATCATTTGGAACTAAAGCTTCAAGACGCTGCCACTCGCTGTCCTTTATCGGGGAAAGGGTCTGTTGATTGGAAAGTGGTGTTTCCGTCAATAGCCAAGCCAGTTGTGGCGCCACGTTGGCGATTAATGTCGTGTCTTCATTTTCTTCCAGATAACCAAAGGCGCCATTGTGAATGTAGTCATCTAGATGAAACCTCGTCGACCCCCGCCATGGACTACTGCTGATAGCAGCTTTCTTGATACGGTGCAACGCAAATTGGCGAATATCTTCGTAATCGTTCACGGTAGCCAGAAGATAGGTTACGCTGTGGCGACTTACCAATCCTTGGGGGTGAAGAGTAAACTGCTTCTCTTCCTCAGCACTTCGCGATAGGTAGGTTACGTCCACAGCTAGATTTTCCAGCAAGGCTTGAGATACTGTCTGCCAAATGGCCGCCTCGAATGGGGCCGGAATCAGCGCCTTCCCATTGGGAATTGCCCGGACCCGCTTTGCCCACTGACTGAGCCCGTTGCCCTCCAAGTTATCAAGTAACCGTCTTGCGTCGCGAAACTGAGGTGCCAATTGGCCGACCACCACCGGCGGCAGCAACCCTTTCAGGTACTCCTCGGCCAGGACCAGGGTCAGGGCGCTGGGCACGTCGAGGGCCGGCAGGTTGCAGTGGAAGTCCCGGTCGAAGTACCAGCGGTAGGGTTTCTGGCTGTCGTCACACGCTAGCGGAAAGTGTAGAGCCAGTTTGTCGCGCAGGTCGCGCTGCAGGGAGCGGGTATCGATCTGGAAGCCCCGCTCGTTGAGCTTTTCCAATAGCACTGGGGTGCTTATGCGGCCGGGACTGCGTGGAATTAGCTGTAACATGGCCAGGTAGCGGAAAAGGGTCTCTCGGATCTCGGACATTAACAAACCTTATAGTGTGAGTAGCCAGAGTGGCTCCAGTCTAACGGTGGACATTCAATATTACCAGCGAGGTGATGACCAAGATGCCATCAAAGAACTTAAGCACGAGGTCCTTAGGTAGAGGTTTACTACTTTACGAGCTTGGTGCTGCCAGTGCTGAGAAAGGAGCTTCATATCGAGGGGTGTACCCTCTATCGCGCTATCCCCCCTAAAAGCAGCCTGCCACGGCATTACATCCAGGCTCGTTTCATTGTCGAGAAGGGGACAGTCAGCTAACCAGTCATACACAGCGATTAATGATTTACCGATACAGGCAGGAAAAAGTACAGATTGGGCTGGCATGGAAAACCCCAGCATCAGTAAGACTACATTGATCTCATGGTCGCATGCCAAGTGCCAGCGGCGGCTATCCAAGACCGGGGCGGGGCGGAAGTGTCCGGCTACGCAGTGCCATACGAGGTGGGCATGCGTGAACTGGCGGGTTGTTTTGTCCAGACTAGCGCCCCAACGTGGGTTTACATAGATACCTCTGCCGTCAGTGGTGGCTGTCGCCACAGACGATTCCGGTATGCTCTGAATAGAGAGTTGCTCAGCCAGAAAGGCAGTAGCGGGCTGATCGGATTTCCAGACTTCGCAGTCAGTCTGCCATAGAAATTCTGGCTTGATTATGGAGTCACCTTCGCCTGTAGAGCTATGGTGTGCTTGATTCCTTAAGGTTTTCGGTCCCATAAGCGATGCCTCCTTAACTGCTGTAGGCATCAGTCTTAGTCTAAATAGCGACATTCTGTGTCGCACTTTGCGTTTGAGCTTCTGCGACATGATCTGTCGTAGGAGTCAGCTAGCGTATGAGGGTCCAGCCCAGCCACATGGTGCTGAAGACGGCTTCGCGTGCGTTGGCAGAGGGTGCTGGGTTGGACGCATGGGGAGCCTAAAGTTTCAGCAGGGCGAGCCGATACTAAGTATGATATAGCTTTTTTTGGCTGCTTTGGTGCGTCTGGCACCGTCACGAGAAGAGCTTCACTAGCACACGGCCATAACTGCAGAGAGGGCTCCGATGGCTGCTAACAAGACTGGTACCACGGGAGAGAAGGATGAGTCGCAGCAGGAAATCCGCCGCGATGCCATCCGTGCGGCTGAAGGATTAGCCTTCCATGAGACGGTGCAACGCTTCGGTAGTGCGAACGCCGAATATATTAAGGGCTACCGCGGTGTTGACCATGAAACAGGTAAGCGTTTTGCTAAAGGCTTGGCCGGCATCGCAAAGCACAAGGTAAGCGATGATCCTCGCTGGACCGCACGCAATATCAAGCAACAGGCTGGATATAGCGCAGAGGTGGCCACGACTAGCCGCGACAATGCTGAGGCTATTATCAGCAAGTCGAATGTTAGGACTTCACGTTCAGATGATCTGCCCGAGTATGGAAAAAACCACAACGTAGTCGACCGAGTTAAACTGGTAGATGGAAATATCGTTGATGGCTCCCAGGCACAAATGAAATTCGTAGGAGACCGAAACCAGCTCCTTGAGGACATTGCACGGGAAGACGGAAAATTTTCACGGTACCGTGGTACCAAGATTGAATTGCCACGCGAGCAATTTGAAGGTAACCGTGCCTACGTGCTTGAAGAAGCAAAAAAACTGAAAGAGCAGGCTGAAAAACTCTCTAAAAAGTCCGGCAAGGCTGATCAGGCAAATAAACTCCGAATTGAGGCAGCCAAGCTGGAAGAGCGTGCAAAAGCTGAGAATTTTCAAGCGGAGCCCGCAACGGACTATTGCCGAAGGAAAGCTCATCAGCGGCGATACAATGCTGAAAAAGCAGAGGCTAAAGGAAACTCAGATGCAGCAACAAAACTTCGTCGTGAGGCCGACAATTACGACGAGCTAGCTGAACAAGTCAGTGATAGTGGTCTTACTACAGAAGAAGCAATTTTTTATCGGGAGCGTCCCGGTTCCGCGACCTTTATGGACATTGGTCGTACCTCCCATAGAGCAGGCATACAAGGTGCCAAGTACGGCGCGATAATTGGTGGTAGCATTTCAATCTTAGTCAATTGTTTGGCTGTCGCTCAAGGAGAGAAAGAGGCATCGGACATTTTTTCTGATATCGCTACTGATACCATAAAGGCAGGCGCGCTTGGCTATGGTGGGGCTTTTGCAGGTTCGGCCATAAAGGGTGGTATGCAGCAGTCGGGAAATCCGTTCGTACGACAGCTTGCAGGTACCAGTGCCCCGACGCTAGCGTTAAACATTTGTCTTTCCTTGGGCAGCTCCGTTCAGCGCTTCGTGACGGGTGAGATCAACGAGGAACAGTTACTCACAGAGGTGGGTGAAAAAGGTGCTGGTATGCTATCGAGCGGTATGATGGCAGCTGTCGGTCAAGTGGCAATTCCAGTTCCTTTTGCAGGTGCTGCTATTGGTGGACTGATTGGCTATATGCTTTCGTCTATGTTTTACCAGAGTGCCTTGGATGCCGCACATGGCGCGCAGATTTCTCGTGAGCGGCTTCTTCAGGTGCGTGCGATTGAAGCTGCTGCGAGAGATCGAATCGACTTTGAAAAAGAGCAATTGGAGGAATTTGTAAGCCGAGAGATCCCCCAGCTGCGATTGGAAACAAAAAGTCTCTTGTCAACGATTGGTAGTACCAATAAAAAGAGCCTTGATGAGATGTGTAATAGCATCAACCACTACGCAGAATTGTTGGGTAAGAAGCTTCAATTCCAGTCCATTGATGAGTTTGAGTTGTTCATGTCCACTGACGATCCTCTTGCTTTATAATCTGAAGATTCGAGAAAAGGGAAAGTTCTTCATGTTGATAAAAATGCTTTCAGAGGCCGATAGAGTTCATTTGCTTGACCTGGCAAGCTTGTTTACAATCGCTGATAAACCATTGCTTTGGGATGGGAAGACTTATGAAGAGTTAACTCCGCAAACCAGCTTGGATGAGGTTTCCATAAAGGTGGGGAAGCGAGAGCGAGAAATAATGGAGGAATTGCAGAAAGATGCTGGTGTGAATCAAGAAGATATATTTGGAATTGTTTTCAGTTATGGTGCTATTGATAAAATATCAGGACGACTCGTCGATGTCTTGAAGAACTATCCTTTTGTGAAGATGGAGGATCCAGGTGCGCGTGTGGCGGCGGGTACCACGGTATTGTTGGAGTTGCTGGCAGGCAAGAATTATGACCTTCCATCCACTCCAAAAATTATTCTTTATGAGCTATTGTTAGTAGCGTTACGAGATGGGCATATCTCGGGTGTCGAGTGGGCCTTGCTCAAGGAATTTCAGAGGTATTGTAACCTGGAAGACTTTATCTTCAATGATCTGTTAGAGCGTGCAGAATATCTTAATCAAGAAATCAGTAAGACCATTTCTATTGTTTTAGAATAAGGAGTCAGGTATGCCTATCCCTTTGGTCATTGGTGCAGCTGCAGCTGCAGCCGGGGTATATGGTGCCGTGAAAGGTGTAAGCGGAGTTGTAGATCAGAGTTCTGCCAAGCACATTAACAATAATGCTCGTACATCAGTAGAGGTTGCGAATCAAGAGCTTGATGAACTACGTAGGATGGCAAATGAAACACTTGAGGATTACGGCCAGCGCAAACTTCGTGCTTTCAACGGGGTTGTTTCAGACTTCATCGGTACTTTCCAAATAATTAAGAACGTAGATCTCAAACAAAGCGTTGAGCTTGACAAGCTCAACGCTGGAGATTTTTCGAACAGGACTCTTCCAAGCCTGACGCAAGACTACCAAGCTCTCAAGGATGCGGGCCTAGGCTTGGGGGCTGGCATTGGTGGCGGAGCTGCGCTGGCATTCGGCTCATACAACGGCACGATGCTACTGGCGACTGCAAGTACCGGGACTGCGATATCATCACTGAATGGTGTCGCTGCCACCAATGCCACCCTTGCCTGGCTGGGAGGTGGGTCGCTCGCTACAGGTGGTTATGGCATGACGGGTGGCGTGATGGTTCTGGGTGGTATCGTTGCCGGCCCGGCTTTGGCAATTTTTGGACATGTATTGGGCAACAAAGGTGAGGAAGCATTAAACACAGCCAATGCCAATCGAGAACAGGCCAAAACTATCTGCGAGCAAGCATCTCTTATGGGGGGAAAGCTCAAGGCCATTACAGAGGTAACTTCATTTGCCAACACAACTTTTTCAAATGTCAGCTCGCGCTTACGGCACGCAATCTCTGATATGAAAAATACCGTCAACAGAGAGGGGAAGGACTTTGGAAACTACACGGATCAAGGCAAAATAGCGGTATTCAATGCCGTCAAATTTGCTCAGCTATTGAAGGCCATGATCGATACACCGTTACTTGACAAAGAAGGTAATCTCGTTCTCTCCACTAAGAAGAGAGTTATCGATATTAATGATGTGGCGAGTGGTAAAAAAGAATCTCTTGATAGCATGTCTCAATGAGTTAATGGCTCGCCCCTCACGAGGCGCGAGCCTTTTAAGTTAGGCTATGTGTAGTGTACCAGTCAATGAATTCGTATCAAGTCTTTCCTTGCAATAGATGCGGCCTGTGCTGTCAACAGGTAAATCTCTCTCCCGAGACTTTTTTTCTTGATCGCGGCGACGGTATCTGCCGCTACTATGACCAACTTGGAAAGGGGTGCGAGATTTATGAAAAAAGGCCGGAAATCTGCCGTGTGGATTTACAGTTTGAGCAGGCCTACGCCCAGCAGTACAGTTGGCAAGAATTTGTTGAGGCGAACTTAACGATTTGCGAATTTTTGCAGGTGCAGGCCGCTCGTAAGGAGTCGTGATTTCGCATGCGATGCTGCCTGAAGCTTGCGTAAGCTATCACTCAGGGGGTGTATACACATTAATTAGTTATCCTGAAAGACTTAGCAAAAGGATTGCCAAGCCCCATCTATGGTGATCCAGGGCGGCCACACCAAAATGTTTTGACCCACCTATATTTTTGGTGAAACCCTCATCCACTTGAGACGCCGCTAATGGCTGTTTCAACCAGTGCCGCTATCTTGATCAGTGCCTCTTTCCGCTCTTCGAAGTAGTCATGACGATCGTAGATACCTTCTACGCCCTTGAGTTTGTGGTTCAAGCAGCGCTCCGCGACATGCCCAGGCACGCCTGCCGCAGCCAGCAGGCTGCGGCAGGTGCGCCGCAGGTCGTGCACGGTGAACTCGGCAATGTCGCCCATCCGGTTCTCCGGCTGCGGCTTCTTGCCTGGCTCCTTGCCGAATAGCTTGGCAATGGCGCGATTCAGGGTGTCCTTGCCCATGTGTGGTCGCTTGCTGTTGCGGCGGCTGGGAAAGACGTAAGGTGAGCCGCAGGCGCGGATCTTGAGCTCTTCTAGCCAGGTCACAGCCTGTGGAGGCAGGGGGATCACGATCCCAGCGCCTGTCTTGCTGCGCTCACTGGGCAGGTTCCACCGCTGCCCTTTCAGGTCAAATTCTGACCATTGGGCTTCTGTCAGCTCAGTCTTGCGCACCCCAAGGACGAGCAGCAGCGCACAGGCAAGGTAGTTGTCTCGGGTGAAGCTCTCTCGGTTGTCCCTGAAGATTCGAAAGACCTGGTGAATCTCCTCGACGGTGAGAACGCGGTCACGGCTTTTCTCGATTCCACCGGCGTCATTGACGCTGAAGGCAGCCGCCGGGTTGTAGGTGAGCAGTCCCAGCTTGATGGCGTGATTGAACAGCTGCTTCAGGTACATCAGGGTGTCGTTCGCGATGGTCGGTCGGTCGCTGCTTGCGACTTTCCGGATGATGGCACGTACATCCATGGGAGTGACGTTTTCCAGAATCAGATGCCCGATTGAGGGCGCCACCTCCTTCTCGAAGATCCGCTTCGGAATGTTGGGGTGTTTGAGGCGCTTCTCCAGGTCCTGGTACCAGTCGCTGAAGAGTTCCCTGACGGTGTGGATGGTGGCCTGCTCTTCACGCTTGCGCTCTTCAACAGGGTCGAGACCGTTGCGGATAGCCCTTTGTGTCTCTACAGCCTGCTCACGAGCCTCGGCCAAGGAACGGTCCGCGTACTTGGCCAAGGTCAGCTCACGCCGCTTTCCGGCAACAGTGTATCGGAGCATCCAGTAGGGTGAGCCCTTCTTGGGAATCATCAGGTACAGGCCGTTACCGTCACTGTAGCGGCCCGGTGTGCCGTCCTTGATCAAGGCCTGGACCTTCTTGACAGTGAAACTACCCATCACCCCTCCCAGAAAGCTCTATCAGAAAATTTGAAACAAGTGTTTGATTGTGTGGCTGAAAAAAAGTCGGGTTCAGCCCAGGCTATTGTTTACATTGTTTCGGTTGCCAGGATGGCAGGGGCTGGCGCTCGCTGCAGGAGCGGCGATGGCTGGCGGTGAGCGTTTGAAGTGGGGAGTACATGTCGAGAAAATCGCGCCTCTTGGTGGGGAGTAAGCCAATGTACTCCCCATTGTACTCCCCAATAGGCGATGGCTTAAGCTAGATTTTCGTAGACATCCATAGACAAACTGATTCTTATATTTCTGTAAAAACAATTGGATATGGATGCGTGTGGAGGTCTGTAGAAACTACTCGATATTCTGGATCTGCTCCCTCATCTGCTCGATCAACACCTTGAGCTCCACCGCGCAGCGCGTGGTGTCGGCGACTACCGACTTGGAAGAGAGGGTGTTGGCTTCGCGATTGAGCTCCTGCATCAGGAAGTCCAGGCGGCGCCCCTTGGGACCGGGCTGGCCGAGCTGGCGCTCGACTTCGCTGACGTGGGCGACCAGGCGGTCGAGCTCCTCGTCGACGTCGGCCTTCTGGGCCAGGAGGGTCAGTTCGGCTTCCAGGCGCTGGGGGTCGAGTTCGGCCTTGACCGTTTCGAGGCGCTCCAGCAGTTGGGTGCGCTGGCGATCGAGAATCTGCGGCATCAGGCGGCGCACCTCGGCGACCTGTTCGCGTACCCCGGCTAGCCGACTGTGAATCAGCGTGGCGAGCTTCTCGCCCTCGCGGGCGCGGGCGGCGAGCAGCTCGGCAAGGGCGGCATCGAATAGCGCTATGGCTTCGGCCTTGACCGTGTCGAGGTCGGTGCCGCGAGATTCGAGCACGCCGGGGTGGTCGAGCAGGGACAGGGCATCGGGCATCGCTGCCTGGGGCAGGGCGGTGCGTACTTCGCTGAGGGCAGCGGCCAGGGCGGCGAGGCGTTCCGAGTTGACCGTGAGGGTGTCATCGGCGCTTTCTGCTTCGAAGCGCAGGGTGCACTCCACCTTGCCGCGGGCCAGGCGCGTGCGCAGCGCTTCTCGAAAGCCGGGTTCCAGGTCGCGCAGCGTTTCGGGCAAGCGGAAATGGGGCTCCAGGTAGCGCTGGTTCACTGAGCGCAGTTCGAGCTGCAGGCTGCCCCAGCTCGCTTCGCGGCTCAGGCGGGCGAAAGCGGTCATGCTGTGAACGCGGTTGCCGGTGTCGGCCATTGGCCTACTCCTCAACAGGCGATGCGGGCCGCCGTCGGCGGCCCAGGGTCGGGTCCGAGGCGGCAGTGTAACCGATTCCGGTCGCCAACCGTGTAGAATGGCGCCTTCATTCCGAGCGAATAACGAGCAGAGAGGAACTATGGCAGCCGACGTCAAGCGTCCCAGTGGGCGAGCGCCCAACCAGCCCCGCGAGATCCGCCTGACCCGCGACTACACCCGTCACGCCGAGGGATCGGTACTGGTGGAGTTCGGCGACACCAAGGTGTTGTGCAATGCCAGCGTGGAAGCCGGCGTGCCACGTTGGTTGCGCGGCAAGGGCCGGGGCTGGGTGACCGCCGAGTACGGCATGCTGCCCCGCGCCACCCATACCCGCGGTGGCCGCGAAGCGACGCGCGGCAAGCAGGGCGGGCGCACGCTGGAGATCCAGCGTCTGATCGGCCGGTCGCTGCGCGCGGCGGTGAATCTCAAGAAGCTCGGCGAGTACACCATCACCGTGGACTGCGACGTCATCCAGGCCGACGGCGGTACCCGTACTGCTTCGATCACCGGTGGCTGCGTGGCGCTGGTCGACGCCATTCGCTACCTGCAGCGCGAGAAGCTGATCAAGGGCGACCCTTTCGTGCAACTGATCAGCTCGGTGTCGGTGGGGCTCTTCAAGGGGGTTCCGGTGGTCGACCTGGACTACCCCGAGGACTCGAGCGCCGACACCGACATGAACGTGGTCATGGCCGAGTCGGGCGGCCTGATCGAGGTGCAGGGCACTGCCGAGGCGGGAACCTTCTCCCGCGAGGCGCTCAACGCCATGCTCGACCTGGCGGAAAAGGCCGGCAGCGAACTCTTCGGCCATCAGCGCGAAGCGCTGGGCATTCGTCGCTGAGCATTGGCGCGAATGGCACCGGGGACAGACCACAGTGGAGGTCCTGCGCCAGGGATGGGGTTACAAGGGCTCCGCGATGGCCTATCGACGGAACGGCCATGAGCGACTGCCTAACGCATTGCGCCGGCCTATCCAAGGCCGGCGCAATGCATTCCGGGCGGGCCGGAACGGCGACGAAGGGAGGTCGTTACAGCTCCAGGTCGTACTCCACGATCAGCGGCGCGAACTCCGAAAAGGTGGCATCGGTGTCGATCCAGGCGTCCACCACGTGGCGGCGGAAGTTGGGCCCGACGATCTGGTAGTCGATGCGCCAGCCCTCCTGGCGGGAGCGCGGCACTTCCTGGTCGAGTTTGGGCCACCAGGTGTAGTGGCCGGCCTCTCGATTGACCTCGCGGAAGGTATCGATGAAGCCGGTGGGACCGAACACCTGGTCCATCCAGGCGCGCTCCTCCGGCTTGAAGCCGGGCGTGGTCTGGTTATCGGCCCAGTTGGCCAGGTCGATGGTCTTGTGGGCGATGTGCCAGGTACCGCAGATGATGTACTCGCGCCGCTTGCGCGCCATCTTGCTCAGGTACTCCTGGTACTGCGTCATGAAGGCCTGTTTGGCGGCATAGTCGCTGCCGTCGGGCATCAGGAAGCTGGCGATGCTGAAGCGGTCGTAGTCGGCCTGCAGGAAGCGTGCCTCGTGATCGCACTGCGGAAAGCCCAGCCCGTACATGATGGCCTTGGGAATCTTTCGGCAGTAGAGGCCGACCCCGGAGAAGCCGTCCTGCTCTGCGTCGAGGAAGTAGCCCTCGTAGCCTTCGGGGTAGAGGATGTCGTCGTCGAGTTCGAAGCTCTTGGCCTTGAGATTCTGCACGCAGACGACATCGGCGTCCTGGCCGGCCAGCCAGTCGAGGAAGCCGCGGTCGACCGCCTCGCGGATGCCGTTGACATTGATGGTGGCAATTTTCATACATGGTCCCTTTGACGTCGCGCGTGTATGATACCCGACGTTTCGACGTTTGGGTAAATGGCCCGTCGCGATAGACATGATATAGGGCTTGGGACGCGCTGTCGGTCCCTGGTCGACATCGGTTGAGGCATCAGGAGACGAACCTTGGCGGCGAGCATGCAGGCATATCAGCGCGAGTTCATCGAGTTCGCCATCGAGCAAGGCGTGCTGCGCTTCGGCGAATTCACCCTCAAGTCGGGCCGCGTCAGCCCCTACTTCTTCAATGCCGGCCTGTTCAAGACCGGCGCGGCCCTGGCGCGGCTGGGGCGCTTCTACGCCCAGGCGATCGCCGAGCGCGCGCCCGCGTTCGACGTGCTCTTCGGCCCCGCCTACAAGGGCATTCCCCTGGCGGCGACCACTGCCGTGGCGTTGGCCGATCACCACGGCCGCGATCTGCCCTACGCCTTCAACCGCAAGGAAGCCAAGGACCACGGCGAAGGTGGCAACATCGTCGGCGCCCCGCTTGCCGGGCGCATCCTGATCATCGACGACGTCATCACCGCCGGCACCGCCATCCGCGAGGTGATGGAATTGATCGAGGCCGCCGGCGCCGAGGCTGCCGGGGTGGTGATCGCCCTCGACCGCCAGGAGCATGGCCAGGCTGACAGTGAAGCACAAGGCCTGAGCGCCATCCAGGAGGTCGAGGCACGCTACGGCATGCCGGTGGTGAGCATCGTCACCCTGGACATGGTGCTCGCTTATCTCGAGGAGCGGGGCGGCGACGCCTTTCTGGCTCACGCCCAGGCGATCCGCGACTACCGCGCGCGCTACGGAGTGGCGGCAACCGGATGAGCGGTCGTCATGCTCGATGTCGTTCTCTATCAGCCCGAGATTCCGCCCAACACCGGTAATCTGATCCGGCTGTGTGCCAACACCGGTTTTCGCCTGCACCTGATCGAACCGCTGGGCTTCGTGCTCGACGACAAGCGCCTGCGCCGCGCCGGGCTCGACTACCACGAATGGGCCGCTGTCAGCGTGCATCGAAGCTGGGAGGCCTTCCTCGATGATGTTTCGCCAGGGCGGGTGTTCGCCGTGTCGACCCGCGGGCGCACCGGCCATCATGAGCCGGCCTACCGCCCTGACGACGCCCTGGTGTTCGGTCCCGAGACCCGCGGCCTGCCCCAGGCCATGCTCGACGCGCTGCCCGAGGCCCAGCGCCTGCGCATTCCCATGCTACCCGAGAGCCGCAGCCTCAATCTCTCCAATGCCGCTGCGGTGCTGGTCTATGAGGCCTGGCGTCAGCTCGGCTTCGCCGGTGCGATGAAACTCGAGGCACGCCCATGAGCATTCAGCAGCGTCTCGCCAAGCTCAATCCCCGCCAGCAGGAAGCGGTGCGCTACATCGACGGTCCCTGTCTGGTGCTGGCCGGCGCCGGCTCCGGCAAGACCAGCGTGATCACCACCAAGATCGCCTACCTGGTGCAGGCGTGCGGGATGAGCGCCCGACGCATCGCCGCGGTGACCTTCACCAACAAGGCGGCTCGCGAGATGAAGGAACGGGTGGGGCAGATGCTCGAAGGCAAGGAGGGCCACGGGTTGACCGTCTCCACCTTCCATACCCTGGGCCTCAACATCATCCGCCGGGAATTGGCGGCGCTGGGCTATCGCCCCGGCTTCTCGCTGTTCGACCCCGAGGATGCCAAGGCGCTGCTGCGCGATCTGATGCACAAGGACGCCCAGGTGGATGCCGAGGTGATCAACCGCGTCCAGCACCGGATCTCGCAGTGGAAGAACGACTTGGTGCTGCCCGGTGAGGCCGCTTCTCACGCTACGGACCAGGACGAACTCTTTGCCGCCCGCGCCTACGAAGCCTATGTGCGCCACCTCAAGGCGTACAACGCCGTGGACTTCGACGACCTGATCCTGCTTCCCGTGGTGCTGCTGCGCGACGATCCCGATGCCCTGGCGCGCTGGCGCAAACGCATTCACTACATGCTGGTCGACGAGTACCAGGACACCAACGTCAGCCAGTACCAATTGGTGAAGCTGCTGATGGGCGAGCGGGCCACTTTCACGGTGGTGGGCGACGACGACCAGTCGATCTACGCCTGGCGCGGAGCGCGCCCCGAGAACCTGGTGACGCTGGGCGAGGACTTCCCGCGCCTCAACGTCATCAAGCTCGAGCAGAACTATCGCTCCACCGGCACCATACTGCGCGCGGCCAATACGCTGATCGCCAACAACCCCCATGTCTACGACAAGACCCTGTGGTCGAAGATGGGCGAGGGAGCGGCGATTCGCGTGGTGGTCAATCGCCATGAAGAGGCCGAGGCCGAACGGGTGGCCAGCGAGATACTGACGCGGCGCATCAAGGAACGTGCCGAGTGGCGCGATTTCGCGGTGCTCTATCGCGGCAACTTCCAGTCGCGCCTTCTGGAGCTCAAGCTGCAGCACTATCAGATCCCCTACAAGCTCTCCGGTGGCACCTCTTTCTTCTCGCGCAACGAGATCAAGGATGCCATGGCCTACCTGCGGCTATTGATCAATCCCGCCGACGACAACGCCTTTCTGCGTATCGTCAACGTGCCGCGCCGCGAGATCGGTCCCGGTACGCTGGAGAAGCTGGCCAACTACGCCAGCGATCGCGGCGGCTCGCTATTCGCCGCCTGCCACGAACTGGGGCTCGAACAGGTTCTGCCCACCCGTGCCGTGGAGCGCCTGGGGCGGTTCACCCACTTCATCGACGGGGTGCGCCGGCGCATGGATGCTGGCGATGCCCTGGCGGCGATCCGTGACATGCTGCGCGATATGGACTACGAGGCGTGGCTCTACCAGAACGCCAGCACGCCGACCATCGCCGAGCGGCGCATGGCCAACGTCTGGACGCTGATCGACCAGCTCGAGAAGTCGATGCAGGCCGATCCCGAAGACAGCGCGGCCAGTGAGGAAACCGAGACCGACGGCGTGGAGGCGGCCATCTCGCGGCTGGTGCTGCGCGACATCCTCGAACAGCAGGCCGAGGAGGACGACTCGGATCGCGTTCAGCTGCTCACCATGCACGCCGCCAAGGGGCTGGAGTTTCCCCACGTCTACCTGATGGGCCTCGAGGAGGAGTTGCTGCCGCACCGCAACGCCGTCGAGGCGGGCACCGTGGAGGAGGAGCGTCGCCTGGCCTACGTGGGCATCACCCGCGCCCGGCGCACCCTGACGCTGACCCTGGCCCGCCAGCGCAAGGCATATGGCGAGCTGATGGACTGCACGCCGAGCCGTTTTCTCGACGAGCTGCCGGAGGCCGATCTGGAGTGGGAAGGACGCGCCGACAAGGAGGATCCGGACAAGAAGCAGGCCCGCGGCAAGGATGCCATTGCGGGCCTGCGCTCGTTGCTGGGGTGAATAGCATGCGCCCCATGCCGCCGGGGCGCGAGCGAGTCTCAGGCAGTCAGCAAGCGTCGAAATCGGCCGATCGCTCGCGCCACAAGGTCGCTTCCTGGCGCAGCGTGCTGGCGAACAGCGCGATGTCGTTGGGGCCGGCGACGAAGCGGTAGCCGCTATCGGTCAGGGTGGCGACGTCGCGCCCGGGGCCGGTGATGGTGCCCATCAAGCGCCCGCTGGCGGTGATGCGCCGCTCCAGCCCGCCGATCAGCTCGCGTACCTGGCCGTCCTCCAGTTGCTCCAGCCGTCCCATGGATCCGGCGAGATCGTTGGGGCCGATGAACAGCATGTCGATGCCCTCGACCCCGGCGATCGCCTCGACGTTATCGGCCGCATCGACATGTTCGATCTGAGCGATCAACAGCAGGTCGTCGTTGGCCCGGCGGGCATAGTCGCGGAAGGCACCATAGCCCGAGGCGCGCACGATCGGCGCCGCATAACCGCGCTGGCCCTGGGGAGGGTAGCGGCAGGCATCGACGACGGCGCGGGCCTGTTCGGCGCTGTTGACCATCGGCACCATGATCGAGCGCACGCCCATGTCGAGGACCTTCTTCAGATAGGCCGGATCGTTGGCGGGGATGCGCAGGACCGCCTCGCCACCCGCGGCTTCGATGGCGCGGACCAGGTGCGCGGTGTGCTCGAGGCTGGAAACGCCGTGCTCGTTGTCGATCAGGATGGTCTTCCAGCCGGCCCAGACGGCCACTTCGGCCAGTTCGGGGCTGGCGCTTTCCAGCCACAGGGCGCTGACGGTCCGGCCCTGCTGCAGGGCGAGTTTGGTGCGGTTGCGTGGGCTCATGAAGCGGTATCCGTTTGCGAGGTGGTCGAGGAATCGGGGTGGCGTCGGCGCCGGACGCTCTCGTGGATGCCACGGGTCAGCAGCAAGGCCCAGAGCAGCAGGGTCAGAACGCCCAGCGCCGTCGCCCAGGGACGCTCGAAGAAGGCCAGCAAGTCGCCCTGGGCTTTCATCATCGAGGTCATGAAGTTCTCTTCGACGATCTCGCCGAGGACGATGCCGAGGATGGCGGGTGCCAGCGGAAAGCCGTTGGCTTCCATGGCGTAGCCCAGGATGCCCAGCGCCAGCACGGTCCAGATGGCCATCACCGAGTTGGTGATGGCATAGGCCCCCACCAGCGAGAACAGCAACACGATGGGCATCAGCACCCGGCGCGGGATACGTACCACCTGGCTGGAAATCATGATCACCAGCAGGCCCGCGGGGATCATGGCGAGATTGCTCAGCGCGAAGGCCCCGTACAGGGTGTGTACCAGTTCCGGCGAGTCGGTGAATATCTGTGGCCCGGGCGACATCCCGTTGAGCAGCAGGATGCCGATGGCGATGGCGGTGACGCTGTCGCCGGGGATGCCGAACACCAGTGCCGGCGTCCAGGCCCCGCCGATGGCGGCGTTGTTGGCGGAACCGCCATCGGTCACGCCCTCGATGTAGCCCGTGCCGTAGCGTTCGGGATGGCGCGAGAAGCGCCGCGAAACCGCATAGCAGATCCACGCGGCGATGTCCGCCCCCGCGCCGGGCAGCGCGCCGATCAGGGTGCCCAGCACGCTGGAGCGGGCGATGTTGCGCTTGAAGCGGCGCAGCGTGCGCCCTGCCTCGCGCAGCGCCCGGGCAAACGGTTCCTGGGCAGCGCTGGCGGGTTGCTCGCCGCGCCTTGCCTGGGCGCTGCGCAGGATCTCGCTGAGGGCAAACAGGCCGATGATGGCGGGTATGAAGCTGATCCCGTCGAACAGTTCGTAATAGCCGAAGGTGAAGCGCGGGTGACCGACGGCCACGTCGATGCCGATCGTGGCGATGAACAACCCGATGAACAGGCTGGCGAAGCTCTTGGCCACGCTGCCGTTACTGGTCAGCACCGCGCAGCTCAGCCCCAGGCAGGCCAGCCAGAAGGTTTCGAAGCTGGAGAACTGTATTGCGATGCGTGCCAGCTGCGGGGCGATGAGCGCCAGCAGGGCGACCCCCACCAGCCCGCCGATGCAGGCGGCGAACAGCGACACCATCAGCGTCGAGCGGGTTCGTCCGGCGCGGGAAAGCCGATGGGCGTCCTCGACGTAGGCCGCGGAGGCGGGCGTTCCGGGAATGCGCATCAGGGTGCCGGGGACGTCGCCGGCGAAGATCGCCGTGGTGGTGGTGGCGACGATGGCGCTGATCGCGATCAGCGGATCCATGAAGTAGGTGAACGGCACCAGCAGGGCCACCGCCATGGTGGCGGTCAGGCCCGGCATGGCGCCGATGAAGGTGCCGTAGAGCGTGCAGGCGGCGATGACCGCCAGGGACGCGGGGCTGAACAGGGCGGCAAGGGTCGAGGCGCTCATGGAATCACCAGGCCAGTGGCGTCAAAAGGCCCCAGGGGAGCGGGACGCGCAGCAGCGAATAGAACAGCAGGTGCACGCCGATCACCAGGGGCAGGGCCAGCAGCGCGGCACCCGTGACACGCAGCCCGAACACCCGGCCCGTGGCGAAAACCGCCAGGAAGGAGGCGACATGAAAGCCCAGGGGATCGAGCAGCAGGCCGTAGCCGAATACCACGGCCAGCAGGGCCAGGGGGCGTGCCGCCGCCCACCGGCCCGATTGCCGGGCCGGCAGGGTCGAAGTGCTCTGCGCCGGCTGCCGGCCCCGCGGTCCGAACCCGATCGCCGCACCGCAGACCATTAGGCCGATCGCCGCGATGGCGGGAAACAGGCCGGGGCCATACTCCAGCCCGGCCAGGGTCGGGAAGGTCGAGGCGCGCCACAGCACCAGCGCGCCGAACAGGACCAGCAGGCATCCCGACAAGCGATCATTGCGTGACATGGACACCTCCTGTGTAGCGATGCGCCGTCTAGCGATGTCTCGGGCTCACTGGGCGAGGCCGATCGCCTCGATGACTTCGCCCAGTTGGCGGTCGGCCTCGGCGAGGGTTTGGGCGGTCTCATGGCGATCCTCGAACACCACCTCAGTACCGCGGCTGCGCTTGAACTCGGCCCAGTCCTCGCTGTTCACGGCGGTCTCGATCGCCTGCTCGTAGGCGCAGGCGATCTCGTCCGGCAGACCGCCGGGACCGCTGACCGTCACGAAGGCACTCAGCGTCCAGCCGCTCTCCAGGGTCTCGGCGGTCAGGGGCACCTCGGGCATCTGCTCCATCGGCGTATCGCTCATGTACGCCAGCGCCTTGAGCTCCCCCTGTTCGACCAGATTGCGGGCTTCGGCGAGCGCCGGTGTGGCGACATCGACGCCACCCGCCATCAGCTCCTTGAGTGCCGGCCCGGCCCCCTGGCTGGGGATCCAGCGAATGGCGTCGGGCGCCAATCCCTCGGCCTTGAGCATGCCGGCCAGGGCGAGGTGCCAGATGCCGCCCTGGGCGGTTCCCGAAGCGGTCAGCTCACCCGGGTTCCGGCGTGCCTCGTCGAGCAGGGCCTCGAGGGAGTCGTAGGGCGAGTCCTCTTGCACCAGTACCCCGGGCGAGCTGCGGTTGATCAGGGCGATGGGCGTGATGTCCTGGTAAGTCAGCGGTGTCAGGCCGATCCAGTGCATGGTATCGATCTCGACCGTGGCGGCGCCGATGGTATAGCCGTCCGGCTTGCCACGGGCGAGCGTGGTATGGCCGACGACACCGTTACCCCCGGTACGGTTGACGACGTTGAACGGCACGCCCATCTGCTCCTCGAGTAGGCTGGCCAGTCGGCGTGCGTTGGCGTCGGTGCCACCGCCGGTGCCCCAGGGAACCACGAAGGTCACGGCACGCTCGGGTTGCCAATCGCAGGCTGCCGGCTGCTCGGCCAATGCGGGGGTTGCCGCCAGCGCGGCCCACAGGGCCAGCGAGGCGGTCGTCATCGTTGTCGAAGTCGCGCGAACCATGCTGTTTACTCCTACCAGTGGCGTGAGCCTTCCAGGCGGCGTAAACAACTGCTTCGGGCCGCCCTCCTGGTTCGTTTTCTACACAGTTCAATCGATTGAACCAATGCGACTTTGGTCGTTGAGCCAAAGGGGTAACCGGCCCGCGATATCACTGAAAAGAGCGCTATGAGAAGATTCGGCGATACCGACCGGGCGGCTGGGGCGTGGCGAAGCGCAGCGATGTTAGCCCGGCGTTCGTGAGAGCAGGATATCGCTGAATGGCAAATCGACCGACACTGAAAACCATCGCCGACCGGGTGGGGGTGACCGTCTCCGCGGTCTCGCTGGCCCTGCGCGACGATCCGCGCATTTCCCGGGCGACCCGGGAACGTATCCAGCAGGCGGCCGAAACGCTGGGTTACGTCTACAACCGCCATGCAGCGGGCCTGCGGCGAGGCGATAGCGGTACGGTGGCGGTATGCCTCAATGACCTGAGCAATCCCTTCTTCACCGAGTTTCTCGGCCACATGGAGGCACGCTTTCGCGAGGCGGACCGCATGATGCTGTTCTGCCATGCCCATGAAACGCCATCGATCCAGGCCCGCTTCATTCGCCAGATGGCCGAGCATGGCGCCGCCGGGCTGATCCTGGTGCCTGTCGCCGGGACCACCCGCGAGGATCTCGACGGGCCCCAGGTGCGGCACCTGCGGGATTTTCCGCTGGTGCTGATTTCACGGGATGTCGACGATACCGGCTTCGATCGCGTCATCAACGACGACGAGATGGGTATCCGTCTACTGTTCGATCATCTATACGCAGCAGGGCATCGGCGCTTTGCCTGGTTGGGGGGCGGCGGTGATACATCCACGGCGCGGGACCGCGAGCGCTCTTTCCGCCAGCGGATGGATGCCGCCGGCTTGCCTGTCACCACCGAGACGATCCACCACGGCCCGACGTCGCTGGCCTTCGGCGATGCCATGCTCGAACGGCTGCTGGCGTTGCCGACGCCGCCGACCGCCATTGTCTGTTTTTCCGACATCATCGCTTTCGGCGTGCTGGCGGCCTGTTACCGACATGGGCTGCGCCCGGGGATAGATATCTCGGTCACCGGCTTCGATGACATGGGCGCGGCGGCCTATTCCGCTCCCGCGCTGACCAGTGTCAGAGTGCGCACGGACTTGATTGGTCAGCGGGCTAGCGAGCTGCTGCTGGCTCGCATGGCGGGCGAGCGTCACCCGCCGGTTCGTGAGGTCGTTCCTCCCGAGCTGGTGGTGAGAAATACCACTGGCCCTCCGGCTCATGGAGGTCTGGTTCAGCGATAGACTCAAGCGTTCGTCTGCATTCTCGGCCAGTAGCGCATTGGCAGATCATAGATGCCATCGACCTTGGCGACCGGCACAACCTAGGCCGTGGAGGCCGGCATTCCGTAAGGTGCGGGTACATTGCCGTCGAAAATCACCGTGGTGGTGACGATGGTGGCACTGATTGCGTCTCTGGATCCAGGAAGTCGAGCGAAAGGCACCAACGGGGTCTCTGCCATCATCTTCTCCTCGGACATCATGGCCTAGAGGGCGCTCGTCATTGGAATAATCCGGGCTGCGGGCTGCGGGCTGCGGGCTGCGGGCTGCGGGCTGCGGGCTGCGGGCTGCGGGGAGTGCGGAAATGTGAAGGGGCGCCGGATGGCGCCCCTTGCCCATGCTGCTGTGGTGCTCGTCCTGAACCTTGGCCTTACTGCACCGGTTCGACCAGGTAGTCGGTAGCGGCCTTCACCTCATCGTCGGAGAGGCTGGCGTTACCGCCCTTGGCCGGCATGGCATTGAAGCCGTTGATAGAGTGGTCATAGAGAGTGTCGATGCCCTTCTCCAGGCGGCCGGCCCACTGATCGGCGTTGCCGCGAACCGGGGCGTTGGCGGCACCGGTTTCGTGACAGGCCATGCACACCTGGTTGTAGATCGCCTCGCCGTCGATGCCGGCATGTGATGGGGCATCACCACCATCACCTTCCTCGGAAGCAGCCTCTTCGTCGTCGGCGGCAGCGTCCTCCTCGCTGGATGCGGCTTCTTCCTCATCGGTGGCGGCGTCCTCCTCGCCGGCGGCGGCCTGTCCCTCATCGGCGGCCGCATCCTCCTCGTCGGAGGTGGCGTCTTCCTCATCGGAACTGGCAGCATCGCCGCCTGCCTCGGGCACGTCCATCACCGGTTCGACCAGGTAGGCGGTGGCGGCCTCGACTTCCGCATCGGAGAGGCTGGAGTTGCCACCACGGGCCGGCATGGCGTTGAAGCCGTTGAGGGAGTGGTCCAGCAGCGTCGCGAAGCCTTTCTCGACGCGCTCGGCCCAGGCGTCTTCGCTACCGCGCGTGGGTGCGCCAGCGGCGCCGGTGTCATGACAGGCGGCACACACGCTGCTGTAAATGTTGGCGCCGTCGATATCGCCCCCGTTGCCTTCGCCCTCTCCGCTGCCGCTCGCGTCGGCTTGGGCCGCCTGGGTTCCGCAATCCTCGCCCTGCAGGCAAAGCTCGCCCACCGGTTTCAGGCGTTCGGCAATGGCATCGCGGTCCACGTCGGCCTGCACGGTTGCGGCGCCTGCGGACAGGCCCAGGGCGGCCAGGCACCCCATGATCAGCTTGCTGGAATTCACTCTCACCACCTCTTGACGGTCCGGTAATCGTTATCGACTCGTGACGACATCCAATATCGGTGACACGCTTCGGGACGCCACGACGCGCACAGTGCGGCCTAGTATACCGACATCGCAAACCGCTGGAAAACGACACCGCCCAAGCCTTTGGGATGAAAACGCAGGCGCGACTAGCCGCCGCACCCGCTGAGCCGCTATCTTGAAGCCAACTCTTCGAACGACCGACAGACGCACGAGGCGCGCGTGTACGACATCATCATCATCGGCGGCGGTATCCTCGGTCTCTCCACGGCCATGCAACTGGCCGAGCGGTTTCCTGACAAGAAGCTGCTGTTGCTGGAAAAAGAGGCGGGGCCGGCACGCCACCAGAGCGGCCATAACAGCGGCGTGATCCATGCCGGGGTCTACTACGCGCCGGGCAGTCTCAAGGCACGCTTCTGTCGCGAGGGCAACCGCGCCACCCGTGATTTCTGCGATCGCCATGCCATCCCTTACGAGGTCTGCGGCAAGCTGCTCGTTGCCACTAGCGAACAAGAAGTCCAGCGCATGCAGTCGCTCTACGAGCGCACTGCCGCCAACGGCCTGGAGCGCGAGTGGCTCTCCGCCGAGGCACTGAAGGAGCGTGAGCCCAACATCACGGGGCAGGCCGGCTTGTACGTGCCTTCCAGCGGTATCGTCGACTATGCGCGGGTGGCGGCTGCCATGGCCGAGGAGTTCGAACGCCGTGGTGGACAGGTCCGCTACTCTCACGAGGTGACCGACCTGGCCGAGCGTACCGGCGAAGTGCTGGTGACGACCTCCCAGGGCGAATTCAGCAGCCGTTACCTGGTAAGCTGTTCCGGGCTGATGGCCGATAGAGTGGTGCGTCTGCTGGGGCGCGACCCCGGTTTCACCATCTGTCCCTTCCGCGGCGAGTACTACCGGCTGGCCGATCGTCACAGCGACATCGTACGCCACCTGATCTATCCCATTCCCGATCCCTCGATGCCATTTCTCGGCGTGCACCTGACGCGCATGATCGATGGGTCGGTGACCGTGGGCCCCAATGCCGTGCTGGCCTTCAAGCGGGAAGGCTACCGCAAGAGCGACGTCTCGTTGCCCGATATGGCACGGTTGTTCACCGACCCGGGCGTGCTGCGTCTTCTCAGCCGTTACCTGAAGCCGGGGCTGCACGAAATGAAGAACTCCCTCTATCGCAGCGGCTATCTCGAGGAGGTGCGCAAATATTGCCCGAGCCTCACCCTTGACGATCTGCAGCCCTGGCCCGCTGGCGTGCGCGCACAGGCCGTCTCCCGCGATGGGCGAATGGTCGACGATTTCCTGTTCGTCAATACCCGACGCACGGTCAACGTCTGCAATGCCCCTTCGCCTGCGGCTACCTCGGCGATTCCCATCGGGCGGCACATCCTCGACAAGGTCGGCGATATGTTGCGGGGCGGCTGATGCCATGCCGTCGCAGCGGTGGACAGGCCCGCTGCTGGCGGTTACGATACGGGCCGCTTCGCAGCAGCGTCAGCGCCCGTAGCTCAGTTGGATAGAGTATCGGCCTCCGAAGCCGAGGGTCGCAGGTTCGAATCCTGCCGGGCGCGCCAGATTCAAGGGCCTACGGTATTGCCGTAGGCCCTTTTCGTTGTGGATGTCTAACAATGATTGGTTCGGTCATCGACGACGGCTTCTACGCATGACATGGCAGCGTTCCTTCACTCCGTAAGATCGTGACGCCAGGAGATGACCCGCAACGAAGTGCTTCTGGCGTTGGGATCGAGGGAGACACGGTACGGTTAAGATCGTCAATTGACAAAGGTTTCTAATGGTGTCTAATCTTACTTTTCTTGATAATTTTTAGCTGACCAACGGTAAGAAACCGCTGCGAAAACGAAATTTCATGAAATACACCATCAACTGCACCGGTTAAAGCGAAACAAGAGGAAAGCGGCCCCGCGCCGATGCTATAAAAACGTCAATCGAGAGTAGGGGGCATGACATCCTGTGACGACGACACCATCGCTATCGGTTCGCTCCTTGAGCGTGAATTTTGGCTCCAGCCGGGTGGTCAACAACCTGAGTTTCGATGTTTATCCAGGAAAGACGACGGCGATCGTTGGCGAGTCCGGTTCCGGAAAATCGATAACGTCCCTGGCCATCATGCGCCTGGTGGAGTACCTGAACGCCGAGATTACCGAGGGCTCGATACTGTTTCACAGCGATGCCCAGGGCGCTCGTCCGCAAGACCTTACCCAGCTTTCCGATAAGGCGATGCGGAAGATACGTGGCAAGGATATCGCCATGATCTTCCAGGAACCGATGACTTCACTGAACCCGGTCTACACTATCGGTGACCAGATTACCGAAGTGCTAGTGCTGCATGAAAAGCACACCCGGGTCTCGGCACGTGCCGAGGCAGTGAAGCTCTTGAAGCTGGTGCGCTTGGCCGACGCCGAAGCGTTGTTGAAGCGCTATCCACACCAGCTGTCCGGTGGCATGCGCCAACGGGTGATGATCGCCATGGCATTGGCTTGCCGCCCCAAGGTGCTGGTGGCGGATGAGCCGACTACCGCGCTGGATGTCACCATCCAGGCGCAGATTCTCACCATCATGCGCGACCTGCAGCAGGAGTTGGGGATGGCGGTGATCTTCATTACCCACGATATGGGCGTGGTGGCCGAGATGGCCGACCAGGTGGTGGTCATGCGCCAGGGGGAGAAGGTCGAGGAAGCCACGGTGGAAGAGATATTCGCTCGCCCTCGTCATCCCTACACTCAAGCGCTGCTGGCAGCGGTGCCCAAGCTCGGTAGCATGCAGGGGGAATCCCTTCCCCGCATGGACCCGTTGGTTGAGCTGGAGGGTGACGTTGCGCACACACTCGGCGAGAGCCGGCAGCAGGATACCGCCAGAATCGATGAGGCCCCGGTGGTGGAGGTCGAAAACTTAGTGACGCGTTTTGAAATCCGCAAGGGATTCTTCGGCGGCGTCAGTCATCGCGTGCATGCGGTGGAAAACGTCAACTTCACCATCTTTCCCGGCGAAACCCTGGCTCTGGTGGGGGAGTCGGGCTCCGGCAAGTCGACCATTGGACGCACGATCCAGCAGTTGCAGGAAAGCACCAGCGGCACGATACGTTTCGGCGGGAAGGCCGTGGCCGATATGACGCGAGCGGAAAAAATGCGTCTGCGTCAGGAGGTGCAGTACATTTTTCAGGATCCCTTCGCCTCCCTGGATCCTCGCAAGACCGTCGGCTTTTCGATTGCCGAACCCATTCGCACCCATGGCCTGTTGCACGGTGCCAAGGCGATACGCCAGCGTATCGACCAATTGCTGGAGCGTGTCGGCCTCAGCGCCGAGCAGGCCGAGCGCTACCCCCATGAGTTTTCCGGCGGCCAGCGCCAACGTGTATGCATCGCCCGCGCCCTGGCTTCCAAGCCCAAGTTGATCATTGCCGATGAAGCGCTATCCGCTCTGGATGTCTCTATCCAAGCGCAGATCATCCATCTGTTGATGGAGTTGCAGCAAGACGAAGGGCTGGCCTATCTGTTCATCAGCCATGACATGGCGGTGGTCGAGAAAATGAGCCACCGCGTGGCGGTACTCCACCTGGGCCAGATCGTCGAGCTGGGCGAACGTCGAGCAGTCTTCGATTCTCCCCGGCACTCTTACACCCGCAGGCTCTTGAGCGCTGTACCGGTGGCCGATCCGAGTCAACGCCAGGAGCGAACGTTGCTGCAAGGCGATATTCTCAGCCCCATCCGCAAGGTGGGCGACGAGCCGGAACATCTGCCGTTAGTAGAGGTGGCCGACGGGCACTTCGTGGCCCGGGAAACGGCAAGCGATGCGTGCCTGGCGTCCTGAGTGTTCCAACGACGACACTGTTTCAACTATCTGCGTTGAAGTTCGTGTCTTGAAGAACCTTATACCTTCTTTGGCAAGGTTCGCTTCATAAAAACAGGAGTGTTACCCCATGAAAATAACCAGAACCGTACTTAGTCGCATGGTAGCGGGCGCGGCATTGAGCGTTGCCTTTTCCGTCTCCGCACAAGCGGGATCGCTGACCGTCGCTTCCCCCCAGGACCCGGGAAGCTGGGATCCCATCGATACTTTCCTGGTCAACTGGGCTTCGGTCGCCACCAATATTTTCGATGGTTTGACCTATCGCGGGCCCGACCTGGAACTGGTGCCCGGTCTGGCCACCGAGTGGGAGGAACTCGATGACGGGACCCGTATCCGCTTCACCCTGCGCGAAGGTGTCACCTTCCATAACGGCGAAGCCTTCAATGCCGAGGCAGTGAAATTTACTTTCGAGCGACTGCTGGGCGATGAAGGTGCCCAAGGCCCGCAGCGTTCCAATTACACGGCTATCGAGAGCGTGGAAGTGATCGATGACTACACGGTCGACTTTCACCTCAGTGAACCCGACCCGGTATTGCTGACCAAGCTGGCCGGCTATGGCGCGATGATCGTGCCACCGGAATACCTGGCCGAGCATGGCGATGACCACTTCAATACCCATCCAGTAGGCACCGGGCCCTTCAAGGTGGTGGAGTACAATCCCCGCGAGGATGTGCAACTGGAAGCCTTCGACGAACACTGGGGTGGTGCGCCGAAGCTCGACGAGGTGACCTACCGGTTCATTTCCGAGCCTTCCACCGCTGTGGCCGAGTTGCAGGCGGGACGTGTCGATATCGTCATTCCTCCCACCATTCCCATTGGCATGATCGACACGATCAAGAACCACGACGAGGCTAGTATCGTCAGCGTACCGTCGCCGACCGTAGAGGCCCTTCGCTTTGACACACAATCCGGTATTACCGCTGACGAACGGGTGCGCAAAGCCATGATCATGGCCGTGGATCGCCAGGCCATCATCGACTCCATCCTGGCCGGGGAGGGCGAAGTGATCGCCAGCTTCCAGGGTGCCCAATCGTTTGGGAACGACCCTGAAATGGAGCCGCTGCCATTCGATCCGCAACGCGCGCGCGAGCTACTGGATGAAGCCGGTGTCGAGCCGGGTGCCACAGTGCAGATCGATGTGCGCGGCAATGATGCGACCTTCGGCGAAGTCGCCCAGGTGGTTGCTTCCTACCTGCAGGGGGTGGGCATTACCGCTTCCATCCAGCCCTACGAAACCAACGTGCTGCTCAATGACATTATCCCGGAGGGCCGTACCGGGGAGATGTTCCAGCAGAAGTGGGGCGGCTGGACGTTCGATTTCGACAACACCGCCTATCTCATGTATCACACCGGCGAGCGCTGGAATCCCTATGATAGCGATGCAGAGCTGGATGCGATGCTCGAAGCCCAGCGCAGCATTACCGACCAGGGCAAGCGCGAGGAAATGCTCCAGGAGATTGCGCGTTATACTCAGGATCGTGCCTTGGAGATGCCCCTCTACAGCATCAATGCGCTCTATGGCGTTCGCGACCGGGTAAAGAACTTCGATCCGGCCCCGGATAACCGTATCCGCCTGACCGAAGTGGATGTCGCCGACTGACCATGGCGAACTCCGGCCTCTTGTGAAAGGGGCCGGGACGAGCTCACGGGCTGACAACACCAACGGCGATGCGGGCTCAAATGACAAGGGGTCATTGTGGCAAAGTTTCTGTTATATCGAATATTGCAAGCCATCTTCGTAGTGATTGCAGTCACCCTGATAGTGTCCTTTGCGATCCGTCTGACCGGCGATCCGGCAGTCATGCTGGCCCAGGGAGCGGGCAGTATCACGGAAGCGGATCTGGACAGGATTCGTGAATCCCTAGGATTGAATCAATCCTTCCTGGCGCAGTACCTTGATTTCCTGCGTGGCCTAGTGGTGGGGGACTTCGGCCGCAGCTTTATGGGTGGAACCCCGGTGAGCGACCTGATCGGCCGAGCCTTGCCTGCCACCCTGGCTCTGGCTTTCGCCTCGTTGTTCGTGTCCATCGTGGTGTCGATCCCTCTAGGTATCAAGGCGGCGGTATCGCGGGGGCGCTGGCCCGACCAGATGATCCGGATCTTTTCCCTGATCGGGCTCTCCTTCCCCAACTTCTGGCTGGCCATCATGCTGGTGCTGTTGCTCTCGATCACCTTCAATCTATTGCCACCCAGTGGCATGGAAGGGTTCGCCAGCTTCATCATGCCCGCCGCCACGATGGGCATCATTTTAACCGCCACCAATGTGCGTCTGGTGCGAACCACCATGCTGGATACTTTGCGCTCGCAATACATCATGGTGGCGCGGGCGAAAGGGCTCTCCAACAGTGTGGTGCTCTACAAGCATGCACTGCGTAATTGTTCCATTCCGTTGATTACCTATTTTGGTCTGCAATTCGGCGGGCTGCTGGGTGGTATCGTCGTCGTCGAGCGGGTGTTCAATTGGCCGGGATTGGGCACGCTGGCTTTCGAGGCCGTGTCGACGCGGGACTATCCGGTTTTGCAGGGCGTTATCACCGTGCTCTCGTTAATGATCATCTCCATCAATCTTATCGTTGATATCGCATATGGCCTGGTCGACCCTAGAGTGCGCAAGGAATAACCATGACGGCAGCTATCAAGACCGACAAATTACAACGCTTCAAGAATCTGGAGTTCATCCTCGGTGTGCTGCTAGTCGGCGGTATCGGCCTGGCGGTGATCTTCTCGGGCTGGCTATTCCCCGGCGGCGGCGCGGAGCTGAATCTGGCGTACCGGTTGACGCCTCCGCTGGTGGAACCCGGCTTTCCCCTTGGTACCGACCCGCTGGGCCGGGACATCCTGGCTCGAGTCATCATCGGCGGTGAAATTTCACTGAAGGTGGGGGTTTACTCGGCGCTTGGCGCGGTGGTCATCGGTATCATCATGGGCTTGGTATCCGGTTACTACGGCGGTTTCCTGGATATCATCGTGATGCGTTTCGCCGATGTGCAGCTTGCACTGCCCTTCATTCTGCTGGCGATCACGTTTATCGCTGTGATCGGTGGCGGACTGACCAACATGATCATCCTGCTGATCATTTCCCAGTGGGTGCAGTATGCACGTTTGGTCAGGGGATCGGTGCTGTCGCTGCGTGACCGCGAGTTCATTTTGTCGGCCAAGGCGATCGGGGTGAACGATATGCGTATCTTGTTCCAGCATCTGTTGCCGAACCTGATTGGCCCGGTCATCGTGCTGATGACACTCAACGTGGCTAACAACATCCTGCTAGAAAGCAGCCTGACGTTCCTGGGGCTCGGTGTGGACCCGGTGATCCCGAGCTGGGGTGGCATGCTTGCCGAAGGGCGGACCTACCTGCAAACGGCGTGGTGGGTCAGTGTGTTTCCCGGCCTGGCCATCCTGTTGACCGTGCTGGGGCTGAACCTGCTTGGTGATTGGCTACGCGATGCCCTGGATCCCACTGGACGCACTTCCTTATGAGCCCATTCAACAGCACCCCGGTCGAGACGTTACTGGAGCGCTCCTTTCCGCGCACCACGCGTGCCCTGATCGAGGAGTACGCCACACCGGCGTATCAGGGCTATGAGCTGGAGGCCTGGGTCTTCGATGACGAGGCCGAACGCCAAGCGACGGAAGCCGCTTTCAAAGTCGCCGGGGTGGGTGCTCGCATACGCAGTGCCTACAAGCCTCTGGTGCATTTCTTCCTGGAAGAGTTTTCCTGGGAGTCGCTGCAATCCCTGGTGATCGAATACCCGCTGCTGGAGCAATCCCCTCGTCGCTTTCTTCTGGAAGCCTATCCGCTGGCGGCCATGCTTCCGCAAGGCGTGATGCTATGCTGGGAAGGGGTAGAGGGAACACCTGCCCACTACCGGGTCCGGGTCGAGCGCACCTCGGGGAGTCGGGAGGCGCACATCATCGCAGCGCCCAATCGCCACCACCAGGACCATGTCGGTGAGGCGCAATTCTCGCCCTGTGGCTGGTTGAGATTAACTTCCCCCTTGGGGGAGATCAGCGAATCGGTTATCGAGACGGACTACGAGGCGCTGTTTCAAGCCGCCATGGCGACACTCTCTTTGACCCGGTGGCAGGCGACAGCGCCCTACTTCGATGAACTCAACTTCACGGTACATTGGCCGAGCGCTGACCGCCGTCTGGCCTGGGGCGACGAGCGAATAAGTCTCGCCGAGGCGCTGCACGAAGAGCTCTATTTTTCCACCCTGGAGTATTTCCAGCGCCACGCGGGCCTGGCGCTGGGTGATCGCTCGATCCAGCCGGGGCAGATCGTGCCGGAGGTGTCGACCCAAGGCGAGATGCCCTATTTGCAGGTAAGCGTACGGCCCTTGGATACCTCTCGGCCGGCGTGCGATGAAGTCGCGCTGGATACGGCTCACCAGGCGATAGGTGTCGATCAGATCGAGCGGGTGCTGGCCGAGCTTGGCGGTCAGGCGATGCATACCGTCACCCGGGCAGGGCGGACCGTGGAAGCGCGTTATCTTGCCGGCGGCGAGCGTGCCGTGATGATCAGTGCTGGCCAGCATGCCAACGAAATCTCCGGCGTGGTGGGGGCGTTACGCGCCGCGCAGCAGCTTGGCCAGCGGCCGCAGGCCCATTTCGTCATTTCGCCGCTGGAGAATCCCGACGGCTACGCGCTGCAGAGCCGACTGGCGGCTATCCAGCCGCGCCACATGCACCATGCGGCGCGCTATACGGCTTTCGGTAACGACCTGCAGAGCCAGCCTCTAGGACAACCCTTCGAACATGCCATTCGCGAACAGGCGGTGGCGGCCAGTGGTGCCAGGCTACACATCAACCTGCATGGGTATCCGGCTCACGAGTGGACACGGCCGTTGAGTGGGTATGTGCCCCGTGGCTTTGAGATGTGGACGATTCCCAAGGGATTCTTCCTGATCTTGCGCCATCAGCCCGGCTGGGAGGCAGCGGCGAAACAACTGGTCGAAGCCGTTACCCGGTCGCTGGCCCAGGTGCCTGGGCTGGTTGAGTTCAATGCCACTCAGATTGCACTGTTTGAGACCCATGCGGGCTCGCTGTCCTTTCCGGTGTTGAACGGTTTTCCGTACCTGATGACGGAAGTCACCGAACAGATGACGCCGCTGATGCTGATCACCGAATACCCCGATGAAACCTTGTCCGGTGACCCGTTCGTGCAGGCTCATACCGCGCAAATGGAGACGGTGGTAGGGGCTTACGGTGCCTTTCAAACGCTTTCGTTGCCAGGCGAGGCATAGCAAGAGCGGCAGCAGCCAGGGTCGGTTCATAAACTCATTGTGAGCGGAGATTCGGGACGGTGCATCTTTCGTCCTTGTTAACCTCAAGGCCGACTATCTCCTGGCTCAACTCCGTGAAGATTGGCACTGCCGACGAAGATGCCCACCTTCAGGCACTGTCCGATGAAGAGGCGCCATTTGGCCCATTTTCACACTCCGTGAATTCAGTCGAGTTGAGCACCAGACGCTAGTTAGGCTAAGGCGTTGGCATCGCGCCGCAAGCGAAGGATCGTGATCAGGTTGGTCACGAAGATCAGCGTTTCTGCCAGGGTGCCGCCGATGGAACCGGCCAGGACGTTGCTGATGATCCAGCAGAAGGCGGCGGCAGCCAGCACCAAGCGCATGGCGATGCCGCGCAGCATGAACATGCCGTAGGTGCCGAGCAGGCCGGCGGCCAGGGCGGGGATGTCTCGGGGTCCGCTCCACATCAGCACGGCGATCGCCACGGTGGCGGTCAGCATCAGGTACATGAGGCGGCGATTGGCGTGGAAGCGGCGCGCCAGGGCGATACGCAGAACGATCAGCGCCGAGATGCCGGCCGCCACCCAACTTTCGAACAGGGCGAACTGGGTGGCGAAGGCCACGTTGGCAAACAGCAGCAGCACGAACAGGCGGTCGTCGCGCTTGCTGGCGAAGGCCACGACGCACAGGGCCAGGGCCGTCAGGCTGACGCCCTGGCCGATGAGCCATCGAAGGCTGAGTTCTTCCATGTTGGGCCGGCGTGATGGGGGAAGTGGAAAGGCATGCTAGCATGTCACGCTGATTCGTTCAGGCCGGTGCACCGGCCTGGGTCCCATCCACTGCCGTCGAGAGACCCTGCCTTGGATCAGTCCGACACGACCTCCGCTCAGATTACCGCCCATGAGTTGCTCTACGATTTGGTGCCCAAGCTCAAGTCGACCGAGGAACTCGTCTACGACGTCCTGACCGTGCGCATGCAGACGACCAGCGACCCAGAGGTGCATCGTCTGTTGAAGGGGTTCAAGACCGAGTTCGAGCTGGAAGGCACGATGATTCGCATGAACCTGAAGAACCTGCTGAGGCGCTACGCCGATGTGCTGGAAGCGGTGAAGAGCGGACGTGCCGGTCGTGACGAACATCCACTGATGCTCGATGAATACGAAGCCGCTGCGGTGGCGCGGGTGCGCCAGCTGTATCGCAAGGCTCAGCAGCTCACCGGCTAGGCTGGGACGCGTCAGCCCACGATGCGGCGATAGGTCTCCGTCTCATACGGCTTGCCACCAGGCCTGGTTCCGGCCCTTCTCCTTAGCGGCGTAGAGGCCACGATCGGCGCGTTTGATGGCGGATTTCAGGTTGGTTTCCTGTGCCATGACCAGGGTGACGCCCAGCGAGGCGGTGTAGTGCAGCAGCCCGTCTTCGGAGACATCCTGGCCAACCGGCACCGGGGTGGTTTCGATGGCCTGCCGCAGGCGCTCGGCCACGCGCATGGCCTGAGCCTTGGCGGTGCTTGGTAGTAGAATGGCAAACTCCTCTCCGCCCATGCGGCACAGCACGTCGCCCTCGCGCAGGCGTGACTTGGCGGTTTCGGCGAACGTCTGCAGCACCAGGTCACCCACATCGTGGCCGTATTCGTCGTTGATGCGTTTGAAGCGGTCGAGATCCACGGCGATCAGGCTGAGGGCCTCGCCGCTGCGCTGTGCCCGCGCGATTTCCTTGGCGGCTTGATCCTCCAGATAGCGACGGTTGCCCAGCCCCGTCAGCGGATCGGTCATGGCCTGGCGTGCCAGCGTCTCCTCGAGCCGTTTGCGCTCGGTCAGGTCGAAGACCATGGCGCGCGAGTGAACGAAACCGAGGCGGTTGGTGTAGGCGGTGCCCTGTATGACCACGGGAAGTGCCTGGCCGGAACGCGTAATCAGTTCGCACTCGGCCATGCCCTCCCGGCTGGGTCCAAGGACATTGCGAAAACCGGCGTCGAACGCCGCGCGAGTGGCGGGCGAGACGAAGTCGCGGTAGTGGCGCTTGCCGATCACTTCTTCGGCGCGGTAACCGAGCCATTCGAGCTCCGTATGGTTCATCTTCACCACCCGGCCGCTGCTGTCCAGCGAGTGATAACCGCACGGGGCGTTCTCGTAGAGGTCGCGAACCTCGCGAGCACGTTGCTGCGCTTCCCACTTGAGTCTGAGCTGGCGGTGGCTGCTGAGTACCCAGAAGATGCCGAAGGCCACGGAAAGCCCATAGAGCAGTGTCAGGATCATCAGGGGCGCGATATCGTCGGCGAGCAGCGTGGCGAGGTCGGGCTTGGGCATTGCCACTCCCAGCCACCAGGGATGGTAGTCCGACAGGCTGTGCGTCATGCCGGCCAGGCCGCGGTGTTCCAGGTTGCGAATGTCGATGGTTCGAAACTGTATGCGGTGATCGTCGAACTCCGCCTGGCCGCGCTCGGCGGTGGCAAGGGACTCCCGAAATGCCGTGGGGATCGGATCGCCGTAGTCGATGTCGAATGGCGGTTCGGTCGTCATGCTCAACAGCCAGTTCCCTTGGGCATCGATCATGACGGGCTGGGCGTTGGTGTCGATGGACAGTGAATGTCGCAGTCCGGCCGTCAGGTAGTGCCAGTCCAGGCTGAACAGCAGCACGCCCAGGCGCTGTCCGTCGGCACCGAATACGGGAGTGGCGATATCGATGACGGGGACCACCTCCTTGCCGGTGTGGCCAGAGTGGCGGCCTCGACCGGGCGGAGAGACGTAGAGATCGCGCGGGAACAGCTTCATGGCCTCCCGGAAGTAGTCGGCCTCGGCGTGATCGACCGCCAGCGGTGGTCGGGCTGGTGAGGTGTGACGGGTAACGCGGAGGCGCTCGCGACCCTGAGTATCGATCAGCACGACTTTGGTATAGCGTGCATAGTGACGCAGCAGCGTGTCGAACTGTGCTTCGAGACGCTCGTCGGCGAGCCCAGCCGAAGCCAAGTCGCCATGGGAAGCCGCTGCTTCGGGCGGTGTCAGGTGATGCTGTAACAGGGGCGTTTCGGCGGTGGCCAGCACAAGGCTGACGCTCTCCCCCATGCCGCGCTGCAACGACTCATGACCGGCCTCGAGCATGGCTTCGGCGCTGGCTTGAGCGCCATCCTGCTTGGCTGCCAGGTGCGAGCGAAAGATGGGGTACAGGCTGGCCGTCACCAGGATGATCGGGATGACGACCGCCAGTACGAGTCGCGCCTGCAGGGTTCGGTGTGCCACCGAGAAGGCCTCCTGTTGGCTAGGCGTTGAATGGAGCAGCAGGGTGCCAATAGTGTAAAGCATGTCGTACGTCGCTGCGGTTGGCCATGTGGCGGAGGCGATGTGAAAGCCCGTATCCACTGCGAGCACTTGGCTACGGACGTTGAATGCCGTCCTGGCGTGTGACGCCACTGGCAGGGAGAATGCAGCGATGCATGCCACGATCTTGCGCCGCCGGGCTGCCCTCGATGCCATGCGATGGTGTCTGGGACCACTGCTGATGGTCGCTTTGATGCTGTTGGCTACGACAGCACAGGCGCGCCAGCCCGAGCGCGATGCCATTCAGGTGCTGGCCTCCTATCATCGTGGCAGCCCCTGGTCGGACGAACTGGTCGACCGTATCACCGAAGCCGCCGATTGGCTGGAATGGCAAGGCGGGGTCAACGTCGACTATCTCGACGCACGGCGCCTCGATGAATCTGCCGCCTTCGAGCTCCATCGGCGACGGCTGGCGGGGCGCGAGGCCGTACGGCCGGCGTCCCGCTTGCTGCTGATCGACGATGCTGCACTGCGCTTTTACCTGGACCATGCCCAAGCGCTGGGTGGTCCCGAACGCGTCGTCGCCATCGGCATCAACGCACCCTCCCTGCGCGAGCGCGCTATGGCGCGGGGTGTCAAGCTCATCCTCACTCAGGCGGTCGCCGAACGGTCGCTCGACTTTCTCGAGGAGCTGTTCGGCGTGCCGTTGCCGCTGCTGGTGCTGGGAGACAGCACCGGCAGCGGCGAGCATCTGACTCGTGAATTCCTGGCCAGCCTGGAGGCGGCGGAAGGCGCCCATCTCGCGCAGGTGCTGTGGGACTGGACGCCCGCCGACGTGGTATCGACATTGTCGGCACTGCCTGCCAGGACGCGCGTTTACCTGGTGGAAGGGCAGACCACCGGCGCAGCCGACTTGCGTCCCGATGCGCGGCGCTGGCTCCACGATCTGGCCGACCGGGACGTGCGGGTGTTCTGCCATTTGCCGTATCAGGTACGGCTCGGCTGCGCTGGCGGGGCCATTCTCGATACCCGTCGCTTGACGCGACTGGCGGTGGAAACGCTGGTCAGTCCGGCGTTCTCGGAATTGCCGACGGTGCAGGACGTGCGTGCCAGTCGTCGCATGCTGCACGCCAGCTTCCATGCTCAGGTGCCGGCCGACCTTCGCGAGGAGCTGGAGTGGCTCGAAGTGGAAGGCGTGATGGCCAGTGCCGATACCCGACTGTCGCAACTGACCTGGGGTGGTGTGGCATTCACGGGCCTTCTGCTGCTGTTGTTGCTCATGCTGGTCGTGTCACGGCGTCGCGCCCGGCGTGCGCATCACCGCCTGGCCGTCGATCCGGCCACCGGCCTGCCCACGCGTCAGCTGCTGGAAGCCGAGTTCGACGAACTGCGTTCTGAGGGTGACGGCTGGCTGTTCGCACTGATGTCGCCTGGCCTGCGCGATTACCGCCAGCATGTGGGCCTGCCGGGCGCCCAGGCGCTGTTTCGCGAGCAACTACCTGCGTTGCGTGAGAGCCTGCCCAGGGAGTGCAGGCTCTACGTGAATGCCGACCTGGGCGTGATTGGCTTTCTCTCGGCGGATCAGGGCGAGAGCGGCGAGGTGATGGTGGACCGTTGCATGGCTCGCCTCTCCCAGGCGCCGGCTGGCCATCGGGTGAGCTGGTACGCCAGCCTGCTGCGCTTGTCGGGCATGCAGGCCGACTTTGCGCAGTGCCGGGCCGCGCTGGACGATGGTTTGTTTCGGCTGGAGCGGCAGGGGTGGCGACAGCCGGTGATTCGCGTGGAACCCATGGAGCGCGAAGAGGCCACGCGGTTCCGTCAGTTGTCGGAAGCCTTGGAAACGCTGATCGACCATCCCGATGCCCAATGGCGACTGGTGGTTCAGCCCAAGGTGTCGCCGCTGACGGGAGAGCTGAGCGGCGCCGAGGTGCTGTTGCGCTGGCGGCATCCGGAACTGGGCGATATCGCCCCGCTCGAGTTCCTGCCCGTCGTCGAGATCCTGGGCATGGCGTCGCGCCTCGACCATTGGGTGATGACTCGTGGCCTGGACTGGCTGGCACGACACCGTGAGCGACTACCCGGGCTCACGCATCTGGCCATCAACGTCAATCTGGCCACTCTTTCCGAGCCGGCGTTCCAGGACCGGCTGACGGAGCGTCTTTCGGCCCTGGCGCTGCCTCCCTCCATGGTCGAGCTGGAGATCACCGAGCATGCCGATTTTCGCGACCTGGACGCCATCGAGCGGGTGATGGCGCCACTGCGCGATCATGGGGTGCGCCTGGCTCTGGATGATTTCGGCACCGGCCATACGGCCTTTCGGCTGCTGCAGCGTCTACCCTTCATGGCCGTCAAGATGGATCGCTCCCTGTTGCTTGCGGCGGGCGAGCGCGCCCAGGCCCAGGAGGCCTACGCCGCCATGGTGTACTTCGCCGAGCGACTGGGGCTATCCGTGGTCGCTGAGGGGGTCGAAAGCGATGAGCAGGCCGAGTGGCTTGCCGGGCTGGGAATCGGCGAAGTCCAAGGCTTCCGCTACGCGCGCCCGATGGAGCTGAACGATTTCATGGCCGCCTATGGCATTGCTGCCGCGCCGAATCCCGAATAGCGGCCTGCTCTTCGCGCCCAGCCGTCGTCATTTCCCGAGCGGGTTCAACGGGCCCTCGGCCGCATGGCATGGCCCCAGGCCGCGGTGAAGGCATCGGCCGGCAGGGGTCGGTCGAAGTGATATCCCTGGGCGTGGTCGCAGCCCATTTCGGCCAGGGCGACGGCTTGTTCACGACATTCCACGCCTTCGGCCACCGTCTGCATGCCCAGGGCCTGCGCCATGGCGATGATGGTTTCCACGATGGTGCGGGCGTGATGGCTGTCGAGCATCTCGTGCACGAAGGAGATGTCGATCTTGAGGGCGTCGGCCGCGAAGCGGCGCAGGTAGGAGAGCGAGGAGTAGCCGGTGCCGAAGTCGTCGATGGCGAGGGCGTAGCCGGCGTTGCGCAGGGCTTGCGTGATGGCGACGGCCTGCTCGGGATCGCGCATGAAGTCGCTTTCGGTCAGCTCCAGGGCAATGGCCGAGGCGGGCACTCCCTCGGCCAGGGAGGCGATGTGACTGGCCAACTGCGGATCGGTGAACTGCTGCGCGGAGACATTGACTGACAGTCGCCCGGGCAGAGGGGTGCCGGCGCGCTGCCACTCCATCAGTTGCCGCGCGGCGGCCGTGAGAACCCAGTCGCCCAGGGCGCGAATCAGTCCGCGTTCCTCGGCCAGAGGGATGAATTCACCGGGGCTCACCCAGCCCCATTCCTCTTCGTACCAGCGGCACAGGGCCTCGGCCCCCACCAACTGCCCGTTCCGCAGGTCGATCTGAGGCTGGAAATGCAGCGTGAGGCGATGGTGCTGCAGAGCGTCGCTGAGCCGCTCGGTCATCTGCTGGCGGCGCTTCAGCTCGTGGGTCATCGAGATGTCGAACGGGCATATGCCGCTGTCCTTCTGCTTGGCGTGGTAGAGCGCGATGCTGGCCGACTTGAAGAGGTCACCGGTGGTGGTCGCGTCGTCCGGGTAGCGAGCCATGCCGATGCTGACTTCGAGGGTGAAGCGGCGGCGACCCAGTGGAACGGGATGGCCGATGGCCTCGTGCACGCGGGCCAGACTGGCGTCCAGCGTGGCATCGTCGGCATCGGGTACCAGCAGGGCGAATTCGTCGCCGGAGAGGCGCGCCAACGACTCGTGACGCGTCGCGGCACGTTGCAGCCGCCCGGCCAGCGTAGCCAGCAACTGATCGCCCACCTGGTGGCCGTGAATGTCGTTGATTTCCTTGAAACGGCGGATGTCCAGCAGCAGCAGCCCGAGGGGAAACTGGCCCTGCTCCGCCTCCTGACGCAGGCGAGCCAGCTCCTCCATGAAGCGCACGCGATTGGGCAGGCCGGTGATGCCGTCGATGTAGGCCAGCTGATGCATGCGGCTGTGATCGCGGCGGCGTTCCAGTTCGGCTGCCGCACCCGTGGAGAGGATGCGCAGAACCGAGGTGGCGAAAGCGTTGGCGTCCAGCGGCTGACGGTACAGCACCATGATCACGCCGATCGGCTCGCCATGGGCATTGTCCAGGCGGCGGCCGATCCACGAGCGGACCAGATCGGGGCTGCCGGGCAAGCGTATGCCGGCGTGTTCCATCGCCATGGCCTCTCGCTCGTCGAGAATTCGCGCGCAGGGCGAGTCGGGGAGAGGGAAGGAGTCGGCATCGAGCAGCCTGCCATCGATCACTGCGCTGACCGTGCTCATGGACGTGCTGCGCTGTCGGGGAGCGGTCGCCTGGCCCTCGGACGACGCATCCAGCAGGGCGATGATGCCGGCATCCGCACCGAGAATCTCGACCAGGGTGCGGATCAACTGGTGGAAGTAATCGTCGCCCAGGCGTGGGGTGATGGTCGAGGCGACCTGCATCACGGCATCCTGGACGCGCTGCGCTTCGTGCTGTTCGGTGACGTCGGTGATGAAACCTTCCAGGTACGTCACCTCGCCATCCCCGTTGAACACGGCCTGCCCCTGCTCCCACATCCAGCGCAGGCTGCCATCGGCACGGCGCAGCCGGTAGGTCATTCGAAAGGGCGTGCGTCTGGCGATCGCTGCCTGGACCTCTTCGAAGAGCCGCTCCCGGTCATCCGGATGAATGAGCTCGGCGTAGCTGATGTGTCGATTGTCGATCAGGGATTCGATGGGGTAACCGGTCAGCGTTTCGGCACCGCGGCTGAGGATGGTCATGGTCCAGGCGTGGTCGTTCAGGCAGCGATAGGCCATGCCGGGAAGGTGATTGAGCAGGGTATCGAGGCGCCTTTCGCTCTCTCGGGCGTGTCCTTCGCTGGCCTGCAGGGCGGACTGGGCCTGCTGCCGGTCGAGTTCGGCTCCGGCCTGGGCGGCGGCGAGACGCAGAATCTCGTTGTCCAGCCCCGCCGTTGTCATGGGTCGGTTCTTGAGCACGGCCAGCAAGCCCAGGGGCGTACCGTCCACGGCGAACAGCGGCAGTCCGAGATAGCTCTCGGCTCCCAGTTGTTGCAGCAGGGGGTCGTCGGGAAAGCGGGTCTGCACGTCATGGGGATACAGGCAGGGCGATCGTCCAACCACCGTTGCACAGGGGGTACCTGCCAGAGGGTATCGCCGATTGGTGCGGTGGGCTCCCCGGGACCACAGCGACAAGGTATGCGCCTGACCGTCACCGTGAATCCGGGCGATCAGCACATGATCGACGTCCAGCAGACTGGCGAGCTTGGCCACCAGACCATCGAAAAAATCGGCGGCACCCCGTTCGCTCAACCCTTCGGCGAGCTGACGGAAGGCTTCCTCAGCGCTGCATCGGGCCTGCATTGACGATCCCTTCCATCGCGCTGCCTTGTCGTAGACATGCTCGTTCAGAGCGTAACCCCTTCAAACTGACAGGAATGCGTGCCGGGGACAATAGCTCGTGCCTGTCCGTGCCGGCGGCGCCCGAGGCGACGTTGAGCCTCGATGGCCAGTAGTGGCGCCAGGGGTGGCGTGGTAGGCTCGTCGGCGTGAGTCGCCCGCGGAGGTTCCATGTCGTCTCTCGTATCCCGCGCCGCCTGGCTGGTGGTGCTGTGTCTCGCGGCCAGTGCTCCCGTGCTGGCCGATGTCTGCCCTGAGCCCGGTGAATGGCAGCGGCTCGACGACGGCAGTCGGCCGACAGCGCCCGAATTGTTCGACGAACTGGCACGCCAGGACGTGGTGATGCTCGGGGAGCAGCACGACAACGCCGATCACCACCGCTGGCAGTTGCATACCCTGGCCGCTTTGCAGGCTCGCCGCTCCGAGCTGGTGATCGGCCTGGAGATGCTGCCCCGCGAGGCCCAGCCGGCGCTGGATGCCTGGGTGGCTGGCGAGCTCGACGAGGCCGAGTTCCTGGCCCGCAGCGAGTGGTACAGCGCCTGGGGCTACGATCCGGACCTTTACTGGCCGATTCTGCATTTCGCACGCCTGCACCGCATTCCCGTCAAGGCGATCAACATCACGCCCGAGCTGCGCCGTCGGCTGGTGGAAGAAACCTGGAGCGCCATTCCTCTGGATGAGCGGCATCGCATTACCGTACCCGCACCGCCGGACGAAAAGTACCGCGAGACCCTGGCCCGGTTCTACGCTCAGCATCCCGCAGGCGACGGCGATGACGGCTTGGCGCGTTTCGTCACCGCCCAACTCGCCTGGGACCGTGCCATGGCCACGGGTCTGGAAGAAGCTAGCCGCGACGGTGCTCTGGTGGTGGGGTTGATGGGCGAGGGGCATTTGCGCTTCGGGCATGGCGTGCCGCACCAGCTCCGCGACTTGGGCGTCGAGACTCAGCAAGCGCTGCTGCCCTGGCCGGTCCGCGAAGGCGGTTGCGAGACACCGCCCGAGGGGCTGGCCCAGGCGGTGTTCGCCATTGCCGAAACGCCGGAACGGGCGTCACACCGAATGCTCGGCGTCGCGCTGGTGCCCCACGACGATGGCGTCGAGATCCATCGCATCGTCGAAGACTCGGTGGCCGAGGCGGCAGGGCTGGTCGCAGGAGACGTCATCCTGCGAGTGGCGGGTGAGCCGGTCAGCCGGCCGGCCGATGTCAGCCGTCACGTGCGTCGTCAGCCACCCGGCACCTTGCTGCCTCTCGAAGTGCGGCGCCAGGGTAGGACGCAGGAGATACTCGCGCGGTTTCCGCCACCCTCAGGGTGATGGCCGCGTGCACCGCGCTCGCTTTCCCTCTCGTCGGATCAGTGAATTCGTCACGCCATCCATTGCTGGCGTGACGGTCGGTCGAACTTCAGGAGTGATACCTTGGCCATTTCCCGTTTCAGCGACCTTCTCGAAGAGGCTCGTCGCCAGCCCGAACCGCAGCGCCTGCTGTTCGTTTTCACCCGTGCCGAACTGCCCGACCACCCCACCGAAGCACAGCGACGCCGCTTCGAGCGGGGCGAAGGCGGGGTGCTGACCCCAGTGCTGTGCGTCGACAAGGCGCCCGAGGAGCTCAGCGACATGGCGGGGCTGTTGACCGAGTCCCGCCGGACCGGCGTCGACTGGGACATCGTCTTCGTGGGGGCCTTGGCCGGACACGGCCATGAGGCGCCCAGCGACGAACAGGTGGAGGCGCAGCTCGAACGCATGGTGGAATCGCTGAAGATGGGCAGCGTCGAAGCGTTCCTGGCGCTGGACCGGCAGGGCGAGGCCGTGCGTCTCGGCTGATGCCCGATCGTCGTCCATAGGGTTGAATTATCAAGCCGATGACACCATTCAATTTACGCTATCAGAGCGTACGGGATACCATGCGCTTGAATTTCCGACACCTTCATACCAAAGTCGTAAGGAGCAGCATCGAATGTCCCTGCTGAACACCGAAGTCAAACCGTTCAAGGCCACTGCCTACTACAACGGCGAATTCGTCGAAGTGACCGAGGAGAACCTGAAGGGCCAGTGGAGCATCTTCTTCTTCTACCCGGCCGACTTCACCTTCGTTTGCCCCACCGAGCTGGGTGACCTGCAGGACAACTACGAGGAATTCAAGAAGCTGGGCGTCGAGATCTACAGCGTCTCCACCGATACCCACTTCACCCACAAGGCCTGGCATGACAGCTCCGAAACCATCGGCAAGCTGACCTACCCGATGCTGGCCGACCCGACCCACGCCATCTCGCGCAATTTCGAGGTGCTGATCGAGGAAGACGGCATTGCCGAGCGTGGCACCTTCGTGGTCGACCCGGACGGCAAGATCCAGATCGTCGAACTGAACGCCGGCAACATCGGTCGCAACGCCGAGGAGCTGCTGCGCAAGGTCAAGGCCGCCCAGTACGTGCGTGCCAACCCGAACGAAGTCTGCCCGGCCAAGTGGGAAGAAGGCGAAGAGACTCTGTCCCCGTCTCTGGACCTGGTCGGCAAGATCTGATTGGCCCCTCTCCCTCGCGAGGGATCCCCCTGACCTCGAGGGAGTCGCGCCCGGGCGTATCGCGCCCGGGCGTTTTTCGACACGGCGTCACTCGCTTCGCACGGCATAGCAACCGTGAGCCTGTGGTCAGTTGCGCCTTTTTATATTAGCCATATGTGAAGGATCGCTGTCATGTTGGACGACAATCTGAAAGCACAGCTCAAAGCTTACCTGCAGAAGGTCACTCAGCCGTTCGAGATCGTCGCGTCCCTCGATGACGGCGACAAGTCGCAGGAGCTCTTCAAACTGCTCACCGAGATCACCGAGCTCTGTGACAAGATCGCTCTCAAGACCGACGGTGACGATGCGCGCACGCCGTCGTTCGCTCTCAACCGCCCGGGCGAGGATACCGGCTTGACCTTCGCCGGCATTCCCATGGGCCACGAATTCACCTCGCTGGTGCTGGCGTTGCTGCAGGTAGGCGGCCATCCGCCCAAGGCCAGCGACGATGTCATCGAGCAGATAAAGGCGCTGGATGCCGATCTGCATTTCGAGACCTACTTCTCGCTTTCCTGCCAGAACTGCCCCGACGTGGTGCAGGCACTCAACCTGATGGCGATCCTCAATCCGCGGATTCGCCACGTGGCCATCGATGGCGCGCTCTTCCAGGCTGAAGTGGAGCAGCGCGAGATCATGTCGGTGCCCAGCGTCTACCTCAACGGCGAGCCCTTCGATCAGGGCCGCATGAGCCTCGAGCAGATCCTTGCCAAGGTGGACACCGGCGCCGCCGAGCGCGAGGCCGCCAAGCTCAGCGAGAAGCCGGCCTTCGACACCCTGATGATCGGTGGCGGTCCGGCTGGCGCCGCGGCGGCGGTCTATGCGGCGCGCAAGGGCATTCGCACCGGCGTGGTGGCCGAGCGGTTCGGTGGCCAGGTGCTCGACACCCTGGCCATCGAGAATCTCGTTTCCGTGCCCCACACCGAGGGGCCCAAGCTGGCCGCGGCACTGGAGGAGCACGTCAAGGAGTACGAGGTCGACATCATGAACCTGCAGCGTGCGGTGGAGCTGGTACCGGCCAGCCAACCGGGCGGCGAGCACGAGGTGCGCTTCGAGTCCGGCGCCACGCTGAAGAGTCGCACCCTGGTGTTGGCCACCGGCGCCCGCTGGCGCGAGATGAACGTGCCCGGCGAGGCCGAGTACCGCAACAAGGGCGTGGCCTACTGCCCGCACTGCGACGGCCCGCTGTTCAAGGGCAAGCGCGTGGCGGTGATCGGTGGCGGCAACTCCGGCGTCGAGGCGGCCATCGACCTGGCCGGCCTGGTGGCCGAGGTGACCTTGATCGAGTTCATGGACGAGCTTCGGGCCGACGACGTGCTGCAGAAGAAGCTCGCCAGCCTGCCCAACGTGAAGATCATCAAAGGCGCTCGGACCACCGAGGTGAACGGCGACGGTACCCGCGTCAATGGCTTGACCTTTGAAGAGCGGGCCAGTGGCGAGCTGCGCCACCTGGAGCTGGAAGGCGTCTTCGTGCAGATCGGCCTGGTGCCCAACACCGAGTGGCTGAAGAACTCGCCCATCGAGCTCTCCGAGCGCGGCGAGATCGTCACCGATGAACGCGGCATGACCAGCGTGCCGGGCATCTTCGCCGCCGGCGACGTGACCACCGTGCCCTACAAGCAGATCGTCATCGCCATGGGCGAGGGCTCGCGGGCCGCGCTCGGCGCTTTCGATTACCTGATCCGCAGCTGACCTGGGCGGCCTCCTCGAGGCCTTCCGCTTCCCGATTCACGCTCCCGCCGGTCTCGCCGGCGTGGGCGTCGTGAACATGACGCTCACTCAGTCAGATTCGCGGCCACTGAGCCGGCGGTCGGCGGCATCGACAATGCTCGTGTCGGCATCGCTCGCGGAGGGCAGTTGCCAGTAGGCGACGATCCGATTGCGCCCACCGTCCTTGGCGGCATAGAGCGCTCGGTCGGCTTGGGCGATGGCCAGGGTATGGCCGTGACGCCGAGTCGTCCCGTGGGGCAGGCTGGCGATGCCCAGACTGACGGTGATGGGAATCGACAGCGGCACGCTGTCGTCAGGTGTTGCGTCGAGCTGAAAGGGAGCGTTGGCGATGCAGGTGCGCAGGCGTTCGGCGATCTGCAACACTTCCGGCTGCGCCAGGCCGCTCACCACGATGACGAACTCTTCGCCGCCCAGACGGGCCAGGCCGTCATGGGCGCGTAGCTCGCCGCCGAGTCGCTGGGCCAGCAGGCGCAGCAGGGCATCGCCGGCGGGATGGCCGTGCCGGTCGTTGACCGGCTTGAAGTGGTCGATGTCGAGCAGCAGGAGGTGGTGGGGCGCACGATCGTCGACCAGGGTCTCGTCGAGGTGTCGCCACAGCCCGCGGCGGTTCAGCGTACCGGTGAGCTCGTCGTATTCGGCGGCCACCATGGCACGTTCCTCGCCCTGCTTGCGCTGGCTGACGTCGATGATCAGTCCTGCCAGGCTCTGTACGTTCTGACTGGGGCCCCTGACCACCTCGGCAACGATCTCGTGCCAGCGCGTCTCGCCCCGCTCGGTGATCAGGCGCACATCGAGACGCCAGCTGCAGGAGGTACTGCATAGGCAGCGTCGCAGCCGTTGCCAGAGACGCTGACGATCTTCTCGGGCGATGTGGGCCAGCAGGCGGCGTATGGGCAACCGGGCGTAATCGTCCGGGTAGCCCAGAGTGCGCAGCAGCGCGCGGGAACACCAGGTGGCACCGCTTTGCGGGTCGACCTCCCAGATGCCGCAGTCGGTGACGCGCTGGAAGAGCTCGATCTGCCGACGCCGGCTGGTGAGCTGCTGGCGGTAGATGGCCGAGGCGATCAACTCGGCGGCCACGCGCAGGGCCTGCAGGCCGGTACCCTGCCAGTCGAGGGGGCGCACGCAGTCGTCGATGCCCAACGTGCCCCACCAGGTTCCGTTGACCATGATCGGGACGGTGACCATGGATTGGATGGCCTGGCTCTCGAGATTGCGGCGCAGCGGACCTGCTGGCATGGCTTCGACGACGAAGCCGTGTGCCTCGCCGCGCTGTCGGGCGGCCACCATTTCCTGGTAGATCGGGTCGTCGAAGAAGGTGGTGAAGAAGCGAAAGCGCTTCTGGGTGAGCTGACGGTAGCGTGGTTCGGCGGCCCATTCGAAGACGTAGTCCTGCACGACGGCCTCGTCCTGCAGTTCGATGAGCTGAAAGATCCAAACCCGGCTGGCGCCACTGGCCTTGCCGAGGGCAGCGATCAAGCGGTCGACGCCGTCGCCCCAGAAACGCGCGTCCACGACGGCTTGGCTTCCGCTAGCCAGGGCAGCGAGCAGGCGGGGCGCATCCGGGGCAACGGGATCCGGCATGAGAGGGCTCGTCCTTGGGCATTGCCTCGATGATACTCATAGCCTACGCCAAGGCAATGACGTTTGCCGGCATCAGCGGTCGACGATCACGGTGCTGCGTCAACGGTCGCTCTTCGATGGCGGTGAGCAGGATCTGCAACGGGTCTCCATGGCTGACCAGCAGCACGGTTTCCCGATGGTACTCGCGCTCCAGGCCGCTTAGCACGTCGAGCATGCGCTCGGCCACGCGGCTCACGCTTTCGACGCCGAAATCGCAGTGGTCGGGGTCTAGGGCATCCCGCTGCCAGACCGTGGGATAACGGGCGTCGGGCTGACCTTCCAGACTGCCGAAGTCGCGTTCGCGCAGGCGAGGGTCCGGGTGCGGGGTGAGACCGAAGCGGGTAGCGATTCGAGCCGCGGTTTCGGCAGTGCGCAGGAAGTCCGAGTGCCAAAGCCGAGTGGGAGCGGGCCAACGCCAGTCGTCTACCAGCCGTTCGAGCTGGGCGTGCCCCTCCGGTGACAGGCCGTAGGCATTCAGGCCATGCCGTGCATGGCTGACGATCACGCCTCGTGCATTGGCTTCGCTATGGCCATGGCGCATGAGCAGATAGCGATTGCGGCGTTGGGTCACAGCGTGAAATCTCCCGTTTGACATGGAATTGTCATGTTACCTAGATTGAAACTAGGTTTTCGCATGCGAGCATATCATGCGACCTTGATGTTCGGTTCCGCTCAGCGATTCGGGTCGAGATCTCCATCTTCGTCGGCCCGTGACGTGAGCGAATCCAATAACAACAGACCGAGAGGCACGCCATGACTTCCCATCCGGCATTTTCCAGGCGCGTACCGGGCGCGCTGTCCTGCGTTTCGCTGTGTTCCCTGACCCTTCTGCTCTCGTCGGCGGCAATCGCCCAGGAGGATTGTCCGCGTGGCAAGCTGGACGAGATCTACTGCGACCGCGACGGCGACATGGTTGCCGATCCTCCGCAGGATGAATCCCAGTGGACGAACCCCGATACACTGATCTTCGCCTACACGCCGGTGGAGGATCCGGCCATCTATGCCGATATCTGGCAGCCCTTCATCGATCACCTCGAAGAGGTCACCGAGCGCGACGTGCGCTTCTTCGCCGTGCAGTCCAACTCCGCCCAGGTGGAGGCGATGCGCAGCGGACGCCTGCACATTGCTGGCTTCTCCACCGGGCCGACGCCCTTTGCGGTCAACCTGGCCGGCGCCGTGCCCTTCGCGCTGATGGGCTCCGACGATGGGCAGTTCGGCTACACCCTGCAGCTCTACACCCACGTGGACTCCGACATCCACGAGATGGAGGATCTCGAGGGCAAGCGCGTAGCGCACACCTCGCCCACGTCCAATTCCGGCAATCAGGCGCCCCGCGCCCTGTTTCCCGAGATGGGCATCGTGCCCGGCGAGGACTACGAGGTGGTCTACTCAGGCAGCCACGATCAGTCGATGCTCGGCGTGGTGGCACGTGACTACGATGCCGCGCCGGTAGCTTCCGAGGTGGTCGAGCGCATGGCCGATCGCGACCTCTACGACCCAGATGACGTGCGGCTCCTCTACGAGTCCGACCGCTTCCCGACCACTTCCTACACCTACGCCCACGACCTGCATCCCGACCTGGTCGACAAGATCGAGGAGGCCTTCTTCTCCTTCGAGTTCGCCGGTACCGAGCTGGGCGAGGAGTTCGATGGTGTCGAGAAGTTCATCCCCATCAACTACCAGGAGCACTGGAAGGTCATCCGCACCATCCAGGAAGCCAACGGAGTCGAGTACACGCCCGACAACCTCGAGTGACGGGCTCGTGGCGTTGCCGGCAGCCGCTGCATGGCGGCTGCCGGTCGTTTTTCGTTTGTGCATCAGCCGGACACGTCCATGCTAGAAATTTCCAATCTGACCAAACGCTATGGCAGTGATGCCGCGGTCCTCGAAGACCTCGATCTGACGGTCGAGGGCAATAGCGTGGTAGCCATCGTCGGTGCTTCCGGTGCCGGCAAGAGCACGATGCTGCGCTGCATCAATCGGCTGGTCGAGCCCACGTCCGGCTCGATCAAGCTCAACGGCAGCGAGCTCGTCACCCTCAAGGGCGCTGCCCTGCGCCAGGCCCGCCGCAAGATCGGCATGGTCTTTCAGGGCTTCAATCTCATCGACCGGCTCACGGTGATGGAGAACGTGCTGGCCGGTCGGCTCGGCTACGTCAATCTCTACCAGGCGGTCACACGCCGCTACCCTCAGGCGGACATCGACCGTGCCTTCGCCCTGCTCGAGCGGGTGGAGATCGCCCATTATGCCAACAAGCGCGCCGATGCCCTGTCCGGCGGCGAGCGTCAGCGCGTCGGCGTGGTGCGTGCGCTGATGCAGGAACCGGAGATCCTGCTCGCCGACGAGCCGACGGCGTCGCTCGATCCGCGCACCTCCGAGCAGATCATGCGCCTATTGCAGAGCCTGGCCAGCGAAATGTCATTGCCGGTGCTGATCAACATCCACAACGTGGCCCAGGCCAAGGCGTATACGGAACGCATCGTCGGGCTGCGCCACGGGAAGATGATCTTCGACGGAGCGCCCGAGGATTTCACCAAGGAGGCGCTGGATGCCATCTATGGCGGCATCGAGGCGCCCGACGACCAGCTGATCGAGACGCCGGCATCGGGCCCGCGCCAAGGCGCTCGGGGGGTGGCGCATGACTCGTTCTAGTTCCCCCTCCTCGGCCACGGTGCGGCGAACCTGGCACAAGCCGCCGTTCATCGCCAATCCCTGGCTGCGCTACGGTCTGTGGCTGGTGGTGGCGGCCTATCTCGTCTGGGCACTCGGCACCCTGCCATTCAACTGGGAGCGTATCGCCGAAGGCCTGCCGCGCGCTGCACGAATCTTCGGTGGCGGCTTCCCGCCCAGCTTCGATCGCGCCGATCTGCTCTTCACCGGCTTCAAGGAGAGCCTGCAGATCGCCATTCTGGCCACGCTGCTCGGGGTGCTGCTCTCGATTCCCTTCGCGGTGATGGCCGCCCGCAATCTGGCGCCCCGCCCGGTCTATCTGCTGGGGCGGGGGGTGATCATCGTCTCGCGCAGCTTCCATCCGGTGATCGTGGCGATACTGTTCGTGGCTGCGGTGGGCTTCGGTCCACTGGCCGGCATCCTGACGCTGACTCTCTATTCGATCGGGTTCGTCGGCAAGCTGCTTGCCGAGGAGATCGAGGAGATCGACTGGGGACAGGTCGAGGCGATGAAGGCCACGGGAGCAGGCTATTTCGCCACCCTGGTCTATGCGGTCTTTCCGCAGATCCTGCCGCGCCAGGTCGGGCTCTCCATGTACCAACTCGACAGCAACCTGCGTGCCTCGGCGGTAGTGGGCATCGTCGGTGCCGGCGGTATCGGGGGCACCCTGATGAATGCCTTCGGACGCTATGACTACGACTTCGCTTTCGCCATCCTGCTGGTGATCATCGCGGTGATCCTGGTCAGCGAAGGCGTCAGCGGTTGGGTAAGGAAGCAGATATGGTAGACAATTCGTCCGCTGCGCAGGGACGTGTCTGGCAGCGCTACGATGGCCGCCAGCGCCTGATTCGCTACGTCGTGCTGCTGCTGTCGATGATGGTGCTCTACTGGGCGGTCAGCGACATCGACATCTTCTGGCCCTGGGTGTGGGATGCGCCCAATCAGATCGGCAGTCTCGGTGCACGCATGTGGCCGCCCGACCCGAGCGGTCTCGGCGAGATCGTGGCGGCGCTGCTCGAGACGGTGCACATCGCCACTCTGGCCACGGCGCTGACCATTTTCGTGGCCCTGCCGGTCTCCTACATTGCGGCCCAGAACACCACCCCCAATCGGGCCTGCCTGTGGCTGGGCCGTTTCATCCTGGTGGCCAGCCGTTCGGTCAACACCATCATCTGGGCGCTGCTGTTCGTGGCGATCTTCGGTCCCGGGGTGCTGGCCGGTATACTCGCCATCATGTTCCGTTCCATCGGCTTCGTCGGCAAGCTGATGGGCGAGGCCATCGAGGAGATCGACCGCCGGCCGGTGGAGGCCATGCAAGCCACCGGGGCCAGCAAGGCCAAGGTGATCGCCTATGCCGTGGTGCCCCAGGTGATGCCGGCATTCTTCGCCATCATCATTCTGCGCTGGGACATCAACATCCGTGAGTCCACGGTGCTGGGCCTGGTCGGTGCCGGTGGCATCGGGGTGATCCTGCAGGGCGCCATCGATACCTTCGCCTGGCCAACGGTCGCTACCATTCTGATCGCTATCATCACCCTCGTACTGCTTGGCGAGGCCATCACCGGCGTGCTGCGCCGCAAGGTGATATGACGGTTGACCGCCCGATGCCCCCTTGCCAATGTTGAAGAGGATGAAGCCGGTCGCCGGGCCTGGCCGGCTTCCCCATCAACCCGCACGAGGAGTGGCTATGACAACGTACATCGTGGTGGCCGACCAAGCCCGGGCGCGCGTGTTCACGCGCGATGCCCTCAAGCTGGAAGAGCGTCAGAGCCTGGTGCACGCCGAAGGGCGCCTGCACGAGGGCGACCTGGTGACGGACCGTGGCGGCGACGTGCACGAGTCGACGTCGACCAACGCCCGTTCGGCGGGGGGAGAGAGCGTGGCAACGCAGCATCATGCCGAACTCTTCGCCAAGGAGGTCGCCGAGTGCATCTACCGGGCACGGGTCGACAACAGCCTGGAGAAGTTGATTCTGGTAGCGCCGCCACGATTTCTGGGGCTGCTGCGGGACAAGGTCGATGGCCCTTCTCGTAAGCTGATCATCCACACTCTGGCCAAGGACCTGTCCAAGGCCAGCCTCGCCGATATCCAGCAAGCCGTCAGCGACCTGCGCTGATCCACTTGCCGTGGCCCGGCGGCGTCGCGTCGGGCCGTTTTTTCTACGGTACGGACGGCAGATCGATCTCGTCGCTGCGCTTCACGCCGTCCGTCATCTGTCGGCACAGGCGCAGAAATTCACGCATGCCGGTGGCCAGGTACTTGTGGCGGTGCCAGATGAAGGCGAACTGCCGGCTGAGATCCAGCTCCGGGGTGGGAATGGGAACCAGGCTGCCGCGACGAAAGGCGTCGCGCAGTGCCAGTTTCGATACGCAACCGATGCCCAGCCCCGACTCCACGGCCCGCTTGATACCCTCGGTGTGCTCCAGTTCGAGCAATACGTTGAAGCGTCCGCGGCGATGACGAGCCGCCTGCTCTAGGGTCAGGCGGGTGCCCGAACCCTGCTCGCGCATGATCCATGCCTCACGCAGCAGCCGGTCGAGCTCTATCGGTCCTTGTCCGGCGAGCCGGTGGCGGGGCGAACAGAACACCGCCAGTTCATCTTCCACCCAGGGCTGGGTGACCACGTCATCCTCCTCGCAGCGTCCTTCGATCAGGCCCAGGTCGAGCTGATGGTGGCGCACGCTGTCGACGATGGCGCGGGTGTTGCGCACCGAAAGACGTACTCGGCTGCCGGGATGGCGCTGCATGAAGTCACTGATCAGTAGGGTGGCCAGGTAGTTGCCGATGGTTAGGGTGGCGCCCACATCCAGCGAGCCGATGCCCTGCTGGCCGTGCAGCAGCTCCTCGACTTCCTCGGCGCGGTCGAGCAGTGCCACCGCCTTGGGCAGCAACTGAAAGCCCAGAGCGTTGAGCTTGAGGCGTTTGCCGATGCGGTCGAGCAGGCGGCAGTCGAACTGGCGTTCCAGTTCGGCCAGCGCCGTGCTGGTGGCGGACTGGGAAAGAGCCAGGGCGCGTGCGGCGTGGGAAACGCTCTCGTGCTGGGCCACGGCCACGAAGACTTCCAGTTGGCGCAGAGTGAAGTGCATGCCCCCTCCGAGCAGAACGTTTATCCATAGTATAGATAAACGATATCCATACAATTCAATTAACAGATAAACGCAGATCTCTTAGAATCCACGACACACTTAATCGGTGGCTTTATTCGCCAAAGGAATATCGAGGAGCCGGCATGAGCAAGTTCGCCCTGGAAGAGGTCTTGAGCGTCCATCACTGGAACGACACCCTATTCAGCTTCCGCACCACTCGTGAGCGTAGCCTGCGCTTCAAGAACGGCCAGTTCGTGATGATCGGCCTCGAGGTGGAGGGCAAGCCGTTGATGCGCGCCTACTCCGTTGCCAGTCCCAACTACGAGGATCATCTGGAGTTCTTCAGCATCAAGGTGCCGGATGGCCCACTCACCTCACGTCTGCAGCATCTACAGGTCGGCGATCAGGTCATGGTCAGTCGTAAGCCTACCGGTACGCTGGTCACCGACGACCTGCTGCCGGGGCGCAACCTCTATCTGCTGTCCACCGGCACCGGCCTGGCGCCCTTCATGAGCCTGATCCAGGATCCGGAAGTCTACGAGCGTTTCGAGAAGGTGGTGCTGGTGCATGGCGTACGCACGGTGAGCGAACTCGCTTATGCCGACTTCATCGAGAAGGAACTGCCGGCCCACGAATACCTGGGCGAGGAGATCGGTGCCAAGCTCGTCTACTATCCCACCGTGACCCGCGAGGAGTTCCGTACCATGGGACGTCTCACCGACCATATCCGTAGCGGCAAGCTCGCCGCGGACACCGGCCTGCCGGCGCTCGACCCCAAGCAGGATCGTGCCATGATCTGCGGCAGCCCGGCCATGCTCGACGAGACCAGCGCTCTACTCGACGACCTCGGTTTCACCATCTCGCCGCGCATGGGCGAGCCCGGGGATTACGTCATCGAGCGCGCCTTCGTCGAGAAGTAAGCGATACGCTAGAAGAGCACCGCTACGCGGCCGGAAGCTGGAAGAAAGGGCTTGACACCCCGGGTGGCGAATTCATGCTGCGCTTCCAGCTTCCAGCTTCCAGCTTCCAGCTTCCAGCTTCCAGCTTCCAGCTTCCAGCTTCCAGCTTCCAGCTTCCAGCTTCCAGCTTCCAGCTTCCAGCTTCCAGCTTCCAGCTTCCAGCTTCCAGCTTCCAGCTGTCAGACGGCGTCCTTGCCAGTTTCGCCGGTGCGGATGCGAATCACCTGCTCGAGCGGGGTGACGAAAATCTTGCCGTCGCCGATCTTGCCGGTATTGGCGACTTGGGTGATGGCGTCGATCACCTTCTCGGCCATGGCCTCGTCCACCGCGATCTCCACTTTCACCTTGGGCAGGAAGTCGACCACGTACTCGGCGCCGCGGTAGAGCTCGGTATGGCCCTTCTGACGACCGAAGCCCTTGACCTCGGTGACAGTGATGCCCTGGACGCCGATCTCGGAGAGTGACTCGCGAACGTCGTCGAGCTTGAACGGCTTGATGATGGCGGTCACCAGTTTCATGGTCTGCATCCTCATGGTCGGTCGGGGTTCGTGATGGCGAACCCGAGTGGGTACGAAAACGGGTTGGCCTCAAGCATACACCGCCCTTGGCGGTAAGAAAAAAGGCTCCCCGTGGGGAGCCTTGTCGATGGGGTGGTCGAGTCACTCGGTGCGCGGTTGTCCCGCCGGAGCCGGGGCCGCGTAGCCGCCTGCCGGGCGGCCGCCTCCGCCGCCATGGATCTTGGCGACGCTGAACTCGGGATAGGCCTCCAGGCCGCACTCGGCGAGATCCACGCCCTCGTACTCTTCCTCCTCGCTGACGCGAATGCCCATGATGGCCTTGAGGATCAGCCATACCACCAGGCTGGCGCCGAAGACCCAGGCGAAGATGCCGATGATGCCGATGACCTGGGCACCGAAGCCGGCGCTACCGTTGGTGAGCGGTACGGCCAGCACGCCCCAGATGCCGACCACGCCGTGCACCGAGATGGCACCCACCGGGTCGTCGATCTTCAGCTTGTCGAGCGTCACGATGGAAGCCACCACGATAGCGCCGCCGATGCCGCCGATCAGGGTGGCGCCCAGGGCGGAAGGCGACAGCGGATCGGCAGTGATGGCCACCAGGCCGGCCAGGGCGCCGTTGAGGGCCATGGTCAGGTCCGCCTTGCGGAACCACAGCTTGGCCAGGATCAGAGCCAGGATCACCCCGCCGGCGGCGGCGGCGTTGGTGTTGACCAGCACCTGGGCCATGTTGTTGGCCGAGCCGACGTCCGAGAGCTTCAGCTCCGAGCCGCCGTTGAAGCCGAACCAGCCCATCCACAGGATGAAGGTACCCAGCGTGGCCAGCGGCAGGTTGGCGCCGGGAATGGCGTGGACGCTGCCGTCCTTGCCGTACTTGCCCTTGCGCGGACCGAGAACCAGCACGCCGGCGAGTGCCGCGGCGGCACCGGCCAGGTGCACGATGCCCGAGCCGGCATAGTCGGAGTAGCCGACCTCGGCGAGCCAGCCGCCGCCCCATGTCCAGTAGCCGGACACCGGGTAGATGACGCCGGTCATCACCACGGCAAAGGCCAGGAAGGCCCACAGCTTCATGCGCTCGGCCACCGCGCCCGAGACGATGGACATGGCCGTGGCCACGAACACCACCTGGAAGAAGAAGTCGGCGCGCATGGAGTAGTAGGGGGCGTCATCGCCACCGGCCGTCACGGCATCCACGGTGTTTTCGCCACCGAGCAGGAAGCCGAAGCTGGGCAAGAAGCCGCCGGCGCTGCTGGAGTACATCAGGTAGTAGCCCAGCAGCAGGTACATGGTGCAGGCGATGGCGAACAGGGCGATGTTCTTGGTGAGGATTTCGGCAGTGTTCTTGGAGCGCACCAGGCCGGCCTCGAGCATCGAGAAGCCGGCGGCCATCCACATTACCAGGATGCCGCAGACCAGGAAATAGAAGGTATCGAGCGCGTAGCTCAGTTCACTGAGTTCACTCATGGAAGTCTCTCCTCGGCGTCGTATCGGAAGCGGTGGGCTTAAACGGCATCGGCGCCGCGTTCACCGGTGCGAATGCGGATGACGTCCTCCAGCGGCGTGACGAAGACCTTGCCATCGCCGATCTTGCCGCTGTTGGCAGCGCTGCAGATGGCGTCGAGCACGCTTTCCAGGCGGCTGTCGTCGATGGCCACCTCGACCTTCACCTTGGGCAGGAAATCGACCACGTACTCGGCGCCGCGGTAGAGCTCGGTGTGGCCCTTCTGGCGACCGAAGCCTTTCACCTCGGTCACGGTGATGCCTTGAACGCCGTTGTCGGCCAGCGCCTCACGGACGTCGTCGAGCTTGAACGGCTTGATGATGGCGGTGATCAGTTTCATCTCATCTCTCCGGCTGGCTGGGGTGGCATGGTCCACCGGTCATGTCATGCCCTGTCCATGCGCAGAGCGTGCCAGTCGCGAAAAAAATGGTCTTCGATCAGCGGCTTGTAAGTCCTGTCTGGAATGTTTTGCACGCTTCCGGTGGGAGGTATCGTCGGCAGGTGCACCAGGCTGGTGCCGGGCTGTGGTGCAGATGCTCCAGCATGGCGCGCAACGGGAGAATGCGTGGCTGCTGCGCCTTGCGTATCCTGTGGGGATAGTCATCAGCGGTTCCAGGAGAGAACACCATGAGTAGTCAGGATCCCATCAGTCGGCTGGCCCAGCAGCTCGGCGAACGCCTGCAGGGCGCTTCTCAGGCTCCGGAAGAGTTCCAGAAGGCTGCGCAGCAGGTAGTGCGTGGCGCCTTCGATCGCCTGGAGCTGGTCTCGCGAGAGGATTTCGACATCCTCATGGACGTGCTGCAGCGCACCCGCAGTCGCGTCGAAGCGCTGGAAAAGCAGGTCGCCGCCCTCGAAGAGGCGGTGGCGGCACGGCAGTCAGATGCCTCGGCATTGCCGCCTGCCGAGAAGGAGAGCGCCGCGCAACCTGAAGAGGATGCCGGCGCGGGCGAGACCGGCCGCTGAGGTAGCGGCACGCGACCGTCACCGGCGGATGCTAAGCTAGAGGCTTGGCAAACGGACTGCGAGGGACCGCATGACGCTAGCGATCGTCGCCACGAGGGCGGGGTTGGGCCTCGAGGCACCCGAGGTGCTCGTCGAGGTGCATCTGGCCAACGGCCTGCCCGGCATGACTCTGGTAGGGCTGCCCGAAGCCGCCGTCAAGGAGAGCCGCGAACGGGTGCGCAGCGCCCTCACCAATGCCGGCTTCGACTTTCCCAATACCCGCCGGATCGTGCTCAACCTGGCGCCCGCCGACCTGCCCAAGGTCGGCGGGCGTTTCGATCTGCCCATTGCCCTGGGCATCCTGGTGGCCTCCGGCCAGATTCCGGCGGAGGCGCTGTCGGGCATCGAGAGCGTCGGTGAGTTGGCGCTGGATGGCCGGCTGCGCCCGATCAGTGGGATGCTGCCGCTGGCGCTGGCCGCTCGCCAGGCGGGCCGCCGGCTGATCGTGCCGCGCGACAACGCCGACGAGGCGGCACTGGCCGGTGACCTGCAGGTACTGCCCGCCGATCACCTGCTGGAAGTGGTGGCACACCTGCTGGGGCAGACGCCCATCGCCGCCCACCGTCTCGTCACGCCGCCCGTTGCCGAGCGGCGAGAAGGCGACCTCGCCGAGGTGCGCGGCCAGCACCAGGCACGCCGTGCCCTGGAGATCGCCGCGGCGGGGTCGCACAATCTGTTGTTCGCAGGCCCGCCCGGTACCGGCAAGACCATGTTGGCGAGCCGCCTGCCCGGCATTCTTCCGCCGCTCACCGAGGATGAGGCGCTGGAAGTGGCGGCGGTGCGCTCCGTCTGCGGGCTACCGCTGGCCGAACAGTGGGGACGGCGTCCGTTCCGGGCTCCGCACCACACCGCCAGCGCCGTGGCCCTGGTGGGCGGCGGCTCCTGGCCACGCCCTGGCGAGATATCCCTGGCCCACCACGGCGTGCTGTTCCTCGACGAGTTGCCGGAGTTCTCGCGACAGGTGCTCGAGGTGATGCGCGAGCCCATGGAGTCAGGACGGATCCACATCGCACGGGCCAGTCACGAGCGGCGTTTCCCGGCTCGTTTCCAGCTGGTAGCGGCCATGAACCCCTGCCCCTGCGGCCATTTGGGCGATCCGCGTCAAGCGTGCCAGTGCACGGCAGCGCAGATTCAGCGCTACCAGTCGCGCCTTTCGGGACCGTTGCTCGACCGCATCGACCTGCAGGTGGAGGTACCGGCGCTGCCCCCGGAGCAGCTCACCGCCCGCGAGCGTGGCGAGGACTCCGCCACGGTACGCTCGCGAGTGATGGCCGCCCGTGAGCGGCAGTACGCTCGCGGCGCCCTGAACGCCCATCTGGGCGGCCGGGAGCTCGAAGTCGCCTGTGCCCTGTCGAATGCCGATCGCGCCTGGCTGGCCGGCGTTCTGGAGCGGCTCAAGCTCTCGGCACGGGCCTATCATCGGGTGCTGCGCGTTGCCCTCACCCTGGCCGACCTGGGCGGCAAACCACACCCCGAGCGCGACGAGCTCATGGAGGCGATCGGCTATCGGCAGTTGGACCGGCAGCTTCGTCAAGCCTGAGACTGGGAGAGCAGGGAGCTACAGCGCCGTGGCGTCGAAGGCGCCCTCGATGCTCGTCTCCCATAGCGTTGCGTCGTCATCGGGGCGCTGCAGCATCAGGGTCAGGCGGTAAGGCAGGAGTTCGCGGTCGGAGAGCCTCAGGCGAGGGGCCGCGGCTTCCAGACGGCTTTTCAGTCGCCACTGGTGGGGTTCCGTGCTGCCTTCCATGCCGGGTTGCCAATCGAGAACCTGAGGGCCGGGAGCGATGCCGAGCAGGGCTCGGGTCAGGCTCTCGCGCATGCGCTCGACGCCCACGCCCAGCTCCGAGTCGACCTCGGGGGCGGCAAGCAACAGCACCTGCTGCTCGAGCGGTTGCAGTGCGTCGATCTCGCCGATTCGTTGAGCGGCGCTGTTGCCGAGCCCCAGCAGCGCCTGGCGTACCGGTTCGATGCGATTGGCCGAAGTGGCGCAACCGTTGAGGATGAACAGCGTCAGCAGCAACGGCACCAGGGACTTCAGCATGGCATTCTTTCCGTTTCCAAGCGGGCGATGAAATCGTCCAGGGCGGCAAACAGTGCCTGGCGAATCGGCTCGGCTTCGTTGACCAGATGGTGGCGCGCTTCGGGATGACGGTGTATGCAGGCGTTGGGGAACTTGTGCCCCAATACCGAGAGGTTCCACTCCCAGTCCACGGTGAGGTCTTGCTCGCCCTGCAGAATCAGGGTGGGCAACTGACTGGGAGGCAGGGCGAGCAGCTGGGGCATCCATCGACGCATGGCACTGATCCAGTGCATGGATAGGCGATCGGGCTGCAGCGGGTCCTGCTCGCGCAGGAAGGTGGCGAAGTCATGGTCGGTGGAGTTGGCGCGAAACTTGCGCGGCACCGAGCTGACGAAAGGGCCGACCAGGCGGTGCAGCCAGCTCGACTGAGGCCATCCCCAGGGGCGCACCAGCGGTGCGAGCAGGGCGAGCCCCGACCAGTGGCCATCGTCGGCACGGGTCAAGGCATCGGTGGCCAGAATCGCCGCGCCGGTGCTCTGGCCGACGCCGAGCCAGGGGCGCGGCGCCAGCTCGCGGTCGCCGAGCTGCTGCTGCAGGGCGCGCAGGCAGTCGGCATAGTCGGTGAAGTCGTCGATGCAGGCGCGTCGACCGCTGGAGAGACCATGGCCGGGGAGATCCCACAGGACCACGCGCCAACGGTGCTCGAGCAGGCGTTCCAGCAGGTGGCGATAGAGTCCCAGGTGATCGAAGTAACCGTGGACCACGAAGGCGGTGCCGATGGCCTGCGGTGGGCTCCACACCTGGGTCCATAGGCGAAAGCGGGGCGTTTCCAGGTAGCCGACGTGCAGCCCGACCCGATCATCGATCAGCGCCGCCAGGCCATAATGGGCGAAGTAATGAGCGAGGTGGTCGCCGAGAGGATGCGTATCGCAGGCGGTGCTGTCGAAGGGGGCGATGGGCCCGTGGGCCTGCAGCGGGGAAAAGTCAGTCATCGCAACCTCCGGCGGGATTGGCAGGGCGTCACGCGAGGAAGCGTCGCCGATCTGGCAGTTTACCTGGCCTGTACCACCCCTTTCGAGCGTTGCAGCGGCGTGGCTGACTGCCATGGTGTCTCCACCCTATGTCTAGTGCCTATGCTCGGCCCTTGGGTTTACATATGGAACGATTTTCCACAAAATCGTCGATATAGCGTGGTTCCATCCCAACATCCGGCAGGCGAGCCATGAACTCGCCTCCGTGCACGAGGAGATTTCCCCATGACCCAACGCGTCACACGCCACCGTCTGCAGGTGGCTGCCGAGCTGGATCGCTTCGTCAACGAGCGGGCACTGCCGGGTACCGGCGTCGATCCCGAGGCCTTCTGGACCGGGGTGGATGCCCTCTTTCACGATCTGACCCCGAAGAATCGCGAATTGCTCGCTGAGCGCGATCGCCTTCAGGAGCGGCTGGACTCCTGGCATCGCCAGAATCCCGGCCCGGTGCGCGACCTGGACGCTTACCGCGCCTTCCTCGAAGAGATCGGCTACCTGGTCGAGGCGCCGGCCAAGGTCGAAGTCACCACCGCCAATGTCGACCGCGAGGTCGCCGTGCAGGCCGGCCCGCAGCTGGTGGTGCCGGTCAACAATGCCCGTTACGCGCTCAATGCCGGTAACGCGCGCTGGGGCAGTCTCTACGACGCTCTCTATGGCACCGATGCCATCCCCGAAGACGATGGCGCCGAGAAGACCGCCGAGTACAACCCCAAGCGTGGCGAGAAGGTGATCGCCTACGCTCGCGGCGTGCTCGACCGTGCCGCGCCCCTGGCCACTGGATCGCATCGCGATGCCGTCAAGTACGTACTGCGCGACGGCCACCTGGTGGCGACCCTCGAGGGCGGCCGTGAGACGGGCCTCAAGGAGCCGGGCAAACTGGTCGGCTACCGGGGCGACGCCGCCAGCCCCGAGGCGATTCTGCTGGCCAACCACGACCTCCACCTGGAGATCCAGATCGACCCGAGCCACCCCATCGGCAAGACCGACCCGGCCGGCGTCAAGGACGTACTGGTCGAGGCGGCGCTGACCGCCATCATGGACTGCGAAGACTCCGTGGCGGCGGTGGATGCCGAGGACAAGGTCGGCGTCTACGCCAACTGGCTGGGCCTGATGAAGGGCGATCTCACCGAGGAGGTGGAGAAGGGGGGCAAGACCTTCACCCGGCGCCTGCATGCCGATCGCACCTACACCACGCCGGACGGCGGCAGCCTGACCCTGCCCGGCCGTTCGCTGATGTTCGTACGCAACGTCGGCCATCTGATGACCACCCCAGCGGTGCTCGACGCCGACGGCAACGAGCTCCCGGAAGGCATCCTCGACGGCGTGGTCACCGGGCTGCTCGCCCTGCACGACCTCAAGAAGGGCGACGGCGAGGCGCGCAACTCCCGCGAGGGCTCGGTCTACATCGTCAAGCCCAAGATGCACGGGCCCAAGGAGGTCGCCTTCTCCAACGAGCTGTTCGGGCGCATCGAGGACATCCTCGGCATGCCCCGCGACACCCTCAAGATGGGCATCATGGACGAGGAGCGACGCACCTCGGTCAACCTCAAGGCATGCATCAACGAGGCGGCCTCGCGGGTGGTGTTCATCAACACCGGCTTCCTCGACCGCACCGGCGACGAGATGCACACCGCCATGGAAGCCGGCCCGATGATCCGCAAGGGCGACATGAAGAACGCTGCCTGGATCCAGGCCTACGAGAAGAGCAACGTCCAGGTCGGCCTGGCCTGCGGCCTGCGCGGCCACGCCCAGATCGGCAAGGGCATGTGGGCCATGCCCGACCTGATGGCCGCCATGCTCGAGCAGAAGATCGGTCACCCCAAGGCCGGCGCCAACACCGCCTGGGTGCCCTCGCCCACCGCCGCCACCCTGCATGCCCTGCACTACCACCAGGTGGACGTCACCGAGGTGCAGCGCGAGCTAGAGGCCCAGGGCGAACCGAACTTTCTGGACGACCTGCTCAGCGTGCCGGTGGCCGAGCAGGCGAACTGGTCCGACGAGGAGATCCAGCAGGAACTCGACAACAACTGCCAGGGCATTCTCGGCTACGTGGTGCGCTGGGTCGAGCACGGCGTGGGCTGCTCCAAGGTGCCGGACATCCACAACGTGGGACTGATGGAGGACCGCGCCACCCTGCGTATCTCCAGCCAGCACATCGCCAACTGGCTGCACCACGGCGTGGTCGATGCCGCGCGGGTGCGCGAGACCCTCGAGCGCATGGCCAAGGTGGTCGATGAGCAGAATGCCGGCGACCCGGCCTACACGCCGATGAGCGCCGACTATGCGGCTTCCACGGCCTTTCAGGCGGCCAGCGACCTGATCTTCAAGGGCCGCGTGCAGCCCGCCGGTTACACCGAGCCGCTGCTGCACCACTGGCGTGCCGTTCACAAGGCGAAATGATCATCCACGGGCCACGGGTTGCGGGCCGTGAGTGGCGAGCCATACTGATGCTCGTAGCTCGTAGCTCGTAGCTCGTAGCTCGTAGCTCGTAGCTCGTAGCTCGTAGCTCGTAGCTCGTAGCCCGTAACGGGATGCGCCCCGGGTACCCGCCCGGGGCGCGTTGCGCTATGGTCAGACGTCAGGCACCGACAACCACAAGCCACCGCCAGGAGAGCGCCGATGACCGTGATGACCGCCGCCGCCATCGAGGACTTTCTCGACGAGGTCTTTCCCCAGCGCACCGGCACCATCGAGGGTGTCGACGAGATGCGCGCCACCATGAGCCTGGCCATCGAGGACGAGCACCTGCGTCCCGGTGCCAGTGTCTCGGGGCCGACGCTCATGGGGCTGGCCGACGTCTGTCTCTACGTGGCGATCCTGGCGCAGATCGGGCCCGAGCCCATGGCCGTGACCAGCGACCTGCACTGCCGCTTCCTGCGCCGCCCGCGCGGCGACCGCGACATCATCGCCAATGCGCGCATCCACAAGCTGGGGCGTCGCCTGGCGGTGGGCGAGGTGCAGCTCTTCTCCGCCGGCGACGAGGCACCGGTGGCGCTGGTTACCGCGACTTACGTCCTTCCCGACTCGGACTGATCGCGACGCCCCCGCAGCGCACATACGGCAAGCGCGAGCCAGCCACCGATCAGGGCAAGCCCGCCCAGCGGGGTGATCAGCACCAGCCCACCGCGGCCGCCGGCCAAGGCGAGCACATAGAGCGAGCCGGAGAAGAGACCGATCCCCACTGTCCAAAGCAGTAGCACCAGGCGCTGTCCCGCCAGGGGCAGGTTGGCGCGCCACGCCAGCACGGCGAGCATCGCCAGGGTGTGCCACGCCTGGTAGCGCACCCCCGTCTCGAAGGCGGCGGCGAGGCGTGGCGCCAACTGACCCTCCAGGGCATGGGCGCCGAAGGCGCCGGCAATGACGGTCAGCGCCCCTGACAGCGCTGTGAGGCTCCACCACGGTCGGTCGTGCATGATCGCTCCTCGAACGGCTTTGCCATCACCGTACCCCGCAGCGCTGCGAGCGGCTACAATGTGGCCCCGCAACAATGGTCAACGCAGAGAGGACGCCATGCAAATCCAGCTCAACGGCGAAGCCCGCGACCTGGCAGCCGGCCTCACGGTGGCGCAGCTGCTCGACGAGCTGGGCCTTGCCGGCCAGCGTATCGCCGTGGAACGCAACCAAGAAATCGTGCCCAAGAGCGAGCACGCCGCCACCCAGCTTGCCGAGGGCGACCGGCTCGAGATCGTCCACGCCATTGGCGGTGGCTGAGCGGACGTCCACGGCGCTCGTTTCTTGACCCCGAACCGACAGAAGGCAACTTCGATGACCGATTTCATCCAGGACCAGCCGCTGCGAATCGCCGGCCAGGCGTTCACCTCGCGGCTGCTGGTCGGCACCGGCAAGTACCGGGATTTCGACGAGACCGCCGAGGCCGTGACCGCCTCCGGTGCCGAGATCGTCACCTTTGCGGTGCGCCGCACCAATCTGGGCCAGACGGCGGGCGAACCCAACCTGCTCGACGTGGTGCCGCCCTCGCGCTTCACGCTGCTGCCCAACACCGCTGGCTGCTACACGGCCAAGGATGCCGTGCGTACCTGCAAGCTGGCGCGCGAGCTGCTCGACGGCCACAAGCTGGTCAAGCTCGAGGTGCTGGGCGATCAGTCGACCCTCTATCCCAACGTGGTCGAGACGCTCAGTGCGGCAGAGACGCTGATCGCCGACGGCTTCGACGTCATGGTCTATACCAGCGACGACCCCATCGTCGCCCGCGAGCTGGAGCGACTGGGCTGCTGCGCCATCATGCCGCTCGGCTCGTTGATCGGCTCCGGCCACGGCATCCAGAATCCGCACAACCTCAGCCTGATCATCGAGCAGGCCGAGGTGCCGGTACTGGTGGATGCCGGCATCGGTACTGCCTCCGACGCTGCGCTGGCCATGGAACTCGGCTGCGACGGCGTGCTGATGAACTCGGCGATCGCCCAGGCTCGCCAGCCGGTGCTGATGGCCAGTGCCATGAGGAAAGCCATCGAAGCGGGCCGCGAGGCCTTTCTGGCCGGACGCATGCCGCGTCGTCAGAGCGCCGATCCTTCCTCGCCCTTCGCCGGTCGTATCAACGGCTGATCCGCCTTCCGAGCTTCGAGCCTACGCATGAATCCGTCGTCACACGACAGTCCCGAATCGACCACCGGCCCGGAAGGGCCCGACGCCCCGCTGCATCGACGCGGCATCAAGAGCTACGTGCTGCGCGCCGGGCGCATGACCCAGGCGCAGAACCGCGGCCTCGAGGAAGTCTGGCCGCGGCTCGGCTTGACGCTGGCCGACGGCCGCCAGAATCTCGACGACCTGTTCGGGCGCATGGCTCCACGGGTGGTGGAGATCGGTTTCGGCATGGGGGCTTCACTGGTCGAGCAGGCCGAGCGCCATCCGGAAACCGACTTCATCGGTATCGAGGTGCACATGCCGGGCGTCGGCAAGCTGCTCGACGAGGCCGACAAGCGCGGCCTGACCAACCTGCGCGTCTACCGCGAGGACGCCGTGGCTGTGTTAGAGCAGTGCCTGCCCGAGGCAAGCCTCGACTCGGTGCAGCTCTACTTCCCCGATCCCTGGCCCAAGAAGAAGCACCACAAGCGGCGCATCGTCCAGCCTGCCTTCGTGGCGCTGATTCGCTCACGGCTCAAGCCCGGCGGCACCCTGCACATGGCCACCGACTGGCAGGCCTATGCCGAGTGGATGGCCGAGGTGATGGAAGCCGCTTCCGGGTTTGCCAACATGGCCACGGTCGAGACGGCGCCCTATGTGCCGCGCCCCGCCTTCCGCCCGCTCACCAAGTTCGAGGCGCGCGGCGAGAAGCTCGGCCACGGCGTCTGGGACCTGATCTACCGCCGCATCGACTGACCCTCGGTTCATGAGGGGGAGAAACCAAAAAAAGCGCCCTCGGGGAGAGGGCGCAGGCAAGACCGTGACTAGCAATGAGGGGGAGAAACCATAGCGAGAAACGCGACGCTTCCCGCATGGGTGTGGCGCCTCATCAACGCCACACCCCTAATGTAGTGCTTCTCATTTGCGACGTCAACACAAATACGAATATTTTTTGTTTATCCGCCGGCCAGCCGTAGCCAGAGAGGCAAGGTGAGCATGGCGAGCAGTGTCTGGCCGGTGATCAGCGCCGCCATCAGCTCGCTATCGCCACCCAACTGGCGAGCCAGGATGTAGGCGGAGGTGGCGGTGGGCAGCGCCGCGAAGAGCAATGCCACGTCGCGGCTGACCGGGTCGAGTCCGGCGACCCAAGCCAGGGTCAGCACCATGGCGGGCAGCACGACCAGCTTGACGAGATTGGCGACCCAGATGCCCCGGTCGTGGCGTATCAATGCCTGAGGTCGCAGAGCCACGCCCACGGCCACTAGACCCAATGGCAGGGCAGCGCGCCCCAGCAGTTCCACCGTCGCTTGACTCCAGCCGGGCAGGCCGACTCCGGAGAGGTTCAGGGCGATACCGGCCAGGCAGGCGAGAATCAGCGGATTGCGCACCAGAGCGGCCAGGCTCTTGCCCAGGCTCGAGGAACCGAGCGTGCCGGCGGCAATGAAGCAGAGCACGCACAACACGTTGATCACCGGCACCATCAGGGCGACGGCGACGGCCGCGACCGTGGCCCCGGGGGCGCCGTGCAGAGCCGCGGCGCCGGCCACGCCGACATAGGTATTGAAGCGGATCGCCCCCTGGAAGAGCGACGTGAAGGTGGCGCCATCCGGGGCGAGTCGATGCCGAAGGCGCCACAGGACCACGGAGAAGATCAGAAGGGCGCCCAACAGCACGGCCGCGAGGCGTCCGATGGGCACCTGCGAGACGTTGGCCGTGGCCAGGGTGGCGACTAGCATGGCGGGAAACAGCAGATAGTAGATCAGTCGCTCCAGCTGCGGCCAGAAATCGCCCCCCGGCTGCTTCAGCCGGCCCAGCAGTGCGCCGAGCAGGATCAGCAGAAACAGCGGGCCCAGTGCGCCGGCCACGTCAGTCATCGCTACCTCCCTGTTGTGTCGTCTGGTCGATTTCGCCTGCGACAACCGCCCGCGTTCAGCGGCCGGCCAATGCTGATAAGCTTATCGTCCGTTCTCGCTCATTGAAGGGCTGCCGCCGCTGCCATGAATCTCCCCTCGCTGCCTTCGTTGCGCTCTTCGGGGCTGCCGACCTTGCGTTTGCTGGCCGTGGCGACCCTGGTGGCACTGTCCACGGCGCTGTGGTATCTGGTATCGCACCAACTGCGCGATGAGTCCGACATCGAGTGGTTTTCCGCGTCCCCCAGCTGTGACTTGCATCGTGCGTCCTGCAAGGTGACGCTGGGAGAACGCGGTTTCCTCGAACTCGAGGCGACGGCCGACGGTCGTATCCAGGCGCTCGAGCCCTTGCCATTGACGGTGGCCGTGGAAGGGATCGATGCCAGTTCCGTGCGCGTCGATCTGGTCGGTCGCGACATGGACATGGGGCTGCATCGCTTTCCCCTCGAGCGCCAGGCCGATGGTCGCTTCCATGGCGAAGGGCAGGTGCCGATCTGTACCGAAGCACGGATGGACTGGCAGGCTCGAGTGGTGGTCGAAACTTCTGATGGTCGCCTGGGCGGTCGATTCGATTTCACGGTGGAGCGAAACACGCCATGACACGCAAGATACTCTGGGCAGCGTTCGTGCTGCTCGTCGCGACCCTGGCAGTGGGGGCCTATGCCTGGTATCAGCAGCAGACCGGACAGGGCGACGAGCCCGTGGGTGGCCCGCTGGAACTCCCCTCTACGCAGGGGGATTTCTCGCTCGACCAGCTCGAGGCGGATCAGCTGGCGGTGATCTTCTTCGGCTACACGCAGTGCCCGGACGTCTGTCCCATGAACATGGCGGTGATGCGCCAGGTGATGCAAAGCCTCGACGAGAGCCAGCGTCGACGCATCGTGCCGGTGATGATCTCGGTGGACCCGGAGCGAGACAGCCTGGAGCGCCTCGCTGAGTACGTCGGCAACTTCGGCGAGTCGTTCATCGGCGCCACCGGCTCCCTCGAGCAACTCGAGGATATCGCCGACCGCTACGGCGTGGTGTGGCGCCGTGTCGAGACGCCGGATTCGGCGATGGGCTACACCGTCGATCACACGGCGTCGCTGTTCCTGGTCGACCGCGATGGCGAAATACAGCGGCGCGTACTCTACTCGCCGACCTCCGGGGCGTTGCAGGCAGCGGTGGAGGAGGCCTTGGCCAGCGGCTGACCTCACGGCGAGGCCGGCGTTTCCACCAGCCGCTCGAGCATGGCCATCAGCGCCGACACCTGGGTGCCTTGGCGAGTGTCATGCAGCGGGTGAAGCTGCCAGGTGCTCTCGGCGAACCCCCACCAGTCCCAGCATCCCTGAGGGTTGGCCAGGCTGGTTTCCGCCTGGGGGTAGAGCACCACGCGCTGGTTGGTCGCGGCCCAGGCGTTGAGCCCGCTGTGGCGCACGAAGGTTTCGCCGATCTGCTCCGCGCCCATGGCGCAGCCATGAAGCGCCAGGGTGAGATCGCAGCCGCCGTCTTGGCAGCTCTCAGGCACGTACAGATAACCGGTATCGGCCAGCCCCTTGGCCTCGAACTCGGTCTGGTCGAACGTTGCCAGCTCTCCAGCTTTCGTCGCCTGCTCGCTCGGCGCGGTCAGGTCGCCATGCAGCCAGTTCAGCACCGTGCCGGCCAGGTCCGTGTCGCAGGCCAGCAGGTGGGTGCCGCCGCCGCGCCGGCAGTCGCCGAGCTGCTCCGGTGGGATGTCGCGATCCTGGGTACGTATCGGCCATCCATGGCCAGTGGCCGAGGCTTGTTGGTGGAGCAACTGCTCATCGGGGTCGGCCAGCCAGTCGCTGAGCTGTGTGGCCAGGGCTTCGCCCAGCGAGGGGTCGACCACGTCATCGTCGTTACCGTGCCAGACGAAGGCACGCAATTCGGCGAAGGCCTCATCGCTGCCCACCAGGTCGCGGGTCTGGTAGTCGCGGCGGCGGCGTGCCAGGGCGTCCAGGTCCGGAGGACCGTCGCGGGTGTCCATGCACTGCCCCAGGGCTTGCCCCAGGCTGCCTTCGGCACAGCTCCACGGCCCTGCGGCAAGCACGCCGAGCCCGACGAAGCGCGACGGCCAGGCCACCGCCAGTTGGGTGGCCATGTAGCCTCCGGAAGAAATGCCGATCACGCTGGTGGCATCGTCGTCGAGTGCCAGGCGGGGCAGGTCGGGAGGGCTCTCTTGGCCCCAGGCATGGCCCACGGTCGCCGCCAAGGCAGCGGCGAGGAGTGTCGCGGTTCGCATTGGCGGTTCAGTCCATGACGTCCAGCAGCTCGATCTCGAAGACCAGCGTTTCGTTGGGCCCGATGGGCCCCTGACCCTGTGCTCCGTAGCCGAGCTCGGGGGGAATGAACAGCTTCCAGGTGTCGCCGGCCTGCATCATCGGCAGCGCTTCCTGCCATCCCTCGATGACCTGGTTGACGCGGAAGGTAACCGCCTCGCCGCGGTCGTGTGAGCTATCGAAGACGGTACCGTCCACCAACGAGCCTTCGTAGTGTACCTCGACGGTGGACGTGGCGTCCGGGGAGGGGCCGTCGCCGGACTCCAGCACTTCGTACTGCAGGCCGGACTGCGTGACCCGAACGCCCTCACGCTCGGCGTTCTCCTCCAGGAATGCCTCGCCCTCGGCCTGATTGCGCTCGGCGAGGACTTCCGACTCGGCCTGGCGTGCGGCCATGGCCTCCTCCTGGAAGCGGCTCAGCGCCTCGCTCATCGCCTCGTTGTCCATGGCCAGTTCGTTGTCTTCGATGACGTCTCGGATGCCCTCGGCGAACGCATCGACGTCGAGGTCGGCGAAGTCCTGGGCGATGCTCTGCCCATAGGCCACGCCCAGGCTGTAACTCAACCGCTCTTCGTCGCTTTCCGGTGCAGCGCTGGCCAATGGCGCGGTCAGCGTCAATGCGGCCGCACAGGCAGTCGTCAGCAGTCTCTTCATGCACGCATCCTCGTAGAATCCAGGGGCGAGCTCGCGTTGTTCGCAGCGGCCCCGATTGCCCGTCACTTGCGGCATCGGCCCGCCAATGGCGGGCCGATGCACGGCTAATCGGACTCTATCAGGATGGGTTAGGTTCCGCACGCTCGGGCGTCAGACCACCAGGGTCGGGCAGTGGGCCGAGCCGGCAACGCGCTGGGCGACGCTGCCCAGCAGCAGGCTCTTCTCGCCATTGGTGCCCTGGGCGCCGATCACGATCAGATCGCACTCGCGCTTGCGGGCGAAGCGCACGATGGTTCGTGACGGTCGCCCCCCCTTGACGAAGGCACGTACCTTGCTTTGTTCGGCACCCAGCTGCACGGCCTCGTTCTTGGAATGCACCGCGACCTCGGTGGCGTACTCTTTGAGGGCGTCGTCGGGAATGTCCAGTTTGTCCGGACGTACCATGGAGAGCGAGGCCTCGAGCAAACTGTGGTGCTTGAACACGCACAGGATATAGAGCTCCGCACCGGTCAGCATCTGCAGGCCGACGGCCTTCTGCAGGGCCTTCAATGCCCCCTTGGAACCATCCACCGGTACCAGTATGCGATTGAACATCGACTTGCTCCTGAGGTGGCTGGATTAGGCGTAGGCAAGGTCGCGCAGGAAGAGCGCGATCTGCGGGAACATGATCAGCAGTGCCGCGGCCAGCACCAGGATGAAGATGAAGGGTGGCGTGCCCTTGATCACGTCCAGGTAGGGCCGCTTGAAGATGGCGATGGCGGTGAAGATGTCGCAGCCGAAGGGCGGCGTTGCCGAACCGATCGCCACCTGCAGGGTGATCAGGATGCCCACCAGCACCGGGTCGAGGCCGGTGGCTTCGACGGCCGGAGCGAAGATCGGCGTCAGCACCAGGATGACGACGATGGGGTCGACGAACATGCAGGCCACGAAGAAGGCGATGCAGATGGCGATCAGCACGCCCGTGGGACCGGCCTCTTGGATGCCGACCGCGGCCAGGATCTCCTGTGGAATCTGGGCGAAGGAGATGATCCAGGAGAAGCCGTTGCCGACGGCGACTAGAATGAACACCACGGCGGTGATCAAGCCGGTGGACTTGGCGATGGCGTAGATGTCGGCGGCTTTCAGCGAGCGGAAGATGACGAATTCCAGGACGATCGCATAGAGCACACAGGCGGCGGCCGCCTCGGTGGGGCTGAAGATGCCGCCATAGATGCCGCCGACGATGATCACCGGGAAGCCCAGCGGCCAGAGGGCGTCGCGCACCGACAGGGCACGGGTACGCCAGGTCGAGCGTGGCTCGGTGGGCACGTCCTTGACGATGGCGTAGATCACGCAGTAGGTGGCGAACATCAGCAGGATCAGCAGCCCGGGACCGATGCCGGCGATGAACAGTTCGCCGATGGAAGTGCCCGAGATGACGCCGTAGATGATCATGCCGATGCTCGGCGGGATCAGGAAGGCGATGTCGCTGGCGTTGATGATCAGTGCCAAGGTGAAGGAGTCGGAGTAGCCGGCCTTGAGCATCTTGGGGCGTAGCGGCGAGCCGATGGCTACCACCGTGGCCTGGGTCGAGCCGGAGACGGCACCGAACAGGGTACAGGAAGCCGCGGTACTGACCGCCAGGCCGCCCTTAACGTGGCCGATGAAGGACATGACCATGTTGATGAGGCGTTCGGCGGACTGTCCGCGGGTCATGATATCGGCGGCGAGGATGAACATGGGCACGGCGATCAGCGAGGCTGGGCGAATGCCCGCCATCATCTGCTGGATCAGGGTATCCATCTGCCCCAGACCGTTGAACATCATGAAAAAGCCGATCACTGCAGCGGTGATCAGCGGGATCATCATCGGAAAGCCCAGCAGCAGCAGGGCGATCATCGTGGTGACCATTATCGTCGTCATGGTGAGTTCCCCCGGGCGCTGTGCCCTGCGTCAGACTTCCGTTTCCGTGTCCTTGTAGCCATCCAGCACGCCCGTCGACAGATAGACGTCCCGCGATGTCAGGTTCTTGATGGCGGTCAGCAGGTACTGGATGCCGGTGATCAGAAAGCCCAAGGGCACCCAGACGTAGATGATCCAGATCGGCAGGCCCAGAGCGGGCAGTACGCGACCCTTGGAATAGAGATCGACGATGTAGACGATCGAGTAATACAGCAGGAAGAACATCACCAATGAGGTGAACAGCGAGATGACGATCATCAGGGCCTTTCGCCCGCCCACCGGTAGCGCATCGTAGATGGCCGACATGCGGATGTGACGGCCGTGGCGTGCGGCGTAGCCGATGCCGGCGAAGGTGATCATGATGATCAGGATTCGGTTGATCTCACCGGAAAAGAAAATGCTCTGGCCGAACACGAAGCGGCCGACGACGTTGGCGATGGTGTTGGTGGCCATCAGCAGCACGCCCATCGCGAGTATCACCGCCTCGAGCTTGCTGATGAAGGTATCGATGGTGCCGAGAAAGCCCGGTAGACCGGAGCGATAGTGCTTTTCGGAGTCTTCTTCGGTCATGGCGAATCTTCCTGTCAGCGAATGAACGGCCATCGAAGCCCTGGCCATCATCAGGGTATCGGGCTCTGGGATGCAGAGCGGCGTTGAGTCTCAACGCTCAATGGACGTTGAACCACCCGCCTGCCCTGGCAGTGCGGCAGAGCACCGCTTGAAACAAGTCGGGGGCAGCGAGTGCTGCCCCCGTATGGTGGCGAAAATTCGCCTTACTCTTCGGTGACCGCTTCCAGATCGGCCTTGAACTGCTCGAGCAGCGCGGCACCGTCTTCTTCGGTCATCTCGAGGAAGGCTTCCTCGACCTGCGGCGCACGTTCGCGGAAGGTCTGGATCTGCTCTTCATCGAGGCGCGTCACGGTGCACTCGTCACAGGCTTCCATGATCTTGTCCAACGACTCTTCGGCGAGCCCCTGGATGTGCTCGATGGTGTGGTCGTAGGCGGCTTCGGAGGCTTCGCGGATCAGCGTTTGATCTTCCTCGGACAGGCCATCGAAGAAGTCCTTGTTGGCCATCATGGCGGTGGTGAACCAGCCATGGCCGGTGAAGGTCAGGTGCGGGGACACCTCGTACAGGCCGCCGGATTCGATCCAGAAGATCGGGTTTTCCTGGCCGTCGATGATGCCGGTCTGCAGGCCGCCGTAGACTTCGCCCCAGGGCAGCGGGGTGGGCGTGGCGCCGAAGGCGTTGTAGGTCTCCGACAGCAGCGGATTGGTCATCACGCGGATCTTCTTGTTGTCGAAGTCCTCGGGTGACGTGATCGGCTCGTCGGCGGTGACCACCATCTCCCCTTCCGGGTACATCTGGAGCAGCTCCAGACCGTGCTCGGCGTAGAGCTCGGGGAACATTTCGTTGATGGCCTTGCTCTCGTCGAAGAACTCGAGGACCGTCTCCATGTCGGTCGGCATCAGATACGGAATGAAGAAGATCTGCGCAGCCGGAATCAAGGAGCCGGTGAAGCCGGGCGACTGGTTGACGAACTGCAGGATGCCGTTCTGGGTCTGCTCCATGATGTCGTCGGATTCGCCCAGTTCGCCGAAGCGATAGACCTGAACGGAGTGATCGGAGTTGTCTTCGATGTGCTCCTTGAAGGCGTAGGCGAACACGTCCTGAACGTCACCTTCGAATTCCTCATGCGCATAGCGCCACTCGGCAGCCTGCACGGCACCGGTCATGCCGAACAGCAGGGCGCCGACACTGGCAGCGGTCAACAGCTTGGTTGCCTTCATTCTTGTGTTCTCCTTGCAGGTTGGAGCCCGAAAAACCTCAGCGTCCTCAGGCATCTTGATCAGCACGATGGCTGGACAGGTAATTTCAGGCTAGCGTGGCCCCTATGGAGGGTCAAGCCGGCTTTCCAGGGTTTGCAGGGCCATAAGTTGCGATTTTTTCTGCACTTGCCAACGGGCCGCCAACGTTGATGACAGTGGCGGAGGTGGCTTCGAGAGTGGCTCGAGGCGCGTCGTGCGTTCACCGAGACGCTGGAGAAGCGCCAGGGCGTGGTATTCGGCGGCGAGTTCGGCACGCTTGATGTCGCGGCGGACTCCCGCAACGCCGGCATCGCCGTGCGCCTGGGCCTTGAGCCTCCGGCGCAGGGCGCGCAGCGGTTGGGTGACCTCGCGCTGCCAGCGGTGCAGCTCGGCAAGCTCAGGCGGATCGCCGATGAGTCGTGCGCCATGATGATATAGCCAGACGTGCCACAACACTTCGCAGACGTCGAGTCCGGCATCGTCCTGCAGGGTGAGACAGGCTGCCTCGACGCCCTCGCGGGCATACAGCGCCAGGGCGAAGTCGATGAGCGGCGTCTCGTGCAGACGGCTGCGCAGCGCCGTGGCCCATGCGGTAGAATCGGGTGCCTCGCTCGGGCGGCGGCTGCCTCGTTGGCCGTTTCCCGTCATCGCTTCACCCCTTCATGACGCGCGGAGCCTGCATGATTGCACTACGCCAGGTCACCCTGCAACGCGGTACTCAACGCTTGCTGGAAGGCGCCGACCTGACCCTGCACGCCGGCCACAAGGCGGGCATCGTCGGTGCCAACGGTACCGGCAAGTCGAGCTTGTTCCAGCTGCTGCTCGGCGAGCTGGCCACGGACAGCGGCGAGGTCGAAATGAGCGGTGGGCAGCGCATCGCTCACATGGCCCAGGAAGTGGCGTCCCTCGACCGTCCGATCGTCGACTACGTGCTCGATGGCCACCAGGAGCTACGCCGGGTCGAGGCGGATCTGGCGGCTGCCCGCGGTGCCGGAGATGATCACCGCGAGGCCGAACTGCACGGCGTGATCGAGGCGCTGGACGGCTACAGCGCGCCGGCACGCGCCGCTCAGCTGCTGGTGGGGCTGGGTTTCGAGCAGGCGGATCTGCAGCGGCCGCTGGCCGATTTCTCCGGCGGCTGGCGCATGCGCGTCGGGTTGGCACGCACGCTGTTCATGCCGTCGGACCTGCTGCTGCTCGACGAACCCACCAACCATCTGGATCTCGATGCCCTGCTGTGGCTCGAGCAGTGGTTGGTTCGCTATCCAGGGACGCTGTTGCTGATCTCCCACGATCGCGACTTCCTCGACGCGGTGTGTGACCACATCGTGCATTTCGACCGCCAGTCGCTGGTCCTCTACCGCGGCAACTACTCCACTTTCGAGCGCACCCGTGCCGAGAAGCTGGCGCTGCAGCAGGCAGAGGCGGCCAAGCAGCAGGCGCGGCGCGAGGAGATCGAGCGCTTCGTGGCCCGCTTTCGCTACAAGGCCACCAAGGCGCGCCAGGCACAGAGCCGGCTCAAGATGCTCGAGCGCATGGGCGATATTGCCGTGGCCCATGCCGACTCGCCCTTCCACTTCACCATTCCCTCGTCGGACAAGACCTCCCATCCGCTGCTGGTGCTCGACGAGGCGCGGCTGGGCTATCGCGACGACAACGGTCACGAGACGACCCAATTGGATGCGGTCAAGGTCACGCTGCTGCCCGGTCAGCGCATCGGGCTGCTGGGGCCCAACGGGGCAGGCAAGTCGACGCTGATCAAATCGCTGACCGGCGATCTGCCGCTGCTCGACGGCAAGCGCGTGGCCGGCGAGCATCTGGCCGTCGGCTACTTTGCCCAACACCAGCTGGAGGGGTTGGATCTCGCCGCCACGCCTTTCCAGCACGTGCAGCGTCTCTCGCCCACGGCGGCCGATCTGGACATCCGCCAGTTCCTGGGTGGGTTCGGCTTCCATGGCGACGACGTCTTCGCCGAGGTGGGGCGTTTCTCCGGCGGCGAGAAGGCGCGCCTGGCGCTGGCGCTGGTGGCCTGGCAGAAGCCCAATCTGCTGCTGCTCGACGAACCGACCAACCACCTCGATCTGGAGATGCGCGAGGCGCTCACCGAAGCGCTGGCGAGCTTCGAGGGGACGGTGATCCTGGTCTCTCACGACCGTCACCTGCTGCGTGCCACCGTCGACGAGTTCTGGCGTGTGGCCGACCATCGCGTCGAGCCCTTCGACGGCGACCTGGAAGACTACCGTGCCTGGCTCAAGGAGCGACTGGAGGGTGTGCGCCGCGAAGCCCGCGCCGAGAAGAGCGAGCGCAAGGCCGAAGGCGAAGCTTCCAAGGAGGGTCGCAAGGCCGCACGCCGCGCTGCCGCGGAGCTTCGCGAACAGCTGCGGCCGCTCAAGAAGGCGCGCGACCGGGCCGAACGCGCCATGGACGAGGTCCAGGCCGAACTCGCCGCCGTGGAGGAGGCGCTGGCCGACGCCGAGCTCTACACCGACCCGGCGCGCAAGGGCGAGCTCACCGAGCGCCTGGCCCGCCAGGGCGAACTCAAGTCGCGGCTGGAGACGCTGGAGGCCGACTGGCTGACCGCCGAGGAGACGCTGGAGGCGATGGAGACCGAGCTGCAGGGCAACGCTTAGCCATGCTGACATCACGGCTTTTCCGACGACAGGTCTGCGCGGGGGCGCTGTGAATCCCTCCCTGGACGCTACTTCTTCCTTCCCTGGAAGAAGCCCCCCGGTTCGACCTATCCCTGGCGCCGCTCGCGTCAGGCGTCAGCCGCTATCCCCCTGAGGTGCTCGGTGCTTTCAGCTTTCCAGCAGAAACGTCACCGGTCCGTCGTTGATCAGTTCGACCTGCATGTTGGCGGCGAACTCGCCGCTCGCCACCTGGGGCCAGGCGGTCCGGGCCCGCTCCAGCAGGTAGTGGAAGAGCCGTTCGCCCTCGGCGGGCGGGGCGGCGCTGGAGAAGCTGGGACGTAGCCCCTTGCGAGTATCGGCGGCCAGGGTGAACTGCGATACCAGCAACAGGCCACCTTCCACCTGTTGCAGGTTCAGATTCATCTTGTCGTCGGCATCGGCGAACACCCGGTAGTGCAGCAGTTTGTGCAGCAGCTTGTCGGCGGAGGCTTCGTCGTCTCCCTTCTCGATGCCGATCAGTGCCAGCAGACCCTGGTCGATGCGGCCGGTCTCACGGCCGTCTACCGTCACGCTGGCATGACGAACCCGTTGGATCAGGGCGCGCATGGCGGGCTTCCCTCCGTGTGGCGAAAGCGCCGAGGGTAGCACGCGGGTCGGGAGCTCTCACCAGGCGCGACACAGCATGATGTCGCAGTGGGGCTCGGTGAGCAGCGCCTCGGTGATATGGCTCTGGCGGCCCAACTGGCCGCGGCTGCCCAGCGCCAGCAGATCCGGGGGTTGGCGGCGCAGGCGGGTCAGCAGCACCTCGAGGGGATCGCCCTGCTCCAGCACCAGCTCCAGCTCCGGCACGTCGTCGAGTTCGCTCATCAGCCGGTCGACCTCGCGTTCCAGCTGGTTGCGCAGGCGCCCCACCTCACGGTCGCGCCAGCGGGCATAGTCGCCCTGGGAGCCTAGTTCGCGTTCGCCGGGAATGTCCCAGGCGTGCAGCAGCGTCAGCCGGGCCTCGGGAAACCGTTTGAGGGTTTCGCGCAAGGTATGGCGGCAGGCCAGCGAGAAGTCCACCGGCACCAGAACGTCCTCCCAGTCGCGGCTGGCCGGCTGGCTCACCGACAACACGGGGCACGGGGCGCTGCGCAGCACCCTGGCCAGCGTGGTGCCGGCCACCAGATCGGGCTGGCCGCGCTTGCGGTGGGAGCCCAGCACGATCATGTCCACCTCGCGGTCGTGCGCTTCGCGTACGATCTCGGCATAGGGGGCGCCAGCTACCGTTTGCAGCAGAGTGCGCGGCTCGGGAAGGGCATAGTCTTCGCGGATGTCCGTCAGCGTGGCCTGCATGTCGGCGACCACGGCATCCTCCAGGTCGTGCAGCACGCGGTGGGGCAGGTAGGGGTCGAGTACGTGGACGACATCGAGGCGCGCACCGTTCTCGGTGGCCAGGCGAATGGCGCGGGCGAAGGCGGCACGGTTCTCGGCGGACAGGTCGCAGGCGAAGAGCAGGGTCTGGGTCATGGTGACTCCCTCCCATGTCGGATGATCCCGGCGGGACAGTCTCAGCATGGGTGGGGAGTCACGGTACTGCAAGCGCGCCCGCTTACCACCTAGGGTAATGGCAGTCGAACACGACGAGGTGCGCGACAGGCCGAGAGCAACCTAACTGCGATAGCCCTACCTTACCACCAGGCGTGGAAGTGATGGACTGGCCCCTGGCCCTGACCCACGTCAAGGCGCGAGCTCGCCGTCAGCGCTGCTTCTAGCCATGCTTTGGCGGTGGTCACTGCATCGGGCAGGGCGTCGCCATGGGCCAGGCGAGCGGCGATTGCCGAAGAGAGCGTGCACCCCGTGCCGTGGAGGTTGGCGGTATCGACCCGTGAGCCTTCGAGCCAGATCGCATCGCCAGCGGTGATCAGTAGGTCGGGGCACTCCCTCCCGGGTAGGTGGCCTCCCTTGAGCAGGGTCGCTCCGGCACCCAGGTCGCGCAGGGGGGCGGCCAGTGCTTCCATCGCGGTACGGCTGTGCGGCGTCAGTCGATCGAGCAGCACCGCTGCCTCCGGCAGGTTGGGAGTGACAACGTCGGCGAGCGGTACCAGCAGATCGCGCACTGCAGCGATGCCGGCATCGTCGACCAATACGTCGCCACTCTTGGCCACCATGACCGGATCGAGGACGATCCACCGCGGCCGGCAGCGTTCGAGTGACGCACGAATCGTCTCGGCGACGTCGCGGCTGGCCACCATGCCGATCTTCACGGCGTCGATGGTGACGTCGTCGAGCAACGTGGCGAGCTGGGTGTCGATGAAGCCGGACGGTATGGGGTGAACGCCGCTGACGCCGCGCGTGTTCTGGGCGGTCAAGGCGGTGATCACGCTGGTACCATAGACGCCGAGTGCCGAGAAGGTCTTGAGGTCGGCCTGGATGCCGGCGCCGCCGCTGGGATCGGAGCCGGCAATGGTCAGCGCATTGGGTATCGTTCGAGACTGTGTCATGAGGTCAAGGTATCGCAAGGCAGTATCAAAGCGTGAAAGTCACCCGTGCTGAGTCTATTCGTGGTGTCGCTGGTCAGCGCTACCCTGCTGCCGGGGGGCTCCGAGGTGTGGCTGGCCCGGCTCTGGTGCCGGGGCGAGCACGTGCTCATGCTATGGGCGGTGGCCACGTTCGGCAACACTCTGGGTAGCCTGATCAACGTCACCTTGGGGCGCTATGCCAGACGCTTCCAGGACCGCCGCTGGTTTCCCGCCTCACGCGAGGGGCTGGTGCGCGCCGAGCGCTGGTACCGGCGTTTCGGCGAGTGGAGCCTGCTGGCCTCCTGGGCGCCGATAGTGGGTGACCCACTCACGGTTCTGGCCGGCGTGCTGCGCTTGCCCTGGTGGCGGGCCCTGCTGCTGATCGCCCTGGCCAAGGGGAGCCGCTATGCGGTCGTGCTCCTCCTGGCTCAGGCGTGGCTGGCTCCACTCTGCCAGTAGTTCCTTGTCCGACATCCCTGTCCTACAGAATCGAAGGCAGCCAGGTGGCCAGGCCCGGGAACAGCGCCAGGGCCAGAAGCATGCCGAGCTGCAGCAGGATGAAGGGAATCACGCCCTTGTAGATGGCCGACGTGGGGACGGATTCCGGTGTCACCCCGCGCAAATAGAAGAGAGCGAAGCCGAACGGCGGAGTGAGGAAGGAGGTCTGCAGGTTCACTGCGATCATGATGCCCAGCCAGATGGGGTCGATGTCCATCATCAGCAGTACCGGACCGACGATCGGCACCACCACGAAGGTGATTTCGATGAAGTCGAGGATGAAGCCGAGCAGGAAGATCACCAGCATCACCACCAGAGTGGCGCCCACCACGCCGCCCGGCAATGATTCGAACAGCTCGGTGACCAGCGCCTCGCCGCCGAAGGCGCGAAACACCAGCGAGAAGAGCGCGGCACCGATCAGGATCATGAACACCATGCTGGTCACCTGGGTCGTGGCGTAGACCGATTCGCGCAGCATGGACAGGTCGACGCGACGGTTGGCCAGTGCCAGCAACAGCGCGCCCGTGGCGCCTACCGCCGAGGCTTCCGTGGGCGTGGCCAGGCCACCGAGTATCGAGCCCAGCACAGCGATGATGAGAAGCACTGGCGGTATGAGTCCCTTGAACAGCAGCGGCCATAGGCTGCCGGCATGGCCCAGCTCGGCCATCAGGGCCTCGCGGTCGGCGGCTGGCGCTGCCTGGGGGCGCAGCCAGGCGGTGATCGTCACGTAAAGGATATAAGCGACCACCAGCAGCAGGCCGGGAATCAGCGCTCCGACGAACAGGTCGCCTACCGATACCGTTTTGGGGCTCCAGACGCCCATGGCGAGCTGGGCCTGCTGGTAGGCATTGGACAGCACGTCACCCAGCAGCACCAGGGCGATGGATGGCGGGATGATCTGCCCCAGGGTGCCGGTGGCGCAGATGCTGCCCGTGGCAAGCTGTGGGGAATAGCCGCGCTTGAGCATCGTGGGCAGCGACAGCAGGCCCATGGTGACCACCGTGGCGCCGACGATGCCGGTGGAGGCAGCCAGCAGCATGCCCACCAGCACCACGGCGATGCCCAGACCGCCCCGCAGTGCGCCGAACAGCAGCGTCATGGCGTCGAGCAGCGTCTCGGCAACCCGCGACTTCTCCAGCAGCACCCCCATGAGCACGAACAGCGGCACGGCCAGCAGGGTCTGATTGGTCATGATGCCGTAGAGGCGGTTGGGCATGGCTTCCAGGTAGCGTGCCTCGAAAGGCACCGGCACGCCCAACTGGAGCAGGAAATGGCCGAGGCCGGCGAACAGCAGAGCGGTACCGGCCAGCGTCAGCGCCACCGGATAGCCGAGCATCAGGGCCGCGCAGACGGTAGCAAACAACAGCAGCGGCAGGAATTCGAGCAGCACCTCCACGTCAGATTCCCTCCTGATGATCGGGGGTGTCCGGTCGGGCCGGCGGGGGGTCGTGAGGGGCGCTTCCGCGCAGGATCAGCCACTGACGCACTGCCTGGGCGACGCCCTGCAACAGGAGTAGTGCCACCATGACCAGGATCAGCGTCTTGAGCAGGAAGATGCCGGGAATGCCGCCGTCCGGCGAGCGCTCGAGGATCGCCCAACTGCTCAGTACGTAGTCCAGGCTGCTGACGGCGATGAACAGCGTGACCGGCAGCAGCAGCAGCAGGGTGCCGGCGAGGTCGATGGCGGCCCGGCCTCGGGTCGATAGCTTGCGGTAGAAGATATCCACGCGCACATGGCCGTCGCGGCGCAGCGTCCAGGCCGCGCCCAGCATGAAGACGGCGGCATGCATGTACATGACCGACTCCTGTATCACGATGCTGTGGATGCCGAAGACGTAACGCATGACCACGATGGCGAACTGCAGCAGCATCATGATCAGTACCAGCCAGGCGACAGAGCGCCCCACGGCCTCGGTCAGGTCATCGAGCCGTCGCAGTACAGCCCGTTCACGATTCGTGGAGGGCATGAAGACTCTCTCGTTGGTTGATGCGGATAACGGGAGGGCATCATCGCCGATTCGCTGCGACGAGTCATCCCTGCGTCTCAACGTCGCGTTGCCAAGCCCTGTCGTGGACCAGAGCGGAGAGGGTCTCGTGACACGCCGGCGGCAACTCCACGTCGACGGCGATTGGCAGGTGGTCGGAAAAGAGATGGTCGAGAACGCGCACGTGGCGCGTCGCCAGGGTGTTCGAGATCAGGATGTGGTCGAGGGCCCTGCGCGGCTGCCATGACGGATAGCTGAGCATCGGGCGTACCGGATGAAGCGGCAGGGATGCACAGAAGCGCCGGTGGCCGTGCAGCTGTTCCGGCGTGCAGTTGAGGTCGCCCATGACCACCACATGGCGCAGTGGCTGAATGAGCTCGCTCAGGTAGTCGAGCTGGCGCACGCGACCACGGTGGCTGAGCGCCAGGTGAGCGACGAACAGATGGAGGGCATTGGGTCCCTCGCCGAAGCGCGCATGAATGGCACCCCGGCCGGGCAGGGTGCCGGGTAGGCGGTGCTCTTCCAACTGGGAGGGGCCCAGGCGCGAGAGCAGCCCGTTGCTGTGCTGGGCGATGCGGCCCAGGTTGCGGTTGAGCTGCTGGTAATGATGCGGGAAGCCGGCATGACTGGCCAGGTACTCGACCTGGTTGACGTGGCTGGAGCGGAAACTGCCTCCGTCGACCTCCTGAAGGCCGACCATGTCGAAGCGACTCAGCACCTCGCTGATCATGTCCAGGCGTCGCTGGCGCCGGGGATGGGGCAGGAGGTGCTGCCAGCTGCGCGTCAGATAGTGGTGATAGGCCGACGTCTGGATGCCGACCTGCAGGTTGAAGGTGAGCAGCCTGAGCCGCCCCCCCTCGAGGAGCGGCGAGCGGGCCTCGGCCAAGTGTGACGAGCGCTCAGTCTGCACGTTCCTCACGGACCTTGTCGACCAGGGCAGCAGCGATCTGCGGCATGTTGTCGAGGCTGCCGGCACTGTTCGGCGTGACCAGGTAGCGGCCGTCGATCATGAGTGCCGGGACGCCTCTGAGGCGCATGTCGCGCATCCGGGAATGGGCCTGATTCACTTGGCTCTTGACGCCGAAGGCATCCAGAGCGTCATGCGCTTCCTCTTCGCTCACGCCGTAGTCGCTGAACAGTTCGGCGACCTCGTCCATGTCGGTGAGCGAGCGATTTTCCTCATGGATGGCATGAAAGATGTCGGCGTGGGCCTCTTCGCGGATACCCAGCTCCTCGGCGGCGTAGAAGACCCGGGCATGGGTGTTCCAGTCGCCGCCCATGGTGGCCGGCATGTGCACGACCTCGACGTCATCGTCCAGCGTCGCATACCAGTCGCGGACGTGGCTCTGCAGGTTGTAGCAGTGCGGGCAGCCGTACCAGAAGGCTTCGGTGACTTCGATCTTGTCCTCGGCGACCTGAGTCTCGACCGGCTCTTCGAGCACCTCGTAGTGTTCGCCTTCGACCAGCGATTGAGCCGTGGCCAGGGTGGACAGGGCGAGGGCGGCCAGCGCCATGGCCATTAACGGGATCGTCTTGCGCATGCTGCATGTCTCCTTGGTGGAACGGTCGATGTGCCGAGTGGGCATCGCTTCCTTGGAGCCGGTAACCGCAGCCGGGTTCCCGGCCCACGAAAAGACGAAGGCGGCCGAGCGCCGCCTTCGTGAAACCTCGGCCGGAAGCGGCCCGCCGCGACGCGGTTACGGCATCGCTCAGTGCAGCCCCAGGATGTAGTTGGCCACGGCTTCCATGTCGTCATCGCTCATCTTGGAGGCGATGTCACGCATGATGGCGTTGGGATCGTTGGCGCGCTCGCCGGCGGCGAAGTCCTGCAGCGTGCTCACGGTGTATTCGGCGAACTGACCGGAGACGGCCGGATAGCCGGCGGTGCCGATGCCCTCGCCAGTGGGGGTGTGGCAGGCGGCGCAAGCCGGAATGCCCTTGGCCATGTCGCCGGCGCGGTAGAGCTCCTCGCCACGGGCCAGCAGCGCCTCGTCGTCCTTGGCCTGGCCGACGTTGGGGTCCTGCTCGGCGAAGTAGGCGGCCACGTCCCAAGCGTCCTGGTCGGAGAAGTCGTCGACCTGGCCGGCCATTTCGGCCACTTCGCGGTTACCGTCGCGAATGTCCATGATCTGCTTGGCCGTGTAGGACATCTTCTGGCCGGCGAGGTGCGGGAAAGAGGGGGCGGAGCTGATGCCTTCCTGCCCATGGCAGGCGGCGCAGGGCTGCGCCTTCTCCTCGCCGGCAGCGGGGTCTGCGTCCGCTGCCATATCCGCGTGGGCGGCGCCGACGGCGCCCATGGTGAATGCCAGGCTTGCCAGTAACTTTCTCATTGCTGATCCACTATGCCGTTGTGTTTGATTACCGGTACGCATCCTGGGTGCCGCCCAGATCCCGCTGGTGCCAGGCCGGGCTCGCCCTGTCGCGCTACAGCGACTCTCCCCGCGGTCGCTGCCGACGAGAGCACGGTGGTACACTAGCGCGCCCAGGTCGCAGACAAAAGACACTGCATTATAACGAATCCCCCGCCTATCGGGAATGCAGGCCGCTCCCCCGGGCGATGACCCTTTGCCGCACAGTGATGCCATGCCTCGACTCAACTACCACACCGCCCGTTTTCTCACCAGTTCGCCGACGCTCGAGCAGTGTCCGCCCGACGCCGGTGCCGAGGTGGCTTTCGCGGGCCGTTCCAACGCCGGCAAGTCCAGCGCCATCAATGCACTGACGCAGCAGAAGGCATTGGCTCGGACGTCGCGGACGCCGGGGCGAACGCAGCTGATCAACTTCTTCACCGTGGCCGGCGATGCCGACCGTCGGCTGGTGGATCTGCCGGGCTACGGCTATGCCAAGGTACCCGAGAAGGTCAAGCTGGAGTGGCAGCGCCACCTTTCCGACTATCTGCGCGCGCGCCGTTCGCTCAGGGGCGTGGTGCTGATGATGGATGTGCGTCACCCGCTCACGGAGTTCGACCAGATGATGCTGGGCTGGGCCGATGAGCAGGACATGCCGGTACGCATCCTGCTGACCAAGGCCGACAAGCTGAAACCGGGGGCGGCCCGGGGGGCGCTTCAGCAGGTTCGCCACCGTTTGCAGGAGTGGGAGGATCTGGTGAGCGTTCAGCTGTTCTCGGCACTCAAGCGTCAAGGCGTGGACGAGGCGGCGGCGCAACTGGATGCATGGCTGCTCGACGACCCCGCCGGGTGAGCAGTGCCCCGCCAGCGAACGGCCGTCACGACCCGACGACGCAAGCCGTACCCAGTCGGTAGCGATTTTCCGTGATGCCCCTCGGCAACCGGCGTCCGTTCATTCGGGGCTTGGGTCGTGGCGGCGGCGGTGGGCGCGTGGATGGGCGGCATCGTAGCTCTCCGCCAGGTGCTGCCAGTCCAGCCGCGTGTAGACCTGGGTGGTAGCGAGGTTGGCATGGCCGAGCAGCTCCTGCACGGCCCGCAGATCCTGGCTCGACTCCAGCAGGTGGCTGGCGAAGGAGTGGCGCAGACGGTGCGGATGCAGGTGCTCGGGCAGGCCGCGGCGGCGTGCCAATTCGCTGAGGCGCTTCTGGATGGCGCGATGCCCGAGTCGTCCGCCTCGGGCGCCGACGAACAGCGCCGGCTCGCCGTCGCCGGCCAGCTGGCCGCGCACCGCCAGCCAGGCGGTCAGCGCCTGGCTGGCGCGCCTGCCCACCGGTACCTGACGCGGTTTACCGCCCTTGCCGGTGACGCGTACGCGCTGCGCCTGCAGGTCGCCGAGGTCGAGGCCGGCCAGTTCGGCCAGACGCAGGCCGCTGGAGTAGAAGAGTTCCACCATGGCTTGATCGCGCCTGGCCAGCGGCGTGTCGTCATGGGGCGTGTCGAGAAACCTCGCCAGTTGGTCGGCGTCCAGCGGTTTGGGCAGGTGGGACGGCTGGCGCGGCGCAGGGGCGAGGCTCACCGGATTGTGGGTCAGTACGCCCCGGGCCACCAGGTGAGCGGCGAATCGCGAGATCGCGGCGCGGCGCCTTGCCAGGCTGCGTGGCGCCAGGCCGCGGGCGCGTTCGGCTCCCAGGAAGCGCCTTATCCGTGCTGCATCCAGCTCGCCGGCATCGTGGACTCCCTGCGCTTCCAGAAAGCCGGCGAGCGCCTCGAGATCATGACGATAGGCGCTCACCGTTGCGGGGCTGGCGGTAGCCGCCAGTTCGGCGAGGCAGGCGGCCACCTGGGCGCGCAGGGTGCTGTCAGCCATTCAGCGTCGGACCTGGCAGCATCAGCAAGCGCGACAGGACGTCGCTCAGGTATTCGGTGAACAGCGTGTCCATGCTGGCGCGGAAGTGGTCGGGATCGGGGCTGGCCAGTATCAGGTAGCCCAGCGGCTCGCCGAGAGCGAGGCGTGCCAGGGCACAGGAGCCGGCCTGGCGAGGGGCATCGGTGTGGGGCAGCAACTGGGCCCAGTCGGTGGGAGTGAGGCGGGTGCAGCGGCTGGTGCGTCCGTCGAGCAAGGCCGCCAGGCGGGCACGGGCGTGATCGTCGAGCACTTGCCGCGGCGGCTGTGGTGGCTGCGGTTCGCGGTCGGTGAGCGAAGGCTCGCACCACAGCGCCACCGTGGGGATCTGGAAGCGTTCGGCCATCTGGGTGGCCAGCGCCTGTCCCAGGGCGTCGTTGTCCTCGGCCTCGAGCAGACCCAGCACCAGCTCGCGGGTACGGCGATACTGCGCCTCGTTGTGGCGGGCCGATTCCAGCAACTGATCGAGGCGCCATTCGGCCTGTTCGGCACGCTGGCGCAGGTCGTGCACCAGACGCTCGAGTAGCGACGTGGCGCCGCGCGCTTCGGGATGCGGCACCTTGAGCTGCTGCAGCAGGCCCTCGCGCCCCACGAAGAACTCCGGGTGGCGGGCCAACCATTCGGCAACCCGGTCGGGGTCCAGAGTCTTGCGCGGTTCGGGTGCGGATCGGGGCATGGCGGTCTCCTTGGCTGAGGGGCGCGCTAGTGGAGGACGATACGCCCGTCGAAGACGCGTTCGGCCGGGCCGGTCATGGTCAGCGGCGTGTCATCGCCGGACCAGGCGATGCGCAGGTCGCCGCCGCGCAAGTGCACGGTGACCGGGCTTTCCAGTACCCCCTGGCGAATGCCGCAGGCCACTGCGGCGCAGGCACCGGTGCCGCAGGCCAGCGTCTCGCCGCTGCCGCGCTCGAAAACGCGCAGGCGTATCTCATGTGCCGAGACGATCTGCATGAAACCGACGTTGACGCGTCGGGGGAAGCGCGGGTGGGCTTCGATGATCGGCCCGAGGCGCTCGACGGGCGCGCAATCGACATCGTCGACCCGCAGCACCGCATGGGGATTGCCCATCGACACGACGCCGATCTCGACGCGTTCGCCATCGACTTCCAGGGCATGCAACGGACGTTCGCCATCGGCCTGGAAAGGTAGCGACTCGGGCGCGAAACGCGGCGTGCCCATGTCCACCGTGACCTGATCGTCGTCTTCGATGCGTAGCGTCAGCGGCCCGCCCGCCGTCTCGACGCGGATTTCGCGCTTGTGGGTGAGGCGCTGGTCGCGCACGAAGCGGGCGAAGCAGCGCGCGCCGTTGCCACAGTTCTCCACCTCGCTGCCGTCGGCGTTGAAGATGCGGTAGCGGAAGTCCATGTCCGGGTCGCGGGGTGGCTCGACGACGAGCAGCTGATCGAAGCCCACGCCGAAGCGGCGGTCGGCGAGGCGCCGGATCTGCTCGTCGCGTAGCCGGGCTCGCTGGGTGACCAGGTCGATCACCATGAAGTCGTTGCCGAGGCCATGCATCTTGGTGAAATGCAGCAGCATCAGCGTTCCCCCTCGGCGTCGTCGTCCAGCAGCCGCGACTCTCCGGCCCATAGGTCGGACAGGGTTTCGCGCTGGCGGACGATCTGGTAACGGCCGGCGTCCACCATCACCTCGGCAGGACGCGGGCGGCTGTTGTAGTTGGAGGCCATCACGAAGCCGTAGGCGCCGGCCGAGCGCACCGCGAGCAGGTCGCCCTCGGCGATGGCCAGCGGCCGGTCCTTGCCGAGGAAGTCGCCGGTCTCGCACACCGGGCCCACCACGTCGTAGATGGCGCTCTCGCGCACGGGCCGCGTATCCGCCGGGAGGATCGCCTGCCATGCCTGGTAGAGCGAGGGACGGATGAGGTCGTTCATGCCGGCATCGACGATGGCGAAATTCTTGCTCTCACCCGGCTTGAGGTACTCCACTCGAGTGAGCAGTACCCCGGCGTTGGCAGCGATCGAGCGGCCCGGCTCGAATAGCAAGGTGAGCCGCTCGCCGCCTTCCCAGCGCGCCAGGCGCTCGAGCAGCGAGGCGGCGTAGTCGAAGGGTTGCGGTGGGCGCTCGTCGCGGTAGGGCACGCCGAGCCCGCCCCCCAGGTCGAGGTGCTCGACTTCGATGCCCCGCTCGCGCAGGCGTTCCAGCAGCAGCAGCAGGCGATCCAGGGCGTCGAGGAAAGGGGCGAGCTCGGTGAGCTGCGAGCCGATATGACAGTCCAGCCCCACCACCTTCACTCCGGGCAGGGTGGCGGCGAGCTCGTAGACCGCCAGCGCCTCGTCCACCGGGATGCCGAACTTGTTCTCCTTGAGCCCGGTGGAGATGTAGGGGTGGGTGCCGGCGTCGACGTCGGGATTGACGCGCAGCGATACCGGCGCCACGGTGCCGAGCCGTTCGGCGACCCGGCTCAGTCGCTCGAGTTCGGGTCGCGATTCGACGTTGAAGCACTTGATGCCCACGTCGAGCGCGCGGGCCATCTCCGCCTCCTGCTTGGCCACGCCGGAGAAGACCACCTTGGCCGGGTCGCCGCCGGCGGCCAGCACGCGCTCCAATTCGCCCACCGAGACGATGTCGAAGCCGGCGCCGAGGCGCGCCAGCAGGTCGAGCACCGCCAGATTGGAGTTGGCCTTGACCGCATAGCAGATCAGGTGCGGGTGGCCGCCCAGTGCCTCGGCATAGGCGCGGAAGTGGCGAGTGAGCGTGGCGCGTGAGTAGACGTAGCAGGGCGTACCAACCTCGTCGGCGATGCGGGTCAGGGGAACCTGCTCGGCGTAGAGCACGCCGTCGCGGTAGTCGAAATGGTCCATGTCAGTCGCTGTCCTCGTCGGCTGGCGCATCGTCTGCGGGAGCGCTGCGGTCGTAGCGCTCGGCGGCGGCCTCGTCGTCGGGCAGATAGAGCGGACCTTTCTGCCCGCAGCCGGCCACGAGCAGTGCCGCCAGCAGGACGACGCCCAGTGCCAGGCGCGCCGTCATGCCGGGCGCTCCAGACTGGTCAGGGCGTCGCGGGCCCGCTGGGCGGCGGCGCGGACCTGATCGGGGGCGGTGCCGCCGATGTGGTTGCGGGCGGCCACCGAGCCCTCCAGGGTCAGCACCGCGAAGACGTCGTCGGCGATGGCGTCGGAGAACTGCTGCAGCTCTTCCAGGGTCATTTCCGACAGGTCTTTGCCGGTTTTCAGACCGTAGGCCACCGACTGGCCGACGATCTCGTGGGCGTCGCGGAAGGCCACGCCACGGCAAACCAGGTAGTCGGCCAGATCGGTGGCGGTGGAGAAGCCGCGGCGCGCCGCATCGAACATGCTCGCCTTCTTGGGTTCGATGGCCGGCACCATATCGGCGAACGCCTTGAGGCAGTCGCGCACCGTGTCGACGCTGTCGAACAGCGGCTCCTTGTCCTCCTGATTGTCCTTGTTGTAGGCCAGCGGCTGCGACTTCATCAGCGTCAGCAGGCCCATCAGGTGGCCGTAGACGCGCCCGGTCTTGCCGCGTACCAGCTCGGGCACGTCGGGGTTCTTCTTCTGCGGCATGATCGAGGATCCGGTGCAGAAGCGGTCGGGCAGGTCGATGAAGTCGAACTGGGCGCTGGTCCACAGCACCAGTTCTTCGCTCATGCGCGACAGGTGCATCAGCAGGATGCTGGCGAAGCTGGTGAACTCGATGGCGAAATCGCGATCGCTCACCGCGTCGAGTGAGTTCTCTGCGGGACGCTCGAAGCCGAGCAGTTCGGCGGTGACGTGGCGGTCGATGGGGTAGGTGGTGCCGGCGAGAGCGGCGGCGCCCAGCGGCAGCACGTTGACCCGACGGCGGCAGTCGAGCAGCCGCTCGTGGTCGCGGGCCAGCATCTCTTGCCACGCCAGCAGGTGGTGACCGAAGGTCACCGGCTGAGCGGTCTGCAGGTGGGTGAAGCCGGGCATGATGGTGTCGGCCTGCCGCTCGGCCAGTTCGATCAGCCCCTGGCGCAGGCGCGTGAGTTCGGCTTCGACGGTGTCGATGGCATCGCGCAGGTAGAGGCGGATGTCGGTGGCCACCTGGTCGTTGCGCGAGCGGCCGGTATGCAGCTTCTTGCCGGTGATGCCGATCTTCTCGGTGAGACGCGCTTCGATGTTCATGTGCACGTCCTCGAGCGGCACCGACCACTGAAACGTGCCCGCCTCGATTTCGCTGCGGATCTCGTCGAGGCCGACCACGATGGCGTCGCGCTCGTCGTCGGTCAGCACGCCTACCCGCGCCAGCATGGTGGCGTGGGCGACGGAGCCCCGGATGTCCTGCAGGGCGAGGCGCTGGTCGAAACCGACCGAAGCGGTGAAGCGTGCGACGAAGGCGTCGGTGGGTTCGCTGAAACGACCGCCCCAGGACTGATTGGTGCTGGAGCTTGAGGAATTAGGGCTCATCGGCGTGAACATCCTGCAGGGTACTTGGCAACGGTACTTGTGACGATACTCGGGGAAGGCGCGGGGCGGCTTCCGATCATGGTCTCGCAGTGTACCAGAGTCGGTGCGGCTGGCGAGGGGCGGGCGGCTGTCGGGTGAGCCGACCCTCGGCTCGTCCTCGGGGTCCCTCGCATGGGCTGAACAGTGCCTTGCGTCAAGGTGTGCGAGTTTTTCCTGCTCCCCCGGGTGCTTTATGATGTTGGCAATGATTCGAGATGCCCGCGGTCGCGACCGTCTGCGGCAGTTACCGCTCAGTCGGGCCCGCCGGGCCCCAGCATGGGGAGAACCACGTGCGATCCATCGATACGCTGCGTATTGCCACGCGCAAGAGTCAACTGGCCATGTGGCAGGCCGAACACGTTCGTGATCGGCTCATGGCCGAGCACCCCGGCCTGGAAGTGGAGCTGGTCGCACTGTCCACCCGCGGCGACAAGATCCTCGATACGCCGTTGGCCAAGGTGGGCGGCAAGGGACTGTTCGTCAAGGAGTTGGAAGAGGCGATCCTCGACGGGCGTGCCGACATCGCCGTGCACTCCATGAAGGACGTGCCCATGCACTTCCCCGAGGGGCTGGGCCTGTCGGTGATCCTGGCCGGCGCCGAACCCACCGATGCCTTCGTCTCCAATGACTACCGCTCGCTGGACGAACTGCCCGAAGGGGCCCGCATGGGCACCTCCAGCCTGCGGCGTGCCCTGCAAATGCGCGAAGCACGGCCCGATCTCGAGATTGCCAACCTGCGCGGCAACGTCCAGACCCGTCTGGGCAAGCTCGATGCCGGCGAGTTCGACGCCATCCTGCTGGCCACCTCGGGGCTCAAGCGGCTGGGTCTGGAAGATCGCATCGCCATGGAGCTGCCGCCCGAGGTGTGCCTGCCGGCCTGTGGCCAGGGGGCCCTGGGTATCGAGTGTCGCATCCACGATCCTGAGCTGATCGGCCTGCTGGCCCCCCTGGATGATCCGGATACCGCCACTCGCGTGCGTGCCGAGCGGGCCATGAACACCCGTCTCGAGGGAGGGTGCCAGGTACCCATCGGCGGCTATGCGACCTTCGAGAACGACGGCCAGACCCTGTGGCTGCGCGCCCTGGTCGGCAACCCCGAAGGCACCGAGGTGCTGCGCGCCGAGGGACGCGGCTCGATCCACGAACCGGAAGCCCTGGGCATTCGCGTGGCCGAGGATCTGCTCGACCAGGGGGCTGGGGAGATTCTTGCCGAGGTCTACGGCGGCTGATGGCCGCCTCCCGGCCGGTACTCATCTGCCGTCCGGGCGAGCGGGCCCGGGCGCTGGCCGCCGCCATCCAGGCGGCGGGCTTCTGCGTGGCTCATGTCGAGGCCATGGTGCTGGAGCCGTTGCCCGAGAGCCCGGCGATGCGCAGCGCCTGGCTCGATTTCGATCACTTTCAGCGGGTGGTGGTGGTCAGCCCCTTCGCTGCCGAGTGCCTCGCCGAGGCGCTCGATCGCTACTGGCCGCAGCTGCCGCTGGGCACTGCCTGGTACGCCGTGGGCCGAGCCACGGCTGCTACGCTCAATGAACGCCTTGGGGTACGCGTCCACGTGCCACCGGCCGATGCCGCAGAAGACACCAGTGAGGCGCTGTTGCGCCTGGGGTCGCTGCGCGCTCTCGATGGGCAGCGGGTACTGCTGGTTGCCGGCGAGGGGGGGCGCACGCTGCTCGCCGATGCGCTGTCGGGGCGTGGGGCACGCGTCACACGCCTGGCGCTCTACCGGCGTTGCCTCGTGCCGCCGCCACCGCTCGAGGCGAAGCGCCTGGAGAGCGGCGACTTTCGTGCGCTGGTGATCAGCAGCGGAGAATTGCTGCAGCATCTGGCAAGATGGTGCACCGAGTCGACCTTGAACCAACCGCTAATCGTGTCCAGTCGTCGTTTGGCTACACTGGCCGTCAACCTGGGGTTTCGCGCCCCCGTGGTGGCGTCGGGTGCCACGCCGGCCGCACTGGCCGACGCGGTGGCCGGGGCCTGTCACCCCGGAAATGCCGATGTCGATCACGAAGATCTCGAATAAGGGCTAGCGACTGATGAGCAAACAGACCAACGAGCAGGACGAACGCAAGTCGCCATCCGGCGAGGCTCAGGGCAGCGAGCGCCGTGAAGCTACCGGTCAGAGCGGTAGTGCCGACGACAAGCGTACCGCACCGAGTGACAAATCGTCGCGGGAGGGGAGTGCGGCCGGCAAGACTTCCAAGGCGCCTCCCGGCCGTTCGGGAACGAGTCGTGATACGCCTGCCGCGAACCCGTCGGCGGACAAGGCATCGACAGGCAAGCAGAACAAGCCGACGGCGGCGGCCCGCGACGGCAAGGACACGTCGACCGCGAGCAAGACGGAGGGCCGGGGCGACGAGCCGCAGGCTGGCAAGGCAAGCGCTCAGGCCGACACGTCGCAAGCGAGCCAGGCGGGCGCCAAGGCCGGCAAGTCGCAACCCAGCAAGTCGGGCAGCAAGACCGACAAGGCCGAGCCGTCCCGGTCGGGCGGTGGCTCGGGCGGCGGCAAGGCCAACGCTGCTCCCGCCGCTGGCGGGGGCAACGGCGGCCAGAGCAAGGGCAGCAAGAGCGGCGCCCTGGCACTGGTGCTGGTGGTGGTGCTGGCCCTGGCAGCGGGGTTCTTCGCCCAGCGCATATGGCAACGCATCGACGGGCAGCAGCAGCGCCTGGCCGAGCTCGAATCGCGTGCCGACAGCGCCGCCACCCAGGACGCCCTGGCCGAACTCGAAACCCGGCTGGAGGAGGGCGAGAGCGAGCGCAACGCCGAATTGAACGCCGCTCTCGACGAGCTGAGAGAGCGGTTCAGCGATTACCGTAGCGAGATCGATGGCACTCTGGACCAGGTTCTCGACGAGCTTTCCAGCGAGCAGGAGCCCGATGCTCGCGAGTGGCTGCACGCCGAAGCCGCTTACCTGCTGCGCCTGGCCAACCAGCGGCTGCAGCTCGAGCGCGACGTCGAGGGCGCCATCGCCCTGCTGGAGACCGCCGACGAACGCCTGAGCGAGGCCGACAACCCCGCGCTGCTCTCCGTCCGCCGTTCCATCGCCTCGGAGATCGCCATCCTCGAGGGCGTGCCTCAGGTCGATCGTAGCGGACTCTACCTGGCTCTCAACGCCCAGCAGGAGCGTCTCGCTCAGTTGCCGCTCTCCCGCGAGCTGGAAGAGATCCCGGCGCGTTCGGGCATCGAGGAAGCGCCCGACGGTGGCTGGCAGCAGCAGCTGTCGCGCTTCGGCGAGGAGCTCAAGGATCTGGTGGTGGTTCGCCACCACGACCAGGCGCTGGAGAGCCTGATCAGCCCCGAGCAGGAGTCCTATCTGCGCCAGAGCGTACGTCTGGTGCTCGAACAGGCCCAGCTGGCACTGCTCAAGGAAGAGCAGGATCTCTTCGAGGCGAGTCTCGACAAGGCACTGACGCTGATCGACGGTTACTACGCCACCGACCGTGAGGAAGTCCAGGCCGTCGTCGAGCGCCTCGAATCGCTCAAGGGCGAGACGATTCGCCCCGAATTGCCCGACATCAGCGGCTCCCACGAGGCGCTCGAGACCTTCATCGAACGCCGCTTCGGCTCGCGCGACGAGCAGGGAGATGACGCATGAGAAAGCTGATCCTGATCGTCGTCGTCGGCCTGGCACTGGGAGCGCTGTTCGGGCAGCTGATGGTTTCCGTGCCGGGCTATTGGCTGATCCGGGTGGGCGAGACATCCGTGCAGACCTCGTTCTGGTTCGGCCTGGTGCTGCTGCTGGCCGCCTTCCTGGTGCTGCACTTCGCCCTGCGCATTCTGGCTCGGCTGTCGCGCCCGGTCAGCCGCTTCAAGGTATGGAACAGCCGGACCCGTCACCGCAATGCGATGCGGCGCACCGTGCGCGGCCTGGTCGCCCTGGCCGAGGGGCGCTGGAAGCGTGCCGAGAAGTCGCTGGTCAAGGCGGCGGACGATTCCAGTACGCCGCTGGTCAACTACCTCTCCGCAGCGCTCGCTGCCCACTATCAGGGGCGCTTCGAGCAGGCCGACACCCTGCTCAAACGCGCCCATCTGAGCACCCAGGGCGCCGATACCGCGGTGGGGCTGATGCAGGCGCAACTGATGCTCGATCGCCAGCAGTACGAGGAAGCGCTGGCCATTCTGACTCGGCTCGACCGGCAACTGCCCAATCACCCGCAGGTGCTCAAGCAGCTCAAGCAGGCCTATCTGAGCGTCAACGACTGGGAAGGACTGCGTCGTCTCATGCCGCGGCTGGCCGCTCGGCAACTGGTCTCTGCCGAAGAGCGCAACCAGCTCGAGCTGCGTGCCTATCGCGAGCTGCTGATTCAGGAGGCGCGCGATCCCAGTCACGTGGAGCGGGTGCGCAACCTGTGGGCCGACATGCCGGACAGCCTGCGCGGTAACGTCGAGCTGATCGCGCTCTACACCGAGGCCCTGGTGCGCGGCAAGGAAGAGGGAATCGCCGAGCGCCTGCTGCGTCACTCCCTCAAGGAGCACTGGGACAGTCGTCTGGTGCTGCGCTATGGCCTGCTCAACGTCGATCCTGCCCGCCAGTTGGTTCATGCCGAGAAGTGGTTGCAGGAGCGTCCCAACGATCCCGATCTGCTGCTGACGCTGGGCCGGCTGTCGCTACGCAATGCCTATTGGGGCAAGGCGCAGGAGTACTTCGAAGCCAGCCAGCGCCAGCGTCCCAGCGGTGTGGTCTGCGCCGAGCTGGCGCGCCTTTATGCCAACCTCGGCGAACACAACAAGAGCCAGCTCTACTATCGCCAGAGCGTGGAGCTGCTCGACAAGTCGTTGCCGTCGCTTCCGCAGCCGGCAGAGAATGCTGCCCACAACGGCAGGGAAAAAGGCCGCAAGGCCGGCTGAGCGGGCTGGAGCATCGCAAGGCTCACGCAAAACGGGGCTGCCGAATGGCAGCCCCGTTTTGCGTGGTGACCCGCGCCTGTGGCGATCAGGTCTGGTCGACGTCGTCTTCGCTCGGCTTTTCGTGGTCCGAGTGGGCGCTCTCCTGGATCCCGTGCTGCGGGTCGTCCACGCGCGCCGGAGCGCTGGCGTTCGCCGCCCCCGAGTGCGACTCCAGCACCCGCACGTTGGCCGCGGGGGCCTGGCCCCGCTTGTCCTCGCCGAAGTAGAGGGTGGTGTGCGGGAAGGGAATCTCGATGCCCGCCTCGTCGAAACGCAGCTTGACCAGACGGTTGTAGGCACGCCCCACGGCCCACTGGTCACCGGGGGTGGTCTTGATGACCACCCGAATGTTGACCGAGCTGTCGGCCAGGGCGATGACGCCAGCCACGTTGAGCGGTTCCAGCAGCTTGTGGCCGTGCTCGTCGCTGGCCTTGAGGTCCTCGAAGGCGATCTTGAGCTGCTCGATGGCTTCGTCGATGCTCTCGCGGTAGGCGATGCCATACTCGCCGACGTGGTTGCCGAACTCACGCATGTAGTTGGATACGGTGTCCACGCTGGAGAAAGGCACCAGGTGGTAGGTACCCGAGAGATCGCGGATGCCCACCGAGCGGATGCTCAGCTTCTCGGCGGTACCGGTGATGCCGCCCACCGTGACCACGTCGCCGGTGTTCATGGCGTTTTCCACCTGAATGAAGATGCCGGTGATGATGTCCTGTACCAGCTTCTGGGCGCCGAAGCCGATGGCCAGCCCGAGCACCCCGGCACCGGCGATCAGCGGGCCGATGTTGATGCCGATTTCGGCCAGCACGATCATCGCCGTCATGGTGATCAGGGCGATCGCCAGGGCGTTGCGGAATAGGGTGAGCAGCGTCTGGGCGCGGGCCGAGGGTACGCCCCCACCGGTCTCTGGGTTGAGCTTGTGCTCGATCAGGCTGGCCAGCGCCAGCCACGCCATGACGGCGATGACCAGGATCATCGCCACGCTGATCAGCTTGGCGACCAGGCCGCGGCCGGCCTCCGAGGCGTACCAGGCCGCCAGGTCGAAGACGTTCCAGGCATTGAGCACCACCATCACCACCAGCACCACGATGACGGTGCGAATCACCCTCAGCGCGTTGGGTACGTAGCTGTTGAGGCGCGCTTCGAGAAGAGGCAGCTTGCGGCGTAGATCGTCGGTCAGGCGGATCCGGCGACCGATGGTCTGGGTCAGGAAGTTCGAGGCCAGCAGACCCACCACCACGGCGGCGATGGTCTTCAGCGTGGCGAAAAGCACGAAGGGCAGGGCATCGACGGGGCGGGTCAGGGTCACCGTCAGCACCATGACGAAATAGGCCAGGGCGAAGAGATGCCAGATGCGTGCGAACAGCTGCAGGCTGACCCGGCTGGCCGCCATGGTGGCCTTGTCGGCCTTGGCGTCGATAGCGTTGCGCAGACGACCTCGGTTCTTGAGCACCACGACCACGGCGTACAGGAAGGCGCCGATCATGATCAGCGTGCCCAGCCCCTGGCCCACCGCGGGCGCCACGTAGGCATTGACCAGCGGTACCACCACCATCAGCCCATAGCCCACCAGGCCGATGAGCCGGGCGATCCAGCGATTCCAGTAAGAAGCTTCGCCAGCGCCGATGGGGAGCAGGCGCAGGCCGTCGTAGCGCGAAGCGAACAACATGCGCACGCCGACCTTGAGCAACTCGATCACCAGGAAGGCATTGAGGAACAACGAGGCGCGGGTTGAGAGTTCGCCGGTCTCGCCGATGGCGAAGGTGGCGATGAGATTGCCGCCCAGGTAGGCCAGTGCGACCACCAGCACGTCCACCACCGCGGCCAGGGCGACGCAGATCACCAGGCGCAGAATCGGCGTCAGGCCGCTGCCGTTGAGCGACCACTGGCTGATTCCCGTGAACAGTGGTTTGGCCATGTGTCGGAAGGCAACGAACAGGGCCACGGTGGCGAGTATCACCAGGCCGAGGTTGATGGCGGCGCTGGTGAAGGCGGCCATGTCGAACGTGCTGTCCAAGTCGCTCGAGAACATGCCGCCGATGGCTGAGGCGATGGCCTCGAACTGGTTGCCGATGTCGCTGCCCACGCGGCTGGTGAGTTCGGCCAACTGGCGGGGAATCGAAGGCTCCGCGGTAGCCTCTTCGGCGGCAGCCGAGTCGGATGTCTCGCCAGCCATGCCACGCAGCTGTTCGATCAGTTGCTGTCGGGTTTCCTCGTTTTCCAGCAGATCGGCCAGGGTGTCGTAGGCGGGCGGCTGGCTGCCGCTCGTATCTGCCGATTCCTGGGCCTGGACGGGGGCGGCGAAAGCCATCAGGGCAATCAGCAGCCAGCCGAGCATCAGGGGTAGGGCTCGCAAGGGATTCACGCTGTGACCTCCGTCTCGTGGCGTGGGCGATGGTTATATTGACATTCTCATGATACGGGCTTTACGACCCGACCACGAGTGATGGCATGGCATTCCATTTCATGTACATGAATTGTACATCATGAGCTGTTCGTCTCATATCGGTCGGTGGCTCGTCCTGCCGCTGGCTCGTCTGGCGTGCGATACTCATCCGCCACTCGCTCGGCGAATCGTTCTTGGCAGGAGTTGGTGATGCAGGTGGATGGAGTGGAGATGCTGGCCGTGACGCTCGGCGGTGCCGTGGGCGGCATGGCTCGCCTGGCCGTGGTCGACGTCGTGGGGCGACGACTGAGTACGCGCTTTCCGTGGGGGACGCTGGCGGTCAATCTCAGCGGTGCCTGGCTGATGGGGATGCTGGCCGGTGGGGGCGGCCTGGTGGCGGGGCCGGCCTGGTCGCTGCTGGCCATCGGACTGCTGGGGGGCTATACCACCGTGTCCTCGTTCAGCCTGCAGACCCTGACGCTGTGGCAGCAGGGCAGGGAATCGCTGGCCGTCGGCTATGTGGCGGTTACCCTGCTGGCGGGCCTGGGCGCCCTGGCGATGGGCGCCTGGCTGGCGGGAGGTCTGGCGTGAGTGGCTGGAGAGCCCATGCCGCCGTCGGCCTGGGCAGCGCGTTGGGTTCGCTGCTGCGCTATCTGGTTTCGCTGGCGCTGGCGGGAATGGCCTTTCCCTGGGCCACCCTGGCAGTGAACGGCATCGGTTCCGGGCTGATCGCCGGCTTCGCTGCCTATGCTGCCAGCCGCTCTCACGGTCGAGTCGCACGTTCGCAGCCCTTCCTGGTCGCCGGCTTTTGCGGCGGCTTCACCACGTTCTCACTTTTCGGCCTGGAAACGCTGCAGCTGTGGCAGGTCGGTCGCTCCTGGCTGGCGTTGAGCTACGTGTCGATCAGCGTGGTGCTGTGGCTGACCGCTGCCTGGCTGGGATATCGGCTCGGGCAGCGCGCGGTGGCACGGTCCTGAGCGGCCCGGCTCGCAGGATGCGCTCGATGCACGTTGCCGGCAGGTCAGCTGGCGCCTCGATCGTCGGCACGCTCGGCGGCCCAGGCTCCAGCGTCGGGAATGGCCATTTCGTAGGGTTGGTCGAGCCAGGGTGAGCTGACCAGGAAGTCCGCACTAGCGGCGTTGCAAGCCACCGGCACGTTCCAGAGTGCGGCCAGGCGCAACAGTGCCTTGACGTCCGGGTCGTGGGGCTGAGGGGCGAAGGGATCCCAGAAAAAGATCAGCAGGTCGAGCTTCTGCTCGGTAATTAACGCCCCGATTTGCTGATCGCCGCCCAGGGGGCCGCTCATCAGCCCTTGCACGGGCAGGCCCAAGGCCTTCGATACTCGGCTCGCCGTGGTGCCGGTTCCGGTCAGTTCGTGCCGAGAGAGGGTCTCCTGCCAGCGCGCCGCCCACTCCAGCAGCTCTGCCTTCTTGCCGTCGTGGGCGATCAGGGCGATGCGCTTGCGTGCCGGCAGGGAACGCCGCACGCTGCGCTGCGGACGTGGATCGCTCATGGTTTCGTTCCTCTTCGAAGTCGACTGTCATCAGGCTATAAGGGTAGTTGCTGGGTGGTAACTTTACTACATTTACCGAACTGCCCACTTCAGCCGCCATGGCGCGGCAGAGATAGCCGTTTCCTACGCATTTTGCTCAGCGATCGTTGCTTCGGCTAGCTTGGAACGTCGAGACTTTGCTGCATATGTTGTAAAGTTACTAAAAAATCCTTGAGTCACCGATCGGATTGCGCCACATTGTGGTCCATGCCATGAGCCGCGGGTCACCAAGCCGGTTCCCAAGACGCGCGCCGGATCTCTGCCAGCAGGCTCTGCCAACATTCCTGTAAAGATGCCACTGGAGGAGCAGAGGACATGACGCTCAAGATCGCCATCAACGGCTTCGGACGCATCGGCCGCAACGTGTTGCGCGCCCTGTATGAGAATGGCTACCGCGATCGTGTTCAGGTCGTGGCCATCAACGACCTGGGCGACCCTTCTCTCAATGCGCACCTGCTGCGCCACGATACCGTGCACGGCCATTTTCCCTTCACGGTGGAGCATGACGAGGAGAGCCTCACCGTGGATGGCAGCCGCATCGCCATCCTTTCCGAGCGCGACCCTTCCGCACTGCCTTGGCAGTCGCTGGGCGTCGACCTGGTGATGGAGTGCACGGGGCTGTTCACCAAGCGCGAGGCCGCGGCCAAGCACATCGAGGCCGGCGCCGAACGCGTGCTCATCTCCGCACCCAGCCCGGATGCCGACGCCACCGTGGTCTACGGGGTCAACGAGGACGTGCTCACTGCCGAGCACACCGTCGTCTCCAACGCCTCCTGCACCACCAACTGCCTGGCGCCGGTGGCCAAGGCCCTCAACGACAGCGTGGGCATCGAGAATGGCCTGATGACCACGGTGCATGCCTACACCAACGACCAGAATCTCTCCGACGTCTACCACAAGGACCCCTACCGGGCGCGCAGTGCGACGCATTCGATGATTCCCACCAAGACCGGTGCCGCCGCCGCGGTGGGCCTGGTGCTCCCCGAGCTCGCGGGCAAGTTCGATGGCCTGGCGGTGCGCGTGCCGGTGATCAACGTCTCGCTGGTGGATCTGACCTTCACCGCCGGTCGCGAGACCACCAAGGAAGAGATCAACGAGATCGTCGCCAGGGCGGCGGAAAGCTCCCCGGTGCTGGCGGTCAACGCTCAGCCGCTGGTTTCCATCGACTTCAACCACGATGCCAATTCCTCTACCTTCGATGTCAACCACACCCGGGTGAACGGCCGCCTGGTGAAGATCATGGCCTGGTACGACAACGAGTGGGGCTTCTCCAACCGCATGCTCGACACCGCCCTGGCCATGCACGACGCCAGCCGCTGAGCTTGACCTCCGGGCCGATATGGCCTGAGATCGAACGCCGGGGCGGCTCTCCGCTCCGGCGTTCGTGTGTCTGTCGCGTTTGCCATACTCACCGCCGCGCAAGGAAGCCGCCATGCTGCCCGACTACTCCTGGCTGGCCTGGAGCCTGATCGTTGCCTCCACCTATCTGACCGGCGTCTCCAAGGGCGGTTTCGCCGGCGGCTTCGGCACCCTCTCGGTACCGTTGATGGCGCTGGCGATCGGGCCCATGGAAGCCGCCGGGCTGCTCTTGCCGCTGTTATTGGCCATGGACGCCTTCACCGTCAAGGCCTGGTGGGGCCACCAGGCCGGCGCCGAGGTATGGCGCTTGGTGCCGGGAATGGCCATTGGCGTGGTCATCGGTACCCTGCTGATCGGAAGCCTCGACGAGAACGGCGTACGCCTGCTGCTGGGCCTGGTCTCCCTGGCATTCGCCGCCTACATGGTGATGCGCCCGGTCGCTGCCCGCCCCATCTCCACGCGCTGGGCGTGGCCCGCCGGCCTGGGTTGCGGCTTCACCAGTTTTCTGGCCCATGCCGGTGCCCCGCCGCTCAATCTCTACCTGATTCCGCGTCGCCTTTCCAAGGAGGCTTTCATCGCCACCATGGCCATCTCCTTCGCGCTAGTGAATCTGATGAAGGTGGGGCCTTACCTGTGGCTCGGCGAGATCAACCTGACCAGCGCTTGGGCCTCACTGCTGCTGGTGCCGGTGGCCTGGGCCGGGGTGCACAGCGGCATCTGGCTGCAGCGTCGGGTCAGCGAGGTGCTGTTCTACCGCTTGGTGATCGTCGCCATGGCCATTGTCGGCGTGCAACTGGTGGTCAAGGCGCTGGGGTGAGGCCAAAACGCCCCGCATGTGCGGAGCGAAGAGGCGTCAGGCCGGAGAGAGTGGCGAGCTTTCGAGCGGGCCCCCTACGGCAGTCGCCAGCGTTCGGGGCACTCTTCGCTGGGGAAAAGCCGCTGGGCGATGGTGGAGGTTCGTTTCTCGGTGACGATCGTCATGCCGCTACCGAGCCCGTGCAGCAGGAGGTCGCTGGGGTGGCGTACGGTGAGCAGCGTCAACCCGGCCTGGCACTCGAGCCGGTACTCCTCCCTCAGGTCGCTCAGCAGCGCCTGACGTTTTGCCGGCTCATCGTCGATGGCCAGGCGCAGACGCATCGCCTCGCATTCGAGGAAGTTGGCGTGCAGCCCGTGATGGGCCAGGCAGGCGAGCACCCGGCCGAGACGAGCGTCGTCCATGAAGCTGAAGTCGTGTGGGGTGACATCGAGCAGCACTTGGTCGTCGCGCAGGATGCAGGCGGGCTGGCGGTCACCGTCGCCCGCCTCGGGACCGATGCGAGTCGGCACGGCATCGGGTTCCAGAAAGGAGCGCACGGTTAGCGGAATCGACTTGCGCTGCAGCGGTGCTAGGGTGCGCGGATGAATCACCTTGGCGCCGTGCCAGGCCTGTTCCACGGCCTCGCCATAGCTGAGCCGCGCGATCTGGCGGGCATTGTCGAAGCGCCGCGGGTCGGCGTTGAACAGCCCCGGCACGTCCTTCCAGATGGTCAGGCCTTCGACGTCGAGGCAGTGGGCGAGAATGGCAGCACTGAAGTCCGACCCCTCGCGCCCCAGAGTGGTGGTCACACCCTCGACCGTGGCACCGATGAAGCCCTGCGTCAGCAGCAGCCCCTCCTCTCGCCCAGCCAGCTCGACGAGCCGCCTGCAGGTCTCGGTCCAGTCGACTTCGGCGGCCTGATGGTGGTCGTCGGTGATGATCAGTTCGCGGGCGTCGCACCAGTGGGTGGCAATGCCGATCTCGTTGAGCCAGGCGGCCACCAGGGTGGTGGAGAGCAGCTCGCCGAAGCCCACTGTCCGGTCGTAATGAATGGGATAGTCGGCGTTGCAGTGGCGGTGGTCGGCATCCAGGTCGTCGAGCAGCCGTTCCAGGGCGGCGGCAGTGGTGGAGTCCGCGCCGAAGAGTGCCTCCGCCGTCCTCAGGTGGGCCTGGCGGATCGCCTCGAGCCGCTCGCGGTAGGCATGCGTATCGTCGGAACGGGCCGCGTCGAGTAGCGCTTCCAGGGCGTTGGTGGTCTTGCCCATGGCCGAGACGACCAGGGCACGGGGGCGCAGGTCATGTCGGGTCAGCAGTTCACCCAGGCGGCGAATGGCGTCGGCATCCTGGATCGAGGCGCCGCCGAACTTGTAGACCTCGGGCATCATGGGCTTCCTGTACAGTGGGTTTTCACCACCATAGAGGTTGCATGCGCGGCGGTGAAGTTGGTCGCAAGTCCGTGGCGGAAAGGAACGAAGCCCCGTGAGGGGCTTCGTTCGCGGCGGTCGGCTCAGCTCAGCCGCTGCATGTAATCCACGTAGCCGAAGGTCTTGACCGTGCGCACCGTGCGGCTCGCCTCGTCGATACGGCAGATCGACGGCAGGCGGATGCCGTTGAAGGTGGTGTTCTTGACCATGGTGTAGTGGGCCATGTCGGTGAACACCAGGCGGTCGCCGACCGACAGCGGCGCATCGAAGCTGTACTCGCCGACGATGTCGCCGGCTAGGCAGGTTTGGCCGCCCAGGCGATAGGTGTGAGCCTTCTCGTTCGGTTTGCCGGCACCGACGATCTCGGGGCGGTAGGGCATCTCCAGCACGTCGGGCATGTGTGCGGTGGCGGAGGTGTCGAGGATGGCGATGGGGCCGTCGTTGTCGACGATGTCCAGCACCGAGCAGACCAGGTAGCCGGTATTGAGTGCGATCGCTTCACCGGGTTCCAGGTAGACGGTGAGATGCGGATGTCGCGCCTTGAAGTCGCGGACCACTCGCACCAGCCGCTCGATGTCGTAGTCGGACCGGGTGATATGGTGGCCACCGCCCAGGTTCATCCATTTCATGCCGGCGAGGTAGCGGCCGAACTTCGCCTCGAAGGTCGCTAGGGTCTCTTCCAGGGCGTCGCTGTCCTGCTCGCACAGGGTGTGGAAGTGCAGCCCCTCGAGGCCTTCCAAGTCCTCGGGTGCCAGGTCCGCGGCCCGGGTGCCGAGCCGCGAGCCCGGCGCGCAGGGGTCGTAGAGCGGCACCGCCCCGGTGGAGTGCTCCGGGTTGACCCGCAGGCCGCAGGAGACCCGGCGGGGCGCCGCTGCGATCGTCTCGCGGAAGCGCCGCCACTGGCTCGGCGAATTGAAGCTGAGGTGGTCGGCGTAGCGCAGCACCACGGCCATCTCGGCCTCGGTGAAGGCCGGCGAGTAGACGTGCACTTCGCCGCCGAAGGTCTCGGCGCCGAGGCGCGCCTCGTCCTGGCCGCTGGCCGTGGTGCCCACCAGGTATTCGCGGATCAGGGGGAAGCAGTCCCACATGGCGAAGCCCTTGAGCGCCAGCAGGATGCGTGCGCCGCTGCGCTCCTGGACCTGCCCGAGCAGCTCCAGGTTCTTGCGCAGCAGGGCGTCGTCCACCACATAGGCCGGGGAGGGGCAGGCCTGGACGTCGAAGTCCAGGCCCTGCTCGCGTGCGTTCGCCATGGATCAGGCCAGCGGGTCGTGGTCGGGGTCGAGTTCGACCACCTGCCAGGGCAGGCCCATCTCGCCGATGCGCGCCATGAAGGGGTCGGGGTCGAGCTGCTCGACGTTGAACACGCCCTCGCCCTTCCAGATGCCCTCGAGCATCAGCATGGCGCCGGTCACCGCCGGCACGCCGGTGGTGTAGGAGATGGCCTGGGACTTGACCTCCTCATAGCACGCCTGGTGGTCGCAAATGTTATAGATGTGCACCTTGCGACGTTTGCCGTCCTTGATGCCGTCGGCGATCACGCCGATGTTGGTCTTGCCCTTGGTGCGCGGACCCAGCGAGGCCGGATCGGGCAGCACTGCCTTGAGAAACTCCAGCGGGGCGATCTGCTGGCCCTGGAACTCGATCGGCTCGATGCGGGTCATGCCGACGTTTTCCAGCACCTTGAGATGGGTGATGTACTTGTCGGAGAAGGTCATCCAGAAGCGGATGCGCTCCAGGCCCTTGATGTTCTGGCTGAGCGATTCGAGCTCCTCGTGGTAGAGCAGGTAGAGGTCCTTCTCGCCGATGCCGTCGAAGTCGAAGGTGCGCTTCTCGGCCAGCGGCGCGGTCTCCTTCCACTCGCCCTTCTCCCAGTAGCGGCCGTTCGCGGTGATCTCGCGAATGTTGATCTCGGGGTTGAAGTTGGTGGCGAAGGGATAGCCGTGGTCGCCACCGTTGGCATCCAGGATGTCGATTCGGTGGATCTCGTCGAACAGGTTCTTCTGAGCATAGGCGCAGTAGATGTTGGTCATGCCCGGATCGAAGCCGCAACCCAGGGTGGCCATGTTGCCCGCCTTGGCGTAGCGCTCCTGGAAGGCCCACTGCTCCTTGTATTCGAACTTGGCCTCGTCGGGGTGCTCGTAATTGGCCGTGTCCAGATAGGGCACGCCGGTACGCAGGCACGCCTCCATGATGGTCAGATCCTGATAGGGCAGGGCCACGTGGATCAGCACGTCGGGCTTGAACGACTCGATCAGGGCGACCAGCGCCTCGACGTCGTCGGCATCCACCCGAGCGGTCTGGATGGGGCGATCGAGTTGGGCGGCGATGGCCTGGCACTTCGCCTCGTTGCGGCTGGCCAGCATGATCTCGCCGAAGACGTCTGGGTGCTGGGCGCACTTGTGGGTGACGACACCGCCGACGCCGCCGGCGCCGATAATCAGGACTTTGCTCATGGGTACGAATCCAGATCGGGAAAAGGGGAAGTGTCTTGGCCTCGCCCGGGGCCCGTCGTCTCGGTGGACCGGCGAGAGGGCGCAGATGATGGCTCCCCCTGAGGCTGGCCGCAAGGGGTTTTTGCGTCAAGGCTAATGCGAAAGTCGAAGCAAGGCGTAGTCCGCCCGAATGCCTCGTCACCTCAGGTGCTTTCGCCCTCCAGGAGGTGAAAGCCCACGTCGTGGCGGCGCCGGTTCACGCGGCTTCCCGCCAGGCGCTTGATCACCTCTCCGGCTGCGATGCGTCCGATGGTCTCTCGCGGTGACTGGATGGTGGTCAGCCGCGGAGTGACGTGCTGCCCCAGCGACAAGCCGTTGAACCCGGCGATGGCGATGTCCCCGGGGACTCGCAGGCCGAGGCGCTGAGCATGGAGCAGCGCTCCCGTGGCTAGGTCGTCATTGGCGAAGTGGATGGCCTCGGTGTCGGGGTGATCGTTGCGGACCTGGTCCAGGCCCTGGGCGCCCGCTTCCAGACTGCCCAGTCGCTCGAGCTCGATGAGGGAGGGCTCCAGGCCGGCAGTCTCGAGTACCTTGCAGTGCCCTTCGTAGCGCATGCGGGCGCGATAGTCGTCGGCCATGCGTGCCCCGACGTAGACGACATGGCGGTAGCCGCGTTCCAGCAGGTGGCTCGCCATGCGACCTCCGGCCGCGTGATGGTCCAGACCCACGTTCAGGTCCACGGCCTCGCCCAGCTCCATCACTTCCATCACCGGGCGGTCGCAGCCGGCGAGCAGTTCGCGGCATGCCGGGGTGTGCCGCAGTCCTGCGGTCACCAGCGCCGAGCAGGACCAGCCCAGGAAGGTTCTCACCAACTGGTGCTCGCGCTCGACGTCGTAGTCGGTGTTGCCCAGCAGGATCTGATAGCCGGCCGATTCGAAGGTGGACTGCAGGCCCTTGATCACCTCGATGAACACGGCGTTGGCCAGTGACGGGACGATGACGGCGATGAATTTCGACCGTGCCGAGGCGAGGCTGCCGGCGACCAGGTTGGGGACGTAGCCGAGGTGGTCCATGGCATCGAGGACACGCTGGCGTGTGGCATCGTTGACCCGTTCGGGAGTGTTCAGCGCCCGTGAGGCGGTGATGGGCGAGACGCCGGCCAGCTCGGCGACTTCGGCGAGCGTCGGCTGGTCGGAACCGCGCCTCTGGCGTGCCCGGCCGTTCGATTTAGACATTGGTCGTACCCTCCATCACAACGCTTGCCGTGCCTTCCGTCATCTTCTACAACGATGATAGCGCTATCATGGTAGCGCTACCAGTTATCGTCGACCATTCGCTACAGGAGAGCATCCGGTGAGCCATTCGATCGAGAGTCCATGCATCGGAGTGATCGGCCTCGGCGCCATGGGCCAAGGCACGGCATTGGCTCTCCTCGAGCGAGGGCTGAATGTCACCGGCTGCGACATCGCCGCCCATGCACGCCAGGCGTTCGAGGTAGAGGGAGGCCGCAGCGTTGCCATGCCCTCGGAGCTCGCAGCGTGCGATGTCGTGGTGGTGCTGGTGGTCAACGCCGAGCAGGTGGAGGCCGTGCTGTTCGGCGAACGGGGCGTGGCGGCGCAGCTGGCGCCGGGAAGCCTGGTCATCCAGTGTGCCACCGTGGCGCCTTCCTATGCTCGAGAGCTCGGGGCGCGCCTCGAGAGCATGGAGCTCGCCATGCTCGATGCCCCGGTGAGCGGAGGAGCGGCCAAGGCGCGCAACGGTGAGCTCTCGGTGATGGCTTCCGGCACGCCGACGGCCTTCGACCTGGCAGCACCGGTGCTCGATGCCATGGCCGCCACCGTTCATCGGCTGGGCGAGGCCGCCGGCGTCGGCTCCAGCATGAAACTGGTCAATCAACTGCTGGCCGGCGTGCACATCGCTACCGCCGCCGAGGCCATGGCGCTGGGCATTCGTCTGGGACTAGACCCGCACAGCGTCTATGAGGTGATCACCCACTCGGCGGGCAACTCCTGGATGTTCGAGAATCGGGTGCCGCACATCCTGAACGGAGACTATGCCCCGCTCTCGGCCGTGGACATCTTCGTCAAGGACCTGAATCTGGTGCACGAGACCGGCCGCGAGCTGGCCATGTCCACTCCGGTGGCGGCCAGCGCCCTGCAGCAGTTCACCGCGGCCAAGGGGGCCGGCTTCGGTCGCCAGGACGACTCGGCGGTGATCAAGGTCTATCAACGGCTGTCGGGCATCGAGCTGCCCGAGGCCGCCAACGATGCGGGAGGTCCGAAGGCATGACTCTCGTGCTGGGCGCCATTGCCGACGACTTCACCGGTGCCACCGACCTCGCCAACAACCTGGTGCGTTCCGGCATGCGCTGCGTGCAGACCATTGGCGTACCCGAGGCTGCTCTCGACCTGGCCGACGTGGATGCCGTGGTGGTGGCGCTGAAGTCGCGCTCCACCCCGGCCGAGCAGGCAGTGGCGGATTCGCTGGCAGCGCTCGATTGGCTGCAGGCCCGCGGCGCCAGGCAGTTTTTTTTCAAGTATTGCTCCACCTTCGATTCCACTGACGCCGGCAATATCGGCCCGGTGGCCGATGCCTTGCTGGAGCGGCTGGGCGGCACCCAGACGGCGATGGTGCCGGCGTTTCCGGCCAACGGCCGCACCGTCTACCAGGGGCATCTCTTCGTCGGCGACCGCCTGCTCAACGACAGTGGCATGCAGCACCATCCCCTCAACCCGATGCACGATGCCGATCTGGTACGCGTGCTGGGCCGCCAGACGCCGCATCCGGTGGGCCTGGCGGCGCGTTCGACGCTGGCGCAAGGCGGCGATGCGGTCCGCCGGCGCCTGGAAGCGCTCGCCGCCGAAGGCATTCGCCATGTGATCTGCGACACCCTGGACGATACCGACCTTGAGGTGCTGGCCGAGGCCTTGGCCGACTATCCCTTGGTCACCGGTGGCTCGGGGCTAGGCCAGGCGTTGCCCGGGCAGTACCGCCGACGCGGCTGGCTGGCCGAGATGGACGAGCCGGGAAGCCTGGCACCGGCTTCCGGCGGTGCCCTGGTGCTCTCGGGCAGTTGCTCGTGGGCCACTCTGGGGCAGGTGGCGCATTTTCTCCAGCGCCATCCCGGGGTTGCCCTCGATCCCCTGGCACTCGCCGAGGGCGAGAAGCACGTCCGGGCGGTCCTGGCCTTCGCTCGCGAGCATCTCGCCGCGGGTGACCCGGTACTGGTTCATGCCTCCGCCGACCCCGAACGGGTCAAGGCCGCCCAGGCGGTGCTGGGGGTCGAACGTGCCGGTGCGCTGGTCGAACAGGCCCTGGGGGAACTGGCTCAGTGCCTGGTCGCCGAGGGCGTCGGGCGCCTGGTGGTCGCCGGCGGCGAGACCTCGGGTGCGGTGGTCTCGGCGCTGGGTATTCGCCAGCTTCGCATCGGCGATCAGATCGACCCCGGCGTGCCCTGGACTCAGGCTCCGCTGAGCCACCGCGAGGGGCCGCTGTCTCTGGCGCTCAAGTCGGGCAACTTCGGCGGTGAGGATTTCTTCTCGCGCGCATTCACGGTTCTGGACGAGCTGACCGGAGAGGAGGGCGCGGCATGAGAGGCCACGACGAGACCCGCTTGCGCGAACGGATCGCCACGTTGGGCCAGTCGCTGTTCGACAGGGGACTCACCATGGGCTCCAGCGGCAACATCAGCGTACGCCTGGAGGATGGTGGCTGGCTGATGACGCCCACCAACGCCTGCCTCGGGCGTCTCGATCCGTCGCGCATTGCACGTCTCGACCGCGACGGGCGCTGGCAGGGCGGCGACAAGCCCACCAAGGAGCACTTCCTGCACATGGCGATGTATGCCGAGCGGCCCCGGTCCGAGGCCATCGTGCACCTGCATTCGACCCATTCGGTGGCGGTCTCCTGCTTGCCCGACATCGACCCCTGCGACTGCATTCCGCCGCTCACCGCCTACTACGTGATGCGGGTCGGCAGGCTGCCGCTGGTGCCTTATCACCTGCCGGGCGATCCGGCGCTGGGGGATGCCGTGCGTGGGCTGGCAGGACGACACAGCGCAGTGCTGCTCGCCAACCACGGCCCGGTGGTGGCCGGCAAGAGCCTGGAGGCGGCGGTGTATGCCACCGAGGAGCTGGAGGAGACCGCCAAACTGTACCTGCTGCTGCACGGTCGCAACCCGCGAGCACTGACCCCCGAACAGGTGGCCGAACTGGAAGCCCGCTTCCCCCGCGACTAGGCCGTTCCCGAAAACTGACAGTGTCCGCCCATACAGTAGGAACCGACGATGATCCGACTGGCCGCCAACCTCAGCATGCTGTTCACCGAGCATGATTTCCTCGAGCGCTTCGCTGCGGCCGCCGAGGCCGGTTTTCGCGGCGTGGAGTATCTCTTTCCCTACGCCCATGCCCCGGAGGCACTGCGCACCGCGCTGAAGGAAAGCGGCCTCGAGCAGGTGCTGTTCAACCTGCCGCCTGGTGACTGGGAGAGCGGCGAGCGTGGGCTGGCCAGCCTGCCGGGGCGCGAAGCGGAGTTTCGCGATTCCGTGGTAGAGGCGCTGCGCTATGCCGATGTCCTGGGCTGCCCGCGGGTCCATGCCATGGCAGGGTTGCTGCCGCTGGCTGCCGATGACGAAACGCGGGCCGTGCATCACGCCACCTACGTAGCGAACCTGCGCTTCGCCGCCCGTGAAGCGGCGAAGTGCGGCCGCGAGTTGCTGGTCGAGCCGATCAACACCCGTGACATGCCGGGCTTCTTCCTCTCGCGCCAGGCACAAGCGATGGCGGTGCTGGAGGAGGTAGGCGAACCCAACCTGCGTCTGCAGTTCGACCTCTACCACTGCCAGGTGATGGAGGGCGATCTGATCCGGCATCTGGAGCGGCAGTTTTCGGCCATCGGCCACGTGCAGATCGCCGGCGTGCCGGAGCGTCACGAGCCGGATGTCGGCGAAGTACATTATCCAGCGCTGTTCGCACGGCTCGAAACGCTCGGCTATGACGGCTGGATCGGTTGCGAATACCGCCCGTTCGGGGCGACTCGTGCCGGTCTCGGCTGGGGACGGGATCACGGGCTGCGGCCCTCTCAGCAGTAACCGCCACAAGGACAACCACAGGAAGCACGACACCATGCATATCGCCATCACCGGCGCGGCCGGATTTCTCGGCCAGCGCTTGATCCACCGCCTCCTCAAGCGCGGCGAGCTGCGGGGCGAGCCGATCCGCCGGCTGACCCTGATCGACCAGAGCGAGGCCGCCACCCCCGAGGCGGCTGGCGTCGAGGTCGTCGCCCAGGCCCGCGACATCACCGCCCCCGGGGCCTTCGACGCCCTGCTCGATGCGCGGCCCGACGTCATCTATCACCTGGCCGCGGTGGTGAGTTCCGCCGCCGAGGCGGATCTCGATCTGGGCTTGGCCGTCAACTTCGACGCCACCCGTGCCCTGCTAGAGGGCTGCCGTGCCCGTGGCCTGGCCGCCACGCGCCTGGTGATGGCGAGCTCAGTAGCGGCCTATGGCGGCGAGTTGCCCGAGATCCTCGATGACATGACCGCCCTGCAGCCGCAGAACTCCTATGGCACCCAGAAGGCGATGTGCGAACTGCTGATCAACGATTATAGCCGTCGCGGTCTGGTGGACGGCCTGGTGCTGCGCCTGCCGACCATCGTGATCCGCCCTGGGCGGCCCAATGCGGCCGCGTCGAGCTTCGCCTCGAGCATTCTGCGCGAACCCCTCAACGGCGAAGAGGCCGTCTGCCCAGTGCCCACCGAACTCGAACTGTTCGTGATGTCGCCCGAGACGGTGGTCGCGGCGCTGTTGCATGGCGCCGAGGTCGACGGTGAGGCCATCGGTGCGTTCCGCGCTTTCATGTTGCCGGGCATCACCGTCAGCGTCGCCGAGATGATCGCGACGCTGCGCGAGGTCGCCGGCCCGACGGCCGTGGAGCGTATCCGTCACGATCCGGACCCGCGCATCCAGGCCATCGTCGGTAGCTGGCCGACCCGTTTCCACACCCGGCGCGCCGAGGCGCTGGGATTTCCGCGCGATACGGATTTCCGCGAGATCGTCGAGGCGTTCCGGGTGGCTTCGACGAGCTAGATTCTGGCGATGACGCCCCTGACAGCGCCATGTATTGGCACTTTGCGACCATGGTCGTATTTGACAGAGTCAGGTGATTATCATGTCATTATACCAGTTTGCAGTACCCCGACGGCTGCCGCCGTCGGTTTTCACCCAGCCGCAAACCCAAGGGGATACAACAATGACCAAGCGCTTTGCTCACAACGCCCTGCATGCCGCCATTGCCGGCGTCTCGACCCTGGCCCTGGCCGCCACCAGCCTGGGAGCCCTGGCGGCTCAGTCGATTACCGTGGGACATACCACATCGGATAGTTCGCACTACTCGGAAGGCATCGATGCCTTCGCGGCCAAGCTCGACGAGCTCAGTGGCGGCGAATTCACCGTGGAGGAGCACCCTTCCGGCGCCCTGGGCGGTGAACGCGCCATGATCGAGGGGTTGCAGATCGGCACCATCGACGTCGTCGTCACCTCGACCGGCCCGCTGGGCAACTTCGTCCCGGAAACCTATGTGCTCGACCTGCCGTTCCTGTTCGAGGACTACGACCAGGCTCGCTGCGTGCTGGATGGTGAGATCGGCCAGGAGCTGCTCGACCGGATGGGCAACCACGATCTGGTGGGGCTGGCCTGGACCGAGAATGGCTTTCGCCACCTGACCAACAGCCAGCGCGACGTGCAGACGCCGGAGGACGCCGAGGGACTGAAGATCCGTACCATGGAGAACGAGATGCACATGGCGGCCTTCCGCGAGATGGACGTGCATCCCACGCCGATGGCCTTCCCCGAGCTCTTCACCGCGCTTCAACAGGGCACCGTGGACGGCCAGGAGAACCCCATTTCGGTGATCCTCACCGGCAACCTGTGGGAGGTGCAGGACCGCCTCTCGCTGACCGGCCACGTCTATTCGCCGGCCATCATGCTGGCTTCTCCGATCATGTGGGATGGCCTGAGCGATGAGGAGAAGGGCTGGTTCACCGAGGCCGCCCGTGCCGGGGCCGAGGCGACTCGCTCCATGGTTTCGCGGCTCGAGACCGAGGGCGTCGAGGAGCTCAAGGAGAAGGGCATGACGGTGGTCGAGGACATCGACAAGTCCCAGTTCCAGGAGGCCGTGGAGCCCTCCTACGAGGTCTTCACCGACGAGTACGGCAGCGAGATGCTGGATCGTATCCGCAACAGCAGCTGCTGATCGGCCCGTTCGCCGGCCCCGGTGCGTCTGCCGGGGCCGGCCCAGCTAGGTGAACGCCATGGTGGAACTCCTCCTGCGTATCGAGCGCCAGCTATCCCGGGTGGCCCTGGCCGGGGCCGTGCTGATGCTCGTCGTCTCGGTGACCACGGGCTTCTACCAGGTGCTGACGCGCTTCGTCTTCGATGCGCCTTCGACCTGGTCCGAGGTGGTAGCTCGCTCGTCGATGATCTGGTGCGTCTTTCTCGCCGCCGCAGCGTGTTTCCGGGGTGGCCACATGATGTCCGTCGAGGTCATCTACAAGCTGATTCCCGCCCGGCGATTGATCCTGCTCGAGGCGGCGATCGCTCTGGGCTGCCTCATTGCCCTGGCCGTTCTGGTCTACTTCGGCACTGCCATGACCTTCCGGGTGCGCAACCAGATGCTCTCGGGGCTGGGGATCTCGATCTCCTGGGTCTATGCGGCGATTCCCATCGGGGCCGGTTTTTCGCTGTTGTCCGTGGTGGCGCGATTGCTGGCACAGGCGACAGGGCGCGAAGCCGTCGGGCTGGCCGACGTCGAGGCCGAGGCCCCGCCTCGCGAGGCGATGCCACCGGTTACTGACGCCGCCACGCTACCGAATGGCGACGATCCCGCTCAACCGACTCGGAGGTCCGGCCAGTGAATCTCGCTATCGGTCTGTCGCTGATCATCTTCTTCGCTCTCGGCGTGCCCATCGCCGTTTCCATCCTGCTGGCCTCGATCATCGGCATCGAGTTCTTCTCGCGCTTTCCGCTGCTGATGGTGCCTCAGCAGATGTTCGTGGGGATCGACAACTTCCCGCTGATGGCGATCCCCTTTTTCATTCTGGCCGGCAACCTGATGGCTGCCGGCGGTATCTCGCAGCGCCTGGTGGACCTGGCCAAGTCGATCGTCGGCGGGTTGCAGGGGGGGTTGGCGATGACCTGCGTGCTGACCTGCATGCTGTTCGCCGCGGTGTCGGGGTCCAGCGTGGCGACTACCTTCGCCATCGGCTCGATTCTGATACCGGCCATGGTCAAGCACGACTATCCCAAGCCGCTGGCGGCTTCCATTCAGGCGTCATCGTCCGAACTGGGCGTGCTGATTCCCCCCTCGATACCGCTGATCCTCTATGGGGTCAGCACCGATACCTCCATCGGCCGGCTGTTCATCGCCGGTATCGGCCCGGGGCTGCTGATCGGCAGCGCACTGCTGATCTTCCTCTACCTGTTCTGCAAGGTCCGCGGTTACGGCCTGCGCGACAGCGACGAGAGTGTCGCCTTTCCCACAGCCTTCCGACGTGCCTGGGCGGCGCTGTTGATGCCGGTGGTGGTCATCGGCGGCATCTATGGCGGTGTCTTCACGCCTACCGAGGCGTCGGCGGTGGCGGTGGTCTACGCGCTGATCGTCGGCGGCCTGGTGTATCGCGAGCTGTCCTGGTCCGAACTGTGGCCGATCCTGCGTCAGAGCGTCATGGCCACCGCCACGGTGATGCTGATCATCTCGGCGGCGGCGCTGTTCAGCTTCCTGATCAGCCGCTCCGGGCTGCCGTCTCAGGTGGCCGACTGGGTGAGCCTGGCGTTCGAGAGCCCGATCGCCTTCCTGCTGGCGGTCAACGTCATGCTGCTGATCATCGGCATGTTCGTCGAGACCTCGGCAGCGATCCTGGTGCTGGCACCGATCTTCACTCCGATCGCCGTGCAGTACGGCATCGACCCGGTGCATTTCGGGCTGATCGTCGTGGTCAACCTGGCGCTGGGCATGTTCACCCCGCCGCTCGGCGTCAATCTGTTCGCCGCTTGTGCGGTGGCCAAGCTTTCCATCGATCAACTGATCCCCTGGCTGCTGCGCTTCGTGCTGGTGGTGCTGGCCTGCCTGATGGCGATCACCTACATGCCGTGGATCTCGCTGGGGCTGGTCGACCTTCTCTACTGACAATGACGAGCATAGGAGTCCTACACATGGCAGCACTCCCTACCCTGCCCCGCAGCCAGGCACTGATCGGCGGCGATTGGGTGACGACCCAGGCGGTCATCGATGTCGAAGCGCCAGCGCGCGGCGAGGCGATCGCCCACATCGCACGCAGCCAGGCATCCGATGTCGATGAGGCGGTCACTGCGGCCAGCCGGGCCTTTGCCGGCGAGCTGGGGGGCTGGGCCGGCTGGAATGCGCGCCGGCGCAGCGAGTGGCTGCTGGCCTTCGCCGCCGCCATCGAGGCCGACCACGAGCGACTCGCCGCCCTGGAGTGCGCGGATACCGGCAAGCCCATGACCCAGGCGCGCGGCGACATCACCGCCTGTGCCCGCTACTTCCGCTTCTACGGCGGGGCCGCCGACAAGCTGCATGGCGAGACGATCCCCTTCGAGAGCGATTTCGCGGTGCTGACTCTGCGCGAGCCCTATGGCGTCTGCGCCCAGATCATTCCCTGGAACTATCCCGCCCAGATCTTCGGGCGCTGCGTGGCGGCGGCGCTCGCGGCCGGCAATACCGTCGTGCTCAAGCCCGCCGAGGACGCCTGCCTGAGCGTGCTGCGTCTCGCCGAGCTGGCCTTGGAACAGGGGTTGCCGCCCGGTGTGCTCAACGTGGTGCCGGGCCTGGGCGGCGAAGCGGGGGCCGCGCTGGCGGCGCATCCTGCCATCGATCACCTCTCCTTCACCGGTTCGCCGGAGACCGGCACTCGAGTGGCCCAGGCCGCGGCGGAGCACCACGTGCCCGTGACCATGGAGCTGGGCGGCAAGTCGCCTCAGCTTCTCTTCGCCGATGCGGACCTGGAGGCGGCGCTGCCCTTCGTGGTGCGCGGCATCATCCAGAACGCCGGCCAGACCTGCTCCGCGGGGAGTCGCCTGCTGGTGCAGCGCGACATTGCCGATGACGTGCTGGGACGACTGGCCGAACGGTTCGAGACCCTGCGCTGCGACGCCGGCGAGGCGGACGCCGACTGCGGCCCACTGATCAACGCCCGTCAGAAGGCCAAGCTGGAGGCTCGCCTGGAGGCGGCTCGCGACGATGGCATTCGTACCCTGGCCCGCGGTCGTCTGGCGGAGGGGGCGCCCGCGGGAGGGCATTTCGTGGTGCCTCAGGTCTTGAGCGACATCCCCGAAGGCCACGAGGTGCTGCGCGAAGAGCTGTTCGGGCCGGTGCTGGCCGTGCAGGTCTTCTCGGACGAGGCCGAGGCCTTGGCCCAGGCCAACGGCACCGACTTCGGCCTTTGTGCGGGCATCTGGACCCGCGACGGCGGTCGCCAGCTGCGCCTGGCCAAGGGCGTGCGCAGCGGCCAGGTGTTCGTCAACAACTACGGAGCGGCGGGTGGCATCGAGCTGCCGTTCGGTGGCGTCGGCCGCTCCGGTCACGGTCGCGAGAAGGGCTTCGAGGGGCTGAAGAGCTATACGCGGCTCAAGACGGTGGCGATTCGCCACGGCTGACCCACCCCAACCGGGAGACATGAGATGACTCACAAGATCGCGGTACTGGCAGGGGATGGCATCGGCCTGGAGGTCGTCCCCCAGGGCCTGAAGGTGCTGGAGGCGGCGGCACGCCGCTTCGACCTGCCGCTGGAGTTCGAGCACTTCGACTTCGCCAGCTGCGCCTACTACATGGAACACGGCGACATGCTGCCGGACGACTGGTACGCGACCCTGACGCGATTCGACGCCATCTTCTTCGGTGCCGTTGGCTGGCCCGACAGCGTGCCGGACAACGTTTCGGCCTGGGGTTCGCTGCTCAAGTTTCGGCGTGCCTTCGACCAGTACGTCAACCTGCGGCCGTGCCGGCTGATGCCGGGCATCGAGAGCCCGCTGAAGGGGCGTGAACCCGGCGATATCGACTTCCTGGTGGTGCGCGAGAACACCGAGGGCGAGTACTCCCAGCTCGGCGGGCGTGCCTTCGAAGGCACCGACCGCGAGGTGGTGCTGCAGGAGACGCTGATGACCCGCACCGGCGTCGACCGGGTGCTGGACTACGCCTTCGAGCTGGCTCGCTCGCGGCCCAGGAAGAAGCTCACCTCGGCGACCAAGTCCAACGGTCTGTTCATCTCGATGCCCTACTGGAACGAGCGGGTGGCGGCGATGCGGGAGACGTACCCCGACGTCGAGGTCGACCAGTATCACATCGACATCCTCACCGCTCACTTCGTGCTGCATCCCGATTGGTTCGACGTGGTGGTGGCCAGCAACCTGTTCGGCGACATCCTCTCCGACCTGGGGCCGGCCTGTACCGGTACCATCGGCATCGCCCCCTCGGGCAACATCAACCCGACTCGTGAGTATCCGAGCCTGTTCGAGCCGGTTCACGGCAGCGCACCGGACATTGCCGGGAAAGGCATCGCCAATCCCATCGGCCAGATCTGGTGCGGTGCCATGATGCTCGAGCACCTCGGCGAGGCCGAGGCCGGCGCGGCGATCGTCGGCGCCATCGAGACGGTGCTCGGGCAGGGCGATCCGGCGGTGCTGACCCCCGACCTCAAGGGCAACGGGACCACCGAGACCCTGGGGCGCGCCATCGCCGCGGCCCTTGAGGCCGCTTGAACAACGAATCCATCGACGGGAGAGCTCCCATGAGCAAACAGTATCGGGTCGGCATGGTCGGCGTAGGGCTGATGGGCCACGGCATCGCCGCTAGCCTGTTGCGCGCCGGTCACCGGCTGAGTTTTCTCGACCACCCCGGCAACCAGCCGGTCGACGACCTGCTGGCGGCCGGCGCCGAGCGCCGCGCGAGTGGCCGGGAGGTCGCCGCCGATGCCGAGGTGGTGATCCTCTGCGTCACTGGCACGCCCCAGGTGGAGAGCGTGCTGTTCGATGCTGGCGGCGTCCTCGAGGGGCTACCGACCGGTGCGGTGGTCGTCGACTGCTCGACGGCGATTCCGAGCTCCACCGAGGCGATCGCGGAGCGCATCGCCGAGGCCGGCGGCCGGTTCATGGACGCCGCCATGACCCGGACCCCCAAGGAGGCCGCCGAGGGGCGCCTCAACCTGATCGTCGGCGCCTCCGACGAACTATTCCGCGAGCTGCGGCCGCTGCTCGAGAGCTTTTCCGAGCACATCACCCACGGCGGGCCGGTGGGCTCGGGCCACAAGCTCAAGCTATTGCACAACTTTGTGTCGCTGGGCTTCACCGCGGTGCTCGCCGAAGCTGCCGCGGCCTCGCGACGCGCCGGCATCGACGATGCCGTCTTCCTCGAGGTGCTCGGCAACGGCGGTGGCGGTGGGGTGGTGCTCGAGCGCCTGCGCCCCTTCATTGCCGCCGAGGACCCTTCGGGCTTTCGCTTCAGCCTCGCCAACTCGCTCAAGGATGTCGGTTACTACCATGCCATGGCCGAGGACCTGGGTGCGTCGCGCGGCGTCGCCGAGGCCATCGATGCCCTGTATCGCGAGATCAACGCGCGCGGCCATGGCGAGCGCCTGACGCCCGAGTTGGTGACCCTGCTCGGCGAGACTTGAGCTACGCGGGCTACGGGCTACGGGCTACGCGGGCTGCGGATGCCGGTGTGGCCGGCATTCGGCATGGTCAGTCGAGCTGGGCGTCGCGGATCCGCCCGAAGTAGGCGTCGTCGCCGACCTGCCCCCCCTTGAAGGCGATCTGCAGGCCGTCGAAGGCGGGGTCGTTGCTGTGCGCGGTGCACAGCGGCGAACCCGGCGTCTGCGGCAGTGGCAGGCAGGTGGTCAGTGCCTGGATGCCGAGTTCCTGGATGGCGTGGCTCGAGGTGTCGCCACCGGCGACCACCACCCGGGACAGGCGCTCGGCGCTGACCAGGTCGCGCAGCAGGCTGCCCAGACGGCGGCCGATGGCATGCGCGCCATCGCCGTCGGGCAGGGTCGCCAGTCCGGCGTCGGGGCCCAGTGCGGTGTAGAGCACCACGCTGCGTCCCGTCGCGAGCGCCGCCAGGGCCTGTTCGCGGGCTGCGGCGAGCTCGGCGTCGGCCTGGGGATCGTCTGCCAGTCGCGCCGCATTCACTCGGATGCCATGAAAGCCGTTGTCCTGCGCCCAGCGTATCTGGCGGGCGGTGGTGTCGGAGCAGCTTCCCGAGACCACGGCGATGCGCTCTACCGGGCCGGGGTTGGCGAACGTGGCGCTGGGTGACGTGTCGACCAGCCCCTGGCGGCGCCACTCGGCGAGCAAGGCATATTCGACCCCCGATGAGCCGACCACGAAGCCGCCGTTCGGCGGCCGGGTGCGCCACAGCTGGCGCCCCACCGCTGCCTGGCTGGCGGGGTCCAGCACGTCGTAGAGCAGCGCGGCGTGGGCGCGCGCGGCATCGACCCGGGCATCGACGCCGCCGCCGGCCAGGGTCGCCAGGTCGATCAGGCCGATATCGAGTTCGGTCTGCTCGCTCAGGTGGCGGCGCAGGTCCGCTTCGAGCATCGGCGTGACAGGGTGGCGCGACATGATTGGGTGGCGGTCGATGCGGTACACCTCGCCTTGGGCGGCAGCGAAGAGGTGGCCGAAGGCGGTGTAGCGGCGCAGCTGGGGCGCGCCGACCACGATCGGCACGCTGTCTTGGCCATGCAGGCGACGGCCGATCTCCAGGGCGCGGCCGATGCTGCCGATCTCGGGGGCGCTGTCGAAGGTCGAGCAGGTCTTGTAGTGGCACAGCGCTGCGCCGCGCTCGCGTAGCCAGGCCAGCGCCGGGGCCAGGTGGCGCTCCATCCAGGCCGGCGTCTCGCTGCGGCTGGTACCGGCCAGCCCGATGGCCCGGCAGCGGCGAAAGCGCGCCAACTGGTCGTCATCGGGAATGGCGGTGAACAGCACGGTGTCGACGCCCTGACCGGCAAGGGCTTCCATGACGTCGGTGGAGCCGGTCAAGTCGTCGCCGTAGTAGGCGATCAGCGGGGCGGTGTCGATCGGTGTCATCGGCGGAAGGTCTCCAGGGCGCGAGCGAGCTCGCGATGCTCGCGGGCATAGTCGTCGACGTCGATGCCCGCCACGGCGGCCTCCCAGGCCTGGCGGAGGCTCTTCACCCCGGCACCGATGCCGTCAGGATGGGCCATGATGCCGCCCCCGGCGCAGAAGATCAGATCGGTACTGGCGATGGCAGCGTAGGTGTCGGTGGCCTGCTCGGCAGTCTGGCCGGAGGAGAACACCGGCATCACCTCGCAGCCCGGGGTGGGCGGATCGAACATTGGCGTCAGGCAGGCACGGGCGCTGGCGATCACGCTGGCGTCCTCCTCGCTGAACTTGTTGCGCAGGCCGTTGACGTGAATGTGGTCGACCCCGGCCAGGCGCCACAGCTTCTGGTAGGCCACGAAGCTCATGCCGAGGTGCGGCGAGCGGCTGAACAGCCCCCAGCCGGCGCGGTGGCCGTGCAGCGCCACCCGGCAGTGTCGGCGTAGCTGGGTCACCCCGGCGAGACCGACGGCATTCAGGGCGACCATCACGCAGCTGCCGCCGGCGGCGGCTACGTAATCGTGGTGCTCGCGCATCTCGTCGGCCTCGCCGGTGATGTTGAAGGCGTACATCACCTGGCGTCCGGTGCGCTCGGCATGCTCGCGGATCACCGGCATCACCGCGTCGACCCGTGCCTCGAGCGAATTGTGCGGGCCGTTGGCCTGCAGCTCGTCGTCCTTGATGAAGTCGATGCCGCCCGCCACCAGCTCGCGGACCACCCCGGCGGTCGCTTCAGGCGACAACCCCACGCTGGGTTTGATGATGGTACCGATCAGCGGCCGCTCGGGGATGCCGGTCAGCTCGCGGGTACCGGCCACGCCGAACTGCGGACCCGGGTAGGCTTCGGCGAAAGGGGGCGGCAGCGTCAGGTCGAGCAGCTTCAGTGCCGAGAACTCCTTGAGTTCGAAGAGATTGCCGGCCACGGTGGCGACGAGCGTGGGCAGCGACGGCCCCAGGTTGGCGAGCGGCCAGGAAAGCGTGACCCGGGCCCGCCGGTAGACCGGCGGGCCGACCCCGGTCGGTGGCGCCGGAATCGGTAGCGACGGCGAGTCGAGGCTTTCCAGCGGTTCGATGCGCTCGACTCGTGCGCCGTGCGCCTCACGCAGCGCGTCGGTCTCGCTGGCCAGGCGGGTGAAGGTGCCGCAGGACTGCTCCCCGGCCATCACCTCGACGGCGCGCTCCAGCGGGTAGGGGGTCTCGATCAGGTAGCTGGCGAGGATGCGATCACTCATGAGTCGACCTCGTTCAGGTGATGCGACGGATGCTGTCGGCGATCTCGTCGGGCTCGAACACGCGCTTCCAGTCGTCGCGCATCAACATCGGCTTGCCGTTCTCGATGGCCTTGTTGCAGGCATCGGAGAAGGCGCCGGGCTGCACGTCGAAGGTCACTGCGCCGAGGATGTTCATGTGGCCGAGCAGGAAGTCGCGGGCACACTCCTCGGGAACGCCGCGATTCACCACCTCGTCCATGGCTTCGCGCATCACGGCCAGCAAAGTGGCGCAAACCGTCTCGGAGAGACCCGGTTCGAGCAGCGCCATCTGCTCGACGCTGACCCGATGGGAGCGGCCCACTGGGGCATAGATGGTCCGCGCGACAGCCTCGCCCAGGGCGTAGCTCTCCTCGGGACCCTGCATCAGTGCGCTGACGATGTGCTGGGTGGCCTTGTAGCCGCCGAAGTAGTCGCGCTTGGCCTCGAGCTCGGTCTCGTCATTGAAGATCGACGGGTGGCAGGGGTGGCTGACGAAGTACACCAGGTCCTCGCGCTCGGGCAGGTGTCCGGCGAAGGGGGCGGCGGCGTCCAGGGTGACCAGCATGGTACCGCTCTCCATCAGCGGCGAGAGCTGGTGGGAGATCTTGCCGATCAGGGTGTCGGGAACGGCGAGGATGACCACCTCGGCCCCGGGAACCGCGTGCTCGACATCGACGCAATCGATGCCCAGTTCTTCCGCGAGGCGGCTGCGGCCGGCCTCGCTGACTTCGACGTGGCGGACCTCGAAGTCCGAGGGTTTGAGATTGCGGGACAGGCGGAAGCCCATCTTGCCGCCGGCGCCGATCAGCGCGATGGTGGTCATGTCGTTTCCTCTCTATCGTCGGGCGGTGTGCGTTGTGGTGATTCTGCGAAGGCACATCGTCGCTTCTGAAAGCAGCATGATGGCCAGCCAACTGGTATAATGACATGATAATCACCTGACTCTGTCAAATACGACCATGGTCGCAGCAGCGCTACCTGGCGGCGTCCTCAACGCGTAAGCTGCGCTCCTGCTGCCACTGATGAAGGCCAACGAACGATGAGTGACCCCCTGAAGATCAGCCGTCGCAAACTGTCCGATGAAGTGTTCGACCGGCTCTATGCCATGCTCCTCAATGGCGACTTCATGCCCGGTGACCACCTGCCTTCGGAGAGAGCGCTCATGGAGATGTTCGGCGTGGGCCGCCCGGCCATTCGCGAGGCGATGCAGTCGCTGGAGCGTCTGAGCCTGGTGACCATCCAGCATGGCCAGAGACCGCGGGTGACGGCACCGACCGCCGAAGGGCTGATATCGCAGATCGAGCTGACGGCGATGCACATGCTGTCGAGCTCTCCGCAGTCGCTGGAGCATCTCAAGGAAGCGCGTGCCTTCTTCGAATTGGGGATGGTGGCGCGAGCGGCGCGGTCGGCCGTCGAGACGGACGTTGCCCACCTGGAGGAACTCGTGGCGCGTCAGCGCAGCGAGCTGAATCGCGACGCCGGGGCTTTCATCAAGGCGGACATGGACTTCCATCGGGCCATTGCCCGGATCACCGGCAATCCCATTTTCATCGCGGTCAGCCATGCCATGCTCGACTGGCTGGCCCACTTTCACTCATCGATGCTGCACTGGAAGGGCAATGAGGAGATCACCCTGGAGGAGCACGAGCGGATCATCGAGGCGATTCGCCGACATGACGAAGTGCTGGCAGTGAGCGAGATGCGCTCTCACCTGGATCGGGCGCGATCGCTTTATGTCTCCGCGCATAAAGGCACGGACGACCGGCGAGCATAGCCAATAGCGACAGTGGTACTGGCGATGAACGCGCTGCCGAGAGTGAAGGGGTGTGAGGAGCATGCCGCCTTTGGATAACTGAAATCCGTCGGTATCGTGTGTCACTGGGAGGGATATGGTTGATGAGCCCACGATTCCCGCTGTCCGGTTCGACAGCGAGTGGCTCGAGCCGAATGACCGTTTCGAGGCATGGCGTGAAGCCATCGCCCCGGTATTCGACGTCGAACCCCTGCGGGTCAAGGACGGCGGAAGTCCCGTCAGGTTTGCTTCACGCATCGAGGCGTACCACCTCGGCAACATGCTGGCGGCCAGCGTCCACACCGGTGCGCAGCGCTTCTACCGTGCGCGGCCCAATCATCGTGTCGATCACCTGCTGGTGCAGGTGCATCGCCAAGGCGGCTATCACGGACGGCTCGATGACTCGGCGGTGAGGGTGGCTCCCCGACACGTCTCGTTGATCGATCTCGACCGTCCTCTGCATACCGAATCGGGCGAGACGGACATTCTCAACGTGATGCTGCCGCGCGACCTGTTCAGTGGGCAGCCGGCTTTCCTGGACGGGCTGCATGGCCTGGTGCTGGAGCCGGCACGCGGCGCCTTCCTGGCCGACTACCTGGCTGCCCTGATGAGACGGCTGCCCAGCGTCAAAGCGCACGAGGCGCCGGAGCTGTCGCGAATCACTCGGGACATGGTGCTGGCCTGCTGCGCCGAGGATGCCGAAGCCAGAGCGCGCGTGCAGCCATCGATTCAAGCGATCGTGCGCCGTCGCTTGGAGGATCTCATCGAGCGGGAACTCGTCTCACCGCGATTGACGCCAGATGCGCTGTGTCGGGCGGCAGGGATGTCGCGCACGCAGCTTTATCGGCAGTTCGAGCAGGATGGCGGCGTGGTTCGTTATATCCAGCGTCGACGCCTGATACGAGTCAAACGGTGCCTGGACGACCCAACGGAGCACCGCTCCATCGGAGAACTCGCCGAAGCCCATGGTTTCCGTAGCCTGGCTCATTTTTCCCGCTGTTTCCGTGAGCGTTACGGCTGCTCGCCTCGTGATGCCCGGGACTTTTCCAGAATACCGACCGTGTCATCCGAAGCGGATGCCGGCAACACCGTCAACGACTGGGTACGTCGTCTGACACGTTGCTGAAGTCCGCTCCATGTTTGCCTGAGCGTCCCCAGTTTTCGCTCTTTTTTGACGCTGTGTTCCGAAGTGCCGGAGCGCGCGTTGTCGGCGCTTCTCGCGGTTGATAGCGTCGCGGCGAAGGCTGCCGAAAACACCTCGGGTCGATGTGGCATGCCCTCGGTCATCGGTAGCGATCAAGGGCATCCAGAGACCTTTGGTTCCCGTCTGCCGCTCCGGCTGGCGACCAGGCCGCCGCCTGTCCGCTCTCTTCCATTGAGACTGGCTGTCATGTATCCGAGTGCGGAATAACTGAGCGGCAATGCACTGATGATGGCCGCCAATCTAGTTCAGACCGTGAAGCAGTCCCTAAACCCGCATGGCCGGCAGGATGTAATACGCACTGACGTATTAAAACTCTTTTAAAAATAACTTTTTATATGACTCGAAAGGCTGGGGACAAGAACTAACTACCCTGCTGCTGGAACGGAGCCCCTGACCATGAATCGTACGTACCGCCTGATCTGGAACGCGACCCTCCAACCGTGGAAAGTGGCTGCCGAGCATGCCTGCCGCCGAGCCGCACGGTTGACGCCCCGAGGCGGATTGGCCGCCCTGGCGCTGATCTGGCATGCCGCGGCCCCTGCGGAGACCTTCATTGTCCATAATGACAGCGCTTCCGGCGACGGCTCCTTGCGTGAAGCGGTGAATGAGGCGAACGCCGCCGGCGCCGGTCCCCATACCATCGATTTCTCACTGACCGACCCCACGGCGACGATATCGGTGGATGAGACGCTCGATCTAGACGTGGACGTCACTATACAGGGCAGCAGGCCCACCCTGAGCTCGACGAGCGGCCAGCGCCTGTTCCGTGTCAACGACGCCACGGTGAAACTACGTGGCCTGACCCTGGCCGGCGGCCGAGCCCGGGGTGGCGACGGCGGCAGCGGCAGTGGTGGGGGCGGGGGCGGCGCGGGCCTGGGCGGCGCCATTTTCGTGGATTCAGGCGGCGACCTCACCCTGGACGGCATCGAGTTCAAGGATAACCGCGCCGAGGGCGGCGACGGCGGCGACGGCGGCCTGGGTAATGCGGACAGCGATAATACCGGCGGCGGTGGTGGCGGCGGCATGGACCAGGCCGGCGACGCCGGCACCATCTTCGACTCCTACTCCGGCGACGGCGGCCACGGCGGCCACGGCGGCGACGGCGGCGGCCCGGATGGCGGCAGTGGCGGCGCGTTCCCCTACGCAACCAACCCCGGAAACTCGGGCGGTGATGGCGGCGAAGCCAGCGGCGGGGGCGGCGGCTCGCCGAGCATTGAGGAGAACGCGGGAGCCGGCGGTGATGCGAGCTTCGGCGGGGCCGGCGGCGGCGGTGGCAGCGCTTTCAACGGGACCGCCGGTGATGGCGGCAACGGCGGCTTCGCCGCCGGCGGCGGCGGCGGCGGCGGCGGGGAAGCGGATAGTCTGTTCGGCACCCCCGGCTCCGGCGGCTCGGGCGGCTACGGCGCCGGCTCGGGCGGCTCGGCCGGCGGCGACGGCGGCGGCGGCGCGGGGCTCGGCGGCGCCGTGTTCGTGCGCGATGGCGGCTCGGTGAGCATCGAGAACAGCAACTTCGGCGCCGGCAACACCGCCGTCGGCGGCAGCGGCCACCAAGACGGCGCCGGCGAGGGCGGCGCCCTATTCCTGCGCGGCGGCGGCACCCTTGAAAACCACGTGGCCGCCACGCAGGCCCGGCAGCTGGCCAGCAGCGTCGCCTCGGACCAGGCCCTGGGGCTTGAGAAAACCGGCGAAGGCACCCTGGTGCTGAACGCCGCCAGTGACTTCGACGACGGGGTCACCGTGACGGAAGGCACCCTGCGCGGCGACAGCAGCACCCTCGTCAACGACACCGATATTGCCGCGGACGCGACACTCGAATTCGATCAAGACAGCGACGGCACCCACGAGGCCGGCCTCTCCGGCGCCGGGGAACTGCTCAAGAGCGGCGGCGGCACCCTGACCCTGGACGGCAGCTACACACATGCCAGTACCAGGGTCGACGAAGGCACCCTGCGCGGCGACAGCAGCACCCTTACTGCCGACACCGAGATCGCCGGCGGCGCCACGCTGCAATTCGATCAGGGCAGCGACGGCACCCATGACGCCGCCCTGTCCGGCGACGGCAAACTGCTCAAGACCGGGGACGGCATTCTGACCCTGAATGGTAGTTACGATCACGGCGACACGGAAATCAACGGCGGTGTACTGCAAATCGGACAACTGAATGATCTGGGCAGAGGCACCCTGCGCCTGGACGACGGCACACTCCACCTGAGCGAAAGTAGCATCAGCGACAAGAGCATTGATCTGGGGGATAACGGTGGCACCCTGCGGGTCAGCTCCACCGACCAGCTGGATCTGGATGGCTCCCTGGGCGGCACAGGCGAGCTGCGCAAGACGGGGGACGGCACCTTGCGGCTCCACACCGAGCCCTACCACGAAGGCGGCACCCGCGTACTGGCGGGCACGCTGGCCCTCACGGGCATGGTCACCGAACTGCGCGACGAAATCCATATCGCCGACGGCGCGCGCCTGTCCACCGAGTTCAACACCATCGCCCTGCATTCTCTGAGCGGCGCCGGCGAGCTTGAAATCGGACCGGGGGACATCGAGGTCCGGGACGGCAGTTTCGAGGGTACGCTCAGCGGCGGCGGGCAGCTCAGCAAGACCGGTGGCGGCATCCTGAGTCTCAGCGGTCCGCTCACCCATGGCGCCGGCACCCGGGTCAGTGGCGGCACCCTGAAACTGGCTGACGACGCCGACACCCCTGGGAGCACGCAGATAGACAGCGGCGCAGCGCTGGCCACCGGCGACCGGGAGGTCGCTATATCCACACTCACCGGCGCCGGGGCGCTCGACATCGGCGGTGGCGGCGTACGCATCGGTCTGGGTGGCGACAGTACTTTTGATGGCAATACCACCGGCGCCGGGCCCCTGATCAAGGACGGCAATTCCCGCCTGACCCTCAGCGGCCCGCTTGGCCACGACACCACCACCGTGGACGCGGGCACCCTGGCGCTAACCGGTGATGCCCAGACCCCCGGGGACGTGAGCATTGAAACCGGTGCCGTGCTGGAAACCGACGACCGGCCGGTAAGCCTGAGCGGCCTGAGCGGCGACGGGGAGCTGCAGCTGGGCAACGGCGGCGTGGTGGTGAACGATGCCGGGAGTTCCGCCTTCGCCGGCGGGATCCAGGGTAGCGGCGGCCTGAGCAAGGCCGGCACCGGCACCTTGAGCTTGAGCGGCAGCCTGGCCTATGACGGCACCACCACCGTCGACGAGGGCACGCTGGCGCTGACCGGAGACGCCGACAGCCCGGGCGAGGTAATCATCGACGCCGATGGCACCCTGGAGACCGGCAGCGCGGCGGTAAGCCTGGACAGCCTGGCAGGCGATGGCGAGCTTCATCTGGGAAGCGGCGGTGTGATGGTGAACGCTGCGGCGGACTCCGTCTTCGGCGGTCGCATCCAGGGAGATGGCGGCCTGGACAAGGACGGCGCCGGCACGCTCACGCTTCGCGGCGCGCTGGGCTATGACGGCGCCACCACCGTCGGCGAGGGCACTCTGACACTCGCCGGCGACGCCGACACCCCCGGCGATGTGACGATCACGACGGATGCCGTCCTGGAAACCGCCAGTCGTGAGGTGACTCTCAGCAGCCTGACCGGCAATGGTGAGCTGTACATGGGTAGCGGTGGCGTGCGTCTGGACACCGATGGCAACGCCAGCTTCAGCGGACGAGTGGCAGGCGAGGGCGCCCTGGAAAAAGAGGGCGCGGGCAGCTTGGAACTGAGCGGTCACACCGCGTACACGGGCAACACTCGGGTACGCGCGGGCACTCTGGCACTATCGAGCGGCGCCGACCGCCTGCGCGGCGCGCGCATCGACGACGGCGCCCAGCTGCTCCTGGACGGCCACCGCGTCCAGGCCGACGCGCTCATCGGCGAGGGCACCCTGGCGCTCAACGACGCGACCCTGGCGCTGGGTGAGACACACGCCGACTCCGCCTTCGCCGGGGAGTTCGCCGGCGACGGCACCGTGAGCAAGCACGGTGACGGGGCGCTGCTGCTCACCGGGGACAGTAGCGGCTTCACCGGCGAGCTCACCCTGCACGGCGGCACCACCGTGGCCGGCGGCACCCTGGGTGGCCGCCTGTTCATCGAAGACGGGGCGACCCTCGGGGGCAATGGCACGCTGGGCGACGTCACGGTCAACGGTGGCGGGCGGATCGCACCTGGCTACTCCCCCGGCGAGCTGGCGGTAGATGGCGATCTGACCTTCGGCTCCGACGGGGTGTATCAGGTTGAAGTGGATGCCGACGCCCAAGACCGTATCGACGTTGCCGGCACGGCAAGTCTCGCGGGATTGGTCGATGTCGTCAGCCTGGAGCCGGACGGCGATGAGAGCGTACTGGGCGACCACACGATCCTGACCGCCGATACCCTCGACGGCGAGTTCGATGCCGTCGCGGCCAACTATGCCTTCCTGAATCCGTCATTGACCTACTCGGACCAGACAGTCGAACTGACCCTGGCGCTTTCATCCGACGAACGACTGTCCTCCTATGCCACCAGTGGTAACGCGCAACGACTCATGTCGGAGCTAGAGACGGTCGATACCGATGCGCCGGGATATCAGGCCTTCGAAAATGCCCTGCTGTTGCTGGAATCCGGGGAGGCCGGTCAGGCCGCCGAGGAGTTGGCCGGAAGCGACATTCCCGTCAGCCAGACGGCCATCGATCAACTGACCCAGTCCTTCTCGGCCACCCTGCAGGGGCGCATGAGCGGTGCCAGCAGCGAGACGCCACTGGCGGCGGCCGCCCTGCAGCAGCTGCATCGGGGCGATGCCGCTTATGCACCGCAACGGCTATCGATGCTGGAGTCGGCCTTTGCACCACCGTCTCGTCAGCATCGCGAAACGGTCGGCCCTCGTGGTTATGCGCCCACGTTGAGTCAGCCAACCGGACCGGTGAGCTGGGCGCGGGCCGTCAGCAGCGACAGTCGACTGGGCGCCGATGGCGACTTGCCCGGCGTCTCTTCACGCTCGACCGGGGTGCACGCCGGCAGCGAACTGTTCCTGGATACCGACCTGATGGTGGGTGTCGCCTTCGGCATCGAGCGGGGCCAGGTCAGCGGCGACAGCGCCCAGAGCGACTTCGATACCTACTCGGCAGGGTTGTATGCCCGCCAGGAGCTCGGCGACTGGCGGCTGTCGGGATCGGCCAGCATGGGTTGGCTGGACCTGGAGAGCGAGCGCTCCGTGACCGGTTTCGGCCAGCACCAGGCCGATTACGACGCCCATGTCGGCACGGTCGATGCCGAGCTGGCGTACGCCCCGTCGCCGGAGGAGAGCGACTGGCGCGTTTCGCCCCTGGTCGGCCTCACCTATAGCCATACCCGCCGCGAGGGTTTCCAGGAAGAGGGGCTGGCCGGTCTCGATGTCGACGATTCTCGTGATGACAGCGTGCGCGGTCGGCTCGGCGCCGAGATCGCCTATCGAGTCTCGGACAGTGCCGCGATCACCGGGCGTCTGGCCTGGAGTCATGAACTGGGCAACCCTGAGGCCTCTACCGAAGCCTCGCTGTTGGGGAGCGACCCTTTCACCATCGAAGGCCAGACACTGCCGACCGACCTGATGGACGTGGGTGTGGGCATGGAAGCCCGCGTCACCGACCGGGTCGATGTGTACGCCGCCTACGACGGCCGCCTGGGCAGCGACTACGAGGATCACGCCGGCCAGGTAGGAATGCGCTGGCGGTGGTGATGATCGTCTCCGGCAGCAATGCACATCCCGTGTCGGTCATCCCCTGGCTGGGTCGAGAGAGCGCTAGGCCAATTGGGTAGAGACGGACTCACTGGAGAATGGATGCGCAAGGAGTTTCAGTCAGAGTCTGTCGCCGCCGGATCTGGGGTGGTGTAAAGAAAAAAGCGCCCGCAGGCGCTTGATTCTTCGACATGATTGGTGGAGGCGGCGTCCCACTAAAAATACGAATAAGTGATTGAAAAAGAAAGGAAATAACCTTTTAGCTGGGAAATGATGCCCCCAAAAATGCCCCCTATTTAGCCAGGTATGTGCAGTGCTCTTAATTACGTTTTGTATCCCGAGGCATCGCTAAGGCCAAGCTTGCTCAGTTAGGTTAGCCTATTGTAGCATAACGTAAGCCTAGCAATTTGGGTCTCGTACCCACGAGGCATGAGTCATGTCTTGCTACGCAACGGTGAACAGCTCTCAGATTTCGCTGGCATATTCTTTGTCGCCAGCCGAAGTCTCGGCTGATCTCCAAATAATATGCCAGCGCGCTTAGGTAGGCAATGTATACAACAGAGAGTACGTATTCGAGGGCGATTACACCTCTTATTAATTCAATCAAGAGAAGCCGGGTCGTTGCTCTGAAAGGCACGCCCCGGCTATTTTTTTTATGTGGAGCAAATAAGTCCGAAGGGCAGATATCATATCGGAGAAAGCAAGTCAAAGAGTTCCTCGAACAGCAAGTTTTTAATTCCCACGTAATTATCGCAGAGTCATTTTTTCAAGATTACATCAAAAACAAAGACCGGAATGGTACTGGCAAGATTAACTCTCTTGATTTCGAGCACGTGCTTTCAGATATATCTGAAAAAATCATAATAATCATGGAAAGCGAAAGTGCAATCTGTGAGCTTGGCGCTTTCTCGCATGCAAACCTTAGGAACAAGCTTGTGGTAATTAATAATTCTGAATACGAAAAATCAGAATCATTCATTAACACAGGCCCAATTAAAGCTATTAAAGATTCATCTGGCCACGACAAAGTAATATGGTACAAAATGGCAGAAATGGGTGGGACAGGGCAAGATGCTATTGCCCATATCTTTCCTAGTTTGAGCAGAGTGTTAGATCACACTAAGTCGGTAAGTGAAATAATACACTACGAAGAGCTGGACCCAGCTGATAATATTTCAACGAAAACAGTTCTATTTGTTCACGATCTTATATATCTGATGAATGAGGTAACATATAAAAATCTCGTATATTTAATTAAAGATATTTTTGGCAGCAAGGATTTCTCGAAGCTGACGGATATAATTGCAATTCTGGTTTCTTTAGGTTATATCGAATATCCGCATACGTACGGTTTGATGAAAAGTTGTAGAGAATCAGCTTTTTTTAGATATACAGACAGCGACGAAAGGGTTAAGTCAGGACTCTTCCTAAATATGATCAGGAAGCGGGCAAGGGGTTAGCAATGGGAATCATAAAGTCTATTGCAAAAGAGCTAGGCATGCCTGAACCTGTATTTAGGGAGCAGCTCAATACTGCGGCTGGAAAAATAAAGCATATTAGGATTCCTAAAAAAAGCCAAAAAGGCTACAGGAAGTTAGTCATTCCTCCTTGGGAATTCAAGATTGTTCAATATTGGTTGATCTACAATCATTTGAAAGGGTTCCCAATTCATCCCTCATCCACAGCTTACAAACCTGGCGCCTCAATTAGGAAAAACGCCTTGAAACATGCTGAAGGGAAGTATTTTGTAAAAATGGACCTTTCAGATTTTTTTCCCTCTATAGGCGCGGAAGAATTTCGAAATATAATTGAAGAGTATTACCCGAAGCACAATTGGCTAATTAAAGAGCTTGAGGATTCAGACTTTGTGTCCTCTATTTTTTATGATAAGAAATGTGCTATTGGATATCCAGCATCTCCCTATATTAGTAATATCATAATGTTCGGTGTTGACCAGCATATCGATAGAGCGCTTCAGGATAAGCAGCAAACATTTGGAAACTACAGTTACACACGATATGCTGACGATATAACCATTTCAATTGAAAATAAAGGACATAAAAAAGAAGTGGTTCGTCTTGTACATGATTCAATAAAAAAATCCGGAATCAAGAATTTAAAAGTAAATCAGAATAAAACTAAGTATGGTAGTAAAAAAGGCGGCTCAGCTTTCATAACAGGCATGAGAATCTGCCCAGATGGTCATATTACTTTACATAGAAAATACAAAGATAATGTCAGGCTTCTTCTTTCTTTATATAACAGAGGAAAGTTAGATGTTGCTGAACGATCAAAGCTCGCAGGTCATCTTAATTATTGCAAAGATGCAGACCCACTTTTCTATAACAAGCTTGCGCTGAAGTATTTTTCTTCAATTAAAAAATTACAAGAAAGCTAATAAAATAATGCGATTATTGGTCTAAGTTTGGTAAGTAATTTTGGTTAAGAAATTCAATTAAAGCCAATTCACTTTGCATCAAAGCAGTTAAATCCAATTCAGCCCAGCTCTGTGTAATTCCATTTGAATTCAGTTTGTCGGATTAGATTCAAATGATAAAATTAGCCCAAAGTGCTTCTTAGGGGTTGCAAAATACAGCTGTATGGTTAATATGGTACGTCAGAGTTTAGAGGAGTGTCGTTTGCTCCCACTCTCTGACACCACGGAGTAGTATTAAATGCATCAACTTATCAGGAAAAAAGCTGTATTGGAGAAAACAGCTCTAAGTAATACATCTCTTTATCGTTTGATTGCTAAAGGAGAATTCCCCAAACCTATTCAGTTAGGGACTCGTGCAGTAGCATGGGTGGAGGATGAGATTGAGGAGTGGATTGAATCCCGCATTTCCGCCTCACGATGAGAAAATAAAAGAGAGTAAGAAATAACATGGGCTAAGTTATTTTAATGAGCCCTTTCTTTCTTTTGATAACCTTTCCATCCTTGTCTTTTACTTCGACAATTCCGTAATCTCCAGATTCAATCAGGATCTTAATTACGGTTCCTGTTGTGATGGGGCGGCCTAATATAACTTTTGCCTCTTGGGTTATGGCATGTGCTGAACGATATGCTCCAGACCTAGCAAGGTTGATGATAATCTGGGCATCTTCATCGGATGTCTTTCGAGCTAACGATTTTGGCCTTTTTGATTTAGCTTCAAGCGCTGCACTATCCCCTTTCCTGTAGGCTTCTAACTGATCTTTCCATCTGTGGAATTGATTGGGATGAATTCCCACTCCACGGCAGGCTTGTCGAATGCTCTGTCCAGACCTGATAAGGCGGTTGATCTCCTCTACATTGCGTTGTTTAGCTGTAGAGCTAAAGCGTCGGGGGGGAGCCATCAAAAGTTTCTCCAGACATCCGAGACAAATGGGTTGTAGGCAAGGATAAATTCAAGTCACAGGTAATGACATGCATCAAACCTCAGTTTAACGCTTATGGCGACTCATGAGAAGCATGGCATAGTTGGTGTGTTACGGGCTCCTTAACTGGTTGCCTTGGCTTAGCTTATTAAAGATACTATGAGGATAGAGAAGAAAGGAGAATGGCGAAATTGTTAAATTTCAAGGTTAATGAAAGCTCTTATGAAGAATTAAAAAGGCAGAGCCTAATAGATGCGTATGCAAATTTTCTCAAAGGTTATGGATGGAATTATTTCATCACATTGAATTTTAGGAGAAATATTAAGGAAGAGAGGGCCCAGGAAATAGCTGAAAAATTTGTAAAAAAATTAAATATCGAAGTATTTGGCAAACGATCCAAGAAAGCAGTTAAGCTGGCTGTGTCAATTGAGAAAAACATGGTTAGCGGTTATCATCTGCATGTTTTAGCGGTAGACCCGTCGCCAAGGATTGGAAATAAAGATAAGCAATATGATTTTGACTTTTGTGATGTGGTTAGGAAATGCTGGCAGGATGCTGATGCATCCACAGCTTTGATTAATTTGTCATCACCAGATAGGCACTCATGGTTTCAAGTGATCGAAAATGAGAATAACGTTATCAGGTACGTTTTAAAAGAAATGAAGCAGGGACGGTATGAGTGTTTGCAAGCTAACCTAGTAAATTTAGAAGGGCGAAGATGGCGGTGAAAGTTTATAATTACAACTGTAACGCTCTATTCTTAAATATAACGATTTTTTTATTGCTGATTCTGATAAGTATTCTGCGCACTAAGCTTGGCTCCCAATAAGCATTTCAAGACACCTTCGCCGAGAAATCATATTAATGCTAGCCTAGCCAGGGCCAGACTAGCCTATAAAACGATAGGTGCATGCTTCTATTGTTTATTAATAATTTTTCTTAGCCTCCCCCAAGATTCCTCAGGCAGCCTTTTGACGATATTAATAAGGGCTTCGTCTCCCGACGATAGAAGCTCTCTTTTTATTTCTCGGCGATACTTTTCCCCATCAACCACTTCGGTTTCCTCTATATCCATTCCTCTGACGATAGCACCCATACGAAGAGCTTCATCCAAGCTCACCTCGAATTCATGCATGAAAGAGCAACCACAGAACTGACACTCCGAAAGACCGAGAGGATTTAGCTGATCACAATCTGGGCAGGTTTTGAATTTAACTTTTGTGGCAGGAAATTCGTAACTGCAGCTAGAGCAGGAGGTTTCAAGTTTAGAGCACTTCTCTTCGCATACCGGGCATAATTTAAAGTTAATTTCAGCTGAGTCACCCCTTTTTGATGAGCTCATTTCCATCTCTACACGTCGTGCGTATTCTTCAAAGATACGATGTGTTGGCATAACGACATATGCCCGAGAGCAATCATCTGGTCCTAGACTTCTAACAACACGTCCCATTGATTGCCTGAAGGACAGCTCAGTTTGTGAGGAAGGCAGGTAAACCAGAATGCGCAACCTCTTGATATCCACTCCCTCAGATATCATCGCAACAGAGACTAGCCATTTTTTTGTTGTTTCTTTAAATGCCTTGATCTTGGCTTCGGGATTCGGGGTGCGACTATGAACTATTGTCGGTTTTTCTCCTTCCATCGTCTCTATTATTTCCGCCATGTACTCAGCAACTTCTATGCTTGGTGCTATAACAAGCCCCCCCGCGCTAGGCACTTCATTTCGTAAGTCGTCTAGTTTAGCAATAGCCCATTCCAACATTGTGCCTTGGTAGGAGTGGAGATCAGCCTTGCCATCTTTCGTGTAGTGCGGAGTACATGCAAGTTTGTAAAATTCCAATGCCTGCTGTAGTCCGCTAATTCTTTTAAGGCTGCCTTCTAAATTTGTTTCTTCTGTTCCTGAAACAGCTATGTTATCGCCATCTGGTAGTGATACGGTGAACTTTCCTTCATGCCGGTGAAAAGTAATGGGACGACAATAGTCTAAGTCCACCGCCTCTCCATAAGTGAGTGTATAAGAACCCTTGTCGGGATGATCTATGCGTCCGTTATCGTCATAGGCGAACCAAACGGGCTCTTGTCCATCAGAACGTATAGGTGTTCCAGTGAGTACAAGCACGTATTTCGCTTTAGCGAAAGCTCCATTAGCACCGCGCCCCCAGGCCGCTTCGATTGCTGCGTGATGGTGCTCATCACATATCACAAGTGTGCGAGATGATAGACAAATGGATTGAAATCCATCTAAAAGCCCCTCTACTGCCGCCCAAGTAGCGCAGAGATCCAAGCCGTATCCAGCGAGATCCTCATGGTCAGCACCGGTTACTTTCATCATCGTTTTGCCAGTGACAAACTTAAATTCATCAGACCACTGACGTACAACTTCCGCACGCGGGGCAATCACTATTGTTCTATCAATTTCACCCTTTTCATACAATTGCTTTGCAATTACTGATGCGCAGATAGTTTTTCCTGATCCAGGGGCTGCATTTATTAGAAAATGTTTTCCCCCATCGGCTCCCAGCAACCAATCTTCTGCTTTTTTTATAGCGGTGGTTTGCCAAGGTCTCAAATTGAGGTCAGCCATTTTGTTTCCCTTTTTTAAGTTGCAGGAGGGGCAGAGGGCTTGTCCATTGTTAATTAGAGTGCCACCCCCTCTCGAATATGGTGTCTTATGATCGGCGTGAAAATTAGGCTCAAGACGCGAGCCGCATACCTGGCATAAGCCTCCAGAAAGAAGCTTTAAGATTGATTTTTGTCTTTTAGAAAATAACCTTTTCACTACTTGCTAATCCAATATTCTGTTAAGCTTATTTCACGATAAGGCAAATCACTAGGCACCTTGCATTCGGTATATTCATTGATTCTCCTAATGATTTTTGCCATCGGAACTTTTTGTGATTTAATCAAAAATCCATCCTTTTTCATTCTAGTGAATTCTGCGTTTGGGCCTTGTACGCCGAAAAGTAGGATTGCCTCCAGGAGAGATACCCTATGGCCGGCAAGCATGTGTTCTCTAAGCGCCATAGCGGGTTGATACGAGCGGTTCAATTAAATTCTCCTGTATCTTCACCTAGTAAAAAAAGCTTATTTCTCGCGTCTTCGGAAAGCTCGGCACTGTCCTGGTTGAGCTTTGTTTCCATGCATAGGATTTGAAATCCCATATTCTCCATAGCGCTTACAACATTGTGTGCGAAGTAGTGAGACGAGCCAGCGTTTTCGCTGTGTCTGATACTAACGTATTCTTCTTGAGATATTTTAATAAGGGTTTGAGCGGCTTCCATTAATTCCGCAGAAGTGAACTCATCTCCCACTTCTCGTGAAAGCTCATCGAAAACGCTATAAAGGGTTTTTATCTTTGTGTTTTTTTTTCCGAGCATACCCCACCCCGCTCGTAATATTTGTCTACCAAATGAGGCTAATAATAACCTTTTATAACAAAGTGTAGCATTGTTCAAGCATCTTGCGAGGGGGAGAGCAGATAGGATTCTGGAACCAAATGATCGTCAGGGACGACCAGGCAGCACGTAGCGAGCCTGGTTGGGGAGACTCCCTTTTGATCGAAATGCTTATGTTTTCTGCTCCTACAGCAGGAAAATCCATACAGGACGCGGCCTTCGAGCCTTGCACATGATAGCCGGCCTCGTCGAAGCCTGACAGTCGGCGCCAATGGCTCTGCTTAGAACTCGGGGTGAGGCACCTACCAGGTTAACCAGCAGTGAGCATGTGATGTCGTGCTCTGGAGCTATGCCTCCAAGGGCTGCGTGTCTGGAATGCTGTCCACCTGGTGAGGTGGTTTTAGCGCCGCAGGTTGGTCGAGAGACCCATGATGATTGCGTGGCACATTAATTAATGTGGAAATTACATTAATTAGTGTATTTCCTGGCATGGCATGTTATGCTATTTTCTATGACCTACGAAGAGTTCCTGCGGCAACTCGGCAAGGCGGGGCTCACAGTGAAGGAGTTCAGCGAGCTGGTTGGAATGAACCGCAATTCAGTCTCGAACTACGCTGGGTGGTCTTCGATACCGACCCATCTGGCAGTCATTTCCAAGCTGATGGGAGAAATGGCGGAGCAGGGCATCGACTTCAGACAGGCCCTCGCGGGGTTGGAAACGGTCCCCAAGAAGCCAAGGGGCGCCAGTAGAAAGCGTCATTTGGCCGGTACGCAAGACAGAGGTGATGGAACAATGAGCAGGACGAAGGGTGCACAGGATGAGTAGCATCGAGCTTTTCGCCGGGGCGGGCGGCCTAGCGATGGGCATGGCTCGTGCAGGGTTCCAACACTCAGCTGTGGTTGAGTGGGACGACGATGCCTGCCAGACCATCCGCGAGAACCGGACCCACTACGACTCTCATGGGGAAGACTTCGTTCTCTTCGAGGGTGACGCAAGACAATTCGACCTGACACCGTATGCGGGGAGGGTGGAAGTCATCTCTGGCGGCCCGCCTTGCCAGCCATTCTCCTTGGGTGGAAAGCACAGAGGCAACCTGGACGAACGGGATATGTTCCCCACGGCGGTCCAAGCCGTCCACAAGACGATGCCTCGCGCCTTCATCTTCGAGAACGTCAAAGGGCTGCTGCGTCAGAGCTTCGCCAGTTACTTCGAGTACACCTATCTCCAGCTCAGCCACCCTGAAGTGGTAAAACAACAGGGAGAGACATGGGAAGAGCACCTTGCTCGCCTGGAAGGTCTCCACACATCAGGCAAGCAGCCCACCTATAACGTCGTCTTTAGGCTGTTGAACGCTGCCGACTATGGCGTTCCTCAGAAGCGGGAGCGGGTATTCCTCGTCGGTTTCCGCTCGGATCTGAGCATTGAATGGTCCTTCCCCGAGCCCACTCACTCCGACGTGGAGCTTCTCCGTGCCAAGTGGGTCACCGGTGAGTATTGGGAGCGGCATCGCATCGCCAAGAAGAGCCGTCCAGCGATCCCCGAAAGGATGAGGAGCCGCATCAAACGCCTTGCCTCAGAGGAGCGAGAGGTGGCCTGCCGCTTGCCTTGGATGACCGTGAGAGACGCTATCAGCGACCTTCCAGACCCCGAGAAGCCGTCTCCCTTCTCGATCCCGAACCATGCATTCACGCCTGGAGCTAGAGTGTACAAGGGGCACACCGGCAGTCCGTACGACGAGCCCTCGAAGACTCTCAAGGCTGGGGCTCACGGCGTGCCTGGAGGCGAGAACATGCTCGTACGTGACGACGGCTCCGTCCGCTACTTCACTGTCCGTGAGGCCGCAAGGCTCCAGACCTTCCCAGACGAGTACATCTTCCATGGGGCTTGGGGCGAGACCATGCGGCAGCTAGGAAATGCCGTCCCGGTGAAGCTCGCAGAGGTTGTAGCCAACTCAGTCGCGAGGGTGCTGCACGAGATAAACTGATCTAAGCCGGTTTCTCTAATGTAACAGTCATGGCATAGTCGAATCCTCATTATGGAGGACGGCTATGTCAGCACGCACCTACTTTCAAGAACTCGAGTTCGACCTCCCGTCTAAGCTGTTGGAAGAGCTGGTTAGGCTATTTGGCGAGATGCCCGCTGGTCCCCTCAATGCCGAAGCACTTGGTCATGTTGAGGAGGAGCAAGGCGTCTACCAGCTTTTCAAGGATGGCCAGCTTGTCTACATCGGAAAGACTGACGCTGAAGCGGGCCTCAAGAAACGGCTGTCTCGCCATGCCGCCAAAATTCAATCTCGCCGGAACCTTCCTGTCGAGCAGGTGACCTTCAAGGCAATTCGCGTCTATGTCTTCACAGCTATGGACCTGGAAAGTCTCCTCATAAGCCATTACCGAGAAGCCGGACAACAGCCTGACTGGCAACACAGCGGCTTCGGGTCGAACGACCCTGGGAAAGAGCGAGACACCACCAGAGTGAAGGAGACTAACTTCGATGCGCAGTACCCGATAGACCTTGACTTCCAAGTAACCATCGAGGCAGACGGGAACGCCATCACAGTGGCGGAGCTGCTCCAGCAAATGAAAAAGCAGCTGGCCTATAACATCCGTTTCGAGACACGCCGAGGAGGCGGGAGAAAGCCTCACCAAGACCTAGAGGATGCCGAGGTCCAGCTTCCCAGCAAAACGGGAACTGTCCTCAGCTTCCTGAAGCTCGCCAAGCGCGAACTTGGCGCAAGCTGGCGAATAACCGCCCTGCCGGGATACGTAATTGCCTATAAGAATGATAGGCGCCCGATTCCTTCAGGAACGATCATCGAGGCTGACTAGCTAGGACTGGCGGCTCTGATCGAGGAATGCCGAAACTCTGGAAAGGAGGGCTTCCTGGTCCTTCAGCTCGCATTCCCAAATGATGAGCACATCCCATCCCATCTCCCGAAGGTGCTCCTCATTTCTCTTGTCCCTCTCTCGGTTGGCTTCCAGCTTGGGCAGCCAAAAGTCCAGCCGGGACTTGGGGAGCCTCGCCAGGGTGCAGCCTTCGTGGCGATGCCAGAAGCATCCATGCACAAAGATGACCTTCCTGCGGCTCTTGAACACCAAGTCAGGCTTCCCTGGCAGCTTCTTGCCATGCAAGCGATACCGGTAGCCTGCTCCATGGACGAGCCGCCTCACGGTCATCTCTGGGCGGGTATCCTTGTTACGCACCCTACCCATGATTCTGCTTCGGGTTTCTCGATCAACCGAATCGACCATGGAGGCTCCAACTGCGTTCATCTTGTCCAATGGCTACGGCAACGCTGGAGGCGCTTCATGCTTGCTCGCTGATGCGGCTTGCGCGGACGAGCTGCGCAAGGTATCCAGGTAGTCAGCCCAGGCTTGGAGCATCTCTCTGCGCTGCTCTAGATGAGTGGTGCGGTTATAGGCACGACCGTTGCTATCTTTCACTGCATGAGCCAACTGCTGCTCAATGTACTGCTCAGGGTAGTTAAGGCGCTCTGCAAGTACAGTCCGAGCCATTGCACGGAAGCCATGACCAGTCATTTTGTCTTTGAAACCGAGGTTCTTCAGCGCTGCATTGATAGTGTTGTTGCTCATCGGGCGCTTACTGCTTCGCACACCAGGGAAGACGAACTCGCTTCGCCCGGTCAGCCCGTGCAGTTCACGCAGAATCTCAACTGCTTGGTTGGGTAGTGGGACGATGTGGGGTAGAGCGGTCTTGCTGGCCTGAAAGGTCCAGGTGGCTGCCTCCAGGTCGATATCGGCCCATTTTGCCTGTCGCAGCTCACCGGGACGGGTAAAGACCAGAGGCGCCAGCTTCAGGGCGGCGATTGTGGTGGGCTGACCACCGTAGCCGTCGAGGGCGTTTAGCAGAGCCGGGATCTCCTTGGGATCGGTGATGGCGGGGTAATGCTGGGTTTTATGGGGCTTCAAGGCGCCCCGTAAATCGACAGTGGGGTCTCGCTCGACACGCCCCGTCGAGATGCCGTAGCGAAATACTTGGCTGCAAAGGGTTTTTACTCGGTGGGCTGTCTCGATGTAGCCCCTGGCTTCGATTTTGCGAAGGCAGCTCAGCACCTCAGGCGGGCTGAGCTCAGAAGCGGGGCGCTTACCGATGACTGGAAAGACGTCGCGCTCCAGGCGGCGTTTGTTGCGTTGGTAGTGTGCAGGCACGACCTCATGTTGGTGGACCTGCTCCAACCACTCGATGGCCACTGCCTCGAAGGTGTTGATGGCCGCCTGGTGCCCGAGCTGTTTGGCGAGACGCTTAGCAGTGCTGGGATCGATGCTTTGAGCTAGCAGGCGCTTGGCCTCGTCGCGGGCTTGTCTTGCATCCGCCAGAGAGGTCTCGGGATAAACACCGATGGCCAGGCGCTTCTCTTTGCGAGCGTGGCGGTACTCGGAGTCTGTCAACATAGTTGGCATATGAAATAGTTCTGGCTCTTTAAAACCCTGCTGCCTGCGGCACTGGGTCCCGCTCGGGATTCAGGTGCACGATCTCAGGCAGGCTGAGCTTCCGGATGTCACCCGACCAGCGCTCCGGGTGACGCTGCTTCGCCGCCTCGAAGACCTCCCGGCGCTGGGCCAGGATGCCTTTGGCCTCGCCGTTATGACGCTGGCTCGGCGTGACGTAGCGAAGGGCGCTGTGCCGGTGCTCGTGGTTGTACCACTCGGTAAATTGCTGAACCCAGTCCTGAGCCTCGGCCAGGGTGGCGAAGCCGTCAGCGGGGAA
>NZ_FNES01000043.1 GCF_900100195.1 Billgrantia gudaonensis
AGGAGGCTCGAGGCCTCGGGGATGTCTCATCTTGAAGGGGGCTTCCCGCTTAGATGCCTTCAGCGGTTATCCCGTCCGCACATAGCTACCCGGCAGTGCCACTGGCGTGACAACCGGAACACCAGAGGTGCGTCCACTCCGGTCCTCTCGTACTAGGAGCAGCCCTTCTCAAACATCCAGCGCCCACGGCAGATAGGGACCGAACTGTCTCACGACGTTCTAAACCCAGCTCGCGTACCACTTTAAATGGCGAACAGCCATACCCTTGGGACCGACTTCAGCCCCAGGATGTGATGAGCCGACATCGAGGTGCCAAACACCGCCGTCGATGTGAACTCTTGGGCGGTATCAGCCTGTTATCCCCGGAGTACCTTTTATCCGTTGAGCGATGGCCCTTCCATACAGAACCACCGGATCACTAGAACCTGCTTTCGCACCTGCTCGACGTGTCTGTCTCGCAGTCAAGCACCCTTATGCTCTTGCACTCATTGCACGATGTCCGACCGTGCTGAGGGTACCTTCGTGCTCCTCCGTTACGCTTTGGGAGGAGACCGCCCCAGTCAAACTACCCACCACACACTGTCCTCACACCGGATCACGGTGCCAAGTTAGAACGCCGATGATGCCAGGCTGGTATTTCAAGGTCGGCTCCCCCCGAACTGGCGTCCGGGGTTCCTAGCCTCCCAGCTATCCTACACAAGCAACATCAGCGTCCAGTGTGAAGCTATAGTAAAGGTTCACGGGGTCTTTCCGTCTAGCCGCGGGTACACCGCATCTTCACGGCGATTTCAATTTCACTGAGTCTCGGGTGGAGACAGCGTGGCCATCATTACGCCATTCGTGCAGGTCGGAACTTACCCGACAAGGAATTTCGCTACCTTAGGACCGTTATAGTTACGGCCGCCGTTTACCGGGGCTTCGATCAAGCGCTTCGGCGAACCTAACGCCATCACTTAACCTTCCGGCACCGGGCAGGCGTCACACCCTATACGTCCGCTTACGCGTTGGCAGAGTGCTGTGTTTTTAATAAACAGTTGCAGCCACCTGGTATCTTCGACCGGTTCGGGCTCCAGCAGCAAGTGCTTTCACCCTAGGCCGGCGTGCCTTCTCCCGAAGTTACGGCACCATTTTGCCTAGTTCCTTCACCCGAGTTCTCTCAAGCGCCTGGGGATTCTCACCCTGACCACCTGTGTCGGTTTGGGGTACGGTCTCACGTGATCTGAAGCTTAGAGGCTTTTCCTGGAAGCGTGGCATCGATGACTTCCGCCCCGTGGGGCGTTCGTCTCGCCTCTCGGCCTT
>NZ_FNES01000001.1:0-170418 GCF_900100195.1 Billgrantia gudaonensis
CGCCCGGTGTGCTATCAGAACCTGCCCGGCGACCTGCTGCCCGAAGCGCTCAAGGACGGCAACCCGCTGGGCGTGAGTCGGCTGGTGGATGGCAAACGGGAAAACTAACCAAATTGCCTGGCTGTTCACGGCCAGGTGATGGAAGCTCTTTCGGGCGGCCTTGGGGCCGCCTTTTTCGTGGAAGGTCAGGCAAGGCCGGTCAGCCTGAGCAGGAAGACGCCCGTGCTGATCGTGAACAGCGACGCCAGGGTCGTGATGGCGATGATATTGGCGGTAAGTGCGGCATTGCCGCCCATCGCCTTGACCATCACGAAGCTGGCGGCGGCGGTGGGGCTGGCGAAGAACAGGAACAGCACGCCCAGCTCGCGACCCGAGAAGCCGGTCAGCCAGGCGGCCGTGGTGGCCAGCAGCGGCAGGCTGACCATCTTCATGAAGCTGGCGCCGAGAGCGATGCGTCCCGAGCGCTGAAGGGCGCCCAGCGACAGGGTGGCGCCGATGCAGATCAGCGCCAGGGGCAACGTCAAGGAGGCGAAGTACTCTCCCGATGTCATCAGCCAGCCGGGCAGGCGCCACTCCATGGCGGCTACCGGTACCGCCGCCACGACGGCGAGGATCAGCGGGTTGCGCATGATGTGCGCCGCGATGTGGCGCCAATCGGTGCTTCGATCGTCCTGGTAGCTGGCCAGGACCACGACCGAGAAGGCGTTGTAGGTGACGATCACCACGCCTAGCAGCAGCCCGCCGGTGGAGAGACCGTAGTCGCCGTACATGCCGGCGGCCAGGGCCAGACCGACGATGCCGCAGTTGCCGCGAAAGGCGCCCTGTACGTAGACCCCGCGCTCGATGCGCGGTACCCGCAGAATCGCCCAGCCCCAGGCAAGCAGGAAGCTGCCCAGGGTGGCCAGGGCGAAGAAGAGCAGCAGGTGCGGATTGAGCGTGGCGTCCAGGTCGGCGTCGATGATGCTGAGAAAGATCAGCATCGGCAGCGTGCCCTTGAAGACCAGATACGAAGCCGTGCTGACGAAGGCCTGGTCGATCCACTTCAGCCGCTTGAGGGCGAAGCCGACGAACACCATGGCGAAGACGGGCAGGGTGATCTCCAGCGTCGACTGGAAGACCTCGAGCATGCCCATCAGCGCGCCAGCCACAGACCGACGAGGATGGCGACGAGCACGGTGGCGAAGAACAGGCGGTTGCGCAGACGGGTATCGCGGGGCCGTGGGGTGGGATCGGTCACGTTGCGCTCCTGGCGGCTGGCTGGGTCGGTAAACGAGCGTTTGATATGGCTTGCGTTACTGCTGTCGGGATGGTAAACCCGTTAGCCTGCTATCGCCACTGGCGAGAGGCTTTCCGACCACTGGAACCCGTGCCATGCCGTCCTCCCACGATGTAGAGCGTCCCCGGCTGATCTTTGCTCATGCCAACGGTTTTCCCGGCATGAGCTACCGCAGCCTGCTCGAACCGCTGCGCCAGCGTTTCGATGTCCATCCCGTCGACCGGCTTGGCCACCATCCCGACTATCCGGTCGGGTCCAACTGGCTGGCGCTGCGCGACGAACTGCTCGACCACCTGCCCGCCGGCGACGAGCCGGCCATCGGGGTCGGCCACTCCATGGGCGGGGTGTTGATGGCCATGGCGGCGGAGCGTGCACCGCAGCGTTTTCGCTGCGTGGTGATGCTCGACCCACCGCTGATGCTGGGGCTAGATGCCTGGGGCCTGAAGGTGGCCAAGCGTTTCGGTTTCGTCGACCGCGTGACGCCGGCGGGCAAGACGCTCGGGCGACGAGCGGTGTGGCCCGACCACGATGCCATGGCCTACTACTTGCGGCGTCGTGGCCTGTTTCGTCGCTTCACCGAAGAGGCCCTGGAGGACTACGTCCAGGGCGGAACCCGCTTGCGTGACGACGGCCAGGCGGAACTGGTCTTCGATCCGGCGGTGGAAGTGGCGATCTTTCGCCATCTGCCCGATCATTTGACCCGGCTGCCGCAGCGTTTGCAGGTGCCGTTCGGCATTCTGGCCGGCCGCGAGTCTGACCTGATCACGCCCAAGCGGCGCCGTCGCCTGATGCGCCACGGCATCGCGCTGTCGCAGGTGCCGGGGGGACACATGTTCCCCATGGAGCATCCCCACGAGACCCGCGAGGCACTGCTGACGATGCTCGCCGAGCTGCAGGAGGGACACGATGTGCGAGCCTGACTCCCTGCGCCTGGCCGGTGGACGGCTGGCGGCGTTGGCCTGGGGCGAGCGGGAGGCGCCCACCTGGTTGGCGCTGCACGGCTGGCTCGACAATGCGGCGAGCTTCTCGCGACTCGCCCCGTTGCTGGTCGAGCGACTCGGCATAAGGGTGGTGGCCATCGACTTCGCCGGGCACGGCGAGTCGGCGCATCGCAACGGCGACTATGCGCTGTGGGACTATTGTCACGATGTCCTGGATGCCGCGGACGAGCTGGGGCTCGAACGGCTGACCCTGCTGGCCCACTCGATGGGGGCCGGTGTGGCTTGTCTCACTGCGGCGGCGTTGCCCGAGCGGGTGACGCGCCTGTTGCTGATCGACGGACTGGGTGCGCTGACCACGCCGGCAGTGGAGGTTCCGGTACAGCTGCGCAAGGGGCTGTCGGCGGCACGGCGATCAGTATCGCCGCCGCCGCGCTATCCTGATGAAAGGATGGCCGTGGCGGCACGCGTGGCCGGCGGCGTGACGCCCATCGATGCCGAAACCGCCGAGCCGTTGGTGCGACGCAACCTCGAGCGGCTCCCGGACGGGCACCTGCGGCTGCGTACCGATGGCCGTCTGCTGTGGCCTTCGCCGCTGCGGCTGACGCCGGAGCAGGTTATGGCGGTGCTCGGAGCGATTCGCTGCCCGACGCTGTTGATCGAGGGCGAGAATGGCATCCTCGGCGAGCGTTCGGCTGCCAAGGCTGCGCGGGCCGCCGTGGGTGGGCTGGTACGTGGAGTGTTGCCGGGTGGCCACCACTTGCATCTCGAGCCGTCGTCAGCGCCCATGGTGGCCGAGCGCCTCGCCGAGTGGATAATGGCCCGTGACAGGCAATGACGTAGCGCGGTCGGGAGGAAGCGATGCCAGAACAACCTCAACCCGGAGCGGGCAAGCGAGTGGCCCTGGTGCTGGGCAGCGGCGGAGCACGTGGCTATGCGCACATCGGCGTGATCGAAGCGCTCGAGTCGCGGGGCTACGAGATCGTGGCGATTTCGGGCTGTTCCATGGGCGCCCTGGTGGGCGGCGTCTATGCGGCGGGACAGCTTACTGCCTATCGAGACTGGGTCACCAAACTCGATTACTTCGACGTGCTAAGGCTGGTCGACGTGACCTGGAGCCCCATGGGCGCAATGCGCGCCAGCAAGGTGATGAGCAAGCTCGAATCGCTGATCGGCACCACCCGCATCGAGGAGCTGAGCCTGCCGGTGACCACCGTCGCCACGGACCTGACACGCCAGCGAGAGGTGTGGTTCCAGAGCGGCTCGCTGCTGGAGGCGATTCGCGCTTCCATCGCCGTGCCCGGCGTGATCACTCCGGTGCATCGGGGTGAGCAGGTGCTGGTCGACGGCGGGCTGCTCAACCCGCTGCCGATCACGCCCACGGTCGCGGCCCAAGCCGACTTCGTGCTCGCCGTCAACGTCACGGCGCACAGCCCGCGGCCGATCAGTCTCGAGGAACTGCTGCCCCAGGAACAGGACTCAGCGTCGGCGAAGCGCGATACGCAGGCCATGGAGGCTGCGGGCAATCTGCAGCTCACCGGCTGGATGGACGACGTGCGCGACGCCACCCGACGGCTGATCGACGGCCTGGGCAGCGCCGGCAGCGGCGAGGAGGAGGGCGACGGCCAGACGCGCGGTACCCGTGCCTGGGGGCGTCTGGACATGATCCTCGCTTCCTTCGATATCACTCAGGCGTCGCTGGCCAAGTACAAGATCGCCGGCTATCCGCCCGACGTGTTGATCGAGGTGCCCAAGACGGTATGCGGCGCCTACGAATTCCACCGTGCGCGCGAACTGATCCGGCTCGGTGAGCATCTGGCGCAGGAGGCGTTGGATCGCTTCGAGGGTAGGACTCACCCTGGCTGGGGCAGCTCCGGAGTGGTGGTCGAGCCGGTGCCTGACGATGAGCGTCAGAGAGAGTCGTGACGACCGACGCTCAGGCCTGCTGGCCGCGGCGGCGCAACAGCACGTAGACGGCGCCTGTGCCGCCATCGGCGTCGCGGGCGGAACAGAAGGCGAGCACGCCGGGCCACTCGCGCAGCCAGGCGTTGACGTGACTCTTGATCACCGGATAGTCCGCCGCGGCACCCCAGGCCTTGCCGTGGACCACTAGCACGCAGCGCTGGCGGCGTGCCGCGGCATCGCGCAGGAAACTCTCCAGTTCATCGCGGGCTTCGTCCAGGGTATAGCCGTGCAGGTCGAGTCCAGCTTCCCAGCCGATGCGACCGCGCTTGAGCTGGCTGCGAGTACGCCAGGGCAGGTCGGGCAGGGCGAAGTCGAGTGGCTCCGAGGGGCGTACCGCTTCCACGCGGCCGTCGCTGGTACGGCTGGGAAGGGCATCGTCTGCGGCCGATTCGGCCGCGGCACGCCGGGCAGCGGCCGCTGGGTCCTCGCGGCGCGGGCGACCGGGGTCGGCGCGGTTGCTGTCGATGGGCCGCACGCCGGCATCGCGCAGCGCCTGGCGAAAGGCGCTGACGTCGTCATCGTTCGGGGGCGGTCGGCGACGGCTCATGCAAGGCTCGCGTGATGGTTGGCGGGCTGCCCAGTATAGCGGCCTGGCAGCGGCTGTGAACCGTCTGCCAGCCCGGGTACAATCACAGGCCATCCCAACCGACCACAGGTACTTTCGTGGCTGACTCCGCTGCCCCCAACGCTTCCACGCTGCAACTCACCGATGCCGAGATCGGTGAAGGTCTCGTCACCTTGCGCGACTACCTGCGCTGGGCGGCCAGCGAGTTTCATCGGGCCGGTCTGTTCCATGGTCATGGCACCGACTCGCCCTGGGACGAAGCCGTGGCGCTGACGCTGGGGGCGCTGCACCTGCCGTGGAACGTCGACCCCGCCGTGCTCGATGCCCGCCTTCTGCCCATGGAGCGCGCGCGCATCGTGACTCTGGTGCGCGAGCGGATCTCGAGCCGCCGGCCGCTGCCCTATCTGCTGGGGGAGGCCTTTTTCGCCGGCGTGCCCTTCTACGTCGACGAGCGGGTGCTGATCCCTCGCTCGCCCATCGCCGAGCTGATCGAGGATGGTTTCGAAGCCTGGTTCGGCGACGCGCCGCCGGGCCGGGTTCTCGACCTGTGCACCGGCTCCGGTTGCATCGGCATCGCCACGGCGCTGCACCTGCCCACCTGCGAGGTCGACCTGGCCGACATCAGCGCCGAGGCGCTGGCGGTGGCCAAGCAGAACATCGCTCGCCACGACCTCGGTGCCCGGGTGCGAGCGGTGCTCTCCGACGTCTTCGACGGCCTGGGCGGGCAACGCTTCGATCTGATCGTCGCCAATCCGCCCTACGTGGATGCCCGCGACCTCGCTACCATGCCTGCCGAGTTCCGTCATGAGCCGGCTCTGGCGCTGGGCGCGGGTCCCGATGGGCTGGATATCGTGCGGCGCATCCTGCGCGAGGCGCGTGACTACCTGACCGACGACGGCGTGCTGATCGTCGAGGTCGGCAACTCCGATCGCCACCTCGAGGCCGCCTTTCCCGAGGTGCCTTTCCTGTGGCTCGACTTCGAGCGCGGCGGTCACGGCGTCTTTGCGCTCAACGCCGTGCAGCTCGAAGCGCATGCGGACGCCCTGGCCTGATTTCCCGATTCCACCTGCGAGGACCGCCCAATGTCCGGCAATACCTTCGGCAAGCTGTTCACCGTCACCACCTTCGGCGAGAGTCACGGGCCGGCGCTGGGTGCCATCGTCGACGGCTGCCCGCCGGGGCTGCCGCTCTCCGAGATGGACCTGCAGCAGGATCTGGACCGCCGTCGACCCGGCACTTCGCGCCACACGACCCAGCGCCGCGAGCCCGACCGGGTGCGCATTCTCTCCGGTGTCTTCGAGGGCGTGACCACCGGCACCTCCATCGGCCTGCTCATCGAGAACACCGATCAGCGATCCAAGGATTACTCCGAGATCAAGGATCGCTTCCGGCCGGCGCATGCCGACTACAGCTATCATCACAAGTACGGAATTCGCGACTACCGCGGCGGCGGTCGCTCCAGCGCCCGCGAGACCGCCATGCGCGTGGCCGCGGGGGCCATCGCCAAGCAGTACCTGGCCACGCAGGGGATCACGGTGCGCGGCTACATGAGCCAGCTCGGCCCCATCGCCATCGACTTCAAGACGTGGGAGGCGGTGGACGACAACCCCTTCTTCTGTCCCGATCCGGAGAAAGTGCCGGCACTCGAAGCCTTCATGGATCGGCTGCGCCGCGACCAGGACTCGGTGGGGGCCAGGATCACCGTGGTGGCCGAGGGGCTGCCGCCGGGGCTCGGCGAACCGGTATTCGACCGCCTCGACGCCGAACTGGCCCACGGTTTGATGAGCATCAATGCCGTCAAGGGCGTGGAGATCGGCGCCGGCTTCGCGGCGGTGGCGCAGCGCGGCAGCGAGCACCGCGACGAGATGACCCCGCAAGGCTTTCTCTCCAATCATGCCGGCGGCGTGCTCGGTGGCATTTCCTCGGGCCAGCCGTTGATCGCTCACCTGGCGCTCAAGCCCACCTCCAGCATCACCGTGCCGGGGCGCTCCATTGACGTGCACGGCAATCCCGTCGAGATCGTGACCAAGGGGCGCCACGACCCCTGCGTCGGCATCCGCGCCACGCCCATCGCCGAGGCGATGATGGCGCTCACGCTGATGGATCACCTGCTTCGCCACCGGGCGCAGAATGCCGGCGTCCAGGTGGGAACGCCGGTGCTGCGCTGAGCGATGGGCGGTTCATGGCTGCTACACTGAAGTCACACTCAAGGCGAGGTTCGTCATGAAGATCAACGTCGAGTTCGACCTGACCCCCGAGGAATTCCGTCGTGCTCTGGGCCTGCCGGACGTCGAAGCCTTCCAGCAGGAGCTGCTTGACCGGATCCAGAAGCAGATGGAGTCCGGCGTGGAAGGCTACGATCCCATGAGTCTGATGCAGCCTTTCCTGCAGCAGCCGGGCATGCCGCAGGGCCTCTCTCAAGGGCTCTCACAAGGGTTGGCGAGCTTCGGCACCTATCAGCAGATGATGCTCGACATGCTACGCAAGGCCGGCAGCCAGGCCAGTCGCGGCAACGAAGACGACGCTGCCGCCAAAGAGAGTGCGGGGAGCCGCACCGGCACCGAGAGCAAGAGCGGCACTGCGTCCTCCGCCAGTGCTTCGTCTCGCTCGCGGCGCGGCAAATGAGGGGCTGAGGCGAAGTACCGCTTGCAAGGCATGGCAAGGAGAACTACGCTTTGTGCAGTGCAGCATGGCGATGGTGCCGAAGCTGCGCGCCTTGCGTTCCCGCTTCTCAGGAGGGTATCCCCATGCAGGACAAGATGATCGACAGCTTCAACCAGCAGAGCCGCCAGTTCTTCGAGCCCATGCGCCGGCTCAACTCCCTGATGCTCGGCAACATGGAAAAGATGACCGAGTATCAGCTGGAAGCCATGAAGCGCTACAGCCAGATGGGCACCGAGCGCATGCGGACGGCTACCGAAATTCAGGACGCGGAGGATCTGCGCGAGTTCGGCGCCAAGCAGGCCGAAATGATGAACGAGCTCTCCCAGCAGATGATGGAAGACGCCAAGGCGCTCAGCGAAATGAGCATGGCCTTCAAGAGCGAACTGGAACAGCTGTTCACCGAAACCGGTCAGCAGATGACCGAACAGGCGCGCCAAGCTGGCGAGAACGTCAAGAGTGCCGCACAGCCCAAGTCGCAAGGCCCGGCCAAGGCGACCAGCCAGTCGTCTCGCAGCCAGTCTTCCGGCAAGAGCTGAGTCTGCACGGTCCATGCGCAGTGCGCGTGGCTTCCCCCTGTCCTCCCAGTCGGACCACAACCGACTGAGAGGGCAGGGGAGTCTGGTATCGAAACCACGATGTCGTGAAATCGTCAGTGAAGCGCAGGAGGGGCTATGCAGCCAGGGTTGGAAGGTCCGTCACAGGCCGAGTTGGAAGAGTGGAACACGCAGTTGCGCGAAATCGGTGAGCAGTATCAGGCCTTGATGCAGGATCTGCTCGAGAAGAACGCTCCGGATGCGGCCGCCGATTCCATCCAGGCCGACATTCGCGATGCCTTTCAGGCGGCGACCGAGTCGCTGATGCGCAATCCCCAACTGCTCTGGGAGACCCAGGCACGGCTCGTACAGGATCAGTTCCAGCTTTGGCAGCAAGGGTGGCGCGCACTGGCCGGCGAGTCGGTCGAGCCTCTCGTGACGCCGGCCAAGGGCGACCGCCGCTTCAAGGACGAGGCCTGGCATAGCGATCCCTATTACCAGGCGATCATGCAGCAGTACCTGCTGTTCGCCCATGCCGTGGACGAACTCGTCGACGATCTCGACGGCCTGCCCGAACAGCAGAAGCGCAACCTGGCCTTCTATTCTCGCCAGATGGTCAATGCCATGGCGCCGACCAATTTCATCACTACCAACCCCGAGGTGATGCGGCGCACGCTGGAGACCCGCGGGCAGAATCTGGTGGATGGGCTCGAGCGGCTGCGCAAGGACCTGGCCAATTCTGCCGACGGTCTCAACGTCACCATGACCGACCGCAGCGCCTTCGAGGTCGGCAAGAACATTGCCGTCACGCCGGGGCACGTGATCTACGAGAACGAGCTGATCCAGTTGATCCAGTACGCGCCGAGCACCGAGACGGTATTCAAGACGCCGTTGCTGGTCGTTCCGCCGTGGATCAACAAGTACTACATCCTCGACCTGCGCGAAGACAACTCCTTCGTCAAGTGGCTGGTCGACCAGGGGCACACCGTCTTCCTGATCTCCTGGCGCAATCCCGGCCCCGAGCAGCGCGACCTGACCTGGGCCGACTACATGCAGATGGGGCCCATCGAGGCCATGGGAGCCATCGAGCAGGCCACCGGCGAGAAGTCGATCAACCTGCTCAGCTACTGCATCGGCGGTACGCTGGCGGCCACCACCCTGGCCTATCTCACCAGCACGCGGCGCGGGCGCAAGGTCAAGTCGGTGACCTACATGGCCACCCTGCAGGACTTCCGCGACCCCGGCGAGCTCGGCGTGCTGCTCAGTGAACCGGTGCTCGAGGGCATCGAAGCCAAGATGGAGCAGGACGGCTACCTGGATGGCCGCTCCATGGCTTACACCTTCAACCTGCTGCGTGAGAACGACCTCTTCTGGTCCTTCTACGTGAGCAACTACCTCAAGGGCGAGACACCCGCTGCCTTCGACCTGCTCTACTGGAACACCGACGGTACGAACCTGCCGGCCGGCACTCATGGCTGGTATCTGCGACACATGTACCTGGAGAATCGCCTGGTAGAGCCGGGGGGCATCGAGCTCGATGGGGTCAAGATCGACCTGCGCAAGATCTCCACGCCCAGCTACTTCGTTTCCACCCGCGAGGATCACATCGCCAAGTGGAACAGCACCTATTACGGCGCCTTGCTGCCCAAGGGGCCGGCCACCTTCGTGCTGGGCGGTTCCGGCCACATCGCCGGCATCGTCAACCCTCCCCACAAGGACAAGTACGGCTACTGGACCAACGACGAGCTGCCCGACGACCACGAGGCGTGGCTGGCCGGTGCCGAGTATCACGAGGGCTCGTGGTGGCCGCACTGGCAGGCGTGGATGACCGACAATGGCTACGCTGACCCGCAGAAAATGGTACCGGCTCGCCAGCCGGGCGACGGCGAACTGCCGTTGCTGGAGGAGGCGCCGGGCCGCTATGTCAAGACGACCATCCCCGAGGTGCTGGGAGAGGTCGCGGATACGACGAAAGGCTGAATCGCTTCGCACGCGGCCCTCCGTCCAACTGCAAGAGCCCCGCCATGGCGGGGCTCACGTCGTCATGGGCACCGGTCAAGCTCCCTACCTCGTGCCCAGCGCTCGCGCGCCCGGCCGCCCGTGGAGCTGGCCTGCCGTCTTCCGACGAAAGAAAGGATTGCCGCCCAACCAAGCGTTCGCTAGGGTTTAGCGGTACTCCCATCGACAATGACTGCAGGAGCGATCCATGAGCGAAAGATCGATCGAAGTGGTCGACGACGCCGGCGTCGTGCGTTTGACCATTACCCGTCCCAAGGCGCTGAATGCCCTCAACAGCGCCGTGCTCACCGAACTCGAAGGCGTGCTCACCGAACTGGAAGCCCGCGACGACCTGCGCGCCGTGCTGATAACCGGTGCGGGCGACAAGTCGTTCGTGGCCGGTGCCGACATCGCCGAGATGCGTGAGAAGACCCCCGAGGAGGCGCGTGCCTTCGCCAGCCAGGCGTTGCGTACCATCAAGCGGCTCGAGACGCTTCCGGTGCCGGTGGTCGCCCTGGTTAACGGGTTTTGTCTTGGCGGCGGCTGCGAACTGGCATTGGCCTGCGACTGGGCAGTAGCCAGCGACAATGCCGTGTTCGGCCAGCCGGAGGTGCTGCTGGGCGTCATCCCCGGCTTCGGTGGCACCCAGCGCTTGCCGCGCCGTGTCGGCCCCGCCATGGCGCTCGATCTGTGCACCACCGGCCGCAAGATCGACGCCCAGGAAGCCCTGCGCATCGGTCTGGTCAATCGCGTGATGCCCCAGGCCGAACTCGAGACCTACGCCGATGAGCTCGCCCAGCAGTTGGGTGGCAACGGTCCGCAGGCGGTGCGTGCCGCCAAGCAGGCCATCCACGACGGCATGGATCAGGACCTCGACAGCGCCCTGGCGCTGGAGACGGCGCTGTTCGCCTTCTGCTTCGCTGGCGACGAGCAGAGCGAAGGCATGAGCGCCTTCGTCGAGAAGCGCAAGCCCCACTTCTGAACCCAACGGCGAGTCGTCGAGTGCGGCCGTGGCGTCATTGCCACGGCCGTATTCGTTGCACAAGTAGACTTATGGCTAATCGCGTGCGCAAACGTTTGCGTCCTACGCTGGGAGGAGTCCCACAGCTCGAGATCGTGTCGCTCCATGAAACGCCGAGGCCTGCTCAACGCGCCCCTTTCCAGGCTCATTGCCGAGCTTGGCCATACCGATATCCTGGTGATTGCCGATGCCGGATTGCCGATCCCCCCGGGCGTGCCCAGGGTCGATCTGGCACTGCGTCCCGGTCTGCCGGGATTCCTCGAGGTCTTCGATGTCCTGGCCGACGAGTTGTGCGTGGAAGGGGCGACCCTGGCCCAGGAGATTCGCGAGGCGAATTCAGGGCTGCATGACCAGGTAGAACGGCGCCTGGAGGCACTCGAACAGCGCGATGGCAGGTCGCTGGCACGCGATTTCGTTTCCCACGACGCGTTCAAGCGCCTGCTGCCTTCGGCGCGTGCCGTGATCCGCACCGGGGAGTGTTCCCCTTACGCCAACATTGCCCTGCACAGCGGAGTCGCGTTTTGAGCCTGGCCACGCATGACACTGCCCGACCCGACGCCGCCGAACCGCTCATGACGCTGCAGGGCATCGGCAAGTCCTTCGGCGGGGTTTCGGTGCTGGAAAACGTCGATTTCTCCCTCTTTCCCGGCAGGGTGCTGGGTCTGGCCGGGGAGAACGGCGCCGGCAAGTCGACCCTGATGAAAGTGCTCAGCGGGGTTCACCAGGCCGATGCCGGGACCTTGACGCTGCGCGGTCGCGGCGTTCGCTTCGCCACTCCGCGTCAGGCGATGGATGCCGGCATCGCCATCATCCATCAGGAACTCAACCTGGTGCCGACTCTTTCCGCGGGCGAGAACATCTTTCTGGGTCGCGAGCCGCAGCGGTGGGGGCGCATCGACTGGAAGCGGCTGTTCGGCCAGGCTGCCGAGCTTCTCGAGTCCCTGGAGCAGTCGATCGATCCGCGGATCCCGGTGGCGCGGCTGAGCATCGGGCAGCAGCAAATGGTCGAGATTGCCCGAGCGCTGTCGCTGGATGCCGAGATCATCGTCATGGACGAACCCACCGATGCATTGACCGACGTCGAGACCGCCGTTCTCGAGCGGGTGGTGCGTACCCTGAGAGGGGCCGGCAAGTCGCTGGTGCTGATCACCCATCGGCTGGTCGAGATCTTCCGCATGTGCGATGACGTCGCCGTCCTGCGCGATGGCCGTCTGGTTCACCAGGGCCCCACGGCGAGTTCCAGCGAGGATCAACTGATTCAGCGCATGGTCGGACGCGAACTGGCCGATCGCTATCCCTACGAACCGCCTCGACTGGGTGAGACGGTGCTCGAGGTGAAGGATATGGTGGCTCCGGGCGTACGGGGCGTTTCGTTCTCGGCGCGTGCCGGCGAAGTGCTGGGGTTCGGCGGCCTGATGGGAGCCGGGCGAACCGAAATGTGTCGCGCCTTGTGTGGCGACGTGCCGCGGAAGTCCGGTGAGGTCTGGATTCATGGCCGTCGCGTGCGCTTCGTCTCGCCCGGGCAAGGGCTGCGGGCCGGCGTGGCATATGTGCCCGAGGATCGCAAGCAGTCGGGGCTGGTGCTCGACCACTCGGTGGCCGACAACATGTCGTTGACCGCGCTACCGGCTTTTTGCGGGCCGCTGGGCATCGTCCGGCATGCCCGAGAGAGAGCGGCCGTCGACCACTATATCGAGGCCTTTCGCATCAAGCTCAACGACCCGCGTCAGCGCGCCCAGACCTTGTCGGGCGGTAACCAGCAGAAGGTTTCGCTGGCCAAGGCACTGATGAGCGAACCCGAGGTGGTCATTCTCGACGAGCCTACCCGGGGTGTCGATGTGGGAGCCAAACGCGAGATCTACCTGCTCATCAACCGACTGAAACGCCAGGGCAAGTGCGTATTGCTGATCTCTTCCGAAATGCCGGAGCTCATGGGGCTGTCCGATCGCATCATCGTGCTGGCCAACGGACGGGTCAGCGGAGAGTTTCTGCGTGACGATGCGACCCAGGAAAAGATCATGACCGCTGCGGCCGCCGCCGCACCGATGGAGAACTGAACCATGAATGCGCTCACTTCGAACGCTTCTTTCACGCGGCTGTTGATCGACAACAAGGCGTTTCTGGCTCTCATCGTGCTGGTCGCCGTCAGCGCCGCCATGAGCGACAGTTTTCTCACGCCGGATAACTTGCTCAATGTACTGCGTCAGACGAGCATCAACGCCATCATCGCCATGGGCGTGACCTTCGTGATCCTGACGGCCGGCATCGATCTCTCGGTGGGGGCGGTGCTGGCGCTGACCGGCGCTTTCGCCGCTTCGATGACGGCTTCCGGGTTGGCCCCCTGGCTCAGCGTTCCCGGCACCATTGCCTCCGGGGCACTTCTCGGCGTGATATCCGGACTCTTCGTGGCCTACGGGCGGATCCAGGCCTTCGTCGTCACTCTGGTAGCCATGACCGTGGTGCGCGGTTTCGCTCTGGTCTATACGGATGGGCGGCCGATCTCGATCGGCGGCGGCGAGGTGGCCGACGCCTTCTGGCAGCTGGGTGGTGGCTACTGGCTGGGCATCCCCATTCCCATTTACTTGATGTTCTTCGTGTTCGTGCTGTGCTGGGGCGTTTTGCATCACACCCGTTTCGGGCGCCATGTCTACGCCGTCGGTGGCAATGAGCAGGTGGCACGGCTGTCGGGTATCGACGTCAATCGTATCAAGGTCAGCGTCTACGCCATTGCCGGCGCCTGTGCGGCCCTGGCCGGCGTCGTGCTGACGGCGCGCCTGGGCTCGGCTCAACCCAATGCCGGCATGACCTACGAGCTGGATGCCATTGCCGCGGTGGTCATCGGCGGGACCAGCCTGATGGGCGGTCGTGGGCGCATCTTCGGCACCCTCGTTGGCGCCCTGGTGATCGGCGTGCTCAATAACGCCTTGAACATCATGGGGGTGTCATCCTATTTCCAAATGATCGCCAAGGGGGCGGTCATCCTGCTGGCGGTGCTGATCGATAGCCGCTCGCGGCCCTCGTCCTGAGCTCGCCACGAGCCAGGGTGCATAACGACAAGACCTCAGGAGACTTGCCATGAAAAAGCTGATTCTTGCCACTGCGGTAGCTGCCGGACTGGGAGTCGGCACCACTCAGAGCGCGATGGCCGAGCGCATCGCCCTGGTGATTTCCACGCTGAACAACCCTTTCTTCGTGACCCTTCAGGAAGGGGCCGAGAAGAAGGCGGAGGAACTTGGACATGAGTTGATCGTGCTCGACTCGGGCAACGATCCCGCCCGCGAGCTCTCCAACATCGAAGATGCCTTGTCGCGGGACATCGACTTGCTGCTGGTCAACCCCACCGATTCCGATGCCATCGGTTCGGGGGTGCGAACCGCCAATGCTCGCGACGTACCGGTGATCACCCTGGATCGCAGCGCCAACAGCGGTACCATCGTCTCCCACATCGCCTCCGACAACGTTGCGGGTGGCGAACTGGCCGCCGAGTTCATCATCGAACGACTCGGTGGAGAAGGGCAGGTGGTACAGCTGGAGGGCGTGCCCGGTGCCTCGGCCACGCGCGATCGTGGCGAGGGATTCATGGCGGGGATCGAAGGCGAGACCGGTATCGAGCTGGTCGCCACCCAGCCGGCCAACTTCAACCGTAGCGAAGGCCTCGATGTCATGGAGAACCTGCTCCAGGCGCATGACGGCATCGATGCGGTATTCGCCCAGAACGACGAGATGGCTCTGGGAGCCCAGCGTGCTCTCCAGGCCGGCGGCCTGGATGAGGTGGTGCTGGTTGGCTTCGATGGCACCGACGATGGCATCGAGGCGGTGAAGGACGGCAAGATGGCCGCGACCATTGCCCAGCAGCCGGCCCGCATCGGCGAGCTGGGCGTGGCCACCGCCGACCGTCTGTTCAATGGCGAAAGTGTCGAGTCCAGCATTCCCGTGCCGTTGCAGCTGATCACCCAGGAGTGAGCGGACTCTGTCCATGGTTCGCCTCAAGGATGTGGCGCGAGACGCTGGCGTTTCCGTCACTACGGTGTCGCACGTGGTCAATGGCACCCGCCGCGTTGCACCCGCCACCCTGGCGCGGGTGCAACGCGCCATTGCCGAGCTCGGCTATCGACCCGACAGCATCGCTCGGGCGCTGAAGTCGAATCGCAGCCATACCCTTGGCATGATCGTGACGGCCGCCAACAATCCTTTCTTTGCCGAGATCATTCGTGGCGTCGAGGACCGCTGTTTCGCCAATGGCTACAGTCTGGTGCTGTGCAACACCGATGATGCCGACGCCAAGCAGTTGACCTATCTGCAGACCCTGCGCGACAAGCGCGTCGATGGTCTGATCGTGATGACTGCACACAGCGGCGCCGACTTTCTGGCGGCATTGGCGCGTCAGCCACTGCCCACCGTGTTGATGGATGCCGATCCGGCCGGTGCTCACGACATTGCCGTGGTCAACGACGACTCGCGGCTTGGCGCGCGCCTGGCCATCGAGCACCTGCTTTCGCGAGGGCTGCGCGACATTGCCCTGCTCACCGGGCCGGCTTCGCACCCGCGTTCCCGCGAGCGCCTGGCCGGTGCCCGCGAAGCGCTCGGCGAGGCGGGCATCGTGCTGCCCGGCTCGAAGGTCGTGGCCACCAACCTTCTCGCCGACGGTGGCTATCGGGCCATGCAGGCGCTGTTGCAGACGCGCTCATGCCCCCAGGCGCTGTTCGCCTTCAACGATCTGGTCGCCATCGGTGCCATGCGCGCGGCACGCGAGCATGGCCTTTCCCTGCCCGATGATCTCTCGGTGGTGGGCTACGATGACATCGAACTGGGACGTTACTTCACCCCGGCGCTGACCACCGTTCACCAGCCGGTCTACGAGCTGGGTGACATGGCGGTCACCCAACTGATCGAGCGTCTCGAGCATCGGCGCCCGCTCCAGCGGACGTTGCAGCTGGCACCGCGGCTGGTGGTGCGCGAATCCGTCCGTCGCGACCGCCTTGCCGAGCCGAAGCATCCCAGCAGGTAACGCCCATTCAGGCCGCGCTTTCGCCCTTCAGCGACGCCATGTCGATGACCGAGCGGTAGCTGCACGTCGCCCTCTTCCCTGCGTTCAAGGGCGGCGCCTCCTCACGCAGCGTCGTGGAGCGCGCGCGCTGCACGCCTCCTGAGAGCCCTGGCTAAGGCGTCGGCTCGCGCTGAACCCGGCGCAGCCGAATCATCCGCGTGGCGATGGCGGTGCCCACCAGGGTGATCGCCATGCCGGCGAGCACCTGCAGGCTGAGGCGCTCGCCGAGCAGCACGAAGCCCCATGCCAGCGCGCTCACCGGTACCAGGAAGGTGACGGTGGAGGTTGCCGTGGCGCCGGCACTGGCGATCAGGCCGAAGTAGAGCAGGAAGGCCGCGGTGGTGCTGAGCACCGCCAATGCCAGCCCGTTGACCCAGGCCAGGCCGCTGATCGGTTCGGCGGGCCACAGCATCAGCCCCGGCACCAGCAGGATCAGCGCCGACATGGCGGTGCTGCCGGCGGCCAGCACCCGCACCGGGAGGTGAGAGAGATGGGTCTTGGAGTAGTTACCGGCAATGCCATAGCAGAAGGTGGCGCCCAGCACGGCGAGGATGAACCAGCCATCGCCGCCCAGAGCGAAGTCGAGCCGGTCCGCCGAGAGCACGTAGACGCCGAACAGCGCCAGGGCCAGGCCCAGATACTGCTGGCGCAGGATCGGCGTGGCGAAGAACAGCGCGCCGAGCAGGGCGGTGAAGATCGGCGTGGTGGCGTTGATCAACGACGTGAACCCCGCTTCCAGCCGCGTGGTGGCCAATGCCAACAACGAGAAGGGCAGCACGTGGTTGATCAGCCCCAGCACGAACAGGCGACCCTTGTTCTCCCATGCCAGCTGGAAGTAGCGCACGCCGAGCAGCAGCGGCACCAGCAGCAGCGCCCCCACCCCCATGCGTACCAGGATCAGCGACACGGGCCCGAACTCGGGCACGGCCACGCGCATGAAGATGAACGAGAGTCCCCACAGCGAGGACAGCAGCAGCAGGCGTAGGGTATCGGCCGGAGACATCCAGTGTCCTTGTCGTCATCAGGGGGAGGAAGCAAAGGGTAAGACTCCCGCCTTGGAATAGGAAGAGGCTCGTGGTAAGGCACGGTGGGCGGAGAGTGAGAGACGCTTGATCGAGATCAAGCGCAGGGTGGTTCGACTCTGTGCTATAGCTTAGAGGCATTTCTCCATCGTCCATCAGGAGTTCTCCCATGCCCACCATGATGAAGGCCGCCATCTTCGTCGAGCCCGGGCGCATCGAGATCGACGACAAGCCGCTGCCCGACATCGGCCCCAACGATGCGCTGATCCGCGTGACCACCACCACCATCTGCGGTACCGACGTGCACATCCTCAAGGGCGAATACCCGGTGGAAAGGGGACTCACCGTCGGCCACGAGCCAGTGGGCGTCATCGAGAAGCTCGGCGCCAACGTGCAGGGCTACGCCGAAGGGCAGCGGGTGATCGCCGGGGCGATCTGCCCGAGCTTCACCTCCTACGCCTGCCAGGACGGCTGCAGCGCTCAGGACGGCGGCCACCATGGCCACGGCTACAAGCCCATGGGCGGCTGGCGCTTCGGCAACACCATCGACGGGGCCCAGGCCGAATACCTGCGCGTGCCGGATGCCCAGGCCAATCTCTCGCCGGTCCCCGATGCCCTCACTGACGAGCAGGTGCTGATGTGCCCGGACATCATGTCCACCGGTTTCGCCGGCGCCGAATCGGCCAACATCAAGATCGGCGATACGGTGGCCGTCTTCGCCCAGGGCCCCATCGGCCTGTGCGCCACTGCCGGTGCCCGGCTGCGCGGGGCAGGCCTGATCATCGCCGTGGATGGCGTCGACGAGCGCCTGGAAATGGCCCGCAAGATGGGGGCCGACATCGTGATCGACTTCCGCCAGGTGGACGTGGTCTCCGAGATCCTCAAGATCACCGGCGGGCGCGGCGTCGATGCCTCCATCGAGGCGTTGGGCCTGCAGAGCACCTTCGAGAACGCCCTGCGGGTGCTCAAGCCCGGCGGCACCCTGTCTAGCCTCGGCGTCTACTCGGAGAACCTGACCATCCCGCTGGATGCCTTCAGCGCCGGTCTGGGCGACAACCGCATCGTCACTTCGCTGTGCCCCGGCGGCAAGGAACGCATGCGCCGGCTGATGCAGATCATCGATAGCGGTCGCCTCGACCTCGGCCCCATGGTCACCCATCGCTACCCGCTGGATCGGATCGTCGAGGCCTACGACCTCTTCTCCCACCAGCGCGACGGCGTGCTCAAGGTCGCGCTCGAGGTGTCGTGACGCCAAGCGGACAACGCAGCGGGCGGCGCCCGTCGCCCGTTGCGTTGGCGTTGCGCATCGGTCGATCAGCGGCCAGCGACAGGGGGTATCTAGGCCCCGTCGGCCAGTCTTTCGAGGTCAGCCACGACCGCTTCCATCGGGTCGCTGTCGCGTATCAGCACGCGGGCCTCCCCGCGTTCATCGAAGCCGAATACGGCGCTGGAGTGCGACACTGCGTAGTTGCCGTCGTCGTCGGCTTCGCCATACCCGTAGGTGACGCGATACCGACGCGTCAGTGCATCGAGTGCCGCCCGATTCCCCGTGAGGCCGATGAACCTGGCGCCAAAGGATTCGGTGTAGGCGCGTAGCGTCTCGGGGTCATCGCGGCGTGGGTCTACCGAGACGAACAGCACCTGGATGTCGTCGCGCGCCGACTCATCCAGGCGACCGATGGCGGCTTCGAGGCGGCCGAGGGTGGCCGGGCAGACGTCAGGGCAGTGGGTGAAGCCGAAGAACAGCAGGGTGCTCTTGCCGAGGTATTGGTCGGCCTCCACGTCGTGCCCGTTCTCGTCGACCAGTTCGAATTCCAGAGGAGGCATCAGACCGGAGATGTCCTTGGTCTGCCAGGCCGGCTCACCACAGCCTGCCAGCCAGAGCGAGGCGACTGCCGTCACGATCCATCGGTGCATCCTGATTCTCCTGCTGTCTCGGGGGGAGCGGCGCGCAAGGCGGCGCTCGATGGCTGCCTGCGGGCAAGGGGCCGGGTCGCCTCGACTCCGTCGCCGATGGCGATGCGAACTAGCGGGTGACGTGAGAGGCATGCGCGGCATCCTCATGACGGGCCTGACGGAAAAGAAAACCGAGAACGATCAAGATTCCAATGACACTCATCATCGAGGCCGGAATCCAGGTCACCAGGCCGCCGATGCGCTGATCGTCCAGAGCGGCCAGTGGCCAGGCGCGGCCGCAAACCTCGTAGACATCGAAGATCACGTCCTGGCTAAATGTGATATAGGCACCCAAGAGGATCTGCGGCGGAATGACCGCCAGCAGGAGGACGATCCTCTTGCCATAGCCCAGGCCACCCCGTTGCGGTGTGCGACGATCGAAGACCAGCCACCAGAAGAGCAGACCATCCAGCGCCATGCTCCAGTTCATCACCTGGTAGAGGTCCGCACTGAGCATGGCGTCGAAGTGGATCTCGGGCACCAGCCAGAAATAGATCAGCCCAACGAACAGCACCGGGGCGACGAAAGGGTGCTGAAGCAACCGATAGACGGGGCGTGACAAGGCGATTGCAGATTCCTTGCCCGGCATGTGTCGGATGTGTGCCGGCAAGCCGTCGGCAAGCACTGGCAGTGGGGCGGCCAGGGCGATCAGGAAAGGGGCGGCGTGATGCAGTACCAGATGCTGGGCGCGATGGGCAAAGAACATGTACTGGGAGAGATAGTCGTAATGCGTTTGGGTGACGGCATAGATCGCCACGACGCCCAGCAGATAGGCTACCGTTCGGCCCGTTCCTGTCGACACGTTGCCAAGCCGGCGGCGCCGCAGGCCTCGCAGATAGAGTGCAATGGCGAGCAGACAGGCCAAGGACCAGGTCGGTGAGAATTCCCATGGCAGCAGATAGCCAAGAGCAATGTCGAAGTGGATAGCCCCCCCTGGGAATCGGCATGCCTGCGATGATTCTAAAAAATGGCGCGCCAGGTGGCAAAGCGCTTCCGACGATGCTGCGGTGCCTAGATCATCCGATACCCGCGCGCCATGGCGCGTAGCCATTCCTCTCAGGAGTTGAACCGATGGATGTTGTGGAGCAAGTTAGGGCCACGCCATCTTTCGAGTCCACAGTATCTCACCCGGCCCACCGTCAAGCAGGGTCGAGCAGAGGTTGGGCTGCTCGCGGGCTTCGAGTCCGACGGTCGGTGATGGGTAACGTCCTTTTCATCCGTAGGAGCTTTTCATGTCTAGCCAGCAGCGTCTTGGCATCCTGTTGCCCGATGACGGACCGGCCGATTACGAATGGCACGCTCTCGAATGCAGTGCCGCCGTTCAGGCCGGCGATCTGCCCGCCATCGTCGTGGGCAGAGTGGCAAGCGATGGCCACCATGAGCATGGCGCGCTGACGGCCCTAGGGGCACCCGAGCGGCTGGCGCCGGTGGGACAGCGGCTGGTCGAGCGAGCCGGTTGCGGGGCCGTAGTGTGGGCCTGCACCAGCGCCAGCTTCATCGGCGGGCTGGAGTGGGCGCTGGCCCAGTCGCGGGAGCTGGAGCGCCGCCTCGGGGTGCCGGTAACCAGCACTGCCTTGGCGTTTCGCGATGCGCTGGGGGCACTGGAAGTGCGTTCCGTCGATCTGCTCGGAGCCTATCCGCCCGCCGTTACCCAGGCCCTGGCGAACTTTCTGGCCGAGAGCGGCGTGACGGTCGAGCGCACCAAGGCACTGGATTGCCGCTACGCTGCGGATTCTCATCGCATGGACATCATGGCCGAAGTGCGCGCTTTTTGTGATGCGCATCCCGGCACGCAGCGCCCGTTGCTGGTGCCGGATACGGCAATCGATTCATTGACGCTGGTCGAGGCAATGAATCGTGAGACGGGCCGGGTCGTGCTGACCGCCAACCAGGTGACGTTGTGGGCGGGATTGAACCTGCTGAAGTGGTCCGTGCGTCCGGCGTGTTACCTCAGTACTCTGGAAAAGGCGGTCTGAGTGTGTCTGTCTGGTACACTCGCCATTATCAGTAGCAACCATTGGAGTGCAGATGGCATCGGAATTGAACGAATTCGAAGAGAACATGCAGCGCGAGATCGATGCGTTTCTCAAGCCCGACAAGCGCAAGCCACGTCAGCCGGGCCGCGGTGCGGCAGCGCCCGGTCGTCCGGCCAAGAGCACTGCCGAGCCGGCGGAATCCGCCGAGACGATGAAGACCGGCCACCGGGTCAAGCTGGCGGTTCGCAAGCGCCAGCTCGACGTGGATACCGTCTTCGAGCATCGCTCGACCAGCATCTCCAAACTCGAGGCCCAGTTGGAAGCCGAAAAGGCTGCCAAGCGGGCGGGCTATCCCATCATCGGTTATCTTGTCGACATTCAGCGGCTGTAAGTGCCGCAGCCTTCATCGCCTTCAACACGATTGGCTTTCGTCCGGGAAACACATCATGAAAACCATCGGACTACTCGGTGGCATGAGCTGGGAGTCCACGCAGAGCTACTATCGTGCCCTCAACGAGGGCGTGAAAGCGGCACTGGGCGGGCTGCATTCGGCGAAGATCGCCATGGTCAGCGTCGATTTCGCCGAAATCGAGACACTGCAGCATCAGGGGCGCTGGGAAGAAACCGGGGCGATGCTGAGCCGTGCCGCGCAGCAGGTCGAGCGAGCTGGGGCGGATTTCCTGGTGATCGCCACCAACACCATGCACAAGGTGGCGCCGCAGATCGAAGCGGCCATCGACATCCCGTTGCTGCACATCGCCGATGCCACCGCCCAGCGTCTGGCCGCAGATGGCTTGCGCCGCGTGGGGCTGCTGGGCACGCGTTTCACCATGGAGCAGCCGTTCTACAGGGAGCGATTGGTCGAGCGCTTCGGCATCGAGGTGCTGGTGCCGGACGAGTCCCAGCGCGAGACGGTGCATCGCGTCATCTACGAGGAGCTCTGTCAGGGCCGCATCGAGCCGGCATCGCAGGCAGAGTATCTGGGCGTCATCGACGGGCTGCACGAGCGCGGGGCCGAGGCGGTGATCCTCGGCTGTACCGAGATCGCCTTGCTGGTGCAGCAGGACGACACTGCAGTGCCGCTCTATGATACCGCAGCGCTGCATGCGGCCCGGGCCGTCGAGTGCGCCCTGGAAGCGTGAAGACCCGTCTTCCGCCACGATGTCAGTGACAGGGAGTCCACCATGCGCATCTCCGAACTCAACATCTATCCGGTCAAGTCGCTGCGCGGCATTGCCCTGGAGCAGGCCGAACTCGGCGTGCGCGGCCTGGCCTTCGACCGTCACTGGATGATAGTGGACGACGTCGGGCGCTTCGTGACCCAGCGCCAACTTCCCGCCATGGCGCAAGTGAGCGTTCATTTGACGGCCGAGCGTCTGGAGTTGCACCACACCGATGCAGCGACGCTGCGCATCGAGCTGGCGCGCGACGACCAGCCATCGTTGACGGCCTATGTCTGGGAGGATCGCTGCCGGGCGCTGGATGAGGGCGCCGAGGCGGCACGCTGGCTCACCGACGTGCTGGGCGGCGTCAAGGGCAGCGGTCTGCGCCTGGTGCGCTTCCCCCTGGAGGAACAGCGTGCCGTGGACGCCCGCTATCAGCGCGGGGAGGGGGCGCATACTGCCTTCGCCGACGGCTTCCCGTTCCTGATCACCAACGACGCCTCGTTGGCAGCCGTCAACGCCACCCTGGCGCAGAAGGGGCTCGACCCGGTACCCATGAGCCGCTTTCGTCCCAATGTCGTGGTCGCCGAGGCCGAGGCGTTCGCCGAGAACGGCTGGGATGCGCTGCATGGAGCCGGTGGGCGCTTTCGCCTGGGGCTGCGCAAGGCGTGTCAGCGCTGCAAGATCACCACCGTCGACCAGCTCAGCGGTGAGATCCGCGTGCCCGGCGAGCCCTTGCGCACCCTGGTGGAAATGAGCGCTCACTTCGGCAAGCCGGGCGGGTACTTCGGCCAGAATGCCACGCTGCTGGCAGGCGCAGGAGAGACCTTGCGCGTTGGCGAGTCTCTCACCGCATCCGATTGAGCCATGCGCGAGGCGTTCGAGCGCTACCAGGTCGTCGTCTATCTCGTCGCCATCGTTGTCGGCCTGGTGGTGGGCGCTCGCTCACCGGCGACGGCCGATCTCCTGGGGGCTCTCATCTGGCCGCTGCTGGGTGTGCTGCTCTATGCCACTTTCACTCAGGTGCCGCTGATTCGGCTGCGCTATGGGTTGGCGAACGCTCGCTTTCTTGCGCCAGCCGTACTGGGCAACTTCGCGGCAATTCCGCTCATCGTCTGGGGCCTGGTGCAGTGGTTGCCCGATGAGCCGGGGCTGCGTCTCGGGGTGATGCTGGTACTGCTGCTGCCCTGCACCGATTGGTTTCTCTCCTTCACTCACCTGGGCGGCGGCGACACTTCCACGGCCATCGCCTTCACGCCGCTGAGCCTGTTGCTGCAGCTCGCTCTGCTACCGCTCTACCTGTGGCTATTCCTGGGGCAAGCCACCCTGGCGGGAGTGGCCCAGCGGGAACTGCTGCTGGCCTTCGGCGGCTTGATCGTGGTGCCGCTGCTGTTGGCCTTCGCCACCGAACGCTGGGCGAAGGACGTTGTGTCTCGCCAGCGGTGCGTCGAGGCGCTGGGCTGGTTGCCGGTACCGCTGCTGGCCCTGGTGCTTTGCGCGGTGGCCGCGGGACAGCTCGAGACGCTGTCGACGGCGCCCGGCATCCTGTTGCGCCTGCTGCCGCTCTATGCGGCGTTTCTGGCACTAGCGGCGGGCCTGGCCTGGCTGATGAGCCGCGCCTTCGATCTGCCGGTGGCCCAAGGGCGGGTGCTGGCCTTCAGCTTCGGATCGCGCAATTCCTTCGTGGTACTGCCGCTGGCCCTGGCGCTGCCGGCCGGCTTCGACATTGCCGTGGTAGTGGTGGTCTTCCAGTCGCTGGTGGAACTCGTCGGCATGCTGGTTTTCCTGCACGTAGTGCCGCGCTGGCTGTTTCCCGGATCGACGTCAACATGATGCGCTGCAATATCGACTAGGCTGACCAATAGTCGACTGCCGTCGGCTTCGCGCTGGCCGGCAGCATCCGCAATGGGAGCACCGCATCATGACCGAACATGACCGTCTTGCCAGCGACGCCGTTCCGCCCACCCCCTGTGCGCCCTTCCCCAGCGAGGAGGCGCGCCCCAGCCCGGGCTTCTATCCCTCCCACGCGCTGGATCGTGCCTTCAAGGCCAATCTGGCCCGGCTGACGGCGGGCATTTCGCCAGCCGGGCTGGCCAGCGTCTACTTCGAGTGGCTGGCGCATCTGGCGCTGTCGCCGGGCAAGCAGGTGGAGCTGGGAGAGAAGGCCCTGCGCAAGTCGCTGCGCCTGAGCCAGTACGCCCAACGGCTGGCGCGCGATCCCGCGGCTCCACCGTGCATCGACCCCATGGCCCACGATCGACGTTTTGCCGGTGAGGCCTGGCAACAGTGGCCCTACAACGTCATCCACCAGTCCTTTCTACTGACCCAGCAGTGGTGGCACAACGCCACCACCGAGGTGGAGGGACTGCCTCCCCAGCGCGAACGGGTGGTCAACTTCGTGACCCGCCAACTGCTCGATCGCTGCTCGCCCTCCAACGTGCCCTGGCTCAACCCTGAGGTCGTCGCGGCCACGCTGCGCACCGGCGGCAGGAACCTGGTGGACGGCTGGCAGAATTTCGTCGTGGATTGGGAGCGGGCGGTGTCGGGCAAACCGCCGGTGGGAGTCGAACGCTTCCGGGTCGGCGAGAACCTGGCAGTGACTCCGGGCAAGGTCGTCTATCGCAACCGGCTGATCGAGTTGATCCAGTATGCGCCCACGACCGAGCGGGTCCATGCCGAGCCGATGTTGATCGTGCCCGCCTGGATCATGAAGTACTACGTGCTCGATCTGGCGCTGGGCAAGTCGCTGGTGGAGTACCTGGTCGCCCAGGGCCATACGGTGTTCATGATCTCGTGGCGCAACCCGGGTTCCGATGAGCGCGACCTGAGCATGGAGGACTACCGGCGCCTGGGTCCCATGGCGGCGCTGGACGCGGTCACGGAGATCACGGGTCAGCCGCGAGTGCACGGCGTGGGCTACTGCCTGGGTGGCACGCTGCTCAGCATTGCGGCGGCCGGCATGGCCCGCGACGGCGACGAGCGACTGGCTTCGCTCACCACCCTGGCCACCCAGGTGGATTTCACCGAGGCCGGCGAGCTGATGCTGTTCATCGGCGAGAGCGAGGTCGCCTACCTGGAGAACATGATGTGGGACCAGGGCTATCTGGACGGCTACCAGATGGCCGGCGCCTTTCAGATCCTGCGTTCCAACGACCTGATCTGGTCGCGACTGGTGCACGACTACCTGCTCGGCGAGCGCCAGCCCATGAACGAACTCATGGCCTGGAACGCCGACATCACGCGCATGCCCTATCGCATGCATTCCGAGTACCTGCGCCGCCTCTTCCTCGACAACGACCTCGCCAGCGGCCGCTACCAGGTGAGCCATCGCCCGGTGGCGATCCAGAACGTTCGCGTGCCGATCCTGGCCGTGGCCACCACCGAAGACCACGTGGCACCTTGGCAGTCGGTCTACAAGATCCATCTGCTGACCGATACCGACGAGGTGACCTTCCTGCTCACCAACGGCGGCCACAATGCCGGCATCGTCAGCGAGCCGGGGCACCCGCGACGGCGCTTCCAGATGCGTACCCAGCGCCATGGAGAGCCCTACGTGGATCCGCTGAGCTGGCAGGAGACCACACCGGAGCAACAGGGCTCCTGGTGGCCGGCTTGGCAACAGTGGCTGGTGGCGCACTCCAGCGGCACGCTGGCGCCCCCGGGCCTGGGCAGCCAGCGTCACCCTCCGCTCGACGAGGCTCCTGGCCGCTACGTGCGACAGCCCTGAGACCGGGCCTGGGCGGTGGTTTTGGCCTCCCCCGATAGCTATTCTTCGTTGGACACTGCGCCGGCGGCGCCCGATGCTGACGCAGTGCCGCGGCCCAGGGTCGGGTCGTCACATGAAAGGAAGGAATGGATAGCATGGTCGTTGCCGCTTTCATCGCAGGATTGCTGTTGCTGATCGTCGGGGCGGAGGGGCTGGTGCGCGGTGCCTCGAACCTCGCCGGGCGACTGGGGATCTCGCCATTGATCGTCGGGCTCACGGTCGTCGCTTTCGGCACCAGTTCGCCGGAGCTGGCGGTGAGCCTCGAGGCGGCCTTCGCCGATCGGGCCGACATTGCCGTGGGCAACGTAGTGGGCAGCAACATCTTCAATGTGTTGTTCATCCTGGGTATCTCGGCGCTGATCGTGCCGCTGGCTGTGGCTCAGCAACTGGTGCGCTTCGACATTCCCTTGATGATCGCCCTCTCGGTATTGGTATGGCTGTTGGCACTGGACGGTGCCATCGGCCGCTTGGACGGACTGCTGCTGGCGATGGGGCTGGCCGTCTATGTGGTGTGGCTCTTCTTTCAGAACCGCCGTGCAATGGCCGGTACTGCGCCCGAGGTGCCGGCCGGTGCTGCCTCCCCCTGGCCGCTCCAGTTGGGGATGGCGGTGGGGGGACTGGCTCTGCTGGTGGTGGGAGCCAACTGGTTCGTGGAAGGTGCCGTTGCCTTTGCCGTCTACCTGGGTGTCAGCGAACAGGTGATCGGGCTGACCATCATCGCCGCCGGCACCTCGCTGCCCGAGGTGGCAACCTCGGTCGTCGCGGCCATGCGCGGCGAGCGTGACATCGCCGTGGGCAACGTGGTGGGCAGCAACATCTTCAATGTGCTCGGCGTGCTCGGCCTGGCCGGGCTGTTGGCTCCATCCGGCATCGCCGTGGCCCCAGCGATGGTCGACTTCGATATCCCGGTGATGATGGCCGTGGCACTGGCCTGCCTGCCTATCGGTTTCACCGCCGGTACGATCAGCCGCTGGGAGGGAGGCGTGCTGCTCGGCTACTACATCGCTTACAGCCTCTATCTGATTCTTGCCGCCACGCAGCACGATGCGTTGACGGGGTTCAGCTCGGCCATGCTGTATTTCGTGTTGCCGATTACCCTGCTGACGCTGGCGGTGCTCACGGTTCAGGAGAAGCGCCGCGCACTGCGTTCCTGATTTTTACGGATTTTTTAGGCCGATGGATGCTTCCATTGGCGTGCCCCGGCATTCATCCAGGGTAGCCCGATTCATCGACATCCCTAGTACCGGGAGGTGGGCCAGTGACGATACGGCCGCGTTGGCAAGGTGGCGAACGCATCCACCGCTGGGCACCAGTGCTCAAAGTGCTCGCCGTGCTGTGGCTGGTGCTGGCGCTGTTCATGGCGGTGCCGCTGGTGGTGCTGCTCATCGAGAAGGATCCGGACGCCCGAGCCTTCTTGCTTTCGATGCTGGTGGTACTGCTGGCCGTGGCGCTGGCCTGGCTGGCCACCGTCAAGGTGGCCGTCGAACTCAAGCCGTGGCAGATGTTCGTGCTGACCACGCTGAGCTGGGTGACCATCAGTGGTTTTGCCAGCCTGCCCCTGGTGTTCGGGGCGCCACATCTCTCCTTTACCAACGCCGTCTTCGAGTCGGTATCGGCGATCACCACCACGGGCTCGACGGTGCTGGTGGGGATCGAGGGCCTTTCCGACGGCCTCAAGCTGTGGCGCGGGATCATGCAGTGGCTGGGAGGCATCGGCATCATCGTGATGGGCATTGCCATCCTGCCATTTCTGAAGGTGGGCGGCATGCGGCTGTTCCACACCGAATCGTCGGACTGGTCGGACAAGGTGATGCCGCGCACCGGCGGGATCGCCAAGGCGACCCTGTCGATATACGTTGGCTTCACGTCGCTGGCCGGGGTGGCTTACTGGCTGGGAGGAATGACGCCGCTGGATGCCGTGGTGCATGCCATGACCTCCTTGGCGACGGGCGGCTTCGCCAACTTCGATGCCTCCTTCGGCGCCTACGCCGACCAGCCGCACCTGCTGTGGCTGGCCACCCTGTTCATGCTTGCCGGAGCCCTGCCGTTCGTGCTCTACATACGTACCCTGCGCGGTGCCCGCCTGGCACTGTGGCGAGACCAGCAGGTTCAGGGGTTGCTGTTGCTGCTGGGGCTGGTGATCCTGCTGCTCAGTGCCTGGCGCAGCTGGCAGGGCGTGGCGCCTTTCGATGCGCTGACGCATGTCGCCTTCAACGTGGTTTCGGTCGTCACTACCACCGGCTATGCCTCGCAGGACTACAGTCTTTGGGGGCCGTTGGCCTACGCAGCGTTCTTCTATCTGACGTTCGTCGGTGGCTGCAGCGGCTCTACCAGCGGTGGCATGAAGATCTTCCGCTTTCAGATTGCCGCTATCCTGTTGCGCAACCAACTGCGTTTCTTGAGTCACTCTCAGGGGATCTTCGCTTCGCGCTACAACGGTCAACCGCTCACCGACGACGTCACCCGTGGGGTAGTGGCGTTCTCGTTCTTCTTTTTCCTGACCATCGCCGGGTTGGCGCTGGGACTCGCTCTGCAGGGACTCGACTTGGTGACGGCGCTGTCGGGTGCGGCCACGGCGGTGGCCAATGTCGGCCCGGGGCTGGGCGAAACCATTGGCCCGGCAGGCAACTTCGCGAGTCTGCCAGAGGCTGCCAAGTGGTTGCTGTGCTTGGGCATGTTGATGGGACGACTGGAAATTCTCACCGTGCTGGTATTGCTGACACCCACGTTCTGGCGGCGTTAGGCCGGTGCCGGATGGACGAACGAGAGGGACGATGCGCGATAGCGATGATTCACGACAGTCTGCCGAAACGGAGCCACTGGCTGCGGAGGCGCCTCCGCCGCGGTCATCCCGCGTACAACTGCTGGTTGCCTTGAGCGGTGGCGAGGAAGACTTGGCGCTGGTGCGGGCCGCCCACCGGATGGCGCAACGCGACGGCATGCGCTGGCGGGCAGTGCATGTGGACAACGGCCAAGCCACGCCTCGCCGCCGCTTGCGTCTGGAGCAGGCATTTGCCCTGGCCGCACGCCTTGGCGGCGAGACGCGGCTGATCCAGGGGCAGGGACGAGCCAGTGAGCTGCTCGACTATGCGTGGGCCCAGCAGGCCACCACGCTGGTGGTGGCGCGTCCGCGGCCCTCGGGGTGGCGTTTCTGGCGTCGCCCGCTGGTCGATCGCCTGTTGCACAAGGGCGGAGCTTTCGATCTGGTAGTGGTGGCCGAGGCCGGTCCACGACCGCGGTTTCGACCGCGGCGGGTACGCCCCCCGCTGCGCTGGCGTGAGCCGGGCATTGCGTTGCTGAGTACTCTGGGGGCTCTGGTAGTGGCCGGGGGGCTCGATGCCTGGCTGGAGCTGGCCAATCTGTCCCTGGTGTTCCTGGCAGCGGTGCTGGTCAGTGCCGTCCTGACGGGAACCCGTGCCGCCATGTTCAGCGCCGTGCTGGGGTTTCTGGCGTTCAACCTCTTCTTTACCGAGCCCCGCTTCTCGCTGGCCATCGGACAACGCGAGCAGCTGCTGACGGTCGCTTTCTTCCTGCTGGTCGCGGTGGTGGTAGGCCAGCTTGCCGGCCGAGGACGGCAGCGCTTGCTGGCCCTGCGCGCCAGCCGCGAACAGACCCACCGCCTGTTGAGCTATTCGCGGGCCCTGTCGGCAGCGACCGATCGCGAGCAAGTGCGCGACATTGGTTTGGCCACTCTGGAGCAGTGGCTGGCCGTGCCGGTGGTGTTTCTCGATTCTCACACGGAGGATGGCGACTTGGCGGTGCGTGCCGGCATTCCCGCCGACATCGCCCTCGATGGAGCGTCCGATGCAGCGGCGCGTTGGTGCTGGCAGCATCGCCGGCCATGTGGCTTCGGGACCGAAGAACAGCCTACGTTGCGCTGGCGCTTCCTGCCGCTCGTCGAGCAATCGCGGGTATTGGGGGTTGTCGGGCTGGAGCTGGCGGTGCGTGACGATGGCCTCGGTCCCGACGAAGAGGCGCTGATCGATACGCTGGTCCGCCAGCTGGTCATGGCACTGGAGCGCACCCGTCTGGTGGCCGATCTCGGCGAGGCGCGGGTCTCGGAAGAGAACGAGCGGCTGCGCGCAGCCTTGCTGTCGTCGGTGTCCCACGATCTGCGCACGCCACTGGCTTCGATCATCGGCGCCGCCAGCTCGCTGCGTGAGCTGGCCCCGCAGCTCAGCGAAGACGACCGGCGCCAGCTGCTCGACGGCATCCTGGCCGAGAGCGAACGGCTCAACCGCTATATCCAGAACCTGCTCGACATGACGCGCCTGGGGCAGGGAGGGCTCAAGATCGAGCGTGACTGGATCGCCCTCGACGATCTGGTGGCCGGCGCCCTAAAGCGTCTGGGCTCGGAGCTGGAAGGTCTGGACGTCGTGCGTGACTGGCCCGATGACCTGCCGTTGCTGCACGTTCATCCGGCGCTGATCGAACAGGCACTGGTCAACGTGATCGACAACGCAGCGCGCTTTTCGCCGGCAGGTGGACGAGTGACCTTGCGTGGGCACCACGACCCCGATGCCCATGAATTGGTGATCGAGGTCAGCGATCAGGGGCCGGGCATTCCCGTTGAGCAGCGCGAGGCCGTGTTCGACATGTTCCATACCGGTGGCGAAGGCGACCGTCGTCGCTACGGCAGTGGGCTGGGGCTGGCCATTTGCCGTGGCATGCTCGGCGCCCATGGCGGCAGCATTCGTGCCGAGGCCGCTAATGGCGGCACGGGCACGCGGATCGTGATGCGCCTGCCGCTGCCGGAGAACCTGGCGCCGGAGGCAGCGGGTCATGACGACTGAGCCGCGCCGGGTACTGGTCGTCGACGACGAGCCGCAAATCCGCCGCTTCCTGCGCATCAGCCTGACGTCGCAGGGCTTCCTGGTGCTCGAGGCATCGACCGGCCGAGAGGGCCTGGCCCAGGTGCGCGAAAGCTTGCCGGATCTGGTGCTGCTCGATCTGGGACTGCCCGACATGGACGGGCAAGAGGTGCTCGATGCGTTACGAGCCGAGAGTTCCGTGCCGGTCATCGTCGTTTCGGTGCGCGGTCAGGAGAGCGAGAAGGTGCGTGCCCTGGATCGCGGCGCGAACGATTATGTCACCAAGCCCTTCGGCATTCGCGAATTGCTGGCACGCATTCGTGCGCTGCTGCGCCATCCGCTTCATGCCTCGCTGGCGGGAGCGAGTTCGCGCTTCGTCAGGGGCGAAGTCGTCATCGACCTTGCCACCAGGGAAGTGTTCAAGGACGCGATTCCCGTACATCTCACACCCAAGGAGTACGCGGTGCTCGCGCGGCTCTGTCGCCATGCCGGCAGGGTGGTGACGCAGACCCAACTGTTGCGCGAGGTTTGGGGGCCCGTTCACGCCGAGGATACCCACTACCTGCGCATCGTGATCAGCAAGCTGCGCCACAAGCTGGGCGATGACCCGCAAAAACCCTACCTGCTGCACACCGAAGCCGGCATTGGCTATCGGTTGTTGGTGGAGCCGATGTCCTGAGCGGGACTCCGGTCGCTCGCGGCGTGGGCTGATTCGCTGGATCCTGGTTTCTGACCCGACCGCTCCATTGTCTATGCTGAGGATGGTGCCGGTGCGTCTCGCCTCCTGGATAGGGGGGTGACGTGGCCTGCGCAGGACATGCGAGACGCCGGCCAGGAGGGCAGCCATGTCACGAGAAGCGCGTTTCCATCCGATCCTCTACGTGCGTGGCTTCGCCATGCGCGACAGCGAGATCGAAGACACCATTCATACCCCCTACATGGGGTTCAATCGCGGCTCGTCCCGGGTGCGACAGGGGCCGGGGGGCGAGTTGCACACCTTCCTGTTCGAGTCGCCGGTGGTTCGGTTGATGAAGGATTACGGCTACCGCGACATCTATCAGGATGGGGCCGTTCATGAGGGCGAGTTGCCGAGCCGGAGCCTGCTGATCCATCGCTACTACGAGGATGCCGCGGGACGCGGGCGACGCCCCTCGATCATCGAGGCGGCCGACGATCTCTCGGCACAGATTCTGTGGCTGCGCGATCGGGTATGCGGCAACGACTCCGCGGCGCGAGCGGCGTTTCGGGTCTATCTGGTGGCCCACTCCATGGGTGGGTTGATCTGCCGCTGTCTGCTGCAGAACGAGGCCGTCGGCGATGCCGAGGCGAGGGCCTGCGTCGACAAGGTGTTCACCTACGGCACGCCCCACGACGGCATCGAAGTGGCCGGCTTCAACGTGCCGCGCTTTCTCGACGTGTGGGATATCGACAACTTCAACCGCGAGACCATGGCGCGCTACCTCGACCTCGTCCCTCGGGAGGGGCGAGTCAACCATCTCGATGGGCGCTTTCCCCCCGAGCGATTCTTCTGCCTGGTGGGCACCAATCACCAGGATTATGGCGCGGCACGTCTGGCCGTGGGACCCATGAGCGATGGCCTGGTGACCATCGACAATGCCTGGGTGGCAGGAGCGCCGCGGGTGCATGCCTATCTGAGCCACAGCGGCCGCTTCGGCATGGTCAACTCCGAAGCGGGCTACCAGAACCTGGTGCGTTTCCTGTTCGGCGATGCCCGGGTGGCGGGACGCCTGGTGGTGGAGCAACTGCCGCTGCCGCCTTCGGTGCAGTCGGCGCGGGAGGACGGAGAAACGATCGAGGGCGGTTACCACTTCGAATGCACGGTAACGCCGCGTCGCTTTCCTCCGGTGTCGCTCTCGGATCGTCGCTCGGCCCATGGCTCGGCGATCTTTCGTCGCTACGACGAACTCTTTCATCCCCAACGGCTTGGGCTCGAACGGGCCCGGCATCCGGTGTTGTTCTCGCTCTATCTCGACAGCAGCAAGATCACCGTCAAGCAGGGGCGCACCATGCTGTTCGTGGCCGACATCGCCGTGCGCAGCACCGAGTTCAAGGTCGGTGGGCGCTGGTTCGTCAGTCGCCGAGTGCCGGACGAGAACCTGTTTCGCGAGCAGTTGGTGATCCTGGCCACGGCCAGCAGCCAAGGCTGGCGCCTGCGCTACGTGCTGGGCGACGAGGAGTGGGGAGAGGGCCGCGGCAAGGCGGTCAGTATGGATGACGAGGGTAAGGGCTATGTACCGCTGCGCAGCCGTAAGGGGTTCCAGGCGCGGCTCTACCTGGATATCGCCGACTGGCAGTGACGGCGCGGTTGGAGAGAGGCGCGCCGGCGTGTGCCGGCGCGCGTGAGCTTACAGTGTCATGAAGGGCATCGGCTCCTGGTCGGTGAACTGGTAGACATCCCAGTCCTCCTTCTTGGGCCCGGGCATGCCCGGAGTACCGATGGGCATGCCGGCCAGGCCGATGCCGTCGATGCGCAGTTGCTGGTCGAACAGGGCTTCGATGGCCTCGAAGGGCACGTGGCCCTCGACCGTGTAGCGACCGATCTCGACGGTATGGCACGAGCCGAGCCCGTAAGGCAGGCCGGCTTCCTGCTTGATCTCGCCCATGTCGACGTCGTCGATGACGGTCACCTTGATGCCTTTGGCCTCCAGATGTTCCGCGTAGCCGTCACAGCAGCCGCATTGCGGATTCTTGTAGAGGGTGGCTTCGTCCGGCACCGGGGCGGCGTGGGCCGTGGCGGTGGCGCCCAGTACGAGAGCGCCGGAAAGCAGCAGGGAAGTCATGGAACGGTTCATGAGGTGGCTCCGTTACGCGGGGTGAAGAAGAGGTACTTGCTCAGGGCGGCGACGCCGAGGGTGATCAGCAAGAGTGCGGCGATGGGCATGACGGTGCCCAGCATGCTGCCAGTCATGGGGCAGTCGATCGGCATGGGTATGCCTCCTGAAGAACGCGGGTCTACATTGGGTAACGCTGTCGGTGGACGGGCGTTCGTTCAGGCTTTGGGAGGGCGCCGCGGGGGCTGGGGGCTGCGTGCGACGAAGGCCACCGCCGGGGCGATGGCCGGGGAGGCGGGGTCGGCGAGGGCCAACTGCATGCCACGGGCAAGCGCGGAGCAGGCGGAACATCCGACAGCGTCGGTGGGAGGATCGGATGCATCCATGGCGGGATCGGTGGCCGCACCGTCGGGCATCTGCACATGGGGCGTGAGGCAGTCGCCATGGCCATTCTCGAGGTCCATGCCCGCATGACCGGGGAGGCTGGCCATCGCCAGCAGCAACGCGACGAGCAGCGCTAGCAGGCGGCCCCCTGCGCTTCTGCTCGGTGATGATGTGGCGAGCTGCGTCATGCGTGCTACCTCGTCTTCGATGCTTCACATTGAAACCGATACGGCGTGCCGGATCATTGACCTGGCGCAAGAACGGTTAGTCGTCGTGGTGGCGATGGTCCCCTCGAGATGGCTTGCGCCCTTGCCCTCCTTGCCACCCCAATGCGTTCCGCTTACGCAGCCCCGCCCTGGAGCATTGGGCGGCGGGTGTCTGGAAGAGACGGTCATTGGGCCAGTGCTCCAAGTGGCGGCCCTCCTGCGACGCTCGAGGATGGGGCCCATGACCGTCAACGGTCGTATGTCTCAGGGCGTGGTCCGCTGCAGCCGTTCGCGCTGCTCGTCGGTGAGCAGGTCGTTCAGGGCATTATGGTGGCGGACCCGATCGGCCAGCATTTCGCCATGCAGATCGGCCATCTGGCCGTGCAGCGCTTGAATCTCTTCAGGATTGGGCCGAGCCTCTTGCATCAGCGTCATGAGATCGTCACGCAAATTCATCATTTCGCCCATGCGTTCGAGCTGTTCCTGACGGTGCGCCTGCATCAGCTCACGCATCTTGCCCTGCTGCTCAGGTTCGAGCATCTGCTGCATCATGCCCATGCGTGAACCGCCCATCATGGGGCAGGGCATCATGCCGCCCCCCATCATGCCGGGGCCCATGCCCGGGCCGTATCCACCCGGACCGCCCATCATCATGCCGGGGCCCATGCCCGGGCCGTATCCACCCGGACCGCCCATCATCATGCCGGGCCCCATGCCCGGGCCGTATCCGCCCTGGCCGCCCATCATCATGCCGGGCCCCATGCCCGGGCCGTATCCGCCCTGGCCGCCCATCATGCCGGGGCCCCTGCCTTGGCCGTATCCGTCCTGGTTACCCATCATGCCGCTTCCCTGCCCGGCTTGTGTGTCCGGCATGCCCTGGGCGAGGGCGACGCCGGTACCGCTGGCCGTCATTGCCAGGGCGAGCCCGAGTGCGAGAGTGTGTTTGCGCAGAATCATGGTCATTCTCCATGCGTGCTACCGAGCGAGCCCGTGGGCCCATGTCGGTGTTGAGATCGTTCAGGCGTGCGCCGCGATGGCATGCCAGGGGCTCCTGTTCAACGGGCGTACGCTCTCAGCGTAGTGCAGATGTCAGCGATGCCTCTTGACCTACATCACTCGCTCATTGCGTAGACGATCTCTGTGCAGGACACGGGTTCACGCGATTCGTGGCACTCTCAGCGCCATGGCCCAAGCCCGGTTGCAAGGCCAGGAGGAGAGGGTAAAAGCCCAATGCTGAGCGGGTCCGTATTGCAGGCCCGCAACCGACATGGAACACTGTTCGACCTTTCTGCCGCTAACCGGGTCCATGGCCAACATGCATGCGTTCTCTGCTTCTCGACTGTGGTTTCTTCTGAGCGTGGCGACCGTCCTGCTGATCGGGGCCGTGTCGGTCCATGCTGACGACGATTGGCCCAGGGGCCACTATCCGTTGCCCGAAGAGGGCGACCTGATCGGCGAGGATTACACCGTCGAAGCGCGGGCCGACGAGACGCTGCTCGATATCGCGCGCCGCCACAACGTCGGCTACGAAGAGATCCGCCGTGCCAACCCCGAGGTGAGCGTGTGGATGCCGGGCGAGGGCACCGAGGTGGTGATTCCGGCTCAGCGTCTACTGCCGCCGGTGCCGCGCGAGGGCATCGTCATCAACGTGGCCGAACTCCGGCTCTATTACTATCCCGAGGTCGAAGAGGACGAGATACCGCGCGTCGAGACCTATCCCATCGGTATCGGCCGTGAAGGTTTCGACACGCCGCTGGGCAAGACCGAGACCACCATGCGCATCGAGAATCCGGCCTGGTATCCTCCCGAGTCGGTGCGCGAGGAGGCCGAGGCGCGCGGCGAGGAAGCCCCCCGAGTGGTGCCGCCGGGGCCCGATAACCCGCTCGGCGATCACGCCATACTGCTGGGTTTCGACGGCTACCTGATTCATGGCACCAACCGGCCGGATGGCATCGGAATGCGCGCCAGCCGCGGCTGCATCCGCATGTTCCCCGAGGACATCGAATCGATGTTCGAGCAGATTCCGGTGGGCACTCAGGTGAACATCATCGATCAACCGATCAAGGCCGGCTGGTACGAGGGTACGCCTTACGTGCAGGCGTACGAGCCGTTGGCAGAGCAGGACGAGGGCATGGCATTGCTGCTGGAGGCACTGACGCTGCTCGGTCAGTCAGCCGGGGGTGAGGCCATGGCAGCGCTCGATTACGAGCAACTGCGCAGCGTCGTGGATGCGCCGGATGGCCAGGTCGTTGCCATTCGTCCCGCACCGGAACCCGAGCCAGAGCCCGAGCCCCAGCCGCAAGAGCCGGGTGGCCTTTACGAGTACCTGGGGCTCAAACGGGGCTTTTTCGATGCCTTGAAAACCTGAGGCGAAGTCAGCGGAGTCGCTCACTCGCCAGTGCGGTCGGGCAGCGCCTCCACCAGGCCCAGAGCCACGCAGAGGCGCACCAGTTCGGCCAGGTTGGCGGCGCCCAGCGCTTTCATGGCGCGCAGGCGGTAGATCTCCACGGTCTTGGCGCTGACGCCAAGCTGTTCGGCAGCCTCGCGGCTGGTCATGCCCTCGGCGACGTGCACCAGGATCTGCTGCTCCTTGGGGCGTAAGGCACAGTAGCGGTCGTGTAGCGTTTCGAGGCGGCTGCGTGCCTGGCGTGTACGGTGAGATTCGGTGAGCGCCTGCTGCAGGGTGTCGATGAGCTGCTGGTGGTTGAAGGGCTTCTCGATGAAGTCGAAGGCACCGGCCTTGAGTGCCGCCACGGCCATGGGCACGTCGCCATGGCCGGTCATGAAGATCACTGGCGCGCTGTCGCCGCGCTCGTTGAGATGCTGCTGTACCTGCAGCCCGGAGAGGCCGGGCATGCGTACGTCGAGCAGCACTGCGGCGTGACGGTCCGCGGGGACGGCGAGGAAGGCGTCACCGTCCTCGTAGGCACAGGTGGCCAACCCCACCGAGTCGAGCAACCAGGCGAGAGATTCGCGCAGCGCCTCGTCGTCGTCGACGACGGCGATGCAGGCGGAGGTGTCGGTGGTGTGAGGCACGCGGCGCTCCGGGCAGTCGGGCCAAGGGTCAGTCGGGGCGCGGCCGAGGCAGCAGCGCAGCTTCCGCTTGCAGTGTAGCGGCAAAGGTGGCTCCGTCGGAACCGTTCTCCAGACGCAGGTTGCCCCCCATTGCCTCCATCAGCGAGTGGCTGATGGCCAGCCCCATGCCCAGGCCCTCGCGGCGGGTGGTGTGAAACGCCACGAACAGACGATCGGCCTGCTCTGGCGGAACCCCAGGCCCCTGGTCGCTGACCGTTACGGTCACTTCACGAGGGCCGCTGCGGTGGGCACGGATCGTTACCCGTTCGGCAGCAGGCGTCTCGCGACTTGCCTCAAGGGCGTTGATCAGCAGGTTGATGAGCACTTGCTCCAGTGCAACCGGGTCTGCCAGCACCCGCGGTAGCGACTCGGGCAGGGCGTGTTCCAGGGTTATGCCGCTTTGCTGGTATTGCCACTCGCAAAGACGGCAAGCGGCATCGACGACCTCGAGCAGGGGCACGGGGCGCGGTCGGGTCTGGCCCTTGCGCACGAAGGTGCGAATGTGGCGCAGGCGTTCGGCGAGGCGTTGCACCTGATCGTTGATTCGCGCGAGCGGCGTTTCCAGGTCGCTGGCGGGACGCTGTGGGTCCGCGGCGAGCTGCATCAGCGCGCCGCTGGCATAGTTGGCCATGGTGCCCAGTGGCTGATTGAGCTCGTGAGCGATGTTGGAGGCGAGCTCGCCGGTAGTGGCCAGGCGGTTGGCATGGGCGATCTGCTCCTGATGACGGCGTGACTGGGCCTCGGTGGCCAGGCGCAGGCGTATGTCGCGGTTGAGCAGCGAAAGGTGATCGGCAGTGGCACCACGTCCGCGATGGGCGAGCACCACGCTCAGCACGGGGACCTCTCCGTTGGGGCTGCACATGGCCAGCTCGCCGCTCCAGGAGCCATAGCGTGCCACGGCCGGCATCACGATCTCGCGCAGCACGGTGAGCGATTCGGGGGTATAGGCATGATCCAGGCGACACTCCCGCGCTTCACGTGGCAGGCCCAGCAGGCGCCGAGCGGCTTCGTTGGAGTAGAACAGACGCTCCTCGCCGTCGACGAAGAGCACGTAGTCGGTGGTCGATTCGACCACCTGGGCCAGGCGCTCGCGATTGGCTTCGGCCTGGATGCGACGGCCGACGTCGCGGGACACGCACAGGATGTCGAGCAGTTCGCCGCTGTCCGGGTCGCGGCGCGTACGGCTCGTGGTTTCGAACCATACGTAGCGGCCGTCCTTGGCACGAAAGCGGTAGGTGTACTGGTAGAAGCCGGCGTGATAGTAGACGCGGGGCGACTTGTTGAGCAGGTCAGCGAGGTCCGATGGGTGGAACAGGTCGTAGGCGGAGGCCCCGATCAGTTCCTCCGGTGCATAGCCCAGCAGGTCGCGAGCCGCCTGGGAAGCATAGAGGAAGGTGCCGTCCCGAGCGTGGCACGAGATCAGGTCGGTAGTGCTCTCGGCCAGCCACCGGTAGTGACGCTTTTCTGCCTCGAGAGACGCCTTCTCCGCCTCGAGTTCGGCGATGCGTGCTTCGAGTTCGGCGATGCGTACGCTTGGCGCGCATTCCGAGTCGCGGTGTCTCATCACGAGGTAAGCACGAGCGGGTTTGGATGGGATAACGGGCGCTCGGGATAGTAACAGAGCCGTCCGTGCGCCGGCTCCTGGAACAGGCTCACCGGACGCTCGAACCCTTCGGCCAGCAGCTCCACCAGCATCATTGCCGATAGTCCCCAGATCACCTCGCCGGCGGTATGGTAGCTGGGGACGTAGTGGGGACGGCCGTTGACCGGAATGACGTCGGTATGGTGGCGTCGGTCATCGAGGAAAAGTGTCAGCGGTACCTCGAAGATGGCATCCAGCTCGGCGGGGTCAGGGGTGAGCGGCAGGCCTGGCGGAATCACGCCCACGTACGGCGTGACGCGAATCCCGTGCAGCGACATCACATCGGAGAGCCGGCCGATCAGTTCGACCCGCCCCGGCGGCAGATCGATTTCTTCAGCGGATTCGCGCAGTGCCGTGGCCAGCAGGTCGCTGTCGTGAGGTTCGCGCTTGCCGCCGGGAAACGCCACCTGGCCGCTGTGAGTGGCGAGATGCGCGGCACGGCGGGTGAAAAGCAGCGTCGGCTCGGGGTGGGCGACGATCGGCAGCAGGACCGCAGCCTGAGGGACGCCGCCGAGCGCGAGCCGGCGCGGGGCATGTGCTTGCAGGCGTTCGCGAAGTTTCTCTAACATGGAGGTTCCACAGGGTTTGATTCCTTCTACCCGGCAGCCTTCCGCGGCGTCAAGCCCGAATCCGGGCGGTGCCCGAGCCGTTACCAGCCTTCCAGGGAGTTCCATGAACTACTGCAGCCACTGTGCCCAACCGGTGCGTTTTGCGATTCCGGAAGGCGATGACCGGCCGCGCTATGTGTGCGATGCCTGCGGTACCATCCACTACCAGAATCCGCGCATCGTTGCCGGCACCCTGCCGGTGAGCGGCTCGCGGGTGCTGCTGTGCCGGCGTGCGATCGCGCCGCGACTGGGGTTCTGGACGCTGCCGGCGGGGTTCATGGAAAACGCAGAAACCACCGTCGAGGCGGCCGCCAGGGAGACCCTGGAAGAAGCCTGCGCCGAGGTGCGCATCCACGGTCTCTATACCCTGATCAATCTACCGCATATCGATCAGGTCTACATGATGTTTCGCGCCGACCTGGAGGGCAGTTTCGATGCCGGCGCGGAAAGCCTGGAAGTGGCGCTGTTCGAAGAGCACGAAATACCCTGGGATGAACTCGCCTTTCCCACCATCGAGCGTACCCTCCGGCACTTCTTCCAGGACCGCCGAGAAGGGGCCTACCCGCTGCACATCAGCGACATCACTGCCGAGGACCGCGAGCGCTACTTCGGCTCGGCATGAACCGGTGCTGGACCTGAAACCGCCTAGCCGAAGGTTTCCAGCCGCCACACGTCGAAGGCCGGCTCTTCATACGGGTGAGCCTTCTTCAAGGCGGCCACGGCCTGACGAATCAGCGCATCTTCGCACACCAGCTCGACCTTGAGCTCCTCGACCCGCTCCAGCTCATCCACTTTTCCAATATGCGGGTTGGCTCCTGCCAGAGGGCGGAACTGCCCGGTGCCCGACGTCTGGAAGCAGCACGCCTCATAGTCGCCGATCCGTCCGGCGCCGGTGGCGAACACTGCCTCCTTGACGGTCTCGGCGTCGTCGGTGGGTACGAAAAAAGCCAGTTTGTACATGAGCGTTCTCCTCGACTGTGAATGGTCGGAGGCCCCAAGACGCGAGGGCTCCGATGGGAGAAAAAAATAGTTGTCCAAAAGCTGTACGGATACTATGTTGTGTATAGGCCGGAGCAGATTGCCGGCCTGTTCTCGACAGGGCCAATGGCATGAAACCAGAGGCCATCATAGGAGAGTGTCACATGCGTGTCCTTACCTCCGTAGTTCCACAGTGGTTGTACACCGGCTTGGCCGGGTTGATGCTGACATCCGCCGCGATTGCCGACGATCACGGTCAGAAAGACATCGTCGATACTGCCGTGGCGGCGGGCCAGTTCGAGACCCTGGTGGCCGCCGTGGAAGCCGCCGGTCTGGTCGACACCCTCAAGGGCGAGGGCCCTTTCACCGTGTTCGCACCGACCGATGCGGCCTTTGACGCGCTGCCCGAAGGGACACTGGACGAGCTGCTGATGACCGACAATCGGGATCAGCTGCAGGCCATCCTGACCTACCATGTCGTGCCGGGACGCATCATGGCCGCCGATGCCATGGAAGCGGACAGCGCCACGACGGTGCAAGGCCAGGATCTCCGCATCACGACCATGAATGGCAGCGTGATGATCAACGATGCAACAGTGGTCGATGCCGATATCGAGGCGAGCAACGGCGTGATTCACGTGATCGACTCGGTCCTCCTCCCCGAGTGATTCCTGTCCCCCTGTTGGCCGCCCTCCGGGGCGGCTTTTTTTTGACAGCTAACCTGTCAGGCGCGACCCTCTGCGAACGAATCGTCGTCATGGGGAGTTGCGGCCATGGATGCAAGACTCGCCGAGCAGCTGGCTATGGCCGGCCTGATCCCAGAAGGTCGTCTCGAGCCTCTCAGCGGGGGCGACATGGCCTCGGTTCATCGCATGACGACTCAGCGCGGCCCGGTCGTCATCAAGCAGGACGATCCAGAGCGCCTGGCCGGCGAAGCCGATGGCTTGCGGGCCCTGCACGCGGCGAAGAGCGGCCTGGTGGTGCCTGCGGTATTGGCCGAGGGCAACGGCTTTCTCGTGATGGAGGCACTGGAGACGGTGTCCCGCCGTGATTCCACGGCGTTTGGCGAGGGGTTGCGCCGCCTGCACTCGGTGACCGGCGAAGCGCACGGCTGGCCGCGTGACAACGCCTGCGGGCTCACGCCTCAGCCCAATGCCCCGTTGCTCGATGGTCGTGTCTTCCAGCGCGAACGACGCTTGCTGCCGCTGGTCGAGGCGTGCCATGGGCATGGCCTGCTGGACACCCGGCTGCGCGATCGCCTCGAAGCCATCGCCCATGGCCTCGAGGGTTGGTTGCCGGATGCTCCGGCGAGCCTGGTGCATGGAGACTTGTGGTCGGGCAACGTGCTGTTCACACCGCAGGGGCCGGCGATCATCGATCCGGCGGTGTACCGCCACTACCCGGAGGTGGATCTGGCCATGTTGACGCTGTTCGGCTCACCGGGCGAGGCCTTCTTCGAAGCCTACTGGAATGGCGAAGTCCCGGCCGACTGGCCGCGACGCGAAGCGCTGTTCCAGCTCTATCCACTGCTCAACCACTTGCTGCTGTTCGGCGGCGGTTACCGCGGTGCGGTGGAGAGGGCCGTGAGCCGCCTGGAGGCCGGGACAAGCTGATTCTCTGAAAAATCGCGCGGCGACGAATACGGCATTGACCGATGCGGGAGGGGTTGCTAGGTTCTAGATTCATACATTCATATTTGTTTGTTACGAGTGTCAGGCAGGGATATCGCATGCAAGCCAGGAGGGCGTTGTGGTGGTCGGTATTGTTGGTGGCATCGGTGCCGGTGTCGGCTGCCGGGTCTGGGCTCTTGACGTTCAAGTCCGAGAACGACAGCTATTCCAACAATGGCGATGACGGCCACTATTCCAATGGAGTCGAACTCATCTGGGCGTTCGAACCGGGCAGCGATCATTGGCTGCGGGGGCTGGCCGAGCGGTTGCCCGGTTGGCGAGGCGTCGAAGTGGATGGTGGGGCGTACCGGTTCGCCCATCAGATGTATACGCCGGATGATATCCGCGCTCCATGGCTGATAGAGGATGACCGTCCCTATGCGGGCCTTCTCCTCGGGGGAGTGTCGCTGTTCGATCGGATTCCGCACCGTGGCTGGCACGAAGTCAGAAGTCTCGACATGGACGTGGGCATCGTAGGGCCGGCATCCGGTGCCGAGGTGATCCAGCGTGAGTTTCACGAGGTGGTCGCGGCCAACGAACCGCTAGGCTGGGATCACCAACTCGACAATGAGCCGGTCGTCAACCTGGCTTACGAGCATGCTTGGATCGGCAGGTTCAGCCTTGACGGTTATCAGGTGGAGTATGGCCCCGGAATCGGTTTTTCTCTGGGGAACCTGTACACGTATGCGTCGGCCGGAGTGGGGCTGCGTTTCGGCGAGAACCTCGAGCGCAGCCTGGGAATTCCCGCCATCGCTCCCGCTCGAGGGGGGTGGGCGTCATTCCGCCCCGACCAGGGCTTCAGCTGGTATGCCTTTGCATCGCTCGAAGGCCGCTACATGGCCCGTAATCTTCTGCTCGACGGCAATACCTTTCAGGACAGCCACTCGGTGGAACGCGAAGAATGGGTTGGCGATGCCCTTGCCGGCCTGGCCTTGACCTGGGACCGATGGCAGCTTTCCTGTTCTTATGCCTGGCGCACCGACGAGTTCGTCACGCAGGATTCGCACGACACCTTCGGTTCACTCACGCTGTCGCGCTGGTTTTGAAACGCGTAGACGGTCTCCAATGGCGGACATGGCCAACAGTCGAGACGAGAGGCTCTCTGAAGTGGAGGCGCGCCGTCATCTTCAGGCCATCTGGCTGATGGTCTTGCGAAAGCGTGTCAGGGAGATGGTGAAAAGCACGCTGCCGATCGCCAGCAATACCAGGAACTGTATCCACACCACGTCGATGCTGGCGCCGCGGAACAGAATGGCCTGGCTCAGTTCGACGAAGTGGGTGGTCGGGGCTAGCAGCATCACGTTCTGGACGAGTTCGGGCATGCTCTCGCGCGGCGTGGCGCTCCCGGAGAGCATCTGCAGGGGTAACAGGAACAGGATCATCAACATGCCGAACTGAGGCATGCTGCGGGCCAGCGTCGCCAGGAAGATGCCCATCGAGGTGGTGGCGAACAGGTGCAGGGCCGCGCCAGCCAGAAAAAGTGCAATTGATCCCTCCACCGGCACTTGAAGCAGGCCGCGTACAATGAAAGTCAGCGATAACGTTACTGCTAGCAACACCACAACCCCCATCGACCACACTTTGGCCAGCATGATTTCGGCAGGGGTCACCGGCATCACCAGCAAATGCTCTATGGTGCCGTGCTCGCGCTCGCGGATCAGTGCCGCCCCAGTCAGAATGATCGACAGCATCGTGACGTTGTCGATGATGGACATCAGTGAGCCGAACCAGGACTGCTGCAGGCCGGGATTGAAACGAGCGCGCAGGGCCAGGTTGATCGGTGGCTCGGCGCTCTTGCGGTAGCGCTGGACGAACTCGTTGACCTCACCCATGACGATTTGCTGGATATAGCTGTTGCCCGAGAAGGCCTGGCTCATACGGGTGGCGTCGATATTGAGCTGAATGTCGGGGCCGCTTCCGGCCAGCACGTCGCGCTGAAAGTTGGCGGGAATAACCAGTACGAAGGTGTAGTCTCCGGCATCCAGACCCGCATCCATTTCCCGGAAGGTGATGATTTGCGGGTGCACGAACTGGGGTGGGTAGAAGGCCGATACGATACGCGTGGAAAGCGGTGAGTCGTCTTCGTCGACGATAGCGATAGGCGCGTTGTTCAGCGTCTCGGGCATTGCCGTAGCGGAAGTGTAGACCGACGCAGTGAACACATAGACGATCAACACCAGCATTATGGGGTCACGCAATAGACTCCAGAACTCTTTGATGCCCAGGCGGTAAATGTTTGCAATCCTGCGCATCTCAGCTCTCCTGCTTTTTCAGTAGGGTGATCGCCATGCCCATGATCACCGGTACCGCCAGTAGCATCGGCAGGAACGAACCGATAAGGTCACCTAGCCCTAGGGACTTGCTGAATACGCCGCGACTGATGGTGAACATATGGCTTGCCGGATAGATGCTGCCGATGAAGCGTCCGGTGCCTTCCAGTGACGAAACCGGGTCGGTCAGTCCCGAAAACTGTATGGCGGGAATCAGCGTGCCGATCATGGCGAAGAACATGGCGGCGATCTGGCTGCGGGTGACGGTGGAGGCCAGCAGGCCCATGCCGGTGGCGATGATGGAAAATACCAGTGCTGACAGCGCCAAGGTGGCGAAGCTGCCGGTGATCGGCACGCCGAACAGCGTGATCGCCAGTCCGACCATCAAGAGAAAGTTGACCATTGCCAAGCCGATGTAGGGAATTTGCTTGCCGATCAGGAACTCGGCACGAGTGACCGGCGTGACGTAGAGATTGATGATCGACCCCATCTCCTTTTCACGCACCACCGAGAGCGCCGTGAGCATGGCCGGCAGCATCAGCAACAGGAGTGGAATCACGGCAGGAACCATTGCCGGCAGGCTCTGAATGTCCGGATTGTAACGGTAGCGGTTCTCGATATTGGCGGCCCCGGTACCCGTCTCGGCTCCGGATTGCCTTGCTCGCTCCAGCAGCCACTGCTGGTGGATACCCTGCACGTAGCCCCGTACGGTTTCGGCGCGCTGGGGCATGGCGCCGTCGATCCATGCGCCGATCTCGACATCGTGACCACGCATCACGTCACGGCCGAACCCGGGGGGTATCTCGATCGCCAGAGCCAGTTCTCCGCTGCGCATGCGCCGATCCAGCTCGGCATAGCCGGAAAGAGGCGGACGCTCCGTAAAGTAATGGGGGGAGCCTGACAGGTTCAGCGCGTAGCTCTGACTTAGCGACGTCTGGTCCCGGTCGAGGATGGCATAGTTGAGATCCTCGACATCCATGCTGATGCCAAAACCCATCACGAACATCAGGATTAGCGAGCCAACCAGTGCCAGGGTCGCACGCACCGGATCGCGGCGCAGTTCCAGGCTTTCGCGCCAGGTGTAGCTGAGCATCCGTTGGAGGCTGAAGCGTCGGTAAGGCGGTACGGCGTCGTGCGCAACGGCGGCGACGCATGACGATTCCGGAGTGTTGCCGGTTTCTTGCGAGGCGGTTTTCCCGGCACTCCCTCGGTCGGCGCCGGCCTCGATCAAGTAGTCGATGAAGGCGTTTTCGAGAGACTGGGCGCCACGTTTTTCGACCAGCGCGGCCGGCGTGTCGCTGTCGAGTACCCGGCCGGCGTGCATCATCGACATGCGGTCGCAGCGCTCGGCTTCGTTCATGAAGTGAGTGGAAATGAAGATCGTCACCCGGTCGCGGCGCGACAGCTCGACCAGCAGGCGCCAGAAGGCATCGCGGGCGATGGGATCGACCCCCGAGGTCGGCTCGTCCAGAACCAGCAGTTCGGGTTCGTGAACCATTGCCACTGCCAGAGAAAGCCGTTGACGCATGCCGAGAGGAAGACTCTCCGGCAGGGTATCGAGAACCTCCTCGAGGCCGAAGCGTTCGACCATCTCGGCGACCCTTGCCGGGATGGCACTCTTGGCAATCTGGAACAGACGCGCATGCAGTACCAGGTTCTGATGTACGGTCAGCTCGCCGTATAGTGAAAATGCCTGGGACATGTAGCCAACCCGGCGTCGGGTGTCGATGTCGCGGGGATTTACCTCCTGGCCGAACAGCCAGGCCTGGCCTTCGCTGGCGGACAGCAGTCCTGTGAGCATCTTCATGGTGGTCGTCTTGCCGCAGCCGTTGGAGCCGAGAAAGCCGAATATCTCGCCACGCCGGATGCGGAAGCTAACATGGTCGACGGCGATGAAGTCACCGAAACGCATGGTGAGGTCTTTGGCCTCGATGGCGACTTCATTGTCATCCTGCGCCAGCGGCGGGATAGTCACCGGCTCGTAGCCGCGCTTTTTCGCTTCCGGCAGCAGTTCGATGAAGGCGGTTTCCAATGAGTCGCTGCGTGTGCGTGTCAGTAGTTCCTGCGGGGTTCCGGTTGCGAGTACCTTGCCGGCGTCCATGGCCACCAGCCAGTCGAAACGCTGGGCTTCGTCCATGTAGGCGGTGGCGACGATCACGCTCATCTGCGGTCGATCGCTGCGGATGCGGGCGATCAGATCCCAGAACTGGGCTCGGGCCAGTGGGTCGACGCCGGTGGTGGGTTCGTCGAGAATCAATAGGTCGGGATCGTGAATCAAAGCACAGCATAGTCCGAGCTTCTGCTTCATGCCCCCGGAAAGCTTGCCGGCGGGGCGATCGAGGAAGGTGTGTAGCCCGGTACTGTGGGTCAGGTCGTCGATGCGTCGCCGACGTTCACCGGCTGCGTGGCCGAATAGCCGAGCGAAGAACTGCAGATTTTCCTCGACGGAAAGCGTTGGATAGAGGTTTTTGCCTAACCCTTGTGGCATGTAAGCGATGCGCGGGCCGACCTCGTTACGATGGCGTTTGGTGCTCATGTCGCCGCCTAACACTGTGACCGTACCCTCTTGGATTGTGCGGGCGCCGGCGAGCAGCGATAGCAGGCTGGATTTGCCGACGCCATCCGGGCCAATCAGCCCGACCATGAATCCGGCCGGCAGGGCCAGGTCCAACGCGTCCAGGGCGGTGGTGCGGCCGTAGCGTAAGGTGAGCGCGCTGACCCGGGCGACGGGCGGCATTTCCTGACTCATGGAGCGACATTGACCTCGAGGTGGTCGGGCCAGGGGGCGTCATCCTCGAGCTTCAGGTAGGCCATGCCGGGCAGGCCCGTCTTGACTTGATCGATATGCTCGAGCAGCAGAACCGGATCGATCTGGGCGCGAACGCGGAACATTAGCTTCTCTCGTTCGCTTTCGGTTTCCACGGTCTTGGGGGTGAACTGGGCGACGCTGGCCACGAAGCTGACCCGGGCGGGAATCACATTGTCCGGGGCGGCATCCAGCACCAGACGCACCTCGTCGCCCATGGCAACCCGGCCTGCCTCGCTGGTGGGCAGGAAGAAGGTCATGTAGACCTTGGTGAGGTCGATCAGGTTGAGTACCTTGCCCCCGGCACCGAGTACCTCGCCCGGTTCGGCTACACGGAACTGCACGCGGGCCAGGCGGTCGGTCTTGAGTTCGCTGTCGTCCAGATCGGCCTCGATGCGCTGGATGGCAGCCTGGTAGGCCTCCACCTCCGATTCGGCCTCGATGACCTGGGATTCGGTAGCGCGGATGGCAGCCTGGGCGGAGAGCACCTGGGCATTGGCCGAGGCCAGGGCGGCTTGATGGCTCTGGTAGTCGGCCAAGGCATCGTCGAACTGCTGGCGAGAGATGGCGTTGCGCTCCACCAGATTGGCCGAGCGCTCGTAGCGCTTGCGCGAGGCGTTCAGCTCTGCCTGGCGCTGGTTGACCACGGCTCTTGCGGTTTCCAGCTCGCTCTGGCGCATGGCGACCATGGCTCGAGCCGTCTCCAGGGCGTTCTCGGCTCGGCGGGTCTGTGCTATGGCCTGGGCCAGCTCGGCCGCCAGGGTGGCGGTATCCATGCGGGCCACCGTTTGGCCGGCCTCGACGAACTCGCCTTCCTCGACCAGTACCTCGTCGAGCCGACCGGCGACCCGGGTGGCGATGTCGATCTCGGTGGCTTCGATTCGCCCGTTGCCGCTGGCGATGCCCTCGCCCGGGCCTTCCGGCTGCAGTTCCCGCCAGACCAGCCAGGCCGCGATGCCAATAACGGCAATCGCCGCCAGTCCCTTGATCGACTTGCTTTTACTGCTTGTCTTCATGTTGTTGCATCCACGGTTGGCGGTTGATTAAGCGGCTAACGTTACGTATCGAGACTCCGCGTCGATGGGGGCCGTCATGGCTCGACGAGGTTGGCCAGGGTCCAGTCGACCAACTCGCTAGCGAGCTGATCGGCGGCGCGGTCGAAGGCCTGGACCACGGCTTCGAGGCTGTCATCCTTGTTTGCGACCACCACTTCGATGCGGCGACTGGCGAGTACCTCGCGGCTGGACTCGTCGAGTAACTGGACCTCGAGGCGCGCTATCACCTCAGGAGTGCCTTCGCGGTAGCGGCTATGGAAGGCCCCGAGGTGGCTCGCCAGGGTGGCGTCGCTGCGCGCCCGGCTGGTGTCGTCCACCACGGCGGTCAGGCGGCCATCGAGGCGGAAGGCCTCGATCAGGTAGTCGCGCACTAGCCTCGGGGCATCGTCCCGCCAGCGGGCCCCGGCATGGGCCTGGAACTCCCCGGGGGAGGGCATGACCAGCAGACGCGGACCGTCCAGCGGTGCCCCGGCGCTCGGCGTGTCGACCCGCAGGGTGAGGTCGCGGGTGGCGTCGGCAGACGCCGACTGCGACGGCTCGGACAGCGTGAACAGGCGCACCGGTTCGCGCTCGGGGAGCAGGCTGCAGCCCGCGGGGAGCCCGGCGATCATCAGCAAAGACAGTGCCATCGCGAGCCGTGGCATCGGGGGCAGGGTCATGGGGTGAACTCCTGTATCGCATCGCGTCCCAGCAGGGCATCGGCGGGATTCTCTTCCAGGCGTCGCACCAGACGGTTCAGGGTACGCAGTGTCGCGTGCAGTTCGCGCATGGCCGGGTCGAGCTCGCCCACGCCTTGCAGGCCCCGCGCCAGGGAGTCCTCGTGGCGTGCCGTCAGGCGATCCAGCCGGGCGGTGGTGGACTCCAGCGACTGCATCGCACGCCGAGCGCTCTGCAAGGAGTCGCGCCCCTCGTCGTCCAGCAGCTCGTTGGCACTTTCGCCCAGGCGGCTGAAGCTCTGCAGGGACGCCTCGACCTGATCGCCGGCTCGTTCGAAGCTCACCATGGCCTCGCCGAAGGCATCCCGCTGGTCGACCAAAGTTCGTGAGACGACCTCCAGATTGTCCAGGGTGCGCGTCAGGCTCTCGGCGTTCTCCTCGGAGAGCAGCCGGTTGGCATTGGTCAGCAACCGGTCCACCTGGGCAAACAGCTCCTCACTGTTGGCGAGCAGCGAGCTCAGCGGCGAGGGCTCGGCCTGAATCAGCGGAGGATCGTCGCGGTCGCCCACCAGACGGGGGCTCCCGGGCGTGCCGCCGAGCAGTTGGATGTTCATGCTGCCGGTAATGTTGGCCAGCGCCAGGCTGGCGCGGGTGTCCTGCTTGACCGGAACGTCGCCGTAGACTCGGATCAGGGCGCGTACCTGGCGCGGATCCTGGGAGTCGAGGCGCAGCTCGACCACGTTTCCGACCTCGATGCCGCTGTACTGCACCGCATTGCCCTCGGACAGTCCGCTGACGGCCCGGTTGAAGCCGATCTCGTACCAGGCATAGTCGCGGTCGACGCTGGACTTGCCCAGCCACAGGGCGAACAGCAGCGCGCTGCCCAGGGTGATTACCGTGAACAGCCCGATCAGCACATGGTGGGCGCGGGGTTCCATCGTCAGCTCTCCTCCGCGGGGTAGGCCGCCAGGTGGGCGGCACGGCCTCGCGGGCCGTGGAAATAGTCATGGATCCAGGCATCGTCGGTGTCCTCGACGACATCGATGCGGTCGGCCACCAGCACCCGGCCGCGTGACAGCACGGCCACCCGGTCGCAGGCGGCATAGAGGGTGTCCAGGTCGTGGGTGACCAGGAAGACGCTCAGGCCGAGCGCGTCGCGCAGGGTCAGGATCAGGCGGTCGAAGGCCGCCGCGGCGATCGGATCCAGGCCTGCCGTCGGCTCGTCCAGGAACAGCACTTCCGGGTCCAGCGCCAGGGCGCGCGCCAATGCGGCCCGCTTGATCATGCCGCCGGAGAGCTCGGCGGGATACTGGGTTGCGGACTCCCCGGGGAGACCGGCCAGGGCCAGCTTGACCCGGGCCAGGGCCTCGGCGTCGGCGCGGGTGAGCCCGATGTGCTCGATCAGCGGCAGGGCAACGTTCTCCTGCAGGGTCAGCGAGGTGAACAGTGCGCCGCGCTGGAATAGCACTCCGAAGCGGCGCTCCACCCGCGAGCGGTCCTGGGTGGAGAGACGCTGTAGATCCTCGCCGAACACCTCGATGCGCCCGGCGCTGGGTTGAAGCAGGCCGACGATGCTGCGTAGCAGGACCGACTTGCCGGTGCCCGAACCGCCGACCACGCCGAGGATTTCCCTCGGATAGAGGTCGAGGTCGAGATCCTCGTGGACGCTATGCTGGCCGAAGCGGTTGGTCAGCCCGCGCACCCGGATCAGGGGCTCCTGGTTCATCGACGTCCGTGCCGCGCTCACCAGCCCATCTCCATGAAGAAGAGGGCCGCCACCGCATCCAGCAGGATCACCACGAAGATCGACTGCACCACGCTCGAGGTCGTGTGCTCGCCAACGGACTGGGCGCTGCCGCTGACCTTGAAGCCCTCCAGGCAGCCGATCACCGCGACCAGGAAGGCGAACAGCGGTGCCTTGGCGAGGCCCACCAGGAAGTGGTTGAGAGGGATGTCGCGCTGCAGAATGGCCAGGAACTGGATGAGCGAGATGTCCAGGGCCAGCAGGCAGACCAGGGCCCCGCCGAGGATGCCGCTCAGCATGCCCACGAAGGAGAGGATCGGCAGGGTCAGCATCATTGCCAGTACCCTCGGCAGCACCAGCACCTCGACGGGGTCGATGCCGAGAGTGCGAATGGCATCGAGTTCCTCGTTGGCCTTCATGGCACCGAGCTGGGCCGTGAAGGCGCTGGCGGTGCGACCGGCGAGCAGAATCGCGGCGAGCAACACGCCGAACTCGCGCAGGAAGGCGAAGGCGACCAGGTTGACCGTGTAGATGGTGGCGCCGAAGTCGCGTAGCACCGTGGCGCCAAGGAAGGCCACCACGGCGCCCACCAGGAAGGTCAGCAGCGCAACGATGGGTAGGGCATTGAGGCCCGTCTGGTGCAGTTGGGCTACCATTGCGGTGAGGCGCCAGCGGTTGGGTCGCCAGGCGGTGGCGGCCAGGGTGGCGAGCACTTGTCCCATGAACCCGAGCAGCAGGCGCTGCTGCTGCCAGAAGCCCTCGACGAGCTGACCGGTCCGGGCCAGGGTGTCTATCAGTGGCCGGCTGGGGCGCAGCGCTGAGGACTCGCGGTGTGCCATGGCCTCGCCCAGGGTGCGCAGCAGGGCTCGGCGTGTCGCCGGTAGGTCGGGGGCCCAGCGGTCGATCTCGGCCAGTCGTTGGGCTCCGACGAGTTCTGCCAACAAGGCGGCGCCGGCGGTGTCCAGGGCACCGAGCCCGGTGAGATCGATCGCCGCAGCCCAGGCGTGTCGGGGGCAGCGGCCGAGTTCGCGGCGCAGGGCGGCATAGTGCGACAGGGTCCAGTCACCGCGAGGAGAGAGTGTCCCGCCCTCTTGCAATAGCGTACCGGCTGAGGGGTGCGCAGGCCGTTCCGTCATGGTTGTACCTTCCGCTGATTGCGTTGGCCGATCCGCGGGCATCTCCGCTCTGATAGGGTGCCGACGTCTGGCGCTCCCGTCGAAGGGGCCGGCCACCTTTCCCTGGATGAACGTCATTATGCGAGATGAGGATACGGTACCATACATTCATTTATGTATGTCATGTATTGTATGAACTAGCGAACCGGGGAGAGATGCTTCGTTGCGGGTGATATCACCAGTAGGCCGCGCAGCGTCGTTCAGCGCCGCATCAGCTGATGCAGCCAGCGCCAGCTACGTTGCCATAGGGGCATCTCGGGATGCGGCTTGACGAGGTGGAAGCGCCAGCGTCCGCGGGTGAGAAAACGTGCCACCGGCTTTACCTGGGCGGGGCGGTCGAGCATGGGAGCATGGCCACAACCGGGCACCTCCAGGGCGACCAGGCTCGGCTGCACCTCGGCCATGCGGGTCACGCTATCGGCGCGCAGCAAGGGCGAATCGGCGCCGCGTATCACCATCAGCGGGCAGCGGATCGCCGCCCAGTCGGCCCAGGTGTCGCGCGGCGTGTCGTGGATGAATTGCTCGCCGATGCGTGGATCGAAGTGGTAGGTCCAACTGCCATCGGGCAGGCGCCGTGCGCTGTTCAGGGCGAGGCGATGCCAAGCCTCGTCGCCTTCGATGCCGAAGCCGGCGTAGTGGCGCCGCAACTCCGTCTCCAACTGACCCAGAGTGCAGAAACGGTGAGGCATGCCGAAATAGAGCGCCAGCTGGGTCAGGCCGTCGGGATCGAGTTCGGGACCCACGTCGTTGAGCACCAGCCGTTCGATGCGAGGGGCGGTCTCGGGCTCGGCGGCGAGCAGCATGCCGAGCAACCCGCCCATGGACGTGCCGACCCAGGGCACCGATTCCAGGCCGAAGTGGTCGAGGACGGCGACTGCTACCTTCATGTAGTGGGCGTAAAGGTACTCGTGAGCGGGGTAGAGTGACCAGCTCGACAGGCCGCGTCCCGGTGTGTCCGGGGCGAGTACACGCCAGCCCGGACCGAGCTGGCGGGCGAAGTCGGCGAAGTCTCCCCCGTGGCGCGCCAAGCCATGCCAGGCGATCACGCTGCGCGTCGCCCGGGGATGCCAGACGCGCACGGCAACTTCCAGCCCGCGCACACGGATCAGTTCCAGAGCGTCCATGAAATCTCCTGGGGTGTCGCCATACTGCATTGCAGCATAGACGAAGCGCCGCTAGCGTAAAGTGCGCTTTCATATTTATTGCCGCCTGCCGGGGTAGATTCAACGCCGGAACATGCGACAATGTATGTAAATTCACATCGCCATCGTCCGAGGAAAGAAGAATGCCATCACCCTGCCGCGCTCCTCACCGCTTTCGTCAATTCGGGCATCGATTGGCCCATCGCAGTTTGTTGCCTGCACTGGTCGCTTCGGTCATGGCCCTGCCGGCCCAGGCGGCCGATCTGCTGACCATTGCTCGCGATGCGCTGGACGATAATGCCGAACTCGCTTCGACCCGTGCGCAGCAGGGTAGTGTCGAGGCAGGACGTGATGTGGCGCGTGCCGACCTGCTGCCGCAGTTGGGCGCTACCGGCAGCGTCGCCCATAACCGTCAGTACGAGAGTCAGAGTGCCGAGGGAGGCGCTGCTGCCATGCCCGGGCAGGGAGGTGGCACCCAGGACGATGCCTACAACAGCGTCAGCTTGGGGCTCGAGGCGACCCAGGCGCTTTACAATGCGATCGACAGCCGCGAGGTGGAACGGGCCGAGCGTGAAATAGACCAGCAGCTCTATCAGCTGGCGGCCACCGAGCAACAGGTGCTGATCGACGTGGCCACGGCTTATTTCGAGATATTGCGCGCTCACGAGATTCTCGAGGCTCGGCGTGCCCAGGAGCGAGCCATCGGTCGGCAGCTCGAACAGGCCCGCGAGCAGTTCGAGGTGGGCTTGATCGCCGTCACCGAAGTGGAGGAGGCCAAGGCCGCCTTCGACCAGGCCCGCGCCGAGCGCATTTCTGCCGAGAGCAACTTGCAGGTCAACTTCGAGGCGCTGGAGCGTCTCACCGGGGAACGCTACTCCAGCATCGAGGCGCTCGGCGATGAGATGCCCATTGCGCCGCCGACGCCCAACGAGCGAGATGCCTGGGTGGAACTGGCCATCGAGAACAGCCCTCTGGTGCTGGCCAGTCTGGCGGGGGTCGAGGTATCGCGGAGCAGCGTGGACATCGCTCGTGCCGGCCGGCTGCCGACTCTCGATGCCTTCGCCAACTACCAGTATGCCGACAGCGACAGTGACGGCCTCTCCGGCCACGACTCCGACAGCCAGGTGGGGGTGCGCCTGGACGTGCCGCTCTACACCGGAGGGCGTACCAGCGCCAGCGTCCGTCAGAATACCTATTTGCTGGAGTCGAGCCAGTACGACTTCGAGGCGCAGCGCCGTGACACCATCCAGCAGGTGCGTTCGCGCTATACCCAGGTGAGCAACGACGTCTCCACGGTGGAGGCCCGCGCCCAGGCGATCGTTTCCAATCAGAGCGCGCTGGACGCCACCCGCGCCGGTTACGAGGTGGGCACGCGCAACATCGTCGACGTGCTCAACGCCGAACAGAATCTCTACAATGCCATCGCCGACCATGCCAGTGCACGCTACGACTACGTGATCAACCGGCTCACCCTGCGCCAGCAGGCCGGGCTACTCGACGAGGCGGCGTTGCAGGAGGTCAACGACTGGCTGGGCGGCGACAGTGTCTCCTTCACCCTGCCCGAAGAAGACGCTGCCCATGACGCTGCCCTCGATATCGGCGAACCACCCACGCCGCAGTGAGATACGACGGACGCTGAGCATGAGCGGTTAGGTGCCTAACGTTTACATCCATACATGGATGAATGTAAGATTCGCCCACCTTGACGCCTACAACGGGAACGACAGAATCATGAAAACCCTGTTCCGTAATGGACGGATGGCCCTGTGGGGGCTCGCCGCTGGCTTGCTCCTGGCCGCCTGTGGCCAGGAAGAAGCGCCCCAGCAGGCCCAGCAGGGCGGCCAGGAGCGGCCGCCGCAGCCGGTAGAGGTTGCGGAACTGAGCCCTCGGGACATCTCACTGGAGAAATCCTATCCCTCGCTGTTGCGCAGTGACGATGAGGTCACGCTGGTGGCGCGAGTGAGTGGCACGCTGGAAGAGCGCCATTTCGAGCCCGGCCAACTGGTAGAGGAGGGCCAGACGCTCTATACCATCGAGCCGGACCTCTATCAGGCGGTAGTCAACCAGCGCGAGGCCGATTTGCAGAGCGCGCGTGCCGAGCTGGCCCGCGCCCAGCGTGATGCCGAGCGCTTCGAGCGACTGCTGAGCCAGAATTCGGTGAGCCGCCAGCAGGTCGATCAGGCGCGCGCCGAGCTGGGAGTGGCCAGCGCCTCGGTGGCCCAGGCCGAAGCGGCATTGGAAAGTGCGCGCATCGATCTGCGCTATGCCGAAGTCACGGCGCCGGTATCGGGGATGATCGGTCTATCGCAGATCAACGTGGGCAACCTGGTGAACTCGGGGACCGAGCTGGCCACCATCACACCGTTGGATCCCCTGGAAGTGCGCTTTCAATTGCCTCAGCGCGATGCCTTCGAGCTGCGTCGCCAGATCGGTGAGTCGTCGGTGGACGCGATCACTGCGCGACTGCAGGTTCCCGGCGTCGATGGCGGAGAGGGAGACGTCCTCGAGGGACGGCTGGACTTTCTGGGGTCACGGGTCGACGAAGCGACCAGCACCGTCCAGGCCAGTGCCAGCTTCCCCAATTCCGACGGCCAGGTGCTGCCTGGCCAGTTCGTGCGCGTGAGCCTGGAGGGGCTCAAGCGCTTTGACGTGCTGGCGGTACCCGAGATCGCCGTGGGCCAGGGGCTGATGGGCCCACAGCTGTTCGTGCTGGATGACGATGACGTGGCCCGTGCCCGCCCGGTGGACCTGGGCGAGGTGGCCGGCCCCTGGCAGATCATTCGCGGTGGCATCGAGGCCGGCGAGCGTGTGATCGTCGGCGACCCGTCGGGCATCGAGCCTGGCACGCCCATCGATCCGCAGCCCTTCGACGGCGATGCCGGCGAGATCGTCGAGGCGGTCGAGAACGCCGAAGCCGAGGAAGAGAAGCAGGCCGCTGAAGCGATCCAGGAAGGAGGCGATGCCGGCGCATCGGCGCAGGCCGATGAGGGCGGTGAGGACGACGCTTCATGAATTTCTCCAATTTCTTCATCAAGCGTCCGGTCTTCGCCACGGTGCTGGCGATCATCCTCACGGTGATGGGGGTGATGAGCATGCGGGTGCTGCCCATCGAGCAGTACCCCAACGTGGTGCCGCCTACGGTGTCGGTGCAGGCGCAGTTCCCCGGCGCCGATGCCGAAACGGTCGCCCAGACCGTCGCCGCGCCCCTGGCCGAGGCGATCAACGGCGTCGAGGACATGCTCTACATGACCTCGACCAGCGGTGACAACGGATCGATGAGCCTGGATGTCGCCTTCAACATCGGGACCGACGGCGACATCAACACCATCAACGTCAACAACCGGGTGCAGGGGGCGCTCTCGCAGCTGCCTGAGGCGGTCCAGTCCCAGGGCGTGACGGTGGAGTTGCAGTCGAGTTCGATCCTGATGCTGGTGGCGTTGATCTCGCCGGAGGGCGATTATGACAACGTTTTCATGCAGAACTATGCCGCCCTCAATATCCTCGACGAACTGCGCCAAGTTCCGGGGGTAGGCAACGCGGAAGTACTGGGTGGCGGCGAGTTCGCCATGCGCGTTTGGATGGACCCGGACAAGCTGGCCCAGTACGACCTGACGCCCACTGAAGTGGCGAGTGCCATTCGTTCCCAGAACACCGAGGTACCGGCGGGCAGCCTGGCGGCCACTCCGCAGAGCGATCCGCGGGCGTTCAGCTACACCATCACCGCGGGCGGACGTCTCAACGACGTCGACGAATTCCGCGACATCTTCCTGCGCACCAACCCGGATGGCTCGTCGCTGCGTCTGGAGGACGTGGCGCGCATCGAACTCGGCGCGTCCTTCTACGGGGTCGATGCCAAGCTCAACGGCGCCACCATGACGCCGATCATCATCAACCAGCAGCCGGGGGCCAACGCCCTGGAGACGGCGTCGGCCGTCAAGGAGACGATGCAGGATCTCGAGGGGCGTTTCCCGCCGGGGCTGGAGTACGTGGTGCCCTACGATACCACGCTGTTCATCGATGCCTCGGTGGAGACGGTGACCCATGTGTTCGTCGAGGCCTTCCTGATCGTCGGCGTCATCCTGTTCATCTTCCTGCAGAACTGGCGCTTCACGGTGATCGCCATGTCGGTGGTGCCGGTATCGGTGCTGGCCACCTTCTCCGGTTTCTATGCCTTCGATTTCTCGATCAATCTGCTGACCCTGTTCGCTCTGGTGCTGTCCATCGGCATCGTGGTGGACGATGCCATCCTGGTGGTGGAAAACGTCGAACGGGTGCTCAGTGAGGACGAGGATATCACGGTCACCCAGGCGACGATTCGAGCCATGAAGGAGGTGGGGGGGCCAGTCATCGCCACCTCGCTGATCATGGCCGCGGTGTTCATCCCGGTGGCTTTCCTCGGCGGTTTCACCGGCCAGATCTACCAGCAGTTCGCCTTGACCGTGGCGATTTCGGTGGCTTTCTCGGCGCTGATGGCACTGACCTTCACCCCGGCGCTGACGGCGATCTTCATCAAGCACAAGCCGGCCATGGGACAGTCCAGGCTGATGCGCGCCGTGTATACGCCGCTACGCTTGTTCGATCGCCTGTTCGCGGGCATCACCGCGGCTTACCTGTGGGTCGTCAAGGTGCTCGTGCGCTTCTGGGGGTTGGCGTTGCTGCTCACCGGCCTGGTGATCGGGGGTTCCTGGTGGCTCTACCAGATCACGCCTTCGTCCCTGGTGCCGGAAACCGACCAGGGCATCGTGCTGGCCAGCGTGCAACTCCCCGACTCCGCCTCGCTGCATCGCACCGAGACCTACATGGCCAAGCTCAGCGAGCGTATCGAGGAAATCCCCGGAGTCCGCTACAGCTCGGCGGTGGCCGGCTACGACATCCTTTCGAGTGCGGTCAACACGGCGCGTGGCGTGATGTTCATCAACATGGATCCGTGGGACGAGCGCGAGTTGACGGCCGAGCAATTGGTGGGGCGGATCATGCAGCTGGGGGCCCAGGTTCCTGGTGGTTCGGCGATGGCCTTCAACGTGCCGCCGATCATGGGCCTTTCTACCACGGGTGGCTTCACCGGCTATCTGCAGTCCTTCGAGGGGGCCTCGTCGCAGGAGCTCTTCGAGGCGTCGGTACAGGTGATGCAAGCCGCCAACCAGCATCCGGCACTGCAGCAGGTGTTCACCACCTTCAATGTCAACGTGCCGGGGTATCGTGCCGAAATCGATCAGCAGAAGGCACTCAGCTACGGCGTGGCGCTGGAAGACCTCAACGCCACCCTGTCGAACACTTTCGGCAATGGCTTCGTCAACTACTTCAGCTACCAGAACCGCAACTTCCAGGTCTATCTGCAGAACGAGGATGAATTCCGCCGGACGCCGGACGATATCAACAACGTTTACGTGCGCGGCGGCGATGGCGAGCGGATTCCGCTCTCGGAGTTCGTCACCCTGGAACGTCAGGCCAAGCCGGCAGTGGTATCACGCTTCGGCGTCTATCTTGGCGCCCAGTTCCAGGGCGGCCCGGCGCCGGGCTACAGCTCCGGTCAGGCCATCGACGCCATGGAAACCATCGTCGCCGAGACCCTGGGCGATGGCTGGGGCATGGGCTGGACCGGTACCGCCTACCAGGAGAGTCAACTGGGCAACACCGCCACCCTCGCCATCGTGTTCGGCCTGCTGATGGTGTTCCTGATCCTCGCTGCCCAGTACGAGAGCTGGTCGCTACCATTGGCGGTGCTGACCGCCACGCCCTTCGCCTTCCTGGGCGGTATCGGTGGCATCGTCCTGCGCGGGCTCGATACCAGCGTCTACGTGGAAATCGGCATGTTGGTGGTGGTCGGTCTGGCGGCCAAGAATGCCATCCTGATCGTCGAGTTTGCCGAACTGCAGCGCAAGGAGCGGGGCCAGACGATCCGCGAGGCAGCCATTACCGCCGCCGAGCTGCGTTTCCGGCCCATCGTGATGACCTCTCTGGCGTTCATCTTCGGCACGCTGCCGCTGGCGCTGGCCACTGGGGCGAGTGACGTCAGCAGCCACCATATCGGTACTACCGTGGCGGTGGGCATGGCCACGGTGGCGGTGCTGGGCAGCTTCTTCGTGCCGAGCTTCTACGCCATGATTGCAGCTATCGCTGACTGGATGCGGCGCAAGCTGAAAGGCGAGGCTGACACGCCACGCAGGCTGGAGAGCGAGGTGAGGTAACGGTGCTGGCGGCGGCCGGTACGGAGAGCTGGCCCCCGCCAGATACCGCAAGCTCGGCGTTTTGGTCGTCTGGCTACTAGGCTCAAGGCAAGACGGCTTGGGACGCTCGGATGAAACAGGAGGATCGCATGGAAGGCGTTCGTCAGATAGCGCTGAGTTTCCCCACCGTGGTGTTCAGTGCGCTGTTGATACTGGTAGCCGTTTACTGGCTGCTAGTGCTGCTGCGCCTGGCGCCACTGGAACTTTTCGAGCACGACAGCCTCAAGGGCGATCATCTGGCCAGTACTCTGGTGGCGCTGGGGTTCGCCGGGGTGCCGGCGAGCGTTGCTCTTAGCGTGCTGTTGGCTCTGGCGGGGGCGCTCACGTTTGCGGTGGAACTCCTCGTGCTGCGTTCGTTCGACTGGGGGCTATTCCGGATCCCGCTGGGTTTGGTGGTGCTGTGGGCGACATTGGCCCTGATGTCACCGCCGGCCGCCGCTCTATGCCATGCCTTGCATCGCTGGTTCCACCGCCATGCGGCGGGCCATCGTCGCAGCCTGCTCGGCGAGTGCGTGGCGGTGCAGGCCGAGCCGGATGCTCAGGGCTGGACCACGGCCACGCTGGTTGATGACCCCGAGTGCAGCGTACGCCTGCATGGCAAGCCGGAGAGCATGCCGCATGCCGGCGAGCGCCGGGTGCTGGTCAAGTACGTGGCCGACGAGGACGCCTTTCGTAGCGTGGCGGAGCATGACTACCTGGATGCACGGACGCGCCTTTCCCGGCTGCATCTCAAGCGACGTTGAGCGCAGCGTGACGATGGGAGGCAGCGGCCGTTCTCATCGCCGGGTCGGTGGCGTGTAGAGACCTGGGGCTGACAGCAGGTGTAGAAGGGTCTCGACCTGGGCGATGCCGCGTGTCTGCAGTGAAAAGGCCTCCGGGGTGCGCAGCCAATCATGGAAGAGACCGCCGAGGCAGGATTGCAGTAGATCAGCGGCCAAGGATGGGGAAACGTCGTCACGCAACTGGCCACGGGCGTCGGCGGCCTGGAAGTAGTCGTTGAGGGCGCCCAGGCACTCGTCGGCCATTTCGTGCTGCATGGCGATGGGATCGATGTCGCTGAAGAACTCGCAGCGATGGATCAGGATGGCGTGTACGCGCCGATAGCGTGGCTGCTCCAGGCGCTCGAAGCCCTTCAAGCAGGCAAGCCGTATCGCCTCCAGCGGGCGTTCGGACAGGCCCGGGTCGCCGATCTCTTCGACCAGCTCCTGGAACGGCATGCGCACCCGTGCCAGCATCGCGCGAAAGAGTTCCGCCTTGTTGCGGAAGTGCCAGTAGACGGCGCCACGGGTCATGCCGGCCTGTTGGGCGATCTGTTCCAGCGAAGCACGTGCCACGCCCCGTTCATAGAAGACCACCTCGGCGGCATCGAGCAGTGTTTCACGGGTTGCGGCGGCTTCCGCCTTGGTGCGTCGGGCCATGGGTTGGCGCGCTCCTACTGACAGGTGATGACTGCCATTCTACCTGAGCGCGCCACCATTTACATTCATCCTTGTATCTTTCTTGCCCACGGTGTCTGGCGGCTCGTCATTTGGCGGGCATCGCGGTATAAAGGGAAAACACTGTTCGTCAACAGGCCGTGATCATGCCGCGTGTCCCTTTCGAGCTAGCCGGTGTCCGGGTGGAGCCTGGCAGCCGTACCCAGATCGACGTGCCGGTGGCGCGTCTTTACACCCATGCGCCGCTGCACATTCCCGTGGAGGTGGTGCACGGACGGCAGGGCGGGCCGGTGCTGCTGGTGTGCGGTGGCATCCATGGCGACGAGATCAATGGAGTGGAGATCGTTCGCCGACTGCTGCGCTCGAAACAGCTCCAGGGGCTGCGTGGCACCCTGGTGGCGGTGCCCATCGTCAATGTCTTCGGCTTCGTTCAGCATAGCCGCTACCTGCCCGATCGGCGCGACCTGAACCGTTGCTTTCCCGGGAGTGAGTCGGGCTCGCTGGGGGGGCGAGTCGCAGCGCTGTTCCGCGAGGCCATCGTCGATCATGCCACTCACATCATCGACCTGCACACCGGGGCGATCCATCGCACCAACTTGCCGCAGATCCGTGCTCAACTCATCCCCGGGGGCGAAACCGAGCGCATGGCCAATGCCTTCGGCGCGCCGGTGGTTCTCAATGCCGAGCTGCGCGAGGGCAGCCTGCGCCACTATGCCCAGAATCGCGGCATTCCGGTGCTCACCTATGAGGCTGGCGAGGCGCTGCGTTTCGACGAGTGGGCGATCACACCGGGGGTGCGCGGTGTGTTGAGGGTGATGCGCCGCCTGGGCATGCTGGCCGGTGAGCATCGCCGTCGCCCGCCGCCGGCGGCAGAGATTGCCAACGGTTCGAGTTGGGCGAGGGCGCCCATCGATGGCATTCTGCGCCCGCGTGTGCGTCTGGGCGCGCGGGTGGCCAAGGGGGACGTACTGGGCAAGGTGGCCGACCCGTTCGGCAATGCCGAAGCAGCCGTCACTGCCATGGCCGATGGCATCGTGATCGGTATGGGTCGGTTGCCGCTGGCCAACGAGGGTGAGGCGCTGTTTCACATTGCACGTTTCGATGCCATCGAAGAGGCGGAGAGTGCCGTCGAGGACTTCCACTCCAGCCTGGAGCCGCCGCCCGATCCGCTCTATTGACGGCGCGGGAAGGCACGCAGCCCTGCATGCAGTGGCCAGGCGTTCTATGATGAGACGTTCGATCCACCAGACGAGAGAGCTCCCATGCAGTGGCCGTTTTCCCGGCGCGCCCAGGCGCTGACCAGTTCCGCCATCCGTGAAATCCTGAAAGTGACCGAACAGCCGGACGTGATCTCGTTCGCCGGTGGCCTGCCGTCGGCGGCCACGTTTCCGGTGGAGGCGATGCGGGCGGCGACCCGCAAGGTGCTGGCGGAGCGGGCGGAGAGCGCGCTGCAGTACGGGCCGAGCGAAGGCCTGGGCCCGTTGCGCGAATGGATCGCGGCGCAGCACTCCGCTGACGGCAGCGAGGTGCGCCCCTCCCAGGTGTTGTTGACCACCGGCTCCCAGCAGGCACTGGACCTCATCGCCAAGGCCTTGATCGACCCCGGCAGTCGCGTGCTGGTGGAAACGCCGACCTACCTCGGCGCGCTGCAGGCCTTCTCGCTGTTCGAGCCAGACTACGTGTCGGTGGCCAGCGATGAGCAGGGGCTGCTGCCCGAGGCGCTGACCCCCGAGGTCATCGAGGGCGCGCGCTTCCTGTACGCGCTGCCCAACTTCCAGAATCCGACCGGTCGTCGGCTGCCGCTCGCGCGTCGCGAGGCGCTGGCAAAGCTCGCCCGCGAGCAGGGCCTGCCGATCATCGAGGACGACCCCTACGGCGATCTCGACTATCAGGGCGAACGGCTGGCCAGCCTGCGTTCGCTGGCGCCGCAGCAGGTGATCCACCTGGGGTCCTTCTCCAAGGTGCTGGCACCGGGGCTGAGGCTGGGCTACGTCATCGCCGACGAGCCCCTGATCGCCAAGCTGGTGCAGGTCAAGCAGGCCGCCGACCTGCATACACCCAGCTTCACCCAGCAGGTGGTCCACGAGATCGTCAGCCAGGGGTTTCTCAAAGAGCACATTCCGGGCATTCGCGCGCTCTATGCCGAGCGCTGCGGGGCCATGCTCGCCGCATTGGAACGCCACATGCCGCGCGGCGTGCACTGGAACCGGCCCGAAGGGGGGATGTTCATCCGGGTGACGCTGCCCGAAGCGCTGGACAGCACCACGCTGCTGGGCGAGGCGATCCGCGAGCGGGTGGCCTTCGTGCCCGGCGCGCCGTTCTATGCCACGGCGCCCCGTGCCAATACGCTGCGCCTCTCGTTCGTCACCGTCGCCCCGGCGCGGATCGAGGAGGGCGTCGCGCGCCTCGGGCGGCTCATCGCCACGCACCTGGAAGGCGTCGCGGCGCACCGTCCGGTGCTCTGAGGCCTCGGCGACGGCGTCAGGCGGGCTCTGCCGCTCGCTCGGCGACCAGGCCCAGGGCGTCGTCGAAGACGGCCAGCCCCGCGCCATCGCGGTGGGCGTGCTCGGAGAGGTGGCGGCGGAAGCGCCGTCCGCCGGGCTGGCCCTGGAAGAGCCCCAGCAGGTGGCGGGTGAGGTGGTTGAGCTTCGCGCCTTCGTCGAGGCGCTGGGCGATATAGGGGCGCAGTGCCCGGGCGGCGGCGTGGCGACTCTCGGCCGGGCCCGGTTCGTCGTAGAAGGCGCTGTCGACGCTCGCCAGTAGCCAGGGGTTCTGGTACGCCTCGCGCCCCACCATCACGCTGTCGACCTGGGCGAGCTGCTCGCGGCAGGCGTCGAGGGTCTTGAGACCGCCGTTGATGCCGATATGCAGCTCCGGCCGGCTGGCCTTGAGACGATGGACCCGCGGATAGTTGAGCGGCGGGATGTCACGGTTCTCCTTGGGCGAGAGCCCCTGCAGCCACGCCTTGCGCGCATGCACGATGAACGTCTCGCAGCCGGCATCCGCCACCAGGCCAATGAAGCGTTCCAGGTCGGCGTCCTCGTCCTGATCGTCGATCCCGATGCGGCATTTCACCGTCACCGGAATGCTCACCACCTCGCGCATGGCGTGCACTGCCGCGGCAACCTTCTCGGGGTGGCCCATCAGACAGGCGCCGATCAGGTTGTTCTGCACCCGGTCGCTGGGGCAGCCAACGTTGAGGTTCACCTCATCGTATCCCCATGCTTCGGCAATCGCGGCGCATTCGGCCAACTCGCCCGGGTCGCTGCCACCCAACTGCAGTGCCAGCGGATGCTCGACCTCGTCATAGCCGAGGAAGCGCTCGCGCGGGCTGCCGTGCAGGATGGCTCCGGTCGTCACCATCTCGGTGTAGAGCAGCGCGCGCCGCGTCAGGGTCCGGGCGAAGGCGCGGTAATCGCGGGTCGTCCAATCCATCATCGGCGCAACACTGAACCGGCGGGCCTCTGATAGCGAGTCTTGTCGAGTCATATCAACCGCTTGGCTTGATTGCCACACTGTGTGTTCATACTGTCGAATCCCGAGTTACACCGCTTGTCACCGACCTCGCTGTACCATTTTCGCACGCACCGCTTTTCGGGCTGTGGACGATTTAGGTAGGAGGCTGGTGCACCATGGCGATATTTCAGAAGCGTGGGACCCGGTGGCGCGCCATTGTACGCAAGAAAGGTCACCCGGCACAGAGCAGGACATTCAGCACCAAGGCGCGTGCCCGGGCCGGAAGCTTCACACCTCCGGCCGTAGCGTGAAAACCTCCACGATTCAGCACGACATCATGTTCCTGTCGGATGCGATCACCACCGCCATCGTCGAGGAGCGCCTTCCGGCGGGGTATCGGGATCGCGCGTCATCGTGGTTCGGCTCGACCACGCGAATGCCTTACATGACCGACGTCGCACGCGAGCATGGCGCTGGCCAGCAGCGTGCGGCGCTCGTGTTCGGTGACGTGGGTCATCACCGGGCAACGGCAGCGGTGGAGTGCGCGTTTGGTCGTAGGCGGAGCGATGGTGTCGGCGGTGCTCATCGGTTAGGCTTCCTTAATGAAGTGATAGACAGTTCCGGGCGGTGGCGGCCGCCCGAATCAGCGCCCGTAGAGCCGGATCAGCTTGCGCTGCACGAAGTGCTCGTCGAGGTGAGCGCGCAGCTCGCAGAGCGAATCCTCGATCTCCGCCGGTCGCGCAGCAGGGCGCCGGCTAGCCGGGCCGCCGCCTCGGCGGCGACGCGCTCCTCGAGCGCATCGAGATCGGCCAACTGGCCGCCCAGGGGCTGGACCCGGCCTAGGAGGGGTATCAAGGTGCGTGGCGATTCAATGGACGGCACGCTGGCCGACGGCGACAGGGTACTGTTGGACCGCAGCAGCCGCGAGCCGAAGCCGGAAGGGGTGTTTTTGCTTCTCGTGCACGGCGAGCGACGTATCAAGCGCGTGCAGCGGGTGGCCGGCGGCGCCTGGCTGCTGATCAGCGATAACGAGCACTACCAGCCGGAACTGATCAAGCCGGAGGATATTAAGGTCGTGGAGATCCTGGGGAGGTGTGAAATACGGACTGGAAGGGTTTCGGAGCGCAGTCTAATGACTGTTAGGCATTTGGTATGGAGCAGGAAATGAGTGAAAAGTTTGTTGTTGGTGATGTCGTTAAGCTGAAATCTGGCGGCCCGGAAATGACCGTGAATAGTTATTTAGGTAGGTTAGATAAATATTCGTGTCAGTGGTTTGCAGGGAAGAAGTTAGAGCAGGGTAGTTTTCCTGAGGACTCTCTCGAAAAAGTTGAGAAAGATAAATCATGAAGCCAGGTGATGCGGCGGCTTGGATGCTTTCTGAAATAGACCGGGAAGGCTGCTTGTACCAGGACGACGTGGTTGACTACTTGGTAAAGCATGGCGCTGAGGATTTGCTCCGGGAAAATGCGGATGGAAACCTGGCCGTCGGTACGCGAGTGCTAACGGCTTTTCGTCGCCTGACCGAAACCGACGTTGTATGGGTCAAGCCAGATCGATACTGGCGTTTTCGTGTGGCTGAAGATGAACCCGGTAGGGAGGCACGAGGGTAGACATATTTCCTTCGTCGACTTCTTAGGGAGTGCGGCGGAGGTAGCCAGAGCATGTAGCGAAACCTCGCAATTGACGAGGTGCGATGATGAAGCGTCGCAGGTAACAATAAATAAGGGGAGTACACATGGCAGGGCAACCATTGGAAGGCGTTCTTAGGCAGGGGCAGCGCGATACCCTGGAGGTCGTCGACTTTATCTTTCACATCATCGATCCCGAGGCTCCGGGGAGGGTCATAAAGCTCGATGAAGTACAGTTGCAGGACAGGCAGAGATCGTTCTTTCTCGACCGCCTACGGGATATCGCTGAAGGTACTCAATACATATTCAACCCCGACGTTCCGAATATTCAAGAACAAAGTCAACGATTGGTTAATGATCGAGCAGGGTTCGTAGAGCTTTCCTACAATATGACGCAGGAGTTCGCGCGCCTACACCGCGGAAATATGTCGGCAGGCATTTTCATCATCTCTGTGGTGCAATATTTAGCCAGCGCGCATGACTGGCAGCAACTTGTATTTCTGGTGAAGATGGATCAGCAGGAGTCCTTCATCTACAGATATGAGGATATTGACGGCCGGCGTGTCGCGATTGTCGATCAGGTTCCGAATGCTCTGAACGAAAACAAGCGAGCAATACAGAAGAGCGCCTTGATCGATGTTTCCAATCGGTTTGCTTGGAATGTGCTGGCCTTCGACCGGGTAAAGAAACCGGTGTTGGGCGACTATTATCAAGCTTTCCTTGGGGTGATCGAGCGTCAGCAAGATTCGGCGCTGACGAGGTCGGCTTATCAAGCGGTACGGAAATGGGCAAAGGAAATACCCCAAGATCAGCTACCTCCTGGTGAAGACGTGAACACGTATCGAGGGCGAGCTCTCAACTACCTCAATGACCATGATACCTTCGATACGGATGCGTTCTTGGACACAGTGGTGCGGAATGAGAACCCTGAAAAGAAGGCCGAGCATGTGCGGTCTCTTCGCGACTCCCTGGCCGAGGCTGGAATAGCGGGACAAACCTTCCGGTCGCGCCCCGATTCCCTTCCCAAGGCGCAGCGCAAGCAAATTTATGAAACCTCCGAAGGCGTCACGATCACCTATGAAGGCACTCCTGAGCAAGTAGGTATGCTGATTGAGCATTTGGATGGCGGAAGGTCACGAGTTACTATTGAAACTCATCAGCTGATACCGAAAGGCTAGTTGCCATGGCCACTGTTGTGGATCTGCTGCAGGCCATTGAGAAGCTACACTCGCATGCTTCGCAGGCGATTGAAGAGAGCTTTCGCTTGATTATGGAAGGTGGTTCGCTGAACGAGTCGGTTCGAGCGAAGCTATCTCATACCTTAGCGCTTGTCGATCAGTTGGAAATATCACCGCCAACGATATGGGCGGCTGATACCAACGAGAGGATCGATGCCGATGACCTTTCGGGTGAATGTTTCGATGATAGCCCTTGGCGTCTAGTTCTGGGAAAGACGCCCATTGCTAAACTTTTACAGGCGAGGGAGGACGAAACCACGTTGGTGTTTTTCAGCGTGGATGGTTTCCATCAATGGCTCAAAGCCTGGGACCCTTTCCTGCATCCTACTGGCAATATTCCCGATTTGGCCAACCCGACAACGATTCGGGTCAATGGGCTTTCACAAGGCGTAGGTGGCCCGTTGCTATGGGTGCTGCCGGCTGAGGGTTTACCTCCGCAAAATGATGATGTAGCCCTGCCAGAATCCGCTCAGGTCCATGGGTTGATACATACCAATGCAACCAAAGCGCTGCGGGTTTGCCCCAATATCTATGCTCTAACCTGGGGAAATCTCGGCAGTCCTGAGGTGGCGCCCTTGGTTACATTGAGCGCGGGAGTATTGTCCGCCTGCCTCGTCCAGGAACTGCGGTGTGTCGATGGTTCCTACGAAGCCACGCTGCAGGGCACCAAGCGGATTTCTTTGCCACTATTCGACGCCAACCAGGAATTGGACTCCGATACGCTGCAACGGTTAATTGAGGCGGTTTCCTGGGTGTATAAGGAGCGGCCTGAGACGCGGCTTGGGTTGCTGATGGACCGGCTTTCGATCGATATCGAACGCGATCAGTCGCTATTGTCAGGAATGGAAGACCATATCGAAGCTGCGTTACACCAAGCGCGTGACAGCTACGCTTTCGTGATTCTCGATCGTAAGGATGCCTATCACAAGGAAGTCCGCGAGCTGATGAAGGACATGAAGGCTCAGGCTGATCTATACGCGGCCAAGGTCCGGGATCTCGTCAATACACTCACCCGCGACGCGCTCGGTATGCTGGTGTTCATCGCTTTCTCGTTCATTGCGAGGTTCGATCGTCAGAACTTTAAGGCGCTATTGGAAAGCAATGAGCTGGCCCTACTGGTCAAGGTGTTGGCGGGTTTCCTGGTGTTGTCTTTCACCTTTCAGGCGATTGCGCACCTGCGCGATGTTACCCTCGCTAGCAAGGAGAGTGAGACATGGCTCGATGTACTACAGCATTACTCTTCGCAGGACGATAAACAGAACCGATTCCTTGAGCCCATCAGAAAGCGTCGAGAGACGTTCTATGTGGCATTGTTCATTGCAGCTGTTGCCTATGGGTTACTGGCCTGGGCGACCTGGAATTTGCCTGGCCTCATCTCTTCATTGCTTGGCGTAGATTCCTCGACTGTGGCAGTGCCGAAATCCTGATGGAATCGGTCGTGAGGTTATGCTGCTTGCGACACTTAGGCTAGGTATCGATCGTTCTGTGCTGCATGGTGTTCCCTTTTTGCTTATCCGCAATATCGATGTGTCGGCATTCATGAATGAAGAGGGCTAGAATAGCTAGCAGGGAAGAGGTTTATCGTATGCCAAACCGCAATATTGGCGGGGAGCCACCGATATGGAACAGCGCTTGACGCACTTGGAACAAGAGGTGCACGTCATCCGCGAGACGATGGCCACTAAGGGGGCGCTTGCCAAGACCGAAGCGAGCATCATCAAGTGGAATGTTGTCACCATCATCACGGTGGCGGCTTTGGTTTTTGCCATCATCTGCTTTGCAGGCGGCTGATTCTTCCTTCCTTCTCGCCTTCTATGCGCCTCGGTCCTTACCGGGGCATTGTTGTTTCTGGCCGGCCTCAACTGCAGGGATCTCTTTCCACCGCGTGGTGTATCTGGGGGTGCGGTGCGCGCAGCGCAGGTGCCAGGCGGCGTGCTTGCTGAACCGGCCCAATCAGGACGGCGTGGCGCTGGTCACGCCGATTTTACTGTCCAGCGACCGTTTCTCGGTGGCGTTGCCGCAGGTCTTGCAGGTGATGCGATAGCGGTTGAGCTCCAGCGCGTGTAGCTCGAACGTCTCCCATCGAGTGCATTTCCGCGTGCGGATTTCTGTGGCGCCACACGGGCACATCATTATCCAACCATCGATTGGATCCGGGATCAGCTCGATGTCTTTCATCGCTAGGCCTCCTGCCAGTCGGGAAAGCCTAGAAGGGGAGTGCTCCCTCAGATGTAGGCGATGCCTTACATTCCCTGTGCGGATACGCCGATACCGGCCAATAGGTATTGGTGCTGGGGATTTCGCTCCACCGCGTGGTGTCGCGCGGCGTCCGGTGTGTGCAGTGCCAGGTGCCAGGTGCCAGGCGGCATGGTTGCTGGGCTGGCCGAGGGTGACGGTGCCGCGCCCCATCTTCTGGTCGATCTCGTCCAGGGCTGCCATCAACGGTGGCCTTGGTCGCGTTGAGCCTGCTGCTCGGCGGTATTCAGCAGCAAGAGCTGTGCGCGGTTGGCGTCTAGCAGGTCGATGAGCATGACGCCGGCTCTCATGAACCGGTAGTGGGGGCGGTAGATGGCATGCAGTGCCTGGCTGGCGGCGGCGAGGATCGGCCGGCTGTCGTCGGTGGGCTCGGGCAGCTCGACGATGGCGCTGGGGCAGTACTGGGGAGATCCGGCCGGTGGCGGTTGGTCTCGAGGAAGACATACACGGCGCGGGTAACGCTGCCCTGGGCGCGGAGCTTCTCGGCGCTGCGTCGGTCGTGCACGGTTCGAGTGTGTTGGGTGTCTGTGGTGGAGCAGGGTGTTAGCCTTGACGTTTACCATTGAGGCCGGAGGGTCGGCATGAAGGCAAGGGCGTTGGTGAGCATCGTCACGCTGCTGCTATGGCTGGCAGGCTGTGGCGGCGGAGAGGACGGTTCGGCAACCGAGGGGGAGCGCGTGGGTGGCGTGGCCCAACCTGAGGCCGATACCGGTCGATCGGAGAGCACGTCGGACGATGAACAACCGACGGTAGAGCCCTTTACCGAACCGGCTCGCATCGAGGTCACGACCACGTTGCGTGGCGATCGAAGGTTGATGGTGGAAGGCGAGAGCAACCTGCCCGAGGGGTCTCGGCTGCAGGTCATGATCGAGCGCGAGTTGAGTGGCGTGCGCTGGCGCTCGCGCACCGCCGTCGAGAAAGGGCGCTTCGTGGCCGGACCTTTTGGACCCGGGAGTGGCTTGCCCGATGGTGGCTATATCCTCCGCGTCACCCTCACAGAGGCCGATGCACAGCCCGAAGAAGTCCGCGCCAGGATCGGCGAAGAAGGCGAGCATCTCAGCGGCCCGTTAGTGGTGACTTCACGCCATGGGCTGGGGCAAGTCATCAGCTATTCGAAGCGCTACCTGATTGGCAGTGAGCCGCGTCGTGCCACGGATCAAGTCGAAGTGCTGGAAGTCGAATGAAGCGGGTTCAGAGCCGTTCGCGTCGCCAGCGAGCCAGCACTTTTCCCACGACTCGCTGCGTACCGTCCATGGATGAGGACCCGGTCTCGTCGGCAGCCTCGCCGTGGCGCTGCAGCTCGCCCTGGCTGTTGCGTTCCAGGTAGGCGATGGTCAGCTTTCTGTCATCTTCGATGAGGTAGCGTCCGGCCCGGTCGAAGGCATCGGCCGGGCTGATGGCGGCGAGGTCCCCGGGGGCCAGGAAATCGAAGCGTTCGCCGGGGGCAGGGGTTATGAGGTAGCAGTCGTCTTGCCATTCGTCACCGGCAACCAGCTCCGCGGGCAGTGTGATTCGGTTGGCCGAGGGGGCGAGCCAGGGAGCGGGGGGCTTGCCATGCAGGTAGAGCGGGGTGGCGCGGCTAGTGTCGTCGCCTTCCAGCAGTTGGCTGAGAGGGCATTGCAAGGCCTCTGCCAGTGCCACCAGCCGCTCATGCCCGATCTGTTTGATGGCACCTGACTCCCAGTAGGAGATCGTTACATCGGAAACCCCGACCTTGCGCGCTAATGCGGCCTTGTTGAGGTTGGCATGCTGCCGTAACTGCTTGATACGTGGGCCCAATGCTTCCATCTCATCTTCCTGCCAGCAAGTGGTAATAGGGAAAAATGATCGTCGGTGATCGCGCTGTGTTGTGCAAATTTGACGCCTCAACGTTGAGACAACCTTTTTTCACGAGCGTTACCCGGGTGCTTCGCCATCGCTTCCGGCGAGGTGCGTTAGCGATTGGGAAGCGTCGACTCACGGAGGCATGTAGCAAGTCTTTCATCGCCCATCATGGACTCCTGTTACCGAGGATGATTCCCCATAGCGGCTGCCGCTTGCCGGTCAGGTGCGTATAATGCGCCTACCTCCCTGGTTTCAGGGTCTCACTCCACCGATTGGACCAAGGACGACATGACCGTACGCACTCGCATCGCGCCGTCTCCCACCGGCGACCCCCACGTCGGGACCGCCTATATCGCCCTGTTCAACCTCTGCTTCGCTCGCCAGCACGGTGGCCAGTTCATTCTGCGCATCGAGGATACCGATCGAGTGCGCTCCACCGCTGAATCCGAACGGATGATTCTGGACTCGCTGCGCTGGCTCGGCCTGGAGTGGGATGAGGGTCCGGATGTGGGCGGTCCCCACGGCCCCTATCGTCAGAGCGAGCGCGGCGATATCTACGCTGAATATGCACGTCAACTGATCGACGCGGGGCACGCCTTTCGCTGCTATCGAACCGCAGAGGAACTGGACGAGCTACGCGAGGCGCGCAAGGCGGCAGGCATGCACCTGGCCTTGAAACCATCCGACCTCGCCCTGCCCGATGAGGAGCAGGCGCGACGCGAGCGCGAGGGCTGGCCCCACGTGGTGCGCATGAAGGTGCCGGCCAGCGGGACCTGCGTCATCGACGACATGCTGCGCGGCCCCATCGAGGTCGACTGGGCCCAGGTGGACGCCCAGGTACTGCTCAAGTCCGATGGCATGCCCACTTATCATCTGGCCAACGTGGTCGACGATCATCTGATGGGCATCACCCATGTGCTGCGCGGCGAAGAGTGGATCAACTCGGCGCCCAAGCACCAGCTTCTCTACGAGTACTTCGGCTGGGAGATGCCAGCGCTGTGCCACATGCCGTTGCTGCGCAACCCCGACAAGTCGAAGCTCTCCAAGCGCAAGAATCCGACTTCGATCAACTACTATCGGCGCATGGGCTATCTGCCGCAGGCCGTGACCAACTATCTGGGGCGCATGGGCTGGTCGATGCCCGATGAACGCGAGAAGTTCAGTCTCGACGAGATGATGGCACACTTCGACATCCAGCGGGTGTCGCTGGGCGGGCCGGTGTTCGACCTCGACAAGCTCACCTGGCTCAACGGCCTGTACATTCGCGAAGACCTCGACGATGCCGCCTTCCTCAAGGCGCTGATGGCCTGGGCATTCAACGAAGAGTACGTATCGCAGATCCTGCCACAGGTGCGTACGCGGGTGGAGACGCTCTCCGAGGTGGCACCGCTTGCCGGGCATTTCTTCTCCGGCCTGCCGGCCATCGAGGAGCGCGATTTCGACGGCGTCAAACTGGGGCGCGAGGATCTGGTCAAGCTGCTGCAGTTCCTGGTGTGGCGTTTCGAAAGCGTCCCGGCGTGGAACAAGGAGGCGCTGCTCGGCGAGGTCAAGGCGCTCTCGGCGCATTTCGATCTCAAGATGAAAGCCTTCCTGGCGCCGGTGTTCATTGCCATTACCGGCTCGTCTTCGAGCACCTCGGTGATGGACGCCATGGCGATTATCGGTTCCGACATGACGCGGGCGCGTCTGCGCCATGCCATCGAGGTCCTCGGTGGCGTCTCCAAGAAGCAGGCCAAACGCTTCGAGAAGGAATTCCGGGAGCTGTAAGCCGTGGGCCGTGGGCTACGAGCAGGAAGTTGCAAGATGGCAGCGTCGGTGCATTAGGCTGCCGCAGCCCGCAGCCCGCAGCCCGCAGCCCGCAGCCCGCAGCCCGCAGCCCGCAGCCCGCAGCCCGCAGCCCGCAGCCCGCAGCCCGCAGCCCGCAGCCCGCAGCCCGCAGCTCGAAGCCCGAAGCCGATTTTCGACTTGACGAAGGCGGGGCGAATCAGTAACCTACGCTCCGTCTTCGCGAGTTCGGGGCCTTAGCTCAGCTGGGAGAGCGCGACACTGGCAGTGTCGAGGTCAGCGGTTCGATCCCGCTAGGCTCCACCATCCTCTTGCGATCGATGCGTCCCATTCGTCTAGTGGTCTAGGACACCGCCCTTTCACGGCGGTAACAGGGGTTCGAACCCCCTATGGGACGCCACTTCGATGACGACGCTGGCTCCTCGCCTGCGCTCTCAGGATGCCTGATGGCGTCTTTTCATTGGCTGCTCGCCGGTATTGCCGAGCCGTCACTTCCCTTGCGTGAAAATGGCATTGAAGCGCTGCACCTATGGTGTTTGGGGCTTGACTTGTCCACGTTGTCGCTCTTCGCAATGCCGTTGGCGACAGGCTGGGCGTAACTTGCCGTTTTGCGGGGGTTTTGAGAAAAACCCTTTTTATTCAATGCGTTACCCTTGATTAAAAAGTAATCAATTTAAGGGCAGCCCGCTACCCATGGCGATTCTGCGACCTTTTCGAGTGGTTGTGAACAGGCTTATCCACAGAATGTGTGGAAAACGCCGAGACCCGTGGATGAGGAGGGTTCTGATGGTGTCGGTCGGTGGTTTGTCAAGCGTGCAAGATGAGTTTTCTGGTACCTGGGAGGGAGCGGGCGTCACCGCCGTGGCAACGCCCGGAAGTGCGGCTCAGCGAGTGCCCAGCGCACGCAGCCGCCTCAGCAGCGAAGAGGTGTCCCAGCGACCGCCGCCCATGATCTGGACGTCGCCATAGAACTGGTCCACCAGGGCAGTGACCGGCAGGCGTGCCTGGAGGCGCCGTGCCTGTTCGAGGCAGATGCCTAGATCCTTGCGCATCCAGTTCACTGCAAAGCCATGTTCGTATTCGTCGGCGATCATGGTTTTGTGGCGGTTCTGCATCTGCCAGGAGCCGGCGGCGCCCTGTGAAATCACGTCAACGACACGCTGCTGGTCGAGGCCCGCCTGTTCGGCAAAATGCAATCCCTCGGCAAGTCCCTGAACCAGGCCGGCGATGCAGATCTGGTTGACCATCTTGGTCAACTGTCCGCTGCCGACGGCCCCCATCAAGGTGACGGCCCGTCCGTAGCGAGAGAGTACGGGCTCGGCGCGGGCGAAGTCGGCTTCGCTGCCGCCGCACATGATGGTGAGCGCGCCGTTCTCGGCACCCTGCTGGCCGCCGGAGACCGGGGCGTCGATGAAACCGATGTCTCGTTCGCGACAGGCGGCATCGAGCTCTTCGGCCAGGTCGGCAGAAGCCGTGGTGTGATCCACCAGCAGGCTGCCCGAACTCATGCCGGAGAGAGCGCCGTTTTCGCCGGTGGTGACCTGGCGAACGTCGTCATCGTTGCCCACGCACACCAGCACGAGCTCGGCGCCTGCGGCGGCGTCACGCGGCGTGGCGTGGTGGCTGCCACCGTACTCGCCCACCCAAGCCTCGGCCTTGGCGGCGGTGCGGTTGTAGACACGTACGGCAAGGCCGGCTCTGGCCAGGTGACCGGCCATTGGGTAGCCCATCACGCCCAGGCCGATGAAGGCAACGGTGGATATCTCTTGGTTCATCGTGAGGTTCCTTGGTTGTTGTCGATGCGATGTCATGAAGTCGAACGCAGAAAGCCGCCCGGAGGCGGCTTTCTGCGTGCGTGGCGGTTCGGCCGCCTGCCTGCCGGCTTACCTGGCAGGATAGTCGCGCTGGTCGTGTCCCGTATAGAGCTGACGCGGGCGACCGATCTTGTAACTGTCGCTGAGCATCTCGTGCCAATGGGAGATCCAGCCGATGGTGCGCGACACGGCGAAGATGACCGTGAACATGTTGGTGGGGATGCCCATGGCCTTGAGAATGATGCCGGAATAGAAATCGACGTTGGGATAGAGCTTGCGCTCGATGAAGTAGTCGTCTTCCAGAGCGATCTGCTCCAGGCGCTTGGCGATCTTGAGCTGAGGGTCGTCGATGCCGAGTTCGGCCAGCACCTCGTCGCAGGTCTCCTTCATCACCTTGGCGCGCGGGTCGAAGTTGCGGTAGACGCGGTGGCCGAAGCCCATCAGCTTGAAGGGGTCATCCTTGTCCTTGGCGCGGTCGACGAAGCGCTGAATGTTCTCCTCCGAGTCGTCGCCGATCTCGTCGAGCATCTTGAGTACCGCCTCGTTGGCGCCGCCGTGGGCCGGGCCCCATAGCGCGGCGATGCCGGCGCTGATGCAGGCGAACGGATTGGCGCCGGTGGATCCCGCCAGGCGCACCGTGGAGGTGGAGGCGTTCTGCTCGTGATCCGCATGGAGCATGAAGATGCGGTCCATGGCCTTGGCGTAGACCGGGTTGATCTTGTATTCCTCGCAGGGGTTGCTGAACATCATGTAGAGGAAGTTCTCTGCATAGCTCAGGTCGTTGCGCGGATAGTTGAACGGCTGGCCGATGTTGTACTTGTAGGACATCGCCGCGATGGTCGGCATCTTGGCGATCAGGCGGATGGCGCTGATGATGCGGTCTTGCTCGACGTTGATGTCCAGGTGGTCGTGATAGAAGGCGGCCAGCCCGCCGATCACGCCGCATAGAATCGACATCGGGTGGGCGTCGCGACGGAAGCCCTTGAAGAAGTTGTTGATCTGGTCGTGGACCATGGTGTGGTTGGTGATCCGCGACTCGAAATCGGCATATTGAGCGTCGTCGGGCAGCTCGCCGAACAGCAGCAGGTAGCAGAGCTCGACGAAATTCGACTGCTTGGCCAGCTGATCGATGGGGTAGCCGCGATGCAGCAGCACGCCCTGGCCGCCGTCGATGTAGGTGATGGCGGACTGGCAAGAGGAGGTTGCCATGAAGCCGGGGTCGTAGGTGAACAGGCCTTCGGCGCCGAGGCCGCGCACATCGACCACGTCAGGCCCCAGGGTGCCTGAGTAGACCGGCAGCTCGATCGTCTTGTCCAGGCCGTCTACCGTCAGTGTCGCTTTCCTGTCAGCCATGCTGGCCTCCTCTCGTCATCGAATGAAATCGTTAACTCGTTATTTCGCAAACGGTGTTTCCAACTGCTCGGGTCGTCAACAGCTTGGCCCGCGAAAAAGGTTCGCCCACTATAGAAGCGTTCCCGGGATTGTCAATTAGCCCATCGTGGCCGCACAGCTGTACATGTCGTGGCTCCAGGTATAGTTTCATGTACAACAAATGGTGCTGTGCACCATCGCCGTCGAAGCCGCGTCATCCCGGGTTTCGACGTCTTCCGTCGGCAGGAGGAGCGGCCTGGTTATGGGCTTGAACCATGGTCGAGTTCATCGGTCGTTCATTTGTCACTGGGGGTTCATGTCCCTATAATCCACACCGCGCGACTGGCAGGTACTCGTTGTCATGCCCGTCACGGCAACGGCGAGCCCCCTACCTCAAACCACCGCTTGCTTCACCCCGGCCAGCCAGCCGGAGGCCGCAACCGAAGCGAGCCAAGAGAGTGTGTATAGAGCCGTGAATAGCAAACGACCCGTCAACCTAGACCTCACCACGATACACTTCCCACTTCCCGCCTTGACGTCGATCGCCCATCGCATCACTGGCGTCATCCTCTTCATTGGTCTCATCTTCGCCTTCTGGGCCTTCGACAAGTCGCTGTCCTCGCCCGCCGGCTTCGCCGCCGTGAGCGACGCCCTGGCCAACAACGTCCTGGCCAAGCTGATCGCTTGGGGATTGCTGTCGGCACTGGCCTTTCATTTCGTGGCCGGTATCAAGCACCTGCTGATGGATGCCGACATCGGCGTGACCCTCGAGGGGGGCGTCAAGAAGGCGCAGATCACCGTGGTGGTGAGTGCCGTTCTCATCATTCTGGCAGGAGTCTGGGTATGGTAACCAACATCACCAACCTGGGTCGCAGCGGCCTTTCCGACTGGCTCATTCAGCGCGTCTCGGCGCTGGTGCTGGCCCTCTACACGCTGTTCATCGTTCTCTATCTGCTCTTCAATCCGGGGCTCGACTACGCCACCTGGAGCGGGCTCTTCGCCCAGACCTGGATGCGTATCTTCACGCTGCTGGCGTTGATCTCCATCGCGGCGCACGCCTGGGTGGGGCTGTGGACCGTGACCACGGATTATCTCAAGTCGACCGGCGTGCGCGTCGTCGCCCAGATCGTCATCATCCTGGCCATTTTCGTGTTCCTGGTCTGGGGTATTCAAGTGCTGTGGGGGGCCTGATAGATGTCCAATATGCGTAGTCTGACATTCGACGCCATCATCATCGGTGGCGGGGGCTCCGGCCTGCGAGCCGCGCTGGAGCTGGCCAAGTCCGGCAAGAAGACCGCCGTGCTCTCCAAGGTCTTCCCGACCCGCTCCCATACCGTCTCCGCTCAGGGCGGCATCACCTGTGCCATCGCCTCCGCCGACCCCAACGACGACTGGCGCTGGCACATGTACGACACCGTCAAGGGCGGCGACTACATCACCGACCAGGATGCGGCGGAATACATGTGTTCCGAAGGTCCCAAGGCGGTGTTCGAGCTCGAGCACATGGGGCTGCCGTTCTCGCGTTTCGATAACGGTCGCATTTACCAGCGCCCCTTCGGCGGCCAGTCCAAGGACTTCGGCAAGGGTGGCCAGGCGGCGCGTACCTGCGCGGCGGCAGACCGTACCGGCCACGCCTTGTTGCATACGCTCTACCAGAACAACCTGAAGAACAACACCACCTTCCTCAACGAGTGGTTCGCCGTCGACCTGGTGAAGAACGCCAACGGCGACGTGGTGGGCTGCATCGCCATGTGCATCGAGACCGGCGAAGTGGTGCACGTCAAGTCCAAGGCCACGGTGCTCGCCACCGGTGGGGCGGGGCGCATCTACGCTTCCACCACCAATGCCCTGATCAATACCGGTGACGGCATCGGCATGGCGCTGCGCGCCGGCTTCCCGATGCAGGACATGGAGATGTGGCAGTTCCACCCCACTGGCATCTATGGTGCCGGCGTGCTGGTGACCGAGGGCTGCCGCGGCGAGGGTGGCTATCTGGTCAACAAGGATGGCGAGCGTTTCATGGAGCGCTATGCGCCCAACGCCAAGGACCTTGCCGGTCGCGACGTGGTGGCGCGCTCCATGGTCATGGAGATCCTCGAAGGCCGTGGCTGCGGCGAAAACGGCGACCACGTCTTCCTCAAGCTCGATCATCTGGGCGAGGAAGTGCTCGGCAAGCGCCTGCCGGGCATCAGCGAGCTGTCCAAGATCTTTGCCCATGTCGATCCGACCGAGGCGCCGATTCCGGTGGTGCCGACCTGCCACTACATGATGGGCGGGGTGCCCACCAACGTGCATGGCCAGGCGATCATGCAGGACACCAAGGGCAAGGACAAGGTCATCAACGGCCTGTTCGCCTGCGGTGAGGCGGCCTGCGTGTCGGTGCACGGCGCCAACCGCCTGGGCGGCAACTCGCTGCTCGACCTGGTGGTATTCGGCCGCGCTGCGGGCATGTTCATCGAGAACGCCCTCAACGAGGGCGTCGATTACCTCGACGCTTCCGAGTCGGACGTGGATTCGGCGATGCAGCGCATCACCCGCTGGAACGAGTCGAGCGGCGGCGAGTCCGTGGCCGACCTCAAGGCCGAGCTGCAGGGCATCATGCAGACCAGCTTCGGCGTCTTCCGTCAGGAGGACAACATGCAGGAAGGGGTCAAGCAACTGGCCGACCTGCGCGAGCGTATCGCGAATGCTCACCTGGCCGACAAGTCGGGCGCCTTCAATACGGCGCGAGTCGAGGCGCTGGAGCTCGACAACCTGATGGAGGTGGCCGAGGCTACTGCCATTGCGGCGCTGGAGCGCAAGGAGAGCCGTGGTGCGCACTCTCGCTACGACTATCCGGATCGTGATGACGTCAACTGGCTGAAGCATTCCATGTACTTCCCGGCCCAGAAGAAAGTCGGCAAGCGCGACGTGAACTTCAAGCCGAAGACCGTCGATACCTTCGAGCCGAAAGTCCGTACCTACTGAGGGGAGTCACGATGTCCATGCTTCAGGTATTCATCTACCGCTACAACCCGGAAACCGACTCCGCGCCGTACATGCAGGAGTATCAGGTGGACACCCAGGGCCGCGACCTCATGGTCCTCAACGTCCTGGAAATGCTCAAGGCCGAGGATACCACCCTGGCCTACCGTCGCAGTTGCCGCGAAGGCGTGTGCGGCTCCGACGGCATGAACATGAACGGCAAGAACGGGCTGGCCTGCATCACGTCGCTCTCCGAGGTGGTCAAGGACGGCAAGCTCACCCTGCGCCCGCTGCCGGGGCTGCCGGTGGTGCGTGATCTCGTCGTCGACATGGCGCTGTTCTACAAGCAGTACGAGCGCATTCAGCCTTACCTGCAGAACGACGAGCCGGCCCCGGCCATCGAACGCCTGCAGTCCCCCAAGGAGCGCGACAAGCTCGACGGCCTCTACGAGTGCATCCTGTGCGCCTGCTGTTCGACCGCCTGTCCGTCCTTCTGGTGGAATCCGGACAAGTTCGTCGGCCCGGCGGGTCTGTTGCAGGCCTATCGCTTCCTGGCCGATTCCCGCGACACGGCGACTCGCGAGCGCTTGTCGGATCTCGAGGATCCGTTCAGCGTGTTCCGCTGCCGCGGCATCATGAACTGCGTGGCGGTATGCCCCAAGGGGCTCAATCCAACCCGCGCGATCGGCAAGATCCGCGAGATGCTGCTCGCCGATGCCACTTAAATCGTGGCGCCCGGCTTGCTATCATGGCAGTCGGTTTTCCAGCCGCGACAACCTGTCGCGGCTGGCCTGTGAGCAGCAAGACGAGAGCCGGTGCCCTGGGTACCGGCTCTTGACCATGCAACATTCACGGTTTCGGCCCCCATGGCCCGAGACGCCGGCGATGAAGACGCCCCTCCGGCAGGGCATTACCCAGGCCGCCGCGGCTGGGCCGTGACGGCGCCGACTACACCCCATCAGTGCAGGGTGACCGAGAGATGCAACAAGGCATAATGGAGTTGATGTGGAGCAGCTCCCATGTGAGCGGCAGCAACGTTCACTATGTGGAGGCGCTCTACGAGCAATACCTCGCCGACCCCGGTTCCGTCCCCGACGAGTGGCGAACCTACTTCGATCAGCTGCCCAATCCCGATGGCAGCGCTTCTCAGGATGTTCCGCTGAGCCCCATCCGCGATCAGTTCCATCAGCTGGCTCGTGCGCGCCGCACGACCGCGGCACCGGCCGCTGAAAGCGGTGAGAACCGCAAGCAGGTCAAGGTGCTGCAGCTGATCAACGCCTATCGATTCCGGGGTCACCAGAAGGCCAACATCGATCCCCTCGGCCTGCGCAGCCAGACCCCCATTCCCGATCTCGACCTCTCCTTTCATCAGCTCACCAAGGACGACCTGGATACCGAATTCCAGACCGGCTCGTTCTTCCTGGGCATGGACAAGGCCTCGCTGCGCGAGATCGTCGATGCCCTGGAGCAGACCTACTGTCGCTCCATCGGCTGCGAGATCATGCACATCGTCGATACCGAAGAGAAGCGCTGGCTGCAGCAGCGTTTCGAGTCGGTGCGCAGTGCGCCCAAGTACAGTGACGAGGTTCGCAAGCACCTGCTGGAGCGGCTGACCGCCGCCGAGGGTCTGGAGAACTACCTGGCTTCCAAGTATCCGGGGACCAAGCGCTTCGGCCTCGAGGGCGGTGAGGCGTTCATCCCCATGATGGACGAGCTGATCCAGCGCGCTGGCGGTTACGGCACCAAGGAAGTGGTCATCGGCATGGCCCACCGCGGCCGTCTCAACCTGCTGGTCAACATCCTCGGCAAGAACCCTTCCGAGCTGATCGACGAGTTCGATGGCAAGAAGGTCATCGAGCGTGGCTCGGGCGACGTGAAGTATCACCAGGGCTTCAGTTCCAACGTCATGACGCCGGGCGGCGAAGTCCACCTGGCGCTGGCCTTCAATCCCTCGCACCTGGAAATCGTCGCTCCGGTGGTCGAAGGTTCGGTGCGCGCCCGTCAGGACCGGCGCGACGATCTCGCCGGCGACAAGGTGCTACCGATCAACGTGCACGGCGATGCCGCCTTTGCCGGTCAGGGCGTGGTCATGGAAACCTTCCAGATGTCCCAGACCCGCGCCTACAAGACCGGCGGCACGGTGCACATCGTCATCAACAACCAGGTCGGCTTCACCACCTCGCACCCGCAGGATACGCGCTCCACCGAGTACTGCACCGACATCGCCAAGATGGTGCAGGCGCCGATCTTCCATGTGAATGGCGATGATCCGGATGCGGTGCTGCACGCCACGCAGGTGGCGCTGGACTACCGCCAGCAGTTCCACAAGGACGTGGTCATCGACCTGGTCTGCTACCGCCGCCGCGGCCACAACGAGGCCGACGAACCGTCCGGCACCCAGCCGATGATGTACCGCAAGATCAAGCAGCATCCCTCGTCACGCAGCCTCTATGCGCAGCGGCTGGTCGAGCAGGGCGTGCTCGATGAGGACCAGGCCAAGGCGATGGTCGAGACCTACCGTGAAGACCTCATGGCCGGCAATCACGTGGCCAACGCCCTGGTGCAGGAGCCCAATACCTCGCTGTTCGTCGACTGGACGCCCTATATCGGTCATGAATGGACCGCGCACGCCGATACCACCGTCGAGATGAAGCGCCTGCAGCGTCTGGCGGCACGCATGTGCGAAATTCCCGACGGGGTCGATGTGCAGCGTCAGGTCGCCAAGATCTACGAGGATCGTCGCAAGATGCAGGCTGGCGGTTTGGCCCTCAACTGGGGGTTCGCCGAGACCCTGGCCTACGCCACCCTGCTCGACGAGGGGCACCCGGTGCGCATCACCGGTCAGGACGTGGGGCGCGGCACCTTCTCCCACCGCCATGCCGTGGTGCACAACCAGAAGGACGGCACCACCTACGTGCCGCTGCAGCACATGAGCGACGGGCAGCCACGCTTCACCATCCATGACTCCTTCCTCTCCGAGGAGGCGGTATTGGGTTTCGAGTACGGCTATGCCACGACGGCTCCCAACGACCTGGTGATCTGGGAAGCGCAGTTCGGCGACTTCTTCAACGGCGCCCAGGTGGTGGTCGATCAGTTCATCTCCTCCGGCGAGACCAAGTGGGAGCGCCTGTGCGGACTGACCATGCTGCTGCCCCACGGCTACGAAGGGCAGGGGCCGGAGCATTCTTCGGCGCGCCTGGAGCGCTTCCTGCAGCTGTGTGCCGAGCACAACATGCAGGTCTGCGTGCCCACCACGCCGGCACAGATCTTCCACTTGCTGCGCCGTCAGGTCATCCGCCCGCTGCGCAAGCCACTGGTGGTGATGTCGCCCAAGAGTCTGTTGCGCCACAAGGAGGCGGTCTCGAGCCTCGACGACCTGGCCAACGGGAGTTTCCAGCCGGTACTGTCCGACCAGGGCAACCTGGCCGCCGAAAAGGTCAAGCGCGTGGTGTTGTGTGCCGGCAAGGTCTATTACGAACTGGCCGCCTGGCGCGAGGACAACGAGCGCGACGATACCGCGATATTGCGTGTCGAGCAGCTCTACCCCTTTCCCAAGGAGGAGCTCTTCGAGGCGCTCAAGGCCTACGTCAACATCGAGACCGTGGTGTGGTGCCAGGAAGAGCCACTCAACCAGGGGGCCTGGTATCCCAGCCAGCACCACATGCGCGCCGTGGTCGACATGCTCAAGGAGGGTCTGGGTGGCGAGCTCAAGTTCGCCGGCCGTCCCGCCTCCGCGGCTCCGGCCTGCGGCTACATGTCCGTGCACATCGAACAGCAGCGACAGCTGGTGGAAGACGCCTTCACCATTTGACGCCTTTCACCGGGACGAGAGAGATTACACAAGGGAAACGACATGGCTACCGATATCAAAGCGCCCACCTTTCCGGAATCCGTCGCCGAAGGCACCGTGGCGGCCTGGCACAAGAAACCCGGGGACAGCGTCGAGCGCGACGAACTGATCGTCGAGATCGAGACCGACAAGGTGGTGCTCGAGGTGGTGGCGCCCGAGGCCGGCACCCTCAGTGAGGTGACGGTCGAAGAGGGCGAGACCGTTGCCTCCGAGCAGGTGCTGGGCAAGATCGGTGAAGGCAAGTCCGGCGGGGGCAAGGATGACGAGAAATCCGAGGCCAAGGCGGAAGAGCCAGCCGAGGCCAAGGCTGAGAAGAAGGCCGACGCCCCGGCAGCCGCTGGCAAGCAGCACGAGGTAAAGGCACCGAGCTTCCCCGAGTCGATCCAGGAAGGCACCGTGGCCAGTTGGAACAAGCAGGTCGGCGAGGCGGTCAAGCGCGATGACGTGCTGGCCGAGATCGAGACCGACAAGGTGGTGCTCGAGGTGGTGGCGCCGGCCGATGGCGCGCTCACCGAGATCAAGGCCGAGGAGGGCAGTCAGGTCGAGTCCGAGGCGGTGTTGGCACTGTTCGCCGAAGGCGCCGGCGGGGAGAGTGCGGGCAGCGGCTCCGAGGCGTCGGCTGCGACCGCTGACGACAGCGCCGAGGCCGAGGAAGAGTCGGCCGGCGACAAGATCCTGGCGCCGGCGGCGCGCAAGCTGGTGGCCGAGCACGACCTCGACGTCAACAAGATCGAGGGCACCGGCAAGGGGGGACGCATCCTCAAGGAAGACGTCCAGAAGGCCGTGAAGGATGGCAGCGCCAAGAAGGTCGCCCAGCAGCCCAAGACCGCCGGCACTCTGGAGCAGGCCGCGGCTGCGGCGCCGGTGGTCGAAGGCGAGCGCCCCGAGAAGCGCGTGCCGATGAGCCGCCTGCGCCAGACCATCGCCAAGCGACTGGTCCAGGCGCAGCAGACCGCGGCCATGCTCACCACCTACAACGAGGTGGACATGGGCGCGGTAATGGACCTGCGCGCCCAGTACAAGGAGACCTTCCTCAAGGCCCACGACACCAAGCTCGGCTTCATGGGCTTCTTCGTCAAGGCGGCCTCCGAGGCACTCAAGCGGTTCCCCGACGTCAACGCCTCCATCGACGGCACCGACATCGTCTATCACGGCTACCAGGACATCGGCGTGGCCGTGTCCACCGATCGTGGCCTGGTGGTACCGGTGCTGCGCGATACCGACAGCATGAAGATCGCCGATGTCGAGAAGAGCATCGTCGATTTCGGCAAGCGGGCCCGCGACGGAAAGCTCGGCATCGACGAGATGCAGGGTGGCACCTTCACCATCACCAACGGCGGCATCTTCGGCTCGCTGATGTCGACCCCGATCCTCAATCCGCCGCAGACTGCCATCCTGGGCATGCACAAGATTCAGGAGCGCCCCATGGCGGTCAACGGCAAGGTCGAGATCCGCCCGATGATGTACCTGGCGCTCTCCTACGACCACCGCATGATCGACGGCAAGGACGCAGTGCAGTTCCTGGTCACCATCAAGGAGCTGCTCGAGGATCCGGCGCGTCTGCTGCTGGATGTCTGAGTCTGCCGACGTCATCGTCACAACGCGAACCGATCAATAGGAAAACCACATGGCCGATAAATACGATGTGATCGTCATTGGCGCGGGCCCCGGGGGCTACGTGGCCGCCATCCGTGCCGCTCAACTGGGGCTGAAGACCGCCTGCGTCGAGAAGTGGGTCAACAAGGAGGGCAAGACCGTCCACGGCGGCACCTGCCTCAACGTGGGCTGCATTCCTTCCAAGGCGCTGCTGGAGACGTCTCACAAGTTCGTCGAGACGCGCGACCACTACGACGAGATCGGTATCGAGGTGGGTGAGCTCAAGCCCAACGTCGCCAAGATGCTCGAGTTCAAGGAGAAGGTGATCGCCAAGAACGTCGGCGGCATCAGCGCCCTGTTCAAGGCCAATGGCGTCACCGCCCTGGAAGGCACCGGCAAGGTGGTCGGCAACAAGCAGGTCGAGGTGACCGGCCACGACGGCGACAAGGCCACCTACGAAGCCGACAACATCGTCATTGCCGCCGGCTCCGTGCCGGTGGAGATCCCGCCGGCTCCGCTGACCGAGGATCTGATCGTCGACTCCACCGGCGCCCTGGAGTTCACCGAGGTGCCCGAGCGCCTGGGCGTGATCGGCGCCGGTGTCATCGGCCTGGAACTGGGCAGCGTGTGGAAGCGCCTGGGCAGCCAGGTCACCATGCTCGAAGCGCTGGACACCTTCCTGCCCATGGTCGACAAGGACGTGGCCAAGGAGACTCAGAAGCTGCTCAAGAAACAGGGCCTGGACATCAAGCTCGGTGCTCGGGTCACCGGCGCCGAGGTCAAGGGCAAGGAAGTCGTGGTCAAGTACAGCGACGGCAGCGGCGAGCAGGAGCAGACCTTCGACAAGTTGATCGTTTGTGTCGGCCGCCGCCCCTACACCAAGGGCGTGGTCGCCGAGGGCGTGGGCGTGGAACTGGACGAGCGCGGTTTCATTCATGTCGACGACCAGTGCCGTACCAGCGTGCCGGGCATCTATGCCATCGGCGACTGCGTGCGTGGCCTGATGCTGGCTCACAAGGCCTCCGAGGAGGGCGTGATGGTGGCCGACATCATTGCCGGCCACAAGGCGGAGATGAACTACGACGCGGTGCCCAGCGTGATCTACACGTCGCCGGAAGTGGCCTGGGTCGGGTTGACCGAACAGGACGCCAAGGCCAAGGGCATCGAGGTCAAGACCGGCTCCTTCCCGTTCGCCGCCAACGGCCGGGCGCTGGCCAACAATGCGCCGGAAGGCCTGGCCAAGATCGTGGCCGATGCCGAGACCGATCGCATCCTCGGTATGCACATCGTCAGCCAGCACGCCGGCGAGCTGATCGCCCAGGGCGTGATAGCGCTGGAGTTCGGCTCCAGCGCCGAGGATCTGGCGCTGACCTGCTATGCGCATCCCAGCACCTCGGAAGCCATCCACGAAGCGGCGCTGGCGGTGGACGGTCATGCCATCCACATGGCCAATCGCAAGAAGCGCAAGTAAGCACAACAAGCGCCACCTGCGGGTGGCGCATCGCTTCCGGCCAAGTATCGGAAGCGGTCGGTGGTGGTCTGGATGCCGCGCCCCATCGGTGTCGGCTGGGCCGCCGTTCGAGTCACATGCAACCAATGGCATGAATCGATGAACCTTCACGAGTATCAGAGCAAGCAGCTGTTTGCCGATTACGGTCTGCCGGTGTCCAAGGGCTTCGCCGTGGACACCCCCGAGGAAGCCGCGGAAGCGTGCAAGAAGATCGGCGGCGACATGTGGGTCGTCAAGGCCCAGGTCCACGCCGGCGGTCGCGGCAAGGCGGGCGGCGTCAAGCTGATCAAGAGCCCCGAAGAGGCCAAGGCCTTCGCCGAGCAGTGGCTGGGCAAGAACCTGGTGACCTTCCAGACCGACGAGAACGGTCAGCCGGTCGCCAAGATCCTGGTCGAGAACTGCACCGACATCGCCTCCGAGCTCTATCTCGGTGCCGTGGTCGATCGTGGCACCCGCCGCGTGGTGTTCATGGCCTCCACCGAGGGCGGCGTGGAGATCGAGAAGGTCGCCGAGGAAACTCCCGAGAAGATCCTCAAGGCCGAGATCGACCCGCTGGTGGGCGCCCAGCCCTACCAGGCGCGTGAGCTGGCTTTTGCCCTCGGCCTCAAGGGCGAGCAGGTCAAGCAGTTCACCAAGATCTTCCTGGGCCTTTCGCGCCTGTTCCACGAGAAGGATCTGGCGCTGCTCGAGATCAACCCGCTGGTGATCACCGACGAGGGCAACCTGCACTGCCTCGACGCCAAGGTCAATCTGGACGGCAACGCCCTGTATCGCCACCCCGACCTGCAAGCGCTGCGCGACCCCTCCCAGGAGGATTCGCGCGAGGCCGAGGCGGCCGAGTGGGAACTCAACTACGTGGCCTTGGAAGGCAACATCGGCTGCATGGTCAACGGCGCCGGGCTGGCCATGGGCACCATGGACATCATCAAGCTCAATGGCGGGCAGCCGGCCAACTTCCTGGACGTCGGCGGCGGTGCCACCAAGGAGCGCGTGGCGGAAGCCTTCAAGCTGATCCTCTCCGACGACTCCGTCAAGGCGGTGCTGGTCAACATCTTCGGCGGCATCGTGCGCTGCGACATGATCGCCGAGGGCATCATCGGGGCCGTCGAACAGGTCGGCGTCAACGTGCCGGTGGTGGTGCGTCTTGAGGGTAACAACGCCGAGCTGGGTGCCGAGAAACTGGCCTCCAGCGGACTGAACATCATCGCTGCCAAGAGCCTCACCGATGCGGCTCAGCAGGTCGTCAAGGCAGCGGAGGGCAAGTAATGAGCATCCTGATCGACAAGAACACCAAGGTCATCTGCCAGGGCTTCACCGGCGGGCAGGGGACCTTCCACTCCGAACAGGCTCTCGCCTACGGTACCCAGATGGTCGGCGGCGTGACCCCGGGCAAGGGGGGCCAGGAGCACCTGGGCCTGCCGGTGTTCAACACCGTTAAGGAAGCCGTCGCCAAGACCGGCGCCGAGGCCAGCGTCATCTACGTGCCGGCACCGTTCTGCAAGGATTCCATCCTCGAGGCCGCCAACGCCGGCATCAAGCTGATCGTGTGCATCACCGAGGGCATCCCCACCCTGGACATGCTCGACGTCAAGGTGAAGTGCGACGAGCTGGGCGTGCGCCTGATCGGCCCCAACTGCCCCGGCGTGATCACCCCTGACGAGTGCAAGATCGGCATCATGCCGGGTCATATCCACCAGGCGGGCAAGGTGGGCATCGTGTCGCGTTCCGGCACCCTGACCTATGAAGCGGTCAAGCAGACCACCGATCACGGCTTCGGCCAGTCCACCTGCGTGGGCATCGGCGGCGACCCCATCCCGGGCTCCACCTTCATCGACATCCTCGCCGAGTTCGAGAAGGACCCGGCGACAGAGGCGATCGTGATGATCGGTGAAATCGGCGGTACCGCCGAGGAGGAAGCCGCGGCCTTCATCAAGGAGAACGTCTCCAAGCCGGTGGTTTCCTACATCGCCGGCGTCACCGCGCCTCCTGGCAAGCGCATGGGCCACGCCGGCGCCATCATTGCCGGCGGCAAGGGCACCGCGGACGAGAAGTTCGCTGCCCTGGAAGCCGCGGGCGTCAAGACCGTGCGCTCGCTGGCCGAGATCGGCGACGCTCTGAAGCAAGTGACCGGCTGGTAAACGCCGACTTGGTTGGCGTTACCCTCAAAGGGCACCTTCGGGTGCCCTTTTCGATTGACGGCATCGCTGAACGAAGGCCGCCGCACTCTCTCGCATGTCGCATGCGTTACTCCGCTCTCTGTAAGCGGGTCGCTGCGCTTTCCACCATGGTGAGACCAGCCTGGACTCCTTCCAGATAGGCCATCAGCGGTATGGGGTGGGCGATGCCGAAACCCTGCAGACAGTGAACGCCGAGCTGGTACAACGCCTCGACTTGCACCGGCGTTTCGACGAACTCGGCGACCACTCTCGCTCCCAGGTATTCGGCAATGGCGCAGGTCGCCCGGACCACTTCACGATCGAAGCCCGGCGTGGCGATGTGCTGGATGAAGCGGCCGTCGATCTTCAGTTCCTGGACGGGATAGTCCTGGAGATAGGCGAAACTGGCTTGACCGGTGCCGAAGTCGTCGATGGCCAGGCGAGCGCCCAGAGCGTGCAGCGCCCGAACGTTCTCGCGAGCGACCTGAACGTCGTGAATCACCATGGACTCGGTGATCTCCAGGCACAGGCGTTCTGCCGGCCAGCCGTACTGCGTCAAGTACTGACTCAACGCACTGACCAGCCCTGCGCTGGCCAAGGAGTCGCCGGAAAGGTTGATGGCCAGCTCGGTCAAGCGTTCGCCACCCGGATGCGTGCTGACCTCGGCCAGGGCATTGGACACGACCCAGGCGTCCACGCGCGGCATCAGTCCGAAGTTCTCGGCGACGGGCAGGAAGGCCCCGGCACCCAGCAGCTCACCGTTCGGTTGCCGCCAGCGCAAGAGTACCTCGGCACGTGCCAACTTGGGTTGTTGGCGATCCAGAATGGGCTGGACGAACAGCTCGAATCCCCCATTGCGGGTATCCCCCGCCAAGGCATCGCGTAGGCGACCGGCCCAGCGCAGCGTCTCGCGATGCGCCTCGATCAGGTGGTCCGGAGCACCATGATGGCGATAGAAGCGCTCGTTTTCCTGTTGGCCTGCCCGCGTGCAGGCCATCAGCAGGATCGACGTCAAATGGCGCGCATCAGCGTTCTCGACTCGTTCCACCAGCGCCATGCGCAATCCCAGGCGGGCATTGGCAAGGCTTCCGCCGCGCTCCGAACGCTGGAAGGCCTGGCGCAACGCTTCGATGAGCTCCGCACGTGCCTCGCCATGGGGCACCAGCAGCGCAAAGAGCCCCGGCTGGAGACGTGCTCCCAGTCCCTGTCGTACCGGCACCGTGGCCCGCAGGGTATCGGCAATGTCGCGTTCCAGGGCGTGAACCTCATCCAGCCCCGTGAGGGTCGCCAGGTCGTCGATATCCGGCACCTGGATGCCGATGAGTGCATAGCGTTCATCGGTCGCCTTGTGAGCCAAGCGCTCGGTCATGCCCAGATCATTGTAGAGGCCGGTAAGGCCATCGCGCCGGCTCGCCTGCTCCAGACGCCGATTGGCCCGATGGTAGGAGTGCACGGCTTCGATGGAGAGAAAACCGATCAGCGCCGCGGTGAACAGCACCATCTGGCCCTGCAGCATGGCCGTTTCGTCCAACACGCCCTTGGCATCGGTGAACAGCTCGAGATGCACCGTCGTCCAGGCCAGTACGAACAACGGAACCACCAGCCGAGGAAGACCCACCGGCAGCAGATAGACGGCCAGTATCGGCAGCACCAGGCCCAGATAAAGCAGCCAGTCGGAGAACGCTCGGGGTAGTGCCGGGATTTCCGCTATCGCCACCAGCACGACGATGGCCAGCAGGCACCAGGCCAACAACGGTCGCAGGGAGCGTGACTCACCGCTGGGAGGCACCCAGGAGCGAATTCCATGAAGCAGCCATTGCCGGGCCAGCGGCGTGAAGAGCAGCACGGAAGTCGCCTCGGAGAGCCACAGCCCGATCGCCAGTTCCGGCGCAGGCAGGCCGCTGGCGAACTGCCAGACTCCCAGCAGGGTGAAGAGACTCGCGCTGAGGATGGCGATGATCGGCACACGCAGCAGGCGCCGCGCCTGATCGCGCTCGACGTGTCTCTCCAGCCACCGGGAAAACCCAGCCACGAAGAGCATCAGCAGCAGGAAGGTGCCAGTGCCCACCACGATGTCCAGAGGCGCATCGCCACGTGCCAGGTTCCAGCTCAGGGCCGCCGCGGCGAAATAGGGTACCGGCTTCAGGCCAATGGCCAGTATCGTTCCGTAAGCCAGCGAGTTGGCCAACCACAGCGGTGAAATCGGCATGTTGGCGGACATGGCCGGGAGCAAAGCGCTGACGGCCAGCGCCGCCAGCCACCAGGTGGTAAAGGCCAAAGCGCCTTGCTGCCATGCGGCGAATCGCGAGAGAGAAGTCCTTCCTGCTGCCCGATGCGGCCGCTGTCGGTGGTGACGCTTTCCCATCGTCGACTACGCTCCCTGACGGGACGAGGGCATCTCGATGAGGGCTCTCATCCTGAACGATACGCTGCCGGGCGGTGAAAGCGTTTCGCCGAACGGCCAGCACGCTCTCCATGACGCATCGCCCAGTCGGCTGGCAGTTCTCAGTCTAGCGGATGATGACCGACGTGCCTCAATGTACTTGGGTGGTGCCATGGCGGGTCGATCCGGCAATGCGATGGGGTGCCTGGTGGCTCTTGGGTGGCGGTCGTTCAGGAGGCCACCGGTCGACCCAGCCAGCGGGCGACCTGGATGAGAAAGACAGGGGCGCCCGCGAGAAGGTAGAGGTGGTAGCTGACGAGGCGCCAGATCACGACGGCGGCGGCGACCTGACCGGGCTCCATCAGCGGCAGCAGTAGAGCGCCGACGCTGATTTCGGCGGCACCGGCACCGCCGGGAAGCACGCTGAACTGGCTGGCTGCCATGGCCAGCATCTGCACCAGGAAGGTCCAGGCCCAGTCGGCCAGCGTCCCGCCCTGGCCGATGATGCCGAGCACGGCCAGATAGAGCAGGCTGTAGCGCAGTAGCCAGTGGAGACCGCACAGGCCGAAGATCGATGCGAGTACCGATGGTGGCAGGCGCAGGGTCGCGATCAGGGTTCGGCGACCGCTCAGCAACTGGCGGGCGAAGCGGCGCCGTCGCCTGGGGCCGGGCCAGGCCAGCCAGGGACGCCGTCGCAGCAGCCAGGGCAGCCAGGCCAGGATCAGCCCCAGCCCGAGCAGCACCAGGCCGAGCCCCAATGAGGCAGCACCGATCAGCGTGCGATGTGGCCAGTCGACGGCGCCGGTCAGGGTGGCCGCGACCAGCAGAGAGAGCATCACCGCAAAGAACAGCAGGTCGCAGGATTGGTCGACGAGATAGATGGCCGTGGCACGCGCTGGAGGAAAGCCGCGCCGGGCGAGCAGCAGCAGGAAGGTGGCGGCGCCGCCGCTGCCTCCCGGCGTGGCGCAGAGGGCGAACTTGACGGCCATCTCGATGGCCAGGGCGCCATCTTGCCCCAGGTGCCCAGCGCGGCCCGATAGCAGCAGACGCCAGCGGGCGGCATTGAGATTCCAGCACAGCACGGTGATGATCCCCATCAGGGCTAACAGCGGCCCAGGGAAGGCACCGATCGTGGCAAGAGCCTCGTGGCCTCCCAGCCACCAGGACACCAGCAGAGGCGCCAGCAAGGCCAGGAGCAGCAGGCCGAGGTGACGCCATCGCCATGTCATTGCCATTCTCGCTCCAGTCACCCCTTGTCGGCCCGTGCGACGGCGGGGGGGACGTCCCCGACCAAGGCGGCATAGTGCCGACTCAGGTCGTCGATGACATGCTCCCAGCGGAAGTGGCGCTCCACGTGGCGCCGGGCATGGCGACCCATGGCGACAGGGTCATTGAGGAAGAGTTCATGAACGGCCCGGGCCATGTCATCGGGGTCGCGGGGGCGGCAGAGCACTCCGGCGCCCAGCGGAACGTATTCCTTCAGGGCGCCCGAACGGGCCGCTACGACCGGAACGCCGCAGGCCATGGCTTCCTGGGCTACCAGGCCAAAGGTTTCGCGGGTGCCGGCATGCAGCATGGCATCGGCGCTGGCTAGAGCGCGGGCTACGCTCGTGGGTGGACAGTAGCGGGGCACGACGCTGACGTTCGCGGGTACCCGGGTCGGCATGCCGGGACCCATCAGCAGCAGGTGATACGCCGGACCCAGGCGCGCCATCGTCGCCAACAGCACGTCGACGTGTTTTTCCGGGGAACAACGACCGGCGAAGACCAGCAACCGTTGGTGGTCGCGTAGTCCGAGCTCGAGGCGCAGGCCCGGATCATGATGTCGCGGGTGGAAAAGCTCCAGGTCGACGCCCAGCGGCTGTACGCGTATCGGTTCGATGCCCCAGTCGGCCAGTCGTTCGGCCATGGCGGTACAAGGTGCCAGTACGCTGTCGAACCGCCCATAGAGGTCGGCCACGTAGCGCTGCAGGCGCCGGCGGACACCGGTGCCGAAGCGATCTCCCATCAGTCTGGGCAGGTCCGAATGGAAGAACCCCACCGTGGGCACCCCCAGAGCCTGGCCGGCTTCCGCGACGGCCCAGGCGGTGACATAGGGGTCACCGGCCTCGATCAGGTCGGGTGCCATCGTCATCAAAGCATCGCGCCAGGGGCGGCGACGCAGCGGGAATCGGTAGCCTTGGCCCAGTGGAATCCGCGGGGCGGGGAGGGTATGCACCCCGCCGAGCGAGCTGCGCTCGGCGCCGGGGACCAGCAGGCTGGTGCGCAGGCCCGGCCGGGTGGCCAGCACGCGATGCTTGGCATCGAGGTAGGTGCGTACACCGCCGCTTGCGGGCGCGTGGAGCATGGTGACGTCGACGATATGCAAGAAGCCCTCCTGGCACTGGTATCTCCTGCCAGCCTAGGGCGTCAATACGACAGTTGTGCGACAGCCGCAACGAGAGACGGCGACCTTCGAGGTCGCCGTCCACCAGTGCTGCTTGGCCGTTGCCGGAAGCTCAGTCGGCGGGGCGGGCCACCAGGGAGCGGGTTTCCTCTCGAGCCTCGACCAGCGCCACGCGGATGCGGTCGCCCAGCTTGAAGCGCTCCTCGCTCTCCACCTGGATGCGTCCTTCCTTGTCGTCGATGGCGACCTTGTCGCGATCGCTGTGCAGCGTCGGGGCGGGAACGAAGGCGGTGGCACCGTTGGCGACGAGGCGCACGCGCATCCCGCCGCGATTGATCTGGATGACCTCGGCGTCGAAGATATCCTGGGCCTTGGCGGCGGGGGTCAAGTAGCGCACATAGAGCCAGTCCTTGACGTCGCGCTCGGCCATGCGGTTGAGCTTGCGACGCTCGGTGAGCTGCTCGGTGAGCGCGAGGCTCGCCTCGGCAGGCGCCTGCTCGCCCTTGAGGACGCGCTTGATCAGGCGATGGTTGACCATGTCGCCGTACTTGCGAATCGGTGAGGTCCAGGTGGCGTAGGCGGGAAGCCCCAGGCCGAAGTGGGGGCCGGGCTTGGCCGACATGCTGGTGAACCCCTGAAAACGCCGCAGGCGGGCGTCCAGCCAGGCGTCGTCGCGTCCTTCCAGTTCGCGCTTGAGCTCCTTGTAGCGGGGCAGCTCGGTGAGCGCCTCGCGTTCCACTTCGATCGCCTGGCTGGCCAGGAACTCCTGGGCCGCCTCGGCCTTGTCGGCCTCGAAGGCGCGGTGCACGTTGAAGATGCCATGGCCCACGTGTTCCGCCAGCAGGTCGGCGCAACAGGCGTTGGCGGCGATCATCGACTCTTCGATCATGCGGTTGGCGATGCGCCGCTCTTCGGTGCGGATGTCGAGTACGTTGCCGGCCTCGTCCAGGTCGAAAACGTAGTCGGGACGATCCTTGAACACCAGGGCGTGCTCGGCCCGCCATGCGGCCCGTGCTTCGGTGAGGTCACGCAGGGCCTGGAGCTGGTTGCCGATCGTCTCGGCCGGTGCCCAGTCGCCCTGGCCCTCGAGCCAGTCGGAGACCCGGTCATAGGCCAACTTGGCGTGGGATTTCGCCGTGGCGGCGAAGAATCGATAGTCGCCCAGGCTGCCATCGGCGTGAACGGTGAGCGTGCAGGCCAGCACGGGACGTTCCTTGTCTTCCCACAGCGAACACAGGTCGTCGGCCAGTGGCTCGGGCAGCATGGTGACGTTCTGACCCGGCAGGTAGACGGTGAAGGCGCGGGTACGCGCCTCGAGATCCGCCGCATGGCCCTCCTCGACGTAGGCGGTGGGATCGGCGATGGCCACCGTGAGATCCCAGCCGCCAGCCTCCCGAGCGACGATGCGCAGGGCGTCGTCCATGTCTCGGGTCTTCTCGCTGTCGATGGTGAAGAAGGGTTCGGCGGTGAGATCCTCGCGCTCGAGTCCCTCGTCGCGCAACGGCCAGTCGCTGCCGGGATCCGGACACTCCTGCTCCAGGGCGTGGCGGGCCAGGGTCACGCGCCACGGCACGGCCGGGTCGTCGGCCTTGGCCACCAGCTCGTCGATCTGGGTGAAGAAACCGCGGTCGTCGGCCTTGAGCGGGTGGCGTACCAGCCGCGCCACCACCCAGTCGGCATCGCCGATGGCGGCTTCGTCGAGGCTGCGCTTGATGCGCGCCTTGAGCGAATTCCTGATGGAGGGGTGATCGGGCACCACGGCCAGGCGACCTTCGCGCTTCTGCACCCGGGCGATGAAGCGATCGAGCCCCTGCTCGATCAGCGTGTCGGGCTCGACGCTTTTCTTGTCGCCTTCCTCATGAAGCACCGCCTCGACGCGATCGCCGTGCAGCACCTGCTTCATGGCGGGGGGCGGCACGAAATAGGCGTTGCCGTCGTCGGTTTCGAGGAAGCCGAAGCCCTTTTCGGTGGCCTTGATCACGCCCTCGACACGAGGGGTGGTGGAGCGGATCTGTTGCTTGAGCTGGGCAAGCAGGGCGTTGTTCTGCAGCATGATCACGAACGTCTGGCGGGAGTAAGGAGGCCACTATACGGATTCCCCGCCGCGGGGCCAAACGCCTTGCCGTGTCGCACGGTGAATCAAGGAGTTGTCGGCTTTCCGGGACGTGATCTCCGACGAGGGGCGGGATTGCCCCGGCTGAATCGGTTAAGCTTGGAGCCAAGCCAACGGAGAGCGCCATGACCCCTCACCTGATCGTTTCCGACCTCGACGGAACCCTGCTCGATGCCGGCCACGACCTGACACCCGGCACCATCGCCACCCTGCGCGCCCTGGCGGCCCAGGGCCATCATCTTGCTTTTGCCTCCGGGCGCCACTTCCGCGACATGCTCGCCTTCCGTGACCGCCTTGGCGTGCCGGTGCATCTGATCAGCACCAACGGAGCGTATCTGCACGCTCCCGACGATCGGCTGCTGGCCGCGCGCCATCTCGACCCCGCCATCGCCCGGCAGCTGATCGCCCTCGAGCGACACGCCACGGTACGTCTCAATCTCTACCGCGACGATGACTGGCTGATCGACGCCGAGGCCCCGGAGCTGCTGGCGCTGCATGCGCACACCGGCTTCGGCTATCGGGTCGCGGCCCCCCACGAGCTCGATGGAGAGGGCGTGGGCAAGGTGCTCTATATCGGCGAGTCATCGCGGGTAGCGGAACTGGAAGCGCGAATTCGCGAGCGCCACGGCAGCGCACTGCACGTCACCTATTCCATGGCCAATTCCCTTGAGGTGATGGCCGGCGGCGCCAACAAGGGCACGGCCCTGACATCGCTGCTCGCACGGCTGGGGATCGATCGCGAGCGCTGCCTGGCCTTCGGCGACAATCTCAACGATACCGAGATGCTGCATCTCGCCGGCGAGGCGCATGTGATGGCCAATGCCCATCCCGACCTGACGGTCCGCGTGCCCGGGGCAACGCGCATCGGCCACCACGCCGAACAGGCGGTGGCGGCCAGGTTGCGCGAGCGTTTTGGCGTGTGAAATCGGCGGAGTCGCTACCACCTTGGTCGCAAACGACTTGCCGCTGTCCCGGTGCGGGCTCATCATCGGTTTCCCGCAGCGATAACGCGCTACGCGCGGTGCCGGCATCTTGCGTAGCGCCAGGGCGATGATGACAACGACTCCCGCTACCCTGATCGTCGTCGATGACGATCCCGAGATACGCGAGCTGCTGGCCGACTATCTCGGCCGCCATGGCTATCGCGCCCTGGTCGCCGAGGATGCCGAAGCGCTGCACCGGCTGCTCGCCACCGAGTCCCCCGACCTGCTGATCGTCGACATCATGCTGCCGGGCGATGACGGTTTCACCATTTGCCGCAAAGTGCGCCGCGACAGCGAGGTGCCGATCATCATGCTCACCGCCAGCGCCGACGATACCGACCGCATCCTCGGGCTGGAACTGGGGGCCGACGACTATCTGGGCAAGCCCTTCAATCCTCGCGAGCTGCTGGCCCGGATCAAGGCGGTGCTGCGCCGCACCCGTAGTGCTCCCGGCGAGACGCCGGCCGAAGCCCGTCTGGTGGCGTTCGGAGACTGGCGCCTCGACCGCATGACCCGCGAGCTGATCGATGCCGAGGGGGCGCGTCTGCCGCTCTCAGGCGCCGATTTCCAACTGCTCCAGGTCTTTCTCGAGCATCCCGAGCAGGTGCTCACGCGCGAGGCCCTCTACGAATTGACCCGCGGCCGCTCGGCGCCCCCGCTGGATCGCTCCATCGACGTGCACGTCTGTCGGCTTCGCCAGCGTCTGGGGGAGGAGTCCCAGCATCATCAGTTGATTCGCACCGTGCGTGGGGCGGGCTATGTCTTCACCGCCCGGGTCGATGCGGTGACGTGATGAAAACGCGTTGGCTGAGGTGGCGCCGTGGCGTGGCGCGACATCTGCCGCGCACCCTGCGCGGCCGCTTCGTGTTGATCATGCTCGTCGGCGTGCTCACCGCCCAGCTCGCCAGCTATGCCATCTGGTCCTCCCAGGTACGCTCGAGCCAGTTGGAGCAACTCGACGAGTTGTCACGCAACGTGGCCTACAGCGTGGCCTCGACCATGCATTTCTTCCGCTCGCTGCCCTTCGAATATCGCCATATCGTGCTCGACCAGCTGCGCAACATGGGCGGCACGCGTTTCTTCGTCAGCGTCAACGAACGTCGCATTCCGGTCGAGGACATGGGTGACGGTCCCGAGAAGCGGCTGGTGGTCGACAACTTCCGCGAGATTCTGACCGACGAGCTCAATATCGACGACGTCCTGGTGGAGTTCTCGCGCCCCGAGACGCTGCGCGTGTACAACAACGAGGTGCTGCTGCACGACCTGCCACCGCGCTGGGGCCAGCACAGCCTGCTGATGGAGCCGCTCTCGCCGCCGATCCTGGTGGTGCAGATGGAGCTCGCTCCCGATACCTGGCTCTACGTGGCGACGCTATTGCCGGTGCCCGAGCTGCTCGCCGACAACCGCTGGATCTCGGGCGAGCGACTGCTGGCGGCCTTCATGGTACTGCTCACCGTGATCGGCCTGTCGCTGCTCGGCATACGCAGCGTCTCTCGGCCACTGGGGCGGCTGGCCAGGGCGGCACGGCAGCTCGGCGACGATCTCGATGCCCCTCCGCTGCGCGAGACGGGGCCGCGTGAGGTCGCGGCCACCGCGGCGGCCTTCAACCGCATGCAGGAGCGCATACGCGACCAGGTAGAAGAGCGCGAGCGCCTCTTCTCGGCCATCTCGCACGACTTGAAGACGCCCATCACGCGCCTGCGCCTGCGCGCCGAGATGCTCGACGACCCTCGGCAGCGGGAGCGATTCTGTGCGTCGCTCGACGAGCTCGACCTGCTGGTCAAGGGAGCGCTGGCCTCGGTCAAGGGGTTCGACCTGCACGAGCCGGTTGAAGAGGTCGACCCGCGAGCGGTACTGGACGAGCTGGCCGAAGAACTCGCGCTTCAGAAGGGAGAGGTGACGATCACCGGGCATGCCGCACCGCTGCCCGTCAAGCCGTTGGCGTTCAAGCGCTGCCTGGCGAACCTGCTGGAGAATGCCGTGTTCTACGGTCGCCGTGCCGAGGTGACGCTCGACGATGCCCTCGAGCGGTTGACGATCGCCATTCGCGATCACGGACCGGGCATTCCCGAGGCCCAGCTCGAACGGGTGTTTTCGCCGTTCGTGCGACTCGAACCCTCGCGCAGTCGTCATACCGGCGGCAGCGGCCTGGGGCTCGGCATCGCCCGTCATATCGCCCGTGCCATGGGCGGCGAAATCGTGCTCGCCAACCGGCCCGGCGAAGGCCTCGAGGTGACCATCGACCTGCCGCGGCCATCGCATGTTTCAGCGCTGTAATACCCTCGCAATGCTTTGTAGGAGTTGGTAACCCGCAGGACGGCGACTCTCGGTTAGCGTGATGGGTACTCCGGTGGCTACCGGATTCAATAACAACAGCAGGAGCATGCCGATGGTTTCGTTCGACAAGACTACCCTGGCCCTGACCACGTCGCTGGCGGCCGCTGTCACGTTTTCCTCCGTTCAGGCCGCTGAAGTGGAGGTGCTGCACTGGTGGACTTCGGGAGGCGAGGCGCGTGCCGCCAACGTGCTCAAGGAGTTGATGGAAGCCGAAGGTTACGGCTGGGAAGACTTCGCCGTCGCCGGTGGTGGCGGCGAGACCGCCATGACCGTACTCAAGTCCCGCGCCATGTCCGGCAATCCGCCTTCGGCGGCACAGATCAAGGGCCCCGAAATTCAGGAGTGGGGCGAGCTCGGCTTGCTCGGCGAGCTCGACGAGGTGGCCGAGGCCGAGGGCTGGGACGAGCTGCTGCCCCCTACGGTCGCCGACGTCATGCGCTATGACGGCAGCTACGTGGCGGTGCCGGTCAACGTGCACCGCGTCAACTGGCTGTGGGCCAACCCCGAGGTGCTCGATGAGGCTGGCGTCGAGATGCCGACCACGCTCGACGAGTTGTTCGAGGCCGGTGAGGCGATTCGCGAGGCGGGCTACATCCCCCTGGCCCATGGCGGCCAGGCCTGGCAGGACGCCACCGTCTTCGAAAGCGTGCTGCTGGCCACCGGTGGCACCGAGTTCTACCAACAGGCGCTGGTCGATCTCGACGAGGAAGCGCTGGGCGGCGAGACGATGGTCGAAGCGCTCGAGACCTTCAAGCGCCTGCGCGAGCTGATGGATGACGACATGTCGGGCCGCGACTGGAACATCGCCACCTCCATGGTGATCGAGGGCGATGCCGGCATGCAGCTGATGGGTGACTGGGCCAAGGGCGAATTCACCGCCGCTGGACTCACTGCCGGTGAGGACTACCTGTGCGCCGCCGCTCCGGGCACTCAGGATGCCTTCACCTTCAACATCGACAGCCTGGCCATGTTCCGCGTCGAAGGTGAAGAGCGCGAGGCCCAGCAAGCCTTGGCGCGACTGGCGCTGGAACCGACCTTCCAGGAGGCCTTCAATCTGGCCAAGGGCTCGATCCCCGCTCGCCCCGATCTCGACATGAGCGAGTTCGACCAGTGTGCCCGGCAGTCGCTCGAGGACTTCCAGCACACCGCCGATGCGGGCGGTCTGGTGCCCAGCATGGCCCACGGCATGGCCGTGCGCGCCGATGTCCAGGGCGCCATCTTCGACGTGGTGACCAACTACTTCAACTCGCGTGACATGGCTGCAGAAGAGGCCGCCGAGCGCATGGTGAACGCCGCTCAGGCTGCGCTGTAAGGCGCCATTGCAGGAGGGGCGGGCCTGGTTGTCAGGCCCGCCCCCGCTGGTTCGCCGCTCACGTTCGAGGTCTTTCGCTATGTCCCCGTCACCTTCCATGGCGCGTCCGGCAGACGGCCCCGGTGCCCGTCGCAGTCGTGCCGGCACGCTTCACGCCTGGCTGCCCAAGCTGGTGTTGGCACCGTCGGTCGCCATCTCGCTGTTCTTCGTCTACGGCTTCATGTTGTGGACCTTTATCCTCTCGCTGACCAACTCGCGCATGCTGCCCAGCTACGAGTTCGTCGGTTTCGCCCAGTATGCCCGCCTGATGACCAACGATCGCTGGTGGGTGGCTTCCTCCAACCTGGTGGTGTTCGGTGGTCTGTTCGTGGCCATCTGCCTGGTACTGGGGCTGCTGCTGGCCATTCTGCTCGATCAACGCATCCGCCAGGAGGGCGCGCTGCGCACCGTCTATCTCTACCCCATGGCGCTGTCGTTCATCGTCACCGGCGTGGTGTGGAAGTGGCTGCTCAATCCCGGGCTCGGCATCCAGGCGATGGTGCGCGGCTGGGGCTTCGAGGAGTTCCGCTTCGACTGGCTCGTCGATCCCGACATGGCCGTCTACACCCTGGTGATCGCCGCGGTGTGGCAGGCGTCCGGCTTCGTCATGGCGCTGTTCCTCGCCGGTCTGCGTGGCATCGACGACAGCATTCTCAAGGCGGCCCAGCTCGATGGCGCGAGTCTGCCGCGCGTCTATTGGCGAGTGGTGATTCCCTGCCTGCGACCCGTGGTGTTCAGCGCGGTGATGATTCTCTCGCACATCGCCATCAAGAGCTTCGACCTGGTGGTGGCGCTGACCGGTGGTGGGCCCGGCTACGCGACGGATCTGCCTGCCACTTTCATGTATACCCACGCCTTCACTCGGGCGCAGGTCGGGCTGGGCTCGGCCAGTGCCATGCTGATGCTCGGCGGCGTACTGGCCATTCTGATCCCCTATCTCTACTCCGAGCTGAGGAGCCGCCGTCATGGATAACGTGATCCGCCGCCGCACGCTCGGTGCCCGTGCCGCTCGTGTCACGCTCTATGCCGCGCTGCTGTTGGCTGCGCTGTTCTATCTGCTGCCGCTGGCGGTCATGCTGATCACATCGGTCAAGCCGCTGGCCGAGATCACGCCGGGTACCCTGCTCGCGCTGCCGCAGGAGCCGACGCTGGCACCCTGGACCAAGGCGTGGGGGGAGGCCTGCACCGGCATGCGCTGCGAAGGGGTGGGCGTCTATTTCTTCAACTCCATCGCCATCGTGGTGCCGGCAGTACTGATCTCCACGCTCATCGGTGCGCTCAACGGCTACGCCCTGACCAAGTGGCGCTTCAAGGGATCGGAGCTACTCTTCGCGCTGATGCTGTTCGGCTGCTTCATTCCCTTCCAGGTGGTGCTGCTGCCCATGGCGCAGACGCTGGGGTGGCTGGGGCTGTCGAGCTCGCGTGCCGGCCTGATACTGGTCCACGTGATCTTCGGTGTCGCCTTCACCACGCTGTTCTTCCGCAACTTCTACGTGGCGGTGCCCACCGAGCTGGTGTCGGCGGCCAAGCTCGACGGCGCCGGTTTCTTCCGAATCTTCTGGCGCATCCTGCTGCCCGTCTCGGCGCCGATCATCGTGGTGTCGGTGATCTGGCAGTTCACCCAGATATGGAACGACTTCCTGTTCGGGGTCGCCTTTTCGGGCCACGACACCCAGCCGGTGACGGTCGCCCTCAACAATCTGGTCAACACTTCGACCGGCGCCAAGGAGTACAACGTCGACATGGCGGCGGCGATGATCGCTGCGCTGCCCACGCTGGTCGTCTACGTACTGGCGGGAAAGTATTTCGTTAGAGGTCTCACGGCCGGCTCGGTCAAAGGCTGAACAACCGAACGACAAGAGGTTTTCGACATGGCAGCGCTTGAAATCAACGACGTCTGCAAGGATTTCGGCAGCGAGCAGGTACTCAAGGACGTGAGCCTGGCGATCGACTCCGGGGAATTCTTGATCCTGGTGGGGCCCTCGGGCTGCGGCAAGTCGACGCTGATGAATGCCATTGCCGGGCTGGAGCCGGTGACCTCCGGCGAGATCCACATTGCCGGCGAGAACGTTACCTGGCAGACCCCGGCGGAGCGCGATATCGCCATGGTGTTCCAGTCCTACGCGCTTTATCCGAGCATGACGGTACGCCAGAACATCAGTTTCGGCCTGGAGATGCGCAAGGTGCCCAAGGCCGAGCGCGAGGCAGCGGTGGAACGGGTGGCCGACCTGCTGCAGATCTCGCACCTGCTCGAACGCAAGCCTGCCCAGCTCTCCGGCGGCCAGCGGCAGCGCGTCGCCATGGGGCGGGCGCTCGCCCGCGAGCCCAAGGTCTACCTGTTCGACGAGCCGCTCTCCAACCTCGACGCCAAGCTGCGCGTGGAGATGCGTACCGAGATCAAGAAGCTGCACCAGCGCCTGGGTACGACCATCGTCTATGTCACCCACGACCAGATCGAGGCGATGACGCTGGCCGATAGCATCGCGGTGATGCGCGACGGTCGTATCCTCCAGCTCGGCTCGCCCGACGAGGTCTACAACGATCCGGTGGATCTGTTCGTTGCCGGCTTCATGGGTTCGCCGTCGATGAATTTCATCATGGCCACTCTGGAAGGGGAGGCGGGACACTACCGGTTGCGAGTGGAGACGCCGGGAGAAGAGAGCCTGTATCTGCCCTGGCCGCAGGAACGCGAGACGCCGGCCATGGCCGAGCAGGCCGGGCGGCCAGTGATCCTCGGGTTGCGGCCGGAGCACTTCGCCGAAGACGACGCTCGGCTCGGCGACGATGCCGAAGGCGTGCTGCTGACGCCGCAGATCACCGTAGTGGAGCCCACCGGGGCGGACATCCTGCTTCAACTGGCGCTGGGGGAAGGAGACGCCACGGCCCGAGTGGGGCCCAAGTGCCGAGTGAAGGCGGGAGAGCGGCTGGCGCTGCGCATCGACATGGCGCGCGCGGTGCTGTTCGACCGCGAGACGGAGCAGCGCCTGGCCTGACTTTCACCTTCAGAGTCGTCGTTCAGCGCACCGTGATGACCGTGCAGTTGGCTGTGTGGCTGACCTTGTGCGAGACGCTGCCGACCACCAGGCCGCGCAGGTCGCTGAGCCCGCGGCTGCCCATGACGATGGCGTCCGCGCCGCTCTTGCGCGCTTCGCTGACGATGGTGCGTGCCGGGTCGCCCTGGCCGATGATGGTTTCCACCCGAGCCGCTCCCTGCTGGCGGGCGTCTTCGGCCGCGCGGTCGACGACCTGGCGGCCGGCCCGCTCGCGATCTTCCCGGGAAGCTTCCAGGGCGACGGCGCCGATGCCCCACACCAGCGTGGTCTCGTGGGCGAGTTCTTCGGGGATATGCAGGATGTGCAGGGTGGCATCGTTCTCGCGGGCGAGCTGGCAAGCCACGTCCAGCGCCTTCTTGGAGTGCTGAGAGCCGTCGACGGGAACCAGTAGGGTCTTGAACATGGCAGCATCCTGTCCGGTGGTTGAATGATCGTCTCTCCCTTCGAGACTAGTCGTTGACTGCCGGACTGTCATGATCGGGGTCAAGGGTCGGTCGAGTCCGTCTTGCGCTCCTTCGCCTCCAGCCGGCGCAGCTGCTGCCACAACTCGCGGCGCAGGTCGCCGACCCGAGGTACCTCGGCGTCGGTGAAAGCGAGGGGGCGGGTCAGCCGCTGGGTGCGCAGCCCTAGCCGCGCGCTGAGCAGGCCGATTCCCAGCCCCTGGCCGGCGCGCGTGGAAAGGCGACCGGCCAGATCCAGCGAGAGCATCTCCATGCCGGCCTCGCTGGCCATTTCGGAGGCGCCGGCGAAAGCCATGCTGTACAGCACGCCCCGCAGCAGGCGCAGGCGGCTGGCATAGCCGAGCTCGAGGCCATAGAGCCGGCAGATCCGATCGACCATCGCCAGGCTGCGCCAGGCCACCAGCGCCATGTCCACCAGTGTCAGCGGGCTCACGGCCACCATGACGGCGGTTTCGCCGCTCATCTTCGAGATCAGTCGGCGTGCCTCCCGGTCACGAGGGGCGAGCAGATGATGGGCCAGCAGTTCACGCAGCTCGTTGCCGCCATGATGCGGCTGGACGGCATCGCGAAAGCCGACCCAGTGAGGGTGATCGTCGTCGAGCCCCATCTGCTGCTTGAGGCGGCGTGCCTGGAGCATGGCGCGGTCGGCACCCACTTCGTGCAGCTCGGCCAGCTCGCTGCGCAGGCGGTCGTGGCGGCGCAGGCGGCGCAGGCGCCATAGTTCGCGTCCCAGGGCGGCGGCGCCCAGGGCGATGGTGGCCAGTCCCAGCAGCATCCAGCCCACGGCGAGCCAGTCGCCGCCGGTGAGCGTGGCGGGCAGCGTCACGGCGAGTTCGGCGCTGCCCAGTGCCAAGCCCCCGGCCAGGAGTCCCAGCAGGCCCCAGCGACGCTTGCGGGGGCGCATCAGGCCGCTTTCCAGATCGTGCTCGGCACGCGTGGGTGTCTCGGCGGTGGGCTGCGAGGGCAGGTCGGGGGCGAAGTCCCGGCGTGGCGCAATGCGCTCCCCTGGGGCGGGAGGCTCGTCTTCCAGAGTGAAGCGGCGTCCGGGCTGCGGATCGTCGTCGCCGGGGTTGGGATGGCTCATTGCAACTTGTCTCCGAGCAGCCAGTCGAGGGCGGCGTCGAGGCGGATGTGTGGCAGGGCGGCGCCGGACGTTTGCGGTGGTCGAAAGGCGGTGAAGGCGAAACCCTGACGGGCCCAGAAGGCCTCATCGGGAAGCCGGTTCGGCACCTCGCCGGGAAACATCAGCACCCTTTCGCCATCCAGGGTGGTGCCGCGCAGGGCCGGCGACCGTACGCCTGCTTGGGTGACCTCGCGCACCTCGGTGGCACGGATCGAGGCCAGCGACAGGGCCTTGACGGGAACGTCGGCGTAGCGCAGATCCTTGAGCGGTTCGGCTAGCAGCGCTTCGAGCAGGGCAGTGAGGCGCGGATGCTGCTCCGGCGTGACGTGGTCGGCCTTGGTGGCAGCAATGGCCAGCCGGTCGATGCGCGGAGCGAAGAGGCGCGAGAGCAGGCTGCGCTTGCCGTAATCGAAGCTTTGCATCAGCGTGGCGAGCGCCTGGGCGAGATCTTCGAAGCGCTCGGGGCCGGCGTTGAGGGCGCCGAGCACGTCGACCAGCACGATCTGGCGATCGAAGCGGCGGAAGTGGTCACGGTAGAAGGGCTTGACGATCCGTTGCTGATAGTGTCGAAAGCGTGCCGCGAGCGTGGCGTAAACGCTGTCCGGGGGCAGAGCATCGAGGCGTTCGCGGTCGTCGGCGAGGCCGGGCAAGGGAAAGAACTGCAGCACGGGGGCGCCTTCGAGATCGCCGGGCAACAGGAATCGGCCCGGCTGCAGGTCGGCGAAGCCAGCCTCCCGGGCGGCGCGCAGGGCCTTGGCATAGTGCTCGGCAATCTCGGCAAGCTCCGCTTCGTTGGCCTCCGCCGCCGGGTCGAGCTTCGCCGCAGCGGCTTGCCATTCCGCCATCAGCGCTTGTCGCTCGGGCCCGGCACTGTCCATTACCGCACGGCTCCAGGCGAGGTAGTCGGTGGCCAGCAGCGGCAGGTCGAGCAGCCATTCGCCGGGATAGTCGAACAGATCCAGAGCCAGTTGGGCGCTGTCACCGTGCCACCAGCCTCGTTGTGCCGGCCGGTAGCGGATCGACAGGCGCAGCTCGCTGATGCCGCGAGTGGGTTCGGGCCAGTGAGGTGGATCGGTGGTTAGGGCCGCCATCGCCCCGTCGTAGGGAAATCGCGGCACGCTGAGGTCCGGTTGGCTGACGCGACGGGCGCCGAGCAACCGCCCTTCGCGAGCCGCCGGCAGCAGGTCGAGGCGCGCTTCGAGCCCGGCGTGGCGCAGCTGGTTGACCAGCGAGGTGAGAAAGGCGGTCTTGCCGGAGCGGGACAGACCGGTGACCGCCAGGCGCAGCTGACGGTCGCGCCCGCGTTCGAGCAGATCGTGGAGTTCGCGAGCCAGGGGCTGGCGCATTGGCAACGGTTTCCTTCGCAGTACTGTCAGCCGCTAATGTGCGGGCGTTGACTGCGTGTGGCAAGCCGTCGCCAGAACACCAGAGCGATGGGCAGCAGCGCCAACGGGATCAGCAAGGCATTGAGCAGCGTCCAGCCGAGCCGGTCGACCAGCGGACCGGCGAGCAGGGCGGTGACGGCCACGGTGGAGAAGACCAGGAATTCGTTGGCCGCCTGGGTGCGGGCTTTTTCGGCAGGGCGATAGGCCTCGGTGAGCAGTCCGGTGGCCGGCAGGAAAGTGAAATTCCAGCCCAGTCCGAGCAGGATCAGGGCGGTGTGAAAGCCGGCTACGCCTCCATCGACCTGCGCCACCACGCCGCATGCTGCCAGCAGCAGGCAACCGGTGACGATCATCCGGTGGCTGCCGAAGCGGGCGGTGAGATGACCGGTCACGAAGGAGGGCAGGAACATCGCCAGTACGTGCCACTGAATGGTGGTGGCGACGTGGTCGAAGTGGAAACCCGCGCCGGCCATGGCCAGGGGCGTGGCGGTCATCGCCAGGTTCATGACGCCATAGCCGACCAGCGCCGAGACCACGGCGACGAGGAACACCGGTTGACGCACGATGTCGCCGAGCGGACGGGGCCGACCCTCGCCGTGGGTGGCCTCGGGGGGCGGCAGGCGGGTCAGCAGCAGGATCACCAGGGCGGTCAGATAGAGTGCGCCGAGGCCCATGAAACTGCCGAGAAAGGGGGTATCGGCGAGCTCACGGCTGATGCGGGCCAGCCAGGGGCCGAAGAAGGCGGCCAGCACGCCGCCGCCCATTACCAGACCGATGGCACGATCTCGCAATGCCAGGGGTGCGGCCTCCACGGCGGCAAAGCGGTAGAGCTGGCCGAAGCCGATGCCAATGCCGATCAGCCAGGTGCCGAACATGAACAGCCCGAAGTGCTCGCCGACCAGCGCCTGGGCGGCGAGCATAACCCCACCGAGCCCCATCAGGTTGCCGAGCAGGAAACCGCGCTTGCGGCCCAGCCTGGCCATGATCAGCGAGGCGGGTATGGTCGCGCACATCAGCCCCAGCCATTGGGTGGCCACCGGAGCGGTCGACCAGACCGGGTCGGGGGCGAGTCTCGCGCCGATCAGCGGCGAGACGGCGATCAGCAGGATGTTGCCGCTGATCAGCAGCGCCTGGCAGAGGGAGAGCAGGGTGACGCTGACGGGCATGGGGCCTCCTTGACGTCCGGGGTGAGTGAGGGGGTGCCACGGTTGTCGGGATGATGGCCGAAACGCTGGCGATACAGCGAGGGCGGTATGCCGTAGTGGCGCAGGAAGAGGCGGCGCAGCTGTTCGGCGCCGCCGAGTTGCCAGTGCCGTGCCAGGCGCTCCAGGGAAAGCGGCTGAGGACTCTCGATCAGGGCCACCCTGGCTTGTTCCAGGCGCAGGCGGGTCAGGTAGCCGGTGGGGGTGGTGTTCAACTGGCGGCGGAACAGACGCGACAGGTGGCGGGGCGAGACGGCGATGGAGTTCGCCATCTCTTCCAGGCGGTAGGGCTTGCCGGGGTCGGCATGCAGCCGATCCAGCAACCGGCGCAAGGGGCCGCTGGCCCTCTGCTGCTGGGCGAGGAGCTCGCTGAACTGAGACTGGCCGCCGGGCCGGTGCAGGAACATCACCAGTTCGCGTGCCACTCGCCCGGCCAGTTCGCTGCCCTGATCGGCTTCGAGCAGCGACAGGGCCAGGTCGATGCCGGCCGTGACCCCGGCGCTGGTATGCACGCCGCCGGATTCCAGGTAGAGCGCGTCGTCCAGCACCTCGACCTCGGGGTGCTCCCGGGCGAGTCGAGCGCAGTGGCGCCAGTGGGTGGTCGCCCGGCGGCCGTCCAGCAAGCCGGCGGCGGCGAGCAGGAAGGCTCCGGTGCAGATGGCGCCCAGGCGTTGCACCCGCTCGGCCTGGTGACGCAGCACCTCGAGCAGGGCCGGGTCACGGCACTGTGCCGCGTGTCCGCTGCCGCCGGCGATCAGCAACGTATCCAGGGGCGCCAGGTCGTCCAGATGCTGCCAGCCGATGTCGGCCTGCAAGGGCAGGCCGCCGTTGGTGGTCACGCTGCCTGGCTGTGCCGCGGCCAGGTGCAAGCCGTAGAGCGTGCGCCCGCTCAGCTCGTTGGCGGTGGCGAAGACCTGCCAGGGGCCGCTGACGTCCAGCAGCTGACAGCCGGGATAGGCCAGCATGGCGATGGTGCGCGACATGGAGACACTCTCACGGTGGTGGCTTTCCGAAGAGTGTCGGCGTTGCCGGTCATGTCCGCAATGACCCGTTTCCCACCGATAAGGACATGGCGGCGATGAGAAGCGGAGCGCTTGCGGACGTCACTCCAGAAGCAGCAGCTGCGCGAGAAGGGTGGGCGTGGCGGCGATCAGGAAGCCGGCGCCGGCCATGCCATACCACGGCCAGCGCCGCTCGCGGCGGCGGGCCATGGTCAGGCCGACCAGGCACACCACCAGCCCGAGCAGGTTGAAAGGGATGGTGAGCATTTCCAGCAGTGGAACGAGTGGCATCGCAACGCACCTGGGTTGAAGACGAACGCGAGAGAGGCCCATGATAGCAGCATGAGCCGAGGCCGCCGACCGTCACAGGGAAGAGGAATCCACCCATGCCTACCGATCTGCCGGGCACCGATGAGGTGCTCGATTTCTGGTTCCGTGAACTCGTTCCTGCCCAGTGGTTCCGCAAGGATCCGGCGCTGGATGCCGAGATCGCGCAACGCTTCGGCACCCTGCTGCAGGCCGCGACACGAGGCGAGCTATGGCAGTGGCGTCGCTCGGTACAGGGGCGCCTGGCCGAGGTGATCGTGCTCGACCAGTTTTCGCGCAATGTCCACCGTGACACGCCGCTGGCCTTTGCGGCCGATCCCACCGCCCTGGTGCTGGCTCAGGAGGCGGTGGCACACGAGCTGGACCGGGAGCTCGAGACGATGCAGCGGGCTTTCCTCTACATGCCCTACATGCATAGCGAGTCACTGGCGATCCACGACGAGGCGTTGCGCCTGTTCGATCAGCCGGGGCTCGAGGAAAACCTGCGCTTCGAGCGTCGGCATCGCGACATCCTGGTACGGTTCGGTCGCTATCCGCATCGCAACGCCGTTCTCGGGCGCGAGTCCACTCCTGAGGAGCGGACCTTCCTCGAGCAGCCGGGGTCGTCGTTCTGAACGTGCGCCACGGGGCGTTGTCCATGGCGGGATCGCAGGCTGCGGTCGCGAGCCATTTTTCCAGCAGCAGGAGGAGAGCGGATCATGGGAGTGATTGCGTGGTTGATCATCGGTGGACTGGCCGGATGGATCGCCGGTCACATCATGCGCGGTGGCGGTTTCGGCATCCTCGGCAACATCGGGGTCGGCGTGGTGGGAGCGCTGGTCGGCGGCTTTCTGTTCAGTTTGCTGGGCCTTCAGGCCGGCGGGTTCGTCGGCTCGCTGGTGACGGCCACCGTGGGCTCGGTGGTGCTGCTGTGGGTGATCGCCAAGGTGCGACAGGGCTGAGGGCCCTACGCTGATGCAAAAGCGCGAACCGCCCGGCTCCAATGAGCCGGGCGGTTCGTTTTCGAGCCATCGCGAACGGTGTCGTTCAGGCGGTGGCGGTTGCCTGACTGCCCACCAGTTCCTTGAGCGAGGCCTCGACGATGTCGAGTCCTTCGGCAAGCACCTCATCCTCGATGGTGACGGGCATCAGGAAGCGGATGGTGTTGCCGTAGAGGCCGCAGGAGAGCAGGATCAACCCCTTCTCGCGGGCCTTCTTGCACAGTGCGGCGGCGAGGTCGGCATCCGGAGCCGGAGCCTTCTTGTCGGAGACCAGTTCGAAGGCGGCCATGGCCCCCATGTTGCGTGCGTTGTCGACGCAGGCGAACTGCGTCTCCCACTGGCGGAAACGCTGGGCCAGCTTGTCGCCGAGCGTCCGGCTCTTCTCCAGAATGTTCTCCTGTTCGAACACCTCGAGCACCGCCAGCACTGCGGCACAGGATACCGGGCTGCCCGTGTAGGTGCCGCCGAGCGAGTTACCGCCGGAGGCGTCCATGTGCTTGTCGGTGCCGACCACCGCGGAGATCGGCATGCCGTCGGCCATGCTCTTGGCCATGGTGATGATGTCGGGCTCCACGCCGCTGTGTTCGATGGCGAACATCTTGCCGGTACGGCCGAAGCCGGACTGCACCTCGTCGACGATCATCAGCATGCCGTGTTCGTCGCAGATCTCGCGGATGGCCTCGAGAAAGCTCGTCGGCGCCGGGTAGAAGCCGCCTTCGCCGAGCACCGGCTCGAGCACGATGGCGGCGGTGTCGCGCGGGTTGGCGTCGGTCTTGAGCGCCATCTTCAGGCCGCGCAGGGCTTCGTCTTCGCTGACACCGTGGTAGGGCACCGGGAAGGGGGCGCGGAAGACGTTGCCGGGCATGCTGCCGAAGTCGGTGGCGTAAGGAGCGACCTTGCCGTTCATGGCCATGGTCATGAAGGTGCGGCCATGGTAGCCGCCATCGAAGCAGATGACGTTGTTCTTGCCGGTGGCGGCGCGCGCGACCTTCACGGCGTTTTCCAGCGCCTCGGCGCCGGAGTTGGCCAGCATGACCTTGGCGTGTCCGCGTACCGGGGTGATCTGGCTGAGCTTTTCGGCCACGCGCACATAGCCTTCGTAGGGCATCACCGTCTGACAGGTGTGCATCACCCGGTCGAGCTGCGCTTTCACCGCCTCGACCACCTTGGGGTGGCGGTGGCCGATGTTGAGCACGCCGATGCCGCCGGCGAAGTCGATGATGCGGTTGCCGTCGGCATCCCAGATCAGGGCGTTCTCGGCGCGGTCGGCAAACTGAGTGGCGGGGCTCGCCGCCCCGCTGGCGACGTAGCGCTGCTTGAGTTCGTTGAGCTGTGCGTTGTTCATGCTATCTCCTTCGGGTTCGTAGGGATGGCGATCAAAGGCCGCCGACACAGACGTATTTTAGTTCAGTGAACTCGTCCAGGCCGTGATGCGAGCCCTCGCGCCCCAGTCCGGATTCCTTGACGCCGCCGAAGGGCGCCAGCTCGGTAGACAAAATGCCTTCGTTGACGGCCACCATGCCATATTCGAGCCCTTCCATGACATGCCAGATACGCCGGTAGTCACGGGCATAAAAGTAGGCAGCGAGGCCGAACTCGGTGGCGTTGGCCAGGGCGATGGCCTCGGCGTCGTCGTCGAAACGAAAGACTGGCGCCAAGGGGCCGAAGGTCTCCTCGCGGGCCACGCGCATCGCCGGCGTGACGTCGGCGATCACCGTGGGCTGGAAGAAGGTGCCCCCCAGGTCGTGCGACTCGCCGCCGCACACCAGGCGCCCCCCTTTCTCCAGCGCATCGGCGATGTGCTCACGCACCTTGTCCACCGCGGCCGCATTGATCAGTGGCCCCTGGGCCACTCCCTCGTCGAGGCCGTTGCCCACCTTGAGCTCGGCGACGCGGGCGGCCAGTTTCTCCACGAAGGCGTCGTACACGCCGGCCTGCACCAGCAGGCGATTGGTGCACACGCAGGTCTGGCCGGAGTTGCGGTACTTCGAGGCCACGGCCCCTTCCACGGCATCATCCAGATCGGCGTCGTCGAAGACGATGAAGGGGGCGTTGCCGCCCAGTTCCATAGAGGCCTTCTTGACCGTGCCGGCGCACTGGGCGAGCAGCCGCTTGCCCACTGCGGTCGAGCCGGTGAAGGAGATCTTGCGCACTCGAGGGTCGGTGGTCAGTACTTCGCCCACGGCTGCCGGATTCTCGGCGGTGATGACGTTGATCACCCCGGCGGGAAAGCCCACGTCCTCGGCGAGCTTGGCCAGGGCCAGGGCGGTGAGCGGGGTGGCTTCGGCGGGCTTGATCACCACCGGACAGCCGGCGGCCAGCGCCGGTGCGCACTTGCGAGTGATCATCGCCAGCGGGAAGTTCCACGGGGTGATGGCCGCTACCACGCCGATGGGCTCGCGAAACACCAGAATGCGCTTGTCGGCGCCATGGCCAGGCAGGGTCTCGCCGGCCATGCGCTTGGCCTCCTCGGCGTAGAACTCCACGAAGGAGGCGCCATAGGCGACTTCGCCGCGGGATTCGGCCAGCGGCTTGCCTTGCTCGCGGGTCATCAGTCGGGCCAGCGGCTCCTGATGCGTCATGATGGCATCGAACCAGGCGCGCAGCAGGCCGGCACGCTGCTTGGCGGTTCGGCGGCGCCAGGCCGGCCAGGCGGACTCGGCCGCGGCCACGGCTTCGCGGGCATCGTCGGCAGTGAGGTCCGGCACTTCGGCGAGGGTGTCACCCGTGGCCGGGTCGGTCACGGTGAAGCGGCGTTCGGTACGCCGCCACTGGCCGGCAATGTAGGCCGCGTCGATGATCGGCAGGGAAGGGCGGGTCATGGCGACTCCATGTGTTGATTATCTTGCTGCTTGAGTGTGCATTATTTTGAACGCATCGCCAAGACGCTCCCGGGCTTTATCCGTCGCTTTTCCATGCTTGGATCATCGGCGCGAGGCGCGCTTTCCGTTACACTAGGCGCCATTTTCGCGAGCGGTGACGCTCGCTCCCGTGGCTTGGTACGTCGAGGTGAGCCTTGGTCGATCCCCTGAACGCCTGGTGGGCCCAGCAGCTGGTGCTGTGTGACTGGGCCTTTGCTCCCGATCCGCTGGACGTCGAGCCGCCCATGGCGACGGCGCGGTTGAATGCGTTGGGCATCCACGATCGCGGTGAGCTCGGATGGTGCCTGCTCGAGGCTTTCGACGGCGCCCGCGTCGATCCGGCACGACTGCTCGCAGCCTTGGAGGTCACGGCGTTGGCCGGGGCCTCGGGCTGGCTTCCGGTCGAGCGCGCGCGGGCCTGGGCACTGCGCCTCGCCGATGAGATCACGGCGCGCCATGCCGACCTGGATGCCTGGCTGGAGGCGTTGCTGCATGCACGCAGCGCCGAGGGCTGGGTGCGTGGGGATGACGGTTTCTGGGAGGCCTGCGAGGCTCTGTCCAAGCTCGAGCACGAGGGGGCTGGCGTCACCTGGGGATTGGTGGCCGACTGGGTGGCCCGCGAGCGCCATGGCCAGTCGCTGTGGCCCGACGCTCCCGGAGAGCGTGCCTGGCGTCTGCGTGCTGCCTACGCGCCGGTGGTGGCGCTGCCTGCCGGGCGGCAGGACTGGCCTGAAGCCGCCGCCTGGCTCGCCGAGGGCTGGCAGATCGAGGGACGCGACGACTTGATCCGCTGCCTGTTGTGGTTGGCCGGACAGGGGCATCGCCAGGCCTGGGATCTCGATGCCACTCGACTCCTGCAGGTCGATGCCGCCGCACGCCGAGCTTGGCGCGAAGCGCTGCCTGCCCCGGATGCCGCCTACGGCCGCGTCATGCTGGCTTTCCTGGAACAGGGCGAGCCGCTGGAGTGGGCCGCCTGGGACTGGCTGCGCCTGGTCGATCTGGCGTGGGCAGGCGCCTGCCTGGGCTGGCTCGAGGCGGCGGAGGCCACCAACTTTGCCAATCATGCCCTCGAGCTGGTACAGCATCGCTACAGCGACTGGTCGGCACTGGCGCGGGCCTATCAGCGCGGTCGCAGCCTGTTCGAGGGGCGCAATCGCTTGAAGACGCTCGAGCGCGATTGGCATCAGCTGTTGCAGTCGCCGGTCAGCCCCTGGCGCACGGCGTTGCAGGAACTGGGCGAGCCCGCCGAGCGGGAGGCCGCCCGCCATGCCATGGCCGAATGGCGTCGTTCGCCGCGCCACTGGGTGCTGGCGCTGGCCTCCGTACGCGAACCGGAGCTCGCTACCCGTCAGGGGCCGCCGGCTCCCGTTGCCGCGGAACGCCGCAATGACGCATTGCAGTACCTTCGTGACACCCTGGACCTGCATCCCGAGGAGGGAGCCGAAGCGCTGGCACGCTACTGGCTACCGGCCCAGGCCCATCACCTCAATCAGTTGGCCGCCGATGCCGCCCACGCCGCCCTGCCCAGCGCCGAGACCGCCTTCGGCCAGCCGCAGCCGGCCGACCTGGCTGCCCGGGATGCCCTGCGCCAGGGGTGCCGGCACGCGGCTACCATCCACATGGCAGAGAAGTACGCCTTCTATCTGCAAATGGCCTTCGATACCGAGGCGTTCGATCACCAGGCGCTGACTCGTCTGGCCGAAGCGCTATGCAGTACCTTGTGTCGTTTCTACCCGGATGCGCGTCGCTTGCTCGAGGCCTGGGCACAGTGGGATGCGCTGCTGCCCGAGGCGGAACAGCCGCCGCTCACGGCAGAAATCCGGTGGCACCTGGAAGACCCCGGGAGCCCTTTCCACTGGCTCGACTGGCACAGTCATGAATGGCATGAGCCTGGGCCACGTCCTACGCTGCGACGCTTCACCGCCATGGCGCTGGTGGGGCCGCTGAACATGCCGGCCTGGAGCGAACCCCAGGTGGAGAGCGAGCGCGAGGCGGTATCGATCCGCGAGTGGGTCGACGATCACTATGGCATCACCGGGCGTGCCGAGCTCGGCGAGTTCCTGGACTTTCTGCTCGAAGCCGGCGACCGGCAGGAGTATCAGATCAACTACGCTCCCTATACCCTGAACGATGCTCGTCTCGCCTCCGAGATCGCCATGTTGGAGTCCGGTGACTGCAGCGAGGAGGATCGCCATCATCTGTTGCGATTGCGCCGCGTACGCGACAACGAGGATGGCTGCAACGACGTGGATCTGACCGCCTGGGACCTGGCCCAGGCGGTGGACCTGGCCATCGCCGGGCGCCAGCTCGGTTGGCTGGAGGCCAAGGCCTTCGATTCCGTGCTGGAGCGAGCCCATGCCCTGGCCGCCGAGCATTATGCGGACTGGGTCGCCTATGCACGCGGTCTGTATGCCGGTTTCTCGTTCTTCATGGGGGAAACGCCCGAGCGGGAGAGCTTTCTCGCCGGCATGCGTCAGGCGCTGGCCGCCTGGCTGAGCGGCGCGCCGCCCCTGGGCGGGCCCTGGGCGAGCCTCGACTTCCCCGGCGCGCGACCGCGCCACTGGGCGCCGATGCATGTCGATACGCTACCGGGAGATGCGCACACGCTGCATTAGCGGCTCGCCATGTGCCTTGGGACTATCGTATAGTCGGTAGTCGGACGTTCGATTGAACTGGCTTCCGTTGGGAAGCCCGTTTGCCATGACAGCGAGTCGCCGAGAGGCCGTTTTGGCAGTGGTACCCTTGTTGCGCCACTGCCACAGCGACCGCCCGAGGAGATCGCCGCGAAGCAACTCGCCGCGGTGATCGGCGGCTCAGGGAATGAGGAATTCGCCGGATGGCCGTTACGCCTGCGTTGCGTACTTTGCAAGTCTTGGGCCTGTTGCTGCCGCTTGCGTTGCTGATGGGCTGTAGCGCGACCTCGATACAGCCCGAACGGAACTCGAATGACTACTTCGCGCGCCAGTTGCCGGGCCTCCCCGACGACTGGGATCCCATGATGTCGTCAGCCGACAGGTCCTTCTTCCTGGACGATCTTCGCGCTTCGCCGTCCGAGCAATTGCGCCTGGCGCTGCTCGATCAGCACCAGCGCTGGGTGGGTACGCCGTATCGCCTGGGTGGTGAGTCGACACGGGGCATCGACTGTTCGGCGCTGGTACAGCGCGTCTTCGCGGAAACCTTTCGCCTGGAACTGCCGCGTACCACCGGCGATCAGGTTCGGGAGGGAGAGCCGGTCGATCGCGATGCCCTGCAGGTCGGCGATCTGGTCTTTTTCCGCCCGCCCGGTGCCTACGACCATGTAGGCATTTACGTGGGCGAAGGTCATTTCCTGCATGCCTCTACTTCGCAAGGGGTGAAGCTGTCCCGCCTCGACAACGTGTATTGGCAACGCCACTTCTGGCAGGCACGTCGCACCCTGGCACCCACCCTTCTGGCCCAGCGCGTGAGCTTGCATGGCGAAGGCTAGGTCGTGGGGCGTTCATGCCGGTCACGGGGCGGTACGAGGCGAGCTCATGTCCAACGCCTGCCGGGTGCGTGACGGTGCGCAGCGGCCATCGAGCGATGGCCATGCGCTGGGGCGGCGTACACCGTCATGATTGAAGCCCGGTCTCCGGCCTGGTGGCGCTCGACCCTGGCGCTTTGCCTCGGTTCCTTGCTGGTGTTCATCAACCTCTATGCGCCACAGCCCCTGCTGCCCGAACTGCGGGTCAGCTATGGCGTTTCGACCCTGGCGATCAGCCTGGTGATGTCGGTGGCCACCCTGGCGGTGGCGGCCTCGTTGCTGGTATTCGGGCCGCTTTCCGACGCCATCGGTCGCAGCGGCATCATGCGGTCGACGCTGCTCGCTGCCGGGTTGCTCTCCGTGGGGCTCGCCCTCGCTCCCAACTACGAGACGCTGCTGGTGCTGCGCGCCGTACAGGGCTTCGTACTCGGCGGTCTTCCGGCCGTGGCCATTGCCTGGATGGGTGACGAGTTCGAAAAACCGGCGCTGCTCTCGGCGGTGGGGCTCTATATCGGTGCCAATACCCTGGGCGGCATCGGTGGGCGCATCGTTGGCGGTGCCGTTGCCGAACTGGCGGGTACGTCGGCGAGTTTCGCGACGGTGGGGGGGCTGACGCTGGTGGGGCTGGTGTTGTTCTGGAAGCTATTGCCGCCGGCGCGTGCCTTCACCCCGCGTGCCTTCGAGCTGCGCGGCGCTCTGACCGACCTTGCCGGACATCTGCGCCATCCGCTGCTGTTGCCCGCCTATCTGCTCGGTGGGCTCAATTTCCTGATTTTCATCAACCAATACAGCTACATCACCTTTCGTCTGGCCGAGGCACCCTATGACCTGGGAACGCGGCTGCTGGGGCTGATCTTCATCACTTACCTGGGAGGAACGTTGGGCTCGGCCTTTTCGGGTCGCCTGGCAGGGCGATTGTCACAGCCGACCTGCATGGCACTGGGCATCGCCATTTTCGTGACGGGAACGGCGGTGACCTTGTCGGACTCTCTGGTCTGGATCCTGGCCGGATTGACCATCAACGCTTTTGGCTTCTTCCTCGCCCACTCGATGGCGTCGAGCTGGGTCGGTCGACAGGCCGAACGGGCCCGGGGAAGCGCTTCGGCGCTCTATCTGGTGTTCTACTATCTCGGGGCCAGCCTGGGCGGCTTGTGGTTGGAGCCGTTCTGGCAGCGTGGAGGATGGTTCGGGGTGGCCCTGGGTTCCTGGCTGGTGTTGGCGATGACCATGAGCATCGCCTTCTGGCTGCAGGGCAAGGAGCGGGGGAGACGCGCTCCTTGCCGGCAGGGCTAGCCATTCAGCGCCGGTTCAATCGACCAGCGAGACGCTACCCTGCATGGGGCCTGAGTGCCCGGGGAAGCTGCAGAAGAAGGTATAATCCTCGCCGTCCTCGAGTTCATCGACAGCGAAAGTCACCGAAGTGCTCTCGCCACCGCCGATCAGCTCGGTGTGGGCGATGACCCTGTCGTCTCCAGGCTCGATGTAGTCATTGTCCACGCCGGCGCCAGCACCGGCACCGGCGACATCGCTCATGTCGTCTTCCCGGGTCAGCACCCAGTTGTGGCCCATGCTTTCGACGGGCATCGAGCCGGTGTGCTCCAGATTGACGGTGAACTCGTCGCAGCTCTGGCTGACCTCTATGGCATCGGTATCGAATTGCATCTGATCGTTGGCTTCCACCGTAACGGAGCAGTCGTCTGCCATGGCGGGCAGGCTCAGCAAGCCGAGAAAGACGGCAACGGCCATGTGACGGATCATATTTGACTCCTTTTGCCTTTGAAAGGTAATGGAATTCAATCACTTTCGCGGCGGGTGTGTCTGCACGACGCGGCGCCGATCGGTGCGGTGAATTGTCTCACCTCGCCGGATGGTCCGCGGGTCGCTCACCCGAGGGAGGCGCCGGCACGGTGTCCGCCGGCTTCATCGCCCCATACCTCTTCCAGGCGTTCCTCGCGCTGACAGGCGGCCTTGTAGTAGTTGTAGCGCACCGGATTCTTGCGATAGTAATCCTGGTGGTACTCCTCGGCAGCGTAAAAGGCTTCGAAGTCGTTGATCTCGGTAGCAATTTCGCGATCGAATCGTTCTGCCAGCGCTTCGCGACTGGCTTTCGCCAGTTCGCGCTGTTCCTCGTCGAGCACGAAGATGGCGCTGCGATAGCTATCGCCCACGTCGCAGAACTGGCGGCCCTCAGCAAAGGGGTCGATGTTGCGCCAGAACACGTACAGCAGGGTTTCGTAGTCGACGCGCTCGGGATCGTACTCGATCTCGACCACCTCGGCGTGGCCCGTGTCCCCATCGACTACCTGCTCGTAGCTGGGATCGGCCACGTTGCCGCCGCTGAAGCCAGATGTCGTGGCGAGCACGCCGTCCACCTTGTCGAAGGCTTCCTCGACGCACCAGAAGCAGCCGCCGGCAAACACCGCCTGGGCGGAGCCGTCGTCTTCCTGGGACGCCGCGGGCATGGCCAGCGAGAGCGGCAGCGTAGCGATCAGCAGCGGTTTGACAGAGAATTTCCAGTTCATGGTGCATGCCTGTGCCGTGGGGGGGTGATAGGTTGGAGGCTGCAACGTCCATAGGGTTCCCGGAGAGGGTAGCGCTGTAAGGAAGCCCGGGGCGTGGCGACGCAGTGACATCGATCCCGATCCAACAAGGAGTGCCTTCGTGACCAAACGACGTCTGTTATTGGTGCTGGTGATCGGCCTGGCGATAGCCGTTTTCTTTCTCAGTGGCGCCGACGAGGCGTTCACCCTGTCCAACCTCCAGGCCGAACAGGCGCGTTTCCAGGCATGGCTGGCCAGCGATCCCGTCACCGTGATCGGTGCCTTCTTCGCCATCTACGTGGTCATGGCCGCACTCTCGCTACCTGGCGCTACGCTGCTGACCGTGCTGGGTGGGGCGCTGTTCGGGCTGGGGTGGGGGTTGGTGATCATCTCTTTTGCCAGCACGCTCGGGGCGACCCTGGCGGCACTGATCGCTCGCACCCTGCTGCGCACGCTACTGGAGCGGCGTTTTGCGGTGCAGCTGGAGCGCATCAATGCAGGCATCCGTCGTGAGGGGGCCTTCTATCTCTTCACCCTGCGTTTGATTCCCATCTTCCCGTTCTTCGTCATCAATCTGGTGATGGGGCTCACGCGCATGCGTCTGCGGACCTTCTATTGGGTCAGCCAACTGGGCATGCTGCCCGGTACCGCGGTGTTCGTGAATGCCGGCCGGGAGCTGGGCGAGCTCGACTCGCTGTCGGGCATCCTCTCGCCGGGGCTGCTCGCCTCCTTCGCTCTGATTGGGCTCTTCCCCTGGTTGGCACGAGCGGTGGTGGCGATTGCCAAGCGTCGGCGCTTGGCAGCACGCTTCGCACGCCCGGCGCACTTCGAGCACGATATCGTCGTGATTGGTGGCGGTTCGGCCGGGTTGGTGGCGAGCTACATCGCCGCGGCGGTCCAGGCCAAAGTGGTGCTGGTGGAGCGCGATCGCTTGGGTGGCGACTGCCTGAATACCGGCTGCGTGCCCTCCAAGGCGTTGATTCGTGCCGCCCGCGTGGCCCAGGAGGTTCGCGAGGCGGCCCGATACGGCGTTCATGCGGCAGAACCGCAGATCGACTTTCGCGAGGTGATGGCGCACGTCCGGCAAGCGGTCCGTGAGGTGGAACCCCACGATAGCCGTGAGCGCTATGAGAGCCTGGGGGTGGAAGTGGTTGCCGGTCGCGCGTCTCTCGATGATCCGTGGCGGGTTCGGGTCGAAGGGGCGGACGGTGAACGTGTGCTCACTGCCCGTCACGTGATCATCGCCAGCGGGGCAAGGCCACGCGTGCCGGATTTGCCTGGGCTCGATGAGATCGATGTGCTCACATCGGACAACCTATGGCAGCTCGAGACGTTGCCGGATCGGCTGGTGGTGCTGGGCGGCGGGCCCATTGGCTGCGAGCTGGGGCAGAGCTTCGCCCGATTGGGCAGCAAGGTCAGCCTGGTCGAGATGGGTGAGCAACTGCTGCCTCGCGAGGATGCCGAGGTAGCCGATGTGCTGCAGCACCGCCTGGAGCTCGACGACGTTGCAGTGTGGCTGGGCACGCGGGCCGTGCGGGTCGAAGCCGATGCCGCTGAGCATGGGACCCATGCGCTGGTGGTGCAACGCCGCGATGCAGGTGGTGAGATAGCGGAGGCGCGGCTGCCTTTCGATCGCTTGCTGGTGGCGATCGGGCGCCAAGCCAGCGTGTCGGGAATGGGGCTGGAAGCCCTGGGCGTCGAGACGCGTGCCGACGGCACCCTGGCGGTGGATGACACGCTACAGTCGGTGCTGCCCAACGTTTGGGCCTGTGGCGATGTCGCCGGCCCCTATCAGCTTACCCACGCCAGTGCCCATCAAGCCTGGCACGCCGCCGTGAACGCGCTGTTCGGGGAGTTCCGGCGCTTTCGCGTCAGCTATCGGGCCTTGCCGGCGGTCACTTTCACCGAGCCGGAAGTGGCGCGGGTGGGCCTCAGCGAGCGAGAGGCACAGGCTCGAGGCATTGCCTGCGAAGTGACGCGTTACGCGCTGTCCGAACTCGACCGTGCCATAGCCGAAGGCAGGCAGGAAGGGTTCGTCAAGGTGCTCACGGTGCCGGGAAAAGACCGTATCCTGGGGGCGTCCATCGTCGGACACGGGGCCGGCGAGATGCTCGCCGAGTTCACCCTGGCCATGACCCACGGCATCGGGCTCAACAAGCTGCTGGGTACGGTGCACCCCTATCCGACCTGGTCGGAAGCTGCCAAGGCGAGTGCCGGGATGTGGAAGAACGCCCACAAGCCGGAGCGCCTGCTCGGTTGGTTGGCACGCTATTTCGCCTGGCGCCGAGGGGAACGAACGACCGCGAGGCGGGGGGCATCGCCTCGAAAGGCTGCGCGTCAGTGACGAGAGGGTCTGAAACCAAACGGGGGCAGCCGACCGGCTACCCCCGATGATGCGACCGGTGTTAAAGAGTCAGTGCTCTGCACCCCCTTCACCGTGCACGTGACCGTGCTCGACTTCTTCCTGGCTGGCCTCGCGAACGTCGGCAATCTCGACGTCGAAGTTGAGCTTCTGGCCGGCCAGCGGATGGTTGCCGTCAACGGTGACGGTGTCACCTTCGACCTGGGTGACGGTGACCATCAGCGGTCCACCCTGAGTCTGCGCCTGGAACTGCATGCCCGGCTCCACGGCTTCGACGCCCTGGAAGGCATCGCGTGGCACTTCTTGCACCAGTTGAGGCTGAACTTCGCCATAACCCTCTTCCGGTGTCACGGCCACGTTGAGCTTGTCGCCGGCTTCACGACCCTCGAGCTCTTTCTCCAGGCCGGGGATGATGTTGCCGGCACCGTGGAGGTAGGTCAGGGGATCGCGGCCCTCGGAGCTGTCCAGCACCTCACCTGCATCGTTGGTCAGGGTGTAGTGGAACGCGACGACGGAATTCTGCGCAATCTGCATTGATGAACCTTTCGGTGAGTGCATGTCTCGACCATGGTAACGTGCCATGACAAGTGGTGTCAGGGGGCATGGGGGATTTTCAGTTTCGCAAGGGACCGGCTGAACGCCATTCACGCCTTTTGGCGCGGTTGCGCCACCAGGGTGCCGGGGCTACCCTAGCGGAATTCGATTCCGCCCCCTCGTGCTAACTTTCCATCCTGTCCAGGAGACTGACCCATGACCGAGATCGTGATCTGGTTGCTCGCTTTTGCCTTCATCCTGTTCTTCAGCTTCACGCGTTGGGAGGCATCGGTCAGTCCCGGCCTCGACAAGATCCTGCCGCGGGTCATCAAGCACGATGACGACAACCGGATCGTGTGGAGCCTGTCGCTGGCCATTCTCGGTGCCACGACGCTGGTGCGCCCGGTCGACATGCTGATGATCGCCATCCTTCTCGGGATCGGCGTGCTCATCGCCCGCAAGCTGGCCTGCTGGGGGCTGAACAAGGCCGATTTCCACTGACGCAGAGGCGATCGAGCGTCCAAAAGGAAGGCCCGCGGCAACAGCCGCGGGCCTTCGCCTTGCCGGCTCGCCGAGTCGCTCAGTACGGGGCGACGGTCACGTTGGTGCCGCTGCCGATCAGCCGCACGCGCTGTCCCACTTCGAAGGCCTGGTCGGCCTTCTGCACCACCACCACGTTCATGCCGTCGTCACGCTGGATCTCCATCTCCCAGGCGGTGACGCGGTTGGCGGACTCCTCGATCTTGCTACCGGCCACGCTGCCAACGATGGCGCCCGCTGCCGTAGCCAGGGTGCGCCCCGAGCCGCCGCCGACCTGATTGCCCAGCAGGCCGCCGATCACCGCGCCCCCGCCGCTGCCGACGATGCCGCCAGCGCGACTGTCGGCCTGGATCTGCACCTGGCGCAGGGCCTGGATGGTTCCGAAGCGCACCGTCTGTTCGGCGCCAGCCTGGTTGCCGCGATAGACGTTGCCGCCATAGGGGGCGGTATTGGCGCAGCCGGCCAGTGTCAGCAAGCCGATGGCCAGGATGGGGAGAAGACGCTTCATGAAGACCTCCGCAGTCTTGGTGGGCGCCAGCCAGCTGGGTCTGGCACCGGGTCCGTCAGTTAGGGAACGCTGTTTTGTCAACCAGCTTATACCAGGTGTGCCAGATTTGACCACCGCCTGATGGCAGAGTGCCGCCATACGGGCAACCAACAAAGCGAATTCCGTGCACGCAGTGGGGCACGAAAAAAGGGAGGCGCAAGGCCTCCCAAGGGTTCCAGTCTTCAGTGGCGCGGTGGCGTTCAGCCGAATTGATTCATGGTGTTGTCCTTGCCACCGGCCTTGAGGGCCGCGTCGCCGTGGAAGAACTCCTTGTGGTCGTCGCCGATGTTGGAGCCGGCCATGTCCTGGTGCTTGACGGTGGCGATGCCTTCACGGATCTCCTTGCGTTGCACGCCCGCCACGTAGGCCAGCATGCCCTCGTCGCCGAAGTAGCCCTTGGCCAGGTTGTCGGTGGAGAGTGCTGCCGTGTGATAGGTCGGCAGCGTGATGAGGTGGTGGAAGATGCCGGCTTCGCGGGAGCCGTCGCGCTGGAAATTGCGCGTCCATTCGTCGGCCAGCTGGGCCAGTGGCGTGGCATCGTACTTCTCGTTCATCAGGTCGGCGCGGTCGTAGTCGCTGACGTCCTTGCCTTCGGCTTCCCAGGCGTCGAACACCTGTTGACGGAAGTTCAGCGTCCAGTTGAAGGAGGGCGAGTTGTTATAGACCAGCTTGGCGTCCGGGCAGACTTCGCGGATGCGGTCCACCATGCCCTTGATCTGGCCGACATGGGGCTTCTCGGTTTCGATCCACAACAGGTCGGCGCCGTTCTGCAGGCTGGTGATGCAGTCGAGCACCACTCGGTCCTCGCCGGTGCCCGGCTTGAATTGGTAGAGGCCGGAAGCCAGGCGCTTGACCTTGACCAGCTTGCCGTTCTGCTTGATCACCACGTCGCCATTGTCGATGTCGGAGGCGCTGGCGATCTCGTCGCCGTCCAGGTAGCTGTTGTACTGGTCGCCCAGGTCGCCGGGCTCCTTGGTGACGGCGATCTTCTGGGTCAGGCCGGCACCCAGCGAGTCGGTGCGGGCGACGATGACGCCCTCTTCCACGCCCAGCTCGAGGAAGGCGTAGCGCACGGCGTTGATCTTGGCGATGAAGTCTTCGTGGGGCACGGTGACCTTGCCGTCCTGGTGGCCGCACTGCTTCTCGTCGGACACCTGGTTCTCGAGCTGGATGCAGCAGGCGCCGGCTTCGATCATTTTCTTGGCCAGCAGGTAGGTGGCCTCGGCGTTGCCGAAACCGGCATCGATATCGGCGATGATCGGCACGATGTGGGTCTCGTGCGCATCGATCTTGGCGATCAGTTCGTCGGCCTTCGCCTTGTCGCCGGCCTTCTGGGCGGCTTCCAGGTCACGGAACAGGTGGTTGAGTTCCCAGGCATCGGCTTGACGCAGGAAGGTGTAGAGTTCCTCGATCAGGCTCGGCACGCTGGTCTTCTCGTGCATGGACTGGTCGGGCAGCGGCCCGAACTCGGAGCGCAGTGCAGCGACCATCCAGCCGGAGAGGTAGAGGTAGCGGCGCTGGGTGGTGCCGAAGTGCTTCTTGATGGAGAGCAGCTTCTGCTGGCCGATGAAGCCATGCCAGCAGCCCAGCGACTGGGTGTACTTAGAACTGTCGGCGTCGTAGGCAGCCATGTCCTCGCGCATGATCCTGGCCGTGTAGCGAGCGATGTCCAGTCCGGTCCGAAAACGGTTCTGGGCGCGCATGCGAGCGGCATGCTCGGGATTGACGTTGTCCCACTTGCCACGCTGGGCTTCGCGGAGTTGAGCCAGTGCCTTGATGTCGTCTTGGTATGACATGGAACCATCCTTCCGATCGGTTAGAGGCGTCGACGTCGAGAGCCAGGGGAGGCCGTTTCGTCGTCGTCACGTTATCGCCACAGTGGCAGGACCGGTGCCGGAACCGGGCATGCTGCACCTGCGAATTCTTCGTCAGGTTCGACTAGATCGTGGAGGGTGTCTCTACGGCCATGGTCGAACCGCCGCCGAGGAAAAACGCACTGCCGTGATGCACTGGGGATTCAGTGATCGAACGGGTGTTTTAACCTCGTCTTGAGTTCACTATGGCCCATGATGGCGGGATTCGACAATTGATACTTGGGGGCAGGAGACGTTGTAGCTCGACTACAGAAAGGCCGTGGCAGGTGGCGATCCTGTAGTCGAATTTCGCTGGATCGAAAACGTCACCACGTGAAGGAAAGCCGCATGTTGCGATGCGGAATGCCGGCGTCCATGAACTCGCCGCCGAAGGCTTGGAAGCCGAGCCGCGAGTAGAAAGGCAAGGCGTGGGTCTGGGCAGCGAGTTCCACGGCGCGGTGGCCTTCGCGACGTGCCGCATCGATGGCGGCACGCATCAGTGCCACGCCGATGCCGAGGCCGCGGGCCTCGGTGAGCACGGCGACACGTCCGATATGGGCATCGGGCAACAGCCTGGCGGTCCCCACCGGTTGGTCATCGAGCAGAGCGAGGAAGTGGATGCAGTCGTGATCGCGACCGTCCCACTCCTCTTCTCGGGGGACGTTCTGCTCTTCGATGAATACCACGCGGCGGATCTCGGTAGCCTCGGGCCCCAACGTCTCCCAGCCACCTTCGCGGATCTCCAGCGAGTGCGTCATCTTTCACCTCTCACGTTTCTTGTACTCGGGACCGATCCAGCGGCAGGCCTCGCATCTACTCCTCTCGCTCGGCGTCGATCCAGCCGAGGCTGCCTGCATCCAGCAGGGTGGCGATCGTCTCGGCGGCGCCGGGGATGTCGAGCAGCTCGGCGTCCAGCGGGGCGTTCGTGCACAGGGCCTGAGCCAGTTTCCGCTCGCAGGCGATGCCATCGCCATCGGCGAACAGCGTCGCGCGCCCGTTGCCCAGGTCATGCCAGGCGAAGCGTGAGCCGGGCATGTGTTGCAGAACTTCACCATCGTGTAGTGCGGCGACAAGGTCGTCGATCGGGGTCGGTGTTTCGCTGGGAACGAGCTGGTCGACGTACTTGGGTTGGGTCATCGCGCGACCGAACCACTGGGTGAGTTGGGCGGGGTCGTCGAGAGTGTCGAGAATCAGGCGTCGCATGCGTTCCACGGCGGCATCGTCCAGCTCGCCGGGGTCTTCGGGAGGCGCCAGGTCGGGGTCGGCGTAGCGTAGCGAAGCGGGCAACTGCTCGCCGAGGTAGTCGGCAAAGGAGGTGATGGCTTCGTCCGCGGAGGGAGCGCGGAAGCCCACCGAGAGGGTCAGGCAGTCGTCGGACTGGCTGACGCCGTGGTGTGCCCAGCCGGGCGGTAGGTAGAGCATGTCGCCGGGCTCGAGAACCCAGTCGTCTCCTGGCGTCACCTCGAAACGTTCGAGAATGCGCAGGTCGATGCCGGCGACGATCGGTGCATCGTCGGCCACCTTGCCGCCCAGTTGCCAGCGCCGTTGGCCGCTGCCCTGGAGCAGGAAGACGTCGTACTGGTCGACATGGGGACCGACGCTGCCGCCCGGCGGGGCGTAGCTGATCATGATGTCGTCGAGTCGCCAGCGGGGCAGAAAGTCGAACCGATCGAGCAGCTCGGCCACTTCCGGCACGTAGTGGTCCACGGCCTGCACCAACAGCGTCCAGTCGCGTTCGGGCAGCTCGGCGAACACGGCCTCGTCGAAGGGGCCGTGGCTCACCTGCCAGGGGCCATCGCTGCCATGCTCTTCGACGATCCGCGCCTCGATGCCCTCCTCGCAGGCGAGGCCAGCCAGCTCGTCGGGGTCGAGCGGGCATTGAAAGTCGGGAAAGGCGCCGCGGATCAGCAGCGGCTTGCGCTGCCAGTGGTCGCGCAGGAACTCGGCGGCGGTCAGGCCGCCGAGCATCGATAGGGAGGTATTGGAGGACATGGGCACTACCTCTTGCAATGCTGAAGCCGTGGGTGGCTTCGAGTCGCGGCTGTTCCGGCGACAGGCCTGCGAGGGGGCGCTGTAAATACATCCCTGTACGCTACTTTTGCCATCCATGGCATAAAGACCCCCTCTACGGCCTGTCGCCGGCGCCGCTCACCTTGGTGGTGTCAGCTCTTCCAGCTTCCGGCTTATAGCTTGCGGGCTTGCTCGCTGGCGTTGCCGATGTAGTTGGCCGGTGTTAGCGCCTTGAGCTCTTCCTTTACCGCCTCGGGGAGTTCGAGGGTGTCGATGAAGGCGGCGAAGCCGGGCTGATCGATGCGTTTGCCGCGGGTCAGCTCCTTGAGCTTCTCGTAGGGCTTCTCGATGCCGTAGCGGCGCATCACCGTCTGGATCGGTTCGGCGAGCACCTCCCAGCTGGCGTCGAGGTCCTCGGCGATGCGTGCCGGGTTGGCCTCGAGCTTGCCGATGCCCTTGAGCGAGGCCTCGTAGGCGATTAGGCCGTAGGCCAAGCCGACGCCCAGGTTGCGCAGTACCGTGGAGTCGGTGAGGTCGCGCTGCCAGCGGGAGATCGGCAGCTTCTGGGCCAGGTGGCCGAGAATGGCGTTGGCAAGCCCCAGGTTGCCTTCGGAGTTCTCGAAGTCGATGGGGTTCACCTTGTGGGGCATGGTCGAGGAGCCGATCTCGCCCTCGACCGTCTTCTGCTTGAAGTAGCCCAGCGAGATGTAGCCCCAGACGTCGCGGTCGAAGTCGATGAGGATGGTGTTGAAGCGGCACACCGCATCGAACAGTTCGGCGATGTAGTCATGGGGCTCGATCTGAGTGGTGAAGGGGTTGAAGGTCAGCCCCAGGCCTTCGACGAAGGTGCGGGCGTTGGCCTCCCAGTCGACTTCCGGGTAGGTGGCCAGGTGGGCGTTGTAGTTGCCCACCGCGCCGTTGATCTTCCCCAGGATCTCGACGCTCTCGATCTGCGCGAGCTGGCGGCGCAGGCGGTAAGCGAGGTTGGCCATCTCCTTGCCCAGCGTGGTGGGGCTCGCCGTCTGGCCGTGGGTGCGCGAGAGCATCGCCAGTTCGGCGTGCTCATGGGCCAGCGCGGCGATGGCGTCGGCGAGCCTGTGCATCACCGGCAGCAAGGCCCGGAGGCCGTCGGTGAGCATCACGCCGTGGGAGAGGTTGTTGATGTCCTCGCTGGTGCAGGCGAAGTGCACGAACTCGCTGATGGCGTGCAGTTCCGGCACCTCGGCGATCCGCTCCTTGAGGAAGTACTCCACCGCCTTGACGTCGTGATTGGTGGTGGCTTCGATCGCCTTGATGCGTTCGGCGTCTGCCACCGAGAAGTCGCGGATCAGCCCTTCGAGGAAGGCGGTGGCCTCGGCGGAGAGCGGCGGCACTTCGGTGATGCCGGGCTGCTCGGCGAGACGCTGCAGCCAGCGCACCTCGACGGTGACCCGGGCGCGGATCAGTCCGAACTCGCTGAAGTGCTCGCGCAGGGCGGCGGCCTTGGCGGCATAACGTCCGTCCACGGGAGAGAGAGCGGTGAGGGAGGAGAGTGGCAGGTCGGCGGCTTGCATGGTCGAGTTCCGGGTCGGTGGTGGAGATGCGCGGTCAGTTCAACTGGTCCAGTGCCTTCTTGAGAGCGCTGCGCTGGAAAACCAGTTTCCAGCGCCGGCCGCCCTGCTGGTGCCAGAGCAAGGCGAAGCGGATGCCGGCCAGCAGGATGGCGCGCACCCGCTCGGGCATCATGCGGTTCTGCAACAGCGAAGGATCGCCCTGAACCACGATGCGCGTCTTGAACGTGGAGAGAGTCTCCTGATAGGCCTCGCCGAGGCTGGCGATGACGTTCTCGTGGGTGGGGCCGAAGTGTTCGGCCTGACCCTGGATCCGGGTCAGTTTCTCGCCCAATGCGTCCATCATGGCCGTGTTGCTGCGCAGCTTGTTCATCAGCATCAGCATCGAGAAGCCGTAGCGCAGCACGGCGGGGTTGGCCTGCCGACGTCCGATCACCGCCTCGAGCACTTCGAGGCCGCGGCGCAGGTTGTTGGGGTGGCCGCCGTAAATGGCTTCGAAGCTCTCCGGGCTGGTATCCACGGTGGCTTCGATGAGTGTCTCCCAGGGGCGAGGCTCGACCTGGCCGGTACGGGCCAGTTCGTCGACCAGGCTGGCCGCCTGGAAGACGCCGGCGAGTGCCAGCGCCTGGCGGGCCACCGGCGAATCCGGGGCGCGATGAATCGGGGTGGTGACGGTCATGGGCGACCCTCCGTGGTGTTCCAGGCGTTGCGAATCACTCCGCCGCCGAGGCAGATCTCGCCATCGTAGAGCACCAGCGACTGGCCGGGGGTGACGGCGCGCTGAGGATCATCGAAGCGAACCTCCACGCCGCCATCCTCCCGCGTGCGGAAAGTACAGGGCACGTCGGCCTGGCGGTAGCGCACCTTGGCGGTGAGGCGTCCAGCGTCGGCGGGCGGCGCGCCGGCGATCCACTCCATGGCTTCGGTAGCCAGGCCGTCGGTGTAGAGCAAGGGGTGATGCTTGCCTTGCACGGCAACGAGGACGTTGCGTTCGAGATCCTTGGCGGCCACGTACCAGGGCTCTTCGGGGTAGTCGGCCAGGCCACCGATGCCCAGTCCCTGACGCTGGCCCAGGGTGTAGTACATCAGGCCCATGTGTTCGCCGATCACGTCGCCCTCCGGCGTTGCGATCACCCCGGGCTGGGCGGGAAGGTACTGCTTGAGAAAGTCGCGGAAGCGCCGCTCGCCGATGAAGCAGATGCCGGTGGAGTCCTTCTTGCGGGCGGTGGCCAGGCCATGGCGCTCGGCCAGTGCACGCACCTCGGGTTTTTCCAGCTCGCCCACCGGGAAGAGCGTACGGGCGATGGCGGCTTCCGGCACGGCGTGCAGGAAGTAGCTCTGGTCCTTGTTGGCGTCGAGCCCCTTGAGCAGGCGCGGACGGAGCTGGCCGTCGATGCTGCCTCGCGCTTCGCGCTGGCGGACGTAATGCCCGGTGGCGATCTTGTCGGCACCGAGCATCTCGGCGTACTCCAGGAACACCTTGAACTTGATCTCGCGGTTGCACAGGATGTCCGGATTCGGCGTACGCCCGGCCCGGTATTCGGCCAGGAAGTGCTCGAAGACGTTGTCCCAGTACTCGGCGGCGAAGTTGGCCGTATGCAACTTGATTCCGAGTTTCTCGCACACGGCTTCGGCGTCCGCCAGGTCGGCCTTGGCGGTGCAGTATTCGGTCCCGTCGTCTTCGTCCCAGTTCTTCATGAACAGGCCTTCGACTCGATAGCCCTGCTCGAGCAGCAGCAGGGCGGAGACGGAGGAGTCGACGCCGCCGGACATGCCGACGATCACCTTGCCAGGGGTGGCGGTCATGGGCGCTCACGGAATTGGTGGATCATAAATGGGCGTGGATTATACCTCATGTTGCCGCGGACCTTCATCTGGTGAGGACGTCGCTCGGGAAAACGACGTTATTGACCGGTCGGCCAATCAAGACTATCGTTGCGTCATGAACCCAAGATCCCAGACCCGTGACCCCGAGCTGACCCGCGTGCGCATTCTCGACGCGGCAGAGGCACTGTTCGTCGAACATGGCTTCTCCGCCGTCAAGCTCAGCGAGCTGGCGCGCTCGGCCGAGGTTACCAAGAGCTTGATTCACCACCATTTCGGCAGCAAGGAGCAGTTGTGGGAGGCGGTCAAGAATCGCGCCTTCGAGCGCTACTTCACGGCCCAGATGGCCATGCTCGAGGAGGCCGGCGAGCCGGATGCCGCACTGCTGCGCCGCTCGGTGGAAGCCTACTTTCATTTCCTGCGTGACAATCCCGGCGTGGTGCGGCTGTTCGCCTGGACCCACCTGGAAGGCGACAGTCACTGCGGCGAACTCGACAACCAGCTCGTCGGCGCAGGGGCCGAGTGGGTTCGCCAGGCCCAGAGGCGCGGCATGCTGCGCCAGGACATCAACCCCACCCACGTGATTGCCATGTTCGTGATGACCTGCACCCAGTGGTTCGAGGCCAAGTGTCATCACGAGCACTGGCCGGGCATGGGGGACGACGAGGCGTTCCTGGAAGATTTCCTCAAGATCTTCATGGAAGGCGTGACGCCTCGTTCGTGAGCTTTTTTTTGTGCCAGCAACTGACCGGTCGACCAGTTCATGAAGGGAGGGGAGGCGATGCGAAGGGCGGTGAAAGGGGGCCCGGTGGCCATATCGATGCTGTTGGCGGCGTTGTTGATGGGCTGCTATGGGGCTCCTGCGCAGGTCGAGCGGATCGAGGAGCCGCTACCCTGGGTGCGCAGCGAAACCGTGCGCCTGGCGCAGCAGGAGGTGAGGTATCGCTTCCCCGGTACGGTACGGGCCAGCGAGCGCGCGGCGCCGGCTTTCCTGCATGGCGGTGTGCTGCGCGAGCGGCACGTGGTGCGAGGGCAGCGGGTGGCACAGGGCGAGCTGCTGGCCACGCTGCACCATCCGGCCATGGCGCCGGCGCTGGTGGCTGCCGAGGCCCGAGTTCGTGAACTCGATGCCAGTCTTGGCCGCCTGAAACGTGACGTGGAGCGTGTCCGTACCCTGCATGAACGCAACCTCATTGCCGAGGAGGAACGGGACCGCCTGCTTGCGGAGCACGAGGCCGCCGCCCAGGCTCGTGAACGCGCCCTGGCGCAGCGTGACGAGGCCCGGGCACAGCTCGACGAGCTGACCTTGCGTGCCCCTTTCGATGCCGAAGTGACCGACCTGCTGATCGAGCCCGGCGATTTCGTCGCCGCCGGCGAGCCCGTCCTGAAGTTGGCCGGACTCGCCGGACGCGAGGTCGAAATTCGTGTGCCGGGGCGTCTCGTCGCTCGGATCGAGGTAGGACAGGAAGCCACGCTGACAGCGATGTCCAGGGTGCAGCGCATGGCAGGGCGGGTCGCCCATGTCGGTCGTGCGGATGGCGCCATGGCCCCCGTCATCGTAACTATCGAAGCCGAGCCTGCTCCGGCGCTCGGGGAGTCGCTGCGGGTTCGGCTTCCTCTGGTCGCGGGGCCGGTCATGCAGGTGCCACTGACGGCGGTGATCGATCCCGGTGGCCATGCCCCGTACGTCCTGGTGCTGAGCGAAGACGATACGGTGCGACACGTTGCCGTGACGGCAGGTCGCCTCGCCGACGGTTGGGTGTCGGTGTCATCTGCTGCGCTCAGCCCCGGCGACCGGGTGGTGACGGCCGGGCAGGGACGTGTGGAGGAGGGCATGCAGGTGGGGGTGCTGCCATGAGCTGGCTGCTCGCCTCGTTGCGATACAAACGGCTCAGTCTCAGCATCACGATGCTGCTGGCCCTGTTGGGGCTGGCAGCCTGGGTGGCGATGGATCGCCAGGAGGATCCCTTCTTTCCCTATCGCTTCGGCCGGGTGCTGGTGCCCTACCCCGGGGCGGAGCCGGAGCAGGTCGAGCGGCTGGTTCTCAATCCGCTGGAAGAGGAGCTGGCCCAGATCGAAGACGTCAACGACATCATCGGTACCGCTCGTCTCGGCGTGGCTCACATAACGCTCGAGATGCATGAGAGCGTCTACGATACCGATGCCGCCTGGGAGCGAGTGCGCATTGCCGTGGATCGGGCGAGCCGAGAATTTCCCGACGGCGTCGGCGAGGCCGAGATCAGCGACCGGGACTCCGATGCCCATGGCATCGTACTGGCAGTGACCGGTTCCGACGACCTGCTCGAGCTGCGCGAGGCAGCCAAGCGGCTGCGCCGGGATCTGTTCCGGCTCCCGGAAATCGCCCGCATCGACCTGCTGGCCGACCCCGGGCAGCAGGTGGTGATCGGTTGGGACGATACCCTGGCCGAGCTGACCGGGCTCGATGCCGGTGCGCTCGGTGACCAACTGGCCGCGCGCAACCGGACCGCTCCCGGTGGAAGCCTGGCGGTCGCTGGGCGCTCGCTGGTGCTCGACCCGCGCAGCGAACTCGGCTCGCTGGAGGAACTGGCCGCCACGCCCATACGCACCGTGCACGGCGACCAGGTGCCTCTTGGCGAGCTGGCCGATGTGAATCTCACCGTCCAGCAGCCGGCCACCGAGCGCATGTGGCACGATGGCCGGCCGGCGGTGGCGCTGGGGTTGGTGCTCTCAAACGATCGGGTCAACGCCGTGCGCTTCGGCAAGCGGTTGCGAGCGCTGGTGGAAGAATTGCGTCCGGCCTATGCGCCGCTCACGATCGAAGAAACCTTCTACCAGCCGCGCTGGGTCGAGCGGCGGCTGGCGGAGCTCGGCGTCTCGCTGCTGCTGGGCATCGGCATCCTCGGCGCCTTGCTGTTCCTGGCCATGGGGCTGCGGCTGGGGCTTGCCGTCATGATGATCGTGCCCCTGGTCACCTTTTCTTCTCTGGCCCTCTACGCCATGGGTGGCGGCGTACTGCACCAGATTGCAGTGGCCGGCATGGTCATCGCACTCGGCATGCTGGTGGACAATGCCATCGTCATGGTCGAGAACATCCAGTGGTACCGCGATCAGGGACGCACGGCCATTCAGGCCGTCACGCGCTCCGTGCGTGAGCTGGCGACACCGCTGCTGGCAGCCACCGGCACGACCCTGGCGGCTTTCGTCCCGCTGCTGCTCTCGAGCGGCAACACGGCCGACTTCACCCGTGCCATTCCGATCATGGTGATGCTGACCCTGGCGGTGAGCTATCTCTATGCCGTATTCGTCACGCCGATCTTCGCCGCCGGCCTACTCAAGCCTCGCCCGCAGGCGCGCCGCGAGAGGCTCCGTGCAATGGGCGGGAGCATCGGGCGGTTCGCCGTGCGCTGGCCGGCCTGGGTGCTGGCAGCGGCCGGTGCGCTGCTGGCAGGCGCCGTGGCGATGATGCCGCTGCTCGATCAGGATTTCTTTCCCGACACCGATCGCAACCAGCTGGTCGTCGATCTCAACTTTCCCGAAGGCACCCATCTCGATGTCACTGCCTTCCAGGCCGAGGTCCTGGCCACGGCACTGGCCGAACGGCCCGCGGTGCAGGCGGTGCATCGTTTCGTCGGTTTCAGCGGGCCGCGCTTCTATTACAACCTGGTCGAGCAGCCACACCAGTCGCATCTGGCGCGGTTGGTGGTGGAAGCCGAAGGCGCCGATGACCTGGCGGGCCTGATGGCATGGGTGCGGGCGGTGGCACCGCAGCGGCTGCCCGAGGCCGAGGTGGTGGCCCGGCGACTGGGGCAGGGGCCGCCCGTAGAGGCGCCAGTGGAGATTCGCGTCTATGCGCAGGACCGGGCTGCGCTGGCCGACGCCGCTGGCCGTATCCTCAGCGTGGTTCGCGAGGCCGAGGGCGCCCGCGATGCACGCCATCGCCTGGGCGAAGGGCTGGCTACGCTGCAGGTCGAAACCGATGATGCCCGCGCCGCCGAGTATGGACTTTCGCGGCGCGACGTGGCCATGGCGCTGGCTGGCGCCAGCCGCGGCGTCAAGGTCAGCACCTGGCGAGCCGGCCGCGACCCTGCGCCGCTGCTGGTGCGTGCGCCGGAGGGCGAGCGCTTCTCCATCGAGGGGCTCGAGGGGCTGCGCCTGGCCGCAGCCGACGGTCGTACGGTGCCGCTCGGCGAAATCGCTTCCCTGGAGCTGGCCTGGCGCCCCGCGGTGATACAGCATCGCGGCCTGCGGCGCATGACGTCCGTGCTGGCCGAGGTGGCCGATGGCTGGACCTACGGCGGCGTGCTCGACGAGATCCTGCCGCGACTGGAAACGCTCGATCTACCACCCGGGGTCGGCTACACCGTCGGGGGAGCGGCGGAGTCGGCCGGCGATGCCAACACCGCACTGTTTCAGACGCTGCCTATCGGCGGCCTTCTGCTGGTGGTGTTCCTGCTGGCACAGTTCAATTCCTTTCGCCAGCTCGGGATCGTGCTCGCCAGCGTGCCGCTGGCATTGATCGGCGTAGTGCCGGGGCTTTGGCTTGCCGGGCAGCCGTTCGGTTTCACCGCCATTCTCGGCGTGGTGGCGCTGGTCGGCATCGTGGTCAACAACGCCATCGTGCTGATCGACCTGATGAATGCCAATCGACGCCAGGGGCTGGCCGTCGACGAGGCGGTGGTCTCGGCAGTGTCGCGGCGCACGCGGCCGGTGCTGCTCACCATGGCCACGACGGTGGTTGGCCTGGTGCCGCTGACGCTGACCCAGTCGACGCTGTGGCCGCCGATGGCCTGGGCGATCATCTCGGGGCTCGTCGCCTCGACGCTGCTGACCCTGCTGGTGATCCCGGCCCTGTACCGCCTTCTCTTCGTCGAGCAGTAGCTGGCCGCCACTCTCCGGGAAGCTTCAGCGCTCGTGGATCACGTCCATGGGATAGAACTTCCCTGCCAGGGCATCGCGTACGCGGCGCATGACCAGGGGGCTTCTCAACTGGCCGGCACGCTCCAGCGCTTCCAGTTCCTCCAGGGTCAGCCAGTGCACGCCGAGAATGTTGGGGTCCAGTGGCGTGCCGAGATGGGCCAGCGCCATTCCGAAGAAGCCGTGGCTATGGAAGGTGGCGCCGCTCGGGGCTTCATAGACGTACATGCCCAGATAGTCGGTAATGCCGACCTGCCAGGCGGTCTCCTCGCGCAGCTCGCGCAGAGCCCCCTCGCGGATGCGTTCGCCGGGTTCCAGGTGCCCGGCCGGTTGATTGAAGCGCGTTTCTCCGCCGTCGGGGCGCTCCTCCACCATCAGGAAACGGCCGGCGCGCTCCACCACGGTGGCCACGGTGACGTGGGGCTGCCAGCGATTCATCGGCGTCTCCTCCGAGGTGACGAGCGGCGTGGGGCATGCAGTGCCTCGCGCCGCCACTGGCCGGGTGCCAGCCCGTCGAGCCGCCAGGGTCCGATGGCCACGCGCACCAGGCGCAGGGTGGGGTGACCGACGTGCGCGGTCATGCGGCGTACCTGGCGATTGCGTCCTTCGGTGAGCGTGAGTTCCAGCCAGGCAGTGGTCGGATGGCGTTTGGCGGACACCGGCGGTTGGCGCTCGGGCAGATCGGGCGTGTCGATCCGGCGCACCTTGGCGGGCCGGGTCGGTCCGTCGGCGAGTTCGACGCCGCGACGCAGGGCCTTCAAGGCGTCGTCGCCGGGAGTGTCCTCCACCTGGACGCGGTAGGTCTTGGGCTGCTTGTGGCGCGGATCGCTGATGCGATGGATCAGTTCACCGTCGCCCGAGAGCAGCAGCAGGCCTTCCGAATCGTAGTCGAGCCGGCCGGCCGGGTAGATGCCGGGCACGTCGATGACCTCGGCCAGGGTCGCACGCCGCTCACCCTCGCCGCGCTGGCGATCGGTGAACTGCGAAAGCATGCGGTAGGGCTTGTGCAGCAGGTAAAGTGCGCTCATTCGACCAAGGTCTTGCTACCATGGATTGTCGACAAAACTCGCTCCAAGCCTACTCCGATCCGCGCGGTGAATGCTATACTCCGCGCTCCACTGAACAGACCAGACAGGGGAGTTCTCAATGGGGTTCCAGAAAATCGTCGTCCCAGAAGGCGGCCAGAAGATCACCGTCAACGCTGACAACACCCTGAACGTGCCCAATGAGCCGATCATTCCGTTCATCGAGGGTGATGGCATCGGCATGGACGTGACGCCCGCCATGAAGATCGCCATCGATTCGGCGGTGCAGAAGGCCTATGGCGGCGAGCGCAAGATACACTGGATGGAGGTCTACGCCGGCGAGAAGGCCACCCAGGTCTACGATGCCGACACCTGGCTGCCCGAAGAGACCCTCGAAGCCGTCAAGGACTACGTCGTCTCCATCAAGGGGCCGCTGACCACTCCCGTGGGCGGCGGCATCCGCTCCCTGAACGTGGCGCTGCGTCAGAAGCTCGATCTCTACACCTGCCTGCGCCCGGTGCGTTGGTTCGAAGGCGTGCCCAGCCCGGTCAAGAAGCCCGCCGATGTCGACATGGTGATCTTCCGCGAGAACTCCGAGGACATCTATGCCGGTATCGAGTGGAAGGCCGGGACCCCGGAAGCCGACAAGGTGATCAAGTTCCTGCGTGAAGAGATGGGCGTTCAGAACATCCGCTTCCCCGAGAACTGCGGCATCGGCGTCAAGCCGGTCTCCGTGGAGGGTACCAAGCGGCTGGTGCGCCAGGCCCTGCAGTACGCCGTGGACAACGACCGCGAGTCGGTGACCCTGGTGCACAAGGGCAACATCATGAAGTTCACCGAAGGCTCCTTCAAGGACTGGGGCTATGAGCTGGCCAAGGAGGAGTTCGGCGCCGAACTGCTCGACGGCGGCCCCTGGATGACCTTCAAGAACCCCAAGAACGGCAAGGAGATCGTGGTCAAGGACGTGATCGCCGACGCCATGCTTCAGCAGATCCTGCTGCGTCCGGCCGAGTACGACGTCATCGCCACTCTGAACCTCAACGGCGATTATCTCTCCGACGCCCTGGCGGCCGAGGTGGGCGGCATCGGCATCGCCCCGGGTGCCAACCTCTCCGACGCCGTGGGCATGTTCGAGGCCACCCACGGCACCGCGCCGAAGTATGCTGGCCAGGACAAGGTCAACCCCGGCTCGCTGATCCTCTCCGCTGAGATGATGCTGCGTCACATGGGCTGGTTCGAGGCGGCCGATCTGGTACTCAAGGGCATGGAAAAAGCCATCTCCAAGGGCGAAGTGACCTACGACTTCCACCGCCTGATGGATAACGCCAAGCTGCTCAAGTGTTCCGAATTCGGTCAGGCCGTCGCCGACAACATGTGACATCGACGGCGTGCCGTGGGGCCCCTGTCCGCCAGACGGTGGACAGGGGCCCTTGCGTTGTAACCGGCTGCGGTTTCGGCAGATGATGAGATATTCGGTGAACCCCGCCGGCGCCATGCCGTCCAATTGCGTTGGAGGTGTACGATGGCGTGCGGCTTGTCGAGAGGGTATGTGGCTCTTATGTTCAAGAAAGATGGTCCGTGGGACCGAGTGGCGATGGGCGGTGTCGCTGGCATGACGCAACCCTCGCGGCCCCAGGAGGATGATGACGGCGACCTGTCCGTGCAATCCTCGGACCCGGAGCTGGCCCGCCCGCCGATGTACAAGGTGGTGTTGCACAACGACGACTTCACCCCCATGGAGTTCGTGGTGGAGGTTCTACAGACCTTTTTCCACATGGATGGCGAAACGGCGGTGCAGGTCATGATGACGGTGCATACCCGGGGAAAGGCCACCTGCGGCATTTTTACCCGCGACATCGCGGAAACCAAAAGCCATCAGGTCAATCAATATGCAAGAGAGTGTCAGCACCCGTTGCTGTGCGATACCGAGGCAACGGACTGACGGCTGGCATGGTCAGACGGGATGTGAATGGCGACGTTGAGTGCCCGACTTGCAACGGCCGCGTTTGTGCCCGATGTTGATTGATGCCGGACTGTGAAAGATCCGACGCAAGCCCTAGGCGGCGAGAAGGGGACTGCCATGCTGAGCAAAGAACTTGAACTGACCCTGAACACGGCCTTTACCGTGGCGCGCTCCAAGCGGCACGAGTTCATGACCGTGGAGCACCTTCTGCTGGCCCTGCTCGACAACGCCTCGGCCGCAGACGTGCTAAGGGCCTGCGGGGCCAACCTCGACAAGCTGCGGTCCGACCTGCAGGACTTCATCAACTCCACGACCCCGCTGATCCCCGAGGATCAGGGCGATCGTGAAACCCAGCCCACCCTGGGCTTCCAGCGCGTACTGCAGCGTGCGGTCTTCCACGTGCAGTCATCCGGCAAGAGCGAGGTGACCGGGGCCAACGTGCTGGTGGCGATCTTCTCCGAGCAGGAGAGCCAGGCGGTCTACTTCCTGAAACAGCAGAACGTGGCGCGTGTGGATGCGGTCAATTATATCGCCCACGGCATTTCCAAGGTGGCCGGCCACGGTCAGAACCCTTCTTCGCCATCGCCGGAGTCCGAGGAGGTCGAGGAAGGCGGTGCCGAGGCCAACACCAACCCGTTGACCGGCTACGCCACCAACCTCAACGAGCAGGCCCGGCTGGGCAAGATCGACCCGCTGATCGGCCGCGACCACGAGCTCGAGCGCGTCATTCAGATCCTGGCGCGGCGGCGCAAGAACAACCCGCTGTTGGTGGGCGAGGCCGGCGTAGGCAAGACTGCCATCGCCGAGGGACTGGCCAAACGCGTGGTCGAGGAAGACGTGCCGGAAGTGATCGGCGATGCGGTGGTCTACGCGCTCGACATGGGGGCGCTGCTGGCCGGCACCAAGTACCGTGGCGACTTCGAGAAGCGCCTCAAGAGTCTGCTCGCCGAGCTGCGCAAGCAACCCAACGCCGTCCTGTTCATCGATGAGATCCACACCGTCATCGGTGCCGGTGCCGCCTCTGGTGGCGTGATGGATGCCTCCAACCTGCTCAAGCCGCTGCTCTCCTCGGGCGAGCTGCGCTGCATCGGCTCCACCACTTTCCAGGAGTTCCGCGGCATCTTCGAGAAGGATCGGGCCCTGGCGCGCCGTTTCCAGAAGGTGGACGTCATGGCGCCCTCGGTTGAGGATACCATCCGTATCCTCAAGGGGCTGCGCTCGCGCTTCGAGGAGCACCACCAGCTCAAGTACACCGACGGCGCCCTGGAGAGTGCCGCGCGCCTGGCGGACCGCTACATCAACGATCGCCACCTGCCCGACAAGGCGATCGACGTGATCGACGAGGCCGGCGCCCATCAGCGGTTGTTGCCGCCCGAGGTGCGCGTCGACACCATCGATGTCGACCAGGTCGAGGCGGTGGTGGCTTCCATCGCACGCATCCCGCCGAAGAGCGTCTCCAGCTCCGACCGCAAGCTGCTCGAAAACCTCGACCGCGACCTCAAGATGCTGGTGTTCGGTCAGGACGAGGCGATCGACAGCCTGGCGGCGGCCATCAAGCTGTCGCGTGCCGGCCTCAAGTCGCCGGACAAGCCGGTAGGCAGCTTCCTGTTCGCTGGCCCTACCGGGGTGGGCAAGACCGAGGTCGCTCGGCAGCTGTCGCACATCATGGGCATCGAGCTGGTGCGCTTCGACATGTCGGAGTACATGGAGCGGCACACGGTGTCGCGGCTGATCGGCGCGCCCCCTGGCTACGTGGGCTACGACCAGGGAGGGCTCTTGACCGAGGCGATCACCAAGCAGCCTCACTGCGTGCTGCTGCTCGACGAGATCGAGAAGGCGCATCCCGAGGTCTTCAACCTGCTGCTGCAGGTGATGGATCATGGCCGGTTGACCGACAACAACGGCCGTGAGGCGGACTTCCGCCATGTGATCCTGATCATGACCTCCAATGCCGGGGTCGAGCAGGCCACGCGCCGTTCGATCGGCTTCCAGACCCAGGATCACTCCACCGATGCCATGGAGGTGATCCGCAAGACCTTCTCGCCGGAGTTCCGCAACCGCCTGGACGGGATCATCCAGTTCCACTCTCTGCCCACTACCGTGGTGCGCAGCGTGGTGGACAAGTTCCTGGTGGAGTTGCAGGCCCAACTGGACGAGAAGCGCGTGCAGCTCGACGTGGACGAAGCGGCTCGCGCCTGGCTGGCCGAGAAGGGCTACGACCCCGACATGGGCGCGCGTCCCATGGCACGCCTGATCCAGGAGAAGCTCAAGAAGCCCCTGGCCGAGCTGATCTTGTTCGGCGAGCTCTCCGAGCATGGCGGCGTGGTGCACGTCAGCGTGGAAGACGACGAGCTGCACCTGGCCACGGAAGCGGAGTTGGCCGACGCGCCCTGATGGCCGCTCGGCGACCGGCAGCACGACACATCGCCCTGTCTACGGACGGGGCGTTGTCTCGTATGCGGTTTGCCGATCTCGGCTACGGGGCTCCGGCGTGCGGCGCTGTGGCAGGACGCGAGAAAGGGCTCAGCGCGAGCGGTAGACGATGCGACCCTTGGTCAGGTCATAGGGAGTGAGCTCGACCTTGACCTTGTCGCCGGTGAGAATGCGGATGTAGTTCTTGCGCATCTTGCCCGAGATATGGGCGGTCACCACGTGACCGTTTTCCAGCTCGACCCGGAAAGTGGTGTTGGGAAGGGTATCGACGACGACGCCTTCCATTTCGATATGGTCTTCACGTGCCATATAGGCGATTCCTCGCTGATGATGATTGAAACCGATCGGGCGTGATGCCCGCAACGACCAGCCCATGCTGGACAGGATAGCGCGGTATTGTGCCGCAAGGCGGACGCCAAGGCAAAGAAAGGCCCCTATCGGGTAGCGATCATGCGTCGCCAGTGGCGGCCGTCGAGAATCTCCAGGGGCTGGTACGCTTCCTTGTAGGCCATCTTGCGACACTCGCGGATCCAGTAGCCCAGATAGAGGTGTGGCAGCTCCAAGTGTTGAGCATGGGCGACCAGGCTGAGGATCGCCAGGGTGCCCAGCGAGCGCCGGTTCCATTCCGGGTCTGGGTCGAAGAAGGTATAGATCGCCGAGAGGCCATGATCGAGATGGTCGAAAGCTGCTACCCCGAGCAGCCGCTGGCCCAGGCGGAATTCCATGAGGCGGGCGTAGGGCTCGTCCAGCGTCAGGAAGGTACGGTACTGCTCGTGGCTCGGCGGGTACATGTCGCCGTCGGCGTGGCGAGTCCGGATGTAACGGTCGTAGAGCGCATAGTGCTCGGCATCGAAGAGTGCCGGGCGCACGCTCCAGCTGAGATCGGCATTGCGGCGCCTGACACGGCGCTGGCTGCGGCTGGGCGTGAAGTCGGCGACCGGGATGCGTGCCGAGACGCAGGCGCTGCAACCCTCGCAATGCGGGCGATAGAGATGGCGTCCGCTGCGGCGAAAGCCGAGCAGGGCCAAGGCATCGTAGACCCCTTGGCTGTGGGATTCCTGAGGGTCGAGGAAGAGGGTGGTGGCCTCTCGCCCTGCCAGGTAGCTGCAGGCATGAGGTACCGTCAGGAAGAAGCGCAGGTCGCGCACCGGCTGTTGGGGCGCATTGCTGCTCACGGCGGCCGCCTCCTATGTGAGTGCATGAGGTGTCGACGGATTCGTGGCGTCATCGGGTTTCGGCCAGGCCGGCAATGGATAGCCGAAGCGCCGTTCCGCCGGGCCTGTCAGGCACTCTTCAAGATAGCCGATGAACGCTTCGCGAGCGATGTCCCGGGCGCCGAGACGCTCCAGGTGAGCGGTATGCATCTGGCAATCGATCAGCCGTCCGCCGCCGGTGCGCATGGCCCGCACGAGATGCACCAGCGCGACCTTGGAAGCATCGCTCTCGCGCGAGAACATCGACTCGCCGAAGAAAGCGCCGCCCATGGCCACGCCGTAGAGTCCTCCCACCAGCCGATCGTTTCGCCATACCTCCACCGAGCGGGCGAAACCCAGGGTGTGAAGAGTGCCATAGGCCTGGCGCATGGCGTCGGTGATCCAGGTGCCCGGCTGGCCGGGGCGCGGGGCGGCACAGGCGGCAACCACGGTGTCGAAGGCATGATCGAAGGTGACCGAGAAGCCACCGTTGCGCACTCGCTTGGCGAGGCTTCGCGAGACGCGCAGCGCGTCGGGAAAGAGCACCATGCGTGGCTCGGGGCTCCACCACAGGATCGGCTGGTCGTCGCTGTACCAGGGGAAGATGCCACGGGCATAGGCGGCGAGCAGCCATTCGGGCGTCAGATCGCCGCCGGCGGCCAACAGGCCGTCGGGGTCGCGAAGCGCCTGCGAGACGCAAGGGAAAGCGATCGGTGACTTGGGCAGCCAGGGCAGCATGATGACACGGGGCGCCTTCGCGTGAATGAATGCCCAGTGTGACGCTGGTTGTGCGGCCGCTCAAGCGCAAGGTGGTCACTCCCTGTGCGCTGGCGCGTCGTCCCGGTATGATGGACGGTCGAGAACGATTCGGACCATTCGAGGCTTCTGCAAGGTGCCGTTGTCACGGCGCTAGGGGGATAACAGTTGAGCGTGAAGGAGAAGCGAGCCTCGGCACGGGCCACGGCCGACCAGGCCCGAGCCAGCGCCAAGCGGTTCGGACTGCGCCTGCAGGGGGCCGCACGCGAGGGCGTGGTGATCGTCCTGCTGGCCGCCTGCGTGTTCCTGCTGCTGGCGCTGTTCAGCTACCAACCCAGCGACCCGGGTTGGTCTCAGCGCGGTCCCGAGACGGCCGTGACCAACTGGATGGGCCCCATCGGCGCCTGGCTGGCCGACGTGCTCTATTCGCTGTTCGGTGCCAGCGCACTGTGGTGGCCCGGCATGCTGGGCTTCGGTGGCTGGTGGCTGGTGCGCTCGCGGCAAGTGCGCTTCGAGTGGGATGCCACGGCGCTGGCCGTGCGTCTGGGCGGACTCGTGCTGCTGCTGCTGGGCACGACCACCCTGGGAGCCCTGCATTTCTACAATCCCGACAGCCTGTTGCCTTACGCTGCGGGCGGGATTCTCGGCGAAGGACTGGTGGGCGCATTGGTTCCGCTGGTGGATACCGGCGGTACCGGTCTGCTCGCGGTGGCTGCCATGTTGTGCGGCTTTCCGTTGTTCAGCGGTCTGTCATGGCTGACCGTCATGGATGAGCTGGGTCATGGGGCGTTGAGGCTATGGCGCTGGACGGCCGTTCCCTTCGGCCTGGCGCGCGAGCGACGCGAGGCGCGCCAGGCCGGGCGTGATGTCGAGGATGACGTCGGCGAACCGGCCGCCGAGGCGCCAGCGGCGCCGCATCAGCCGCCGCGGCGCCGCTGGTGGCAGCGTCAGCGGCGTCCGGTCGAGGGTGCTGCGCGAGAGCCCGGGCTGTCGGAGAACTACGGCGATGACGGCGATGTGCAGATCCCCTGGGAAGTGCCCGAGCGCACGCCCTCAGCCAAGCAGCCCGGGGCGGCCTATGCCGCCCGAACGGAGAGCCCGGCGAGGGACGCCACCCCCGAGTCGCCTCGGTCGCCGCTCAGCGCCCGCCGCGACGAGCCGGAACCGCTGGCCGAAGCCATGCCGCTGCGAGCCCGCGACCCCGAGCCGGCAGAGGAAGGTGAGAGCGAGGGCAGCTCGACGCCGTCGCGGCCGGTCGTATCCGGCAACGAAGAGCCGGCAACGACCAAGGCGCGCCGCGAGCCGGGCATGGGTGACTGGCAGCCGACCGAGCCGGAGCCAGACGACAACGAACCGCGACTGCGCTGGGACGACATGAAGCCGGAGGCTGGCGCAGAGCGTAGTGCCGTCATGACCTTCGCGCCGCCCGAGCCGTCGGAGGGCGAAGCCGAGGATCAGACCGACGGCCCGGCCGGGGATGATCAGGCCTCGGGACTGCGCTCGTGGCGCGAGTCGCGCGGGGAGTCGGCCGACACGCCGGGAAGCGCTGCAGACCCGCAGCGCCACGCTACGGCCGAGCAGGCGCATGACGCGGCGGAGGACCCCGAAGGTCCAGCGCTGTGGACGGTCGAACATCTGCAGAGCCAACGCCCGGTGCTCGACGGCTTGCCGGAGCCGGATGGTCAGCTGCCCGACCTGCGCCTGCTCACGCCACCCGAGCCTCACCAGCAGAACTACACCCAGCAGCAGCTGGCCGACATGGCTGAGTTGCTCGAAACGCGCCTGCGTGAGTACGGCGTCAAGGCAGAGGTGGTGCACACCTGGCCGGGGCCGGTCATCACCCGCTTCGAGATCAAGCCGGCGGCGGGGGTGAAGGTCTCCAAGATCAGCAACCTGGCCAAGGACCTGGCGCGCTCGCTGATGGTCAAGAGCGTACGCGTGGTGGAGGTGATCCCGGGGCGGCCCACGGTGGGCATCGAGATACCCAACCCGCACCGGGCGATGATCCGCCTGCGCGAGGTGATCGATTCAGACCGCTACCAGGAGGCCGTTTCGGCGCTCACTCTGGCGCTCGGTCAGGACATCGGCGGTGGCCCGGTGGTGGCCAACCTGGGCAAGATGCCCCACCTGTTGGTGGCTGGCACTACCGGCTCGGGCAAGTCGGTGGGGGTCAACGCCATGCTGATCTCGATGCTGCTCAAGGCCACGCCCGACGAGCTGCGCCTGATCATGGTCGACCCCAAGATGCTCGAGCTCTCCGTCTACGACGGCATCCCGCATCTTCTGGCGCCGGTGGTCACCGACATGAAAGAGGCCGCCAACGCCCTGCGCTGGTGCGTCGCCGAGATGGAACGGCGCTACAAGCTGATGGCCGCCATGGGGGTGCGCAACATCGCCGGCTTCAACGCCAAGCTCGACGAGGCGGAGCGCGCCGGTGCCCAGGTCGCCGACCCGCTGTGGGAGCCGCAACCGTGGCAGATGCACGAGCATCCCCCGGTGCTCGAGAAGCTGCCCTACATCGTGGTGGTGATCGACGAGTTCGCCGACATGTTCATGATCGTCGGCAAGAAGGTGGAGGAGTTGATCGCGCGGCTGGCGCAGAAGGCGCGGGCCGCCGGCATCCACCTGATACTGGCCACTCAGCGCCCCTCGGTGGACGTGGTCACCGGCCTGATCAAGGCCAACATCCCCACGCGCATGGCCTTCCAGGTCTCTTCCAAGGTCGATTCGCGCACCATCCTCGACCAGGGCGGGGCCGAAAACCTGCTCGGCCACGGTGACATGCTCTACCTGCCGGCGGGTGCCGGCTTGCCCACCCGCGTCCACGGCGCCTTCGTCGACGACGACGAGGTACACCGCGTGGTGGAGGACTGGAAGCGTCGCGGCGAACCGGAATACATCGAGGAGATCCTTTCTGGTGGCGTCACCGCCGACGCGCTTACCGGCCTCGAGTCCGATGGTGGCGAGGGTGGCGGTGATGCCGAGCAGGACGCGCTCTACGACGAAGCCGTGGCCTTCGTCACCGAAAGCCGCCGCGCCTCCATTTCGGCGGTGCAGCGCCGCTTCAAGATCGGCTACAACCGCGCGGCGCGCCTGGTGGAGGCGATGGAAGCCGCGGGGGTGGTCTCCTCAATGGGCACCAACGGCGCGCGCGAAGTGCTGGCAGGGCCGCCGGCGGGGGATTGACGATGTCGCCACCCAGCGACGCCAGCGGGTAACCGTGCAATCATCCTGCAAGCGTCGGCGGGTGCGCAACCCACCGGCGCGGCGGCAGTCCGAGTGACAGGAGTGTCGTGCAACCGTCCAAGGAGACTCATGACGATGACCGTGAAAAAACGCTTGGCCGTGCTGGCTGCGGCCCTTGCCGTACCGACGGCGGTGCTGGCCAACGACGGCGCTGAGCGACTGACTGCCATCCTCGAGCCGCTCGAGTCCTACCAGGCCAGCTTCGAGCAGTTGATCCTCGATGGCGGCGGTGAACGCCTGCAGGAGACCCGTGGCCGGATGTGGCTGTCGCGTCCCGGCAAGTTCCGCTGGGAGGTCGACGCTCCCTACGAGCAGGTGGTGGTGTCGGACGGTGAAGAGGTCAGTCTCTACGATCCCGATCTGGAGCAGGTCACCGTCCAGGCGCTCGATCAGCGCGTCACCCACACGCCTGCCCTGCTGCTTTCCGGTAGCGCCGACGAGCTCACCGAGAGCTACGAGGTTTCGTATCGCCAACAGGAAGGGGGCGATAGCTTCACGCTGGTGCCCAAGGCTTCCGATACCCTCTTCGAGGAGCTTGAGATGACCTTCCGCGATCAGCGCCTGCGTTTCCTGCAGATGACCGACAGCACCGGTCAGGAAACCGCCATCGAATTCCACGATGTGGTGATGAACTCGTCCATCGACGCAGCGCGTTTCGAACTCGAGGTACCCGACGGCGTCGATGTGATTCGCGAGTCTCGCTGAGCCAGACGGCTTCGCGGCATGTCATCGCCCCCGGCAATGCTCGGGGGCGATCTCGTTATGGCCGTCGGCGTTCAGGCACCGGCGATCATGCCAGCGGGGAGGCGCGGCGGCCCTGCTGCCACAGTCGACCCTTCACCGCCAGGCTGGTGATGAGCAGCGCGATGCCGAAGGCGATGAGGGCATCGTGCTGGCCGAGGTGTTCCATCAGTGCGCCGGTGACGACGACCGGCACGCTGAAGCCGATGTAGGCCAGCAGGAAGAACCCCGCGCTGGCGCGGTCAGGCTGGTCGCCGGCCGCTTCCAGGACGCCGCTCAGGCCACCTAGGTAGATGAAGCCGTAGCAGGCGCTGCTGGCCCCCACGGCGCCCAGCAGCACGGCGGGCAACTGGCCGTTGAGCGCGCCCCAGGCGATCAGCGCATAGGCCAACGGCAGGATGACCAGGCCGAGGCGAACGGAGACCACCGGGGCCAGGCGCCTGGCCAGGGGCTGGAACAGGACGCCGCCGCTGCAGACGCCGAGGGTGGCGAATCCGGACCAGGCCGACAGGCCGTGTCGAGCCAGCACGCCGGGCAGCAGGGCGATGACCAGCCCGACCGTGGCCCAGGCCAACAGGATCGCGACGCCGAACGTCACGCCACCGGCTGGATAGGTGGGCAGACGCAAGCGCACGGGGGTTGGGGGATGGGAGGTGCCGTCCTCCAGGCGCCACAGGCCCAGCAACGCCAGGGAAGCCGCGCATAGATACCACCACAGGCTCGGCGGGGCCAGGCTGGGTTCGTACAGCAGGCACAGGCTGGTCAGGGCGGCCCCCAGGCCGAAGCCGAGCGAGGTGCTGGTCGTCACCCAGGCCGTAGGGCGTCGGGTATCGCGACCGGAGAACAGCGACAGCATGTAGGCCGGCGCCGAGGCCGAGGTCAGAGCGGTGGCGATGCCCATCAGGAAACGGGCGACGGCGAGCGTGATGACACCGGGAGCGAGCCATGTCAGCAGGGTGGCGACGAGGCACAGCCCCAGGGCGGCCGCGATCAGCGAGCGTCGTCCAAACCGGTCGGGCAGTCCGTTACCCAGGAGGAGCACGGGCAGGATGCCGAGCACATAGCAGGCGAAGGCGATGCTGGTGGCGGTGACGCCGAGGCCGTCATGGGTCGCCAGGGCGTCGTAGTAGGGGGCCTGGAGGTTGACGGCGGTGGTGATCAGGCACAGGGCCAAGGCCAGGCGGAGTCCCGGAAGCGATGGCATGGTGTTCCTCGAGCGAATGGATGGAGAGCTCAGGCTCCCATCCCACCCGGTGCGGCATAAGGTACACTGGCGACGGATTTTGCGGTAACGGTGCGGGCGAGGAGGGGGAGGCCCATGCAGGTGAAGGTCGATCCGCTCGCGGCGCGTCCCCGGGTCGAGCAACTGACCGATGGCATCCAGGACTGGATCGTGCGGCACGGCGTATCCGGCGAGCGATTGCCGTCGATCCGCCGACTCGCCGCGACGCACGGCGTCAGCCGCAACACGGTGATCGAGGCCTACGAACGGCTCGTTGCCCTGGGGTGGATCGTCTCGCGGCCTGGCTCGGGGTTCTATGTGGCCGATGGGGCGGTCGATGACGCCGAGCGGGGGGCGCGTTCGGGCATGGCCGATGTCTCCGACGAGATGTGGAACCTCTTCCAGGAGGACGGCGAGTCGCTGCGGCTGGGCTGCGGTTGGCTGCCCAACGCCTGGCGCGACGAGGACCTCTTCGGTCATGCCCTGCGCCAGGTGACGCGGCAGTCGTCGGCGGGGTTGTTCGAGTACGGCACGCCGCTGGGGTCGCCCGAGCTGCGCGCCCTGCTGCAGGAACGGCTGCGTCGTCTCGCCATCGAGGTCGATGCCAATCAATTGCTGATGACCGGTGGCGGGAGCCAGGCGCTCGATGTCATCGTGCGCTGGCTGCTGCGGCCGGGAGACACCGTCATCGTCGAGTCTCCGGGCTACTACAACCTGTTCGGGCTGCTGCACCTCCACCGCGTCAACGTCGTCGGCGTGCGCCGCACCGAGGAGGGGCCGGATCCGGAGCACCTCGAGACGCTGCTCGAGCGCCATTCCCCCAAGTTGTTCTTCTGCCACAGCGTCCTCCACAACCCGACCGGCACGACCCTTTCCGCGGCGGTTGCCCGGCGAGTGCTGGCGTTGGCCGAGCGCCATGATCTGCGGATCGTCGAGGACGATATCTACGCCGATTTCCAGCCGACGCCCACGCCGCGACTGGCCGCGCTGGATGGCCTCCAGCGGGTCCTCTACGTGGGCAGCTTCTCCAAGACCCTGTCCTGCTCGCTGCGGGTCGGCTTCATCGCCGCGCCGCCGGAACTCCTCAAGCCGCTGGTCGACGTGAAGATGCTGAGCAACATCGCCACCTCGCCCTTCGCCGAGCAGGTGGTGGCCACCCTGTTGCGCAACGGGAGCTACCGCCGACTGACGGAGAAACTGTACCAGCGCTTGTCGCGGCGCATGGTCACTGCCCTCGCGCTGGCCCGCGACGGCGGTTGGGAAACGTACGCGACGCCCCAAGGCGGGATGTTCCTGTGGGCGCGTCATCCGGATGTCGCATCATCTCGGGAACTGGTGGCCAGCGCGGGGCGACGGGGCATTCGGCTGTCTCCGGGAGATGTCTTCCTCCCCGAGGCGAACGAGTCGCCCTGGATTCGACTCAACGTGGCCTACGTCGACGACCCTCGGGCGCGGGCGTTTCTGGATTCCCCGCGATGATTCAGGACGATTCCCGGTCGGCGGCCGCATCCAGCTCCGCCCGCCATTCCATCATCTGGCCGTACCGCTTCTCCTGACCGTATTCGGTGGGCCGGTAGAAACGCTCCCGAGGTGTGTCACCCGGCCAGCAGTCGTGGGCGCTGCCCGCCGGATAGCCGTTGGGCTCGTTATGCGCGTAGCGATAGCCGTCACCGTGGCCCAGCGACTCCATCAGCTTGGTGGGCGCATTGCGCAGATAGGTGGGCACTTCCAGGCTCGGCTGGGCGGCCACGAAAGCCTGGGCGCGCTTCCATGCCCGGTCGATGGCGTTGCTCTTGGGCGCCACGGCGAGGTGGATGGCGGCGTGGGCGATGGCGCGCTGCCCTTCGTAGTCGCCCAGGCGCAGGTAGGCGTCCCAGGCGGACATCGTCAACGGCAGGGCGCGCGGGTCGGCGTTGCCGACGTCCTCGGAGGCAATGGCTGCCAGTCGACGGATCACATCCAGCGGGTCGCCGCCGCCCTGAACGAAACGGGCGATGTAGAGCAGCGCCGCATCGGGCCGCGAGGAGCGCACCGACTTGTGGATGGCCGACAGCAAGTCGTAGTAATGGTCGCCCTGCTTGTCGAAGGCGCTGGCCTGGTGGCCGAGCACGTCGTCGAGCGCTTCGCGGTGCAGCACTTCGCCCCCGTCCGTTCCCGGCTCGGCGAAATCGCAGGCGGTTTCCAGCAGGCCCAGGGCGCGGCGCGCGTCTCCTGCCGCTGCCCGAGCGATGATCTCCAGCACGTCGTCGTTCACGGCAATGCGTCGCTCGCCGAGGCCGCGTTCGCGGTCGGCCAGGGCACGGCGCATCACCTCGATGAGCTCCGTCTCGCCGAGCGGCTTGAGCACGTGCACGCGGGCCCGCGATAGCAACGCCGAGTTGACCTCGAAGGAAGGGTTCTCGGTGGTGGCGCCGATCAGCGTCAACAGCCCCGACTCGACGTGAGGCAGCAAGGCGTCCTGCTGGCTCTTGTTGAGACGGTGGATCTCGTCGAGAAACAGTAGGGTGGTGCGCCCCTGGGCCTGCAGGGCGCGGGCTCTCTCCACTGCAGCGCGGATCTCCTTGACCCCGGCCATGACCGCCGAGAGGCGCTCCAGGTGGGAGCCCGACTCCTCGGCGAGAATGTCGGCCAGGGTGGTCTTTCCGCTGCCGGGTGGGCCCCACAGGATCATCGAGCGCACCTTGCCCGTCTCGGCCATGCGGGCCAGCGGCTTGCCGGGCCCGACCAGCGCCTGCTGGCCGACGTAGTCAGCCAGGCGCCGCGGGCGCATACGGTAGGCGAGCGGGGAGGCAGCGTCGTTGGCCGATTCGAAGAGGTCCATGGGCTCGTCCTTGCTGGAATGTCGGCAACGGTGCCGAATCGGAGAGTCGGGATCAAGCGTTGAAAGCTGCTTGGCGGCTTTGTCAATATGACTTTTGATGATAGGCGCTGCGGGCACAAAGGCACTAGGGTGATACAGCACTCCCGGTCACGTGCGTCGGGACGTTGACGTGGCACTGAACCCGCCCCCGCTACGCGACTCCAATCCAGTATGCCGTTCACCCGCCGGTTAGAGGAGGCCTCGACATGCCCATGCTGACCCAGCTGCGCCAGGATCATGCCAACATGGCGCGCATGTTGCACGTCCTTCAGCTCAAGCAGAAGACCCTGTCCGCTGGAGAGCGGCCCAACTTTCAGTTGGTTCGGGAGGTGGTCGACTACATTCTCGACTACATGGAAGGTTTCACCCAGCCGCTCGAGAGCGTGCTGGCGGAGCGTCTCCAGGCCAAGCAACCCGATTGCCAGGTGCTGACGGAACGCCTGAGTTGCGATTACCAGGCGTTGCGCCGCCAGTTGAAGCGACTGTCCAACGACATCGACATGATACTGATGGACGCCGTGGTCCCGATGGACCGCTTCGCCGACGATCTCAAGGCCTATCTCGACGCCCACCGCGCCTACTTGCGCGATGAGCGCGAGCTGCTGTTCCCGCTGATTCGCGAACACTTCGAGGACGAGGATCTCGACCGGCTCGCCGAGGCGTTGCCGGAAGGCGCCGCGGCCGAGCTGGAGCGGCTCCAGCAGGCGTACCCCGAACTCTATGCCGAGCTGAAGGAGGCTCCCGAGCCAGTGTCTTGAGCCGAGCGGGAGGGTGCCGGGCTTTGCGTGGCACGGCAGGCTGCTAGAATGGGCGCCTCGTCGTCGCGGAGTCCAGCTGCATGATCGACCTTTTTCTCCGTCCCTGCCGGCCGCGCCGGCAGGCGCGCTTCAACGCAATGACCTGCACCGCTGCATGCCCGGCCCGATCCTGATCTTCGACTCCGGCGTCGGCGGGCTGTCCGTGGTCGCCGAACTGCGTCGCCAGCTGCCTGGTGCGGCGCTGACCTATGTCTGTGACAACGCCATGCTGCCCTATGGCACTCGCCCCGATGCCTGGCTGGTAGCGCGCATCCTGGCGGTGTGCGAGGCGGCCGTGACAGCCAGTGGCTGCGCGGTGCTGATAGTGGCCTGCAACACGGCCAGCACCCTGGCGCTCGATGCCCTGCGTGCGCGCCTTTCGGTGCCGGTGGTGGGGACGGTACCGGCCATCAAGCCGGCTGCACGTCTCAGCCGAAACCGCCATGTCGCCCTGTTGGCGACCAGTGCCACCGTGGTGCGCCCCTACACCGAGCGACTGATCCGTGATTTCGCCAGCGACTGCCGGGTAGAGCGCGTGGCAGCCGATGGCCTGGTGGTGCAGGCCGAGCGTCGGGTAGCGGGAGAGACGGTCGACGAGAGCGCCATCCGTGCGGCGCTGGCCCCGCTGTGGCGGTCGCCCACGCTGGATACCCTGGTGCTTGGCTGCACTCACTTTCCGCTACTGCATCGCGAGATCGCCGAGTCGGCTCCCTGGCCGGTGACGCTGGTCGATTCCAGTTCGGCCATCGCCCGTCGCACCGGGCAGGTGGTGGGCGATACCGCCCAGCGCCACGCTGAAGATGCGAGCCTGGCCACTGCCCCCGACGCGCGCCTGGCCCGTGGTCTGGCCCGCTTCGGGTTTGCCGAGCCGCGCCTGTTGCCTGTCGGTTGAGCGCCTTTCTAGTCTTCCCGTTACCGTCATCCCTACGGAGTTGCCGTGTCCATTCCTGCTGTCGACCCGCCCCGCTATGACGACCAGCTCGCTGCCAAGTGCGAGCGCATCCGCCGCCAGTTCGCGCGCTTCGCACCGCCCGATCTCGAGGTCTTTGCCTCGCCGCCGAGCCACTTCCGGCAGCGCTGCGAATTCCGCATCTGGCACGCCGGGGACGATCTCTTCTACGCCATGTTCGAGGTCGACCCCGATGACCCCAAGCACAAGAGGGTGGTGCGCCTGGACGACTACCCGGTGGCCAGCCGGCACATCAACGCGCTGATGCCGCGCCTGCGCGAGGCGCTGCTGGCAAGTCCGGTGCTGCGGCGCAAGCTCTTTCAGGTGGAGTTCCTCACCACGCTCTCCGGAGAAGCGCTGGTGACGCTGATCTACCACCGCCAGTTGGATGACGCCTGGGAGGCCGAGGCCCGCCAGCTGCAGGAGCGGCTGGGCATCGACATCATCGGGCGGGCTCGCAAGCAGCGCCTGGTGCTCGCTCGGGATCACGTCTGGGAGCGACTCGAGGTGGAAGGGCAGACCTTCCACTATCAGCAAGTGGAGAATGGCTTCACCCAGCCCAACGCCGAAGTGTGTCGCTCGATGCTCGCCTGGGCTCGGGACGTGACGCGTGACAGCGGCGATGGCGATCTGGTGGAGCTGTACTGTGGAAACGGCAACTTCACCGTGGCGCTGGCCGAGAATTTCCGGCGTGTGGTGGCCACGGAAATCTCGCGGGTGTCGGTGGCCAGTGCGCAGCAGAACCTGGCAGCCAACGGCATCGACAACGTGCATGTGGCACGCATGTCCGCCGAGGAGTTCGCCGAGGCCTTGGCCGGTGAAAAAGCGGGGCGGCGCGTGGCCGCCATGGCCCTCGATGATCACGACTTTTCCACCGTGCTGGTCGATCCGCCGCGTGCCGGTCTCGACGCGGCGAGCTGTCGTCAACTGAGCGGGTATCGGCGTATCGTCTATATTTCATGCAACCCCGATACGTTGGCGCACAATCTGGAGTCTCTCAGTCAATCCCACGACGTCGAACGCCTGGCGCTGTTCGACCAGTTTCCCTGGACCGACCACTGCGAATGCGGTGTGCTGCTGGTTCGCCGTGAAGCCTGAGCCTTTCGATGCCTGGCAGGAAAGTCAAGGCATCATGGCGTCGACAGCGATGCGCAAGCGACATGCACCATGAAAAGGCCGGCAACTCGGTAGGTTGGCTGAACGGGCTGCAGTAAGCTGGCGTCACGGGCGGGGTCATCGCCGAACATCTATCTGGGTCGCCGATCGCGGCCCGTGGCAGTCGAGGTGAGGGATGCATTACGAGACGATCGAAGCGGACAGGCAGGATATCCTCGATCAGTTGCGTGAGCGGCTGGAGAGCGGCCTGGACCGGAAGCGCGCCGAGGCGGTGGATGCCTTCGCGCGGTACTTCTACGCCACGGTGCCGTTGGACGATCTGGCCGACCGACGACTCGACGATCTCTACGGTGCCACGCTGTCGGTGTGGCATTTCATTCAGCACTTCGACTCTGCCGAACCCAAGGTGCGGGTCTTCAACCCCGATTTCGAAGAGCACGGCTGGCAGTCGACGCACACCTTCGTGGCGGTGTTGCACGAGGACATGTCCTTCCTCGTCGATTCGGTACGCATCGAACTGAACCGTCGCGGTCTCACCGTGCATGCCATCCACAATGCCGTGTTGGCCGTGAAGCGCAGTGCCAGGCACGACCTCCAACAAGTCACTTCGCCGCGTGGCGATGGGGCGCCGGCTGCCCGCGAGTCGTTGATCGTCATCGAGATAGACCGCCACTCCAATCCCGCCTTTCTGGCCGAGATCGAAAGCGGCATTCATGAAGTGCTGCAGGACGTACGTACCGCCGTGGGCGACTATCCCGCCATGTGCGAGCGGGTGCGTGCAGCGGTGGACGAGCTCGAGGCGGGACGGCCGGAGACGGTCGATGCCGACGATCATGCCGAGGCGATCGCCTTTCTCGAGTGGCTCGTGCGCGACAACTTCACGTTCCTCGGCTACGACGAGTTCACCGTCGAGACGGATACCGAGGGCGATCGCCTGGAGAAGGTCGCCGGCAGCGAACTGGGCGTCTTCCGCCTCGATCAGCCGCGCTATCGCGAGCGCATTCGCACCGAGCTGGGCGTCGATGGCGAACGCTTCGTGCTGGTGCCCCAACTGCTGTCGTTCGCCAAGAGCGCTCACCACGCCCGAGTTCACCGACCCACCTACCCTGACTACATCTCGGTGGATCGCTACGACGAACACGGCCGGGTGGTCGGTGAGCGTCGCTTCCTCGGACTCTTCACCGCCACCGTCTACAACGAGTCGCCACGCAACATCCCGTTGCTGCGCCGCAAGCTCAAGGCGGTGATGGACATCGCCGGCTTCAACCCCAAGGGGCACAACGGCAAGCAACTGTTGCAGATCCTCGAGGTCTACCCGCGCGACGATCTCTTCCAGATCGACATTCAGGAGCTGGCGCGAACGGCGCTGGGCATTCTCGACATCCGTGAGCGGCGTCGGGTGCGGCTGTTCGTCCGTACCGACCGTTCGGGGCGATTCCATTCCTGCCTGGTGTTCGTGCCCCGCGACGTCTTCTCCACCGACCTGCGTCTGCGCATTCAGGATCTGCTCTGCGAGGAACTCGATGCCGTCTTCGGCGACTTCAATACCTATCTCTCGGAATCGGTGTTGGCACGCATCCAGTTCATCTTGCGCTTCAACGGCGAGACGCCGAAGGACGTCGACATCCGGCGGATCGAGGCGAAGGTGGCCCGCCTGGCCCGCAGCTGGCGAGACGAGCTCCAGGAAGCCATGGTGGAAGGCTATGGCGAGGAGCAGGCCAATCGCCTGATGGATCGCTTCCGCAACGCTTTTCCCGCCAGCTATCGTGACGACTATGGCGCACGCACGGCGGTATTCGACGTTCATCACCTGATCGAGCTGGACGACGGCAAGGATCTGGCGCTGTCGCTCTATCGCCTGCTGGAGGAAGAGAGCAGCGGAGTCAACCTCAAGCTGTTCCACCGTGGCCGCCCGATTCCGCTGTCCGACGTGCTGCCGATGATGGAGAACCTGGGGTTGCGGGTGATCGGCGAGCGGCCCTACGAGATCGAGACGGAGGAGACGACCTACTGGATCCACGACTTCGACCTGGAACATCACACCAGCATCGAAGTCAGCCTGCAGGCGATGCGCGAACCCTTCATCGAGGCCTTCCAGCGCATCTGGGCTGGCGAAGCGGACAACGACGCCTTCAATCGCCTGGTGATCGTCGCCAATCTGGACTGGCGAGAGGTCGCCATGCTGCGCGGCTATGCACGCTACTTGAAGCAGATTCGCTTCGGCATGTCGCAGGACTACATCGCCACGACTCTGGCCAATCATCCCGAGATCACCGGTGAGCTGGTGCGCCTGTTCGCGCTGCGCTTCCATCCTCAGGAAACGGGGAGCGCACAGGCCATCGATGCCTGCGTCGAGACCATCGTGCGTCATCTCGACGGGGTGGCGAGCCTCAACGACGATCAGCTGCTGCGACGCTACATGGAGCTGATCCTGGCGACGCTGCGCACCAACTACTACCAGACCACGCCGGATGGGCAGATCAAGGACTACATCGCCTTCAAGCTGGATCCGAGCCAGGTCACCAACATGCCTCGCCCGCGGCCGGTCTACGAGATCTTCGTTTGTTCGCCACGAGTGGAGGGCGTACACCTACGCGGCGGCAAGGTGGCTCGTGGCGGTCTGCGCTGGTCCGACCGCCACGAGGATTTCCGCACCGAAGTGCTGGGGCTGGTCAAGGCGCAGCAGGTCAAGAATGCGGTGATCGTGCCGGTGGGCGCCAAGGGTGGCTTCGTGTGCAAGCGTCTGCCCGAGGGTGGCGACCGCCAGGCCATGCAGCGAGAGGGCATCGCCTGCTACAAGACCTTCATTCGCGCGCTGCTCGATGTCACCGACAATCTGGTCGGCGGTGAAGTGGTGCCGCCCCGCGACGTGGTCCGTCACGACGACGACGATGCCTACCTGGTGGTGGCGGCCGACAAGGGCACCGCCACCTTCTCCGACATCGCCAACGAGATCTCCGCCGAGTATGGCCACTGGCTGGGCGATGCCTTCGCCTCCGGCGGCGCCAACGGCTACGATCACAAGAAGATGGGCATCACCGCCAAGGGGGCCTGGGAGTCGGTCAAGCGCCACTTCCGCGGCCTGGGGGTGGATACCCAGCGTGACGAGTTCACGGTGCTGGGCATCGGCGACATGGCCGGTGACGTGTTCGGCAACGGGATGCTGCTCTCCGACAAGATTCGCCTGGTCGGCGCCTTCAACCACCTGCACATCTTCGTCGACCCCGAGCCCGATGCGGCGGCCACCTTCGCCGAGCGTCAACGCCTGTTCACTGCCCCGAGCTCGTCCTGGGAGGACTTCGATACCAGCCTCATCTCGGCGGGCGGCGGCGTGTTCAAGCGCAGCGCCAAGTCGATTCCCATCTCCAAGCCGATGAAACAGCGCTTCGGTATCAAGGAGGACAAGCTTCCCCCCAACGAGCTGATTCGCGCCATGCTCAAGGCGCCGGTGGATCTGATCTGGAACGGCGGGATCGGCACCTACGTCAAGGGCAGTGAAGAGAACGATACCGAGGTCGGCGACAAGGCCAACGACGCGCTGCGCGTCACCGGCGCCGAGCTCAACTGTCGCGTGGTGGGCGAGGGCGGCAACCTGGGCCTCACCCAGCTCGGTCGCATGGAGGCCGCTCTCAAGGGCATTCGCGTCAATACCGACTTCATCGACAACGCCGGCGGCGTGAACTGCTCCGACCACGAGGTCAACATCAAGATCCTCATCGACGAGGTGGTCAAGCGCGGCGACATGACCGAAAAGCAGCGCAACCGGCTGCTGGCCGACATGACCGATGAGGTCGCCGAGCTGGTGATCCGTGACAATTACCGCCAGACGCAGGCGCTGGATCTCTCCGAGATCCTCTCGCGAGTCGGCATCGGGCCCTATCGGCGCTTCATCAGCGAGCTGGAGGCGGCCGGTCAGATCGATCGCGAGCTGGAATACCTGCCGGCCGACGATGAGCTCCATGAACGGGCCAACAATGAGCAGGGCATGACGCTGCCCGAACTCTCGGTGCTGATCTCTTACGCCAAGAGCGTGCTCAAGGGCGAGGTGCTGGCCTCGGACGTTCCCGATGACCCCTACATCCAGCAGTACCTGGAGCGTATCTTCCCGCCGGTGCTGGTCGAGCGCTTCCGCGACGAGATGTACCAGCATCGTCTGAAGCGCGAGATCGTCACCACCCAGGTGGCCAACGATCTGGTCGACCACATGGGCATCGTCTTCGTGCGGCGGTTGATCGACTCCACCGGGGCGAGCCGTGCCGAGATCGCTCGATCCTACATCGTGGCACGAGACAGCTACCAACTCGCCACGACCTGGGAACAGATCGAGGCGCTCGACAATCAGGTGCCGAGCCAGGTGCAGTACGCGATGATGCTCGACCTGATGCGTCTGATTCGGCGGGCGACCCGCTGGTTCCTGCGTCAGCGGATGGGGCTGTCGACGCGTGATGCCATCGAGTACTTCGCCCCGCGGGTGGCCCAGCTAGAGGAGAGCGTCGGCGATCTGCTGCGCGGCGAGGAGCGCGCCCAATGGGAAACGCGCCGCGACGAGCTGCTCGAAGCCGGGGTGCCCGAGGGACTGGCGGCCACGGTGGCGGCTGCCGGCAGCCTGTACAGCGCGCTGGGCATCATTCAGGCGGCCCGCCAGTCCGAAGAGAAGCCGCAGCGGGTGGCCGAGATCTTCTACGAGATCGGGCATCGCCTAGAGCTGCCGTGGATGCTCCAGCAGGTAACCAATCTCAAGGTTCGCGACAGCTGGCAGGCCCAGGCGCGGGAAACCTTCCGCGACGATATCGACCGCCAGCAGCTGGCGCTCACCGTCAGCGTGCTCAAGGCCGAGGAGGGAGGCCGCGATGCGGACGAGCGGGTCGCCCACTGGCTCGATCAGCACCGTCACCTGCACGAGCGCTGGTGCCGCTTGGTCAGTGAGGTACGCGGCGGCAGCCAGGGCGGCTTCCCGCTGTTCGCGGTGGCCGTGCGCGAGCTGGTCGATCTGGCCGAGAGCAACGGCGATGGGTGAGGCCTAGGTCAGTCGGCGGTGCCGCCAAGCGGCACTCGCTTCGGGCCGGGCGCGGTGTGAGTCGTGGCCGACGAGCGGGGCTGGTATACTCCTGCCCGCTCGTTACCGCCGCTCGGAGATGTCCATGTACGCTCTTGCCCGCTCCCTGCTGTTCCGTCTCGATGCGGAGACGGCCCACGGCATCGCCTTGCGCGGCCTCGACGTGGGGCATCGCCTGGGGCTCGCTTCGTTGCTGGTCGGCCAGCGCATCGACGATCCGGTGGAACTCATGGGGCTGCGCTTCCCCAACCGAGTGGGGCTTGCCGCCGGGCTCGACAAGAACGCCGATCATCTGGATGCCCTGGGGGCGCTGGGCTTCGGCTTCGTCGAAGTGGGCACGGTGACGCCGAAGCCTCAGCCCGGCAATCCGCGGCCGCGTCTGTTTCGCCTGCCCGAGGCGGGCGCCATCATCAATCGCATGGGCTTCAACAATGCCGGCGTCGACCATCTGGTGGAACGGGTCAAGGCGAGCCGCTATGACGGGGTGATCGGCATCAACATCGGCAAGAACCTGACCACCCCGGTGGAGCGTGCCGTCGATGACTACCTGGCGTGTCTGGAAAAGGTGCACGCCCATGCCCACTACATCGCCGTCAACGTCTCCTCTCCCAACACGCCGGGGCTGCGCGACCTGCAGTTCGGCGATCATTTGGACGCGCTGTTGGGCGCGTTGCGCGAGGCTGGATCGCGGCTCGACAGCGAGAGTGGGCGGCGAGTGCCACTGGCGGTGAAGATCGCTCCCGACATGCAGTCGGAAGAGGTGGCGCTGGTGGCCCGCAGCATCGCCGACAACGGCATCGATGCGGTGATCGCCACCAATACCACGGTATCACGCGAAGGGGTGGCCGGCCGGCGCTACGCCGACGAGGCGGGCGGGCTCTCCGGCCGCCCGGTGTTCGAGGCCTCCAATGCCATCCTGCGCGAGCTGCGGCACCACCTGCCGACACTGCCGATCATTGGCGTGGGCGGTATCGACAGCGGCACGGCGGCCGTTGCCAAGCGAGAGGCGGGAGCGGATCTGGTACAGCTCTATTCGGGCTTCATCTATCGCGGGCCTGCGCTGGTGGCCGAGTGCGCCAGGGCGTTGCAGGCGGTGGCGATGGGAGAGGCCGTGAGGCAAGACGTGGGACGAGAAGAAAGCCCATGACCGCAGTCATGGGCTTGGCTGAGATGAGGCCGACGCATCGGCTCACAGGACGATCGATTGGGTGTAACGAAAGTGGAAGGTCAAATGACCATGGGGTTCTTGTGAATGCCGGAGACGCCGGTCATCCCGGCCCATTGGTCCCCACGGCCTTCACGCCAACCGCTCATCCAATACTCGCGTATATTGACATCCTGACTGGGACAGTCGTCGCGGGAGCGCCCCGAGATACCCGCCTTGTAGCCATGCAGATAGGCGCGCTGAAACCGATCACGTTTCTGTCTTTTCATCGGATGACCTCTTGTCAAGGTACCAATTTGGGCCTCACGACAGCGTGGAGCCCGGCGTGCCACGCTCTCGGCGCGAGGAGGCGTTTTCCACGGCCGAGCGAGTGGTGGCGAGCCCTCGGCTCGCCAATGGACGCATGCGTCTTGACAGTAGCTACTACCCTCATTCATAGCGCATCATGGCAGCGACTGTCGACCTGTGTTTCGTCATAAGATCGCCATGGAAATGCCACAAAAGGAATATGCGCGGCGTCAGACGCCGGCACGAGAATCATGAGCGAAACTCCTACACCGCCTTTCGCCTTTTTGGCGACCTGTCCCCGTGGGCTCGAAGCGCTACTGGCCGACGAGCTGCGTGAATTGGGTGGCGAGCCGCAAAAGACCACCGTGGCCGGCGTGCACTTCCATGCCGACCTGGCCGGTGCCTACCGGGCGTGCCTGTGGTCGCGGCTGGCCAACCGTATCGTGCTCTGCGTCGTTCGCGAGGACGGCATCGAGCAGCCCGACGCACTGCGTCAGGCGGTGGCTCGTGTCGACTGGACGCAGCACTTGGGCCCCGGCAGCACCCTGGCGGTAGATTTCCACGGGCGCAGCGAGCAGATACGCCACACCCGCTTCGGCGCCCAGATCGTCAAGGACGGCGTCGTCGATGCCGCCCAGGCCGCCGGCCGGGAGCGCCCGCGGGTCGAGCTCAAGCAGCCCGACCTGCGCCTCTATGCGCACCTGCATCGCGGTCGGTTGACGGTCGGCGTGGACATGGCCGGCGATAGCCTGCACCGTCGCGGCTATCGTCGCGACCTTGGGCATGCTCCGCTCAAGGAGAACCTAGCCGCGGCGCTGCTGATCCGTGCGGGATGGCCGGCCCGTGCGCGTGCCGGCGAAGCGTTGGTCGATCCGCTGTGCGGAGCTGGCACGCTACTGATCGAGGCGGCGCTGATGGCGGCCGACATGGCACCCAACCTGAATCGCGAGCGCTTCGGCTTCCACGGCTGGGCCGGCCACGACGCGGCGCAGTGGCACGAGCTAAAGCGCGAAGCCGAGGCGCGAGCGCGCATCGGGCGCAAGCGCTGCCGCGCACGCCTGTACGGTTTCGACCGGAGTCCGCCGGCGTTGGCCGCGGCCAAGGCCAATGCCATGCGTGCCGGCATACCTGCCTTGATCGAATTCGACGGGGTCTCGCTGGCCCAGTTGCAGCGGCCCCAGTCACTCGGTGGGGCGGAGCGGGGACTGGTGATCACCAATCCCCCCTACGGCGAGCGGCTGGGCGAGCTGCCCGAACTGGTGAGTCTCTACGCCGAGCTGGGGGAGGGCGTGCGGCGCGCCTTTCCCGGTTGGCGTCTGGCGGTGTTCACCGCCAATCCTGACCTGGGCCACCGTCTCGGCCTGCGTGCCGACAAGCAGTATGCGCTCAACAACGGCCCGCTGGAGGCCAAACTGCTGTTGCTGGACGTGCCCGTCGAGAATCAGGCCCATGAGAACACCGCGGCCGAGCGTCCGGTCCGCGGCGACGGGGCGCAAATGTTCGCCAACCGCCTGGAGAAGAACCGCAAGCGGCTGGCCAAGTGGCTGCGCCGCTCCGGCGAAACCTGCTATCGGCTCTACGATGCCGACATGCCGGAGTACGCCGTGGCCATCGACGTCTACGGCGATCGCATTCACGTGCAGGAATATGCCCCGCCACGCTCGGTGAACCCGTCCCAGGCTCAGAAACGCCTGTTCGATGTCCTGGCGGTGATTCCCGAGGTGCTAGAGGTCGATCCCGGCCATGTCGTGGTCAAACGCCGTGAGCGCCAGAGCGGGCGCGACCAGTATCGCAAGCAGGGCGACAGCGGCGAGCGGTTCGTGGTGCAGGAGGGGAGTGCGCGGCTGTGGGTCAATCTCCACGACTACCTGGACACGGGACTCTTTCTCGACCATCGGCCGGTACGCCGAATGCTCGGTGAGATGGCCGCCGGACGTCGCTTCCTCAATCTCTTCTGCTACACCGCTGCCGCTACCGTGCAGGCGGCGCTGGGCACTCGGATGGCGCCGGGTGCCAGCGAGAGCGTCAGCGTCGACCTCTCGAACACCTACTTGTCCTGGGCGCGCGACAATTTCGCCCTCAACGCGCTCGATCCTTCGTGCCATCGGGTGGTGCGCGACGATTGTCTGCGCTGGCTGGAGACGGCCCGCGCCGAGTTCGATCTGATCTTTCTCGATCCGCCGACCTTCTCCAACTCCAAGAAGATGACGGATACCCTGGACGTCCAGCGCGATCATGGTCGCCTGGTCGATCTCGCCATGGCCCGTCTGGCACCGGGCGGTACCCTGGTGTTCTCCAACAACCAGCGCCGCTTCCGGCTCGACTCCGACCTCGGCGAACGCTATGCGGTGGAGGAGATATCGGCGCGGACGTTCGACCCGGACTTCCATCGTAACCCCGACCTGCACCACGTATTCCTGATACGCCACCGGGAAAGCCCATGACCCACTTGACGCTTTACACCACCCTGGGCTGCCATCTGTGCGAGCAGTTGGAAGCTCTGCTGACGCTGCTGCACGACGGCGACTATCGGCTGGAAAGAGTCGAGATCAGCGAGGACGAGGCGTTGCTGGCTCGCTACGGGGTGCGCATTCCGGTATTGGTGGATGCCGCAGGGGAGGAGCTCGATCGCGGCTTCGAGCCCACGCGCTTGGCGGCCTGGCTGGCAGCACGCGGCCAGTTGGACGAAGCGGCCTGGGCAAGGCTGCGGGAGGAGACCGGAGCGACGCCGCCGGGCACGGCTCGCGGTGCCGTCATGCGGGATGGGCGGCGCTACCTGGGCTGACCCGGCTTCGCCGGGAGCCATAAGCTATGAACCTTGAGCTGTAAGAAAAACATTCGCCACTGGCTACGCGGATGGCATCCTCTCGGCTTACGGCTCTAAAGGGTGTCCAGCAGCGATAGCTGGCCGACCGCTTCGCGGCCCTCGGCGCTGTGGTCCTCGGCTTCCAGTACCTTGCGCAAGCCTCGCGAGGCCTGGATGGTGGTCTCGTCGGCGAGCCACATCATGGCCTGGGCGTGGTCGTCGGCCAGCTGGTGCTTCAGCCCGCCGAACTGGGTGCCGATCTGCCCCCAGGCGCGGCTGAATATCCAGTCTCCGAACATGTCCTGGTGGATGTGCACCAACACATAGTCATGGTCACTTTCCCAGCGGACGATCACGCGTGCTCCCGGCTTCTGCCATCAAGTTGCCGCCTTGGCGGCCGATAAGAGATGGAACTATTGTAATGCACTCGTTCTGCCGGACAAGCGGGCCAACGGTATCTCGCCGGAGTGGCTTGTCGGCTTTGGCGGGCACGACTCATCCGCCACGCTCTCGGGCACAGGATGTGACATGAGAAAGGGGTTCGGTCTGACCGTCAGGCTGGCGGTACTGACGGGGCTGCTGACGTTGGTGATACTCTCGACCATCGGCTTGGCACTGATGTCGTTCGGCGAGTATCGTCAGGCACTGTCGCGCTTGTCCGATGAGTCGACCCGAGCGCTGATGACGGCCAGCCGCCTGAAGCAGCAGAGCGAGAGCATGGTGGGTAGCGGAGCCTTGCTGCTGCTGGCCGACGATCATTTCAGTCGCCGCCAGGCGATGTTCGAGATCAGCGACCGCGAGGAGTGGATTCGCGAGCTGCTTTCGGAACTGGAAGCGTCGCCCGCGACACAAGGTTCCTTCACCGCACTCGAGACCACGCTGGTCGAACTGGTCGAGAACTTCAACGCCCTGGATGCGTTGGTACGGCGACGCATCGATACCCAGGCGTTGCGTCTGAGTCGCGGGCCACACGACGAAGACAGCGTGGTGCGCCTCTATCATCTCGAGGAGCGGATCGCCGAACAGATGCGCACCAATCGTTCGCTGTCGATGGAGCTCGGCGTGGCCGTGGGCTATCACGTCAACCATATCCGTTCGCAGCTCGACGCTTCGGTGCACCGGCTCAACGAGGAGATCGGCCAGCGCGAGCGCTTGCTTGCCGGCTTTGCCGGCATGGCGATGCTGGTACTGTTGGTGACGGTGCTCTACGTCAGCCGCTCGGTGGTGCATCGGGTGCTGCGTCTGCATCGGGCCATCAGCCGCGAGCGGCCGGCGCCGGAGGAGCTCGATGTCAGCGGCAACGACGAGATTGCCCGCATGGCGAGTTCCATTCAGCGCTACATGCACAATATCAGCGACAACGAGCGTCGCATCCTGGCGATGAATCGCGAACTCGACTTCATGGCCAGTCACGATGCCTTGACCCATCTCTACAATCGCCACCATTTCGAGCGTGCCATCAACGAGCGACAGCAGGCACTCGACAGCGAGCTCTACAGCGTGGTCATGGTCGATATCGACCATTTCAAGCGGATCAACGACAATCATGGCCATGATGCGGGGGATCAGGTGATCCGCATGGTGGCCGACCAACTGAGTCGGGGGTTGCCGGATTCGGCGCTGCTGGCACGCTACGGCGGCGAGGAGTTCGTGGCGCTCGTGCCGGGGTGTTCGGCGGCGGCAGTGGCGTCGATGCTCGAGACCATTCGCCATGCACTGATGGGGGCCGTCGTCCGGGTCGATGGCGTGACGCTGTGGGTGACGGCCAGTTTCGGAGTGGCGCAAAAGATTCCCGGCGCGGCGTTCGATCGCTGCCTCAAGGCGGCCGACGAGGCGCTCTACGAGGCCAAGCGTCGCGGCCGAAACCGCGTGGTGGTGCGGCCGCTGCGCCAGTCCGATAGCGAGGGAGGCGACAATGGGTAAGCGAATCGCGGCGTTGCCGACACTGCTGCTGGCCGTGTCGATGAGCCTGTCTGGCGTGGCAGTGGCGCAGCAGAGCCTGCGAGTCGACCTGCAGCTCGAACCGCCGCACCTGGACCCCACGCGTACGCCGTCGGCCACTACCGCCGAGACCGTTCATCGCAATGTCTTCCAGGGACTGACCCGCATCGATCGCCACGGTGAGGTACGGCCCGGGCTGGCAGAGCGCTGGCGGGTATCCGAGGATGGATTGCGCTATCGCTTCTGGCTACGCAAGGGAGTGCGCTTCCACGATGGCCGGCGTTTCGACGCCGAGGTGGCGGCCTACAGCCTGCGACGCTTGTTGAGCGAGGATGCCGGCAATCCACAGCGGCAGCTGTATCGCGCGATTCGCGAGGTGGAGGTCGCCGGCTCCCACGAGCTCGTTCTGCATCTCTCGCAACCCAACAGCCTGCTGCCGTTTCGGCTGGGACTCTCCGCTGCCGTGATGGTGCATCCCGATAGCGTCCACACCAACGTGACGCGGCCGGTGGGCACTGGGCCGTATGCATTCCAGGGCTGGGAGCGCGGTTCGGGCGTACGCCTGGCGGCTTTCGCCGACTACTGGGGCCAAGCCCCGGCCATCGAGCGTGCCACCTTCACCTTTACCGGCAATCGCCTGGAACTGGAGGGCGGGCTCGCCGAAGGGCTGATCGACCTCTACCCCGATGCCAGCAGCCTCACGTCGCACATGGCCCTGTCACTCCGTGCCGATTATCGAATCAAGGACGGTTTCAGCGAAGGCGAAGTGATTCTGGCGATCAACCATGCTCGCCCGCCCTTCGACGACCGCCGCGTACGACGCGCGCTCTCCCATGCCGTGGACCGGGAAGCCCTGCTCGATATCTATCCCGCCATCTCCCCACCGTTGATCGGCAGCCACTTCTCGCCTCGCCATCCGGCCTATGTCGATCTGGTCGACCGTTATCCCCATGATCCGCAGCGCGCGCGCGAACTCTTGGCGGAAGCCGGCCAGGCCGAAGGTTCGTCGCTGACTTTGACGGTGCCGCCGACCCAGTACGCCGAATCCGCCAGCCTGTACATCGCTGCCGATCTCGAGGCGGTGGGTATCGAGGTGACCCTGGAACGCCTCGACTGGCCGGAGTGGCTCGCTCAGGTGTTCAACGAACACGACTACGATCTGACCATCGTTGCCCACGTCGAGCCCATGGATATCGATATCTATGCTCGCGATGATTACTACTTCAACTACCAAGATGCGGATTTTAAGGCGCTGTGGAAGCGCATCGAGGCGGCGCAGGAAGCGTCGGCTCGCCACGCACTGCTGGGCGAGGCGCAGCGTCATCTCGCCGACGAGGCAGTCAACGTTTTCCTCTTTCTCAAGCCGCAGCAGGCGATCCACAAGGTTGGTCTCACGGGCGTCTGGTCGGATACGCCGATTCCGGCGGTGGTTCTCCAGGAACTCGCGTGGGAGTGAGCATGCGCATCGTCGTCGACGCCAACGTTCCCGCCGCCGAGGCATGTTTCGGCGAGCTGGGTGAGGTCGTGCGTCTGGCCGGACGTGACATCGACGCGCATGCCGTGCGTGACGCCGACGCCCTGGTGGTGCGTTCCATCACGCGGGTAGACGAAGCACTGGTGGCGGGCAGCCGGCTGCGTTTCGTCGGCACTTGCACCATCGGCACCGATCATGTCGACGAGACGGCCTTGGTCCGTCATGGCATCGACTTCGCCAATGCGCCGGGCTGCAACGCCGAAGCGGTGGTGGACTACGTGCTTTCGAGCCTGCTGACGCTAGGCGAGCGCCACGATTGGTGCCTGACCGATCGGCGCGTGGGTATCGTCGGCGTCGGCAACGTGGGGGGGCGCTTGCTGACGCGACTGCAGGACCTCGGCGTCGAGTGTCTGGCTTGCGACCCGCCACGTGCACAACGGCAGGGGGCCTCCGGCTTCCATGACCTGGAGACGCTGATCGACGCCTGCGACGTACTCTGCCTGCATACGCCGTTGGTTCGCGATGGCCCCCATGCCACCCATCATCTGCTCGATGCCCGGCGCATCGCGGAGCTGGCGCCGCAGACCGTGCTGGTCAATGCCGGGCGGGGTGACTGCGTGGACGGTCAGGCTCTGCGTGGGCGTCTCGCCGGCCCCGGTGACATCACGGCGGTGCTCGATGTCTGGGAGGGCGAGCCGGCCATCGATCCGGCTTTGCGCGACCTGGCCGCCATCGCTACCCCACACGTCGCTGGCTACAGCCTCGACGGCAAACTGCGTGGCACCCATGCTGTCTATCTTGCGCTCTGCCACGAGTTGGGGCTGCCGGCACGCATCGGGCTGGCCGACCTGCTGCCGACACCGCCCCTGCGGCGGCTCGAACTCGGCGGCGGGCTCACCCCGGAGGAGGCGTTGCGGCTCTGTGCTCGGGCCGTCTTCGACGTGCGACGCGACCACGACCGCCTGCTGCGTGAGCAGCACCGCCAGGGCCTGGCACGTGGCTTCGATGCCTGCCGGGCGAACTACCCGCTGAGGCGCGAGTTCGCCACGCTGGGCATCGAATTAGGCGAGGGCACCGAAGATCTGGCACCGCTGCTGGCCGGCGCCGGCTTTCAGGTAGCGCCGGGCTGAGTTGCCAGCCACGACTACGAGCCACGGGGTTCGAGTTGCGGGTTTCGATGGGCGAGTTAGACTTGCCTGCAGCCCGCAGCCCGCAGCCCGCAGCCCGCAGCCCGCAGCCCGCAGCCCGCAGCCCGCAGCCCGCAGCCCGCAGCCCTCAACGGTATTCGGCTTCCTTCAATGCCTGAATCCGATCGTCCAGCGGCGGGTGACTGGCGAACAACCGCTCCATCAGCGAACGCGTCTGGCCCTTGGTGATGGCCATGGCACGCAGAGTGTCGGGCATCTGGTCGGGCATTTCCACTTCTGCCTTGAGGCGCGACAGGGCGCCGATCATGGCCCCCGAGCCGGCGAGCTTGGCGCCGGCGGCATCGGCGCGGTACTCGCGGAAGCGCGAGAACCAGGCCACGATGGCGGAGGCGACGATGCCAAAGACGATCTCGGCGACGATCACCACCGCGAAATAGCCCATGAACCCAAGGCCGCCTTCGCCGTCGCTGCGCGAACGCAGGAACTGATCGACCAGGTGAGCCACCACTCGGGCGAAGAACATCACGAAGGTGTTCACCACGCCTTGGATCAGCGCCAGGGTGACCATGTCGCCGTTGGCCACGTGGCCGATCTCGTGGGCCAGTACGGCACGCACTTCGTCCGGCTTCATGCGGTTGAGCAGGCCGGCGGAGACCGCCACCAAGGCGTCGTCCTTGTTCCAGCCGGTAGCGAAGGCGTTGGATTGCTGGGCGGGGAAGATCCCGACTTCCGGCGTCTTGATGCCGGCCTCGCGGGCCAGCTCGGCGACGGTGTCGACCAGCCATTTTTCGGTAGCGTTGGAAGGCTGTTCGATGATCACCGTGCCGGTGCTGCGCTTGGCCATCCACTTGGAGATGAACAGCGAGATCATCGACCCGGCCATGCCGAAGATGAAACAGAATATCAGCAGGCTCTGGAAGTTGAGCCCCTGGTCGCTGAGGTAGCCGTCCACGCCCAGCAGGCGCAGGGTGATGCTGGCAACCAGCAGTACCGCCAGGTTGGTGGCCAGGAAGAGCAGGATTCGCATCATTTCGGGATCTCTCCGTCGATCGTCAAAGGGTCCGCACCGTTCACGGCGTCGACAAGCTGTTGCTTAGATACGGCCTTGGCCGCGGGGTTTCAAGTCGGGTACGCAATCGCAATACCTTGTTCATTGGCGGTAGCGCGAGAGGAACCTCGCGAAACGGTCCAGCGCGTCGCCGAGCTGGTCGGCCCAGGGCAGAGTGACGATGCGTACGTGGTCCGGGTCCGGCCAGTTGAAGGCGGTGCCCTGGACCAGCAGGATCTTCTCCTGCAGCAGCAGGTCGAGCACCAGCTGCTGGTCGTCGCGGATGTCGAACACCTTGGGGTCGAGGCGCGGGAAGGCGTAGAGCGCTCCCTTGGGCTTGACGCAACTGACGCCGGGAATGGCGTTGAGCTTGTCGAAGGTGATGTCGCGCTGGGCCCGCAGGCGCCCACCGGGCAGGATCAGGTCGTTGATCGACTGGTAGCCACCCAGTGCCGTCTGGATGGCATGCTGGGCCGGCACGTTGGCGCACAGGCGCATCGAGGCGAGCATGTTGATGCCCTGGATGTAGTCGGTCGCGCGCTGCATGGCCACCTGGCCGGAGAGGATCATCCAGCCGGAGCGAAAGCCGGCGCAGCGGTAGCTCTTGGACAGGCCGTTGAAGGTCACCACCAACTGGTCTTCGTCGGCCAGGGCCCCGGTGGAGACGTGTTCGGCGTCGTCGTAGAGGATCTTGTCGTAGATCTCGTCGGAAAACACCACCAGGTCGTGTTCGCGGGCGATGGCCAGCAGCTCGCGGACGACCTCCGGCGGGTAGACCGCCCCGGTGGGGTTGTTGGGGTTGATGATGACGATGGCGCGGGTATGGCCGGTCACCTTGGCGCGCACGTCGGCGATATCGGGCGCCCAGTCGGCCTGCTCATCGCAGCGGTAGTGCACGGCTCGTCCGCCGGACAGGTTGGCGGCGGCGGTCCACAGCGGGTAGTCGGGTGCGGGGATCAGCACTTCGTCGCCGTCGTTGAGTAGCGCCTGCAGGGCCATCACGATCAGCTCCGAGACGCCGTTGCCGATGTAGATGTCCTCGATGCTGACGCCCGGAATCGCCTTGCGCTGGCACTCCTGCATGATCGCCTTGCGCGCTGAGTAGAGCCCCTTGGAATCGCAGTAGCCCTGGGCGGTGGGCAGGTTGCGCATCACGTCCTGGAGGATCTCCTCCGGCGCTTCGAAGCCGAACGGGGCGGGGTTGCCGATGTTGAGCTTGAGGATGCGCTGGCCCTCGTCTTCCAGGCGCTTGGCCTGTTCGAGGACGGGACCGCGGATGTCATAGCAGACGTTGTCGAGCTTGTGCGATTTCCTGAACGGAGAGGGCGTTTCCATGGCGATTCCGAAAGTCGGTGGTGTCCAGTGGCGCCCGGTGGGCGCCGGTCGTGTCAGGTGGGCGTGTCGGCGGTCGAAAGTTCGTCATCGGTCGTGGCGTCGGGCGGGATGTCCGCCGGCGTTTCCAGCGTGAGGCGGCCCAGTTTGCCATGGCGCAGTTCGTGTAGCAGCACCTCGGCGCCGCGGTGCAGGTCGACCTCGCCGCCCGCGCGCAGGCCGCCGCGCTTGGCGGCGATCTCGGCCAGTATCGCATGGCCGTCGAAGCCGGCCTGGGCCAGCAGGTCGGGCCGCTCGGGGCCATCGGCCTCGACCCGTTCGGCCTCCGGGTGGGGCGCGTAGGCCGGAAGTGCCGCGAGCTTGAAGCGTGCCGTGAGCGCTTCGGGGTAGCGCCGAGCCAGTTCGGCGGCGGTGACCACCGCCACGTCGACGTAGTCGATGGCGGTGTCGCGGATGGCGCCACTGGCCGCCAGCCGATAGGCGCTGGCCTGATCCTCGATCTTGGGCCACAGCACTCCGGGTGTATCGACCAGTGCCACGCGGCCGGCGATGCGCACCTTCTGCTGGCGCTTGGTCACCGCCGGTTCGTTGCCGGTCTTGGCAATGGCCTTACCGGCCAGGCCGTTGATCAGCGTCGACTTGCCCACGTTGGGAATGCCCATGACCATCACACGCACGTCACGGTCAGGGCGCACCGCGCCGGCTAGTTCGTGGCACAGCTTGGGGATGCGCTTGAGCTCCCGGGCCTGGGTGGTGGTCACCGCCAGGGCGCGCATCCCGGCCTGGGCATCGAAGTGGGCAACCCATTCGCGGGTTCGTTCGGGATCGGCCAGATCGGCCCGCGAGAGGATCTTCAGCACCGGCTTGTGCCGGGTCAGCTCGGCCAGCATGGGATTGGCGCTGGAGTAGGGCAGGCGGGCATCGAGCACTTCGATCGCCACGTCGATTTCCGGCAGCGCCTCCTTGATCTGGCGGCGAGCCTTGTTCATGTGTCCCGGATACCAGCCGAGCATTGCTTGGTCTCTCCTGCCCAAAACGTGACGGCCGACCATCATAGCAGATGGTCGGCCGCCTCAGGGCAGTGGTCGAGGGTCATTCGCCGGGATGGAAGGCTAGGGCCACGGAATTGATGCAGTAGCGTAGCCCCGTCGTTTCGGGCGGGCCGTCGGGAAAGACATGCCCCAGATGGGCATCGCAGTGGGCACATACCACTTCCGTGCGTTGCATGCCGGCTGAGCCGTCGGGGCGCTCCTCGACGGCGGCCTTGCCCAGCGGGCGATCGAAGCTGGGCCAGCCGCAGCCGGCGTCGAACTTGTGCTCGTTCTCGAACAGCGGGGCGTGGCAGCAGATGCAGTGGTAGATGCCGTGCTCGTCATGTACCCGATAGTCGCCGCTGAAGGGGGGCTCGGTGCCCCTTTCCCGGGTGACGCGATACTGTTCCGGGGTCAACTGGCTGCGCCATTCCGCATCGTTCTTCTCGACTTTTCTGCGCATGGTTTCTGCTCCTTTCGGTTCAGGTCGTCCTGCCGGCGTGTCATGGTCTCTTCCATCAGACATCGTCGGCAGCGGTAATTTCCAGCCCCGGGGCGTTCATGGGCGGAGTTGACAGCTCCTAGGGGCTCGAGTAACATGCGCGCCACCTCGTTGAGGCGAGACGGCTGCGTCCCATTCGTCTAGTGGTCTAGGACACCGCCCTTTCACGGCGGTAACAGGGGTTCGAACCCCCTATGGGACGCCACT
>NZ_FNES01000001.1:170563-299580 GCF_900100195.1 Billgrantia gudaonensis
GCGGGAATAGCTCAGTGGTAGAGCATCGCCTTGCCAAGGCGAGGGTCGGGAGTTCGAATCTCCTTTCCCGCTCCAACGTTTATGCCAGCGTTTGCGGGCCAAGGCTAGGATCATGAGCCGGTGCGCCGGTCAGATCGATCTCCTTTCCCGCTCCAATCTCCTCTTCGTCCCATTCGTCTAGTGGCCTAGGACACCGCCCTTTCACGGCGGTAACAGGGGTTCGAACCCCCTATGGGACGCCACTCGCTGTCCTTTCATGCGCTGCGCCACCTCGTCGCGCGGTGATGTTGCACGTGCATCGAGCGGTATGCCGCACCGCCTTGAAGTGGTGCAGGCCCGCCCCCATAGTTCCATGCCTTTGCGGCATGTCCGCTTCGATCCATCCGTTGCGAGGAGTTCGCATGGCTGAACCGGCGCTGTCGATCCGTGGGCTGACCAAGGTCTACGGCAACGGCTTTCATGCCCTGAAGGGTATCGATCTGGATGTCGTGCAGGGCGATTTCTTCGCCCTGCTCGGGCCCAACGGTGCCGGCAAGTCGACGACGCTGGGGGTGGTCTGCTCGCTGGTGCAGAAAACGGCCGGCAAGGTCGAGATATTCGGCATCGACATCGATCGGGACTTCGCTCGTGCGAAGTACCATCTGGGCGTGGTGCCTCAGGAGTTCAACTTCAATCAGTTCGAGAAGGTGCTCGACATCGTGCTCGCACAGGCCGGCTACTACGGCATGCCGAGGCGCGAGGCACTGCCGCGTGCTCGCGAACTGCTCACCGACCTGGGGCTGTGGGACAAGCGCAACGGCAGTGCGCGCATGCTCTCCGGGGGCATGAAGCGCCGCCTGATGATCGCCCGGGCGTTGATGCACCGGCCCAGGCTGTTGATTCTCGACGAGCCCACTGCCGGGGTGGATATCGAGCTGCGCCGCAGCATGTGGGAGTACATGCGCCGCATCAACCGCGATGAGGGCACCACCATCATCCTCACCACTCACTATCTGGAGGAGGCGGAAAGCCTGTGTCGTCAGGTAGCGATCATCGATCACGGCGAGATCGTTCGCAACACCAGCGTCCGCGACCTGCTTTCCGAGCTCAATACCGAAACCTTCCTGCTCGATCTGGCACGCCCGGTCGAGTCGGTGCCGCACATCGAGGGCTTCGAGGTGAGTCGCGTGGAGCCGGCACAGCTCGCCGTGGTGGTGCATCGCGGCCAGCGGCTCAACGACCTCTTTGCAACGCTCAGCGAAAGGGGGATTCAAGTCGTCTCCATGCGCAACCGTGCCAATCGCCTCGAGGAGATGTTCGTGTCGATGGTGGAGCGGGGTAGCGGGGCCATGACGAACGAGGCGGAGTCGCTGGAGGTGCGCACATGAGTCCCACCCAGACCGCCATCGCCTTGTGGACGCTGGTCCTCAAGGAGATCAAGCGCTTCACGCGAATCTGGCCGCAGACCCTGCTGCCGCCTTCGATCACCATGTCGATGTACTTCATCATCTTCGGAAGCTTGATCGGCTCGCGTATCGGCGAGATGGACGGCTTCACCTACATGGACTTCATCGTGCCCGGGCTGATCATGATGGCGGTGATCACCAACAGCTACTCCAACGTGGCATCGAGTTTCTTTTCCAACAAGTTCCAGCGCTCGGTCGAGGAGATGATGGTCTCGCCGATGCCCAACTGGGTGATCCTCACCGGTTTCGTGCTGGGCGGCATGGCTCGCGGCCTGGGCGTGGGGCTGATCGTCACCCTGGTGTCGCTCTTCTTCACTCGCCTGAATGTCGCCCACCCGCTGCTCACCGTCGGCGTGGTGGTGCTCACTGCAGCGCTGTTCTCGATCGGTGGCTTCATCAATGCGCTGCTTGCCGACAAGTTCGACGACGTTTCCATCGTGCCCACCTTCGTGCTCACGCCGCTGACCTACCTGGGTGGGGTGTTCTATTCCATTTCGCTGCTGCCGCCCGTCTGGCAGGGTGTCTCGCTGCTCAATCCCATCCTCTACATGGTCAACGTTTTCCGTCACGGCTTCCTGGGCGTCTCGGACATTCCCGTGGGCTGGGCATTGGCGGCCATCGTCGTCTTCATCCTCATTCTTTTCTCCATTGCCCTGTGGATGCTGGAGAGCGGGAAAGGCATCAGAAGCTGAATCATGAACCGCAAACGTCCGAATACCTTGCAACAGGCTCCGCTGGGGCGCGAAACCGACTACCCGGAGCGCTACGATGCCGGGCTGCTTTACCCCATGCCGCGTGCGGCCAACCGCGTGCCGCTGGGCATCCAAGAAGGTCGACTGCCGTTCGTCGGCGAGGACGAGTGGCACGCCTTCGAGGTGTCCTGGCTAAACGACCGGGGCAAGCCGCTAGTGGCGGTGGCGCGTTTCCGTCTGCCGGCCGAGTCGCCCAATCTGATCGAGTCCAAGTCGTGGAAGCTCTACCTCAACGGGTTCAACCAGAGCCGTTTCGCCAGCCGCGAGCACGTGCTCGAGGCGCTCGAACACGACCTGTCCATGGCAGCCGGCGCGCCGGTCTCGGTCGAGCTGTTCGGCGTCGACGACGACGCACTCATGCCTCGGCGGCTACCGGGCGAATGTCTCGATGATCTGGACATCGAGGTGCCCTCCTATACGCCGAGTGCCGAAGTGATCGGCGTGGGCGACGAGGTCGTCGAAGAGACGTTGCATTCGCATCTGCTGAAGTCCAACTGCCCAGTCACCGGCCAACCCGACTGGGGGAGCGTACTGATCCGCTATCGTGGCCCGAAGCTGGATCGCGAGGGGCTGCTGCGCTATCTGATCGGCTATCGCCAGCATCAGGACTTCCACGAGCACTGCGTAGAGCATGTCTTCATGGACCTGATGGCGCGTGCTCGGCCCGAACGGCTGCTGGTGCTGGCACGCTACGTGCGACGCGGTGGGCTTGACATCAGTCCCTGGCGGGCGACTCCCGGCGAACGCCCGCCCCAGCCGCTGCGCCTGGCGCGTCAGTAGCGCCTTGGGTAGAGTGCCCGACAAGACCGAGAGGAGAGCAACATGGAAGCCATGAACCTGCTGCACGAGCGAAGCTCCATGGGCAAGCTGATGGGGCCGCCGCCGAGTCCCGAGCAGCTCGAGGCCATCTACCGCGCAGCACTGCGCGCGCCGGATCACGGCGAGCTGCGGCCGTGGCGCTTCATCGAGTTCACCGGCGAGGGGCTCGAGCGCCTGGGCGAGCTCTACGCCGAGGCGGAGTACCGCGAAGATCCCCATGCCGATGACAGCGTGCTGGAGGCGGCACGCAAGAAGCCACGGCGGGCGCCGATGATCATCGCGGTGATCGCCAAGGTCACGCCGGACGTGGCGAAGGTGCCCAAGGTGGAACAGGTGGTTTCCGCAGGCTGCGCTGCCCATGGCATTCTGCTGGCCGCCCATGCCCAGGGATTGGGGGCGATGTGGCGCAGCGGCAAGTACGCCTTCGATCCTACTGTGCGCAAGGGGCTGGGACTCGGGGAGCACGACGAGATCGTTGCCTTCGTCTACCTCGGACAGCCCGGCGGGCGGCACAAGCCGGTCGCCGAGCAGCGCATCTCCGATTTCGTCGAGCACTGGAACTGAGCGATGCGCGAAATCGGCGTCCCCCACCCACGTCTACCGCTGCCGACAACCGGGCAAGCAGATGACCTGGCAACTTTTCTCGGCTGGCTGACCGAGGCCATCCCGCTGGTCGAGCATCTCGGCATTCTCGCCATGCAGCGGGAGGACGATGCCCTGAGCTGGGACGTGACGCTGGCCCCCAATCTCAACGACAAGGGCACCGGCTTCGGTGGGGCGCTCACCGCCCAGACCACGCTGCTTGGCTGGTGCTGGACCACGCTGCGACTGCGTAGACTGGGATACGCCCGCGACGTGGTCGTGGCCGAGGCCAGCCAACGCTTTCTGGCTCCGGTTACCGGCGACTACCGGCTGATCTGCACGCCGGAAAGCGAGGCCGGCCCCGCGCTGCTGGAGAAGCAGCTCAAGGCCCGCGGCAAGGGCCGTATCGCCTTGGTGCAGCGCCTGTGGTGCGGTGATACCCTCTGCCTGGAAGCCCGCGGTGACTACGTCGTGCTGCCCGCTCGATGAGCCGAGCCGTCCGGAAAACGGCTTGCAATCGCGCACTTAAGCCGATAGCATGTGCGCCGTTCTGACGCACAAAGGCGTTTTCAGCCAGGCGTGGGAACCACAATGCGGAGGGGTGTCCGAGTGGTCGAAGGAGCACGCCTGGAAAGTGTGTAAGTCGAAAGGCTTCGAGGGTTCGAATCCCTCCCCCTCCGCCACGAATATAGAAAAAAGCCGCTGATTTCAGCGGCTTTTTCTTTTTATAGCTCGACCGGCAACTGGTAGAGGCGCCCTCCTGGCGCAGCTGCGCAGCCTGGTTGAGGCCAAAGACGCCGCAGACATGAAGAGCAACCTGAAAGGCCTGCAGGCCGTCGCTAAGGAGCTCACCGAGCGTCTGAAGAGCGATGCCGAGAAGGTTGTGGTTCTGCCGCAGATGCAGTCCAGGAAAGCCTGAAGCTGACCGTGAGCGGTGTCAATCAGGCCTAAGAAGGCCCCAGGCCACCGAGACTGCGACCAAGACGGTCATGGAAACCGCATCCAAGGCCAAGTAAGCCTTGGCCCGCGGGCCGCACTGACGCAAGCCCCAGGCCGCCGATCCATGATCGGCGGCCTCCTTTGTATGTGAGCAATGGCCCAAGGGCGGTTGCGGCCAGCCCCGATCGTCATGTCTTACCGGTCGGTGCCGGGAGGGGCAGCCCGTGCCGCGTTCTGCGGTGAATGCAAGGAATATTTTTCCAGGGCCGATATGAAGCAAAGAAGCCCTGTGCATCAGGAACTTCTTTGCTACATGGAATCATGGTGATCGAGTTTGAGTTATCAGCTCGTGTGGAGGCTTCTAGCAGCTGATGAAGATGAGATGTTGTCGCTATTGTCGGCAGTGCGCCAGATAGCTATGTTGGCGTAGCCGTAGAAGATGGTAATGGCGATAACCAGCATGTGATACCAGAGGAACGGCAGATAACCGAGAGTGGAAACGCCCAGAGTCGTGGCCATGAACACGCCGCCATCGGTCCAGGGCACCATTGGAGTGGTAATGGTGCCGCCGGCTTCGGCGTTGCGTGATAAAACCCGGCGATCCACGCCTTGATCGTCGTAGTTCTTTTCGGTAATGGTGCTGGCGGTGATCAGAGAGACATAGGCCGCGCCACCGAAGAAGTTACCGAAGAAACCGCCAAGCATGGTGGAGACAGTCAATCGTCCGGGATTATTGGCCCAGCGCAGGAAGCCGTTGCTGATGGCTTTCAGAATGCCGACTCGCTCCATCAGGCCGCCGAGGCCGAGAGCAAACAGGATCAGGGCCACAACGCCGAGCATGGAGGCGATACCACCTCGATTCAGGAGGGTATTGAGAAACTCCACGTCGGATTGCATGGCGTTGCCGACATAGGCGACCCGGATGGCCTCGACAGGGCTGACTCCCTGTGCCAGCCAGGCGCAGATGATGCCAAGCACTGCGCCGAAGGTGATGACGGGAATGGCAGGAAAACGACGAGTCAACAGCGCGATCACGACGACTGCCGGCAGCAGCAACCACAGGCTGATAGTGAAGTGGCTGTCCAGTGCCTGCATGGCAATGGCTGTGCGAGAGGTGTCGACACTATCGCTGACATAGAAAAAGCCAACGACAATGAATAGAACCGAGGCGATCAGGATGGCCGGTGCACTGACCAACGACATCGAGCGAATGTGATCCACAAGATTCACCTTGCACAGCGATGCCGTCATGACCGTCGTGTCGGAAAGTGGAGACATCTTGTCGCCGACATAGGCGCCGGAGATGACAGCGCCGGCTACCAGGGGAAGAGGGATGCCGAAGCTGTGACCAATACCCATCATGGCAACACCCGCAGTGCCGGCCGTGCCGAAAGAGGTGCCGGTCGATAGCGAGGTCAGGGCACAGATAATGAAGGCAGCGAACAAGAAGATCTGCGGATTCATGACCGACAGACCATAGTAGATGATGCTGGGAACAATGCCCCCGGCAATCCAGGTGCCAATGAGAGCGCCCACCGTGGTTAGCACAAGCACGGCTTCCATACCATTGTGTATACCATCAATCAAGCCACTCTGCATGTTTTCATATGAGATATTGAGCCTTACTCCCAAGGCCATGACCAAGAACCAGGATGCGAAGAGTGCAAGCTGAATGGGAAGGTTCAGCACGTTGATGCTGAAGAACATGATGGCAATGAAGCCGATCATGACAGCAAGGACTTCGGCCATGCTGGGGAGTCTCGTGGTACCCGTCTGCAAAGACATGATTACTCCTTGTGAGTTGTTTTGAAGTGGTTTCGAGTTGCGTTCAAGAGAAACGGTTTAGTCGGTATGGCATCAGATCAGGGAGTGAATGGCTGGTGTTTTTCTTGCTGCGCTCTCCGTGGTTGGTCAGGTGGGAGATGATGTCGGCGGTGATGGCAGCTTGGGTCAGCCCAAGATGATGATGGCCGAAAGCCAGCAGCACCTTGCCATCGTTGACGCTGTCGATGATGGGCAGCGAGTCGGGAAGGGAAGGGCGGAAACCCATCCAGGGCGTAGCATCAGAAACGTCGAGGTCGGTCTTGAAGAGCCCCTGGCTCAAGCGGTGAAGCTGCCAGGCACGCTGCATTCTGGCGGGGCGCTGGAGACCGGCGAACTCAACGGTGCCTGCCAGACGCAAGCCCTCTGCCATGGGGGTCATGATGAAGCGGCGCTCAAAAGAGGTGACTGCAACCGGCAGGCGCTCTTGCTCCTTCGGAAGCATCAGGTGGTAGCCACGCTCAGTATCCAGTGGCACCTTGACGCCGGTGAGCTGTCTGGCCAGTGGTGCTGAGTGTGCGCCGGCTGCCAATAGCACTTTGCGTGTATCGATACGTTTGCCGCTATGGGTAACAAGCTTTACGCCCTGCGCCGTTGTTTCCGCCGTGGCGAGGTGTTCCCGCACGAAAATGGCGCCGTGATGCTTGGCGGCCGCGATCAGAGTGTTGACCACATTCCCGGGATCCACGACGTGCCCGGTACGCGGAAAGAAGAGCCCACCGAGAATGCGTTCCGACAGTTTCGGTGCCCGCTCGCGGATGGCTTCGCCGTGCCAGGCCTCGGCGTCTACACCCTGATGTGACATGCGCGAGCACAGGGCGGTGATGAGATCCTGGGATTCCGGTTTTTCATAGACGAGGAAAGAGCCGTCTGCCTTCAGCAGCTCGGATCGATCGAGGCTGGCTAACAGGTGCTGCCAGGCGCCCAGGCTACGCTCATTGAGGGCGCGAATACCCGCGACGCTGGCCCAGTAAGGTTTGGGTCTCAGGTTCCACAGCAAGCGGCTGAACCAGGGCAATGCCTGAGGTAAGTACCGCCAGTCCAGGCGCAGGGGGCCCATGGGGTCCATCAGCATGCGGGGCAAGTGCGTCAGAATCGAGGCATCGGCAATCGGAAATACCTGCTCGGTGGCCATGTGCCCGGCATTGCCCCAGGAAGCCCCCATGCCGGATTCTTCCTCGTCCAGCACCAGGACTCGTTGTTCCTCACGGCTCAATGCCAGGGCGCAGGCTACGCCTACGATGCCCGCGCCGACGACGACGATATCGGCATCGGTGGATTGGCTATCGGTAGCGGAGTTAATGGCGTTTTTGCTATCGGGCATGGGGCCTCGTTGTCTGGCTGCAGCCTGAGTGTCATCCGGGCAGCTGGGACATCGTCTCTGGGGAAGGTGTCCCGGCGGCGTCTGCTATTTTGAAGATTGTATAAAATATAAGATACGCGAATGTGCAGCACAACCTCGACTAAAGTCGAGGTCGATGGCGTTATCCGTCACAGATGGCCAAACGGGTATTAGAGCGAGCGGGGAAGGGCTGAAAGCGCGACGAAAACGAGAAGAACGCAAGAGCAGAGAGGAGACGACCGCACGGCGGGTATGAGAGTCCGTACAAGGCCCTCTATTTATGAGCAGGACTGCGAAGGAGCGGATACAAGGGGCGTGAGAACGCTACGAGCCGCCGACATGCACGCCTCGCCGACAACGGCTGGCAGTGCTACCGTCGCGGGCGTGCGAACCGTGAGGTGATGAGGGAGCGTCGACGTCAGGCTTGCTGCATCATGGTCTTGGCTCGATTTTCCAGCACGGCAACGATACCTTCGCAGGCTTCCTGGATGTGCGTTTCCAACAGCGCACAGGCCTGGTCGGCATCGCCCTGGCGAGCAAAGTCGAGAAGGCCGTGATGCTCCTTCTCGGCTTTCTCTATCTCTTGGGTATACAGCAGCTGCATGCGGATGTAGCGGTCCGACTTGGTATTCAGCTGGCTGATGAGTGCCATGGTTTCGGGCAGCTTGGCGGGCGCATACAGTGCCTTGTGGAAGGCAAAGTTGTATTCACTCCAGTTGCCGATTTCACCACCGGAATTCAGCGCCTCATCATACTTGATCAGAATGCTCTCGGCCTCGTCCAGGTCTGCTTCGGTCAGGTTGGCAATGGCACGCCGGAGAACGTGAGTTTCGAGCAATACGCGCAGCTCGAACAGCTCCCGGATCTTGCTGACGGAAAGCTCCGTGGTGAAGGCACCACGGTGTGCGTGAAATTCCACCAGTCCTTCCGACTCGAGGGTCAGCAGGGCTTCACGTACGGGAATGCGGCTGACCTCATAATCCCGGGCCAGGGCATCCTGACGCAGCTGAGTGCCGCCCTGGAATTCGCCGCCAAGAATCCTTTGGCGCAGGTCGTCGGCGACAAATTGTGCCCGTGTCTTGTAAGTAGCCATTGCCCATGCCCCTCAATCGTCACAATGCATATTGTATACAACCTGCAATAAATGTCCATGTGGCAAACACGGTATCATTTCCTGAGGTAGGAGAGCAGGTTAGATCACTGCCGGGCGCATACCATGCGGGTGGGCATAGCGCTGTGAAGAGGGCTGGGATGAGACAGGAAGACGGGCACGAACGGCCGGCGAGGCCGCGAGTCATGCCCGAGCTGCTGCCTGGCAGCAGCTCGGGGCAGTGGTTACTGTTCTTCGCGTTGGCCGTCGACCAGGCGATTGAGTGACAGCGGATTGTTGGTATGCAGCGCTTCCGGCAGTAGCGCCTCCGGCAGATCCTGATAGCAGACGGGGCGCAGGAAGCGGAAGATTGCTGCCGTGCCGACGGAAGTCGTGCGCGAGTCCGATGTGGCCGGGAATGGGCCGCCGTGCACCATGCTGTCGCAGACCTCAACGCCAGTTGGCCAGCCATTGACGAGAATCCGGCCTGCCTTGCGCTCCAGTGTTGGCAGCAGGGCGCGTGCAGCGTCGGTATCATCCGCCTCCATCTGCAGGGTTGCCGTCAGTTGCCCTTCGAGGTGTTCGGCGACCTGCTTCAGCTCGGCGCTATCGTTGCACTCCACAATCAGCGAGGTCGAACCGAAGACCTCGGCCTGTAGCGCCTCGCTGGCCATGAAATCACGGGCTGCGGTGGCGAACAGGCTCGCCTGACATTGATTGGGGGCGTCGCCCTGCTGGCCGCGTGCAATCTCGCGGACCTGGCCGCTGTTGGCGAAGGCGTTGACGCCACCTGCGTAGGCCTCGCAGATGCCGGGCGTCAGCATGGTTTGCGCAGCACTGGCCTCCACGGCTTCCTTCGCCGCAGCAATGAAGGTATCGAGTTCCGGCCCCTTTATCGCGATCACCAGACCCGGGTTGGTACAGAACTGGCCTGCCCCCATGGTCAATGAGCTGATGAAGGCCTCGCCCATGGCCTTGCCGCGTGCTTCGAGCGCCGCGGGAAGCGGGAATACTGGGTTGATGGAGCTCATCTCGGCGTAGAAGGGGATCGGCTCCGGGCGAGATTGTGCCGCCTGCCACAGGGCCAGGCCGCCGCTACGTGAACCGGTAAAACCAGCGGCCTTGATCCTGGCGTCGATCACCAGGGCATGGCCGACTTCGCGGCCGGCGCCGAAGATCAGCGAGAAGACACCCTGTGGCAATCCGCTCTTGGTCACGGCTGCCCGAATGGCTTTTCCGACCAACTCGCTGGTGCCGGGATGGGCCGAGTGGGCCTTGACGATCACCGGGCAACCGGCGGCCAAAGCAGAAGCGGTGTCTCCCCCCGCTACCGAGAAGGCCAGCGGGAAGTTGCTGGCGGCAAACACGGCGACCGGACCGAGAGCCACATGGCGCTGGCGCAGGTCGGCGCGCGGCAGTGGCTGGCGTTCCGGGAGGGCCGGATCGATGCGCACGTCCAGCCATTCGCCGGCACGCACGGTGCGAGCAAAAAGGCGCAACTGGTTGCAGGTGCGGCCGCTTTCGCCTCGAATGCGCGCCTGTGGCAAGCCGGTCTCGGCCACGGCGCGCTCGATCAGGGTGTCGCCGATGGCTTCGATCTCATCGGCTATCGTCTCGAGGAAGCCCGCCCGGTTCTCCAGCGTGGTCTCGCGGTACTCGTCGAAGGCTTCCCAGGCCAGTGCGCAGGCGCGTCCAACGTCTTCACGACTACCGCCCGGGTAGGTTGGATCGAGACGCGCGTTGGTGGCCGGATTGATGGCATGGATGGGATCTTGCGTTCCTGCTATGGCCTGTTGGCCGATCAGCATCTTGCCTTCCAATGTCATGATCGTCTCCTTGATAAGCGGGGAGTCGGTAAGGGGCATGCACCTGCCGGCCGGGCGTGCCAGTCTCGAGTCGGCAAGCAGGCGTCCCCAGGGGCTCAAGTGCGTTGCGGACGACGGTGCGTAGGGGATTACTCTGCGTTGAGCGTGGTCAGCCAGTTGCGGTACCAGGTGCGGAACAACTGATATTGCGTTTCCACGTAGTGGCGTTGTGCGTCGCTGAGTGCGTCACTCTCATTGAAGTGCAGGGAGTACTCCTCGTCCCCATTGAGTACCATCAGGTGCTTGTAATAGAGCACCAGGTCCGCCCCCTCGTCGAAGGACGAGAGCACTTGCAGCGCCCTTTCCAGCTCCAGCGCCTGGCGGCGTGCCTTGACGTCGCCCTGAGCGGCTTTCTTGCTCAATGCCACCAGGTGCAGCACTTCCCTCGGCAGAGCGTTGCCGATACCGGTGATGGCGCCGGTTGCGCCACAGTTGACGAAGCCATGAAAGACCGTGGTGTCGACGCCGACCATCAGCGTGACCTCATCGTCTTGGGAGGTTATGTGTTCTGCGGCATAGCGCAGATCGTCCGCACCGCCGAACTCCTTGAAGCCGATCAGGTTCGGATGGCGGGCGCGCAATTCGAAGAACAGGTCGGCGCGAGTCGCAAAGCCGTAGTAGGGGCTGTTGTAGATCACTGCCGGCAGCTTGGGAGCAGCCTCGAGAATGGCCGAGAAGTGGGCTTTCTGAGCAGCCACGGAAGTGCCGCGGGACAGCACGCGAGGAATGACCATCAGACCGTCGGCACCAACCTTGGCGGCATGAGCGGCGTGAGATACCGCCTCTTTGGAATTGACCGCACCGGTACCGACGATCGTCGGTATACCGGCTTCGACCAGCCGTGCGACGCCTTCCTGACGCTGGGCTTCGGTCAGCAGCGGCCAGTCACCCATGGAACCGCAGTACACCACGCCACTCATGCCGAGATCGATGAGCTCCCGGCCCTTTGTCACCAAGGCATCGAAATTCGGCTGACGGTCGGCATTGCAGGGAGTCATCAGGGCAGGGATGCATCCAGTAAAGATGTTGTCGTTCATGTCGGGTCCTTCACGGTGTGTCATGTCGTTGCACGGTGGTCGGAGCCCCTTCATCTGTGCTTGAGGGGCTGGTAGATACCGGCCTTGCCTTGGCGGTGGGCCGGTAGTGTCGGCTCACAAGGGGGTGATTCCCCAGGCAAAGTCATCCTGCTCATCGATAAGCAGGGTGGTATCGGCACTCAGGTGGGCGCGCCCTTTGATGTAGGGGCGAATGGCGTCGCCTTCCCACTCGTAGTAACCCTTGAATTGGCTGCCGGTGATACTCGCCTGTGTCCATGGCTCTCCGGGAGCCAGCTTGCCGTCCGCGGCGAGGCAAGCGAGTTTGGCGCTGGTCCCGGTGCCGCAGGGAGAGCGGTCGTAGGCCTTGCCGGGGCAGAGCACGAAGTTGCGGCTATCCGCCAAGGTATCGCTGGTAAACAGCTCGATGTGATCGATCAGGCTACCGCCCTTGCCAGTGATGGATTGCGCCTCTAGCGCCTGGCGAATGGCCCAGGTGAAATCGGTCAGCGCGTCAACATTGTCCAGTGTCAGGGATTGGTCGTGATCGCTGACGAGGAAGAACCAGTTGCCGCCCCAGGCAATATCGCCCTGGACTGGACCGAAACGGGGAACATTGACGGTGACGTCCTTGCGATAGCGCCAGGAAAGCACGTTGCGAACCGTCACGGCGCCGTCGTCATGCAAGGTGGCACTGACTGGCCCTACCGGTGTGTCGATCTGGTGCGATCCGGGCGACAGCTTGCCGAGGTGGTGCAGGGAGGCGACCAGCCCGATGATGCCGTGCCCGCACATGCCCAGATAGCCCGAGTTATTGAAGAAAATGACGCCACAGCTCGCATCCGGCGATTGTGGTTCGCAATACAGCGCGCCGACCAGCACGTCGTGGCCACGCGGTTCGAGCATGCAGGCACGACGCCATCTGTCATGGTTATTGCACAAGTCATCACGTCTTTCCGCCATGGTCGTTCCAGGCAGTGCGGGAAAACCCTCCATGACCAGTCTCGTCGGTTCGCCACCGGTGTGGCTGTCGATCACATGTACACGTTTCATGGGGCACCTGTTGTCGTTGATCGCGTCCTGGCAACTGGGCGAGTGCAGAGCCAAGTATATGGTTTTATATTTTATACAATCTTCAAAGCGCTTTGTGAAGGCGTGTGGTAGAGCTAGGGACCGCTTCGAGGTTGGTTTTTTTCGTGCTGCCCCCGGTCAATGGCGGGTTCGTCGTCGTTCCATGACTCTCGGGTGGGAATGCCTTGATTGGACTAAAGTATATGATCGCTTGCTTGTATGAGATGACTCAGTAGCGAAGAGGGAGCCTGTTGGATGCCGCTAATGTCCCCGGTGTGGTAAATCGGCACAATCTGCTATAAGTGTGGGGGACTTTTCGGATTGGTGACGGGATGCCCTTTCCTCCTGCTAGCCTGTCGCGCCTGCGACAAGGAGCGATGTTTGTGGCGCTGCTGGCTCTGCCGTTGACGGTAGCCGGCGAAACGCTGCGCGTCGGAATCTATCACAACCCCCCCAAATTGCAGTTGGGTGAGGCCGAGCGCGTGTCGGGCATCCTGGGTGATCTGCTTGCAGCGATGGCGAGCCGTGAAGGTTGGCAATTGGAGCCTATCGCCTGCCAGTGGCAGGATTGCTTGCAAGCCCTGCAACGCGGCGAGATCGACCTGCTACCCGATGTCGGCTGGAGCGAAGAGCGGGCCGAACGTCTGGATTTTCATCGGGTGCCGGCGCTGCACAGCTGGTCGCAGGCATACCAGGGCCGCGGCGAGAGGGTAGAGACGGCGATGGACCTGGATGGCAAACGCATTGCCGTGCTGCAAGGTTCCATGCAGCACGACTACCTGCAGCAACTGCTGGATAGCTTCGATGCGGGTGCCGTCTGGGTGGAGGTGCCGAGCTACTCTGCGGCCTTCGAAGCGGTGCAAGATGGCGAGGCCGATGTCGCGGTCAGCAACCACTTCTTCGGTGGCTGGCAGGGCTCGGAGTATGGCCTGCGCGGTACGCCCATCATGTTCCAGCCGGCACGGCTGTTCTATGCCAGTAGCGGCGGACGGCAAGCGCAGGTACTGGCGCGCATCGACGAGTACCTGAAGCGCTGGAAGGCCGATGGCGACTCGCCGTACTATGCCGCCTTGCAGCGCTGGCGCGGGCCCGCATCGGGCAGTGCGCTGGTGCCACCCGTGGTGTGGTGGGGCATGGCGGCGCTCGTTCTGCTGTTGGCCGTCGCACTGGGAGGGAACCTCCTGCTCAAGCGTCGCGTGGCCTCCCGCACGGCCGACCTGGAAAAGGTCAAGGACCGCCTGTCGACCATCCTCGACAGCGTGGAGGCCTACATCTACATCAAGACGCCGGACCTGCGCTACGAGTACGCCAACCGCAAGGTATGCGAATTCCTCGAACTACCGGCCGAGCAGGTGATCGGCAAGCGCGACAGCGATTTCTTCGATGCCGAGACCGTCGCCAGTCTGCACCGCAATGACCTGCGCGTGATCGACCAGGGAGAGAAGGTCGTGACCGAGGAGGTCAAGATCTTCAAGGACGGCAGCCGAGCCTTCACCTTCCTCTCCGCCAAGATGCCGCTACGTAATAATCAGGGCGACATCCAGTCGCTGTGCGGGATCTCCACCGACATTACCGATTATCGCGAGATACAGGCGCACAACCACCGTTTGACCTTCTATGACCCCTTGACCGGACTGCCTAACCGTCGGCAATTGCTCGATCATCTGGAGCTGGTCACCAAATCCGTCCATCGCTCCAACCACTATGCGGCGCTGCTGTTCATCGATCTCGACAACTTCAAGGTGGTCAACGATCTTCAGGGGCTGCATCGCGGTGATGAGCTCTTGCACCGAGTGGCCGAGCGGCTCAGCGAGGCGGTTCGCGAGAGCGATACCCTGGCTCGCCTGGGAGCCGACGAGTTCGTGCTGCTGCTCCACGACCTGGGGGAGGACATGTCGCGTGCAGCGAGCGCGGCCGAACGCGTGGCGGAAAAGCTGCTCGCTGCCATTCTGGATGCTCGCGACGTCGAGAGTAGCGGCTTGCCCACCACGGGCAGCATCGGTATCACCCTGTTCAGTGGCAGGGAGGCCAGCGTCGACATGGCGATGCAGCAGGCCGATATCGCTCTGCAGCAGGCCAAGAGTGCGGGGGGCAATTCTCTGCGCTTTTTCAGCAGCGAGATGCAGTCGGCAGTGATGGCCAGGGTGCATCTGGAAGCCGACCTGCATCAGGCGCTGCAGCGTGACGAGCTGGCTCTGCACTATCAGGTGCAGGTCGATGGCGACACCCATGTCACTGGGGTGGAAGCGCTGCTGCGCTGGCATCATCCCCGACGCGGCATGGTCTCGCCCGGGGTGTTCATACCCCTGGCCGAGTCCAGCCAACTGATACTGCCCATCGGCCACTGGGTGTTGCAGAGCGCCTGCCGTCAGCTGGCGAGGTGGTCCGAATCGAAGCGGACCGAAGCGCTGACGATCTCGGTGAACGTGAGTTCCGTGCAGTTCCAGCAGGCCGATTTCGTGGCCCAGGTGGAGCGCTTGCTCGATGAGACCGGGGCACGTCCCGAGCGATTGATCATGGAGGTGACCGAAAGCCTGCTCATGGACGATCCCGAACGCGTTCGCGATACCATGACGGCGCTGAGCGAGCTGGGCATTCGCTTCGGGCTGGACGACTTCGGAACCGGCTACTCGTCGCTCAATTACCTCAAGCGTCTGCCGTTGCATCAGCTCAAGATCGACCAATCCTTCGTGCACGACCTGCTCGACGACCCGGTGGACGCTGCCATCGTCGAAACCACCATCACCCTGGCCAACAGCCTGGGGCTCGAAGTCACGGCTGAGGGCGTGGAAACCGCCGAGCAGCATGAGTGGCTCAAGGGACGGGGCTGTCACTCCTTCCAGGGCTATTTCTACAGCCGGCCCGTGCCCATCGACGAGCTGGTACTTGGAGTGCTGCCGTTGCCGCTCGATCACTGAACCGCCCTGCGCGACGGTCGGGCACCGTCAATGGCTGGCCGGCGCATCACCCATTTCATGCTCCAGGCGGCGTGCCACCTCGCCAGGCGAGCTCGTGCGGCGTGCCAGCAGATCGTAGGCCACCGGCACTACGAACAGGGTGAACAGCGTGGCGGCCGCCAGGCCGCAGAGAATCACCGTGCCGATCACCAGACGGGTCTCGGAGCCGGCACCGCCGGAAAGGATCAGCGGAACGGCGCCCGCCATGGTGGTCACGGCGGTCATGACGATGGGGCGCAGGCGGGTCACGGCGGCTTCCACCAGGGCATCGTGGAAGGCATACCCCTGGTCGCGCAGCTGATTGACGAACTCCACGATCAGGATGCCGTTCTTGGCGGCCAGGCCCACCAGCATCACCAGGCCGACCTGGCTGTAGATGTTCAGGGTCTGTCCGGTCAGGTAGAGCCCTAGCAGGGCGCCGCAGATCGCCAGCGGCACCGTGAGCATGATCACGAAGGGGTGCACGAAGCTCTCGAACTGCCCGGCCAGCACCAGAAAGACCACGAGAATGCCCATCCCGAGAAGAAAGACGGTGGCGCCGCTGGCTTCCTGGTAGTCCCGTGAGGCGCCCTTCACGTCGGTTTGGGCCTCGGCGGGCAGTATCTCGGCCACCGTGTCTTCCAGGTAGCTGAGCGCCTCGCCCAGTGCATAGCCATCGGCCAGGTCGGCCTGGATGGTGATGGCTCGCAGCCGGTTGAAGCGGTTGAGGGTGCTGGGCCCGGCAAAGTCGCTGATGGAGACCAGGCTGGCCAGCGCTATCAGCTCGCCGCTGCGCTCGGAGCGTACGCGCAGGCTCTCGAGGCTGGCGGGGCTGGGACGGGCCCCGGGTTCGCCTTCGAGAATGACGTCGTACTCCTCGCCGTCGTCGACGTAGCGCGTCACGGTGCGCCCGCCCAGCAGGGTTTCCAGCGTTCGTCCGATCTCGCTGACGGTAACGCCCAGCTGGGCGGCGCGCTGGTAGTCGATGTCGACCTGCAACTGGGGCTGGTTTTCTTCGTAGTCGCTTTCCAGGCCGGTAATGCGGGGGTTGTGTTCACGAACGTGGGCAATCAGGGTGTCCCGCCATTCGGCCAGCTCGTCGTACGTGCCGCCACCCAGCACGAACTGCACCGGCTTCTCCACGCTGGCGCCGAACCCCTGTCGCATCACCGGGAAGGCGCGCACGCCGGGCAGGTCGGCGAGCTGTTGGCGGACATCGTCCATGATCGCCCAGGCGTCGCGACGGCTGCCCCAGTCGGCCAGGTTGACGATGACGAAGCCGCTGTTGAAGGTCTCGATGTTGCCCCAGCCGCGCGGGGCGCGCACGACGACCTTTTCGATGTCGCCATCGTCGACCATCGATAGCAGACGGGTCTCGATCTCGTCCATGTAGTCGAGCATGTAATCGTAGGTGGCGCCGGGAGGGCCGTTGACCAGCACCCAGAAATTGCCACGGTCCTCGCTGGGCGTGTACTCGTTGGGCAACTGCTCATTGAGCCAGACCATGCCGCCAACGATCCCCAGGAACAGCGCCAATACCAGCCAGCGCAACTTGAGGACGCGTTCCAGCAGGCGGCGGTACACGCAGCGAGAGTGTTCCAGGGCCCATTGCACGGCGCGGGCCAGGCGGCCTTCGGTCATGCCCGAGCGGAGAATCTTCGAAGCCATCATCGGTGTCAGCGTCAGCGCCAACAGGCTGGAAATGGCTACGGAAGCGGCCAGCGTCAGGGCGAACTCCGAGAACAGCCGGCCGATATCGCCCTGCAGGAAACTCAGCGGCACGAACACGGCAATCAGCACCAGGGTGGTGGCGATGACGGCGAAGGCGATCTGCCGTGTGCCGCGGAACGCCGCCACCAGCGGCGTCTCGCCGTGGTCGTGCATGCGGCGGTGGATGTTCTCCAGCACCACGATGGCGTCATCGACGATCAGCCCGATGGCGAGCACCAGGGCGAGCAGCGTCAGCAGGTTGATGGTGAAGCCCATCACGGACAACGCGGCGAAGGTGCCGATCAGGGCGATGGGGACGGTGACCGCGGGAATCAGCGTGGTACGCAGGTTGCCGAGAAAGACGAAAATGGCCACCACTACCAGTCCCATGGCGATGAACAGTGTCTGTACCACCTGGGAAATGGCCCCCGAGACGAAAACCGAGGAGTCGTAATTCAGGCGCAGGTCCATGCCATCGGGCAGGGTGTCCCGGATACGCTCCATCTCCGCCAGCACTCCGTCGGATATCTCCAGTACGTTGGCGGTGGACTGCTTCATCATGCCCAGTCCGACCATGGGTACGCCGTTGCCGCGGAAGATGGTGCGTTCTTCCACGGCGCCGATCTCCACCTGGGCCACGTCGCCCAGTCGCACGAGATAGCCGTCGCCGCCCTCGGCAAGTGCCAACTGACGAAAGTCCTCGGGGGTCGAGAAACCGCGCGGCAAGCGCACGATGAACTGGCGCGAATCGGACTCGATGGACCCCCCCGGAAGCTCGACGTTCTCGGCGCGTAGCGCATCTTCGACATCGCCGGCGGTGAGCTCGCGGGCGGCCAGGGCGTCGGCGTCCAGCCATACTCGCATGGCGTAGTCGCGTCCGCCGCCGATGATGACTCGCGATACCCCGTTCTGCACCGAGAAACGGTCGACCAGGTAGCGGTTGGCATAGTCGGTCAGCTCGGCCATGGAGTAGCCGTCGCCGGTCAATGCGAGCCACAGCACCACATCGGAGCTGGAATCGGCTTTCTCGACCTCGGGCGGATCGGCTTCTTCGGGAAGGTTGCCCATGGCATCCGAGACACGGTCGCGTATGTCGTTGGCCGCCGAGTCGATGTCCCGGTCCAGGCCGAATTCGATGGTGATCCTGGAGTCTCCATCCTCGCTGGACGACGAAATCGCCTCGATACCGGAGACTCCGGCGATGCGGTCTTCCAGCACTTGGGTGATGCGGGTTTCCACGATGCTGGCCGATGCGCCCGGGTACTCGGTATTCACGCTGACGATGGGGGGATCGATGGTGGGATACTCCTGCAGCGGCAAGCGCTGCAGGGCCAACAGGCCGAAGGCGACGATCAGTGCGGCCAGCACCGTGGCCAGTACGGGCCGCTGGACCGAAATGTCCGACAGACGCATCAGCCGCCTACCTCTTCGTCGTTGATGGCATCGCGCTCGCGGTCTTGGCGAAGCAGCTCAGGCACGCTGGTGTCGTCGTCGAGGATGCCGAGCAGCCGGGCCGGCTGTCCGTCGCGGACTCGCTCAGTGCCATGAGCCACCACCAGGTCGTCTGCGCTCAGCCCGTCGAGAACTTCCACCTCGCCCTCGCGGCGAGCGCCGATGGCGATCTCGCGGCGGGCCACGCGGTACTGGTCGGCCTCGTCGAGAACCAGGACGTATTGGCGGCGCCCCTCCGGGATCAGTGCCGATTCGGGAATCACCAGCGCTTCGCGGGGCTCGCGCAGCACCTCGACGTTCATGAGCATGCCGGGGCGCAGCCGTAGCGCCGGGTTGTCCAGCTCGGCCCGCACCGTGACGCTGCGGCTGGTCGGGTCGACCCGGGTGCCGATGCTGGCGATCTCGCCTTCGAAGATGGTGTCCGGATAGGCCGCGCTGGTGGCCGTCAGCGGCAGGCCGGGGGCGATCTGGCCCAGGGCGATCTCGGGCAGCGTGAAGTCGAGTTTCATGACGTCCAGCTTGTCCAGGGTCACCAGTTCCGTGCCAGGGGTGACCAGGGTACCCACGCTGACGTTGCGAAAGCCCACTACGCCGTCGAAGGGGGCATGAATGCGGTAGTCGGCGAGCTGGGCCTCGAGCGCCTGTATTTCCGCTTCGATCTGGCGCAATCGTGCCCGGGCGTCCTCCACATCGGCGCGTGGTGCAAGGTTGCGGTCCTGCAGTTGAGAAAGGCGATTCACGGCATTGCGCCTTTCGTCACGCTGCGCCTCGGCGGCACGCAGGTTGGCTTGGGCTTCGTCGTCGGCCAGTCGCACCAGCAGCCGATCGGCCACCACGGCCTGTCCATCCTGAAAATTCAGCTCGCGCACGGTTTCGGTCACCGTGGCGGAGAGGGTCACGCTTTCGTCGGCGCGTAGGGTGCCCAGCGACGACAGCGGGTCGGACCAGGGCATCAGTGAAGCCCGAGCGGCGATCACTGCGGTGGGCTGTTGAGCCAAGAGGGGAGCGGAACAGGCCAGCATGAGCAGGCCGAACGCGCAGCGTAGTAGCACAGAGTGAAGTACGGGTGGCATGGGTGCGATGTCGTCGATGTGCGATGGTTGATGGCCGGTCCGTCGGGAATCTTCACAGCCTAACGGTTATGCCGTGGAGAAGTGTGACAAGAATGCACAAGTTGTCCTGGCCATTTCAACGTACAACTTTTGTACATGTATGGCCAGTTTCCTCTCGGCGCGCTTCCCCAACTGGGCTGTTACAATGCGCGCCTTTCAGACACAGCGGGGATTGGCTGCGTGACGTATGACGTGGTGATCATTGGTGCCGGAGCGGCAGGGCTGATGTGTGCGCTCACGGCCGGCCATGCCGGGCGGCGGGTACTGGTCGTGGATCATGCCAACAAGGCGGGCAAGAAGATTCTGATGTCCGGCGGCGGTCGGTGCAATTTCACCAACCTCGCGTGCACGCCGGCCAACTTCTTCTCCGACAACCCGCACTTTTGCATCTCGGCGTTGAAGCGCTATCGGCCCGAGCACTTCGTCGAGCTGGTGGAGCGCCATGGAGTGGAGACCGTGGAGAAGGCGCCAGGTCAGCTCTTCTGCGCCCACTCCGCCAAGGAACTGCTGGGGGTGCTGCTCACCGAGTGCGACTGGGCCGGCGTCCAGGTGCGCTTGAAGACCTCTGTCGAGGCAGTCGCTCCCCTCGGCGACGGCATGCGCCTGGTCACTTCGCTGGGCCGGATCCATGCCGGAGCCGTAGTGGTGGCCACCGGTGGCCTCTCCATCCCCACGCTGGGCGCCTCCGGCTTCGGCTACGACCTTGCCCGGCAGTTCGGCCTCCCGGTGACCGAGACCCGCCCGGCGCTGGTACCGTTCACCCTCTCCCCGCCCTGGAAAGAGCGAGCCGCCTCGCTGGCCGGCGTCAGCTGCGAGGTGGCCGTCAGCTGTCGCGAGGGACACTATCGCGAACCGCTGCTGTTCACCCATCGTGGCCTGTCCGGTCCGGCAATGCTGCAGATATCCAGTCATTGGCGGGGCGGCGAAACCCTGTCCATCGACTTGCTGCCCGGCGAGGCGGTCTTCGATTCACTGTGCCGGGCGCGCCGTGAAACGCCCCGGCGTCGTCTCTCCTCCTGGCTGGGTGAGCGGCTTCCCAAGCGCCTGGCGCAGGCGCTGGTCGAATGGCACGACGACGACGGCGCCCTGGCCGATTACGGCAATGCCCGCCTGCAGAGCTGGGCTGCGGCGCTGAGCGATTGGCGCATCAAGCCGGCCGGTACCGAGGGCTGGCGCACCGCGGAAGTGACCCTGGGCGGGATCGATACCCGCGAGCTATCGTCGAAAACCTTTGCCGTCAATGGACTGCCACAGCTGCGCTTCATCGGCGAGGTGCTGGACGTCACCGGCGAACTGGGCGGCCACAACTTCCAGTGGGCATGGGCCAGTGGGGTGGCTTGCGGTAATGCCGTGTAGCTGGGCCAGCTCCCTGGTCTATGCTCTTCATCAGGAAGAGTCACACTCGAGGGAGAACCAAGCCATGACCATGATCGCCGTTGATCGGGCGTCGAGTGCCGAGGCGGCATCCCTTGCCGAGAGGATCGTCGACGAGGCAGTGCACCAGGCCACAACCCAGGGTTGGCAGGCAGTGCGCCTGACCGAGGTCGCCCAGGCGCTCGAGTTGCCGATGTCGGTGGTGCTAGAAACCTTCCACGACCTGGATGCCGTGGCGAATGCCTGGTTTCAGCGTGGCTGGCGGGCGATGCTCGCCGAGAAACCGGATACCTTCGCCGACTGGCCCGAACGCGTGCGCATCGAGCACTGCCTGATGGCGTGGTTCGATACCTTCGCCGCACATCGTCGCGTCACGTTGGAAATGCTGCGCACCAAGGCTCACCTACCACACCTCCACACCTGGTTACCTCTGCCATTCGACCTGTCGCGCACCGTGCAGTGGCTGCGCGAAGCGGCACGGCTCGAGGCACGCTACGGTACCCGGCGTGCTCAGACCGAAGAAGTGGCGCTGACCGGCCTGTTTCTAGCCACCCTCGGCGTGTGGGCCAACGACGATAGCGAAGGCCAGCGCCGCACGCGGCGGTTCGTGGCGAAGCGGCTGGCCCACGGCGAGCGTTGCATGAAGTGGGTGCCGATGCCTTTCCACAAGGCGCGAACGCCGACCTCAGCGATGCTGTAGACCGAGCGCCGTCGTGTGTAAGCCCCACTCAGAGGTAGCGGCCGGCGCTGGCGATCACCACGGTCGCCAGTCCCAATATCAGGTTGGTGCCGATCAGCCGACGGATGCGGCTCAGATGGTTGCCGCCCTCCGGCCAGGCTTCGACTTGTACCGTGGCAAGCAGGCGTGGGTAGGGGACGAACCAGATGTAAGCGAAGATCGTCGTCATCGCCAGGCCGAAGCCCAGCATCGAGTGGATGTGCCAGCCTGCCCTCGCCATGCCGCCGAATACGGCGAACAGCATCCACAGTCCAGTGCCGAACAGCACGGCCACCGCCGCCCATACCCAGGGGAAGAAGCGCTGGAAAACGCGTGACCACAGTGCCAGACGCTCGGGCGGGGCGAGCAGCCCGGCCGCGACCGGTCGCAGAACCATCCAGGCCAGGAACATGCCGCCTACCCAGATGACGGCGGCGATCAGGTGCAGCGCGATGGCAAGCGGCATGGGCGGCCTCCTGGATGATCAGCGAACGAGTCGAAGCAGGCGTCGTGCGCGGTTGACCAGCAGCGCGCCCGCCAGCCCGCGGCGTGCCAGCCGGATCAGTGAGTGCGGATGCCGGGCTCCCTGGTACAGCGCCACGCCACCCGCCGCGATGAAGGCCGTCTTGAAGCGCATCAGGTGATGCCAGCCTTCGTCCAGAGGGCGGCTCGCCTCGCGCCAGCGGTGGGCTTCCACCAGGATGTCGATGCGCTGCCGTTCGATGGTGTCGATGAGCTGGGCCTTGCGGTCGGCACGGCTCACGGCCGGGTGCCGGGAAGACGGCTCAGCGGGAAGGCGTGTCGTCACGGCGTCTCTCCGCCAGCTCACGGTCGGTGGCGAGCTGGGCCAAGGTGCTTTTGAGCAACGTGTGACGGCGGGCCTGGTAGCGCGCCAGCAGGGCCAGCAGCAGGCTGCCGCCCAGCAGTACGCCGGCGCTGATGGCCATCGCCGCCAGACGGTGGCTGTCCCAGAAGATCACCGCCACCAGCAGGGCGAGCACGGCCAAGCCCAGTAGCAGCATGACCAGACTCGCCCCGATGAGCAGAAGTAGGGTGACCAGCCGCGCGCGTTCTTCCTCGAGCTCGAGAACGGCGAGACGCAGACGCGTTTCGCCGGCGGCGATGAGGCTGGCTAGCAGCCGTTTGGCGGCCTCGAACAGTCGTTGTGCCGGTCCCTGGCCGGATGCCATCAGCGCCGCCCGATCAGCATGCCGATGACCATGCCCACGGCAGCGCCGATGCCGATGCTGGTCCAGGGGTTTTCGTGAACGTAACGGTCGCAGGCGTCGGCCTGGTGGGTGACGGTGTCGCGGGCCTCGCCGTAAAGGCGTTCGCCGCGGGCCTCGAGTCGCTCTCGGGTATCCTTGAGGCGCTGTTCGGCACGCTCACGCAGCTCCTTGATGTTGCTGCGGGAGTCGTCGGCGGTGGCGCTGACCAACTCCTCGACGGTACGCGACAGATGGTGCAGGTCGTCCTTCAGCTGCTGGGTGGTCGCGTCGGTGTTGGGGGTACGTGATGCCATGGCAGTCTTCCTGTGACGATGAATGACGTTCTCAGCATAGCAGCCGCCATAACGAGTTCAATCGCACTCACTGCACCGAGCTGCTGCCCGAGAACAGTGGGTTGAGGCTGAAACCGAGGCTCAGGCGCTGGTTGCGGTGATCGTAGTCGATGAGGCTTTCGCCATAACCGTGATAGTACTGCACGTGACCGCGGATGTTACCGAACAGTGGCCACGAGTAGTCGGCTTGCGCACCCATGTTGCCGGCCCCGGGATTGCCGCGCACCATCAAGCTGGCTTCGGCGTCGTCCTCGAAGCGCCGTGCCAGAGTGATGTCGCCATACCCCATGTAGCGGTGGATGTCGGGGTTGTCGTCATCTTCCGCCGATTCGGGCACCCGCCAGTGGGGAGCGACGCTGATCGCCCAGTCACCGCGCAGGAACACGCTCTCCAGGTAGAGGCGGTTCCAGCTGCGCGAGAGATCTCCGGACTGGCCGTTCGACTGGTGGTTGAAGCCGATGCGGTTGTTGGCATTGGTCCAGCCCAGGACGTCCCAGTCATTGTCGAAGGAGAAAAACAGCTCCGGTTCGTAGTTGGTCTCGCGGAACGGCGACGAGGACTCCGCGTTGTAGGCCTGCCACCAACTGCGCTGGGTGTAGGCGAAAAACAAATCGCCCCGGTCGCCGAACAGGTCCTCGAGGATGTTCACCTTGACGCTGAACTGGTATTTCACCTCGATGTCGTCGGGGCCGTTGCCGTTGGCCACGGTGCTGAAGTTGTCGGTTTCCGGGTTGCTGTTGTAGCTGATGGGCAGCAGGTAGTTGCGGCGGTGGGTCGTGATGGCCAGAGGGTTGCGCGTCGATTCCTCTTCGAGCTGGCGGCGCTGGGCGGCTTCTGCGCGGGCTTCCTGCTCTTCCAGGTCGACGGGAACCACGGTCTCTTCGGGCAGGGATTCGAGCTGGCGGTTCAGCTCGGCCAGCTCGGCATTGAGTGCCTCGATGCGGGCCTCGATCTCGGCCCGCTCGGTCCCTGCGGACGTTTCAGCAGCTTGCACGGTACCCGTCGCGACGAGCATCGCGACGGCCAGCGTGGAAGGGCGGGCGAAGGTCATGGCATACGCCTCCGAGCGTCAAAAGGACGTTCTAACACGCCGGTGAGCCAAGTCAACCGTGCGCAGTTGGCGACAGGTGATTGCCTCGTCGGCTCAACGGGCCGAGAATCGTGGCGCAGTGATCCCCTTTCGAGGTTGCCGACTTGAACGTCCGTCTCGCCTTACGTCATTCGCTGTCGTTACGCCTTCTCGGCGTGTCGCTCGTCGCTCTTGCGTGGCTCGTGCCTGCCGTTGGTGTCCTGGCGCAGGAACTGCCCACGCGCGACTCCCTGACATCGCGTCTCGAGGCACTCGAGCCGGAAGAGGGCGAAACGCCGAGCGAATCGACCCAGGCCGATATCGATACCCTCCAGGCGGCAGTGGATGCCCTGGATCGTCTAGAGGCGGTGCGCGAGCAGCGCGAGCAGCTCGAGACGCGAGTCCGTGAGGCGCCCGACGAACTGCAGCGCCTGCAGCAGGAGCTGCAGAGCATGGAGCGCAGTTCGCAGGACGAGGCGATCGAGGAGCTCGAGGAACTCTCCCTGGAGGCGCTGCAGGCCCGCCGTGAGGAGGTGAGTGCCGAGCTGTCGCGCCTCCAGGACAGGCTGGCGGATGTTTCCTCTCGGCTGCTCAACGCACAGACGTTGCCGGAGCGTGCTCAGCAGGCGATCAGCGAGGCCATGCAGCGCCAGGATGAGGTACGTCGCCAGTTGGCGGAACTGAGCGAGAGCCAGGTCGCCGAGGACGATCCGCGGCGCGTGCGGCTGCGCATCGAACGCGAACTCGCCGAGCAGACGCTGCAGCTGCATCAGCGGGAACTGGCGACCAATACTCGGGTTCGCGAGCTGGACCAGGAGCACCGCAACCTGCTGGAACGCCGGGTGGCCAGCCAGGAGGCGCGGCTGACCCTGCTGCAGGGAGTCATCGACCGGCGACAGCGCGAGCAGTCGGAGCAGGCCATTGCCGAGGCGGTGCGCGACGAGGAGGGTGTGGTCGGCCACCCGGTGGTGACCCGAGCTCAGGAAATCAACCGCGACATGAGCCTCGACCTGCTGCAGGCCACCGAACGGGGCAACCGAATGGTACGCGAGGGCCTCGAAGTCCGTCGCCAGCTCGAGCGGGTGCGCCAGCTGCAGCGCAGTCTCAACGAGCAGATCGATGCCATTCGCGGCAGCATTCTGCTGTCACGAATTCTACGCGAGCAACGCCAGTCGCTGCCGCGGGTGGAGGTACGCGGCGAGTTGCAGGATGAGATCGCCGACCTGCGCCTCAAGCAGTTCGAACTCGGTCGCCAGCGCGATCGGCTGCGCGAGAGCGAACAGCTGGCTCGTCAGCGGTTGGAAGAAGCCGATGCACAATCTTCGCCGGTACTGGTCGAATCGCTGCTGACTCTCTACCAGGGCCGCCGCGAGCTGGTGGATCAACTCGAGCAGGCGTATGGCGAAATGCTCAGCGCCGCCATCGACCTGCAGCTCAACCAGCAGCAGTTGCTGGACACGAGTCGTGAGCTGCGTACCACCATCGACGAGCAGCTGTTCTGGATCGCCAATGCGAGGCCCCTGGATCTCGCCTGGCTGCGCAGCCTGCCTGACAAGCTCCTGCTGGAGTGGCGCGAGGGCGAGTGGCGTGGCGTGCTTCCCGCCCACTGGCGAGTGCCCGATGCCGGTGGCCTGGCGGGATTGCCTGCCCTGCTGTTGGCGGTGCTTCTGGCGTTCAGTCGGGGCCGCATCCAGCGTCGGCTGGCCCGGCTGCATCAGGAGGTCGGCCACCTCAAGCGCGACTCCCAGGGGCATACGCCTCAGGCGATCGTCCTCAATGCGCTACTCGCACTGCCCGGTCCGCTCTGCCTGCTGGCGGCAGGGGCTGGACTGCTGTTGGGCGGCCAGGGGCTGGCAACCGGAATCGGCGAAGCGCTGTTGCACCTTGCCTTGGCCTGGGCGGTGATCGCCTGGGCGCGTCGTCTGCTGGTGGCCGACGGTGTGGCGACACGGCACTTCTACTGGCCGGCCGGCTATGCGGCCGCCCTGCGTCGGTGGCTACTGTGGCTGGCAATGGCGCTGGTGCCGGTGCTGCTCATCGCGCCGTTGTCGCGTGGGGCCGAGATCGAACTCTCCCAACGCCCCGTGGCGCTTGGGCTGCTGTTCACTGGCCTCGTTGCACTGAGCGTGGTGCTGGCCAAGCTGATCCTCGCCCATACGCCCTTCTTCGGCGTCAAGCTGTTCCGTTTGGTGCTCGGGCTTGCCATGGCGGCAGTGCCTCTGGTGCTGGCTGGACTGATCGCCTATGGCTACGAGTACACCGCCCTCAGCCTGGTAGGGCGCTTCGTCATCACGCTCTATCTGCTGGCACTGTGGATTCTGGTGGAGGCATCGGTGGTGCGCGGGCTGGCCGTGGCGGCGCGGCGCCTGGCCTACCGCCGTGCGCTGGCGAGGCGGCGTGCCCAGGTACAGGAAGGTGCCGAGGGTGGCCCGGAGGTGGTCGAAGAGCCACCACTGGACATGGAACAGGTCAACCAGCAGTCGCTGCGACTCTCCAAGCTGATCCTGATGATCGGCTTCTTCGTCGTGCTCTATCTGGTGTGGTCCGACCTCTTTGCGGTGCTCGGCTACCTGGAGCAGGTCACCCTGCTGGAACCCGCCGAGGGCGAGGGCGCCGAGGTGGTCGACAGCATGCTTTCCGTGGCCGACCTCTTCACGGCGCTGATGGTCGTGCTGCTCACGCTGATGATGGCGCGTAACCTGCCGGGCCTGCTGGAAGTGAGCGTGCTCTCGCGTCTCGAGCTCAAGCAGGGCAGTGCCTACGCCATTAGCTCGTTGCTCTCCTACACCATCATCGGTACTGGCGTGGTCACGGCGCTGGCCACCCTGGGCGTGGCCTGGAGCCAGCTGCAGTGGCTGGTGGCGGCGCTCGGCGTGGGCCTGGGCTTCGGCCTGCAGGAGATCTTCGCCAACTTCGTTTCGGGGCTGATCATCCTCTTCGAGCGCCCGGTGCGCATCGGCGACACCATCACGCTCGGCAACCTCACCGGTACGGTGAGCAAGATCCGCATCCGCGCCACCACGGTGACCGACTTCGATCGCAAGGAGATCATCATCCCCAACAAGACCTTCGTCACCGACCAACTGATCAACTGGTCGCTGTCGGACACCATCACCCGCGTGGTGCTCAACTACGGCGTGGCCTACGGTTCCGACCATCGCCTGGTGCATCGTCTGTTGCGTGAGGCCGCCGACGAGAACCCGCGGGTGCTCGGCGACCCGGAGCCGCAGGTATTCTTCATGAGCTACGGGGAGAGCACCCTGGACTTCGAGCTACGCATCTTCGTCAACAGCCTCGGCGACCGACTCTTCGCCACAGACGAGATCAACTGCCGGGTGGGCGAGCTGTTCGCCGAGCATGGCATCGACATCGCCTTCAACCAGCTCGACGTCTGGCTGCACAGAGCCGACGGCACGGCCAAACGCGTGGAAAGCTCGCCTAGCGGGCAGGTGATCGATCCGGCCCATCCACCGCCCGGCGCCAAGGGCGATCCCGGCGACATCGATGCGGGGGATGCGGGGCGTTGATTGCGTCGGACGGCGGGTACAGGGGCGGAGGGCGCCGATAAGTTCAGAGGGCACTTTACACGCGTTACGAGCGCAGTCGTTTGTCAACGCCCTCTCACGGCGTGCAGCAGAAACTCGCGGTTACCATCGCCACCGCGCAGCGGACTCTCCCGCCAGTGGCGGATTTCCAGGCCGTGCTCCGCGCAGCCGGCGCGGATGCGCGCCTCCACCTCGGCGTAGCGGGCGGGATCGATGACCAACCCACGGGCGTTGACGCCTTCCGGCCCTACCTCGAACTGCGGCTTGACCAGACTCGCCAGCGCGCCGCCGGGCGGCAGCAAGGCCGCGAGCTCGGGCAGAATCAGCGTCTGGGAGATGAAGGAGACGTCCATCACGGCGAGATCGGGCCCGTCGGCGTGTTGGGCCGTCAGCGCTTCGCGCAGGCGAGGATCAATGCTCATGGACCGGGCATTGAGCCCCTCCAGGCAGGTGACTCGCGGGTCGGTGCGTAGCTCGGCGTCGAGCTGGTCGTGGCCGACCTCCACGCCGATCACGTGGCGGGCCCCGGCGCGTAGGGCGCAGTCGGTGAAGCCGCCGGTGGACTGGCCGACGTCGAGCACCAGTTGGCCGGCGAGGTCGAGGTCAAGGGCCTCGATCAGCGCCTCGAGCTTGAGCCCGGCGCGCGAGACGTAGCGCTCCTCCGGGTCCACCGCCACGCTGAGCGCCGCCTCCTCGGGAAGCCTCTCGCCGGGCTTGGCGAGCACCCGACCCGTGTCGGCCAGGCTGACCCGACCGTGGCGGATCAGCCGTTGGGCGCGGGTGCGCGAGCGGGCCAGGCCCTGGGCGACGAGCAGTTGGTCGAGGCGCGGCATGACGACACCGGAGCGTGAAAGTGAGCCGGCATTATAGCTGCCCGGGCAGGGCGTGCGATAATGGCCGAATCGTTAGCCGGTTAATCGAAGGAACGGGATGTGCGGCAGACCATGGCGTGGGCACTGGGTACGGCATTGGCAGTCGGTGTCGTGGGCGGGGCGGTATTTCACTTCATGGGTTTGCCGCTGGCCTGGATGCTGGGGCCGCTAGTCGCCAACCTGATCGCTTCGGCCAGAGGCGTCGATGTGCGGGTGCCGGAGCCATTGCGAGAGGCATTCCTGGGCGTGCTGGGCCTGGTGCTGGGCAGTCAGGTGACGCCGCAACTGGCCGAGCGTGTGTTCGACTGGCCGCTGTCGGCGGCACTGCTACTGGCCGGGGTGGCGGTTTCCACGAGTGCGGCGGCGGCCTGGTATCGGCGCTGCGGGTTCGATTCGGTGAGCGCCTGGTTCGCCTCGGCCCCCGGAGCGATGACCGCGATGATCATGCTGGGAGACAAGTGCGGTGGGGAGCCTCAACGCATCGCCATTGCCCAGTCGTTGCGTATCGTGCTGGTGATCATGATTCTGCCGCCACTGTTCTGGGCCTATGAAGGCGGGGCGGGGAATGGCCAGACGCTGGTGCCAACGACGCAGGATCCATGGCTGCTGCTGGCGCTGCCGGCGCTGATACCCGTGGGGCGTATCCTGAAACTGCCGAGCCCGGGTCTACTGGCGCCGCTGGCCGTAGCGGCACTGTTGTCCGGCTTCGATATCGCCAGCCTGAGGTTACCCGACTGGGGAATGAACCTGATGCTGTGGGTGCTGGGCAGTGCCATCGGTTCGCGGTTCAAGGGCTTATCGCGTGGGCGCTTCGGCAAGTACCTGTTTCAGGCCGGAGTGGCGACGTTGGTGGCATTGGCCGTACTGGCGGCGTTCGCCGAGTTGATCCACCAACTGCTCGAGGTTCCGCGCGATGTGGCACTGCTGGCGCTGGCCCCCGGGGGGATCGGCGAGATGGCGATCCTCGCCGTGGCGTTGGACATCGACCCGGTCTTCGTTGCCTTCCATCATCTGCTACGCATGGTGGCACTGATGCTGTTCGCGCCCTTTTGGGCGCGATTCCTGCAGCGCCGCCATGCGCGCGGCAGGTGATCACTCCTCCCTGGAATCCTGGCCGGCATCCGCCTGCAGGCCGGTCGGCGGAATCCGGTCGGCGCCCCAACTGCGCTGGAGGTAGCCTGTGACCCGGTCGAGCTCCTCCTGGGTGACCTGAGCCAGTTCGCCGCGCTCCAGCGGGTCGTAATGGAAGATGTAGAGCCGCGAGGCGAACTGTTCGAAGGGCAGCGACGATTCGCCGAAGCGCTCGCCGTGGTCCGCGGTGCTCACCTTGATGCCGTCTCCCCAGTCCTGGCCGCTGTCGTTGTTGGGGTTGAAGAAGTAGACTCGCATGGTGTCCTGGGGGTCGAGGTTGACCCGCAGGATGGTGATCGCGTGCCACCCGATGAAACGCGCCGCGCTGTCGGTCACCGCGATGCCCGCCGGCTGCGGATGAATCAGCGGCTGGTTGCCGTTGTAGTAGGGGTGATAGCTGGCGTAGAAGTGGCGCAGGAAAGCGTCCAGGTCTTCCAACTGGCCGGTGGCCACGTCGACGTTGATGCGAAAGCCGCGACCGGCCCACCAGCCGTGGAACTCCGGGTTGACCCAGCGGTGCGGGTCGCCTTCGCGGCCGATGCAGCGCCGCCCCATCTCGGCGTAGATGCGGTCGAGGTGGGGCACCACGATCAGCGACACCGGGTCGAGGTCCATGGGCAGGGTCTGGGCGACGCCCGACAGGCTGGCCATGGAGGAGAGCGGCATGCCCTCGAAGTGCATGATGATCTCGTCGTCACGCGCCGCCCAGGCCACCATCTGCAGCAGGTAGTCGGGATCGTTGTAGGCCCACATGGAGAGTGCCCGGGCCGACTGGCAGGTGGGGTTGTTGCCCTGGCCCACGCCCAGTGGCAACCCCAGCATGCACAGCACGCCTTCCAGCAGCCGGGCACGAGGCGAGACGGCCTCGCCGTAGGCGAGGTTGAGGCGTGCCTGGGACCACTCGGAGAGCGTCAGCCCCAACTGGCGCCACATGGCCGGCGCCACCGGTGGCTGGTAGAGGATGCCGCGTTCCAGCATCAGCGCCAGCCCGTAGGCGGCCTGGGGCGTGCTGGGATGCACGCCGCTGCGAATCAGGGCGTGGGTCAGCTCGCGGTAGCACATCAGGCAGTCGCGGCCGGTGGAGGAGAGCCCCAGCGCCTCGGAAAGCAGATGATCGCTGTGGTCCAGCAGGTGGCGCAGCAGCACCGGATGATAAGCGGAGACCAGCCCGGTGTCGTGCATGGCGCGGGCGAAGCCGGTGGCCTCGCCCTGCAGCGCAGTGGCGTCCATGCTCGACAGCCGTTCGCGGTAGACCTCCAGCCCCGGGTCTTCCCGGCAGGCCCGGGTAGGGCCGAACAGCGAGCTGACCAGACGGTCGGCACCCTGGCCGCTGGCGCCCAGGTCGATCTCGGGGTTGGTCTGGCAGATGGCGATCTGGGTGATCATCTGCTTGACCGGCTCCACCTGGATGGGGCGCTGTTCGAGGATGCGCCAGATCTCCTCGATCAGCCGGTCGATCACGTGCTCGTAGCCGATGCGCTCGGCCAGGTGCTGAAACAGGTTGCGCGGCAGCTGGGCCAGACGACCCTGGGTTTCGCGCTCGGCCTCGGTGGGTGCTCCGAACAGTAGCCACAGGTTGATGGCCAGCGTCTGGGTCAGGTAGTGGTGCGCCTGTTCCGCCGACATCTGCGGGTGCAGATAGTCGCCCTTGGCGACCGCCAATAGCCGCAGTTCGCTGAGCGCCTCGATCACCACGGTGTTGGGGTCGGGGCTTTTCAGCGCATGGGTGGTCAGGGTCGGCACCAGGTATTGTGGGGTCTCCCAGTCCGAGCCCAGGAACACGCCGGCCTCTTCGAGGGTACGGGCCCGCTGTTCGATGGCCGCACACCCCCCGGTCTGCAGCATCACCCGCCGGGCGGTGTCGAGCACACGGGGCAGCTTGCCGGGCTTGGCGAATTCGCGGGCCTGCGCCAGCAGGTTGATCGCCTCGTCCAGCTTGTCGAGCAGACCGAGCAGCTTGCCATCATCGGCGGCGCTGCCCGGGCTCGTTTCATCATGCGTCGTCACACCGACTCCTCGTCGTCAGGCTGTCATTGTCGTCATGACGCCTTGGACGGCTAGGGAAATCAAGCTTAGATATAGAAATCCAGGTCTTCCATGTGCTTGAGCAGCTCCTTCATGCGCGCTGCCTCGTCGCCCTTGAAGTAGATCAGCCCCCAGTGGGTGCCGAAAGCGGTCCGCTTGGTCACCGTCTCCTCCATGGGCGCCGTCAGTTCGTGGGACTCGAAGTAGGGGTCGTCCTCGACCTCCTCGGGAATCTCCAGCTTGCTGACCACGCGGCGACGCGGATAGACGCCGAAGCAGCCGGCATAGCCGTCGGCATCCTCCACTTCCTTCGGGAAGAAGGCCTCGACCTCCTCCACGGTGGATTTCGGGTCGAACACCAGCATGGAAGCCTGGTAGGCATTGAAACCGTAGACCCGCTCCAGCAGCTCGAACACCTTGAAGCCGGGCGGCCGGTAGGCCACCTCGCCGAAGTACATCTCGCCGTCATTGGTGACGAAGTATTCGGGGTGGATCAGGCCGAACTCGATGTCGAAGGCCTTGATCAGCTTCTCGATCTGGGCGGTGATCTGCGGGCGGTACTGCTCCAGCTCCGGCGAGGCCGGCACGAAGACCGAGTAGCCCAGCGTCACGTACTCGGAGATGTTGAGAAAGACGATCTTTCCCTTGTGGATCCACGCCTCCACGGCGAATTCCCAGCCGTCCAGGTGCGACTCCATCAGCACCGGGAATTCCTCCTCGGGAATGGTGTCGACCTCGTCCGGGGTGCGGATCACCCGGTGCCCCAGGCAGCCGGCCTTGTCGAAGGCCTTGAGGTGGATGGGGTCGTTGGGGTCGCCGTCGAGCTTCAGCAGGGTCTGGTTGACCCGCTTGAGGAAGCGGATGACGTCTTCCTTGTCGTGGGCCTCTTCGAAGATGCCCACGCGGATGCCGCCCAGCTGGGCGCGGCGCTTCATCAACGCCTTGTCGCGCAGCAGCAGCGACTGGCCGTAGAGACGCGGGTTGTCGAGCAGCAGCGAATTGATGGCGCCGGCCCACTCCACGGTTTCCTCGAACAGCGGGATCGCCACGTCGACGCCCATCTCCTGCAGGGTCTCGGCGATCTCCATGGAACGGTCGTTGAGGCGCTCGAAGTTCCAGGAAACGTAGGGGATGTCGTGCTTCTGGCAGTACTCTTCCGCCCAGTCCGGCGCCACCACCACGTAGCGTCGGTCGAAGTTCTCGGCGGCCTCGATGGCGTTGAGGCTCCAGCCCAGCAGGGCGATGTAGCCCTTGTTCGGATCCTTCTGCATGGTGTGCCTCCGGTCGTTGGGGGGAAAGTTCCTTTCACCATACACCAGGAGGGGTGGGGCTTCATGCTCGGGCGGCATATCGTCTGTCGGTAATGCAGACCCATGCCGGGGTGTCATCATCAGAAATTGAGCCGCCACTGCAGCGTGACCTCGTTCTGCCGGTAGCCGTGATGGATGGTGTTGCTGTCGTTGTCGACGTGCTTGAAGCGCAGCTCCGGGTAGGCGTCGAAGATCGACAGCTTGGGGAAGCCCAGCGTGGCGATGACGGCATCCTGGGTGTCTTCGCGCCTCACGCCGTAGAAGAAATTGTGGGCATCGTTCTCGAAGTGCTTGCGCTGCACCATCAGGTTGGCGAAGACGCCGATGTCCTGGCGGCGATGGAAGACCCCGGCGCGAAACGCGCGCTCCTCGCTGCTGTGAACCTCGTTGGCATAGTCGTTGCGATGGAAGTCGATGCCGCCGTACAGCTGGGTGCTGTCGCCGAGATAGTAGGCGGCGGTGAGGGAGGAGGTCTTGCGGGTGTAGTCGGCGTAGAGCTCGCTGTCCTCGCCGCGGTAGTGCAGGCGCTTGATGCCTGCCTGAAGGCTGAGCCGCAGCTTGGGGGTCAGAAAGTAGCGCCAGTTCGTCTGGAGCCCCGGTGCGCGGTAGCTGGTGCGGCCGTTGCGGTAGTAGTTCTCCACGTAGGGCAGCAGATTGGCGGTCAGCCGCGCGTTGGCGAACTGATAGCCCAGGTACAGCAGGCTGGTGTTGTCGCTGTAGTTCTCGAGCGTGGCGCTCGCCTCGGCGCGCTCGCGATAGAGGGTGCCGTGGCTCACCGGGCGGATCAGCAGGTTGTGGTGGCTGCCGAGAGCGATGCGCTTGCTGGCCACCAGGTCGTAGCGCATGAAGGGAGAATCCATCGGCTCGGGCAGCTCGAGCCACCCCAGGCAATGGCCGGCGAAGTCCCAGGCGCACTGCCGGTAGCCGTTGGCCTGGTTGACGTTGTCGCTATGGCCCACGCCCAGGGCCATGGAGCCCTGCCAGCGGCCGCGTTCGTCCACGGCGTCGACGTACTGCTGCAGCAGGTCTCGGGTATCGGCGGGCAGGCTGTTGCTCAATGCCCGTTCGAACAGTCGCCGTGCCTCGCGGTCCTGGTTGTCCTCGGCGTAGGCGCGGGCCAGTTCCATCTGGGTGCGCATGTCGTCCGGGGCGGCGTCGTGGGCGCGCTCCAGCCGCTCGATCGCCGCGCCGTAGTCGCCGGCGTGCCGCGCGGCCAGGCCCTCGGCCATCAGCGCCAGGTGGGGCTCGTGCCCGTCGAGCTGGCGGTATGCCTCGACCAGGGCGCGAACCGTGTTCCACTGGCCGGTATTGATGGCGATGTAGAGCGCCGGCTCCAGGTCTTGCAGGGTTCGCTCCAGGCGATAGGGCTGGCCATCGACGATGACGGAGAGCTCGCCCTGCGGCTGCAAGGGGGTCCACTCGGGGCGCTCGAACTGCTCCATGGTGCGGCTGGCGTCGTCCAGCAGGCGGCGGGTGTCGTCGTCATCGGCCTGGGCTGCCGGTGCGGCCAGCATGGCCAGCAGCAGCCACGCGGCGGCGCGGCGATATCGCCCGGGCAGGGCGGGGGCGGCCGTGCCGCGGTGAAAACAGCAGAACATGGGTGCCTTCCGGGATGGGTTGACGCTGAGTAGAATGGGGCCGGCGAACCGGCCCCGGGTTGGCATGGCTCGAGCGGATACCGGACCCGATATCCGCCGGTTCGGCGCGCTTCACCAGTGGCAGCCGGTGAAGCGCACTCTTCTTCAGGGCGTGATGGTGCCGCCGGTCTTGCTGCCGCCGAAGGCGACATCGTCGGCGGCACCACTGGAGCCGGTGTAGATACCGGCCAGGGCCTCGGCGCCGTTATAGAAGCGGCCCTCGATATCCTGACTGCTCCCGCTAGCACGGGTGAAGGTGCCGTTGTCGAGGATGTCGGTACCGGTGAAGTCGACGGTGTCGGTACCCCGGTCGATGGATCCGGAAAGCGAACCGGAGCCGGACGCGTAGCTGGCGGCCAGCGTGCCGGTATACACGTCCGGCGAGCCGGGCAGGTTGCTGCCCACGCCGGTCTGCTGGATACCCACCACGCTGTAGGTGGCGTCGATGGCCGTCGGCATGCTGTCGCTGTCTACCGCATCGTCACCCACGTACCAGACGGTGCGCTCGCTGCTCGACATGTTCAGGTCGGTGCTGTCTTCCGCGGCGTAGCCGCTGCCCTTGGGCGACCATTCGCCGAAATAGACCGAGCTGCCGTCCACCTGGCCGATCACCAGGCCACCGAAGTTCGGCATGAACGACGACACTGCCGAGGGCGGCACGATCATCTGGCGCACGCTGTTGATGCGGGTGGTGCTGCCGTTGTAGGCCACGTCGCTCTTCCACACCTGGGCGATCTTGGTGTCGCCCATGATCAGTCCGGCCAGGAAGTTGATGTCCTCGCCCTTCAGGTAGTAGTTGCCCAGGCCGTCGGCGCCGCGGCTGATGGCGTTGTTGGACTGGGCGATGGGGCCGCCGGCCAGGTCGATGTAGGCGGAAGAGCCGGCCAGCTTGAGGCCGGCATCGCCGCTACCGAACAGGGTGGAGCCTCCCGTCTCCACGTTGTCCGGGTCGGATGAGCCCCCTGCCACGTCGGCGGCAAGGGCCGGGGTGGCGCCGATGGCGGCGGCCAGCAGGCTGGTGAGTACTAGCTGTGCCTTCATGGTATTGCTCCTTGGTTGAGTTGGTTACATCTCCGGTTTTTTATGAAAAACCGGCAAAAAAGCGCATCAGAAGCGGAATTTCAGCCCGGCGGTGACGGTGCGGCCCGGGCCGGGCACGGGAATCTTGGACATGGGGTCCATGTAGTACTCGTCGGTGACGTTGGTGACGCCCAGGTTCATGCTCAGGTGCGGGTTCACGTGGAAGCGCGCGTAGGCGTCGTGCAGCAGGGTCTCGTGCCAGAACAGCTGGCGCATGCTGCTCTCCTGCCAGACGTCCGCGCCGTAGCTGGTGTTGAGCAGGTCGTCCAGTTGGTCGTTCTCGGCCTTGGCGTGGTAGGTGGTGCGCCAGCCCAGCTCCAGGCGCCGGTCGAGCAGGCGGGTGCCCAGCTCGGCATTGATGGAATACTTGGGCTGCAGGCTGGTGGCGGTCAGGGTGTCGGGGAAGCCCCCGGTCATGCACTCGGGCACGCGGTTGTAGTACACGTCCATGCCGTAGGCGTAGTCTTCGTCGCACAGCTTCTGGTCGAGGCGGTAGGTGGCCCCCAGGCTGCCGAAGAAGCGGCCGCTGTCGAAGCGCGACTGGAATTCGATACCGCTGAGCCGCTTCTCGTCGAACTGGATGACGTCGAGCGTCGAGGTGCGCTCGATGAAGTCGTCGATGGTGGTGTCGAAGTAGCTCAGGCGCGCATCGGCCCGGTACAGGGACGGGAAGAACTGGGTCAGGTCGTGGGCGTAGCCGATCTCCCAGTTGGTGCTGCGCTCGGGCTTGCTGGCACCCTGGGTGCTGAGGGTGCCGACCGTGCCGCCCAGGTTCACCGAGGTGGAGGCAATCTCGAAGATGCTGGGGAAGCGGGTGGTCTGGGCATAGCGCGCAAATAGGGTGCTGTGCGACGCCACCTGGAGCGTGGCCGAGAGCATGGGTGACCAAGCCTCGCCGGACTGCTTCTCGGGAGCGGCCCAGCGCTGATCGGCGGCCAGCTCCTCATAGACGGCGGTACCCGTACGGGGTGTATTTCCTCTGGTCCTGATCGGAACTTCCACCGCCTGCCCGTGAATGTCGACGGTGGATACCGTTTCCGTCTCATCTAGCGGCTCGTCGCCGAACGGGCTCTGCGAGGCATCCGGTTTGCCGTCGACGATGGGTACGACAACCTCCTTGTTCCAGTACCAGATGCCATCAGCGTAGTCTTGGAAAATGCCGTCCGGCCCTCCTCTGAACTCTTGGACAGCAGCATGGGCTTCATTCCGCGCCGCCATGGCTGGGGTGGTAATGTCGTCGTAAATCCACGCATCCCAATCCGCGTCAGTGAGGGCAGCGTCCGCGTCCAAGTAATTTTCTGCCAGGGTGTAGTACGTGTTCCTTTCTTCTTCCGTTAGCAGCTCACCGTAGCTCAGCTCCACCCCGGTCTTGACCCGATCGGCCGCGGCGTTGGCGATCTGCTGGCGGCGGCGTTCGGCCAGCCCTTCGTCGTAGGAGGAGTAGCGGTTGTAGCGGGTGCCGGCGGTCAGGGTCAGCCAGGATGTGGGCTCCCACTCGAAGTTGACGGAGCCGCTGTATTCGCGCCGTTCGCCGGAGCGCGGGCCGTAGTTTTCGGTGGCGTAGTGGAACATGGCGCCGTCCGGGCCAATGCCGCCGCCGCTGGCGGCCATCTCGGCGACCCTTTCGTCGAGGCTCTCGTCCTGGAAGGCGCCGGCCACGGTCATGGCCAGGTTGTCGGTGAGCCGCATGCGGTTGCTGACATCGAAGCCGGCGCGGTCGTGCTCGGTCCACTGGGCGCTGCCGGGGTAGATGGTGCCGTCGTGGTCCGGCTCTTCCGGTTCGGTTCCGCCCAGGTTGGGGTTGAGGCTGGGATCGGTGAAGCAGTTGAAGTAGGGGGCGCCGCTGGGCAGGTTGCCCACGTTGCCGGATCGGCAATAGTCCCAGTCCGCCTTGAGGTCGTTGTAGGCGTCCAGCGCGGGGCTTTCATGTATGTAGTAGGCGCCGCTGCCGGTCTGGTGGCGCACGCCGTCGGTCTTGGTCATCCACAGGCTGCTTTCCAGGTCGATCCATCGCGAGCCTTCGGGCTTCCAGGCGTGGCTGAGCTTGTAGGTGTCCAGGCGCAGTTCGGAGCGCGGGAATTCGGCCACCAGCTGGCCGTCGATGTCCAGGTGCTCCTGTTCGGCAAAGCCCAGCGAGCTCAGCGCCTGCGCCGGCCCGGTTTCGGCGAACTCCAGGTCCAGGCGCATGAAGCTCAGGCCGATCTCGTGGTCGTCGGGCAGGTACCAGTTGTTCTTCACCAGGGTGGTTTCGGTGTCGCTGGAGGTGCTGAGGATCTCGTTGCCGGGATAGTAGAGCTTGGTCAGGTTGGGAAAGTTGGCCTCGGTATCGATGGCGTAGGCATCGTTGTTGGTGTACTTGTCGGCGCCGTGGGTACCGGCAAAGTAGTTGCCCTTGCTGCGCCGGCTGTGCGAGATCAGAAAATCGGTGACCTCGTTGCGGGCGGCGATGGTGAGCATCTCCGTATGGTCGTCGAAGTTGAACCGATCATCGTTGTCTTTGGTGCGCGGCACGGGCTGGGGGATGTTGACGTTGTTGCTGCCGCCCAGTTCGGCCCCCGGAATGTCGCGGTAATCCATGCCGAAGTAGCTGTTGGCATCGACCTGGGGGTCCACCGTGTTGCCGGAGCCTTCCACTTTGACTTCGATGCCGAAGTTGTCGCCTTCGGGGATGATGTCGTCGGCTTCGATGGTCCTGACATTGACCGCTCCGCCCACCCCGCTCTTGATGCCGCGGCTCAACGAGGGGCCCTTTTCCACCTCGATGCTGCGGAACAGGGCCGGATCGACGTAGTTGCGGTTGCCGACGCCATACACCTGCAGCCAGACGTTGGTGGACTGTTCGGTGCCGTCGACGGTGAGCGGTATCCGGCCCTCGCCCGACAGCCCGCGGATGTTCGGCGTGATCGAGTGGCCGTTACGGGCATCCATGCTGTAGACGCCGTTCATGCCCTTGAAGACATCGGCAGGGTTGGCGGTTTGGTAGCGCTCCAGGTATTCCCGGTCGATATAGAGGTTGGTGACGTTCTGGTCGTAGACGTCGTCGTATTGCTCCTGGTCTTCGTCCGGCGCCGCGGCGGTGACCGTGACCACCGAGAGATCGGATTCGCCGCTTGCCGTGCGGCCTTGCAGGCGGTAGCGCCCCGGGGCGGTGCGCTGTGCGCTGAGCCCGGTGTCGGCCAGCAGCTCGTCGAGTGCTGCGGAGACGTTGAACCGGCCCTGCACGCCGGGGCTGCGCTTGCCTTCGGCAAGCTCGCTGGCGCCCACCAGGAAGATGCCCGCCTCGCTGGAGAAGCGGTTCAGGGCCTGTGCCAGCGGCCCGGCGGGAATGTCGTAGTGCCGCGTGGCATCCTCCGTGGCGCCGCTTTGTACCGCCGCCGGCTCGCTGGAAGACTGCGCCTGGGCGGCCATGGGCCAGGCGGAGAGGGCCAGCAGGCTGCCCGTCATGATCGCCTTCACGGCCAGGGGCAGCGGGCCGGGCGGGAAGGGAAGGGCGAGCGTTCGGGGCGATGGAGTGACCGAAAGGGTGCGACGGCGTTGCATGGAAGGATGGCTCCCTGAATGAAAGGTTGGCTTCGGCGAGCGCTTCTCCGCCGCCCGGCGGGCTGGCCGGGCGATGCGTGTCGCTCGTCTACCTCCCTAATCACGCGAGGGGCCTAAAAGCGGAACCGTGATGCGAAAAAAAATGCGGGCGTTTCGCATTGGTGGCGAGCATGGATCGTGCGTCACGGTCTCGGGGTCGGCCAGGAGGGAGCCCGTGCTTCCTCTAGCGGCAGCGTTCCGGCAGCTGCATTGCCAATCGGCATCGGCAAAAATATAATCAGAAATGATATTCGATCTCAAATGCGTGAGATCGACAACGATGGAGTCGACATTCGCTCATGGAATACCCCGTCCTGCTGGTGCTTCACCTGGGCTGCGCCATCCTGTTCATCGGTGTGGTGGCGTTCGAGGTGCTTTTTCTGGAACCCATCCGCAACCATTTGCCGGACGGCATGATGGAGCGGGTGGAGGCGGGCATTCATACCCGGGCCCGCCGGTTCATGCCCTGGGTGGTCGGTCTGCTGTTCGTCTCGGGTGCCGCGCTGGTGGGGCGGGTCTACTGGGATGCCTGGTACCCTGCGTTTTCGAGCCCGTTCTCGACCCTGCTAAGCCTCAAGATCCTGTTGGCCCTCAGCGTGCTGGTGCATTTCGTCACCGCCATTCGGGCTTCGCTATGCAGCACCATGACCTCGCGCCGCTTCAAGCTGACCCACTACAGCGTGTTCGCCCATATGGTGCTGATCGTGATCCTGGCCAAATTCATGTTTCATGTGTGAGGGGTGGCGGGGACCGAGAGTTCGCAACGCTCAGTCACTGTTTCAAGTGCAAGGCTGGCGCCATAGAACCTTATCGATGCAAATTTCAATGCTGACGCGCATTGCCGTGCTCATAGCGCGCCCAGCGCCGCTGATTCCGCCTGTTTTGAGGCCGGCATTCTCGTGCATCAGGCGTCGGGTCTGGTTGCGGTCGAAACGTCTGGCCGTGAGGCCTTCAACTGCTTGATCCAGAGTGTTCGACAGGTAGCGATCCAGCCTCGTTGGCGGCGCGGGCGATGGTGTCGGCGACCCATTGGTTGAGGCTCTTGCCGGATGCCTGGGCGGCAACGTTGGCGGCGGCATGTACCTCGGGGGGGATGCGCAGCAGTACGCGGCCGGATGCGGGCTTGAGCGGTTGACGCCCGGTGGTGCGGCAGTCTTCCAGATAGTGATCGACGGCTGCATGGAAGGCATCGGTCAGTTCGGCCACGCTGTCGCCGTGGAAACTGATCCGGTCGGCGATTCCGAGCACGTGTCCCACGAATACCTCGTCCTCGGCGTCGAATTCGATACGGGCGGTATAGCCTTGATACGTGAGTACGTTGGTCATGGCCTGATTCCTCTCTCGTCTAGCCAGGCGCGTACATCCTCGACCTGATATTTCTTGGCCTCCTTGCCAGGGTGCGGGCGGTGCAAGTAAAGCCGGCCGCCGGCACCCAGTTCAAAAGCCACACGCGACCCATCGCCTTCACGAACGTCACCGCCCAAGGCGATGACAAGCGCTTCAATGTCGGCGAACACGATCCCGCTGGCCGTGGGATGGCGATAGAGGGCCTTGAGGATTCTGCGGTGCTTGGCCTTCATAAGAGGATAGTATCTTTGAGTGATATCATGGCGCAACGCTCAGTCGCTGTCGGCCTGGGGCTCGATGCTGACCCACCAAGGCAGGCGGCGCTGGATGCGGATGGGCAGGGCCGAGGCCAGCATGTCGAGGGTGGCGTCGGTGTCGTCGATGGGAAAGCTGCCGAACACCTTCAGGTCGGCGACGGTGGGGGAGAGGCCCAGGTGGCCGCTGCGGTAGCGGCGCAGCTCCTCGACCAGTTCGCCGAGCCGCATGTCCTCGACGATCAGCACGCCCCGGCTCCAGGCCTCGCGGGCGCTGTCGGTCGGCGCCAGCGGTGCGATGCCGTCATGGGTGAAGCGGGTTCGGCGGCCGGCAGGCACGACGTTCCAGGCCCCCGACTGGGTGGCGATTTCCACGGCGCCGGCATGGACGCTGAGTTCGCTGCTCTCGCCGCGCCGCCGGACGGTGAAGCGAGTGCCGAGTGCACGCAGCCGGCCCTGGGGCGTTTCGACGACGAAAGGGCGTGACGGATCGCTGGCGGTGTCGATGAGGATTTCCCCTTCGATCAGCGAGAGAGTCCTGTACCGGGCATCATAGGCTTCGTGGATGGCGGTGGCGGTATTGAGCCAGACCCGACTGCCGTCCGGCAGGGCGATCTCGCGGATCTCCCCGGTGGCCGTGCGGTAGTCGGCGTTCCTGGTGCGTGTCAGGTAGGGCAGCGGCGTGCTGCGCCAGGTGAGCCAGCCGGCCAGCCCGATACCGACCACGGCAACGAGGCTGCCCAGGGCGCGCCGGCGCTGCATCACCCGGTCATTCGCCTTCCACAGCTCCTCCGCGGTGCCGCGCGGATCGGGGGTCGTCTGCAGGGTGGCGAAATGGCGGCTGACCGACTCCACGTAGCCCCAGGCACGGCGGTGCTCCACAGCGGCGGCCATCCAGGCCTGCCAGCGTTCGCGATCGCCGGCGTCGGCTTCTTCCGAACGCAGCAGGGCGTACCATTCGGCCGCCTGCTCCAGGCTCTCGTGGGAGGGTTCGCTGGCGTGGCCCATCAGTCGGTGCCGTGCAGCGCATCGAGGGTTTCCCTGGCCTGCAGTTGCATGCAGCGCAGCATGCCCCGGGCAACGTACTTGCGCACCATGCGCGGGCTGATGCCCAGCTCTTCCGCCGCTTCCCGGTCGGTCAGTTGACAGGCGGCGGCCAGGAAGAAGGCGCGCGCCGCCTTGGGGGGCAGTTCGAGGAGCATGGCACTGATCTCGTTCAGCGCCTCCAGTATCATCGCCTGCCGTTCCGCGGAGGGCGCATGCTCCTGCGGGCGAGCGGCCAGGGTATCCAGCCAGGCCCGCTCGACCTCTCGACGCCGCCACAGGTTGATGCACATGCCATTGGCCATGGTACGCAGATAGCCGCGGGCCTCGCCGTGGCTGGCGAAACCGCGGGAGGCGGGCTTGAGCATGAGGCGCAGAAAGGCGTCGTGGGCCAGGTCGGCGGCGTCGCTGGCGTTGCCCAGGCGTCGGCACAGCCAGCTTCGCAACCAGTCGTGATGCTGACCGTACACCGTCTCGATGCTGATGGTCGGTGCGGTTGCCCCCAGCGTTTGCATGACTCGTCGACCCTCGGGTTCCCCAGCGAGTCCGATGAGTCTAAAGCCTGTATCAAATAAAAACAATTATCGTTACCTTGTTGGGTCGAGGGTTGAGTTGATGCGCATCAATACCCTGGTATCAGGTGTTTTACTTGCAGTCTCATGGCGGCACGCATCTGGGCTACCGCTGGAGCGGAGCGACTGACTGATTCGGGAGCCGAAGGGCAAATGCCCGTATCGTGCGTGAGCCGATCAGTGCAGGCTCGTCGATCGGCCGAACGGTTGCTGGCCAGTGGTGGCACTGGTATAGTGCGCTGCGCTCGGCAAGTCGTTGAAGGCAGGTCGAGTTCGATGCCGAGAGCATCGCGCTGTGGTGGCCCCGTCGGTCCTCCCGCAACGCTAAACCGCGAACCCCGCCAGGCCCGGAAGGGAGCAACGGTAGCGGTGGCCGCGTGTGCCGGGATGTGGCTGTCGGGGCCGCCTCCATTTCGGGGCCATGGCGCCATTCCCGTCGTATTAGTCCTTCGTCGATATTCTACCTTTGTCTAATTCTTGCCGCGGTGTTATCATGCACTGCAGCAAACTACGCGACAGGGAGAAACGACGCATGGCCATCGATACCTCCAGCACGGCAGGCATTCAGCGCAGCCTCCGTCAGTGCCTGTCGAACGTGGCGGCGCTGCTCTACCACAATGGACACGTGCTGGAGACGGTGACCGTTTCGCACCGCGGTCTGGATCGTGCCGCCCTTGGTCAGCTACGCCGCAACGCCGCCGAGTGGGACACCTGCCAGCAGGTGCTCGAGCGCAGCGAGGCGGCCACCTACAACGATCAGGGGCGTTTCATCCTCACCCCCATGGGGCGCGAGTTGCTGTTCGACATGTTCGGTGAAGGGGCGGCGGACTGCGCCTGACGCGCGTTTCGATTCCTGTCATGCAAGCGGGGAGGCCATGGGCCTCCCCGCTTGCGTTGGAGGGTCAGGCCTGGCTTGCCAGGTGCTTGCGCAGGAAATTGCGAGTGCGTTCCTGATCGGGCTGGGTGAACAGGTCGTCGGGCGTGTTCTCCTCCACCACCACGCCGCCGTCCATGAACATCGCCCAGTCGGACACGTCGCGGGCGAAGGCCATTTCGTGAGTGACGATGAGCATGGTCATGTGCTCTTCGGCGAGGCTCTTCATGACCTGGTTCACCTCTTCCACCAGCTCGGGGTCCAGCGCCGAGGTCGCCTCGTCGAAGAGCATGACCTTGGGACGCATGGCCAGGGCGCGAGCGATGGCGACGCGCTGTTTCTGGCCGCCCGACAGGGAGCTGGGATAGACCGCGGCCTTATCCGCCAGCCCCACTCTCTCCAGCAGTTCCATGCCCAGCTCCCGCGCGCTCTTGGCATCCATTCCTTTGAGTTTCCTGGGCGCCAGCGTCACGTTCTCCAGCGTCGAAAGGTGAGGGAACAGATTGAAGTGCTGGAACACCATGCCCATGTTCTGGCGTATATGGTTGATGTGTCGCTCGAAGGCAAGGCCCTTCAAGTCGGGTCGGTTGACCTGGACGCCATCCAGCAGGATGCGGCCATCGTCGATCGCTTCCAGGTTGTTGATGGACCGTAGCAACGTGCTTTTTCCCGATCCCGACGGGCCGATGATGGAGATGATCTTGCCGCGGTCGACCCGGAGATCGATGCCCTTGAGCACCTCGAGGTCACCGAATCGCTTCTTGACTCCCTGGAGCTCGACCATGGAAGTGTCTGTCGCTTGTGTCATGTGTGTTCCTCGTTAGCGGCGAATGGCGGCACGACGTTCTACCCAGGCTTGACCGGTTTCCATCAGAACGTTGATCAGGTAATAGATGACCGCGATCGTGATATAGAATTCGAAGGGGCGAAACGTCACGCTGATGGCATACTGCGAGAGATAGACCAGCTCGGCGATGCCGATGGCGGAGAGTACCGAGATGTCCTTGACCATGATGATCATGTTGTTACCGAGCTGGGGAATGGCGCGATAGAAGGCCTGCGGAATGATGATGTAAAAGAGGGTGGCGAGATGGCCGAACCCCAACGATCGCGAGGCTTCGTACTGTCCGCTCGATACCGACTTGATGGTGGCAATGAAGATATCGGCGTTATAGGCCATATAGTGGAAGCCTAGCCCCAGAACGCCTACCACGATGGCCGGGATCAATATCCATTGCCCCATGCCGAAGTACAGGAAGTAAAGCTGGAGAAGGAGCGGCGTCGTCATGAAGAGCCAGATGAAGAAACGCAGCGGCCAGTTAACGGTTTTTTTCGTGTAGAGGGTGATTACGGCGACGATCTGGCCGCCGATGATCGACATGATGGCAACCACCAGGCCAATCAGGAGCGTGGCTCCTATACCCTTGATGAGAGTTGGAAAGTAGGTGATGACGGGGCTGAAGTCGAATTCCATGATGGCTTACCCTGGTTGTGTCATGGCCTGGAAGTTCTACAGATAGGTGTATCGCGTGGCGCGACGATAGAGGAACTCGACGATGCCCATGACGGCATAGATGATGACGATGTACATCAGGGCACTTACCGAGAAGACTTCCAGGGGCTTGTAGGTGGAGCCGATCAGGCGCTGAGCCTGGTAGGTCAGTTCGACCACCGAGATGATGGATACCAGCGAGGAGTTCTTGACCAGGATGATGGCGAGCACGCCGATGGAGCGAATCATCAAGCCGGCCGCTTGAGGCAGAACGATGTGCTGTAGCGTCGCGAAGCGGCCGAACCCGAGCGACCGAGACGCTTCGTGTTGCCCGCTGTCGACGGATTCGATGGCGCCGCGTATGGCTTCGCTCATGTAGGCGCCAATGTTGAAGGCGCCGACTACCACGCCGCAGGTGAACGGGTCCAGGCGCAGGCCGATCGCGGGCCCGCCGTAGAACACCAGCAGCAGCTGTACGAAATAGGGAGTGCCGCGAACGACGCTGATATAGGCGCGTGCGAGCCAGCGGACGGGCGGAATTCGTGAGGTTCGCATCGCCACCAGCGCGGAGGCGATGAAGAAACCGAAGAAAAGGGCACGAGCCGATATGTCGATCGTGACCCAGGCCGCCTTCACCAGCAGCGGCGTTATATCGATCATCAAGTTGATGTCCATGAGCCCCTTTACTCAGTTGTTGCGATAAGAAGCCGGTTCAGGTCAGCAGGGCTCTCGCCCTGCTGGTCCAGGATGGGTCAGTCGAACTCGACCCCTTCGCCGATCCACCTGTCGACGATCTCCTGATAGGTGCCATCTTCCTTGATTTCGGCCAGTGCGGTATTGAGGGCTTCCTTGAGCTGAGGCTTGTCTTTCTGAATGGAAATGGCTGCAGGCCAGCTGGGGAGCTCGCCCACATCGACCTGCTTGATGTCGATGTCCTCGTTGTTGAGTGCCACGTAGACAGGAATGTCATCGGCGATCATCACATCGATTCGACCCGTGGTGAGCGCATTGAGCATGTCGGGAAGGCCCTGGAAGGTCTGATTGCGCCATTTCCCGTCGCCGTTCTCGGTGGCCCATTGATTGCCGGTTTCGCCGAGAGTCGAGCCGACCCGCTTGCCGGAGAAATCGTCGATGCTGTTGACGTCATCGGTGCCCTCCTGAACCCAGATGGAGAGTCCCGAGCTGTAATAACTGTCGGTGAAGTCGACGGCTTGCTGACGCTCTTCGGTCACGCTCATGCTGCAAATGCAGGCGTCGAATCGGCCGCCGGCAAGAGCTGCAACGATGCCGTTCCACGGAGAGGTTTGAATATTGACCTCGACTCCCATCCTGTCTGCCAGCGCTTCGGCGATGTCTACATCGAAGCCGACCAGGTTCCCATCCGTGTCGACGTAGCTGAAAGGCGGATAAGCACCGGAGTTGGCGACCTGAAAGACGTCGTCCTGAATCTCGGCGAAGTCCCGCGCCTGGGCGGGCAGGCTTGCCATGGTAATGGCGCCGATCAAGGTGATGGCCCCGATGAGAGGGCGATGGAATGGCTTGTTGTGAATTGTCATGTCGATTCCTGCTCGATGTTGGTTCGTTTTTGTGAGGCTTGCGACACGTTCCGTGTCGCGGCATGTCGCATTGATGCTTCACGCTTTCGAAGCGGGTCCGGGCCTTGCTGCGCTATCACCTCCCGTTATTTTCTTGAAGTTGAATGTTCGACATTAGCAAGCCTTGTTGGCGCCGTCATATGCGCTCGAGTATCACGGCGATGCCCTGCCCGCCGCCGATGCAGGCGGCGGCGCAGCCATAGCGGCCGTCGGTATGTTCGAGAATGCGCGCCAGGGAGCCGGCCAGGCGTACGCCGGTTGCGCCCAGTGGGTGGCCCAGTGCCAGGGCACCACCCCAACGGTTGACGCGTGCCGGATCGAGCCCGAGCGTGGCGATGGCGTGCAGCGGCACGGCAGCGAAGGCTTCGTTGATTTCCCAGGCGTCGATCCGGTCCACTGCGAGGCCGTTGCGGGCCAGTGCCAGTTCGGCCGCGGCGGCCGCGCCGGCGCCCATCCGCTCCGGAGCCACGCCCACGTCGGCGATGTCGATGATGCGTGCCAACGGCGAGAGGTCGTGATGGGCCAGGGCGCTCTCGGACATGAGCAGTGCAGCGCCGGCTCCGGAGGTGAGCGGCGAGCTGTTGCCGGCGGTGATGCGACCGCCCTCGACGAACACCGGGTCGAGCCCGGTGAGCCGCTCCAGGCTGGCGTCGGCACGAATGTTGGTGTCCCGGTCGATGATGTCTCCGGCAGGGGTGGCCAGCGCCAGGCGCTCTCCGGTGAAACGCCCTTCGGCCTCGGCGCGTGCCGCTCGGCGGTGGGATTCGAGGGCAAAGGCGTCCATGGCGTCGCGTTCGATGCCGGTAGCCTCGGCCAGGCGCTCGGCGGTGAGGCCCATGTTCAGTGCCACCTCGAGCTCGAGCCAGGGCGCCGCTTGCAGCGCTGCTGGGGCGGTCAGAACGCCCTCCTCGAAGAGGCTGGGGCCCATGGGCACCCGGCTCATGTTTTCGTAGCCGCCGGCGACGGCGACTTCCACACCGCCGGCCTGGATCTCCCGGGCGGCGCTGCGTAGGGCGGCAAGCCCCGAGCCGCACTGCTGGTCGAGCTGGCGGGTGGCGCAGCCTCGCCCACTGGGGCCGAGGCGTTGCGACAGCCACAGCGGGTAGCGCCCGCCGAAGCTCCACTGCTCCTTGACCGGCAGGGCGCAGCCGACGCTGAGGTCTTCCACCCGTTCGGGATCGATGTCGCAGCGCGCCAGCAGGCCGTCGAGCACCTGGGCGAGCAGTACATCGCCGCGGGTGCCGGCCCAGGCGTCGACCTCCGGTTTGCGAGGATGGGCGCGGGTGAAGGCGCTGCGAGCGTAGTCGGCGAGATAGACGTTCTTCATGCGTCGCGTTCTCCGGAGTCGGCCAGCCGTGACCAGCGGTGCAGGAACAGGGCGTAGGTGGTCAGCACGTGGCGGATGGAGTCGATGGAGACACATTCGTCGACGCCGTGGATGCGTTCGGCCACCGGGCCGTAGCAGGTGCCATTGATCCCGCCACTGACGTGGAAGGCCCGCAGGTCGGTGGTGCAGGTGGAGAGGTAGTGGGACGGTGGGGCGCCGAGCAACGCCTCGTGGCACGCCGAGAGCAGGCGGATGCCCGGCGTGTCGAGATCGACTTGATGCCCCTCGGAGCGGAATCCGTGGAAATCGAGTCGTGGCAGCGGGCTGCCATTGGCGAGCTGGGCATGGCGATGCTCGACGGTGCGTCTGACCCGGGTCATCACCTCGCCCGTCGTCATGCCCGGCGGGAAGCCGACCCGGCCTTCGAGTACCGCATGGGCCGGTACGCTGGAGGCCCAGTTGCCGCCTTCGATCTTGCCGATGCTCAGGTTGAAGGGGTGCGGATGTTCGGCGTAGAGCGCCGGGCGGGGAAGGGCGTTGATCTCCGCCTCCAGCGTCTCGAAGGCGGGCAGATAGTCGACGATCGCCTCGATGGCGTTGCTTCCGGCTCCGGTGTCGAGCACGTGGGCCGGCACGCCGTCGAGGCGCAGGCGGAACCATAGTACGCCTACCTGGCCGCTGTAGATCTGCGCGCCAAAGGGCTCGGGAATCAGCACGAAGTCGCCGCCATGGCCTTGATGCAGGCAGGCCAGGGCACCGTTGCCGGTGCACTCTTCCTCGATCACCGTCTGCAGGGTGAGCGGGAAGTCGATGGTTTCGCCGGCTCGGCGTACGGCCTGCACGGCCAGGGTCATGGCGGCGATGCCGGCTTTCATGTCGCCGGCGCCTCGACCGTAGAGCCAGCCGTCTCGCTCCCAGGGTTCCCAGGGTGGCCGGGTCCACATGTCGGTGGGTTCGGCGGGCACCACGTCCAGATGGCCGTTGAATACCAGATGGGGGCCGCTGGCTTCGGGGTTGAGCCGCGACACCAGGTTATAGCGTCCGGTGGGGTCCCACTCGGTGGGGGCGCGGTGCGGGTTCTCGGCGAAGCCGGGAGCGTCGAGCGGCACACGGGTCGTCGGTAGGCCCAGGCGCTCGAACCAGCGCTCCATGGTATCCAGTGCGCCGTGCTCGCGGCCCAGCACGCTGTAGCCGCGCACCAGGTCGCAGGTCATGGCGAGGGCATCATCCATCAGCGCCTCGCACTCGGCGACGATGCGTTTCTCGGTGGCGGTGAGCATCAGAACCTCCCCAGCTGCCGTTCGTCGATGTTCAGCTCGGCTTCGGTGGCCTCACGCAGCTCGGCAACGCTCAGCCCCTCGGCGATGTCCACCACGGCGAGCCCCTGCGGTGTCACGTCCATCACCGCCTTGTCGGTGATGATGCGCGACACGCAGCGCGGTGCGGTGAGCGGCAGGCGACAGTGCTCGAGGACCTTGGGGTTGCCGTGCTTGTCGTTGTGCGAGCACAGGATCACCAGGCGCCTGACCTTCTGCGCCAGCTCCATGGCGCCGCCGATGCCCGGCGAAAACTGGCCGGGGATCTTCCAGTTGGCCAGGTTGCCTTCGGCATCCACCTCGAAGGCGCCCATGAAGGTGAGATCCACGCGGCTGCGGCGGATCATGGCGAAAGAGGTGGCGCTGTCGAACACGCTGGCGCCGGGGCGAGTGGCGATGTAGGTGCCGCCGGAGTCGATCATGTCGTAGTCCGGCGCTTCGCCCTCGGCCCGCGGGCGACAGCCCAGCACCCCGTTCTCCGAGTGCACCAGCACCTCCATTTCTGCCGGCAGGTAATGGAAGAGCCGGGTGGGTAGGCCGATGCCCAGGTTGACGATCTGCCCGGGAAGAACCTCGCGGGCGGCGCGGGCGAGAATGCGTGTTTGATCAGCCGACATGGGCGCGCCTCCCCTGCTCAGCGGTGGCGGGGTCGACGCGAACCACCTGACTAACGAAGGCACAGGGCGTGTGGATCGCCTCGGGCGCTAGGCGGCCCGGCTCGTCGACGCGGTAGGCCTGGGCGATGACGGTGTCGGCGGCCATGGCCATCAGCGGATTGAAGTTGCTGGCGGTGGCGCGATAGATCAGGTTGCCGTAGCGGTCGGCGCGCTCGGCGTGGACCAGGGCGAAATCGGCGTAGAGCGCCGGCTCGATGCCCCAGACGCGACCGTCCAGTTCGATCTCGCGGCGCTCGGCGGCGATCTCGGTGCCCTGGCCGATGTCGGTCAGAAAGGCGTGATGACCGGCGCCGGCACTGCGGATCTTTTCGGCGAGCAGCCCCTGGGGGACCAGCGTCACGTCGAGCTCGCCACGGTTCATGGCGTCGATGGCGCGGCGGTTGAGGCCGACGTGCGAGGTGACCAAGCGGGTCACGCGGCCGGCTTCGATCAGTTTGCCGATGCCGATGCCCGGCTCGTTGGCGTCGTTCTTGATCAGGGTGAGATCGTGCTGGCCCTGTGCCAGCAGTTCGTCGATCAGAGCGAAGGGGGTGCCCGGCGAGCCGAAGCCGCCGACCATGATCGAGGCGCCATGGGGAATGGCGGCGATGGCCGCCTCGATGGTGCGATGCTTGTGGGTGAGCAATGTCATGTAGGGCCTTTCTCGTCGCATTCTTTCGGCAGGGTCAGCGGGCGACGCCGAGCGCCTCGGCAGAGGCCGGCGCGGCCACCTCGCGGTCGAAGCGCACCAGGGCGCGCGAGAGCCGCTCGAGCAGCTCGGCAGTATCGTCGGCACCGATGGTCAGCGGCGGCGCCACCAGGAAATGGTCACCGGCCACGCCGTCGAGCGTGCGCCGCGGATAGATCAGCAGACCTTCCGCCCTGGCCAGCGCGGTGATCCGAGCGAAGCGGTTCTCCTCGGCGGGGAAGGGCGCCTTGGTGTCGGGATCGGCTACCAGTTCCACGCCCCACAGGAGCCCGCGGCCGCGTACGTCGCCGAGCCACGGAAAGCGTGCTTGAAGCACAGCGAGACCGGCCTCGAGCTCGCGGCCGCGGGCGGCCACGTTGTCGAGCACGTTCTCGCGCTGCATGGCCTCGATCACGGCGAGCCCGGTAGCGCAGGCCAACGGGTTGCCGGCATAGGTGTGGCCGTGCTGGAAGCCGCCGGCGGCCATCACGGCGTCGACGATATCGGTACGGGCAAGGAGTGCGCCCACCGGGTAGTAGCCGGCGCCGAGTCCCTTGGCGGTGGCCAGCAGGTCGGGGGTGATGGCGTAGTGCTGATAGGCGAACCAGTCGCCGGTGCGGCCGACGCCGGTGAGTACCTCGTCGAGGATCAAGAGGCAGCCGAACTCGTCGCACAGGGCGCGAATGCCTTGCAGGTAGCGCTGCCCGAGTACCCGTGCGCCGGTGCTGGCGCCGCCGATGGGTTCCAGTACGAAGGCGACGATCGACTCGGGCCCGGCGGCTTCGATGGCCTGGCGGGTCTCGGCCAGCACGCGGTCGACATGGCTGGCGTCGTCCGCATCGCCGTGGCGGTAGAAGTCGGGGCCGGCCACCTTGAGCGAGGCTGTGATGAGCGCGTCGAAGGCGGCCTCGAGCGGCCGGTAGCCGGTCACGCCCAGGGCGCCCAGGGTGCTGCCGTGATAGGAGGGGCGCAGCGAGACGAAGCGCCGGCGCTGCGTCTCGCCGCGAGCCACGAAGTACTGGCGGGCGAGCTTGAGCGCCGACTCCACCGCCTCCGAGCCGCTGGAAACGAAGAACACCTTGTCGAGCTGGCCCGCGGTGAGTTCGACCAGCGCCCGGCCCAGCGCCACGGCCGGGGCGTTCTCGAACTGGGTGCGGTAGGTGAAAGCGACTCGGTCCAACTGGGCGAGCATGGCGTCGCGGATGTCGCGTCGGCCGTGGCCCAGGTTGCAGGCGATGGCGCCGGCACAGCCGTCGAGATACTCGTGGCCGTGGGCATCCCATAGCCTGACGCCATCGGCATGGCTCACTTCGGGCAGGGCCGTGCCCGCCTGATAGAACAGGGGGGAGTGGTTCATGGCAGTGTCCGTGTTGTCGTTATCGTCGGGAAGCGATCCCGTGCGGTTGACTGCAGTCTAGGTAGGGGTGACAGTGTATTTCAATATATGATCTTTTTTACGAATTTGATGATTTTTGATCATGGCAGACGTCAACATCCATTCGCTCAAGGCGCTGGCGGTGTTCAAGACGCTTTACGAGGCGGGCAGCGCTTCGCAGGCGGCGCGCATCCTGGGCATCACCCAGTCGGGGGTGAGCCGTTCGCTGTCGCAGCTCGAGCACAACCTGGGGCTGCAGCTCTTCCTGCGCGAGAAGAATCGGCTGGTCGCCACGCCCGAGGCCAAGGAGCTCTACGAGGAGATCCTGCGCCTGATGGGCAACATCGAGGAGTTGCGTCACAGCGTGCTGGCGCTCAAGGAGTTCGGCACTTCGCGGCTGCGCATCGCGGCCATTCCCGGGCTGTCGTTCGGTTTCGTGCCGCGGCTGGTGGCCGGGCTGCTGGCCACTCATCCGAGCGTCAGCGTCAGCCTCGACATGCTCTCGAGTCATGAGGTGCAGATGGCGGTGGAGTCGAGCCACGCCGACATCGGTCTGGTGACCCTGCCGGTGGCTTCGCCGGTGCTACGGGTGGAGCCGTGGTTGGAAACCGAGGCGGTGTGCCTGCTGCCCGGCGGACATCCGCTGGCCGAGCGCGAGAGCATCGAGGTGGCCGATCTTGCCGAGCAGCACGTGGTGATCAGCAACCAGCCGAGCTTGAGTCACAATCCGCTGCTCGAACTCATCGCCCAGCACGGCGTGCACATTGCCGGCAAGACAGAGGCCAACATCGGTACCATCGCGGCGCTGGTGGCCAACCGGGTGGGCATCACGGTGATGAACCCCATTACTGCAAAGGATCAGCTCGCACCGCACGATGAGGTGGTCATGCGCCCCTTCGCGCCGGCCATGGCGTTTCGTTTCGGGCTGGTGTATCGCGACAACTGGAAGCACGCCAGGGTGCTCGATTTCGTGCGCGATCGGGGTCGGGCTTTGCTGGCAGGATATTGAGGGCCGCGCCGAATGGCGCGGCCCGGGCGGCGAACCCTCAGAAGGCTTGCCACTCGCCCTCTGCCTGGGCGGCGTGGCTCAGCTGCCGTGGCTTGGCAGGGCGTGCCGCGTCTTGGCGTTGCGGCCTGGCGGCACGCGCCGTGTGCGGGGTCGGATCCCGCTCGTCATGGCCCTCGCTGAGGCGGAAGGCCTGTACCAGGGTGGTCAGGCGCTCGGCCTCCTCGCGCAGCGAGGCGGCGGAGACGCTGGTTTCCTCCACCAGCGAGACGTTCTGCTGGGTGGCCGAGTCCATCTGGTTGACGGCCGTGCTCACCTGATCGATGCCGGATTCCTGCTCCTTGACCGCCGCGGAGATCTCGTTCATCAGCCCGGAGACCCGGCGGATGGCCTCGACGGTCTCCTCGATGCCTTCACCGCTGCGTACGGCCTGCTCGGCACCCTGGGCGATGCGCTGGGTGATTCCCTCGATCATGGTGCGAATCTGCTGGGAGGACTCGGTGGTGCGGGTGGACAGCTTGCGCACCTCCTCGGCGACCACGGCGAAGCCGCGGCCATGTTCGCCGGCGCGGGCGGCCTCCACCGAGGCGTTGAGCGCCAGGATGTTGGTCTGGAAGGCGATGCCGTCGATCACTTCGACGATCTCGGCCACCTGGCGCGAGTTGGCCTCGAGTTCGCGCATCAGCTCCACGGTGCGGCGTACTTCTCTGGTGCCCGATTCGGCCTGGTCGGCGGCTTGGGTGGAGAGGGTGTCGGCCGAAGAGGCCGATTCGCTGTTCTGGCGCACGATGGAGGACATCTCTTCCATGCTGGAAGCCGTCTGCTGCAGGGCCGAGGCCTGCTGCTCGGTGCGCGAGGCGAGATCCTCGCTGCCGGTGGCGATCTCGCGGGAGGCCACGCGTACGCTCTGGGCGCTGCGGCTCACCGCGCTGAAGCTGCGGTCCATGCGCGCGATGAAGGCATCGAATTCGGTGGCCAGTTCGCCGATCTCGTCCTTGCGCTGGCTGTGGATGCGGGCGGTCAGGTCGCCTTCACCCTCGGTGATGTCGCGGATGCGCCCGCTCACCTGGCGCAGGGCGCGCGACATCAGGTTGGGGCCGACCAGGGCGATGGCCAGGGCGGTGATGAAAACCAGGCCGACGAAGCCGAATACCCAGCGTTGCTGCACGCGAACGGTGGCGATGGTGTCCGCTTCCAGCCGCTCGCCGCTGGCGTCGGCGTTCTGTCCGGCGATGTCGTAGAGGTCGCGCAGTGCACCGAAGGTGGCTTGCGACTCGCCCATCAACTGTGCCTGGGCGGCTCCGACATCGCCATCGCGATGCCTTTCGAAGACCGCTTCCGAAGCGGAGCGCCAGTTATCGAAGCGTGTCTCGTAGTCGTCGAGCCCCTGCATGACGTCGGGGTAGGCGTCGAGATGGGACATGAAGTCGTGCATGCGGTCGTAGGCCTGCTCGGCGTTCTCCCGATAGTCGGCATAGTGCGCTTCGGCAGCGTCGCTGCCCGGCTCTTCGTCGAGCACGGCGAACTCGGCCACGCGGGCCTGGTAGAGGTCGCGGTCGGCGTTGAGCACGGCAGAGACGGCCGGGTTGAAGGCACCGCTGAATTCGGTCATGCGTTGTCGGACGCTGCCTACCAGCAGGGCATCGGCGATCACGACGATGACCAGGGCCACGGCGACGCCGATGAAAGCCAGCGTATACTTGACGTTGATGCGGTGCAGTTTCTCGAGCATGTGTGGGCCTCTGCGTGTCCGGTCTTGTGCGGTCGGGGGCATCGAGGTACCCCTTGCTTTGTTGTGCGACGCACGCCTGGGCGCGCCATCAATACCTCCTTCGGCGAATGGCGGGTTTTCTTTAGCTAGAGTGAGTGCTCGCCAGCCGCGAACGCCAGCTCTCACCTGCCGGGCATGGGGCATGGCCAGGCGGGCGGAGCAGGCGGCGAAAGCCAGTGCTACCATCGCCGCATCAGGCGTCGATGGCCTGCTCGGTCCCACCCCAATTCCGCTTGGAGAACTTTCATGGCAAGAATCCATTCCGACAATTCCCGCTCCATCGGCAATACGCCGCTGGTCCAGCTCAATCGAGTCAACGAGGGGGCGACCATCTGGGCCAAGATCGAGGGGCGCAACCCGGCCTACTCCGTGAAGTGCCGCATCGGCGCGGCGATGATCTGGGACGCCGAGGAACGCGGCGTGCTGAGGCCCGGCATGCGCATCATCGAGCCCACCAGCGGCAACACCGGCATCGCCTTGGCCTTCGTGGCTGCGGCCCGGGGCTATCCGCTGGTACTGACCATGCCCGCCTCGATGAGCCTGGAGCGGCGCAAGGTGCTAAAGGCGCTGGGCGCCGAACTGGTGCTCACCGAGCCGGCCAAGGGCATGCCGGGCGCCATCGCCAAGGCCGAAGAGATCGCCGCCAGCGCGCCGGAAACCTACTTCATGCCGCAGCAGTTCGAGAATCCGGCCAACCCGCGGATCCACGAAACCACCACCGGGCCGGAGATCTGGGCGGACAGCGACGGAGCGGTGGACATCCTGGTGTCCGGCGTGGGCACCGGGGGCACGCTCACCGGCGTCTCGCGCTACATCAAGCACACTCAGGGCAAGGCGATCACCACCGTGGCGGTCGAGCCCAGCGACTCGCCGCTGATCAGCCAGACGCGCAAGGGCGAAGCGCTGACTCATGCACCCCACAAGATTCAGGGCATCGGCGCCGGCTTCATCCCCGCCAACCTCGATCTGTCGCTGGTCGACCAGGCCGAGACGGTGAGCAACGAGGAGGCCATGGCCATGGCGCATCGCCTGATGCAGGAGGAGGGCATTCTGGCGGGCATTTCCTGCGGCGCTGCCGTGGTGGCTGCCGTGCGCGTGGGTCGGCAGCCCGAGCACCGTGGCAAGAACATCGTGGTGATCCTGCCCGACAGCGCCGAGCGTTACCTCTCCACGGCGCTCTTCGAGGGTCGCTTCGGCGAGCAGGAAATGGTGCAGTGAGCCTTTGCGTCACTCCTCGTCGCGCGAGGCCTCCCGCTCGCGGCGGGTGTCGAGCTCCAGCTCGGCGCGCTCCACCAGTTCGCCGGGCAGTTCCTTCTTGACGGCAACGCCGAGTTCCCGGAACTCGGCGGCCTGCTTGATCAGGTTGCCGCGGCCGCTGACCAGGCGGTTCATCGCCTCGTCGTAGCTTTCGCGGGCGCCGTCGAGCTTCTTGCCCACCTCCTGCAGGCTCTCCACGAACAGGCGCAGCTTGTTGTAGACCCTCTCGGCACGGTCGGCGAGTTCGGCGCTGTGCCGGCTCTGATCCTCGAAGCGCCACAGCTGGCGCACGATGTTGAGGCTGGTCAGCAGGGTGGTGGGCGTGGCGACCAGCACGTTGCTCTCGATGGCGCGCTGGTAGAGCGTCTCGTCGTGCTTCAGCGCCTCGACGTAGGCCGACTCCACCGGGATGAACATCACCACCACTTCGGGCGAGTTGAGGCCGGGCAGGGCGTAGTAGTGCTTGTCGGCCAGCTCGGTGATGCGCTCGCTCACTGCCCGGGCATGATCGGCCAATGCCCGGTGGCGCTCTACCTCGTCTTCGGCATTGACGTAGCGCACGTAGGCGGCAAGCGAGGTCTTGGCGTCGATCACCAGGTGCTTGCCCTGGGGCAGGTAGACGATGGCATCGGGGCGCCGGCGTCCGGTATCGGTGGCGAAGCTGGGCTCGCGCTGGTAGTCCTTGCCCGGGCGTAGCCCGGAGCCTTCCAGCACGTTTTCGAGCATCAGCTCGCCCCAGTTGCCCTGGATCTTCTTCTGTCCCTGCAGGGCTTCGGTGAGTCGGCCTGCCTGGTCGGTGATCTCGCGATTGAGTGCCTGCAGGTGCTGGAGTTCGGTGCGCAGGCTGGCGCGCTGTTCGGTATCGGCACGATGCAGCGTCTCCACTTGCTGACGAAAGCCCTTGACCTCGCTGTGCAACGGCTGCAGCAGCCCCTGGATGTGCTGCTGCGACTGTTCGGAAAACGCCTTGCCCTTGCGTTCGAGGATATCGTTGGCGAGAGTTTCGAACTCCTGCTTGAGCTGGTCGCGACTCTCGCGTAGCAACCTGAGCTGCTCGGCGAAGTGGTGCTGCTTCTGCTCGAGCGTGGTGGCGAGCTCGGCGTGGCGGGCGTTCAGCTCGCCGAGTTCCGCCGCCACCCGTTCGCGAGCGGCTTTCTCTTCCTGCCACCACTGATGGTAGCGGTCACGCGTCTCCCGGGCGGCTTCCTGGTGCGCCTGGGCGGCGGTGAGCGCTTCGCGGGTCTCGGCGAGCCGGGCCTCCAGAGTGGCCAGGGCCTCGGCATGGTGGGCGCGCGCCAGGCGGTGGCGACGCGCGCCCAGCAGCACGCCGATGCCGATGCCGAGCAGCAGCGCCAGCGCGCCGCCGAGAGCTGCCAGCAGCGGGGGAGAGAAGGTCATGGACGCCTCCGGGGGCTCATGCAGGGTAGTGCGGACACTGTACATCGGAACAGGTGTCTTTTCAGCCGCCTTGCTTTCCGCCGTCGCCCCCAGTCGCTAGAATGGCAGGCGATCGTCGATTCTCGGGCCCCGAGCCCGCCACCCTACGCTGCAAGGATCCCACGCCGCATGAGCTATCAGGTTCTGGCCCGCAAGTGGCGACCGCGCACCTTTCATGAGCTGGTCGGTCAGGAGCACGTCCAGCGCGCGCTGGTCAACGCCCTGGACCAGGGCCGTTTGCACCATGCCTACCTGTTCACCGGCACGCGCGGCGTGGGCAAGACGACGCTGGCGCGAATTCTGGCCAAGTGCCTGAACTGCACGGCCAAGGGGAGTGGTGACGAAGGCGTGACCTCTACCCCGTGCGGCGAGTGCGACAGTTGCCGGGCCATCGACGAGGGACGCTTCGTCGACCTGATCGAGGTCGACGCCGCTTCGCGCACCAAGGTCGAGGATACCCGCGAGCTGCTCGACAACGTGCAGTACGCGCCGACCCAGGGGCGCTACAAGGTGTACCTCATCGACGAGGTGCACATGCTCTCCAGCCACAGCTTCAATGCGCTGCTCAAGACCCTGGAGGAGCCGCCGCCCCACGTGAAGTTCCTGCTCGCCACCACCGACCCGCAGAAGCTGCCGGTCACGGTGCTGTCGCGCTGCCTGCAGTTCACTCTCAAGCACATGCCACCGGAGCGCATCGTGGGTCACCTGACCCAGGTGCTCGACGCCGAGGGCGTGAGTTACGAGGAACAGGCCCTGTGGCTGCTCGGCAAGGCCGCCGAAGGTTCCATGCGTGATGCCATGAGCTTGACCGACCAGGCCATCGCCTTCGGGCAGGGAGCGGTTCGCCACGCCGACGTGGCGGCGATGCTCGGCACCCTCGACCATCGCCACGTGCTGGCGCTTCTCGAAGCGCTGGCCGAGGTGGATGCACAGCGCTTGCTCGCCGAGGTGGCCGCCCTGGCCGAGCAGGGTCCGGACTTCGCCGCCGTGCTCGACGACTTGACCGCGGTGCTGCACCGTCTGGCGGTGGCGCAGATGGTCCCGGATGCGCTGGACAACGGCCACGGCGACCGCGACACCCTGCTGGCCCTGGCTGGCCGCTTCGCTGCCGAGGATGTCCAGCTCTACTACCAGATCGGGCTCCAGGGGCGGGGCGACATGGTCCATGCGCCGGATCTGCGCACGGCGCTGGAAATGACGCTGCTGCGCATGCTGGCCTTCCGTCCCCAGGGCGTTCCCAAGCCGCCGCAGGCGCCGCTGCCGATGCGTGGCAACCCCGATACCCAGGGGAGTTCGAGCGAGCCGCAGCGTTCGTCGCCGGCCGGCGGCGAGGGGCCTGCCTCCCCGCCGGCTGCGGAAGCCTCCCCAGCCGCCAGCCTGGATTCACCCGAGCCGTCACCCGTAGCGCCGCCATCGGAGGCCCCGCCAGCGGTCGATGAGCCGCCCCGCGACGCACCGCCGCCCTGGGAACCGCTTCCGGAAACCGCTGATGCAGAGTCGATGACCCCGGTACAGGCCGCCGACTCGCCGGCGTCGAGTGTCGCTGCGCCTGAGACGGCCGTCGATGCATCGCCGGCCGTCTCGGACGCTCGTGAGCCGTCGGTGCCGGTCGCTTCGGCCGCGGTCGCCGCTGAGACGTCCGACGGCGGTGCTGAAGGTCAGTGCCTCACCCACGCCGACTGGCTGGAGCGCTTCGAGGCGCTGGGTCTGGGTGGCCTGACGCGCAACCTGGCCGCCCATTGCGTGGTCGAGAGCGACGATGGTGAGCGGCTCGTGCTGCGACTCGATCCTTCCCAGGCGGCGATGAACGCCGAGGTGCACGTGCGCCGGATTCAGGAAGCACTGGCTGCTCAAGGGCTCGAGCGCCGCCTGGCGCTGGAGCCCGGTGAGCTGCCGGGCGATGTCGAGACCCCGCGCCAGCGGGCCGACCGCCAGGCGGCCGCACGCCATGCCGAGGCGGTCGAGGCGCTCAGTGGCGACCCCCACGTGCAGCAGTTGCAGCAGGCTTTCGGCGCACGCCTGGTCGAGTCCACGGTCAAACCTCATGATGTGACCCACAGTCACTGATGGAAACGATCTCAACTCAAGAGGAATCACCATGATGAAGGGTGGAATGGGCAACTTGATGAAGCAGGCCCAGGAAATGCAGGAAAAGATGCAACAGGCGCAGGAAGAGGTCGCGCGCGCGGAAGTGACCGGTGAAGCCGGCGCCGGCATGATCAAGGTGACCATGAACGGCCGCCATGACGTCAGCAAGGTCGACATCGACCCCAGTGTCATGGAAGAGGACAAGGAGCTGCTCGAGGACCTGCTGGCCGCGGCAGTGAACGATGCCGTGCGCAAGGTCGAGGCCAGCACCAAGGAACGGATGGAGGAGGCAACGGCGGGGCTGAATCTGCCGCCCGGTTTCAAGATGCCCTTCTGACACGGCTGAAACGGCCTGCGCTCGATCATGCGGCGTTAAGAACCCTCTCGAGTGCCCATTGAGTCTGCGTAAACGCTGCCTTCTCGAGGATTTCTGCCTTGCCTGATCATCGCTTGCCTACGTTTCAGCTCGCGTCAGTGAGAGACTGCGGATGAGTTTTTCTCCCCTCGTCGAGAAGTTGATGGAGTCGCTGCGCGTACTGCCCGGGGTCGGCCCCAAGACCGCCCAGCGCATGGCCCTGCATCTGCTCGAACGTGACCGCGACGGCGGCCGCCGTCTGACCGAGGTGCTGGGAACGGCGCTGGAGCGCGTCGGCTATTGCGAGCGCTGTCGCACCCTGACCGAAGAACCGCTGTGCACGCTGTGCGCCAGCGCACGGCGCGACGACAGCGTGCTGTGCGTGGTGGAATCCCCAGCCGACCAGTTGGCCATCGAGGAGGCCGGTGGCTATCGCGGCCGCTATTTCGTCCTGCACGGCCACCTCTCGCCGCTGGACGGCATCGGTCCCGAGGACATCGGCCTCGATCAGCTCGAAACCCGGGTCGCCGAGGATGGCGTGGAAGAGGTGATACTGGCCACCAACCCGACGGTGGAGGGCGAAGCCACGGCACACTACATCGCCGCCCAGCTCGAAACCCACGGCGTGCGTCTGTCGCGGCTCGCCTATGGCGTGCCCATGGGCGGCGAGCTCGAGTACGTCGATGGTGGTACCCTGACCCGCGCCTTCAGCGGCCGCCTGCCGTTTCGCGGCGAGTGACGCCGCCTTTTCGACTTCCTGCTGGATTGATGCATGACTCTGACCCCCGAGATACGCTGGATCGACACCCCCGAGGCACTCGATGACGCCTGCGCCGAAGTGGCCGATGCCGAGGTCATCGCCCTGGACACCGAGTTCTTCCGCGAAAAGACCTTCCATCCGGTACCGGCGCTGATCCAGTTCTCTGCGGGGGGGGCCGCCCACTTGGTCGACCCGCTCGCCGTCGACTGCACCGAATCGTTCCGCGACCTGCTCGCCGAGGGGCCACTCAAGCTGCTGCACGCCTCCAGCGAAGATCTCGAGGTTCTGGCGCACTGGGCCGGCATCAGCGTGGCGCCGCTGGTGGATACTCAGGTGGCCCAGGCATTGCTGGGCGAAGATCCGGCCATGGGCTACCAGCGGCTTGTCGAGCATTGGACCGGGATGAATCTGCCCAAGGACGAGACTCGCTCCGATTGGCTGGCCCGCCCGCTTTCCGACTCGCAGCGTTTGTACGCGGCTCTGGACGTCAGCTTTCTGCTGCAAGTATGGGAGGGTCAACGCGCCGCACTGGAGCGACAGGAGCGTCTTGCCTGGCTCCTGGAGGACTGCCGAGAGCTGGTCGCCCAGGCGCTGCGCAGCAACGCGGCGGACGGCCAGTGGTACCGTCGTCACCGCCAGCTGTGGCGCTTGCCGCCGCGGGGCATCGAGGCCTACCGTCTGTTGACCACCTGGCGAGAAGGCGAGGCGCGGCGTCGCAATCTGCCGAGAGGCTGGCTGGTCAACGACCGGGTGCTCTATGGCGTGGCCGAACGCCTGCCCGAGAATCGGCACCAGCTCGCCGAGGTGGATGACATCAAACCGGGCCTGATCAAGCGCGACGGCGATACCCTGCTGGCTCTGGTCCGGGAAGCTCGGCAGCGCGATGCCGAGTCGCTGCCGGCGGCGCTGCCTTCGCCCATGACGCCGGCTTTCAAGCAGCGTCTCAAGGCGCTCAAGCGGGTGGTCAACGGCGCGGCCGAGCGGCTTGGCCTCGCCCCGGAAGTGTTGCTGCGCCGTCGCGATCTCGAGGCACTGGTGGTGGCCGACCTGACGGGTCAGGCCTTGCCGCAGCCCGGAGGATGGCGCGGTGAGCTGCTCGCCGACGACTTGGCACGAGCCCTCGACGAGGTTAACGACCGATGACCGATGACAAGCTACTGTGCGAGATATTCAAGAGCGCCCGCAAGGACGATATGTACCTCTACGTGGACAAGCAGCGCGGACTCCTCGACGTGCCGGAGGTGCTGCTCGAACGCTTCGGCAAGCCGGTTTCCGTCATGACCCTGATTCTGACGGCGGAGAAGCGGCTGGCGCGCGCCCAGGCAGCGGACGTCATGGCGGCGATCCGCGACAAGGGCTACTACTTGCAGATGCCCCCGGCCAAGGAGGAGTATCTTCTCGACCTGTATCGTACGCCGACCCAAGCGAAATATTGAGGGAAAGCCGCGAGCTATGAATCGCGGGCCGCGAGATACGAGCCGCGGGCAGGGAGTTGCTAGATGCCAGTGCCGGCGCATCATGCTGGCGAATCCCGAATCCCGAATCCCGAATCCCGAATCCCGTAGCCCAAACCGATGGCCCTGGAGAATCATGAGAGAACGCTTCTGGGAGCGCTTTCCCCTGGAGGAGCTCACCACAGAAGAGTGGGAGGCGCTGTGCGACGGCTGTGGTCAGTGTTGCCTGCTCAAGTTCCAGGACGACGACACCGGAGAACTGGCCGTTCTTGGCGTGGCGTGCGAACTCCTGGATATTGCCAGCTGCCGCTGCAGCGACTACGAGAACCGCTTTTCGCGGGTGCCGGACTGTACCCGTCTGACACCCGAGCGCATTGCCGAATTCCACTGGCTACCCCACTCATGCGCGTATCGGCGGCTCGCCGAAGGGCGCAAGCTGGCGCGCTGGCACCCCCTGCTGTGCGGCGATTCCGAGCGAGTGCATCGCAAGGGCATCAGCGTACGCAGCTTTGCCATCTCTCAGCATGACGTGCCTGAGGCTGAGCTCGAAGAGCACATCATTGCCATTCTACCTATCGACGACTGACGTTTTTCATCCTGCGAATCATCCTCTCGTCCCATGGCGCCTTGCGTCGTTCGTGCAATGCTTGATGCAGAACTGTAACGGATTGTTGTGAATTCGTTGCAGTGTCGATGGCTGACGAGCGCGAACGCGTAGAAGGGGGAGAGCATGAACGGTTGGCATAAGCTGGCATTGGCGGTGGCCATCGGTGCCTTGGCATCGTCGGTGGCCTGGGGGCAGTCGACCACGCAGGCGTCCGCTTGGCGGTCCGATCCGCTCAGCGAGGGCGAGTTGGCGCAGATCTACGACGATTTGATGAACAACGGAGCGGTGTTGAATCGGGCCGAGGTGAGCTTGCTGCTCGAGTGGCTGGCTACCCGTGAGGATCTCGAGCAGTTGCTGCTACGCAATCCACCGGCGGCTGGCGGTGCAGGGGGTACGGAGGCGGGTACCGGTGGCGGCGGTGGCGATGGCGGCGGCCTGGTGGCCGTGGTCGATGATTCGCCGGGTGGCGGTGACAACGGCGGTGGCGATAACGGCGGTGGCGACAACGGCGGTGGCGACAACGGCGGCGGCGACAACGGCGGCGGCGATAACGGCGGCGGTGACAACGGCGGCGGCGATAACGGCGGCGGCGATAACGGCGGCGGTGACAACGGCGGCGGTGACAACGGCGGCGGTGACAACGGCGGTGGTGACAACGGCGGCGGCGATAACGGCGGCGGCGACAACGGCGGCGGTGGTAACGGTGACGGAGGCGCTGGTTCTGGCGGCGGTGGCGGTGGTTCCGGCGGTGGGGGCACTGGCGGTGGTGCCGGCGGAGGCTCCGGCGGTGGCTCCGCTGGCGGTAGCGGATCGGGTGGCGGTACCGGCGGCAGCGGAGGTAGCGGCGGCTCGGCTGGCGGCAGCGGTTCGGGTTCTGGCGGCGGTGCCGGTGGGGGCACTGGCGGTGGTGCCGGCGGCGGCAACTGAGCGCTGGTTCGCCGTGAGACGACGAACGCCCCTGACCGGGGCGTTCGTGCGTATGGGGCGATCAGCCCTCGCGCTCTACCAGGCCGAGCGCCCAGAGCAGAAAGGCGTCCTGTCGCGCGTTATCGTGCCACGCCTTGAAGCGTCCTGAAGCGCCACCGTGGCCGGCGGTCATGTCCGTTCTGAGCAATACCGGGCCACGCGCGCTGCCCAGTTCGGTGAGTCGGGCATAGAGCTTGGCGGGTTCCCAGTACGGCACTCGCGTGTCGTGCCAGCTGCTTTGCAGAAAGACGCTGGGCCAGGGCTGGGCGGTCAGGTTGTCCAGCGGCGAGTAGGCCTTGATTCGTCGCCGGGCATCGGGTTCGTGGGGGTTGCCCCACTCGGTGTATTCGGCGGTGGTCAGCGGCAGGTCGGGATTCTCCATGGTGCGCAGCACGTCGACGAAGGGCACATCGAGTACGGCTGCGCAGAAGGCGGTGGGTGCGAGATTGAGGCTCGCCCCCACCAGCAGGCCGCCGGCACTGGCACCGTAGGCGGCGATGCGATCGCCGTCGCTGATGCCGGAAGTGACCAGCGCATCGCGTGCTGCCAGGAAGTCGCGGAAGCTGTTTTCCTTGTGTTCGAGCTTGCCGGCCAGGTACCACGGTTCGCCACGGTCGCCGCCGCCGCGGACGTGGGCCACGGCAAAGGCCACGCCGCGAGCCAGGAGTTCCAGGCGTGCCACCGAGAACCAAGGATCGAGCACTTCGCCATAGGCGCCGTAGCCGTAGAGCAGGGTGGGCAGCGGGTGACCGACCCGATCGGCACGCATGACCACCGAAACGGGAATTCGCTCGCCGTCGTGGGCGGTGGCCCAGAGCCGCTCGCAGGCGAGCTGCTCGGGCTTCAGGTCGCCGTGTACAGGCTGGCGCTTGAGCAGGCGGCGTTCGCCGCTGTCGAGATCGTGTTCGAACCAGCTGACCGGCATGACGAAGGACTCCTCGCGAAGCCATAACCGTCGGCTGGTGAAGTACGGCATGTCACCCAACGCCAGGCTGCAGGGCGTTTCGGGCAACGGCAGGGTCTCATCGCGAGTGACGGCATGATCGTCATCGAGTTCGAGCACGCGCAGTTCGACCTGGGCCTCATGATGATCGCGCTCGGTGATCACCAGGCCCCAGGCGAAAGCATCCACGCCTTCCAGCGTCACGCTGTCGCGATGGCCGATCAGCGGTTGCCAGGAAGCCGTCTGCAGCGCGGATTCCTTCACCCAGTCGAGCCGGAAGTGCGTCGCCTGGCGGTTGTGCAACACGTAGAAGCGCCCCGGGCGGTGGTCCAGCGAGTACTCCACGCCAGCTTCGCGCGGCCGGAAGCAGCGCGGCGGTGCTGCCGGATCCCGGGCCGGAATCAGGTGGCATTCGCTGGTGTCCTTGGATGCGCTCTCCAGCACCAGCCATTCCCGTGAGCGCGTCTTGCCAAGGCCCAGCCAGAACTCCGGGTCGGCTTCGTGGAGCACCTGCGAGGGCCGTGCGGCCTCGCCGTCGTTCAGTGGCAGCCGCCAGATGCTTTCGGGCCGCTGCGTGGCGTCATAGCGAGTGAACAACAGCGTGGCGTCGTCCTCGGCCCAGACCAGTTCCGGGCCGATCTCCTCGAGCAGGACGCGAGGCGTGCCATCGGGCAGCGCCTTCAGATAGAGCGTGAAGGTCTCGTCGCCGCGGGTGTCTTCCGTCCAGGCGAGCCAGCGCTCGTCGGGCGACAACGCCATGTCGCCGACCTCGAAGAAGTCATGGGCGGCCGCTCGGGCCTGGAGGTCCAGGAAGCGTTCGGCCGCCTGGGGGGCGTCATTGGGATGACGCCACCACACCGGGTAGTCGGCGTCGGCGGCCGTTTCGCTCCAGTAGGTATGATGGTCGAGAGGGGTACGCAGGCTGGTTACGGCCAGTTCTCGGCGTGCCAGGTGGCCGTGATAGAGGCGTTCCACCAGGCCGTCCAGGGGCGCGAACCAGTCTGAGGACTCCTGGTTGGCGGCTTTCAGAAACGCGGCAACGTCCGGATCGTCTCGGTTCTCCAGCCAGTGCCAGGCGGGATCGTCGGGGCGGTGGAAGCGGGAGACGGGAGCGTTGGCACTCGAGTGCGGCGGCGGCTGTGCTTTCATGGTGTCAGGTGTACCATACTGAGATCGAGTATTAGCAAGTTCCATACTGCACGGCAACGCAGGATCGGGCGAGCCGTGAGGTACCGAAGCGGAGGAAGTGGTGTCGATGCTGACGTCGAATTCGATGACCCTACTATGGCTGACCTATCTGGGTTTGTCGCTGGTCGTGCTGTTGACCGGCTATCTGGGCTTGGCCTTCGTGCCGCGCGTGCTGCGCTTGCCGATCACTTGGGCGGTGGCCGGCGTGCTGTGGATTCCCACGCGATTTCGTCTCCCGCTGCTCGAGGAGGGAGAGTTCTATACCGGGATGGCGCCGGCGGTGGTAGTGGCCAGCGTGGCGTTTCTGGAGAGCAACGCTGACGCGCTGTTGTCCTCCGGTCTGCTGGTCGGTGCCGGCGCCGGCCTGGGGGTGGCGCTGGGTCTGCTGCAGTGGTGGGCGCGGCGGCGTTCCGATGAGGCGCCAGCGGAGTCGGCGTCGCGTCCCAGACGGGATGGCAGCGGGACCGCTTCGGCGGGACAGGGACGTCGTGAGCCGATGATCGGCTAGGGAGCCACCCATGGGCAGGGCATCGTTAAGCATGAGCCAGTGGCTGGTCGGACTGCTCGGCTTGATGCTGATGTGTGCGGCCCTGCCGTCGGCCGCCCAGGAGGCGCCGCCGCAGGTGCGTGTGATCATCGACGTGTCGGGGAGCATGCGCGACAACGACCCTGACCAGTTGGCGGCCGATGCGCTCGAGCTGCTGGTCACGCTGTTGCCCGGTGGTACGCGAGCCGGGGTCTGGACCTTCGGCGAAGGAGTGTCGAATCCCCTGCCGTTGGGCACGGTCGACGCCGGCTGGCGCGAGCAGGCCATGGCTCTGGCTCCCCGACTGGAGGGGCGAGATCCTTTTACCGATATCGAGGCCGCCGTGCGGGAAACGGCAGCCGACGAAGCGCCTGGCGAACGGCACCTGGTACTGCTAACCGACGGCATGATCGATCTGCCTCCCTGGCGGGGCGACAAGCCGGCGATCGACGAGGACTCGCGGCGTGAACTGTTGAACGAGCTGGCGCCGGGCCTGGCGCGTTCGGATGTGACGGTGCATGCCATCGCCTTTTCCGACGAAGCGGACCTCTCGCTGGTGGAACGCCTCTCCCAGCAGACCGGTGGCTTGTCGGCGCCAGTGGAAACGCCCGAAGCCCTGATGGGGGCTTTCCTCGATATCGTCGATCGCATCTTCCCCAGCGATCGTGCACCGTTGCGCAACGGCGGCTTCGTGATCGAGCCGGGGCTCGAAGGCTTCAACGCTCTGCTGTTTCGCGACTCGTCGGATCCGCCGGCGGTGCTGATCGGGCCCGATGGCCGGCGCTATACCGCCGAGGATCCTCCCGAAAGTGCCCGCTGGCGTCATGAGGAGCGTTACGACCTGATCCAGGTGCCGGATCCAGAACCTGGCCAATGGCGTCTCGAAGGCGAGGTGGACCGCGAGAGCCGTGTCACCCTGGTATCGCCGCTGACGCTTGAAATGGCCCCGTTGCCGGGCACGCTCTACCTTGGCTTCGGCGTACCCGTGGAAGCCTGGCTGTCTCGCCACGGCGAGGCCCTGCCAAAGAAGCAGTGGCCGGCGCATCTGAGCATGAGCGCTGAACTGCGAGACGATGAGGGAAGCATCCAGGCTGCCACTCAACTCGACTCGAGTGGCAAGCGGTTCGTCGGCGAGTTGCCGGCGCCGGCGCTGACCGGCACCGCCCAACTGGCCGTGCGTGCCGACGGTCAGGGGTTTCGTCGCCAGCGTGTTCAGGCCGTGAACGTGCTGCCTGCTGTGACCGCGGAGCATGACGTCGAGGGCGGCAGGGTTCTCTTGCGTGCCGAGCATCCGGGGCTGAACCGCGACAATACACAGCTGCACGCCGAGCTTCAGGGGCAGCGGCTGGAAGCCGAAGCGCTGGACGCCCAGCGCTGGGCGATCAACCTGCCGGTGCTCGACGAGAGTCTCACCCAGCCGCTGATGTTGCGAGGCCGGGTCACGCTCGAGGAGCGCACCCGCGAGCTGCGCCTGCCGCGACTGCTGCTGTTTCCCGATGGCGACACCGGAGTGGATGTCGCCGAGGTTCGGCCGAGCCTGGCGGTGGAACGTTTCCACGAAGTGCCCGAGCCGGGCTCTCCCTCCTCGGCGGAGGCCGCTCCCGACGGGGTGGAGCGCCTCATCGCGCTGCTCGATCGGCTACCGCAGTTGGCTCAGGGGCAGTGGGAGACATGGCAACCCGTGCTGATGCGCTGGCTGGAGGCACATCGGCGCGATCCCCGGCTGTGGGCGGGCGTGTTGGGGCTGATCATCGTGGTCTTGGTGATGCGGGCGTGGCGTCAGCGCCGTCGGCGCCATCGGCGGGATGCCGCCCGATACCGGGAGGAGCCGCATGTGTGAGCTTTTGGCCATGAGCGCCAACGTGCCCACCGACATCTGCTTCAGTTTCACCGGATTTTTGCATCGCGGTGGCGGCACCGGCCCGCATCGTGACGGCTGGGGAATCGCTTTCTACGAGGCGGGTGGCTATCGCGACTTTCGCGATCCTCATCCGTCGGTGCGTTCGCCCATCGCGAGGTTGATCTGCGACTATCCGATCAAGTCGCATATCGCCATCAGTCATATCCGTCAGGCCAACGTTGGCGGGGTACGGTTGGCCAACACCCACCCCTTCACCCGCGAGATGTGGGGACGAACCTGGTGCTACGCCCACAACGGACAACTGGCCGGCTGGGAGGCGCTGCCCCTCGGCGTCTATCGACCGGTGGGCGACACCGACAGCGAGCACGCTTTCTGCTGGCTGCTGGACCAGCTGCGCCAGCGCTTTCCGGAGCGGCCAAGCAACGACGATGCCAGGCAGCAGCTATGGCGGTGGCTGCATCGGCTGTGCGAACGGCTACGCGGTTTCGGGGTCTTCAATCTGCTGCTGGCCGATGGCGATTATCTCTACACCTTCTGCTCCACCAAGCTGGTCCACATTACCCGGCGGGCACCGTTCGGCAAGGCGGCGCTCTCCGATGCCGAACTGACGGTCAATTTCGCCGAGCACACCACGCCGAATGACATCGTATCGGTGGTGGCGACCGAACCGCTGACTTGCAACGAGTCGTGGCTTGCCATGCGTCCCGGCGAGCTGCTGGTATGGCGGTTGGGTGAGATCGTCGCCCGCTACGACGAAGAAGGGCACGGTTAAACGAAGGTTTCAATCGATCGTTTTACAGTCTGGTGTCGCCTGGTATATCGTGTGGCCAGCTTGACCAGACCCTCACAAGAAGAACAGTCGATTCTCGACGGCCGTGTCGGATCGACGATGCTCGGAGAGACGCCATGAGTGAGCACGCCACCGCCCCGATCCTTGCCGGGCCCGATATCGAAGGCATGGATGAGTACCGTTCGGTGATGGAGGTCTTCCATGCCGCGGTCGAGCGCTACGCCGACAATCCTGCCTTCAGTTGCATGGGCCGTACGCTCAGCTTCGCCGACCTCGATCGCTTGTCCGGCGACTTCGCGGCCTGGTTGCAGACCGAAACCGATCTCGAGCCGGGAGATCGCATCGCCATTCAACTGCCCAACCTGCTGCAGTTTCCGGTGGCCGTGTTCGGCGCCATGCGCGCCGGTCTGGTGGTGGTGAATACCAACCCGCTCTACACCGAGCGGGAGATGGGGCACCAGTTCAAGGATTCCGGTGCCAAGGCGATCGTCATTCTGGCCAACATGGCCGACAAGCTCGAGCGCATTCTCGATCGCACCGAGATTCGCCACGTGGTGGTCACCGAGCTGGCCGATCTGCACGAATTCCCCAAGCGGCAGTTGATCAATGCCGTGGTCAAGTACGTCAAGAAGATGGTGCCGTCGTATCGGCTGCCCGGTGCGGTGACCTTGCGCCAGGCACTGCGGGCGGGGGCCGGGCGGAGCCACCGCGAAGTGCCTCGCGAGCCGGACGACATCGCCGCGCTGCAGTACACCGGGGGCACCACCGGTCTGGCCAAGGGCACCATGCTCACCCATCGAAACCTGGTGGCCAACATGCTCCAGGCGCGCCAGGCGATCGGGCCCGGCCTCGACGAAGGGCGCGAGCTGGTGGTGGCGCCGCTGCCCGTCTACCACATCTATACCTTCACCGTTAACTGCCTGTTCCTGATGGAGACGGGCAACCACTCGGTGCTGATCACCAATCCCCGCGATCTGGACGGTTTCGTCAAGGAGCTCAAGGGGATGTCGTTCACCGGTTTCATCGGTCTCAATACCCTGTTCAATGCCCTGTGCAACCGCGAAGACTTCCGACAGCTCGACTTCTCGCGCCTGCATCTGACCATCTCGGGCGGCATGGCGCTGACGCGTGCCGTCGCCGAGCGCTGGGAAGAGGTCACTGGCTGTCCGGTCGCCGAGGGGTATGGCCTCACCGAAACCTCGCCGATCGTCAGTTTCAACCCCATCGATGCCATCCAGCTCGGTACCATCGGCCGGCCAGTGGCCGGTACCCAGGTCAAGGTGGTGGATGTCGACGGCAACGACTTGCCCTTCGGCGAACCGGGCGAGCTGTGCGTGAAGGGGCCCCAGGTGATGAAGGGTTACTGGAACCGCGAGGACGAGACGGCCCAGGTGCTCAGCGAGGATGGATGGTTTCGTACCGGCGATATCGCCGTGCTGCAGGACGACGGTTACATCCGCATCGTCGATCGCAAGAAGGACATGATTCTGGTGTCGGGTTTCAACGTCTATCCCAACGAGATCGAGGACGTGGTCGCCACCCACCCCGGCGTGGTGGAGTCCGCCGCGGTGGGCGTGCCCGACGAAGCAAGTGGCGAGGCCATCAAGCTGTTCGTGGTCGCCAAGGATGACAGCCTCGATGAAAAGGCGCTGCGCGAGTGGTGCAAGAAGGAATTGACCGCCTACAAGGTGCCCAAAACGGTCGAGTTTCGCGACGAGCTGCCCAAGACCAATGTGGGAAAAGTGCTGCGCCGCCAGCTGCGTGACGACGAAGTGGGCCGTGCCGACGGCTGACGACGTCGATAGCCGACCGTCACTCGACCGATAGGCGAAGGCTATCGTGGAAATTGGCCGCCGGTGCGCTACCGGCGTTACAATGATCCGCCCGCTCCGGTCATGCCGGGGCGGGCGGCTCGTTTCAGCGTCAGAGGATGCCGTGACCACCGCAACCCATCCCCGCTCCGCTTCCGTGTCAACGGATACCCAGGAACTCGAACGCCTGCGCCAGGCGCTCGATGGCGTCCTGCTGCGCGACCGCCCCACGCTGGAGAAGCGTCTGGCGGGCCTCGGCCGACGCTTGAAAGAGGGCAAGCCGGTGGATCGCGGCCTGCCCCGGGTGGCCGTGGCTATCGAGACGTCCCGGGCGCAGGTGCTGCGTCGCAGCGAACGTCCGGTAACGCTGAATTACCCGCCCGACCTGCCGGTGGCCGAGCGCCGCGAGGACATCCTCGCCGCCCTGCGGGATCATCAGGTGGTGGTGGTGGCCGGCGAGACCGGCTCCGGCAAGACGACCCAGCTGCCCAAGCTGTGTCTCGAGCTGGGGTTGGGTCGCCGCGGTCTGGTGGGGCATACCCAGCCCCGGCGTCTGGCGGCGCGTTCGGTGGCCGCTCGTCTCGCCGAAGAGCTGCAGACGCCGCTGGGCGAGCAGGTGGGCTACCAGGTGCGTTTCACCGACCAGAGCGGCGACGACACCCTGGTCAAATTGATGACCGATGGCATTCTGCTGTCCGAGACCCGCCACGATCCGGACCTGCGCCGCTATGAGGCGATCATCATCGACGAGGCTCACGAACGCAGTCTCAACATCGATTTTCTGCTCGGCTACCTCAAGCGGCTACTGCCGCGACGTCCCGACCTCAAGGTGATCATCACCTCGGCGACCATCGATGTGGAGCGCTTCGCCGCGCATTTCGCGCTGCCCGGCGGACAGGGCGAGCCGGTTCCTGCGCCGGTGGTGGAGGTGTCGGGCCGCACCCATCCGGTGGAGGTGCGCTATCGTCCGCTGGTTCGCGAGGCCGACGACGAAGCCGACCGCACCCTTCAGGAAGGCATCCTGCATGCCGTGGAGGAGATCGAGCAGATCGAGCGCGACAAGCGCTGGTTTCACGGACCACGCGACATTCTGGTGTTTCTGCCCGGCGAGCGCGAAATCCGCGAGACGGCCGATACCCTGCGCCGTGCCGACCTCAAGGGTACCGAGATCCTGCCGCTCTACGCGCGGCTCTCCAACGCCGAGCAGAACCGGGTCTTCGCCCCGCACAGAGGGCGGCGCATCGTGCTTTCCACCAACGTGGCCGAAACGTCCTTGACCGTACCGGGCATTCGCTACGTGATCGATCCGGGGCTGGTGCGCATCAGCCGCTACAGCTACCGCGCCAAGATCCAGCGCCTGCCGGTGGAACCGATCAGCCAGGCCAGCGCCAACCAGCGCAAGGGGCGCTGTGGCCGCGTGGCCGAAGGGGTGTGCATTCGCCTCTACGACGAGGAAGACTTCCTCGCCCGCCCCGAATTCACCGACCCCGAGATTCGCCGCACCAACCTGGCCTCGGTGATCCTGTCCATGCTGTCGCTCAAGCTCGGCGACATCGAGGATTTTCCCTTCGTCGATCCGCCCGATTCGCGCTTCGTCACCGATGGCTTCAAGCTGCTCTTCGAGCTGGGAGCGGTCGACGCCAGTCAACGGCTCACCGACATGGGGCGCAAGTTGGCGCGACTACCCATCGACCCGCGGCTGGCGCGCATGGTGCTGGCCGGTGCCGAGCAGGGCGGGTTGCGCGAGGTACTGATCGTGGTAGCCGGCCTGGCGGTGCAGGATCCCCGCGACCGCCCGGCGGACAAACGCGAGGCCGCCGACCAGGCCCACCGCCGCTGGCAGGATCCGGAGTCCGACTTCGTGGCACTGCTCAACCTGTGGCAAGGCTTCGAGGCGGCCCGCGAGACGCTCTCCGGCAACCAGCTGCGGCGCTGGTGCAAGGAGCGCTACGTCAATTACTTGCGCATGCGCGAATGGCACGACACCTTCCGCCAGCTGCGCCAACTGCTGCGCGACATGGCCATCGAAGTGCCGCCGCCGGCACCGCTCCCGGACGATGACGAGGCCCGTACCCAGGCTCGGCGCCAGAATGCCGTGGCATTGCACCGCGCGCTGCTCCCCGGCCTGCTCTCGCACCTCGGCCTGCTCACCGAGAATCGTGAGTACCTGGGGGCACGCAACCGCAAGTTCGTCATCCATCCTGGCTCGGGGCTGGCCAAGAAGTCGCCCAAGTGGCTGATGGCTTTCGAGCTGGTCGAGACCAGCCGCCTGTTCGGGCGAACCGTGGCCAGGATCGATCCGCAGTGGATCGAGCCCGTGGCTGAGCATCTCGTCAAGCGTAGCTACGCTGAACCCCACTGGGAGATGAAGCGCGCCCAGGTGGTGGCCAAGGAACAGGTGACCCTGTTCGGCCTGCCCGTCGTCAGCGGCCGCAAGGTGCACTATGGGCCCATCGCCCCGGTGGAGGCCCGGGAGCTGTTCATTCGACGCGCCCTGGTAGAGGGCGAGTTTCGCACCAAGGGCGAATTCTTTACCCACAACCGTGCCCTGGTGGCGGAGGTCGAAGAACTCGAGGACCGGGCCCGCAAGCGTGACATCCTGGTCGACGAAGACACCCTCTTCGCCTTCTACGACGCACGGATTCCCGAGTCGGTGCATAATGGCAAGGGTTTCGAGGCATGGCGCAAGAAGGCCGAAGCCGCCGACCCCGATATCCTCAAGTTCGACCGTGCGGCGCTGCAGGCACGGGAGGCCGAGGAAGTCACCGCTGTCGACTACCCCGATGACCTGGTATTGAACGGCGTGCGCTATCCGCTCGATTATCGCTTCGAGCCCAGCGCACCCGACGACGGCGTCACCCTCACCGTGCCGGCGGCCATGCTGTCGCAGCTGCCCACGGCACGCCTGGAATGGTTGGTGCCTGGCCTGCGGCGCGAGAAGTGCATCGCCCTGATGAAGTCGCTGCCCAAATCGGTGCGCCGCCAGGTGGTGCCGATTCCCGACTGGGTGGATGCAGCCCTCGAGGCGCTCACCCCGGATGACGTGCCGCTCACCGAGGCGCTGGGCGAATTCCTGCGGCGCAAGACCGGCGTGCGCTTGCATCCCGACGACTGGCGTCTGGACCAGCTCGAACCGCACCTGGTGATGAACGTGCGCGTGGTGGACCACGAGGGCCGCACGCTGGGGGAGGGCCGCGACGTGCGCGAGCTGGAACGTCGCTTCGAGCAGGCGGCGGGGCAGGGCGCACGGGCGCTGGCTGAGGAGTCGCGCCTTGCCGCGCCGGTGGAGGCACTGCCCGAGTCGCCACTGCCCGAGTCGCGGGTCACTTCCCAGGCCGGCATCCGCGTGGAAGCCTATCCCGCTCTGGTGCCCGAGGGAGAGCGCTTTCGCGTCGAGCTCTTCGATCATCCCGACAAGGCACGTGCCGCACATCGCCGGGGCATCGTGAAGCTGGCCCGGCAGCGCCTGCCCGGGATAGCGCGCGAGATCGAGCGGATCGAGGGGCTCGAGACCTGTGCGCTGTTGTTCGCCAAGGTGGGCAGCAAGCGACAGCTCGTCGACGATGTGGTGAATGCGGTGTTCCAGCAGGTGGTGGCGGTCGACCCGCTACCGCGCTCGGAGGCCGAGCTGGAGGCCCGCCTGGTTGAGACGCAGGACGAGCTCGTGCCACGCGCGGGGGAGCTGGTGGCCATCCTGAAGCGCGCTCTGGAAGGCCACCTTGCGGTGGCCAAGGCGTTGAAGGGCAATCTGAACCTGGCCCTGGCGCTGGTATACAGTGATCTAAAGGCCCAGATGGCCAGGCTGGTTCATCCCGGCTTCGTCAGCGAGGCCAGCACCTGGCTGGCCGAGTACCCGCGCTACATGGAAGCGGCGCTGATTCGTTTGGAGAAGGCCCCGCGGGAGAGAATGCGCGACCAGATGCACATGCAGGAGGTCCAGGCCTTCGAAGAGCGCCTGGCCGCACGACGCGAGAATCAGCGGCGCGGCGGGCACGAAGAGCCGGCGCTGGTCGAATTTCGCTGGTGGATCGAGGAGCTGCGCGTGTCGCTCTTCGCACAGCAGCTGGGCACGGCGTTTCCCGTTTCCGCCAAGCGCCTCGAAAAGCGCTGGGCGGAGCTGATCGGCCACGGCGGCTGAACGAACGGTGCGCCGCGTGAACGGAACACGAGCATCGCAAGGACGATGCCAAGTCGCGGGTCCGGCCCCTGACCGAGACGGCCGGCGAACGTCGCCGGTTTTCGGTCCGGGCCAGGAGCCAGTCAGGAGAAGAAAGACATGACAGAGGTCGTGATCACCGGCACTGGGCTGTACACACCGGAGCACGCCATCGACAATGCGTCGCTGGTGACGGCGTTCAATGCCTGGGTGGATGCCGAGAACGCGCGCCACGCCGAGGCCATTGCCAGCGGCGAACGTGAGCCACTGGCGCATTCCAGCAGCGAGTTCATCGTCAAGGCCTCGGGTATCCACAGCCGTTACGTTCTGGATGCCGAGGGCATCCTGGATCCCGAACGGATGCGCCCGCGCCTGCCCGAGCGCGGCAACGACGAGCCCTCCATCCAATGCGAAATGGGCCTGGCGGCCGCCGGCGATGCGCTTCAGGCGGCCGGGGTGGCGGCCAGCGACATCGACTTGGTGATCGTGGGCTGTTCCAACCTGGAGCGTCCCTACCCGGCGGTATCCGTTGAACTGCAAGCGGCGCTGGGCGCCAGTGGCTATGCCTTCGACATGAACGTGGCCTGCTCTTCGGCCACCTTCGCCATCGAGACCGCGGCCAACGCCATTCGCGCCGGCAACGCCAGCCGCGCCCTGGTGGTCGATCCAGAGATCTGCTCGGCACACCTCAACTTCCGCGACCGCGACAGCCACTTCATCTTCGGTGACGCCTGCACCGCCATCGTGGTCGAGCGCGATGACCTGGCCACGGCCGAGGAGCGCTTCGGCATACTGGGGACACGACTGACGACCCGTTTCTCCAATGCCATCCGCAACAATGCGGGCTTTCTCAACCGCGTGACCGATAGCGATCCGCTGGCCGCCGACAAGCTCTTCGTGCAGGAGGGGCGGCGCGTGTTCAAGGAGGTCTGTCCCCTGGTGTCGTCGTTGATCGGCGATCATCTGGCCAGCCTGTCGCTGTCGGGCGACGACCTTTCCCGGTTGTGGCTGCACCAGGCCAACCGCCACATGAACGACCTGATTGCCCGGCGCGTGCTGGGGCGCGAGCCGACGGCGAGCGAGGCGCCGGTGATTCTCGATCGCTATGCCAACACTAGCTCGGCGGGTTCGATCATCGCTTTTCATCTGAATCGCGACGACCTGGCGCCCGGTGCGCTGGGGGTGGTTTGTTCCTTCGGCGCCGGCTACAGTGCCGGCAGTGTCGTGGTGCGCCGACAATGAGGTGCGAGCGGAGACGGGACATGCAAAGAGGCAGGAAAAGCGATGGGCGCCGCAGGGTCGCCCTGGCCGGTGCGCTGCTCGCGGTGGGGTTGCTGGCCGGCTGTGCCAGCACGCCAGCGCCTGAAGAACGACACCCCGACGATCCCTGGGAGGGCTTCAACCGTCGCGTGTTCGCCTTCAACGAGGTGGTGGATCGCTATGCGCTCAAGCCGGTGGCACAGGGTTATCGCACCGTGACGCCGGAGCCGGTGCAGACCGGCGTGGGCAACTTCTTCTCCAACCTGGGCGAGCTGCGTACGCTGCTCAACAGCCTTCTCCAGGGCAAACCGGGCAATGCCGGCATCGCCGGCGCGCGCTTCGTGATCAACACCACGGTGGGCATTGGCGGCCTGTGGGATTTCGCCACCCACATGGAGGTCACCGGGCGCGAGGAGGATTTCGGCCAGACTCTGGGCGTATGGGGGGTCGGCGAGGGGCCCTACCTGGTGCTGCCTTTCCTGGGGGCGAGCACGGTACGCGATACGGGGGCACTGCCGGTGGACGTGTACTCCTATCCCACCACCTACATCGAGGACGATCCGACGCGCATCGGCCTGACCGCGCTGCGCATCGTCGACACGCGTGCCGGTCTGTTGGACCAGGAGGCGCTGATCCACGGCGATCGTTACAGTTTCATTCGCGATGCCTATCTACAGCAGCGCCGCTTCGAAGTCAGCGATGGCGAGCAGGGCGACGACCCTTTCGCCAGCGACGACTTCGACTTCGATGACTCCGATTTCGACGATGCCGATTTTGCCGACTGAGGCAGGCCCCATGGATGCACCCAAGCCGCTGATTGGCGTGCTCGACACGCCTGGCGCCTATCGCGATGCCCTGGCCGATACCATCGCCCGGGATGGACTGGTAGTCATGGCCGTGGAATCGCTCGACGATCTGCCGGAGGAGACTGCGCTGGTGGTGGCGCATGCCCGGGCGGTGCCGAGCCTGGAGTGGTCGCGTCTCGCCGAGCGTTTGCCCACGCTGGTGGTGAGCGACTCTCGTCTCGACGAAGACCTGCTCACTGCGGTGGACGTGGGATTGGTCGATTACGTGGTCGAGCCGCTGCGTCATGGCCAGTTGCTGCGTCGCATGATTCGCAAGGCCATCGAGCTGCATCGCCTGGAAGAGGAGCGCGCCCATGACCGCGAGCGGCTCGCGCAGCTCAACGAGCACCTGGAAGAGCTCAACGAGAGTCTGGAAACCCACCTGGGGATGCTGCGACTCGATCAGCAGGCCGGTGGGCAGATCCAGCGCAAGCTGTTGCCGCCCAACGATCAGACGCTGGGCGGGGTGACCTGCGATTACTGGATGGCGCCCTCGCTCTACCTGTCGGGCGACTTCCTCGATTTCCAGCGCTTCGACGAGCGCTTCACGCTATTCTACTTTGCCGATGTATCGGGGCATGGCGCTTCCTCGGCATTCGTCACGGTGCTGCTCAAGTCGCTGTGCAACCGTTGGCTGTCGGAGTGGGACGGTGCCAGCCCGGAAGCGCTGCCGGCACGCTGGCTGAGCCGTCTCAATCGCGAGCTGCTCGACACCGGAATCGGCAAACACGCCACGCTTTTCGTAGGGGTCATTGACCATCGCGACCATACTCTTCACTATTCCCTCGGCGCCCAACTCCCCAAGCCGTTGTTGATGGTGGGGGAGCAGGTGATCGAGCTGCCCGGAGAAGGCATGCCGGTGGGGCTTTTCCCGAACGTGACATACCCGCGCTTGCGCTACGACCTGCCGCCGCACTTCCGTCTATGGCTGTGTTCGGATGGCGTGCTGGAGTGCCTGCCGGGCGAAACGCTCGATGCGCGGCTCCACGAACTGGAGCAGCGGATAGCGTCGTGCACGACGTTGGCACAGTTGCGCGAGGGCCTGGCCCTGAGCACTTCCTCGGAAAGCGATGTCGAAGGGGAAGGCGAGGGTACTGAACTGCTGGACGATGTAACGATCATGTTGCTTAGCGGGTTTGCCGATGATCATGAATGAGGGCCGCGTCAAGGCGGCGTTCGACGCTGGTGTGTTCGTACTCAAGCTGTGTGGTGACGTGCGCTTGACTCTGTGCGCCACCCTGGACAGCCAGGCTCAGCAGTTGGCCGAGACGCCGGGGCTTCAGGCGCTGGTCATCGATCTGCGCGAGGCGACCAACGTCGACTCCACGGCACTTGGCTTTCTGGCCAAGGTGGCCATGGCGGTGCAGGACAAGATCGACCACAAGCCCACCATCGTGGTGGACAACCCCGATGTTCAGCGCATGCTCGAAGTGATGGGGTTCGCCCAGTTCTTCACCATGATGGCGGCGCCGGTCACCGAGGTATGCGAGCTGTGCGACGACCTTCCCGAAGTGCCCGCCGACCTGGAGGCCACTCGTCAGCGCATCCTCGAGGCGCATCGCATCCTGATGCGCATGAACGAGCACAATCGCGAAGAATTCCAGCCGCTGGTCGAGATGCTCGAGGCCCAGGAAACCGTCTCGCACCACGGCTGAGTTCGTCCCCTCTACCGACGCACCGGGGGCGCCCCATGGGGCGCCCCCGGTGCGTCGGTAGAGCCCGGGTACGTCAGGTCTGGCGGAGTTCGCCGAGCAGGGCTTCCAGCTTGCGCTGGTCGGCCGTGAACTTGCGAATGCCCTCGGCCAGCTTTTCGGAGGCCATGGCGTCTTCGTTCAGCGCCCAGCGGAATTCCGCTTCGTCCAGGGGCTCCGGTGGCGAGGTTTCGGCATCCGAAGGGCTCAGCCGACGCTCCAGTTCGCCTTCGCTCTCTGCCAGTTCGCCCAGCAGCGCTGGAGAAATGGTCAGGCGATCGCAGCCGGCCAGGGCGACGATCTCGCCCATGTTGCGAAAGCTCGCTCCCATCACCACGGTGCGGTAGCCGTGGCCCTTGAAGTGATCGTAGATGCGTTTGACCGACTGCACACCGGGGTCGTTGTCGCCGCTGAAATCGGCTGCCGGCTCCTGGGCTTTGTACCAGTCCAGGATGCGACCGACGAAGGGCGAGACCAGGGTGACGCCGGCATCGGCGCAGGCGCGGGCCTGGGTGAAGCTGAACAGCAGCGTCAGGTTGGTGCGAATGCCCTCCCGCTCCAGCTGACGGGCCGCACGAATGCCTTCCCAGGTAGCGGCGACCTTGATCAAGATGCGTTCCGGACCGACGCCATGGCGGGCGTAACGTTCGATCAGCGAGCGCGCTCGGGCCAGGGTGGCGTCGGTGTCGAACGACAGGCGGGCACTCACTTCGGTGGAAACGTAGCCCGGAACCAGTTCGCTCACCTGACTGCCGATCTCCACGGCGACCGAGTCCAGGGCGTCGTCGATGTCGGTACTGTGCCGTGCGATGTCGGCCAACCGGGAACGCCACCTCTCCGTTCGTGCTGCCTGCAGGATCAGCGAGGGGTTGGTGGTGGCATCGTGGGGGGTGAAGCGCTGAATGGCCTCGAGGTCACCGGTATCGGCGACTACGGTGGTCATCGCCTTGAGTTGGGAGAGCAGGTCTCTGGCCATGAGGAACTCCGTGGAATGGGACAGGGCGACACTGTAACAAGCGGCCCGGCGGCGCAACAGCCGCGGGCGCGACAGACGGCGCAGAAACGGCTACCATTAGCGGCCTATCTAATGCCGCAAATCAGGGAGGGTCCTTGAGCCTCGATCCGCGACGCGTAGCCCTGCTGGTGGCTGCCAATACGGCACTGGCGCCATTCGCCATCGATGCCTACCTGCCGGCCATGCCGGCGCTGGCGGCATCGGTGGGCGCGAGCATTCACCACACGGAGCTGTCGATCAGTGCCTTTCTCATCGGTTTCGCGCTCGGCCAGCTGCTGTTCGGTCCCCTTTCCGATCGCCTGGGACGCAAGCCGGTGCTGCTCTCGGGGCTGGTGGCCTTCCTGCTGGCGAGTCTGGCCATCACCACGGTCGATTCGCTGACTGCCTTGCTGATCTGGCGTTTCTTGCAGGCGCTTGGCGGCGGCGCCTGCGTGGTCAATTCGGCGGCCATCGTGCGCGATTGTTTCAGCGGTCGCGAGGCGGCGCGGGTGATGTCGACCATGGCGATGATCATGATGCTGGCCCCGCTGGTGGCGCCGGCGGTGGGCAGTGGGCTGCTCTATCTGGCCGACTGGTGGCTGATCTTCGTCTTCCTGGCCTCCTATGCGGCGTTTCTGCTGTGGTTGATGGGAACCCGATTGCCGGAAACCCGTGCGTCGGGTCAGCCTGCCGCCTCCTTTCGCCAGGTATTGGCCAATTACGCCAGCGTGCTCACCCACCGCGAGGGGATGGGCTACGTGTGTGCCGTGGCGGCGTCGTTTGCCGGACTGTTCGCCTTCGTCACCGCCTCGCCGTTTCTCTACATCGAACACTTCGGTCTCAGTCCGGCGATGTACCCGGTAGTGTTCGGCGTCAACGTGGTGGTCATCGCCGGCTCCAACCGCGTCAATATCCATCTGCTGCGCCGGCGCACCCCCCAGCAGAACTTGCGCCTGGGGTTGGCCATCCAGCTGTTCGCGGCCACCGCGCTGGCCGTGGTGGCCGCCAGCGGAGCGGCTTCGCTGGTCACGGTGGTGCCGCTGGTGATGCTGTTCACCGGCATGATCGGCCTGATCACGCCCAACGCGATCTCCTCCCTGCTCGAGCATTTCAGCCACATCAGTGCCACGGCGACGGCGCTGCTGGGTGGCATTCAGTTTTCGAGCGGTGCACTGGCCGGCTTCATGGTCGGTGCCTTCGAGATCGAGAGCATCTGGCCCATGGTGACCACGATGTTGATCGTCTCGCTATTCGGCAATGTGGCGCTGCGCCGGCTCACCCCAGCCCACTGAAAAATGTCATTGCCTGTCACGAAGCTGTCATCTGACTGCGGCAACGTGTGCCGTGCGGAGGATAAATTCTCTCATCGACAGGAGTGACTCGCATGAACCGCATCCTCAAGTCCCGTGCCTTCAAGACGACCGTGATCGCCGCAGCGGTCATGGGTGCTGCCACCGCAGCCCACGCCCGTGACCAGATTCGCATCGTCGGCTCCAGCACCGTCTATCCGTTCGCCAGCTACGTGACCGAAGAGTTCGGTGCCGTCACCGAGTATCCGACGCCGGTCATCGAGTCAACCGGTTCCGGCGGCGGTATCCGCCTGTTCTGCAACGGCGTGGGCGAGGGTACCCCGGACATCACCAACGCCTCGCGCCGCATCAAGGCCTCCGAGGTCGAGCGCTGCGAAGAAAACGGCGTGACCGACGTCACCGAGGTCAAGATCGGTTCCGACGGCATCGTCTTCGCCCAGTCCAGCACCAACGACGCCATGGCGCTGACCCTCGAGCAGCTGTTCCTGGCCGTGGCCGCTCAGGTGCCCGTGGATGGCGAGCTGGTCGACAACCCCTACACCAACTGGAGCGACATCGACGCTTCGCTGCCGGACCGCGAGATCTCCGTCTACGGCCCGCCCAGCACCTCCGGTACTCGCGACGCCTTCGAAGAGCTGGTGATGGAAGCCGCTTCCGAGGAAATGGAAGCCTACGGCGGCGAGGGCTACACCGAGATCCGTGCCGATGGGGTCTACATCGATGCTGGCGAGAACGATAACCTGATCGTTCAGCGCCTCACCGAGGACACCGAGGCCTTCGGTATCTTCGGCTACTCTTTCCTGGTGGAGAACCCCGATACGCTGGTCGCCTCTAGCATCGATGGCGTGGAGCCCGAGGCCGAGGCCATCAGTGCCGGCGACTATCCGATCGCCCGCTCGCTGTGGTTCTACGTCAAGAACCAGCACGCCGACGACGTGCCGCCGCTGTACGAGTACGTCGACATGTTCGTCTCCGAGACCATGATCGGCGACGGCGGTTACCTGATGGACATCGGCCTGATTCCGCTGCCCGAAGCCGAGCGCGAGCAGACTCGCCAGAAAGTGGCCGATCGTGCCAAGCTGCAGGTTTCCGACCTGTAAGGCAACGCCAGGCACGGAAGCCCGATCCGGCCGGCAGCCCAAGGCTGCCGGCCGTCGCACGTTCCGGCAGACCGCCTGCCGTCGACTGAGACTGAGAGAGACCGATGCAGAACGACCAACTCCTTGCCCTGTTCAGCGGCGTCCTGCTGGCGCTGGGGCTGGTGGCCTTCTTCATGGGGCGCGCCAAGGCCGCACGGGTTCGCGCTGACGGCGTGGCCATGCATGCGCAGCCCGATCAGTACGCCTGGTTCACCGTGCTTTCCACCGCCGGGCCGGCATTGCTCGTCAGCGCTCTGGGCGCGTTCGTCATGCTGTTGCTGGGCGCGTCGATTCCGTTGCCCTACCTGCTGGCAGCCAGCCTGATCGTGGCCGCCGGCGGCCTGACGGTGGGCATCGCTCAGGTGCGCCCCGATTTCCATGCGCGCAAGGCCATCGAGCGGGTGATTCGCTGGGTGCTCGTCGCGGCGGCGCTGATTTCGATCTTCACGACTTTCGGCATCCTGTTCTCCATCGTCTTCGAGGCGCTGCGCTTCTTCCAGATGCACAGCTTCTGGGACTTCGTCACCGGCACGGTGTGGAATCCCGGGGCCAGCTTCCTGGCTGCGGCGGGACGTGCGGAGGAAGGGGCCAGCGCTGCGCAGTTCGGCTCTGTGCCGCTGTTCGCCGGCACCTTCATGATCACCGCCATCGCCATGCTGGTGGCGATTCCCATCGGGTTGCTGGCCGCCATCTATATGTCCGAGTTCGCCCCGCAACGGGTGCGTACCCTGGCCAAGCCGACCCTCGAGGTGCTGGCCGGCATTCCCACCGTGGTCTATGGCTTCTTCGCCGCCATCACGGTGGCACCGATCATCGTCGGCGTAGCCGGCTTCTTCGGCCTGGATGCCTCCTTCAACAACGCCGTGGCGCCGGGTGTGGTGATGGGCATCATGATCATTCCCTTCATCTCGTCGCTCTCCGACGACGTGATCAACTCGGTGCCCGACAGCATGCGTCAAGGCTCCTTGGCGCTGGGCATGACCCATGGCGAGACGATTCGCGACGTGGTCATTCCCGCGGCTTTGCCGGGTATCATCTCCGCCTCGCTGTTGGCGGTTTCCCGGGCGCTGGGCGAGACCATGATCGTGGTGATGGCTGCCGGCATGCGGCCCAACCTCACCGCCAACCCGCTCGAGGACATGACCACGGTGACGGTGCGCATCGTCGCCGCGCTGACCGGCGATCTGGAATTCGAGAGTGCCGAGACCCTCTCCGCCTTCGCCCTGGGGTTGGTGCTCTTCGCGGTGACGCTGACCCTCAACCTGGTGTCGGTGCTGATGATCCGCCGCTTCCGCGAGAAATATCGCGTCAACAATCTGTAACGCCGAGGAATCGCCGAGATGAGTCAAACCTTCGACGACATCAGCGCTCAGCTTCGCCGCCGTCACCGCCGATCGGCGCGCCTGAAGTGGATCTCCATGGGCGCCCTGGGCCTGGCGGGCCTGTTTCTGGTGCTGTTCTTCGCCGACATGCTGTCCAAGGGGCTGCCGGCCTTCCAGCAGGCCTATGTGCAGGTCGAACTCGAGTACAACGAGGATGCGCAGCGGATGGGCCGCGAGGCCATGGAGCCCGAGGATGCCAAGATCGTCAGCCGCAGCTTCGAACGTCTGATTCCGGGCATGCTGCGTGACGACCCCGACCTGTTGGGGACCACCGAGACTCGCTGGGTGCTGGCCAACGGGGAGGTGGATCAGTACCTGAAGGGGCACCGCAGCAAACTGAGCGAGACCGAGCGCCAGGCGGTCGACGAGAAGGTCGAGAACGGGCAGGTGGCCCTGAAGTTCAACACCACCTTCTTTTCCCAGGGCGATTCCAAGATGCCCGAGCGAGCCGGCATCATGGCGGCCGCCGTGGGTACGGTGATGACCATGCTGGTGACCCTGGCCATCGCCTTCCCCATCGGCGTGATGACGGCGGTCTACCTGGAGGAGTTCGCCCCGGACAATCGGCTCACCCAGATCATCGAAATCAACATCAACAATCTGGCGGCGATCCCCTCGATCCTGTTCGGTCTGTTGGGTCTGGCGATCTTCATCAACTTCTTCGGGGTGCCGCGCTCCTCGCCGCTGGTGGGCGGCATGACGCTGGCGTTGATGACCCTGCCGGTGATCATCATCGCTACGCGTACGGCGCTGCGCAGCGTGCCGGACTCCATTCGTCACGCCGCTTTCGGGGTGGGTTGCTCGCGCTGGCAGGTGGTGCGCGACCACGTACTGCCGCTGGCCATGCCCGGCATCATGACCGGCTCGATCATCGGCCTGGCCCAGGCCATGGGCGAGACCGCGCCGCTGATCATCGTCGGCATGGTGGCCTTCATTCCCGATGTCTCGGCGTCGTTCACCCAGGCCGCCACCGTGCTGCCGGCGCAGGTCTTCACCTGGGCGGGCGAGCCCGAGCAGGCCTTCGTCGAGAAGACCGCCGGCGGCATCCTGGTACTGTTGGCGATCCTCATCTTCCTGAACGCCACCGCCGTCATCCTGCGCAAGAAATTCGAGCGTCGCTGGTAAGCGCCAGCCCGTGATAGAGGACTTTTCCATGACTTCCCTGCAAACCACGACTCCCACCGCGGCCGTCAACCCGCCCGAGCCAGAGCTGGGACAGCCCTACGTGCGCAACGAGAATGCCTGCCACGATCTGAGCATTCGCGTACGCGACCTCAGCCTGTGGTATGGCGAGACCCAGGCTCTGAAGAGTCTCGACATCGATATCTTCCAGAAGAACGTCACGGCGCTGATCGGACCCTCGGGGTGCGGCAAGTCCACCTTCCTGCGTTGTCTCAACCGCATGAACGACCTGATTCCCGGCGTGACGATCCGCGGTCTGGTGGAGATGGATGGCCGCGACGTCAACGCCGTGAAGATGGACGAGGTGGCTCTGCGCCGCCGGGTAGGCATGGTGTTTCAGAAGCCCAACCCCTTTCCCAAGTCGATCTACGAGAACGTGGCCTACGCCCCGCGCATGCACGATCTGGTCAGCCGCAAGGCCGACCAGGACGAGCTGGTGGAGAAGGCGCTGCGCGATGCCGGCCTGTGGGAGGAGGTCAAGGACAAGCTGCAGCAACCCGGGACCTCGCTCTCCGGCGGTCAGCAGCAACGCCTGTGCATCGCCCGGGCCATTGCCGTGCAGCCCGACGTGATCCTGATGGACGAACCCACCTCGGCATTGGACCCCATCTCCACGGCGACCATCGAAGACCTGATGGACAAGCTCAAGCAGCAGTTCACCATCATCACGGTGACCCACAACATGCAGCAGGCGGCGCGGGTGGCGGACTACACGGCGTTCTTCCACCTGGGGGAGATCATCGAATACAACGATACCCAGATGATGTTCTCGAGCCCTGCCACCAAGAAGGCCGAGGATTACATCACCGGGCGTTACGGCTGACCTCGTCCGACGGAAGCCGAGCGGCGGCGGGCGAGTCCCGCTGCCGCGTTTTTTTGGGTGGATGGTTCGACGTCGCCTGGCGGGCGACTGCAATCCTATCGTCACACTGGCTCGCTACTCTACTTGGCAATCACGCCCCAAGGAGAGTCCCATGCCGCGCCAGCGCGTTCTCTTTCTCTGCAATGCCAACTCGGCTCGCTCCCTCATGGGCGAAGCGCTGCTTCGCCATCTCGCCGGCGATCGGTTCGAGGCCTTCAGCGCCGGAACGGAGCCGGACCACCCTCATGCGTTCACCCTGGCGGCCCTGCGCAAGCAGGGCATCTCCTGCGAAGGGCTGGCCAGCAAGTCGCTGGATGACTTCGCCGATGAGCATTTCGATGCGGTGATCGTGCTCTGCGACAAGGCCCAACAGGCCTGCCGTGACTGGCAGGGAAGCGCCGGTGAACGGCTCTACTGGGACATTCGCGACCCGCGCCTGATCGGCAAGACCGATGCCTACGAACAGGCGCTCCAGGAAATACGCCGCCGACTTCAGCTGTGGCTGCTGGCGCGTCGTTAGCCGGACTGGCCGTTCCCCACCCTGTCGAAGAGAGAGACGCCATGAAACTGCTCGACAACATGACCGTCAGGACGAGCTGGACCCTCGTGCTGGTGGCATTCAGTGCGCTGATCCTGGCCATCGGCGGATTGGGGCTCGCCGCCAATCAGGTGGGGCGCGAGGCCTTTGCCACGCTCAACGAGACCAACGTGAGCCAGGAGCGTGACCTCAATGCGGCCTACAATGCCCTGCTGCGCGCACGCGTCGAAATGGATCGCGCTGCCGAACTGCTGCGCACCCCTTCCTTCGATCGTCCGGAGCCGATCATCGAATCGGCCGATGCGCTGCTGGACGACGCCAACCGGGCATTCCAACGCTTTCTCGAGTCGTCTCACGAGCCCGAGCAGCAGGCGTTGGTCGATACGCTGGAAGAGCGCTTCCGCTCGTTGCATGACAACAACCTGCGATTGCAACTGAGTCTGCTGCAGGATGCTGACGTCACCGGGTATCTTTCCGGACAGTCGCGAGTGACGCAAAGCAGCGAGCGCTTCATCGAGTCCATCGACGCTTTCTTCGACCGTAACCAGCAGCTGGGCCAGCGCCTCGCCGAGCGTTTCGGACGGACCTCGGACTGGTTGAACGCGGGCGTGGTCGGCACCCTGCTGGCGGCACTGGCGCTGATCGCCGTCGTGGTGTGGGGCGTGCGCGTCAACGTGCTGAAGCCCTTGCGCCGCATCGTCGAACACTTCCAGCGTATCGCCGCCGGCGATCTCGCCACGCCGGTGGAACGTCGCGGCAACAACGAGATCGGCCAGCTGTTCGCCGAACTCTCCACCATGCAGCAATCGCTGACCGATACCGTCGGCCGTGTGCTGGCCAGCAGCGAGCGTGTTCAGCACGGCAGCCAGGCCCTGGCCGAAGGCAATCGATCGTTGTCGAGCCAGACCCAGCAGCAGGCGTCGGCCCTGGAACAGACGGCATCGAGCCTGGAGGAGCTCACCGCGACCGTGGCGCAGAATGCCGAGCGGGCTCATGACGTGAATCGGTCGGCCAACGATGCGTCGGACAAGGCGCGTGAGGGCGATGCGGTGATCCAGCAGTTCCTCACCACCATGGAAGCGATCCATGGCCATTCCGACGAGATCCAGTCCATCATCGCCCTGATCGAAAGCATCGCCTTCCAGACCAACATCCTGGCCCTCAACGCCTCGGTGGAAGCCGCCCGCGCCGGCGACCAGGGCCGCGGCTTCGCCGTGGTGGCCAAGGAGGTGCGCGACCTGGCCACGCGCAGTGCCGACGCCGCCCGGGAGATTCGCCACCGCATCCAGGCGTCGCGCACGAGCGTGGAGCAGGGCGATGCACTCTCGCGCGAAGCGGCGGAGCACACTCGAGCGATTCTCACCGCCATCGAACGGGTCAGCGTGCTGATGGACGACATCTCCCGGGCCTCGAGCGAACAGCGATACGGCATCGAGCAGGTCAACCAGGCGATGGTGCAGATGGAAACCGCGACGCAGGATAGTGCGCGTCTGGTGGAAGGCGCGGCCGGCAATGCTGCGGAACTCGCCGATGAAGCCCAGCGCATGCATGACTATGCGCGGCGTTTCTCGCTGGCCGCCGCGGAAAGCGGTAATGAGAGGCCAGCACAGCCCGCCGACGTCGATGCCTCGCACTGGCTGACCCTGGCGCTCTCCGACAGCGCGTCGTCCGACCGGGAGCCGGAACGGCGCACGACGCGACGCGATACGCTGGCGGCCTGTTGAGCGTTCGCACCGCGTGTGCCCATGATCGAGTGCGCGGATAGTTTATATATGAAATTCCATATATAATGGCGTCGACGACTTCACGCTCGGCACCGCGCCGCACTTTTTCAGGAGAGCATTCATGACCTTGCGCATCGGCATCAACGGCTTCGGTCGCATGGGGCGACTGACGTTTCGCAGTCTGTGGCCCCATGTCCAGCGGGGTGACGTCGAGGTGGTGCGCATCAACGACCCGGGTGGCGATGCCGCCACCTTCGCTCATCTGCTGGAATTCGATTCCGTGCACGGTCACTGGGCGCCGGGGCAGGGCATCCACGCGGAGGAAGAGACCTTGGTCGTCGACGGCCAGCGTATCGCCTTCAGCGCTCACAAGGCGTTGAGTGACAACGACTGGTCCGGCTGTCAGGTGACCATCGAATGCTCGGGCAAGATGAAGACGACGGAGACGTTGCAAGCCTATCTGGAACAAGGCGTCGAGCGGGTGGTGGTCAGCGCGCCGGTGAAAGAGGAGGGCGTGCTCAACGTGGTGATGGGCGTCAACGACGACGCTTACGATCCCGAGGTGCACCGCATCGTCACCGCGGCGAGCTGCACCACCAACTGCCTGGCGCCGGCGGTGAAGGTGATCCACGAGACCTTCGGCATTCGCCACGGCTCCATGACCACGGTGCACGACATCACCAATACCCAGGTCATCCTCGACGCCCCGAGCTCTCCACGAAAGCCGGATCTGCGTCGTTCGCGGGCTTGCGGCATGAGCTTGATCCCCACCACCACCGGCTCGGCCAAGGCGATCACGGCGATCTTCCCGGAGCTCACCGGCAAGCTCAACGGCCATGCTATTCGCGTGCCACTGGCCAACGCCTCGCTCACCGACATGGTCTTCGAGCTGGAGCGGGAGGTCACGGCGGAGGAGGTCAACGCGGCGCTCGAGGCCGCCGCCGAGGGCGAACTGGCCGGCATCCTCGGCTATGAGGAGCGCCCGCTGGTGTCCATCGACTACCGCACCGACCCGCGCAGCTCGATCATCGATGCGCTCTCGACCATGGTGGTGAACGGCACTCAGCTCAAGCTCTACGCCTGGTACGACAACGAGTGGGGCTACGCCAACCGTACCGCCGAGCTGGCCCTGAAGGTGGGACGTAGGCAGGTAGTCAATGCCTGACGCAAGCTTTGCAAGCCGACTGAAGGCGCTGCCTTTCGAGGTTCGCCAGTACCTGCTGATCACCGGCAACTACTGGGCCTTCACCCTCACCGATGGCGCCCTGCGCATGCTGGTGGTGCTTCACTTCCACCAGTTGGGCTACAGCCCGTTGGAAGTGGCCATGCTGTTCCTCTTCTACGAGGCCTTCGGCGTGGTCACCAACCTGGTGGGGGGCTGGCTGGGCGCGCGCCTGGGGCTCAACCGCACCATGAACGTGGGCCTCGGCCTGCAGATCGTGGCGCTGGCGATGCTGATGGTGCCCGCGGCGGCGCTGACCGTGCCTTGGGTGATGGCGGCTCAGGCGCTATCCGGCATCGCCAAGGATCTCAACAAGATGAGCGCCAAGAGCGCGGTCAAGGTGCTGGTGCCCAAGGAGAGCGCCAGCGCACAGAGCGCGCTCTACCGCTGGGTGGCGGTCCTCACCGGCTCGAAGAATGCCCTCAAGGGGGCTGGCTTCTTCCTCGGCGGACTGTTGTTGACCCTGGTTGGCTTTCAAGGTGCGGTCGGCCTCATGGCCGTCATGCTCGCCGGCGTGCTGGCACTGTCGCTGGTTCGCCTCAAGGCCGATCTGGGGCGCGGCAAGCGCAAGCCCAAGTTCTCCGAGGCGTTTTCCAAGTCGCGGGCCATCAACGTGCTCTCGGCGGCCAGGCTCTGCCTGTTCGCTGCCCGCGACGTCTGGTTCGTGGTGGCCCTGCCGGTGTTCCTCTACGACCAGCATGGCTGGAGTCACTGGACCGTCGGGGGCCTGCTGGCCATCTGGGTGATCGGCTACGGCGGCGTACAGACCCAGGCGCCACGCCTGACCGGCCTGATTCGTGGCGGCGCGCGGGCCGTCACCGTGTTCTGGGCGCTCGCCCTGGCCGGCCTGCCGGCACTGCTCGCGTGGTTGCCGCTGGCCGAGGTGGAATGGCTGGTGGCGGGGCTGCTGGCCTTCGGGGTGCTGTTCGCCATCAACTCCAGCTGGCACAGTTACTTGATCGTGCACTTCGCCCGTGCCGACGGCGTCTCCATGGACGTGGGCTTCTACTACATGGCCAATGCCATGGGGCGGCTCGCCGGCACGGTACTCTCCGGTTGGCTCTACCAGTTCTACGGGCTCGCCGCCTGCCTGTGGGTCTCGGCGGCTCTGGTGGCTGCCAGCGCAGCGATGGCGCTGGCGTTGCCGCGGGAAGAGCGGGCAGGGGGCTAAGCGCGACTGTCGGTGGTATTGCTCGGGGCTGTTCCGTCCATGAGCCTGGGTGGGCGCTTCGAATACGTCCTTGTACGCTGCCTACGCCTTGCAGCGCTCTCGCGTGGTCCGGTGCTGGCCATCCATGGCCAGCCCGTTCGGAGCAGTGCTCCTCACTCCTGGCGTAGGATCTCCCCTTCGGCTTGTCCCCGGCGCTCCTCACGCAGCTCGGATCGTTCGGCGCTACGCACTCGGGTGACGGTTGCGTAGAATTGTCTGCATGGCCAATCAAGGAGCCGTTTCATGCCGTTGGACTCACTGCGCCTCTTCAAATGCCTCGCCGATGACACCCGCCTCATGTTGATGCTGCTGATCCTGCGCGAGGGCGAACTCTGCGTGTGCGAGATGACCCACGCTCTCGAGGAATCGCAGCCCAAGGTGTCGCGGCATCTGGCGCAGCTGCGCAACTGTGGCCTGCTCTACGACAGCCGCGAGGGGCAGTGGGTCTACTACCGGCTTGCCCCTGCGCTGCCCGAATGGGCAGTCACCATTCTGGACGTTGCGGCGAACGCGGAGGCAACGCGCCTGGAGGCCCTGCAGGCGCGTTTGAGTGCTATGGGCGACCGCCCGGAGCGTCGCGCGGCGTTCTGCTGAGGGGGCCTCATTCGTCGGGGGAGGGGGTTCCCGGCGCGCCCGACCGGGTAGTGATGGCTCGACGAGTTCGTGCGTCATGAATGGCCGAGTCAGCCAGGCCCTGCATGACCCACAGTCCGAGCAGCGGCCCCGGCAGTAGCCACCATACCACCCAGGCGCCCTGCAGCGACCACAGCGCGGTGGTGAGCGATATGGCCGGAATGGTCAGGGCAAATCCCACGGCGTTCATTACCGCCAGGGTGGAACCGACCCGTTCCCGCGGGGCACTAGCGGCAGCCAGTGCCGAGAACTGCGGCGAATCGGCGATGACGGTCAGGCCCCAGAGAATCAGCAGTCCCAGCAGCAGGCCGGGCGGTAGCCAGAGCAACAGCGGATAGGCGAGGCAGATCGATCCCGAGGCGATCAGGGCCCGGCGTGCTACCCACAGGCTGCCCAGCCGGCGACTCAGGGCGCCGCCGCCCACGCAGCCGACGAGCCCTAGAGCAATGACGGCGAACGACAGCCACGGAATCCACGCCTGGGGGGCGCCGAGCCGCGCCACTTCCCGGGCAATCAGGAAGGGGGTAAGCGTCCAGAAGGCGTAGAGCTCCCAGCAATGCCCGAAGTAGCCGCCGGCCACGGCACGAAAGCGCGCCTCGCGCAGGGCGGCCAGGCCATCGAGCAGCCGCGCCTTGCCGCTCGACGGTGGCAGGTGCGGTCCGTCGCCGAGTGCACGGATCGCCGCACCGCCGGCGAGCGCCAGAGCGGAAGCGCCGAACAGCGGCCACTCCCAGGGCATGCCCAGGGTGGTGCCGCGCAGCAAGTGGGGCAGGGCGGTACCCAGGGTGAGCATGCCCACCAGCCAGGCGAGCGCGGCGCCGGAGTGCCTGGGGGTCCAGCCGATGACGAGCTTCATGCCCAGCGGGTAGATGCCGGCGAGACACAGCCCGGTCAGAAAGCGCAACGAGAGCGCGAGAGGGAACTGTGCGGCCACCAGTACGAATCCGGCATTGGTCAGGGCTCCGGCCAGGCAGGAAACCGCGAAGATGCGGCTGGCGCGAAAGCGGTCGGCCAAGCCGGTGGTGGCGATGCTCAGGGTGCCGAGAATGAAGCCTGCTTGCACAGTGAGCGTGAGGCGGCCGAGATCTGCCTCCGAAAAGCCCAGGTCGCGCGACAGGGCCAGACCCACGCCGTTGACGGAAAACCACAGCGAGGTGCCGCACAGCTGGGCTAGGACGATGATCGCCAGGGGGTGGCGGTGCCACAGGGTATCGTTCATCGTGACATACTCACCCTGCCCGCCTGGCCGGGCAAGCCCGGCCGGCGGTCAACCGGCCCGGTCAGCGTCGGGGAAGTGCCCGCGTGTCGTGTTGGCGATGCGCACCAAGGCGAGCATCAGCGGCACCTCCACCAACACGCCCACCACCGTGGCCAGTGCCGCGCCGGACTGCAGCCCGAACAGGGCGATGGCGGCCGCCACGGCCAGTTCGAAGAAGTTGCTGGCGCCGATCATCGCCCCGGGCGCGGCCACGCAGTGGGGCACTCGCCATGCCTTGGCCCAGCCGTAGGCGATGAAGAAGATCAGGAAGGTCTGCACGATCAATGGGATGGCGATCAGCACGATATGCAGCGGCGCCTGGAGGATCACCTCGCCCTGGAAGGCGAACAGCAGCACCAGGGTGATGATCAGGCCGATGGGCGTAATCGGGCTCACCCTCTTCATGAAGACGTTGTCGTACCACTCGACGCCGTGGCGGGCGATCAGGGTGCGTCGGGTCAAGTATCCTGCGGACAGCGGGATCACGATGTAGAGCACCACCGAGAGAGCGACGGTGTCCCAGGGCACCTGGATGTCGGAGACGCCGAGCAGGAAGACCACGATGGGTGCGAAGGCGAACAGCATGATCAGGTCGTTGAGCGAGACCTGAACCAGGGTGTAGGCGGCGTCGCCGCGGGTCAGGGTGCTCCACACGAAGACCATGGCGGTGCAGGGGGCGGCTCCCAGCAGAATGGCACCAGCCAGGTACTGGCTGGCCAGGGGTTCCGGAATGAAGGGACGGAAGACCACCATCAGGAAGAACCAGGCGATGGCGAACATGGTGAAGGGCTTGATCAGCCAGTTCACCGTGGTGGTGATGACGAGCCCCTTGGGCTGGCGGCGCACGCCGAGTACGGCGGCGAAGTCGATCTGCGCCATCATCGGAAAGATCATCGCCCAGATCAGCACCGCCACCGGGATCGACACCTGGGCGACTTCGAAGCGCGACAGCGCCTCGGGAATCGCCGGGGCGAACTGGCCGAGCAGCACCCCGGCGACGATGGCCAGTGCCACCCACACGGAGAGAAAACGCTCGAAGCGGCCCATGCCCTGCGAGGTGCTTGGCGCCTGAGCGCCTTGCTGCGTTGTCATGCTGGGCTCCTTCAGCGGCGAGGACTTTATATATGGGAGCCCGTATATGTTACGGGAGGCGAATCGCGTTAGCCAGCGTTGCGGGGAGACATCGTGTCGCTGCCTGGCGCCAGCGTGCGATGATCGGGAGCCGACTGATGCTGGGGCAGCGCCGGCAGGAGGCGATCGGTAACATTCGCCGCGAAGCCGTCGGCTGTTCGACGGCCGTGAGCGATTGCGACTGGATCGCCTGTCGGCGCCGATTTAGCGCTCTTGTCTGAAGCTCGAGTGAGTCGAGCGGCGGGGCTTGGCGCCGGAAAAAGCTCAGCTCCTAGGCGGGTGGTCAAAGGCGCTTCCCGTGTTAGCACCCGGCTGCGTTTCCAGAAAGGCGGCGATGGCGCCGATCAGTCGCTCCGGGCATTCGCGATGCGGCACGTGGCCGCAGTCGGTGAGCAGGTATGGCTCGCTGGGGCCCGGCGTCAGCGCGGCGATGCGTGCTGGCTGTTCCCGCGAGCCGTACTCGTCGAGCTCGCCGTGAATGGCTAGCGTCGGGCAGCGCACCCGGGTCAGGGCGTCGTCCAGCCGCCATTCGCGGAAGGCCTCGGAGTGCCAGTTGTCGACCCAAGAGCGCAGCACCCAGTCGGCCTTGTCGCCGTGATACTTCGCCAGCCGCGACAGGCCCCCGGGTTCGATGAAGCTACGCTCCGCCTCGCGGATGCCGGCCAGGGTGCGCGGCTCGGTGAAAGCCTGGGCCGCCACGGTGATCAGCGCCTCGCAGGCTAGTGGGTATCGGCCGGCGGTGACGGCGGCCATGCTGCCGCCAACGCTGTGGCCCAGCAACGCGAAGCGTTCGACGTTCAGCTGCTCGCGAACGGCGTCGAATTCATGCTGTGCCTCGTCGACGATGAAGCTTTCCGGCTGTGGGCCGGGATAGGGGGCCGACTTGCCATAACCCAGGCGGTCGTAGGCGATCACCTCGCGTCGGGTGGCGTTCGCCAGGCGCTCGGGAAAGTCCCGCCACAGGGCGATGCAACCGAGGGAATCATGCAGCAGAACGATGGGCGCCACGCCGTCCGCGGCCGCCTGCGGCGACCAGCGGACGGCGTGCAGGGGCCCCTCGGCGGTGTCGATCCGCAGGACCGCTGCCATCAGTCGACCAGTTCCACTGCCACGGCGGTGGCCTCGCCGCCGCCGATGCACAGGCTGGCGATGCCGCGCTTGCCGCCCTTGGTGCGCAGGGCGTGGATCAGGGTCGCGATGATGCGCGAACCGGTGGAGCCGATGGGGTGGCCCTGGGCGCAGGCGCCGCCGAAGACGTTGACCTTGTCGTGGGGTAGGCCCAGGTCGTCCATGGCCATGAGGGTGACCACGGCGAAGGCTTCGTTGATCTCGAACAGGTCGACGTCGCTCACCCCCCAATCGAGCTTTTTCATCAGCTTGTCGATGGCGCCTACCGGAGCGATGGTGAATTCGCTGGGATGGCGTGAATGGGTGCTGTGGCCGAGCATGCGCGCGAGGGGCTTGGCGCCGAGTCGGTCGGCTGCCGCTTGGCTGGCCAGGATCAGCGCCGAGGCACCGTCGGAAATGGAACTGGAGTTGGCGGCAGTGATGGTGCCGTCCTTGGCGAAGGCCGGACGCAGGGTGCGGATCTTGTCGAGCTTGGCCTGGAAAGGTTGCTCGTCATGCTCGACGACCGTCTCGCCCTTGCGATCCGTCACCGTGACCGGGGCCATTTCGGCGGCCAGATGACCGGCGTTGGTGGCCTCCATGGCGCGCTCCAGCGAAGCGATGGCGAAGTCGTCGAGGCGCTCGCGCGAATAGCCGCGCTCGCTGGCGATGTCCTGGGCGAACACGCCCATCAGCTTGCCGGTCTCGGCATCCTCCAGGCCGTCGAGGAACATGTGGTCCTTGAGTTCGCCATGGCCGAGGCGGTAGCCGGTGCGTGCCTTGGTCAGCACATGGGGCGCATTGGACATCGACTCCATGCCGCCGGCGAGCATCACTTCGCCACTGCCGGCACGAATCAGGTCGTGGGCGAACATGGCGGCCTTCATGCCCGAGCCGCACAGCTTGTTGATGGTGGTGGCGCCGATGGCGTCGGGAATGCCGGCCTGGCGCATGGCTTGGCGGGCCGGCCCCTGCTTGACGCCGCCGGGCAGCACGCAGCCCATGATGCCCTCGTCGATCGCATCGGGAGCGATGCCAGCACGCTCGATGGCGGCGCGAATGGCCGTGGCGGCGAGCTGCGGTGCGTCGAGGCTCGACAGACTGCCCAGCATGCCGCCCATGGGGGTACGGGCGGCGGAGAGAAAGACGATGTCGTTGGCGTGGCTCATGGCAAGTCTCCACGGTTTGTGGTTGTTGGCGGAAGTCGCGTTGACCTCCCGGCGGGCCTGTGCTTTTCTCAAGGTCAACCAAGCAAGCGCTAGTGTAAACCCGATGAATGTCGTAAACGAGTCCCCCCGCCGCAAGGAACTGACCCGCCTGGCCGCCCAGCTCTTCGTCCAGGAGGGCTTCGATCGGACCACGGTGCGCATGCTCGCCCACGAGATGGGCATCAAGTCCGGCAGCCTGTTCCATCATTTTCGCGACAAGCAGGAGATCCTCGCGGCGGTGATCGAGGAAGGCACTCAGAATGCGCTGACCATCGCTCGCCGTGCCCTCGGTCGTTGTGACACTACCCCCGAGGCGCGGTTGCATGCCATGGCGCGTGCGCATCTCGAAACCCTGTTGACCGACCGCAACGCTCACGTGGTGGCGCTCTATGAGTGGCGTCGCCTCGATCCGGAAGCGCGAGATCACCTGAGCCACCTGCGTGACGCCTATGAAGCGCTGTGGGAAGAGGTCATCGACGAGGCACTGGACGCTGGCCTGATCCACGGCGACCGCTTCCTCGTATCCCGCTTCGTCATGGGCGCGCTCAACTGGACGGTGCGCTGGTACGATCCGGAGGGCCCGCGCACCCCCGAAGAGCTCGCCCGCGAGCTGATCGCCATGCTCACCTCGCCGGTGACTCTCCCGTCGTCGGCATCGACCATGGTCTAGTTCGTTGCCGTCGCTGCGGGGTTGCTCCGCGGCGGCTTTGCTTCTAGCTTGTACCTAGCGCTTGCTATGTTGACGTTTACGTCAACTGCGGTAAACGCCGCCGATAGTGTCCCGCGTTCCTACCACCACCGCATCGAACAATCACAACAGCACAAGAGGGCCCTCCATGAGTCACGCCGCGACCCTACCCGACTATCAAGACTATCTCGCGTCCTTCTCCATCGACGAGGTCATCGCCCGGCTAGATGACCATCGCGATGGCCGCTTCAATGCCTTCGAATCCTGCTGTGGCCGTCATCTGCGCGCCGGTCGCGGCGAAGTGACGGCGTTGGTTCACGAGGACACCGCGGGCAGCGTCACTGCCCTCAGCTATGCCGAGCTGGACGCCCGCAGCGCCAGGCTGGCCGGCTGGTTCCGCGAGCGCGGCCTCGGCACCGGCGATCGCATCGCCTGCATGCTGCCGCGCTCGCCGGAACTGCTGGTGGCGGTGCTCGCCACCTGGCGGATCGGTGCCGTCTACCAGCCACTGTTCACCGCCTTCGGACCGGATGCCGTGGACTATCGCCTGGGGCGTGCCGATACCAAGCTGGTGATCACCGACGCCGCCAACCGCTTCAAGTTCAACGGCCTCTCGCAGTGCCCGCCGGTGCTCGCCGTGGGCGGCCCCGATGGTGAACACGGCGACGACCTCGACTGGGCCGAAGCTCTTGGCCACGCCGCGATGGAAGAGACGCCGCCGCGCCTGGCGCCGGAGGCCCCTTTCCTGCAGATGTTCACCTCGGGCACGGTCGGCAAGCCCAAGGGCGTGGCGGTGCCGCTCTCCGGCATGCCGGCCTTCGCGCTCTACATGGAGCTGGCCATCGACCTGCGCGAGAGCGACCGCTTCTGGAACATGGCCGACCCCGGCTGGGCTTACGGTCTCTACTACGCCATTGCCGGGCCACTGCTGCTGGGCGTGACCACTCACTTCTGCGAGGCAGGCTTCAGCGCCGAAGGAGCGCTCGACTTCATGAGGCGCCATCGCATCACCAATTTCGCCGCCGCGCCCACCGCCTACCGCCTGATGAAGGCCTCAGGGCTGTTCGACGATGCCCGCCAGACCCTCGAGCTGCGCGTGGCGAGTTCCGCCGGCGAGCCGCTCAACACCGAGGTGGTGACCTGGGTAGAGCGTTCGCTGGGTTGTCCGGTCATGGACCACTACGGCCAGACCGAAACCGGCATGACCTGCTGCAACCATCATGCCCTGGCGCATCCCAAGCACGTCGGCGCCATGGGCGTGCCCATGCCGGGCTATCGCCTGGCGATCCTGGACGCCGAATACAACGAGCTGCCCCCGGGCGAGCCCGGCGTGCTGGCAGTGGACATCGCCAACTCGCCGGCGCACTTCTTCCCCGGCTACACTTGGCAGGAGAAGCACCCCTTCGCCGAGGGCTTCTATCTGACCGGTGACGTGGTGATCAAGAACGAGGATGGTACCTTCCAGTTCGCCGGCCGCGACGACGACATCATCACCACCGCGGGCTACCGTGTCGGCCCTACCGACGTGGAGAACAGCGTGATGACTCACCCGGCGGTGGCCGAGTCCGCCGCCGTGGGCCAGCCGGACGAGATCCGCGGCGAGATCATCAAGTCCTACGTGGTGCTGCGCGACGGCTTCGAGGCGAGCGACGAGCTGGCCGACGAAATCCGCCAGTTGGTGCGCGAGCGGCTTTCCACCCACGCCTTCCCCCGGGTGATCGAGTTCGTGGACACCTTGCCAAAGACGCCGAGCGGCAAGATCCAGCGCTTCAAGCTGCGTGCCGACGCCGCCGACAAAGCGGACGCCGAGCCCGCGAAATGAACTGGGAGACACGATAGATGCAAGTGAAGGACAACACCTTCCTGATCACCGGCGCCGCCTCCGGGCTGGGGGCGGCCACCGCCGAACGCCTGGTCGCCGGCGGCGGCCGGGTGGTGCTCTGCGACCTGAGCGACGTCGTCGAAGCCCACGCCAAGACCCTGGGCGAGCACGCCCGTGCGGTGCGCGGCGACGTCACCTCGGGGGACGACATTCAGGCGGCGGTGGACGCCGCCGTGGAACTCAGCGACGGCCGCGGCCTGGCCGGCGTGGTGCACTGTGCCGGCGTGGTCAGCGTGGCCAAACTGGTCGATCGCGAGGGCAACCCCGCCGATCTCGACGCCTACGCCCGCACCGTGCAGATCAATCTGGTGGGCACCTTCAACGTCATGCGCCTGGCTGCCGCGGCCATGGCCAAAAACGTGCCCGGCGAGGACGGCGAGCGCGGGGTGATCGTCAACACCGCCTCCATCGCTGCCTTCGACGGGCAGGTGGGGCAGTGCGCCTACAGCGCCTCCAAGGCCGGGGTGGTAGGCATGAGCCTGCCGGCGGCACGCGAGCTCTCGCGCCACGGCGTGCGGGTGATGGCCATCGCCCCCGGCGTCTTCGAGACGCCGATGATGAGCGAGATCCCCGACGAGGCGGCCGAAGCGCTGGCCGCGGCCGTGCCCTTCCCCAAGCGACTGGGCAAGCCCGATGAATTCGCCCGCCTGGCCGAGCAGATCATCATCAACTCCATGCTCAACGGCGAGACGATTCGTCTGGATGGCGGCATTCGCATGCAGTGAGTGCGGCTTCGGCCATTGTCTGGTCATCCATAATTTGGTGCGCTAACGTATAGCGCATCATCTTTTTTGGGGATGGCTCAAGGAGACACCGTCATGGCCGAACCGGATGCCTGCAGCGATCTGCAGCTCGATCATCAACTCTGCTTTGCGCTCTACTCCACTTCGCTGTTGATGACCAAGTTCTACAAGCCATTGCTCACGGCGCTCAACCTCACCTATCCGCAGTACCTGGTGATGATGGTGCTGTGGGAGGAAGACGGCCTGAGTGCCGGCACCATCAGCCAGCGGCTCTACACCGATACCGGCTCGCTGACGCCGGTGTTCAAGCGCCTGGCCCGGGAAGGGCTGCTCGAACGCGTGCGAAGCGAGCGCGACGAACGCGTGGTGGAACTTCACCTGACGGAAGCGGGGCGGGCCCTGCAGGAGCGCGCCCGCGAGATTCCCGACTGCGTGGTGATGGCCAGCGGCCAGACGTTCGACGAACTCCACGAGCTCAAGGAGCAGCTGGAGACGCTGCGAGGGCGGCTCAAGGATGCCATGCCCTGAGCGCCATCCCGGCCCGATCGGAGGGGAAGATTAAAACGAACGCTTGACTTGGCGGATATCGATCGCTAGGTTTTCAAACATTCGTTTGAAAGCGGCGCCTGCGGCTGCGCATGCCCGACGTCTTCTGGAGAGATCGATATGCCCGACTATCAGGCCCCTCTGCGCGATCTGCGCTTCGTGATGGACGAGATGCTGGACTACCCGGCCCACTACGCACGTCTGCCCGGCGGCGAGGAGGTTTCGCCCGATGTGGTGGCGGCGATCCTCGAGGAGGGGGCGCGCTTCGCTCGGGAGGTGTTGCTGCCGCTGAACCAGAGCGGCGATCGGGAAGGCTGCCTGCTGGAAGGCGGCGACGTGAAGGCGCCCAAGGGCTTCAAGGAAGCCTACGCCCGGTACGTGGAGGGTGGCTGGCCGAGTCTGGCCGCCGATCCCGAACACGGCGGCCAGGGCCTGCCGCACTCGCTGGCCATGGTGCTGAGCGAGATGATCTGTGCCACCAATCTGGCCTGGGGCATGTATCCGGGGCTCTCGCACGGTGCCGCCGATGCGCTTCGCCACCACGGTACCGATGAGCAGAAGGCCACCTACCTGACCAAGCTGGTCGAGGGCACCTGGACCGGTACCATGTGCCTCACCGAGCCGCATTGCGGTACCGACCTGGGCCTGATCAAGACCCGCGCCGTGCCCACCGACGACGGCGCCTTCGACATCACCGGCACCAAGATCTTCATTTCCGCTGGCGAGCACGACCTGGCGGAGAACATCGTCCACCTGGTGCTGGCCAAGTTGCCTGACGCGCCGGAGGGCTCCAAGGGCATCTCGCTGTTCGTGGTGCCCAAGTTCTTGCCCAACGAAGCGGGCGAGCCCGGTGAGCGCAACGGCGTGGTGTGCGGCTCGCTCGAGCACAAGATGGGCATCCACGGCAACGCCACCTGCGTGATGAACTTCGACGGAGCCAAGGGCTTTCTGGTGGGCGAGCCCAACAAGGGGCTGGCCTGCATGTTCACCATGATGAACGCCGCACGCATCGGCGTGGGCATCCAGGGGCTGGGGCTCACCGAGGCGAGCTTCCAGAACGCCCTGGCCTACGCCCGTGACCGTCTGCAGATGCGCGCTCTCTCCGGGCCCCGGGCGCCCGAGAAGCCGGCCGACCCGATCATCGTCCATCCCGACGTACGCCGCATGCTGCTCACCCAGAAGGCCTTCGCCGAGGGCGGCCGGATGCTGGTGCTCTATACCGCCCAGATGATCGACATCGTCGAGCATGGCAACGATGCCGCCGAGAAGGAGCGCGCCGAGACCCTGCTGGGCCTGCTGACGCCCATCGTCAAGGCGTTCCTCACCGAAACCGGGTTCGAGGCCACCAACGAGGGCGTGCAGGTCTTCGGCGGCCACGGCTTCATCCAGGAGTGGGGCATGGAGCAGCTGGTGCGGGACGCGCGCATCACCCGCCTCTACGAGGGCACCACCGGCATCCAGGCGCTCGACCTGCTGGGTCGCAAGGTGTTGATGAGCCAGGGTGAAACGCTCAAGGTCTTCACCAAGGAAATCCACCAGTTCTGCCAGGCCGAGGCAGGCAACGGCGAACTCGCCGAATTCGTGAGGCCTCTGGCCAAGCTGAACCAGGAGTGGGGCGAGCTGACCATGGGCATCGGCATGAAGGCCATGAGCGACCGCGAGGAAGTCGGCGCGGCCAGCGTCGACTACCTGATGTACGCAGGCTACGTGACCTTGGCCTACCTGTTCGCTCGGGCGGCCAGGCAGGCCCGTGCGGCCCTGGCCGCGAGCACCGAGGATGCCGCCTTCTACCGCGCCAAGCTCAACACCGCACGTTTCTTCTACCAACGGTTGCTGCCGCGTACCCGTGCCCACAAGCAGGCCATCGAGGCCGGCGCCGAGCCGCTGATGGCGCTCTCCCCCGAGGACTTCGGGCGCGGCTTCGAAATCTGAACGGAAACGCTCTCGAGCGGGTTTCGATCGGTTCCTTTGCGGCGGGCCATGGCCCGCCGTTTTTTCGTCTGCGCGTTTGCGCATGAGTCGGTGGGACGGCCCGGCATAGGCGGATGCTCGGCCAGACCGTTGCAGAATTCGCCGGCCGGAGGCGCTATTCTGTCGGTGATGTCGCCGGGAGACCGACAGATGCACGACCTGCGAACGGCCAGCCAACGAATCCGACTGGGAGGCCAGGGCTACCTCGTCCCGACGGTAGCGGCGCTGCTGCTCTGGGCCCTGGTCGGCAGCAGCCTGGCCGACTGGCTGTTCCTGCCGTCGCTGGTGCTGGCCTCCCAACTGATCGTCGTCGGCAGCCTCGAGACGGCGCGCCTGCGCCGTCGGGCCTGGCTCGGCCAGTACCTGCACCGCCATTCGCCCTGGCACCGCCGATTGCGCGGCGGGATACTGATGGTGCTGCGCCATCAGTTCACCGGTGTCGTGCTGGCGCTGGTGCTGTTGGTCAAGCTGCGCTTGCTACCGCTCGCCACCTGGCCGCTGCTGCTGGCCGCGGCGTTGGGCATGGCGCTGGTGCGTCGCTGGCTGTGGCGGCGCCTGGCTCCGCATGTGATTGGCGAATGTCTGGCGCCGGTCAGCCGCCAGCTGCTGGTACCGCCCCTGGCGGGTCTTCTTGTCGGGGGGCTGGTGGGGCTGGCGTTGTGGCTGCCTCAGCCCTGGCTGGTGGGGCTGGGCTGGCAGGAGGCCATCTTGCGCGAGCTACCGACCGGCGGGGGCGATTCGCTGCTGGCGCTGTTCGAGCGGCTCGCCGTTGCCGCCGAAACGGTCCAGTTCTGGGCCATGCAGAACGCCGTGGAGCGCCTGCGTCTCGGTGCGCCGGTCGCCTTGCTGGGCTGGCTGTCGATGCTGCTGACCCAAGGCGCCGTCGCCTGGGCCTACGTCCGCCTGTTGGTGGGCGCCGAAGCCCTGTTCGGTGCCGGCGATCCAGGTCAAGACACGGCGCTGCAACGGTGCCGGGGAGGCGATGAATGACCCGTTCGCAGGGTGCCACTCTCCCGATTCGCCGGTGGACGTTGCCGATGGCCGGCGGGCGCCGCTGGTGGCCGACGCTGCTGGTCGTGGTGCTGTTGATGATGCTGCTCGACGTCGGGCAGCGCTGGCTCGCATCGCAAAGCGAGGCGCCGCTGTACCGGGTGATCGTGGCGGGCGAGTCGCTGACCCTCGATGAACAGGCCCACGACGATTTCTCTCGCGACCTGGCGGGGCTTGCCGGCGACTCCCGCAAGCGCCTCGCGGCGCGCATGCGGCCGTGGCTCGCAGGGCGGCTCGCGGCGGCCTTTGCTCCGCTCGAGGCGGCGGTGCCGGGCTATCTCGACTGGTACTTCTCGCCGGTCGGCAGTTACAGCCGCCTCGGTGTGGCCTTGTTCGGCGACCTGGATGCCTGGCTGGACGATCAGCTTCACGCCCGCCTGATCGAACCCAGCGGTATCGAGGCGGCCCTGGCCGAGCTTCAGGCGGCTCATTCCCGACGCCTGGTCGGCGAGCAGCAAAGGCTGATCGGCGAGATGGCCAGCCAGCTACATGATCGCTATGCGTCGCGCCAGGTGGAAGCATCGGAACGCGACGACGCGCTTCCCATCCTCGACATCGATCTCGTGCTGCATGGCCTGATGCTCGACGGCCGCGACCGCTCGCGCTGGAGCGTGGCCGTCGTGGGCGGCGGCAGAGCGGGATTGCTGGCGGGTCGTGCCCTGGCGGCGCGCCTGGGAAGCACCGCGGCGGGTCAGGGCAGCCGGCTGGCCTTGCGCGCTCTGGCCTCGCGCCTGGGTACCGGCGCCGCGCGTGCCATGCTGGGTGGCAGCGCAGTCGCGGCGTTCACTGCTCCCAGTGGCCCGGGCGCCCTGGTAGCGGGTAGCGTGACTACCGCAGCGACTCTGGCCGGCATCGCCGGCAGCGAATTCGCCATGCTCGAGGCACAGGAAGCCTTGCAGCGTCCGGCCATGCAGGCCCAGTTGCTCGACGAGATCGATCGCAGCCGGGCTGCGATGGCCGTGACTCTGGAGGTGGCCACCGCCGATGCTGCCCAGGCTATGGAGGAGCGGCTTTCCCGCTCTCTCCTCGAGGAAGCGAAGCAAGCGCCAGCGGTCTATCGCATCGTCGACAGGCTGAGCGAACCGGAGCGGTGAGGTACCAAGCGGCGTTCAGTCCCACTCGGGGGCGAAGTCGGGATCGGCGATGCGCTCGCCGCGATCCAGCTCGGCGATCTGGGCCATTTCGTCGTCGCTCAGCGCGATCTCGAAGGCGGCCAGATTGCTGCGGATGTGCTCGGCCTTGGTGGAGGAGGGTATGGTCACCAGGCCGCGAGCCTTGATCCATGCCAGGGCGATCTGCGCCGGGTTGGCATCGTGGGCCTGGGCGATGCGCTCCAGGGTGGCGTCCTTCATCACCTTGCCGACGGCCAGCGGCATGTAGGCGGTCACCTCGAGGCCGCGCGACTGGCAGTGTTCGACGAGAGCGCGGTTCTGCAGGAAGGGGTGCACCTCGATCTGGTTGGTCAGCAGGGCGCCTTCGCCGAGAATGTCGATGGCCTGATCGACCTGGGCGCGAGTGAAGTTGGAGATGCCGATGTGTTTGGCCTTTCCGGCATCCTGCACGGCCGCGAGGGCGTTCAGGTAGTCGTCCATTTGCACTTCGCCATCGGGGGATGGCCAGTGGATGAGCAGCAGATCGACGGACTCGGTGCCGAGCCGGTCCAGACTTTCGTCGACGCTGGCTTCCAGATCGCCGGGGCGCAGGCGGTCGTGCCATACCTTGGTGGTGAGGAAAATCTCGTCGCGCGGAATGCCGCTCTCTCGGATGGCCTCGCCCACTTCGGTTTCGTTGCCGTACATCTGGGCGGTGTCGATATGGCGATAGCCTGCTGCCAGGGCGCTTTTCACCGCGTTCTTGAGTACGTCGCCTTCCAGGCGGAAGGTGCCGAAACCGGGATTGGGAATGCGCGTCATGGACTGCTCCTTCGTCGTCGGGGATGAGCTCTTGGTGCATGAGCTCTGTGGGGGTGTCATTTGCCTGCGGGCGAGGGTTGGCTTCTTCAAGGGCGCTGGGGTCAACAGGCTGCTGCCCATCGCCGGTTCTATGCCTCTCCGGGGCCTGACCGGCTAGCATGGTGTCGGCGCTGGTGCAGGTCGCGGATGCGCTCGGCCAGCTCGGGCACCGGCCCCTCGACCCATGCTCCCGGTACCACTGTCTGGATCGGCAGCGGCGCCACCGGCGCTGGATCTGCGCCCATCGCCTCGAGCCAGCTCACCAGCTGTTGCGACGAGCTGGCGTAGACGATGCGCCCTAGCCTTACCCAGCCGTGGGCCGCCGCACACATCGGGCAGTGCTCCCCGGAAGTGTAAACCGTGGCTCGCGCCCGTTCCTCGGGTGTCAGATGCTGCGCCGCCCAGCGCGCTAGGTAGAATTCCGGGTGCTGGGTACTGTCGCCCCCGGCGACGCGGTTGTGGTCCTCCGCGAGCACCTCGCCAGCGCCGCTCACCAGCACCGATCCGAACGGCTCGTCGCCGGTCTCCAGCGCCTGCTCCGCCAGCGCTACGCAGCGCTCGAGGTGTTTCATGTCATTGGCATCGATCATGGCGGACTCTCCCGTGGATGACTGCATTGACCCACAGCATAAAGTCGAACGTCTGGCTTTGGCGACAGCGATCATTCCCCTTCTTCCAGCACTTCCTCGATCCACTCCCGCCAGGTCTGCGTGAGCCGTTGACCGAGCCGCAGCGTGTGCCAGGGCGCGCGCTGGGCGGGGGTGAGGCGCTCGGGGGCGGCGAACCACTCCTCTTCGATGGCGGCATAGGTGGCCAGGCGCTGGGTGAGTTGCTCGTGCAGGTCGCCGAGCTCCCGTCGGCGGGCGTCGGCGGGCCACCGTTCCCAGGCGAAGAACTTGGCGAAGAGGGGCTCGCGCACGGGGCCGGCCGCCAGGGGCTCGGCGAGCCAGGTGTCGAGGGCCTCCCCCCCGGCCGCGGTCAAGTGGTAGACCTTGCGGTCGGGGCGCTCGGCCTGGGGCACCGTCTCGCAGGTCAGCAGGCCGTCGCCGCGCATGCGGTCGAGCTCCCGGTAGAGCTGTTGGTGGCTGGCCTGCCAGACATGGGCGAGCCCGGCCTTGAAACGCTGCAGGATGTCGTAACCCGTGCCGGGCTCCTGCTGCAGGGTGATCAGTAGTATGGCGCGCAAGGACATGGAGAGGCAGGTTCGTTGCCGATTGATATGCACATGGTTGCATAGCGATCGGCGCGAGGCTAGTGTTATGCAACAAGTTGCACTACCCCCGACACGGCATGACCAACGGAGGCCACATGGCATTCACGCTGCACCTCTACGCATCCTTCGTGGCCCTAGGGCTCGGCGGGCTGATCCTGTCGATGCGCAAGGGAACGAAACCGCACCGGCTGCTGGGGAGCACTTGGGTGGCGGCCATGGCGCTCTCGGCGCTGAGTTCGTTCTGGCTGGGCGGCGGCGTGCTGCCCCTGGTAGCTCACCTGGGGCCCATCCACCTGTTGTCGCTGTGGGTGCTGGTGGCGCTGACGGCAGCCGTCGTCGCCATCGTGAAGGGCAAGGTACGCCAGCATCGCGAGTGGATGCTGGGTGCCTACCTGGGTCTGGTCGCCGCGTTTGCCGGCACCCTCATGCCGGGTCGCTGGGTCGCTTCCCAATTGGGCCTGTGGTGAGCGCGGTCAACCGGCCAGAGGCCTCGGAGCTGGCTCATTCCCGCCACTTGATATTGCAGCCCATGGAGGGTTTCTGGTCGTTGTTCGGTGCCTCGCCGGCGAGCACGGCGTCGGCGGCGGCGCGCAGGTCGGCTCCGGTCACCGGCGTCGGCTTGCTGGGGCGGCTGTCGTCGAACTGGCCGCGGTAGGCGAGGCGGTGATCGGCGTCGAACAGGAAGAAGTCCGGCGTGCAGGCCGCCTCGAAGGCACGGGCCACATCCTGGTTTTCGTCCACCAGATAGGGAAACGTGTAGCCGCGCCGCTCGATCTCCTCGCGCATCCTCTCGGGGCTGTCGTCGGGGTGGCTGGCGTAGTCGTTGCTGTTGATGCCGACCACGCCGAGCCCCTTGGCCTGGTACTCGCGAGCGAACTCGGCCAGGGCGTCGGCAACGTGCTTGACGAAGGGGCAGTGGTTGCACATGAACACCACCAGCAGCGGCTGGCCGGAGAAGTCGTCGCTGCCGACCTCGCGGCCCTCGGGATCTCGCAGGCGGAAAGTGGGCAGGGAGCTACCCAGCTCGATCATGGTGGAAGGCGTCAGGCTCATGGGTCACCTCCTCATTGGGTGCGGCTCTGCATTCAGCGTAACAGACGCTGCCAGGGCCAGTGCGGCGATGCTCAGGCGCTGGCCGCCGGGGCTTCCGTGAGCGGTGGCAGTGCCAGGATCCGGCTTCGCAGTTCGGCCATGCGGTCGCTCAGCGCCCGGTCCCAGGCGGTCAGGGCATCGTCGGTCTGCGGTGAGAGGGAAGCGGTTGCCGGGGCTTCGCGAAACTCCGCCAGCAGGCCGCGCTGGCTGGCGATGTCCTGGAAATCGCCGAGCAGCGTCTGGCGTGTGGGTAGACGGTCGAGCAGGTCGCGGTGCCGATCGGGAGCCAGTTCGGCCAGGTAGCGAACTCGCTTGACGGTCTTGCGCAGCGTGTGGATCGCCTCATCGGGAGCGGTGTCATCCAGCGCCCGCCACTGAGCGTCGTGTCGTGCCATGCGCTCGGTGAGCACTTGCTCGATGGCGTCGGGCTCGAGAGTGTCGAGCAGGTTGCGCATCGGCTTGGCGTCGAGCGCGTCGCGCCAGCGGCGCAGTTGCTTCCGGTAACGACGGCTGGCCATGCGCTGGCAGAGCGCGCGATGCTCTGCCTCGGCCTGCTCGCGCAGCCAGGCGGCCACGGCCGGCTCGATGGCGCCTCGCTCGCCTTCGGGCTTGCCTTCCAGGCCCATGAGGAAGACGTCCAGGTCGCGCAGTCGGCTGGTGGCGCGGGCGCTGCGCTTCACGCCCTCGAGAGCTTTCTTGACCTTGGGCTTGGGCGTGATGGACAGCAACGACTCGGCGATGGCCCGGCTACGCCGCAGGTTGACTCGGTACTGGTGGAGAAACTCGGGATCCCAGCCGGCTTTCACGCCCGGCTCCAGCGCTCGTATCCGCTGGTAGTGGTGGACGAGCCGGCCATGGACTCGCTCGGCCAGTGAGAGTCCTTTCAGGGCCGGCGCATCGGGAGCGCTGCCCTTGAACAGCGCATGGCTGACCTCGGTCGGCGCGAGGCTGGCCACGAGGGTGCCACAGTGCTTGCCGAGCTGCTCCCAGCGGTCGACGGGCAGAGCCAGGTGCAGCGCGCCGGCGGTGGGTAGCCGCTCGGGGGACGCTTGGGCGAGCCACTGGGCCAGCGCCAGAAGGGCGGGATTGTGGCCGATGAGGGTGAGGGCGGCGTCTTCCGGGGCGCTCTCCTGCAACCAGCGGCGCAGCTGGCGAGCATCGAAAGTGTAGAGGTCGTCGGAATGATGGGCCCGCTTGGTCAGGTCCTGCGTCGGCAGTGCCACGGCGAGGCCCAGCAACGTCTGCCGGGCGCGGGTGGCGCTGCTCACGTAGAGCGCACCGTCGAAGGCGCCGATTCGCTCGAGGGGGTGGGCCATGGCGGCGAGCTGACGGTGGCCGCGCCGGCGCAGCGGGCGTTCGCGATCCGCCTGGTCGCGGTCGGCTTGGCGCGCCTTGGCATGGCGGATCAGGTACAGGTGCTTCATGGCGTACCCTCCGAAGCTTGCATCCCTTCTTCAGACTATCGCGGAAAAGGCGTTGCGTCGCCACACCCTGCGCGGCCCTCGCTGCCTCACCGCTGCGGCGGCGCGTCATCGCTGCGTTCGGCATGGGCGGCGAGGCGCTCGAGAGCCTGTTTGAGGCGCGGGTCGTCGGTGTTTTCGGCGCAGGCGGTCAGTTCGTCGCTGGCCGGACCGGAGAGCTGCCGAGCCTGGCGGGGCGGGGCCTTGACCGGGTGCACCGGCCGCACCTTGAAGGTGAAGCCAGTCACCGCCGCGAAGGCCGGCAGTTGATGCAGCAGCTCGAGTAGGCGGGCTTGCTCGTAGCGTAGCCAGGTGAGCCAGACGGCGCGGTCGGTGATCAGGGTCAGCTTGCCGTCGCTGAATCCGCCCACGTGGAGATGCTCGCCCACCTCGTCGGGAAGGTGCGCACGCAGGTGGTGCTGGGCCTGGTCGATCAGCCGCGCCGTGCGCATCAGTGGCGCCAGTTCGCCTTGACCGCCCAGCAGTCGTGACATGGGCTGGGCGCGTGAACGCTTAACCTTTATACTCATGTGCTTGCTTTCCCGGGGCAGTCGGTGGTTCCGCGGGTCCGAACCCGCCGGGCGCCGGCTCGTGCCGACGACAAAGCGTTTCACGTCAGGTACCCGCCTGGCGCCCGGAACCTGCTTGAGCCTAGCACGCTGAGGAGTGCCTCGACATCATGGCCACCGACGAACCGTCACACGCCAGTCTTGCCGACTGGCCGGCCGCGCGCCGGGCGACGCCGCCGCGGGCGTCGTCGCGCTGGTGGCTGGCGGGGCTGCTGGTGAGCTGTCTGCTGCCGGTAGGGCTGAGCCATGTCGAGTCGCCGCGTCTCACCGAGCGCATCGCCCAGATCTGCATATTGGCACCGGCGCTGATGCGCGTGCGCTGTCGCCGAGAGGCGCGTCGCCGGGCTCAGATGCGCTGGCCGATTTTGCCGCAGCCCCGTTCCATCGTCCCTTCTGCTTTTCGCGTACTGCCCGTACTGCGCTGGGCGGCGGCCCTGGACGTGCTGACGCGCCGCGGCCCGCCACGAACTCGCTGACATCAGCGTTTTTTCGAGACCGCCGGCCGGGCGACCTCGTGTCGCCGGCAGCCGGCAGCGTGCCTTTCGCAGACTGTGGACGATTCATGATCAATTCTCTGTTACGCAAGGTGGTCGGTTCCAAGAACGACCGCGTCGTCAAGCGCATGCACAAGAGCGTGGCGCAGATCAATGCCTTCGAGCGCGAGTACGAGACGCTCGACGATGCGGCGCTCCAGGCGCATACGGCAGCCTTTCGCGAGCGCCTGGAAGCGGGGGCGAGCCTGGATTCGCTGCTGCCCGAGGCCTTCGCCACGGTGCGCGAGGCGAGCAAGCGCATCATGGGCATGCGTCATTTCGACGTGCAGCTGATCGGCGGCATGACGCTGCACAATGGGCGCATCGCCGAGATGAAGACCGGCGAGGGCAAGACTCTGGTCGCCACCCTTTCCGTCTATCTCAACGCCCTGCCGGGCAAGGGCGTGCACGTGGTCACCGTCAACGACTACCTGGCGCGCCGCGATGCCGAGTGGATGCGACCGCTGTACGAATTCCTCGGCCTGTCGGTCGGAGTGATCTATGCCGGCCAGAGCGCCGAGGAAAAGCGTGCCGCCTATGGGTGCGATATCACCTACGGCACCAACAACGAGTACGGTTTCGACTACCTGCGCGACAACATGGCGTTCTCGCTGGAGGACAAGGTGCAGCGCGACCTGCACTACGCCATCGTCGACGAGGTGGACTCGATTCTCATCGACGAGGCGCGTACGCCGCTGATCATCTCCGGGGCGGTGGACGAGAATACCGAGCTCTACTCGGTAGTGGATCGTCTGGCCCGCAACCTGGTGCCGTGCGAGGACGAGGAGGATCCCACCAGCGGCGACTTCACCCTCGACGAGAAGCACAAGCAGGTGGAGATCACCGAGGCGGGTCACAACAAGGTCGAGGAACTGATGCGTGGCGAGGGTCTGCTCGGCGAGCACGACTCGCTCTACTCGGCCCAGAACCTCAACCTGTTGCAACACATGCACTCGGCGCTGCGCGCCCGTCACCTCTACCATCGCGACGTGGACTACATCGTCAGCGAAGGCCAGGTGGTGATCGTCGACGAGCACACCGGCCGCACGATGCCCGGGCGGCGCTGGTCCGAAGGGTTGCATCAGGCCGTGGAAGCCAAGGAGGGCGTCACCATTCAGCGCGAGAGCCAGACGCTGGCCTCGACCACCTTCCAGAATTACTTCCGCCTCTACGACAAGCTGTCGGGCATGACCGGCACCGCCGACACCGAGGCCTTCGAGTTCCGCCAGATCTACGGCCTCGACGTGGTGGTGATCCCCACCAACAAGCCACTGATCCGCGAGGATCACAACGACCTGGTCTATCTCACCGCCGAGGAGAAGTTCGAGGCCATCATCGAGGACGTGAAGGCACAGACCGAGGCTGGCCGGCCGGTACTGGTGGGTACCGCCTCCATCGAGACCTCCGAGTACCTGGCGCAACTGATGAAGAAGGAAGGTCTCGGCTTCAACGTGCTCAATGCCAAGCAGCACCAGAGCGAAGCCGAGATCATCGCCCAGGCCGGCCGGCCCGGCGCGGTGACCATCGCCACCAACATGGCCGGCCGCGGGACCGACATCGTGCTGGGCGGCAACTGGGAGGCCGAGGTGGCCAAGCTGGAGAACCCCAGCGAGGCACGGATCGAGGCGCTCAAGGAGGAGTGGCGCGAACGCCACGAGGCCGTGGTGGCTGCCGGCGGGCTGCACGTCATCGGCTCCGAGCGTCATGAGTCGCGGCGTATCGACAACCAGCTGCGCGGGCGTTCCGGCCGTCAGGGCGACCCCGGCTCGACGCGCTTCTTCCTGTCGTTGGAAGACAGCCTGATGCGCCTGTTCGGCTCCGACCGCGTGCAGCGCATGATGAAAGCGCTGGGCCTGGAGCGCGGCGAGGCGATCGAGCACAAGATGGTCACCAACGCCGTGGAACGCGCCCAGAAGAAGGTCGAGAGCCGCAACTTCGACATCCGCAAGCAACTGCTCGAGTACGATGACGTGGCCAACGACCAGCGTCGCGTGATCTACGAGCAGCGCAACGAGATTCTCGGCGCCGAGGATGTCTCCGAGAACGTACTGGGCATTCGCCAAGAAGTGCTCGATGCCGCGATCAGCGAGTTCGTGCCGCCCCAGAGCCTGCCCGAACAGTGGGATCTGGCAGGCCTTCAGGACCATCTGAAGAACGAGTTCAACCTCGAAGCGCCGGTGGTGGAGTGGGCCGAGCAGGACGACCGCTTTCACGAGGAACAGCTGCGCGAGCGCTTGCAGGCGATGCACCGCGAGGCCTACGACGAGAAGGTGCAGCAGGCCGGTGAAGCGTTGATTCGCCGTTTCGAGAAGCAGGTCATGCTGCAGGTTCTCGATACGCGCTGGAAGGAACACTTGCAGGCCATGGATCACCTGCGTCGGGGAATTCACTTGCGCGGCTATGCGCAGAAGAATCCCAAGCAGGAGTACAAGCGCGAGGCCTTCGAACTGTTCCAGACCCTTCTCACCAACATCAAGTCGGACATCACCCGCATCCTGAGTCATGTCCAGGTGCGCCAGCCGGAGGAGGTCGAGGCGCTGGAGCGCAAGCGTCGTGAGGCACTGGAGCGTGAGAAGGCGAGTGCGGCGAGTCGTCACGATTCGCCGGCGATGACCACTGCCGGCGATGACGACGAACCGGCACCGCTGCCGCCCGGCGCCGACGGCCGCCCCTTGCGCCGCGAAGGCCCCAAGGTCGGGCGCAACGATCCGTGCCCGTGTGGCTCGGGGAAGAAGTACAAACAGTGCTGCGGCAAGCTGAACTGACGGGCTACGGGCCTCGGGTTGCGCCCCCTTTGCCAGGGGGTAGCATCCTGCTCGAAGCTCGAAGCTCGAAGCTCGAAGCTCGAAGCTCGAAGCTCGAAGCTCGAAGCTCGAAGCGGATTCTGACAGGAGACGACCATGGCAGTGGGTGAATCACGCTTTCCAGTGATGCCGACGATAGAGGGCTTGCGTCTGGGCAGCGCCATGGCGGGCATCAAGAAGCCCGACCGGCGCGATCTGGTGGTGATCGAGGTACCCGAGGGGGCGCGGGTGGCAGGAACCTTCACGCGCAATGCCTTCTGCGCGGCACCGGTCATCGTGGCCCGCGAGCACTTGGCGGCCTGCACGGCCCGCGCGGCAGCGCCGCGTTACCTGGTGATCAATACCGGCAACGCCAATGCCGGTACCGGCGAGGCCGGCCTGCGCGACGCGCATGCGACCTGTGCGGAGCTGGCCCGCCTGGCGGGCGTGGCAGAGGAGAGCGTGCTGCCGTTCTCGACCGGGGTGATCGGCGAGCCGCTGCCCATGGAACGCTTGCTGGGCGGCCTGCCGGCAGCCATCGCTGCGCTGGATGACGGTGCGGAAGCCTGGCGGCTGGCGGGCGAGGGGATTCTCACCACCGATACCCGCCCCAAAGGGGCGAGCGTGACCGTGGAACTCGGTGAGCAGAGCGTGACCATCAACGGCATCGCCAAGGGCTCGGGAATGATCCAGCCCAACATGGCCACCATGCTCGCCTACGTGGCCACGGACGCCGACATCGAGCAGCCGCTGCTCGACTCGCTGTTGGGCGAGACCGTCGAACGCTCCTTCAACTGCATCACCGTGGATGGCGACACCTCGACCAATGACGCCTGTCTACTGATCGCCACCGGTCGCGGTGCCAGAGTGGTCGACGAGGAGCAGGTGGCGGTGTTTCGCAACGGTCTGCAGCGGGTGATGACCGAGCTGGCCCAGGCGATCGTTCGCGATGCCGAAGGGGCGACCAAGTTCGTCACCTTGCAGGTCAGCGAAGCGACGAGCCGTGAGGAGGCGCTGGCGGTGGCCTTCACCGTGGCTCATTCGCCGCTGGTCAAGACGGCATTCTACGCCTCGGACGCCAATTGGGGGCGAATTCTCGCTGCCGTGGGGCGGGCGCCAGTGGCGAAGTTCGACGTAGGCAGGGTGACCATCGATTTGGGCAACGTTCGGCTGGTGGAAAACGGTGGGCGTGCCCCCGGCTACACCGAGGAGGCCGGCAGCGAGGTGATGGCGTGCGAGGAGATCAGGGTCCGCATTGGCCTGGGAAGAGGCGGGGAGAGCGCCACGGTGTGGACCTCGGATCTCTCGCATGACTACGTGAGCATCAATGCCGATTACCGCAGCTGACGGCGGTTGCGAAGGATGAATCAGCCCCGCGCTCCGCGAGGCGCGGTCACAGCGGGATAGAGGTTAATGAACGCAATGGTGAAGAGAAGGGTGCACGTGGCAGCGGCCGCCATCATCAGTGAGGATGGCCGCAAGGTCTTGATCGCGCGTCGGCCGTCCAACGTCGACCATGGCGGGCTGTGGGAATTTCCCGGCGGCAAGCTGGCGCCTTACGAGACGGGTCTCGAAGGCCTGAAGCGCGAGCTGCACGAGGAGCTGGGCGTGGAGATACAGCGCGCTCAGCCGCTGATTCGCGTGCATCACGAATATGCCGAAAAGCACATCCTGCTCGATGTATGGCAGGTGCATGCCTTTGCCGGAGAGCCCTTCGGTCGCGAAGGACAGGCGGTACGCTGGGTGGCCATGGACGAGCTGGTGGGCTATCCCTTCCCGGCCGCCAACCTGCCGATCCTGAGGGCCGTCATGCTGCCCACCGAGTACCTGATCACCGGCGAGGAGAGCGACGAGGCGCGCTTCGAGGCCTCTCTGACCCGGGCACTCACCGAGGATGGCGTGCGGCTGGTGCAGCTGCGCGCCAAGCTGCTGGATGAAAGCGCCTACCTGGCTCGCGCCGAACGCGCGCTGACGCTGTGTCGGGAGCACGGGGCGCGGCTGCTGCTAAACGGCGACCCCGAGCGCCTGGAGCACATCGATGCCGATGGCATTCACCTCACCAGCGAGCGGCTGATGAAGTTGGAGCGACGCCCCATCGCCGAGGACAAGTGGCTTTCCGCCTCCACCCACGACCGTCGCCAGCTGACCCAGGCGGGCCATATCGGCTGCGACTTCGTGACCCTCTCGCCGCTGCGCACCACGCCCTCGCACCCCGAGGTGGCGCCGCTGGGCTGGCATGACTTCCAGCAGCTCGTCGAACGTGCGGCGATGCCGGTGTTCGCCCTGGGCGGCATGACCCGCTTCGATGCCAACCATGCCCGCGCGGTGGGCGCTCAGGGCATCGCCTCGATCCGCGATTTCTGGAAGTGACCCCAGCCTAGAGCTGTAAGCTTTAAGCTGTAAGACACCCCCATCAGCTTATTTCGAGTGGGGGTGTTTGTTTTCCAGGTCCGGGTCAGTCTGGCTTACGGCTTACGGCTTACGGCTCCGCGCCTGGCGTGGTCAGTCCCGATAGCGTCGGGTCAGGTCGCCGTAGGCGTCGATGCGCCGGTCGCGCAGGTAGGGCCAGATACGCCGGATCTCCTCGCTGCGCGTCATGTCGAGGGTCACCAGCAGGCGCTTGGCCTCGCCGCCGGCGTGAGCCAGCAGCTCTCCCTGGGGGCCGGCGATGAAGCTGCCGCCCCAGAAGTTGATGCCCGGGCTTGCGCCGGAAGGATCCGCTTCGTGGCCGACGCGATTGGCGACCAGCACCGGCACGCCGTTGGCCACGGCGTGGCTGCGCTGGATCAGCGTCCATGCATCCTTCTGGCGGGTCTTCTCCGGCTTGTCGTCCGGCGGGTGCCAGCCGATGGCGGTGGGGTAGAGCAGCAGCTCTGCGCCGGCCAGCGCCATCAGCCGCGCCGCCTCGGGGTACCACTGGTCCCAGCATACCAGCACGCCGAGCCGGCCCACCGAGGTGTCGATGGGCGTGAAGCCGTCGCCGCGGCCGTCGTCCACGTCGCCCGGCGTGAAGTAGAACTTCTCGTAGAAGCCCGGGTCGTCGGGGATGTGCATCTTGCGGTAGTGACCGACACGGCCGCGGTCGCGGTCGTAGACCACGGCGGTGTTGTGATAGAGCCCTGGGGCGCGGCGCTCGAACAGCGAGCCCACCAGCACGATGTCGAGTTCGGCGGCGAGCGCCGCCAGCCGGCGACCGGTGGGACCGTCCAACGGCTCGGCGAGGTCGAAGACCGCCGGGTCCTCGGTCTGGCAGAAGTAGTGGGTGGCATGCAGTTCCTGCAGCATCACCAACTGGGCGCCGGCCTCGGCCAGCTCGCGCACACCGGCCTCGCTCTCGGCAAGGCTCTTCTCCTTGTCGGGCCAGGCGGGCTGCTGGACCAGGCCGACCCTGAGATGACGGGACATGATGAACTCTCCTCGTGTCTAATGGCCCTGGGCTTGACTCGAGCGAAGGCGGTCGTTCGGGGCGTGTCTGGCGACAAGCCCGGAGCGCCGGACCGTCGATGAGGTACTGTGAATGCCTCTTCGGCTCGTTCCCAGCGTCCTGGGTGCTGTGGTTCTGAGCGGCATTTCAGGCCCGATTCGCCAGGCTGCCTTGGGGCAGCTGCATGGTCAGGCAGTGCAGGCTGCCGTGCTGGCGAAGCACGCTGGTGCACTCGATGGGCACGATGTCGCGTTCTGGAAAGGCCTCGGCGAGGGCGGCCAAGGCATGGCCATCGGCGCTGTCGCCGTAGGTGGGAACCAGCACGGCACCGTTGATGATCAAGAAGTTGGCGTAGGTGGCCGGCAGCCGGTGGCCATCCACCGGATCGTGGACGGGGTGTGGCCAGGGCAGCGGTATCAGACGATACGGTTCGCCATCGCGGCGGCGCAACGCCTCGATTTCGGCTTCCATGGCGGCGAAGGCCGGGTAATGCGGGTCACGTTCGTCGTCGCAGCGCACGTAGGCGATGGTCCCGGGGTCGACGAACCGCGCCAGGGTGTCGATGTGGCCATCGGTGTCGTCGCCCTGCAGATGGCCGTGAGTCAGCCATAGCACCCGGTCGACGCCGAGCTCTTCGCGCAGGCGAGCCTCCAGCGCATTACGCCCGAGGCCCGGGTTGCGATTGTGGTTGAGCAGGCACGATTCGGTGGTGAGCAGGGTGCCCTCGCCGTCGGTGTCCAGGGCGCCGCCCTCCAGTACCAGTTCATGGGACTCGACCGGGCAGGCGAAGATGCCGGCGTCGGCCAGGCGCCGGGTCAGGCTGTCGTCGCGTGCGGCCGGATATTTGCCCCCCCAGCCGGTGAAGACGTAATCGAGCAGGACCGGGCGGCCATTTCGCTCCACGCCCAGGGGACCGTGGTCGCGGGCCCAGGTGTCGTCGGCTTCGAGCACCATCAGGTGTAGACGAGCGGCGTCGACTCCCAGGTTGGCGAAGCGCCGTGCCAGGTGGGTACGGGTGGCGGCATCGGGTACGCTGACCAGCACGTGCTGATAGCGGGCGATGGCCACCACCAGGGTTTCCAGCGTACCCTCGATGCGTTCGAGCAACGGTGCCCAGTCGCCGTGGGGGCTTGGCCAGGTCAATTGCACGGCATCCTGGGGATGCCATTCCGGGAGCAGGCGATTGGCCATGGGTGAGGACTCTCGTGGTCGGCGTCGGACGGGGTCGGCGAAATGTAGGGCGGCGGCGAGCATCTTGCAAGCACTGCGCAAGGTACTGCGTCACCGATGCAGTCGTGGAGAAAAAACCGTACCATGAGCTCCCGCTGACAAGGAACGCCACCATGCTAGACCGCCTACCTCTGCTGATCGGGTTGCGCTACGTGCGGGCCAAGCGTCGCAACCATTTCATCTCTTTCATCTCGTTGACCTCCATGCTCGGACTGATGCTCGGCGTGGCGGTGTTGATCCTGGTGCTCTCGGTAATGAACGGCTTCGATCACGAGCTGCGCACCCGCATTCTGGGGATGGTGCCGCACACCAAGATCGAGTCGCGTACCGGCCTGGTCGAGTGGGAGTCGCTCGCCGAAAAGCTGATGCAGCGCGAACGGGTGATCGGCGCGGCGCCCTACGTGGAACAGCAAGGCATGTTCTCGGTGGGCGGGCGCAACGAGGGCGCCATGGTCAACGGTGTGGTGCCGAGCTGGGAAGGGCGGGTCTCGATCATCGACGAGCACATGAACCAGGGGAGTCTCGATGATCTCGTCGCCGGCGAATGGAACGTGGTGCTGGGCTCGATCCTGGCCCGCCGCCTGGGGGTCGGCGTCGGCGATAGGGTGACCTTGCTGGTGCCCGAGGCCTCGATTACGCCGGCGGGCGTCTTTCCACGCCTCAAGCGCTTCACCGTCAGCGGTATCTTCAGCGTGGGGGCCGACCTGGACGCCAACCTGGCCTATGCCCACATCGAGGACATGCAATCGCTGGCGCGGCTCGGCGACAGCGTGGGCGGCCTACGCCTCGAGCTCGATGATCTGTTCGCCGCGGGTAGCGTGACGCGGGACATCGTCAACGAGTTGGGGCCGGATTTCCGAGGCATGGACTGGACCTATTCCCATGGCAATCTCTTCCAGGCCATCCAGATGGAGAAGCGCATGATCGGTCTGCTGCTCACCGTGATCATCGCCGTGGCGGCGTTCAACATCGTCTCGACGCTGGTGATGGTGGTCACCGACAAGCACGCCGACATCGCCATTCTGCGCACCATCGGTGCCACGCCGCGCTCGATCATGGGCATCTTCATCGTTCAGGGACTGGCCATCGGCACCATCGGCATCGCCGTGGGCGTGGTGCTGGGGATCGTGCTGGCGCTGAGCATCGCCGATGTGATCGGCTGGGTGGAGTCGGTGCTGGGTATTCAGTTCCTGGATGCCGGGGTGTACTTCATCAGCGACCTGCCGTCGCGCCTGCACTGGGACGACGTGCGCAACATCGTCGCCGCGGCCTTCGGCCTCACCTTCTTGTCGACGCTCTATCCGGCATGGCGCGCCGCGCGGGTCCAGCCGGCGGAGGTGCTGCGCTATGAGTGATCGCGCCATTCCCGAGGAGACGCATGCCATGGCATCCCCTGCCACCGACGAACCCCCGGCCGTAATGCTGGCCTGCCACGATCTCACGCGGGTCTATCGCGAAGGCCCTCAGGACGTCACCGTGCTCGATGGCCTGTCGCTGGAGGTGCGTGCCGGCGAGCGGGTGGCCGTGGTGGGCAGCTCCGGCTCCGGCAAGACGACGCTGCTCAACCTGCTGGGCGGGCTCGACCGTCCGACCCGTGGCGACGTGCGCATCGCCGGCGAGTCGCTGCTCGAACTGGGCAGTGCCGAGCTGGGTCACTTCCGCAATCGCCGTATCGGTTTCGTCTATCAGTTCCACCATCTGCTGGCGGAATTCACCGCGCTGGAGAACGTCGCCCTGCCGTTGATCGTACGCGGTCTGCGCAAGAAAGCCGCCGAGTCCCGAGCCCGGGAGCTGCTGGCGAAGGTGGGCATGGCACCGCGCGCCGACCACAAGCCCGGTGAGCTGTCCGGGGGCGAGCGCCAGCGGGTGGCGATTGCCCGGGCGCTGGTCACCGACCCCAGTCTAGTGTTGATGGACGAGCCCACCGGCAACCTCGATCAGACCACGGCGGCGAGCATACTGGCGTTGATGGACGAGCTGGCCCGCACCACCGCCTGTGCCTTCGTGGTGGTCACCCACGATCCGGCGCTGGCTGCCCATCAGGATCGCGTGCTCAAGCTCGACGGGGGGCAGCTCTCCGAGCAGCGCACGGGGGGCTGAGGTTGTTCGGTGGCCGCGGTCACTCGTCGGCTTCGTCACGGCGCGCTCGACGGCGGCGTAGATGGCGCCGCTTCCAACTGCGCGATACCTGCCAGCGCCATGCTAGACGGATCATCACGTTGCCAAGCAGGGCAGCCACGCAGGCCATGATTACGGATCCGACGGCAAGGGCGGGCAGGATGTCGGCCATGCGTTCGGCCACCCAGCGCGTCGACAGATGCGCCGGCGCTTCGCTGGCCTGCGTTCCCATCAGCCAGGTTCCCACCCGGTAATTGCCGTAGAAGATCAACGGCATGGTCAGGGGGTTGGTGATCCAGACGAGGCCCACCGAGAGTGGCAGGTTGCAGCGAGCCAACCAGGCACCGAAGGCGGCCAGCGCCATCTGGCAGGGGATGGGCAGCATGGCACTGAACAGTCCCACCGAAAAGGCATTGGCCACGCTGCGCCGCGACAGCACCCACAGGCTCGGGTCGCCGGTCATGCCGGCGAGCAAGCGCAGCGAGCGTTGGCGTCGCAGCGTGTCGGGATGTGGCATGTAGCGCTGCAGCAATCGGCGCGGCATGATGACTCGGCTCGCGACTGACGGGATCCGCGCTATTATCCATGGATGGCGGCGGCCTCGCCATGTGGAGGCTGGGCCACCGATCTCCATGGGGCCACAGGGAGGGGCCACGATGCACAGGGATGCGTGCGCGGCTGGACCGGTACCGAAGATCGGCATGGCGATGCCTCTGGCGCTGGCAGCGCTGTCCGGTGTGGGCCTCGGATGGCTGGCGCCGCCCGGTTTGGTCGGCGGATGGGCGTTGGCAGTGTTGATGCTGGTGGCAGCGAGACGCTGGCACTGTCTGTTGCTGCTCCTGGTGATGGCGACGACGGCCCATGACGTGCTGTCGGCCAGGGCTGCGGAGTTGCCGGCGGGGTTGCTGGGCGACGACCTGGCCGTGGAGGGACGCCTGGAGACGGTGAGTCGCGAGCAGGAACTCACCCGCCTGACGGTGCGCGTCGATGCCTGTCGCCCCTTGGCGGCCGACCGCCCGGCCTGCGATTCCCTGCGTCGGGTTCGGCTGAGCCACTATGCGGCGCCACCCATGCAGCCCGGCGAGCGCTGGGCATTGACGGTGCGCCTGCGTCCGCCGAGCGGTTTCGCCAACCCGGGTACTTTCGACTATCGTGCCTGGCTATGGCGTGAGGGCATTCAGGCCACCGGCTACGTACGTCGCGATCCTGCGGCACAGCGGCTGAGCGCCGCGAGTGCGTCGCTGTCATCCCGGGCCCTCGACCAACTGGAGTCGCGCTCCTTGTCACCGCTGGGAACGCGTTGGCTTGCGGCGCTGACCCTGGGTGCCGGCGAGCGATTGACCGATGACGATTGGGAATTGCTCAATGCCAGCGGCACGACCCACCTGATGGTGATTTCCGGTCTTCACGTGGGGTTGGTGGCGACGTTCGCGCTGCTCGTGGGGCGCGGCGTGGCTCGTCTGGTGATGCCTGGCCGTTGGCGTCTGGCCGTGTGGCCCTGGTGGCTGGCCGGGATGGCGGCGGTCGGCTATGCCGGCGTGGCGGGGATGGAGCCGCCGGCACTACGAGCCATGCTGATGACCCTGGTCGGGCTGTGGGTCGCTAGCGGCAGGCATGCGCCGGGCCCCTGGCAGGGCTGGTGGCTGGCGCTGGGGCTGGTAGTGCTGCTCGATCCGCTGGCGGTATGGCGTCCCGGACTGTGGCTCTCTTTCCTGGCCGTGGCGCTGCTCATTCTCATCTGGCAGGGTCGCTCTCGGCCCGCGGGGCTTCAGGGCTGGATCTGGGCGTTGGTCCGCACCCAGTTGTTGCTGGCACCGCTGATGGCTGCTGCCGTTCTGCTCGCCTTTGCCCGGCTGGCACCGGCGGCACCGCTGGTCAACCTGGCGGCAGTGCCGCTGGTCAGCACGCTGATGGTGCCCTTGGGGCTGGCCGGCTGGCTGCTGCTGCCCATCGAGCCGCTATCGAGGCTGTGCTGGGGGCTCTTCGATTGGTTGGCGCACGGACTGGCTCACCTGCTGGAGATGGCCGTGGCCGGGCTGCCGCTGTGGTGGCCCGAGCCCGAAACGGTGCTGCCGCTGGCTTTGCTACTGGGTGCCATCGCACTGTTGTGGGCATTGCCGGGGCTCGCTGCCGGCCTGCGCTGGGTGGGTACGCTGCTGCTGGGCATGACGCTCATCGGCCTGGAGGCGCCGGACATACCGCCCGGCGTGCTGCGGGTGCGAGTGCAGGATGTGGGGCAGGGGCAGCTGATCGAGCTGCGCAGCGCCGGCTATCGATTGCTTTATGATACCGGTCCGCGCTTCGGCTCGGGCTTCGCGCCCCTCCAGTCGCTGTGGCCGCCGGGACAGCACTTCGACACCGTGCTCGTCAGCCATGCCGATCAAGACCATGCCGGGGGGCTCGATGCACTGGTCGAGCGTCACTCTGTCGATGCTTATCTGGCACCCGTCGATGCGGCCCTGGGCGTGCCTCTGAGGCCCTGTCGGCGAGGCCTGAGCTGGGAGCGTGACGGCGTCCGCTATCGCGTGCTGTGGCCGCCGCCGCGGGCCGCGCACCTGTCCGGCAACGACCGCTCCTGCGTCCTGGAGGTCGCCGCGGGCGACGAGCGGTTGCTGATCACTGGCGACGTGGGGCGTCAGTGGGAGCGAGCCTTCGTCGAAGACGTCGAGGGTCCGGTGACGCTGTTGGTGGCCGGTCATCATGGCAGCGCGACCAGCTCGGGAGCCCAGTTCGTGCAGACCCTCTCTCCCCGTCATACGGTGTTCAGTGCCGGGCGCTTCAACGGCTACGGCCACCCGGCCGATGAGGTGGTGAGACGTTTCCGACGCTCCGGTAGTTGCTTGTGGAGCACGGCATTGGACGGGGCGCTGACCGCATGGCTGGGACGGGGCGAGGGTAGCATCGTCAGCGCCGCTCGCCCGGCCGCATGGCGGCGCGGCGGTGTCGAAGGCGCTTGCCATGCGGTAGAATCGCCTCACTGAATTCGCCCGGCCGCCGCCGAGGCTATGAGGAGAAAGACTCATGGACATGATCGAGGCGCTCGCTGCCGGGGGGTGGCTGATGGTGCCCCTGCTGGGCTGTTCGCTGGTGGCCACGGTGATCATCATCGAGCGGCTGTGGACCCTGCGTGCCGCTCGAATCGCTCCCTACGGTTTGGGCCAGGAGGTTTGCTCGCTGGTGTCGAAGGGGCAGGTCAATCTCTACTGGCTGGAGGCCCATTCGCCGTTGGGCGGCGTGCTGGCGGCGGGTCTGCGCAACGTGCGACTGGGACACGAGCAGGTTCGCGCACGGCTCCAGGAGGCCGCTACGGCGGTGATCCACGACATGGAGCGCTTCCTGAGCCCGTTGGGCACCATCGCGGCCATCACCCCCTTGATCGGCCTGCTGGGTACCGTCGTCGGCATGATCGAGGTATTCGCGGTGATCGTCGCCGGTGACGGAGCCGGACGTACCGCCGACCTCGCCGGCGGTATCTCGCGCGCTCTGGTGACCACGGCGGCGGGGCTCACCGTGGCCATTCCCGCATTGATGTTCCATCGCTACTTCCTGCGTCGCGTGGAAGACATCACCGTGCGCATGGAGGAGCAGGCCAGCCAGGTGGTGGAGTTTCTCGCCCATCACCCGGGCCGCCTCGATTTTGCCGAGCGCCCGGCAGCGGCTGCCGCGCCGTCGGCCCATGCCACGACGGTCGTGGACGGCGGCCGCGCCTCGGGAACGAAGCGCTCGTGAGGTTCGTGCGTCGGCGCCGCGATCCGGTGGAGGTGAATCTCACGCCGTTGATCGACGTCGTCTTTCTGCTGCTGATCTTCTTCATGGTTTCCACGACCTTCGAGACCCGCCAGGCGCTCGAACTCACGCTGCCCGAGAGCGAAACCGGCACAGCCCTCGATGCGGCGCCGGTGACGCTGGTGGTCACTGCCGACGGCGACTATCGTCTCGGTGAGCGGACTCTGTCCGCCGCTGCCCTCGCCGAGGCGATGACCGAACGAGCCACCCAGGCCCGCGAGCATGGCCTGGTGCTGGAGGCGGATGCGCGTGCCGCCCACGCCGATGTGGTGCGGGCGCTCGACCGGGCGGGTGCGCTGCGCATTGACCGGGTACGCATCGCCACCCGCGAAACACAATCACCATCCACCCAAGCGGAGCGTCCGTGAACTCTCACTCCGGCTGGAGCCTCTACAAACGCCTGCTCGGCTACGTGAAGCCATACTGGCGTGCGTTCGCGCTGGCCTTTCTGGGCTACGCCATCTATGCCGCCTCGAGCACGGCCCTGGCGGAGATGATGAAGCGGCTCATCGATGGTATCCAGGATCCGGATGCCACCTTCCGTCTCTTCCTGCCGCTGTTCGTGGTCGGCATGTTCGGCGCACGCGGGGTAGGTACCTTCCTGGGCACGTACTTCATGAGCAGCGTGGCGCGCAACGTGGTGCACGCGTTGCGCTGCAACGTCTTCGACCACATGCTGCACTTGCCGGGACGCTTCTTCGATGCTCACTCCAGCGGCCACCTCATCTCGCGGGTTACCTATCACGTCGAGCAGGTGACCGGGGCGGCCACCAAGGCGGTGACCATTTTGCTGCGCGAGGGACTCTTCGTGATCGGGTTGGTCAGCTACCTGCTGTGGACCAACTGGATGCTGACGTTGCTGTTCCTGGCGGTAACGCCGTTGATCGCCGGTGTGGTCAGCTATGCCAGCAAGCGCTTTCGGCGCCTGTCGCAGCGCATCCAGCACTCCATGGGCGACGTCACCCACGTCGCTTCAGAGGCTCTCTCCGGCTATCGCGTGGTGCGTACTCACGGTGCCGAAACGTACGAGAAGGCGCGCTTCGCCGCCGCCAGCGATTACAACCGCCAGCAGAGCATGAAGGAAGCGCTGACCAAAGCGGTCAGTACGCCGGTGATCCAACTGCTGGTGGCCCTGGCGCTGGCCGTTCTGGTGTGGCTGGCCATGTCGCCGGCGCTGATGGACGACATGACCCCGGGCGAGTTCGTGGCCTTCATCACCGCCGCCTCGCTGATGGCCAAGCCGGTACGCCAGCTCACCGAAATCAACAGCGAGATCCAGAAGGGCATCGCAGCGACCAGCGAGCTGTTCGGCTTGCTCGACGAGCCCACCGAGCCGGATGAAGGCAGCCATGAGCCAGGTCGGCTGGCGGGACGAGTGAGTTTCGAAGGCGTTCGCTTTCGCTATGGCGCCGATCAGCCCGAGGTGCTCAAGGGCATCGACCTCCACGTTCGAGAGGGCGAGATGGTCGCCATCGTCGGCCGCTCGGGAAGCGGCAAGTCGACGCTGGTGGGGCTGCTGCCGCGGTTCTATCGACCGACCGCCGGGCGAGTGCTGATCGACGACGTGTCCCTCGACGAGTACCGTCTGGGCCCCCTGCGTCGGCAGATTGCGCTGGTTTCCCAGCAGGTCACCCTGTTCAACGCCAGCATTGCCGGTAACATCGCCTACGGCGAGCCCGAGGCCGATCCCGCCGACATTCGCGCCGCGGCCCGTGCGGCCCATGCCGATGAGTTCATCGAGCGGTTGCCGAAGGGCTACGACACGGTGGTGGGCGACAACGGCGTGATGCTCTCCGGCGGTCAGCGCCAGCGTCTGGCCATTGCCCGGGCGATCTTCAAGGATGCGCCCTTGCTGGTGCTCGACGAGGCGACCTCGGCGCTGGATACCGAGTCGGAACGCCATATTCAGGCCGCGCTGGAAGAGGTTTGCCGTGGGCGAACCACCTTCGTGATCGCTCACCGTCTCTCAACCATCGAGCGCGCCGACCGTATTCTGGTGATGGAGCAGGGTATGATCGTCGAGCAAGGTACCCATGCCGAGCTGTTGGCCCACGACGGTGCTTATGCCGCCCTCCACCGACTGCAGTTTCAGGAGGCGGACGCGACATGAGCGGTTCGCTGGGCGAGCGTTGGCTCGAAGCCGCCTATCGCGGGGCGCCATGGCTTGGCCTGCTGCGCCCGCTGGAAGCGCTCTATCGCTGGACGGTGGCGCGCCGGGCCGCTGCCTTCCGTACCGGTCGCCGCGCGGTATGGCAGGCCGGTGTGCCGGTGATCGTGGTCGGCAACCTGACGCTGGGCGGCAGCGGCAAGTCGCCGCTCACCGCCTGGCTGGCCCGGCACCTTGCCGCCCGGGGGTGGCGTCCGGGCATCGTCTCGCGTGGCTATGGTGGTCGGGCGCTGCACTATCCGCTGTGGGTGACCCGCGAAACGCCGGTCGCCGAGTGCGGCGACGAACCGCGCATGCTGGCGCGGCAGACCGGCGTACCGGTGGTGGTCGACCCCGATCGGCCGCGAGGCGCCCGGGCGCTGATCGAGGCGGGCTGCGATATCCTGATCAGTGACGACGGCTTGCAGCATCTGGCACTGGGCCGCGACCTGGAGCTGGTGGTGGCAGACGGACGCTGGGGGTTCGGCAACGGCCGCTGTCTGCCCGCCGGGCCGTTGCGCGAGCCCTTGTCGCGGCTGGATACGGTGGATGCGGTGTTGGTCAACGGCGAACCGGCCTTCTCGCCGCCGCCCGGCGCCTGGACGTTCCGGCTTCAGCCGGTGCGCTGGCGACGTCTCGCCGACGGTGAAGCACGCGAGTTGGCGCCATTGCCCTTCGTCTGCCCGGTGAATGCGGTGGCCGGCATCGGTCACCCGCAGCGCTTCTTCGCCACCCTCAAGGCGTTGGGCGTGACGAGCGTGCCTCATGCGCTGGGGGATCACCATCGCTATACCGCGTCGGACCTGGCCTTCGACGACGGCCGGGCGGTGGTGATGACGGCCAAGGATGCCGAAAAGTGCGATGGCTTGGCGCCCGCCGACACTTGGGTGCTGGAGGTAGAGGCCGAGCCGGATGCCGGTTTCGTCGCCTGGCTCGACCAGCGGCTGCCGGACCGTCACCGCATCGGCTCCGATGGATGAAGAGACGCTCCCTTTTGATCGTGGAGGTAGAGAATGGACAAGGAACTGCTGGCGATGCTGGTTTGCCCGCTATGCAAGGGCAAGCTGAAGTACGATCGCGAGGCTCATGAACTGCGCTGCCACTTCGATGGCCTGGCCTATCCGGTTCGCGATGGCATTCCGGTGATGCTGCCCGAGGAGGCGCGGCAGATGGATGCCGACGAAAAGTTGCCCGAGTCCCCCGGGCGCCTTGGGGAAGGGTGATGGCGGAGTCGCAGCGTTCCTTCCTGGCGGTCATACCCGCCCGCTATGCCTCCTCTCGGTTGCCCGGCAAGCCGCTGGCCGAGATCGCCGGTGAGCCCATGGTGGCCCACGTGTGGCGGCGTGCCCGCTGCAGTTCGGCCTCGCGAGTGGTGGTGGCCACCGATGACGTGCGTATCCGCGATGCACTGTCGCCTTACGGTGCCGAGGTGGTGATGACGCGCCACGATCACGCCTCGGGCACGGATCGCCTCGCCGAAGTGGCCGCGACGCTGGCCCTGGACGACGAGGCCGTGTTGGTCAACGTCCAGGGGGACGAGCCGCTGGTGCCTCCTGCGTTGATCGATCAGGTGGCGGCGCGGCTGCATGACGACCCGGGAGCGTCGATTGCCACTCTGGCCGAGCCGATCGTGGACGTCGAGACGCTGTTCAATCCCAACGTGGTGAAGGTGGTGCGCGCCCTTTCGGGGCGGGCGCTGTACTTCTCCCGCGCGCCCATCCCTTGGGATCGCGAGCACTTCGCAGCTCCCCCCGAGCTGCTGGAGACCGACGCCTGGCTGCGTCATATCGGTCTCTACGCCTACCGTGCCGGCTTTCTCGCCGACTATCGGGAGTGGGCCCCGGCGCCGCTGGAGCGGCTGGAGCAGTTGGAGCAGCTGCGCGCGCTCCACCATGGGCACGCCATTCAGGTGGCCCTGGCCGCCGAGCCCAATCCCGGTGGTGTCGACACCGTGCAAGATCTGGCGCGACTCCGTGAGCTGTTCGAAGCACCGAGAGGAGAGCGATGATGCGTGTGCTGTTCGTATGCCTGGGCAACATCTGCCGTTCACCCACCGCCGAGGGAGTGTTTCGCCGTCTGTTGGCCGAGCGAGGACTGGAGGACGTCGTCAGCGTGGATTCCTGCGGCATCGGCTCCTGGCACCTGGGCAAGGCTCCGGATTCGCGCGCCCAGGCGGCGGCGCTGCGCCGCGGCATCGATCTTTCCCCACTCCGGGCTCGCCAGCTTTGCGTCGAGGACTTCTATCGTTTCGACTATTTGCTGGCCATGGATCATGACAATCTGGCGGCCATCGAGGCCCTGCGGCCGGCCGATAGCAGTGCCGAGGCCGCGCTCTTTCTGACCTATGCTGGCTATCCCGAGCGTGCCGTCCCCGATCCCTATTATGGGGGGGAGCATGGTTTCGAGGAGGTGATCGACCTGATCGAGGCGGCTTCGCAAGGGTTCGTCGAGACACTGCGCGAGCGCCTGGAGGCACGACGGTCTTGAGCGTCGAGATCCATGCCGGTCATGACTTGAGCGGCGCCAACACGCTGGGATTGCCTTGCGTGGCCGAGCGCTTTGCGGCACCGCGTCGTGTCGACGAATTGCGTGAGGTGCTGGCCCTCGCGGGCCATCGCGGCTGGCGGTCGACCCTGCTGGGGGGTGGCAGCAACCTGATCCTGCCGGAGCACCTGCCGGGCCTGGTGATCCAGCCGTCCATGGACCGCTGGTGGATCGAGGCCGGGGTGGGCGATACGGTGCGCGTGCATGCCGAGGCCGGCGTCGACTGGCATGGGCTGGTAATGGCGCTGGCCGGGCGTGGTCTGTGGGGCACCGAGAACCTGGCGCTGATTCCCGGCCGCTGCGGGGCGGCGCCGATCCAGAACATCGGCGCCTATGGCGTGGAGCTCGGGGAGGTGATCGAGTCGGTTCACCTGTTGCATCTCGATGATGGCCGCGAGTCGGTGCTGGGAGCCGACGAGTGCGACTTCGGCTATCGCGACAGCATCTTCAAGCGGGAACTGGCGGACCGCGTGGCGATCACTCGTCTGGTGCTGCGCCTCACGCCGACGCCCCGACCGCGGCTGGGCTACGGGGATCTGGCGAACCGGGTGGGCGAAGCAGCGCCTCCGTTGGCCGTCGCCGAGGCAGTGTGTGCGGTACGCCGCGAAAAGCTGCCGGATCCGGCCGTGCTCGGCAATGCCGGCAGCTTCTTCAAGAACCCCCTGGTGGCGCCCGAGCAGGCCGAACGGTTGATGGACGAGCATCCGATGCTGCCGCACTTTTTCCAGCCCGACGGTCGGGTGAAGCTCGCCGCTGGCTGGCTGATCGACCAGTGCGGCTTGAAGGGGCGGCGCGAAGGGCATTTCGGTGTCCACGACCGCCAGGCCCTGGTGCTGGTGCACTTCGGTGGCGGCAGCGCCGAGGAATTGCTGGCCTTTGCCGAGCGCATCATCGAGCGTGTGCAAGCGCGGTTTGGCGTCACGCTCGAACGCGAGCCGCGCCTTGCCGGTTGAGTCCCCTCCATTGTCTTGTTGCGATCCCGGAAACGACATCGCCCGCGCCGAATGGCGCGGGCGATGTCATTGGGCTGGCGGCAGAAGGTCTACCCTTGATTGCCCTGCTGAGTTTTGGCTTCCCGCTCGCGGCGACGAATCTCGCGCGGGTCGTTGTGCGCTCGCCGCCGGCGACGGCGCGAGGATGTCGTTGACTCCGGCGCCGCCTGCTCGGGAGTCTCCGCCTCGGGTTTGGGCGTTTCCGCCTTGGG
>NZ_FNES01000001.1:300355-447143 GCF_900100195.1 Billgrantia gudaonensis
CTGGGCCTCGGGCTTGGGCGCGTCCGCCTTGGGCTCGGCAGGCTTCTGTGCCGGCTTGGGCTTGGGCGTTTCCGCCTTGGGCTCGGCGGGCTTCTGTGCCGGCTCGGCCTTGGGCTGGGCGCGCTTCTCGTTCGGTTTGGTCTCGGTTACCTGTGCCGTCGTTTCGGCAGAAGAGTCCGTAGCCTCTGCCTGGAGCCGCTTCTGCTCGGCTTCTGCCTCGGGCTTGATGGCGTGCTGGCGGGTGCGGTTGCGCGGGTTGTTGCGCGTGCGCTTGGGCTTGCCGCTATCGGCCTTGGCGGTATCGGCCTTGGCGGTATCTGCCGCCTTTTCGGGGGTTGGCTTTTCACTCGCTTTGCCGTTGCCGGAGGGCTTGTCGGCCGTTTTCTCGGTGGGCTGCTTGCGAGCCGCATCGCGCCCACGACCGCCACCGTCACGGGCCGCTGGCTTGTCTGCCTGGGGCGTGCTGCGTCCACGGCCACCACGGCTGCCGCGCCGTCCTTCGTCACCATCGCTGCGTGCATCGCCACGGCTGGATTCGGAAGTGCGGCCCTGGTTGCGCGGGCTGCGACCCTCATCGCGAGCGTCGCTGCGCGGACGACGGTTCTGGCCCCGATCGCTGCGCGATTCGCCGCTGCCACGCGTGCCTTGGCTGGATTTGTCGCTCGGTTTGGGACTTGCAGCCGGGGCTTCGGTCTCGCCGGCTTCATCGCTGCCGAGCCATTTGGCCACGCCCTTCACCAGGCGGCCGAGTACGCCGCTGGGAGCCGGCAGCGAGGCGGGTGGCGTCGACGACGAGGAGGAGGGTTGCTGCTGGAGCGAGGCAGGGGCCGGCTCGTTGTGGATCACGGTCTTGACCGCTGCCTCGGCGCGGGCCGTGGGCTTGGCGGCACTGGTGTCCGGCTCCTTGCCCACCTCGCTGTCGGTGGAAAGCTCGAAGCTCGACTTGTCGAGGGCCCCTTCATCCTCGACGTGATCGTCGCGCAAGCGCTGCACGTCGTAGTGCGGCGTGTGCATGTCGGGGCTCGGCAGGATCAGCAGGCGCACTTCCTGGCGGCGCTCGATGTCGGCCAGTACGTTACGCTTTTCATTGAGCAGATAGGTGGCCACGGGTACCGGCAGGATTGCGCGAATCTGGGCGCTGCGCTCCTTCATGGCCTCCTCCTCGATGAGGCGCATGATGGAAAGCGAGATGGAGCGCACGTCGCGAATGGTGCCCTGACCATTGCAGCGCGGGCAGACCACGCCGCTGGTCTCGCCCAGCGAGGGGCGCAGGCGCTGACGCGACATCTCCATCAGGCCGAAACGCGAGATGCGCCCGATCTGCACCCGCGCGCGGTCGAGCTTGAGGGCGTCGCGCATGCGGTTCTCGACCTCGCGCTGGTTGCGCGCGGGGCTCATGTCGATGAAGTCGATCACCACCAGGCCGCCGATGTCGCGCAGGCGCAGCTGGCGCGCGATCTCGTCGGCGGCTTCCAGGTTGGTCTGCAGGGCGGTCTCTTCGATGTCGCTGCCGCGGGTGGCGCGCGCCGAGTTGATGTCGATGGAGACTAGCGCTTCGGTGTGGTCGATGACGATGGAACCGCCGGAAGGCAGTTTGACCTCGCGCTCGTAGGCGGTTTCGATCTGCGACTCGATCTGGAAGCGCGAGAACAGCGGCACCTCGTCAGCGTAGAGCTTGATCTTCTGCTGGTAGGAGGGCATCACCTGACGGATGAAGGAGAGAGCGTCCCGATGCACCTGTTCGCTGTCGATCAGCACCTCGCCGATGTCCTGGCGCAGGTAGTCGCGCATGGCACGGATGATGACGTTGGACTCGCGATAGATCAGGAAGGGCGCTGGGCGTTTGCCGGCCTCTTCGGTGATCGCTTCCCACACCTGCACGAGGTAGTCGAGATCCCACTGCAGCTCCTCGGTGGAGCGGCCGATGCCGGCAGTACGCACGATGACGCCCATCTTGTCGGGCACCGTAAGCTGGCCCATGGCCTCCTTGAGCTGGCTGCGTTCCTCGCCCTCGATGCGCCGCGATATGCCGCCGGCGCGTGGGTTGTTGGGCATCAACACCAGAAAGCGGCCGGCCAGGCTGATGAAGGTGGTCAGCGCCGCTCCCTTGTTGCCGCGCTCCTCCTTGTCGACCTGAACGATGACTTCCTGGCCTTCCTTGAGCACCTCCTTGATGCTGGGGCGCCCGGAAGTCTCCTTGAGGAAGTATTCGCGGGCCACTTCCTTGAGGGGCAGAAAGCCGTGGCGCTCGGCACCGAAATCGACGAAGGCGGCTTCCAGCGAGGGTTCGACGCGGGTGATGCGACCGCGATAGATGTTGGCTTTCTTCTGCTCCCGGGCACCGGATTCGATGTCCAGGTCGTAGAGGCGTTGTCCATCGACCAGGGCGACCCGCAGCTCTTCCGGCTGGGTCGCATTGATGAGCATGCGTTTCATGTCGTCTCGCAAACTGAGTGCGCCGGCGAGCCTCGGCGACGGCGAACCGCTGGTGCTGCGTGCTTGTGCTCAGCGCATGTCGCGGATGCGCAGTGGCGCCCGATCGATACCGGACCGTGAGTCCGATACGACATGATCCTGTTGAGTACGCGGTGGAGGCAAGACGTGTCTCGGCGGGTTCTGTGCCCATCCGGCCCTGCGGTCTCCACCAGACACCTGGCATTCATCGATTCGCCAACGCCGGCCACCGACACGATGTTGAACGATTCCCGTGGCCACTGCTCGCACTGAAGGGGCGAGCGGGGATCCGGGCGTGGCGTTACTGCTTGTCTGTTTCTGGGTCCACTCGTCGGCGGCGGGACCTTTGCATGGGTCGTCGCGGCCTGATTTCGTCGCTCCGGCCTGCGTGTCTGTCGGGCAGGCGCTAGGGGACCGAAGGGATCCATCCGAGCGAGCAGGCAATATAGCAGCAATGGGGGGGAGCGGCAATTGGCGCGGAAAGCGCTGCAGTGCGATAGAATGCCGTTTCTCAACGACTTCTCGAGCGGGAGAACCATGACCGAAGGACGCGATGTGCAGTGGGTGGAAGTGGGCGAGGGCCAGGCCGGTCAGCGTATCGACAACTTCCTGGTCACGCGTCTGAAAGGCGTGCCGCGCGCGCTGATCTACCGCATCGTGCGCAAGGGTGAGGTGCGGGTGAACAAGAAGCGCGTCAAGGCCGATACGCGCCTGGCTGTCGGTGATCGGGTGCGCATTCCGCCGCTCAGGTTGTCGCCTCGCGAGGCAGTGCGCGAGGTGAGCGACAACCTGCGCAACCTGCTGGCCGGCAGCGTCCTGCTGGAAGGGCGCGACTGGCTGGTGATCAACAAGCCGGCGGGGCTTGCCGTGCATGGCGGCAGCGGTGTCAAGATCGGTCTGATCGAGGCGTTGCGCCAGGTGCGCGAGGATCTCGACTTTCTCGAACTCGTGCATCGCCTGGATCGCGACACCTCCGGGTGCCTGTTGCTGGCCAAATCGCGCCCGGCGCTGCTGGCGCTCAACGAGTCGCTCAAGCAGCAGCGCATGGACAAGCAGTATTTGGCGCTGGTGGCGGGGCGTTGGCCGGTTCGGCGCGACTTCGTCAGCGCCCGCCTGGAGCGTTACACCCTGGCCAACGGCGAGCGTCGGGTGCGGGTCGATGCCGCGGGGAAGGTGGCGCGTACCCGTTTCTCGGTACGCGAGGCCATGTCGAAGGTCAGTCTAGTGGAGGCAGAGCCGGTCACCGGGCGTACCCACCAGATCCGCGTCCATGCCGTCCACGCCGGCCATGCCCTGCTGGGCGATGACAAGTACGGCTCTCGCGAGGGCAAGGCTCTCGCCAGGCGACTGGGCCTGTCGCGACTCTTCCTGCATGCCGCGGCGCTCACCTTCCCGGAACCGACCAGTGGCCGTCCGGTGCAGATTCGGGCGCCGCTGCCCGAGGATCTGGAGGGCGTGCTCGCGCGTGCCCGGGAACTCGGTTGAGGCCGGGCCAGCAAGAATCGATGGCTACCCCACCACAGCCAACAATGACGAAAGCGGAGTGGCGATGCGTTACCGACTGGTGATCTTCGACTGGGATGGCACCCTGATGGACTCCGCCGCCCGAATCGTATCCAGCATGCAGGCGGCCGCCCACGAAGCGGGCTGGGGAGCGCTGCCCGACGAGGCGGTACGCGACATCATCGGCCTGGGGCTGCCCGAGGCCATTGCACGTCTGTGTCCTGGCATCGATGCCGAGCGTGCGGAGTTGCTGCGCAGCCGCTACGCCTTTCATTTCGTGCAGGGCGATGCCACGCCGATGCGTTTCTTTCCTGGCGTGGTCGAGGGTATCGTGCGGCTGCGCGCCTCGGCCGAGCGCCGCCTGGCAGTGGCCACCGGCAAGAGTCGCAAGGGGCTCGATCGCATCTTTCGGGAGAGCGACAGCGCCCGCTGGTTCCACGCCAGCCGTACCGCCGACCTGACGCGCTCGAAGCCCCACCCGCTGATGCTCGAGGAGCTCCTGGCCGAGCTGGACGTCGATGTCGGCGAGGCGGTGATGGTGGGCGATACCGAATACGATCTGGAAATGGCGCGGGCGCTGGACATGGATCGAGTGGCCGTTACCTGGGGCGTGCACGCCCCGGCGCGGCTCGAGGCCAGTCGACCCGTTTACATGGCAGAGAGCGTTGCGGCACTGTTCGATTGGCTGGAGCGGTGAACACGCCCGGTTCGGTCGCGACGACCTGGTACCTCGTCAACAGGAGCACGAGTTGAAATGAACGACGACAAGCGCAACGACCCCTGGACCCAGGGCGATGAGTCGTCACCGAGCGGGGGGCGCGAGCCGTTGCCGTCCTCGGCGGAGACGGAGCCCGACCGCGAAGATGCCGAGACGTTGCAGGCCCGCGAGCGGCTGGCTCAGGTGGAGATGCTCGACCGCTGGGTGGGCGGCGTGCTGGCCGAGCAGCGACGCAGCCGCCGCTGGAAACTCTTCTTCCGCCTCGTCTTCGTCGCGCTGATCCTGGCCTCGCTGTCCGCGGCGCTCTATGGGGCTTTCTTCGCCGGGGCGATGACGGACGAGCCCGAGCGTCCGCACCTGGGGGTGGTAGAGCTGAGGGGCGCCATCGATGCGCAGTCGCCGGCCAGCGCCGAGCGGCTCATCGCCGGGCTCAATCGGGCCTGGGAGTCGCCGGGTGCCGAGGCGGTGATACTGCATATCGATAGCCCTGGCGGCAGTCCGGTGCAGTCGCAGCGGGTATTCGACGAAATCATGCGGCTGCGCGATCAGGGCGACAAGCCGATCATCGCGGTGATCGAGGACGTCGGTGCCAGTGGCGCCTACTATATCGCCGCCGCGGCGGACGAGATCGTCGCCTCGCCGGCCAGCCTGGTGGGCTCCATCGGGGTCATCTTCTCCGGTTTCGGCTTCGAGGAGGCCATCGATCGTCTCGGCGTGGAGCGTCGCGTCTACACCGCCGGCGAAGACAAGGCGTTTCTCGACCCCTTCTCCGAGGTGGCCCCGGATCAGCGTCGTTTCTGGCAGTCGGTGCTCGATACGACTCATCAGCAGTTCATCGACGCCGTGCGCGAAGGCCGGGGAGATCGCCTGGCGGAGGACGAGGAGCTCTTCAGCGGGCTCATCTGGAGCGGTGAGCAGGCGCTGTCCCTGGGCCTGATCGATGGCCTGGACAGCATCGAAGGCGTGGCGCGCAGCCGTCTCGGCGAGGTGCGACTGCACGATTACACACCCGGCCTCGACCCCTTCGAGCGGCTGAGTCGTCGCTTCGGACGGGTGGCGATGGAGTGGCTGGGCGTGCCGAAAAGCGGATCGCCAGTACGCTACCAGCTTCGTTAGCCACGAGCCGCTAGCCACGAGATGCGGGCCACGAGCCACGAGATGCGGGCCACGAGCCACGGGTTGCGGGTTTCGACGGGCAAGTCAGACCATTGCCCGCAGCCCGCAGCCCGCAGCCCGCAGCCCGCAGCCCGCAGCCCGCAGCCCGCAGCCCGCAGCCCGCAGCCGCAGCCGCAGTTCACTGCGCGCCGAGCGGGTCCAGCCCCGCCTCGCGTAGCAGGGTGCACAGGCGGATCAGCGGTAGGCCGATCAGGGCATTGGGGTCGTCTCCCTCCAGGCATTCGAACAGTGCGATGCCCAGCCCCTCCATGCGGAAGCTGCCGGCGCTGTCCAGCGGGCGCTCTCGCTCCACGTAGCTGGCGATCTCGGCCTTGCTCAGCTTGCGGAACACCACGTCGAAACGCTCGTGGCATACCCAGTGCCGGCCACTGGCCGTGTCGAGCAGTGCCAGGCCGGTGAGGAAGCGTACCCGCTGGTTCGAGAAACGCGCCAGCTGTGCGCGGGCGGTGGCGGCATCGCCGGGCTTGCCGAGGATGTCGCCGTCGAACACGGCGACCTGGTCGGACCCGACGATCAGGTGAGTCGGGTAGTCGTCTGCCAGGCGACTGGCCTTGGCCAGCGCCAGGCGATGTACCAGGACTTGTGGCGATTCTCCTTCCCGGGGAGTCTCGTCGATGTCCGGACTGGCCCACGCGTAGGGGATGCCCAGGCGGTCGATCAATTGGCGGCGGTAGGGCGAGCCGGAGGCGAGAACGAGGCGCGTCATGCATGTCTCCTGCGGCGATGAAGGGGAGCGAGTGGCGTCTCAGTATGCCACGTCGCGCAGTCGGTGCAGCGGCTTTGACAGGGGCGGGGGGAGTGCCTATCATTGCGCGCCTATGTTGACCTCACGACTTCCCGACTGGGTCGAGCCCTACAAGCTCGCTGCCCGTGCCGAACGCCTCGAGGGCCTGGTGGCCCTGGATGGGTTCGCGCGGCTGGCCGAGCAGGTGGGAGCGCAGAGAGGCGACTGCTCGGTGTGGCTCGACTTCGCCATCGACGCCCAGGGGCGGCGTGAGATTCATGGCCGCCTGAAGGCCGAGTTGCAGCTGCCGTGTCGGCGCTGCTTGTTGCCCATGACTCAGCAGGTCGAGAGCGACTTTCGACTGGGCATGGTGACCAGCGATGCATTGGCGGCCGAACTGCCGAGCACCCACGAGCCGGTGCTGGTGGAAAACGAACAGCTGAACCTGCTGGAGACGGTGGAGGACGAGCTGATCCTCAGCCTGCCCCAGTCGGTCTACCACGACGAGGCGCAGTGTAGCGTCTCGAGCGACCAGCTGAGCAGTGGCGAGGCGGCGGAGTCATCGGCGCCGGCTGCTGTCAGCCCCTTCGAGGTGCTGCGTCGCCTCAAGGGCAAACCCTGATTTCTCGATCGATTCACTCTGGAGTGTGATCCCATGGCAGTTCAACAGAACCGCAAGACCCGTTCCAAGCGCGGCATGCGTCGTAGTCACGACGCCCTGAGTGCACCGACCCTGTCTCAGGACAAGGAAACCGGTACCACTCACCTGCGCCATCATGTCTCTCCCGACGGTTTCTATCGCGGCCGCAAGGTCGTCGACGTCTGAGCTGACGAATAGCTGATAACGCCAGGTCGTGCCGCGTGCGGATCGCCATCGATGCCATGGGGGGGGATGCGGGCCCCCGTGCGGTGGTGCAGGGTGCGGCACTGACCGCGCTGAATCAGCCGGGTCTGCACCTCGAACTGTTCGGTCCGCAGGCCCAGTTGGCAGACGAGATCGCCAATCTGCCGCGGCACCTCGCTGCGGCAGAATCGCACTTGTCCGTCCATCACGCTCCCGACGTCATTCGCCAGGACCAGAGCCTCTCCGAAGCGCTGCGCCGCGGTGCGGATACCAGCATGGCCCGCATGCTGGCGCATGTGGCGAACGGGCAGGCGGACGCCGGGGTCAGTGCTGGCAACACCGGTGCCTTGATGGCGCTGGCGCGGCGCCATCTCGGCATGGTGGCGAACATGCCCCGGCCTGCCATCAGCACGGCGATACCCACCCGCAATGAAGGGCGCTGCTATCTTCTCGATCTGGGGGCCAACGTCGACGTCAGTGCCGCTCGTTTGGTCGATTTCGCGTGCATGGGCGAGGCCATGGCGCGTCATGTGGATGGCCTGGAGTCGCCTCGGGTGGCCCTGCTCAACGTGGGCAGCGAAGGGACCAAGGGCAGTGCTGCCGTTCGCGAGGCCGATGCTCGGCTGCGCGAACGGGAGGCGTTGAACTATGGCGGCTTCGTCGAGGGTGACGACGTGTTCTCGGGTGCCGCCGACGTCATCGTCTGCGACGGCTTCGTCGGCAATGCGGTGCTCAAGGCCAGCGAGGGGTTGGCGCGCATGCTCATCGAGCGCGTGCAGGCCACTCTGGAGGCTAGCTGGAGCGGTCGCCTGGTAGGGCTTTTGGCGCGCCCGGCGCTGCGACGGCTCAAGGGCGAACTCGACCCGGTACGTTACAATGGTGCGAGCCTGCTGGGGCTCGCCGGGATCGTCATCAAGAGCCACGGCAGTGCCGAGGCCACCGGTTTCGCCTATGCGGTACAGCGCGCCGTACGAGAGGTGAACCAGGATCTGCCGTCACATCTCGCCAGGGAACTGGCCGGCGGTCGGTCCCAATGCAGGACAGCACTCAACAAGAGTAAAGGTGAATGACATGACCCAACCCCTCGCCCTCGTCTTTCCCGGGCAGGGCTCCCAGCAAGTCGGCATGCTGCGTGAGCTGGCCGAGCGCTACAGCGTGGTACGCACCACCTTCGAAGAGGCGTCCGACGCGCTGGGTTATGACCTCTGGAAGCGGGTCCAGGAAGGGCCGGAGGCGCGTCTCAACGCCACGGCCTGTACCCAGCCCGCATTGCTCACGGCCAGCGTGTCGGTCTGGCGCGTGTGGCAGGAGCTGGAGGGGCCGCGGCCCGCTGCGATGGCCGGTCACAGCCTGGGTGAATACAGTGCCATGGTGTGTGCCGGTGTGCTGGGGTTCGCCGATGGGGTGCGCCTGGTGAGACTGCGTGGCGAAGCGATGCAGGCGGCCGTGCCGGAAGGCGAGGGCGCCATGGCGGCGATCCTGGGGCTCGACGATGCACAGGTGGAGGCGGCCTGTACCGCGTCGGCGCAGGGTGATGTGGTTGCCGCCGTCAACTACAATGCTCCCGGTCAGGTGGTCATCGCCGGCAGCAAGGATGCCGTGGAGCGTGCCATCGCAGCTTGCCAGGAAGCCGGTGCCAAGCGTGCCATGCCGCTACCGGTATCGGTTCCTTCGCACTGCGAGCTGATGCGGCCTGCTGCCGAGCGGCTTGCCGCCGCCATGGACGAGCTCGACATGCGTCCGCCGCGCTACACCGTCTACCAGAACGTCGATGCCGAGGCGCATGCCGACGTGGAGACGTTGCGCACTCGCCTGATCGAACAGCTCTACCAGCCGGTACGCTGGACGGCCTGTGTGGAGGCGATGGTTGCCAACGGCGCCGAGGTCTTCATCGAGTGTGGGCCGGGCAAGGTTCTGACCGGGCTCAGCAAGCGCATCGCTCGGGGTAGCAAGGGGCTGGCGGTGAACGACCCGGACAGTCTCGAGGCAGCCCTGGAACTCGCCCGCGAGACGCTGGGCCAGTAGGCTGGGCCGGGGAGCCCGGCATGGATCCAAACGACTATTGGGAACACCTATGACGAGCGAACGCAGAATCGCCCTGGTCACCGGCGCAAGCCGTGGCATCGGTCGCGCCATCGCCCACGAATTGGGGCGCCAGGGACGCGTGGTGATCGGCACCGCCACCACCGAAAGCGGTGCGGCCAAGATCGATGAAGATCTGCGCGCCCAGGGCATCGAGGGGGCGGGACGCGCCCTGGACGTCACCGATTCCGCCAGCGTGGATGCGCTGATCAAGGGCATCGGCGATGAGTTCGGCGCTCCCACCATTCTGGTCAACAATGCCGGCATCACTCGTGACAACCTGCTGATGCGCATGAAGGAAGACGAGTGGGATGCGGTGCTCGACACCAACCTCAAGTCGGTCTACCGCGTGACCAAGGCGTGTCTGCGCGGGATGACCCGGTCGCGCTTCGGGCGTATCGTCAACATCAGTTCGGTAGTGGCCACCATGGGCAACCTGGGGCAGACCAACTATGCGGCCGCCAAGGCCGGCATGGAGGGCTTCACTCGTGCGCTGGCACGTGAAGTGGCCGCGCGCACCATCACGGTCAATGCCGTGGCGCCCGGCTTCATCGCCACCGACATGACCCAGGCACTGCCCGAGGAACAGCACCAGATGCTGCTGAAACAGATCCCGCTTTCGCGCCTGGGAGAACCGGAAGAGATCGCTGCGGCCGTGGGCTTTCTCACCAGCGACGGCGCCGGTTACATCACCGGCGAGACGCTGCAGGTCAACGGCGGCATGAACATGCGTTGAACCCCCCGCGGGTCGGCGGTTGCGCCGACCGGGGGCCGTCTATAAACTACCCCGCAGCTTTGCGGTTGCGGACCACCCGGCTGGTCATCTGAACGGCTAACTTGAACGACTGGAGTACGTCATAATGAGCACCATCGAAGAGCGCGTGAAGAAGGTTGTGGCCGAGCGCCTGAACGTCAAGGAAGAGGACATCCAGAACAGCTCCTCCTTCACCGAGGACCTCGGTGCCGATTCTCTGGACACCGTCGAGCTGGTCATGGCGCTCGAGGAGGAGTTCGATACCGAGATTCCCGATGAGGAAGCCGAGAAGATCACCACCGTTCAGGAAGCCGTTGATTACGTCAATGCCCATCAGTGAGGGCTTGGTCGTCACCGCTTGCTGAGGTGAATCGAGCGATGCGAATCGCTAGGGCCGCATGCGAGGCCCGCGGAAAGCCGCCCTGCGTTCAGGGCGGCTTTCCGCTTTATGGGCGCGGTTCCCCCAGGCGGGGGTGAGTCCGGTATAATGCGTGCCAATGGCGACCCGTTGGGTCGTGTCATCAAGGTTGTCTGGAGGAGAGCGGATGGCTCGTAGAGTAGTGGTGACCGGGCTGGGATTGGTCACGCCGGTGGGCAACACCGTCGAAGAGAGCTGGGAGAGCATCCTGGCTGGCAAGAGCGGCATCGCCCCCATCGAGCATTTCGATGCCAGCAGCTTCAACACGCGCTTCGGGGGCTCGGTCAAAGGGTTCGACATCAGCCCCCACCTCAATCCCAAGGATGCGCGCAAGATGGACCTGTTCATCCAGTACGGGATTGCCGCAGGCGCTCAGGCCATCAGCGATGCGGGCCTCGAGTGCAGCGAGGAAAACGCCGAACGGATCGGCGTGGCGGTCGGCTCCGGCATCGGTGGGTTGCCGATGATCGAGCACAATCACAATGCCCTGCTCAAGGGCGGGCCACGGCGCATCTCGCCGTTCTTCGTGCCCGGCTCGATCATCAACATGATTTCCGGGAACCTGGCGATTCAGCACGGCTTTCGTGGTCCCAACATCGCCATCACCACGGCTTGTACCACCGGAACGCACAACATCGGTTACAGTGCGCGCACCATCGCCTACGGCGATGCCGACGTGATGATCTGCGGCGGTGCCGAGATGGCCACCACCCCCCTGGGCCTGGGGGGCTTCTCCGCGGCGCGCGCGCTCTCCACGCGCAACGACGACCCGACAGCGGCCAGTCGCCCCTGGGATCGCGACCGCGACGGTTTCGTGCTTTCCGACGGTGCCGGGGTACTGGTGCTGGAGGAGTACGAGCATGCCAAGGCTCGCGGAGCGACCATCTATGCCGAACTGGCCGGTTTCGGCATGAGCGACGATGCCCATCACATGACGGCGCCGCCCGAGGACGGTAGTGGCGCCGCGCTTTCCATGCGCAATGCCATCCGCGATGCGCGGCTCGATCCCGCCACGATCGACTACATCAATGCCCATGGAACCTCGACTCAAGCCGGCGACGTCGCCGAGACACGGGCCGTCAAGCAGGTCATGGGCGAGGCAGCACACAGTGTGTCGGTGAGCTCCACCAAGTCCATGATCGGTCACTTGCTTGGCGCCGCCGGCGCCGTCGAGGCGGTCTTCTCGGTGCTGACGATTCGCGATCAGGTCGTGCCGCCGACCATCAACCTCGACAACCCCGATGAAGACTGCGACCTGGACTACGTGCCCTACACAGCCCGCGAGCGCCGGGTCGACGTGGCGATGTCGAACTCCTTCGGCTTCGGCGGCACCAACGGAACTCTGGTCTTCACCAAGGTGTGATGACGTCGTCGCTGCCACTCGAGGACCGCGGCCTGGCCTACGGCGATGGGCTCTTCGAGACCGTTCTGCTGAACGATGGCCAGCCCCGGCTATGGGATGAGCATCTGGCTCGCCTGGTGCGGGGCTGTCATGCGCTGGGGATTCCCATGCCGGCCGAACATGACCTGGCGGCACCGCTGGCCGAGGCGCCACGGGGTCTGGCCGTTCTCAAGCTGGTCGTCACCCGCGGCAGTGGCGGCCGTGGCTATTGCCCGCCACGCGATCCCGAGCCGCGTCTGGCCTGGCAAGTCTCGGCGTTTTCGCCCGCTGTCGATGCCTGGCGCCAGGGTGTGCGGGTTCGTCACTGCCGGCTGCGGCTGGGCATTCAGCCCTTGCTGGCGGGTATCAAGCACCTGGGGCGTCTCGAGAACGTGCTGGCACGGGCCGAGTGGAGCGATCCGCAAGTCGCCGAGGGGCTCGTCTGCGACAGTGACGGCGTGCTGGTCGAGGCGACGGCGATGAATCTCTTCTGGCAGCGAGATGGGCGCCTGGAAACTCCGTGCCTCGACCGCTGCGGCGTGGCCGGTACGCTACGTGCTGCACTGCTCGAACGCCTCGCCATCGACGAGGTCGCCGCGAAGCCGGAGGCGCTGCTCGACGCCGAGGCGGTTTGGGTGGGCAATTCCGTACAGGGGGTGTGGCCGTTGGTTCGCCTGGACGATAGCGACGGCCACATGCTGGCGAGCTGGCGCCTCGGCAAGATGCACCGGGCGCTGCAGGCCGAGGCTCAGGCGCTGCTCGGCTACCCGTTGGCAGAACACTGAACGAGGAGAATGCATGCTGCGCGTGGTGAAGACACTGGTGGTACTTGCCGTGCTGGCCGCGGTAGCGGCGTTTGCCGGCTATCGCTACTGGGAGAGTCGCCTCGACGCCCCCATCGCCGTGGAGGAAACCACGCTCTACGAGGTACCGCGCGGTGCCGGGTACCATCAGGTGGTCCGGGAACTGGCCAGTCGAGGCATCCTGAACGACCCTTGGGCGTTTCGCCTGCTGGTGCGACTCGAGCCCGGTAGCGTGCCATCGCTACGGGCCGGCGAGTATGCCCTGGAGCCCGGCATGAGCGGGCGCGAGCTGCTGACGCTGCTGGGCAGCAACGAGGTCGTCACCTACTCGCTGACCGTTCCCGAAGGCTGGACCTTCGACCAGTTTCGTGCCGCGCTGGAAGGAGCCGAAAAACTGGAACAGCGCACCAGCGGGCTTTCCGACGACGAGATCATGGCTCGACTGGGGCAGGAAGGCGAGCATCCGGAAGGACGCTTCTTTCCCGATACCTACCAATATCACAAGGGCATGAGCGACCTGGACATTCTGCGTCAGGCGCATGCCAGCATGGAGGAAGTCCTTGCCGAGACGTGGGCCGAGCGCCAGGAAGAGTTGCCGATCGATTCTCCTTACGAAGCGCTGATTCTGGCCTCGCTGATCGAGCGAGAGACCGGCGCTGCGGAAGAGCGCCGCGAGATCGCCGGTGTCTTCACGCGGCGACTGGAGCGCGGCATGCGCCTGCAGACCGACCCCACGGTGATCTATGGCATGGGCGAGCGCTATGAAGGCAATATCACCCGGGCGGACCTGCGCGAGGCAACGCCCTACAATACCTACGTGATCGACGGCCTGCCGCCGACGCCCATCGCGTTGCCTGGTCGGGCTGCCCTGGAGGCCGCGGTGAATCCCGAACCCGGCGATACGCTCTACTTCGTGTCTCGGGGCGACGGTACTCATCACTTCTCGCGCACCCTGCGCGAACATAACAATGCCGTGAACCGTTACATTCGCAACCGTTGACGGGTTGTCGATGTCGCGGCTGCGGTCGGCAAGGAGTCACGATGGCCCAGCGAGGACGATTCATCACCCTGGAAGGCGGCGAGGGCGTTGGCAAGACCACCAACCTGAGCTGGGTGGAAACTTGGCTGACGTCGCGTGGCGTTGAGGTGGTGAGAACCCGCGAACCGGGAGGCACGCCCCGCGCTGAGGCGATTCGCCAGCTGCTGCTCGACCCGATCGGTGACGAGCCCTTGGACGACGATGCCGAACTGCTGTTGGTGTTCGCCGCTCGCGCCCAGCACCTGGCCCGCTGCATTCGCCCGGCCCTGGCGCGGGGCGCCTGGGTGCTGTGCGATCGTTTCACCGATGCGACCTTTGCCTATCAGGGAGGCGGGCGTGGCATCGATGCGGCACGCATCGCCGAGCTGGAAGCCTTCGTGCAGCGGGGGCTCGAGCCGGACCTGACGCTGCTTCTCGATATGCCGGTGGCCGCCGCTCAGCGGCGCTTGCAGGCGCGCTTGACCGTCGGCGGCACCACCCGGGATCGTTTCGAGCAGGAGCAGAGTGCTTTCTTCGAGGCGGTGCGCAACGCCTATCGGTCGCGCGCTGCGGCGGCGCCGGAGCGTTTTGCGGTGATCGATGCCGATGCGTCGCTGGAGCAGGTCCAGGCTCGCCTGGACAAGGTTCTCGATGAGCGGGTGTCGCCATGGCTGCCGAGGTGATCGCCGAGGAGGCCCCAGTGCCGGGGCCGCTGCCGTGGCAATGGCCGCTCTGGCAGCGCTATCTCGACCAGCGCCGCTCGGAACGTCTGCCCCATGCCTTGCTGGTGTCTGGGCCGCATGGCGTAGGCAAGCAGCAGTTCGCCGAAGCGATGATCGCTCACCTGCTGTGCGCCTCCCCGGGCGAGGTCGCTTGTGGCCGATGCCATGCGTGTCGCATGTTTGCGTCCGGCTATCATCCCGATCTGCGCCGGGTGGCGCCAGAGGAGGGCAAGCGGCAGATTCGCATCGATCCCATTCGCGAAGTGAATGCCTTCGTGTCGCAAACGGCGCAGCAGGGCGGTTACCGTGTCGTCAGCCTGGCTCCGGCCGAAGCCATGAACGTGGCCGCCGCCAATGCGTTGCTGAAAAGCCTCGAAGAGCCGGGTGGCGACACCCAGTTCGTGCTGCTGGCCGATGTGCCCTCGCGCCTGGTCGCCACCATTCGCTCGCGTTGCCAGCAGTGGAGTCTGTCCCAGCCCGAGGCGGAGAGCAGCCTGCGATGGCTGGCCGAGCAGCTGGGCAGCGAAGAGGAGGCACGTTTCTGGTGGCAGGTATCGGGCGAACTGCCGCTGCTCGCCACGGAGCTCGCCGAGCCATCAGCACGCGCGCTGCGACAGCAGTTGCATGAGACCTTCGATGCGCTGGTTCGCGGTGCCGAACCGGTGGCCGAGGTGACGCGCCTCGATCGACAGTCCGTGGAGGCGATCCTGTGGTACGGTATCGCTTGGCTCGAGGATCTTGTGCGCCTGGGACTCTCCGGTGACGCTGCCCGAGTGCGCAACCCCGATCTATTGCCGCTCTTTCGCCAGGCGGCCAAGAACGCCCGCGTGCGTGACTGGTTTCGGCTGCTCGACTATGCTCGCGAGCAGCGTCGGCTGCTGGTCGCGGGCGGCAATCCCAACCCCCAGCTGGTCCTCGAGGCCTGGCTGGTTCGCTGGTCGGCCTTGCTGCGTTCGTGATGCCGGGCCCGGGAGGAGACACCATGGCTGCGCAGAAAGCCCTGTCGCTGACCATCCAGGACGAGACGACGCTGCTCTCCGCTTACATGCCGCTGCTCGAACGCGGTGGTATCTTCGTGCCCACTCGCGAGCGCTATGATCTGGGACAGGAAGTCTATCTGCTGCTCACCCTGCCGGGCGACAACGAACGGGTGCCGGTGACCGGGCAAGTGGTGTGGGTATCGCCGGATGGCGTGGCTGGGCGTCGCGTGCCGGGCATCGGCATTCACTTCAGCCCCGACGATCAGGCCGTGCGCGATCGCATCGAGACCCTGCTGGCGGGGCATCTCGACAAGGGGGCGCCGACTTATACGCTCTGATTAGCTTCGAGCTTCGAGCTTCGAGCTTCGAGCTTCGAGCTTCGAATTCCGATATCCATTTATCCGTTGATTGAAACTTGCCGATGTTCGTCGATTCCCACTGCCATCTCGATCGTCTCGACCCCGCCACCCATGACGGGGATCTCGACGCCACCCTCGATGCCGCCCGGGCGCGCGGCGTGCGCCAGTTCCTGGCCATCGGCGTGACCTTGGAGGAAGTGCCCGGGGTGGCCGCCATCGCCCGCGAGCACGCTGACGTGGTGATCTCCACGGGCCTTCATCCGCTGTATCGGGTGGACGAAGAGCCGAGCATCGCCGCGATTCAGGAAACCGCCGAACGCTATGGCGCCGTAGCCATCGGCGAATGCGGGCTGGACTACCATTATCTGGAAAAGGCGCCCCACGAGGTGCCTTCGCGCGAGGTGCAGCGCGAGCGGTTCCGCCGCCAGTTGATCGCCGCGCGCGAGCTCGAGCTGCCGGCGATCGTCCATACCCGGGAGGCGCGGGACGAGACGCTCGATCTGATCCGCGAGCACACCGACCCGGCGGTCGGCGGAGTGCTGCATTGCTTCACCGAAGATCTCCACATGGCCCGCGAGGCGGTACGCCACGGCTTTTACATCTCCCTCTCCGGCATCGTGACCTTCCGCAATGCCGAATCGCTGCGCGAGGTGGCGCGACAGGTGCCGCTGGATCGGCTGCTGATCGAGACCGACAGTCCCTACCTGGCACCGGTCCCGCACCGCGGCAAGCCCAACGAGCCGGCCTGGGTGGTGGAGGTCGCCGAATGCATCGCCGCCGAGCGTGGCATCAGCGTCGACGAGGTGGCCATGCAGACCACCGCCAACTTCTATCGCCTGTTCCGCGGTGCTGCCCCGGAAGCGCCTGCCGAGATGCGCCAGATTCTGGCTGGGGCTGGCCTGGTGTGAGTCGATGACGTCTTCGCGGAGATCGCCATGAACCTGGAACCGCTGCTGGCTCGTATCGAGGCGTGGGGCGATATACCCCCCGTGGATCGCTGGCATCCGGAGGCGTCCGGCGAGATGGACCTGGAGATCGCCGCAGACGGTCGCTGGATCCATGAGGGGGCTGCGATCGCCCGGCCGCGCCTGGTGCGGCTGCTCTCCACCATCCTGCGCCGGGAAACGGACGGCGACTATTACTTGGTGACGCCGGTGGAGAAGCAGCGCATTCGAGTGATCGACCGTCCCTTCGTGATCGTGGATGCCGATCCCGACCCCGATGGCTGGTGGTTGGTCACCAACGTCGGCGACCGGTTGCGTCTCGGTGCCGAACACCGCTTCAGCCTCACCGTCACCCCCGATGGCGCCGAGGTGCCCGAGGTGCCGGTACGCTTCGGGCTCGGTGCGCGGCTGGGGCGCAGCCTCTACTACCGCCTGGTGGATGCCGCCGAGGCGCGTCCCGGCGAAGACGGCAGCGTGGCCCTGGGGCTGATCAGCGACGGTGTCTGGCAGCCGTTGGGCCGCCTGGCGGCCGAGGACGCATGAGGCTCACCACCGAGCAGCGAGCCGTGGTCGAGCACGTGTCCGGCCATGCCCGGGTGGCGGCGGTGGCCGGCTCCGGCAAGACCACTACCCTGATCGCCCGGGTGCTTCACTTGCTGGAACGTGGCGTGCCGCCAGCGCGACTGCTGGTGCTGATGTTCAATCGCTCCGCTCGCGAGGATTTCCAGGCGCGGCTGGCTGCACTGGCACCGGCCGGGCAGCGGCTGCCCGACGTGCGCACCTTTCATTCACTGGGCCATCGTCTGACCGCCAGTCTGACCCGCTGGGGCGCGCTGGAGCCGCGCCAGTTGCTGGCCGCCGACTGGCAGGTGGAACGGCTGTTGCGCCAGGCCACCCTGGCGGCGCTGGCCGACGATCCCGAGCGACGCGAGACGGCCCTGGAGGCCGATACCCTCGAGGCGCTGGCGCACTTCTGCGGCCTGGTCAAGGCCGAGATGGTCGCCCCGGCCACGCTCCATGAGCGTCTCGACCTGGGTGAGGAGAGCGGTCACTTCGTCAGCGCCTTCGAACATCTCGAGGCGATGCTGGCCGAGCATGCCTTGATGACCTATTCGGACCTGCTCTACCGCCCATTACGCGCCCTGGAGGCGGATGCCGCGCTGGTTGCGCGGGTGCAGGGATTCCTCGATCACGTCATCATCGACGAATATCAGGACATCAACCAGGCGCAGTTGCGCCTGCTGGCCACCCTGGCCGGACGCGGGGCCGCAGTGATGGCGGTGGGCGATGCCAACCAGTGCATCTACGAGTGGCGCGGGGCCCACCCCGACACCATGCACGAGCATTTCGCCGCCACTTTCGGCGCCGCCACCGACTACCCGCTCTCCACCACCTTTCGCCACGGCCATGCCCTGGCGCTGGCGGCCAACCATGCCATCGCCGCCAACCGTCGACGTCCCGACCAACTGTGCCTGGCCGCGGCCGGTACCCCCGACACGCGTCTTGACGTGGCCACGGGTCGCACGCCACTGCTCGAGACGCTGGACGACTGGCAGCGTGCCGGACGCCGGCTCGACGAGGCTTGTTTGCTGGTGCGCAGCTGGGCGTTGTCGGTACCGGCTCAGCTCGCCCTGCTGCGGGCGGGCGTGCCGTTTCGCCTCGCCCGCGAGGACCGCTTCGTGTTTCGTTTGCCGCTGGTCCAGGCGCTGTCCGGCTATCTGCGCCTGGCGCGCGATGCTCGCCTGCTCACTGACCCGGCGCTGATCCAGCGCCTACTGGAACAGCCGACGCCGTTCGTGGCCCGCGAACGGCTGGCGATGCTGGCGCACCGCCTGGCCGAAACCCAGGCCTTTCCCGAACGTCACGACCCGTTGCTGGCCGATCTCAAGGGGCTTCCGCTGCGTAACCTCAAGCGCCGCTGGGCATTGCTCTGCGAGTTGCCGCGCCTGGCCGGCTGGCCGCCGGCGCGGCTGCTCGCCCATGTGGTGGAGCGTCTCGAAGCCGACAAAGTGCTCAAGCGAGCGGCGGCCAGCCGCGACAAGGGCGAGGAGGACGTCCGCTTGCTCGACGTGCTCATCGAACAAGCGGATGAGGTGAGCGATCTCGGTGCCTTCATCGAACTGTTGGAGCGTCCCGTCGAGAATCACGCAGACGGCATGCTGATCACTACGGTGCATGGTGCCAAGGGCCTGGAGTGGCCGCTGGTGGTGCTGGGCAGTGTCAACGAGGGCGACTTTCCTCACTATGGGCGCGACAATCCACTGACCGCCGAGCGATTGGAAGAGGAGCGACGGCTCTTCTACGTGGCCATTACCCGTGCCCGCGAGCGGTTGCTGATACTGCACGACGGCGGCGATCATCGTCCCAGCCGGTTCGTTGCCGAGAGTGCCTGGCAGGATTGTCGGCAGGTCAACGAGCGACTGTTGAACGATGCGGCTGGGTCGCCGCTGGCGGTTTCCGACCCGGAGCTGGTGGGCCGCTATCTGACGGTGCTGGGACGTTCGTTGCCACTGGAACCTGCCCGCCGTTCGGACGTCGGAGGCACCGAGCCCGCAGGCGGTGGGCCCTTCAGCGTTGGCCAGCGGTTGCGCCATGCCGTCTTCGGTGAAGGAGAGATCGCCGTGGTGGAGGGCGACCCTGCCAATCCCGTGATCGAAGTTCGCTTCCGCCAGGCGGGGCGGCGACGTCTCATCGCGCGCCGGGCGCCCATCGAACTCCTGGCGGCACAGTCCGGTTGAGCCCCAACCACGATCGAAGGATATCGACCATGCCCCATCCACTGATGACTGCCGCCGAGCTGCGCCAGGCGCTGGCCACCTCGAATCCCCCGGACGTGCTGGACTGCCGTGCCCGTCTCGGCGATCCGACCGCCGGCGAACGGCTATGGCGTGAAGGCCATCTGGCAGGCAGTCACCATCTCGATCTCGACCGTGACTTGGCGGCGCCGCCGGGGGAAGGGGGGCGCCATCCATTACCGGAACCCGAAGCGTTCACCACGGTCGTGCAGCGTCTGGGGCTCTCTCCCCAGCGTTCGGTGGTGGTCTACGACGACATGGGTGGCCAGCTCGCTGCAGCGCGGGCCTGGTGGATGCTGGCCATTTGGGCGGGTCATCCCGACGTGCGCGTGCTCGACGGTGGACTGCGTGCCTGGCAGGAAGCGGGGGGCGAGCTGCCGGTGGGCCGCGAGGCACCGCCGGTGCCGAGCGACTGGCAGCCGCGCTTCGACCACGATGCTTGGGTGGACGCCGACCTTGTCTTCTCCGGTCGTGAGCAAAAGGTGGATGCGCGCTCCCGCGAGCGTTTTCGTGGCGAAGCCGAGCCCATCGATGCGGTGGCCGGCCACATTCCCGGTGCGGTGTGTCGGCCGAGTGCAGACAATCTGACCGAGACGGGACGTTTCAAGAGGCCCGAGGAACTGGCTGCCGAACTGCCAGGGGCAGGAGCGACGATCGCCTACTGCGGCTCCGGCGTCACTGCCTGCCATACCATTCTCGCCTATGCCGTTGCCGGACTCCCGTTGCCGCGGCTCTACCCCGGTTCATGGAGCGGATGGATTCGCGACCCCGAGCGGCCCATCGCCACGGGCGAGTGAGGCTTACATGTTGGGGTAGTTGGGCCCGCCGCCGCCCTCCGGTGCCACCCAGGTGATGTTCTGGGCAGGATCCTTGATGTCGCAGGTCTTGCAGTGCACGCAGTTCTGGAAGTTGATCTGGAACTGCGGCTTGCCGTCGTCCCCCTCCACGACCTCGTAGACGCCGGCCGGGCAATAGCGCTGGGCGGGTTCGGCGTAGGTCGGTAGATTGTCGCGGATCGGCAGGTCGGCATCCGCCAACTTTAGGTGGCAGGGTTGGTTTTCCTCATGGTTGGTGTTGGAGAGAAACACCGAGGAAGGCTTGTCGAAGGAGAGCTTGCCATCGGGCTTGGGGTAGTCGATCTTCTCGCATTCCGCAGCCGGCTTGAGAGCGGCATGATCCGGTGTGGTGTCGTGCACCCTGGGCAGTTTGCCGCCGATCAGCTGGTCGACGTAGTTGTAGGCGCCACCCAGCACGGTGCCGTACTTGTGGATCGCCGGGCCGAAGCTGGCGCTCTCCTCGAGCTCCCGGTAGGCCCAGCAGGATCGCCACTCGTCGGTGAAGGCGGTGAGTTCGCTGCCGCCTTCGTCGCCTGCGGCCAGCGCCCCGAACACGGCTTCGGCGGCCACCAGCCCCGATTTCATGGCGGTGTGCAGGCCCTTGATCTTGGCGAAGTTCAGAGTGCCGGCATCACAGCCGATGAGCAGGCCGCCGGGGAAGGTCATCTTGGGGAGGCAGTTGAGCCCGCCCTTGGTGACGGCGCGAGCGCCATAGGCGACGCGAGTGCCGCCCTCCAGGTACTGCTTGAGGACCGGATGGTGCTTCATGCGCTGGAATTCGTCGAAGGGCGACAGCCACGGGTTCTGGTAGGAGAGGTCCATGATCAGACCCACCACTGCCTGCTGGTCGTCGCCATGATAGAGGAACCAGCCCCCGTGGGCGTGCTTGCCGAGCGGCCATCCGGAGCCGTGCAGCACGAGCCCCGGCTCGTACTTGTCGGCGGGAATGTCCCACAGCTCCTTGAGGCCGATGCCGTAGTGCTGCGGGTCGCACTCGGCATCGAGCTGGAAGCGCTGGATCAGCCGCTTGCCGAGGTGGCCGCGGGAGCCTTCGGCGAACAGGGTGTACTTGGCGCGCAGCTCCATGCCCGGCATGTAGCTGTCCTTGGGCTGACCGTCTGCATCGACGCCCATGTCGCCGATCAGGATGCCCTTGACCACGTCGTCCTCGACGATCGCGTCCTGGGCGGCGAAGCCGGGAAAGACCTCGACGCCGAGCGTTTCGGCTTGTTCGGCCAGCCAGCGACACAGGTTGCCGGCGCTGATCACGTAGCGCGTGATGTCGCCGCCGGTATTGTGCATGCTCTTGGGCACCAGGGCGCTGGGGAGTTTCTGCGACGTTTGCGCATCCTTGAGGAGGTGTACCTCGTCACGGGTTGCCGGGGTCTTGAGGGGAGCGCCACGTTCGGCCCAGTCGGGGAAGAGCTCGTTCAGGGCGCGCGGCTCGAAGACGGCGCCAGAGAGGATATGGGCGCCCACTTCCGAGCCTTTTTCCACCACGCACACCGAGAGTTCCTGCCCGGCTTCGTTCGCCTGTTGCATGAGACGGCAGGCCGCGGCCAGGCCCGAGGGGCCAGCACCGACGATGACCACATCGAAGTCCATGGTATCGCGTTCGACGCCTTCCAGCTGTTCGTTATCCATCAGCACACTCCTCCCCTCACCGGCGACGTGGTGTCACGGTCATGCCACCAACGTCTATATGCATTAAAACGGTCGTTTGCTTCTCGATATTCTCCATGATAGGCATAATAGACGAAACAGGTCACCCCCGACGATGGGCAATGTCCGTTCGTCGCGTCATGTCGGACAGGGCAGACGTCTGGCATGTCTGGTGGCAAGAGTCCTGGCAACGAAGCCATAGGGATTGTTGCCGCAGGCGGGGTTGTGGCACATTGAAAACGTTTTTCGGTGCGGCGCCTATCAAACGCTTGCATGAAACGGGCAGCGCAAGCTGATCGATGCCGTGTGTCAGGGCGCCGGCTCATGATGGCCATGCTGCCAGCTCCTTCGGTCGAGCGGGTCTGTGGCATGTGCCAAACCAGACGGTTCGTAGAGTGAACCAAGCGAGGACACCATGAAAGTACTCGTCGCGGTCAAACGCGTCATCGATTACAACGTGAAGATTCGGGTCAAGCCGGACCAGAGCGACGTCGACCTTGCCAACGTCAAGATGGCCATGAATCCGTTCTGCGAGATCGCCGTGGAAGAGGCGGTTCGGTTGAAGGAGAAGGGCGTGGCGACCGAGATCGTCGCCGTGACCATCGGCCCCAAGGCAGCCCAGGAGCAGTTGCGCACCGCCCTGGCGCTGGGCGCCGACCGCGCCGTGCACGTCGAGACCGAGGAGCGCGTCGAATCGCTGGCCGCGGCCAAACTGCTGGCCAAGGTCGTCGACGAAGAGCAGCCCGGTCTCGTCATCCTCGGCAAGCAGGCCATCGATACCGACAACAACCAGACCGGCCAGATGCTGGCCGCCCTGGCCGGGATGCCGCAGGGTACCTTCGCCTCCGAAGTGGTCGTGGACGGTGACAAGGTTCAGGTGACTCGCGAGATCGACGGCGGTCTGCAGACCGTCGAGCTGAGCCTGCCGGCGGTGGTGACGACCGACTTGCGCCTCAACGAGCCGCGCTACGCCAAGCTGCCCGATATCATGAAAGCCAAGAAGAAGCCGCTGGACGTCAAGTCGCCGGCCGAGCTGGGCGTCGAGGTGGCCTCCAAGGTCGCGCTGCTCAAGGTCACGCCGCCGCCGGAGCGGCAGGGCGGCATCAAGGTGGGCTCGGTGGACGAGCTGGTCGACAAGCTGAAGAACGAAGCGAAGGTGATCTCATGAGCATTCTGGTTCTGGCCGAACATCACGACGGTGCCCTGGCCGGTGCCACCGCCCACGTCGTTGCGGCGGCCCAAGCCATCGGTGGTGACATCGACGTGCTGGTTGCCGGCGAGAACGTCGCCGCCATCGCCGAAGCCGCGGCCAAGCTGGATGGTGTGAGCAAGGTGCGCGTGGCCGACGCCGCCGCCTATGCCCACCAGCTCGCCGAGCCACTGAGCGCACTGCTCGTCGAGCTGGCCGGCGACTACACTCACGTGCTGGCGGCCGCCTCCACCAATGGCAAGAACGTGCTGCCGCGTCTCGCCGCGCTCAAGGACGTCAGCCAGATCTCCGAAATCATCGCCGTGGAGAGTGCCGACACCTTCCAGCGGCCGATCTATGCGGGCAATGCCATCGCCACCGTGCAGAGCGGCGACCCGCTCAAGGTGATCACCGTGCGTGCCACGGCTTTCGACGCCGTCGGCGAGGGCGGCAGTGCCGCCATCGAGGCGGTGGAGTTCGTGGCCGACAACGACCAGTCCATTTTCGTCAAGGAGGCGCTGGCCCAGAGCGATCGTCCCGAACTGGGGGCTGCCAAGGTGGTGATCTCCGGCGGCCGTGGCATGGGCAACGGCGACAATTTCAAGCTGCTCGAAGGGATCGCCGACAAGCTCGGGGCGGCCATTGGCGCGTCCCGTGCGGCGGTGGACGCGGGCTTCGTGCCCAACGACATGCAGGTCGGCCAGACCGGCAAGATCGTCGCCCCGGAGCTCTACATCGCCGTGGGCATCTCGGGGGCCATCCAGCACCTGGCGGGGATGAAGGATTCCAAGGTGATCGTGGCGATCAACAAGGACGAGGAGGCGCCGATCTTCCAAGTCGCCGATTACGGCCTCGTCGCCGATCTCTTCGAGGCATTGCCGGAGCTCGAGCAGAAGCTCTGACGGCAACATGGCGCCCGTGTCGAGAAGCCGGCTCCGTCAGGAGCCGGCTTCTTGCCGAGTGGACGGGCTCGCGCCGTCTGGAGTAGGGTGGCTCACGCTTCGCAATGGAAGATTCGCGATGAAGGTACAGGAGCGGTTGAAATCGCCCGGCGGTGACCGCACCTCCTACCTGTGAAGCGCAAACAAAGCCACCAAAGGAGATGATCAACATGGCACATACACTCCCTGACCTGCCGTATGCCTACGATGCGCTGGAACCACACATCGATGCCATGACCATGGAGATCCACCACTCCAAGCATCACCAGACCTATGTCAACAACCTCAATGCCGCCCTCGAAGGGACCGGCCTCGAGGACGTTCCCGTGGATGAGCTGCTGGCGAATCTCGACCGAGTGCCCGAGGCCAAGCGTCAGGCGGTCATCAACAATGGTGGCGGTCACTCCAACCACACCATGTTCTGGCAGATGATGTCGCCCAACGGCGGCGGTCAGCCCAAGGGCAAGGTCGCCGAGAGCATCGATAGCGAATTGGGCGGCTTCGAGGCTTTCAAGGATGCCTTCACCAAGGCGGCGTTGGGACGCTTCGGCAGCGGCTGGGCGTGGCTCTCGGTAACCCCGGAGAAGAAGCTGGTGGTGGAGAACACGCTCAACCAGGACAGCCCGATTTCAGCCGGCAACACACCGGTGCTGGGGCTCGACGTGTGGGAGCATGCCTACTACCTCAAGTTCCAGAACAAGCGCCCGGACTACGTCGCCGAGTTCTTCAACGTGATCAACTGGGATGAAGTGGAGCGCCGCTATCAGGCTGCCACTGCCTGACCCCTCTTTCGCTTCTCTCCCCATCGACGGCCCCGAAGCCAAGGCTTCGGGGCCGTCTTTTTGCATACCCGGCTAGCCGCCTTCACCCGCTGACCGATGCGGAGTTTCCCCTTGCCATGCCGTCGCAGCGTGGTAGGCTATCAGGCTGTGCGCAAATACCAATCACTTTCATTACGTTCGGGCTGCAACTCGAGCGATGGTCACTGGAGATTCTGTGTGAGCGTTACTCCGCCGTTCGTCGCCTCAGGGCGTGTGCTGTTGCTTGGCACGGTGCTGTTGTCGATGCCGGCGGCGGGTCAGAGCCCGCTGCCCGAGGCAGCCCTGGAGGCGCAGAGCCAGCAGGCGGCGCTTCAGGAGCGCATCGACGCCGCCGACGAGAGCACTCGTGAGCAGCTGCGCGAGCTTCGTCGACTGGAGCGCGAGACGCGCCGTTTGACGGCGCAAAACGAGGAACGGGCGCCCCGCCTCGAGCGCCGTGCCGAGAACCTCGAGCGGCGCGAGGCCGCTCTGGATACCCTCGAAGACACGCGCGAGGCGCTGCCGGCGCTCAAGCGTAGCCTGGTGGCACGGCTGGATGCCTGGGTCGAGGGTGACCTGCCTTTTCTGCGCGAGGAACGCCGGGCTCGGGTGGCCAGCTTGGAGGCCAGTCTGAGCGATCCCGACCTCTCCGAGGCCGATCAGCTCGACCGGATTCTGGGAGCCTGGCGGGCCGAGCTCGACTACGGTCGCGAGTTCGATGCCTGGCGCGGCTATCTCGGAGGCGAAGGCGATGAGGAAGCATCGCGCCGTGAGGTCGACTTTCTGCGTCTGGCGCGAGTGGGACTCTACTATCTGACTCCCGATGGCCGAGAAGGAGGGGTATGGCAGGCGGAAGAAGGGCGCTGGGCGTCACTCGACGAGGCGGCACGGCGCGAGGTGCGTACCGGGTTGCGTATCGCTCGCGACCAGCGTGCGCCGGAACTCTTGACGTTGCCGCTCTCCCAGCCCCTGGAGTCGCATGACGACGAGGAGGGGCGGTCATGACCCCGTTTCGACGACTGATCACGGCGGTACTGCTGGCCATGCAGGGGGCTGTTGCCTTGCCGGCCCTGGCACAGTCCGATGCGTTCACCACGTTACAGGCCGAGCGTGAAGCGGCCGAACAGCGTGACCGGGCTCGCTTGGCCGAGCTGCTCGACGATCAGGAGGCGCTCGAGGAGGCGCTGGCCGAGGCGCGCGCCGCCCATGCCGATGCCGAGGCGCGCAGCGAACGCCTGGCGGAGCGCCAGGCGGACCAGGCGGCCTGGCAAGACGAGCTCGATGAGCGCCAGGACGAGCAGGGGGAAGAGCTCGCTGCACTGCTTTCCACCGTGGCCCGGCACAGCGGCGAGCTGCGCGACAGCCTGGGCGAAAGCTGGATCAGCCTCGGCGGTGCCGAGCTGCCACCGCGCCTCGACGATGCCGAGGTGCTGGAACTCGAGCATTTGGAAAGACTCGCTGACAGCTTGATGATGCTGACCGCCGAGACTGGACGAGTCACACGCTTCACGGCTCCGGTGGCGGGGCGCGACGGTGCGATCGAGCCGCGTGAGGTCGTACGCCTTGGCGATCTCGCCGCCTTCATCGAGAGCGATTTGTTGCGCCGAGGGGAGGACGACGGCGTGCTTTCCGTGGTGCCGCGCACGCCGGCGGCAGTGGCAGAGACTCTGGAGGCCTTTCACGCCGGTGAGTCTCGCCGCCTGGCCATCGATCCCACGGGGGGAGAGTTGGTGGATGCGCTGGCCCAGCAGCCCACCCTGATCGAACGTTTCCACCAGGGAGGGGCCGTCGGCTATGTCGTGGTGGCGTTGGGCGGGATTGGCCTGCTGGTGGCGTTGGCGCAGTATCTCTATCTGCTGCGGGTCAGTCTGACCGTGCGTCGCCAGCGTCGCGACCTGAACCGGTTGCGCGGTGACAATCCCTTGGGGCGGGTGCTCCAGCGCTTTCGTGCTCTCAAGACGGATCAGCTTCCCGAGGCGCTCGAAGCGCGCCTCGACGAAGCGGTGCTCGCCGAGCTGCCGCGTCTCGAGCGCGGCCAGCCGCTTGTCAAGCTGCTGGCCGCGGTGGCGCCGCTGTTGGGACTGTTGGGTACCGTCACCGGGATGATCGTCACCTTCCAGGCCATCACGGTGTTCGGAACCGGTGATCCGCAGCTGATGGCCGGCGGCATCAGCCAGGCACTGGTCACTACCGTGCTGGGCCTGATCACTGCCGTACCGCTGCTGTTCGCCCATACCGCACTCGCCGCGCGCAGCCGGGCACTGACGGGTGTCGTCGAGGGTGAAGCGAGCGCTGCCCTCGCCGAGCATCTGGAAGGCCGGCATGCGGACGGTCCACCACCGACGGAGAGCCGAGTCCGTGATTCTGCCCTGGCTTGAGCCCCTCGAACGGCTGATCGAGGCCGGCGGCATCATCCTGCTGGTCATCATGGCGGTGGCGACGGCTCTGTTCGGGCTCGCCCTGGAGCGGCTGTGGTACGTGCGCATCACCTATCGACGTGCACGGCGTCGCCTGATCCAGCGCTGGGTAGCGCGCAGCGACCACCTGAGTTGGAGTGCTCTCACTCTCCGCGAGGTGTGGACCCGCCAGTTGATCGCTCGGTTGCGGCGTCCCCTGCCCTGGCTGCGGTTACTGGTGGCGCTGTGTCCGCTGCTCGGCCTGCTCGGCACCGTGACCGGCATGATCAGCGTCTTCGACAGCCTGTCGATGAGCGAGACGAATCAAGCGCGCGCCATGGCCGACGGCGTAGCGCGAGCGACGTTGCCGACCCTGAGCGGGATGGCGGTGGCAGTGGTCGGCCTGCTCTTCACCAGCCGCCTGGAGCACATCATCCGGCGCGAGAATCAGCGGCTGCATGACCGCCTGGCCCGCGCCCTGGAGGACACCAATGCGTAGACGCCGTCTGGGCGCCGATAGCGACGAGTCCGGCGAAGTCAATCTTACGCCGATGCTCGACGTGGTCTTCATCATGCTGATCTTCTTCATCGTGACCACGAGCTTCATCAAGGAGAGCGGCGTGGAGATAGACCGCCCCGAGTCCAGCGACGCAAGCCCACGGCCCGATGCTCAGGTGATGGTCGCCATCACCCCGGAGGGGGCCGTGTGGGTCGATGGCGAGGCCGTGGATGCGCATCGCGTAGGGGGGCGGGTCGCCGATCTGGTCAGCGGTGACGGTGGCGTGGTCATCCAGGCCGACCGGGATGCGACCACCGGTCTGTTGATCGAAGTGATGGACCGCATTCGTGAGGCGGGCGTGGAGCAGGTCGCCGTGGCGGCGAACCGGGGTACCCCATGATCCGACCTCCGGTTGCGATGGTCGGGGGCGTGATGCTGGCGCTGGGCCTGTTCTGGCTGCTGGCGCTGCTGGTAGCGCCGCCACAGGCCGACATCGAGGTGCTCGAGCCGACCACGCTGGATCTCGTCGAGGCCGAGGCCCCGGCGGAGCAGATGCCGGCGGAGGCGGCGCCGCCTCCGCCGACCCCCGCGGCGCCGGTGGAGCCTCCTCCCGTGCCGGAGCCGGCGCCACTGAGCGAGAGCCGCATCGCGTTGCCCGATCCCGAGCTGCCGACATCCGAGACTCCGCCCATGGAACTCGATGATTCTCTGCCGGAGCTCGTCGAGCAGCGCCCCGAGCCACGGCCCGAACCCGAGCCGCAGCCCGAGCCGGAACCGGCACCGCAGCCCGAGCCCGCCAGCGAGGCCGTGGAAGCGACGACGGACGAGACGGCAGTCGCCGAACGGGCCTCCGATGCCTCCGAGACGTCCCGGGAGCCGGTCGATGTGGGGTCGCCCACGCCCACCAGTCGCGTGCCGCCGGACTATCCCGCGCGTGCCCAGCGTCGGGGAATGGAAGGGCATGTCGAGTTGACCTTCGTGATTCGGCCCGATGGCAGCGTCGATCCCGACACCATCCGAATCGTGGAGGCGCAGCCGGGCAACGTGTTCGACAGGGCGGCACGGCAGGCCGTGGCGCGCTGGCAGTTCGAACCCGGCGAGGGGTTGCGCCGTGCACGCCAGCGTCTGGAATTCCAACTGAGGTGATGCCATGACAGCGTGTCGACTGGTTGCCACTCTGTTGCTGGGCATGGCCATTGGCATGCCCTCATGGGCGGCGCCGGCCCTCCCTGGCGATATCATCGCCGATCTTCAGGCTCAGGAGCGCCGGCTCGAGCAGGGCGATCTCGAGACGGTCAGCGAGCGTGCCCGTAGCCAGGCCCAGCGACTTGCCGGGGGGAATGTCGCCGACCGATGGGCGCGGGCACTCTATCTGCAGCTTGCCGCCAGTGCCGAGGCGCGCGCCGGCCGCCCGAATACGGCGGCGGAGCTGCTGCGCCAGGCACGCGCCAGCGATGTGGTCGAAGCACAGCAGGCCGACCGCTGGCTGCGTCAGGAAGCCAATCTGCGCCTGGCCGCCGACGAAGCCGAGGCAGGCGTCGAGCTGCTCGGCGACTGGTTCGAGCGTCATGCTGGCAATGCCGACGATCGTTGGCAGATGGCACGTGGCCTGGCCGAACTGGAGCGTTGGTCGGCGGCGGCCGACTGGGTGGGGCGCGCTTTCGAAGTGGATGACTCACCGGACGATGCCCAGCGACGGCTGGCCGTTGTCGTCTATCAGCGCGCCGGGCATGGCGAGCGAGCCCTGGACGTGTTGGCCGAAGACCTGGATGCCGATAGCGACGCTTCCGAGTGGCGCCAGGCAGCGGGACTCGCCCAGCAGATCGGAGCCCATGGGCAGGCAGCTGCACTATGGGAGGCCGGTTGGCGGCTGGGCGTACTCGACGGTCGCGAAGACCGCCTGATGCTAATCAAGCTGCACCTGGCCGGCGGCACTCCGGCGCGAGCCGCTGAGCGCTTGTCGGCGGCTCTCGACCAAGAGGCATTGCCCGACACTGTGGAGAATCGGCGTCTCTTGGCCAGTGCCTGGGAGCGGGCGCGCCACCGTGATCGGGCGCTCGAAGCGTGGCAGGACGTGGCCGAGCGCAGCGAAAACGCTGACGACTGGCTGCGCCTCGGTCAGCTGGCGTTGGGTTGGGGGCGCGACGGGCGGGCGCGACAAGCCTTGGACGAAGCCGCCGCGAGAGGTGCCGAGGAGGCTGAGTCCTGGCTGGCGACATTAGAGGCATCGGCGGACGAGCGCTCGCAAGAGCGCGCCGAAACGGGCCAGGACTTGACCCAGGTCCATTGACAACGTCAAACACAATGCCAATCGTTTTCATTCGCTATATTGGGTGGTAGAGTCGAATGGCTACGGCAGGTCGAGTCTGCCGACTTTCAATCACGCTATCCGTCAACGAATGGAAGGGGATGCACCATGAAACAGCCGCTGATCGCACTGGCCCTCGCTAGCCTGATGACCACCGCTTCACTGGCCGTTGCCGATGAGCAGGAGCGTGTCGATCACTTCGAGGCCAAGTCCTCGGAAACGCTGGTGGAAGCGGTGGCCAACTTCACCGAATACAACGAGAAACTGGCCGCCATCCTCGAAAAGGACGAGCTCAGCGATGAGGACATGGGCAACATTCACCAGCTGAGCTACACCATCGAAGAGGCATTGGCCAAGATCCACACGGATCTGGAGAACGTGGCCGCCACCCTGGAAGAGGTGCATCTCGGTTCCGAGACGGGGGACTACGAAGGCGTCAAGGCCAACGGCGAAGCCTATCTGAAGACGGCCTGGACGGTCATCCGGTAGTGGTCGGCGCCAGTTTCAGGCCTCATGGACGGCCGCCCAGTCGGGCGGCCGTCGGCGTTGTGCCGGTCAGAGGTCGATGTCGGTCCATACCGGGGCGTGGTCGGAGGGCTTCTCCATGCCGCGCAAGGCGTAGTCGATGCCTGCGTCGGTGACCGATTCGGCCAGTGAGCGGGTGACCAGGATGGTGTCGATGCGCAGACCGCGCTTGGGATCGCGCTCGAAGCCGCGGGAGCGATAGTCGAACCAGCTGAAGCGGTCGTCGATCTCGGGATGGCGCAGTCGGTAGCTGTCGGTGAGCCCCCAGGTCTTGAGACGAGCGAGCCACTCACGCTCCTCGGGCTGGAAGCTGGTCTTGCCCTCGCGTAGCCAGCGTTTGCGATTGGCCTCGCCGATGCCGATGTCGATGTCCTCCGGCGAGATGTTGAAGTCGCCCATCACTGCCAGGCGTTCGTCGGGGTGGTGATGCGACGCCAGCCGTTCGGTGAGCTGGGCGTAGAAGGCCCGCTTGTGCGGAAACTTCACCGGATGCTCGACGTTTTCGCCCTGGGGAAAATAGCCGTTGTAGATCGTCAGCGGTTCGCCCGATGCCGGGCGAAGTCGCACGCCGATCAGGCGCCGCTGGGCGTCCTCGCCGTCCTCGGGCAGGCCGTAGTGCACGGCGTCCGGCTCTCCGCATTGGGCAGGGTCGATCATCAAGGCGACGCCGTAGTGCCCCTTCTGACCGTGGAACACGACTCGATAGCCCAGTGCCTCCACCGCTGCACGGGGAAACTCGCTGTCCTGCACCTTGGTCTCCTGCAGGCCGATCACCGCCGGGCGGTGGCTGTCCACCAGCGCCGAAAGCTGGTGGAGACGGGCGCGGACTCCATTGATGTTGAACGACACCAGACGCATCAGTCGGTCTCCTTGTCGTCACGCGGCGGGTGGATGTCGATCGGCTGGCCGGCTTGCTGACGGGCTTGCTTGCGCGCCGCCTGCAGCTTGCGTTGCTGGCGCTTCTTCTGGGTGAAGCGGCGCGACGGGGCCACCTCGTCGGGGTTTTCGTGACGCCACTGGCGGTAGTCCTTGCGTCGGCCGGTACGGATGGTCACCTTGTCGGCCAGCGAGCGAGTCTTCTTGCGGCGGGTCATGGCCGGACTCCTGAGCGTGTCGAATGCCAAGCGGGTGTGCATTCTACCAGTCTCGACCCGCAAGCGCGCCCTCGTCGCGCGAGGCTGGTACAATGCCCGCCGAACGAGGCTTTCCATCCACTGTTACGGACAAGACACACAGCCTATGAGCGAGTCGGAACAGACCACAGCCCCGGCCCAGAATCGCAAGCCGAAGCGTCGGCGTCGCAAGCCGCGCCGCCGCCAGTCGAACTGGGATCTGCGCCAGTTTCAGGTGCCTGCCGTGGCGGGCAAGTGGCGCTTTCACGACTTCGAGTTGCCGCTGCCGCTGATGCGCGCCATTCATGCGCTGGGCTTCGAATACTGCACGCCGATCCAGGCGGAGGCGCTGCGCCATACGCTGCTGGGTGGCGACGTGGTGGGCAAGGCCCAGACCGGCACCGGCAAGACGGCTGCCTTCCTGATCTCGATCCTGGCTTACTTTCTCGAGGAGGAGGCGCCCGACGGCCAGAAGCCGGGGGCTCCGCGTGCGTTGATCGTGGCGCCGACCCGTGAGCTGGCGCTGCAGATCGAAAAGGATGCCAAGGCGCTGGCCCGCTTCACGTCGCTCAACGTGGCCAGCGTCGTGGGGGGCATGGACTACCAGAAGCAGCGCGACAACCTCGGAAAGAATGTCGATATTCTGGTGGCCACGCCGGGGCGGTTGCTCGACTTCCACGAGAAACGCGACGTCGACCTCACCCAAGTGGAGGTGCTGGTGCTCGATGAAGCGGACCGCATGCTCTCCATGGGCTTCATCCCCGACGTCAAGCGCATCATCCGCCATACGCCCAAGAAGGAAGAACGACAGACCTTCCTGTTCTCGGCGACCTTTTCTCAGGACATACTCAATCTGGCCAACCAGTGGACGCACCAGGCGGAGTACGTGGAGATCGAGGTCACCGTCGAGAACCAGGCGGATATCGATCAGCGCGTCTACCTGGTCAGCGACGACGACAAGCAGAAACTGCTGGTCAAGTTGCTCCAGCAGGAGGCCTTCGATCGCGTGATGGTGTTCGGCAACCGCCGGGACCTGGTGCGCCGGCTCGACGAGCTGCTGCGCAAGGCCGGCATCAATGTCGCCATGCTCTCCGGCGACGTGCCGCAGAATCAGCGCATCAAGACCCTCGAGAGTTTCCGCGAGGGCGATATCCAGGTACTGGTGGCCACCGACGTGGCGGGGCGCGGCATCCACATCGAGGACGTCAGCCACGTGATCAACTACACCCTGCCGGAGGATCCGGAGGACTACGTGCACCGCATCGGGCGTACCGGTCGTGCCGGTGCCAAGGGCGTGTCGATCAGCTTCGTGGGCGAGGAGGATGCCTTCTCGCTGCCCGAGATCGAGCGCTACATCGGCGACAAGCTGCCCTGCGAGCATCCGCCGGAAGGACTTTTATGAGCGCTAAGCTCGAAGAGCGGCGCTACGCGCCTGGGAGCTGGAAGCCATAGCAACATGGTCAGCCCAGATGTTGATGAACATCTCGAGTGACGGCCAGACAAGGCGAAGGTCTGCGCTGAATGGGCTGTAACACTACTGCAGGTAGCGCTCTGGAAACCGACGATGCTTTGCTGCCGATGCTGACGGCTTCGATGCAAGCTCAGTTCATGCTCTGCACGGTCGGTGAGGTGGAGTTTTCTCACCGCTTACCGCTTCCAGCTTACAGCTTGGGTGAATATGCTTGACGAAGCCCTCAAGGAGGAGATCCAGGCCGCTTATCGCCGCGTGCTCGAGGCGCTGGATCTCACTCCACGCTACGGGCAGCGGCTGATGATCGCCGAGATCGCTCGCACCCTGGGCGGCATCACCGCCGACGAGGCGGGGCGGCGCACCAGCGACGAGCACGTCTGCGTGCTCGAGGCCGGCACCGGTACCGGCAAGACCCTGGCCTACCTGCTTGCCGCGCTGCCGGTGGCCAAGGCGCACGGCAAGCGGCTGGTGATTGCCACGGCCACGGTGGCGCTGCAGGAGCAGGTGCTGCACCAGGACCTGCCGGCGCTCGAGGCGCACAGCGGTCTCGACTTCGATTTCGCCCTGGCCAAGGGGCGCGGCCGCTACCTCTGCGTGGCGCGTCTCGAACAGGCACTCGACGGCGTGGCGGACAATCCCACTCTGTCGCTGTTCGAACAGAGCCTGGCTGGGCAGGGAGGCGACGACTTTCAGACGCTGGTGCAGGAGATGGCCGATGCCTACGGCAGCGGTCGCTGGCCAGGCGATCGCGACAGCTGGCCGGAAGCCATCGCGGATGCCGACTGGCGTCGCCTGACCATCGACCATCGCCAGTGTACCAATCGCCGCTGCGGCCACTTCGGCGCCTGCGCCTTCTTTCGCGCTCGCCGCGATCTGGAGAGCGCCGACGTCATCGTCGCCAATCATGACCTGGTGCTCGCCGACCTGTCGCTGGGTGGTGGAGTGGTGCTGCCGCCGCCGGGCGATTGCATCTACGTCTTCGACGAGGGCCACCATCTTCCCGACAAGGCCTTGCAGCACTTCACCCATCGCGTGGGCGTGAGCGGCGCGCTGCGCTGGCTAGGCACCCTCAAGAAGTCGCTTACCGAGCTCAACGCGGCGCTGGCCGTGCAGCCCACCCTGGCGCGCCTGCTGGCCGGCCTGCCCGAGCTGATCGCCGCCCTGGAGCCGCGTCTCGGCGAGGTCTTTGCGCTCGGTCATCAGCTGGCGGGTCGTCAGCAGGGCTTGGGCGACGCAGAGGAGAGCATGACCCACCGCTTTCCCATGGGGCGCGTGCCCGATGGGCTGCGCGACCAGGCTGGAGCTCTGGTCACGGCGTTCGCCGAACTCTCGCGCAGTCTCGAGACGATGAGCGACATCCTGCGCGAGAGTCATGATCCCGACAAGCAGACCGGCTTGCCCCGCGAGCAAGCCGAGGCGTGGCTGCCGTTGGTCGCTCTGCTGCACGGTCGCGCCTTGGAGGCCCATGCGTTGTGGCAGGCCTATGCCGAGAGCGACGAGGAAGGCGAGGCGCCGCGGGCGCGCTGGATGGTGCTGGAGCGCCTGGGCGGCGATGGTGAACTGACGTTCTCGGCAAGCCCGGTTTCTGCCGCACCGACGCTGGCGCGCACGTTGTGGGGCAGCTGCTTCGGTGCGGTGGTCACGTCGGCGACGCTGACGGCCCTGGGACGCTTCGAGCGGCTGCAGGAGCGTGCCGGGCTGGCCAACCGCTATCGCTATCAGCGGTTGCCGAGCCCCTTCGACTACTCCCAGGCAGTGCTCAGCGTGCCCCGCGAGGCAGTGGATCCCGCCGATCGCGAGGTCCACGAGCGGGCGATCGTCGACTTCGTCGCAGGCCTGGGCGAAGACGAGGCGGTGCTGATGCTGTTTTCGTCGCGGGCACAGCTGCGTGCAGTAGAGAAGGCGCTGCCGCGAACGCTCGCCGAGCGGGTGCTGGCCCAGGATCGGCTGCCCAAGCGCGAACTCATTGGCCGCCACCGCGCGCGGGTCGATGCGGGGGAGGGAAGCGTGATATTCGGCCTGGCCAGTTTCGCCGAGGGTATCGACCTGCCCGGTGACTACCTGACCCACGTGGTGATCACCCGGCTGCCCTTTGCCGTACCCGACGACCCGGTAGGGGCGACGCTGGCGGAGTGGATCGAGAGCCGCGGGGGCAATCCCTTCATGCGCATCAGCGTGCCGGACGCCTCCATCAAGCTGGTTCAGGCGTGCGGGCGGCTGATCCGCAAGGAGGCCGACCGCGGTCGCATCACGCTGCTGGATCGCCGCGTACTGACACGGCGTTATGGCCGCGCACTGCTCGATGCATTGCCGCCCTTCGAGCGCGAGATCGACGGGGTCCGTCAGTCACCCTGAATCGCTGACGCAAACGCCGGCAATTCGGGCGGTGCCGGTCTGTGATGCACCACGGCCCGCCGATGGCGGGCCGTCGAGGAGAAGTGTCGCCGTGGCTCAGGTGTCGCGGCGTCGCTCGGCCAGCACCGGAGCCAGCTTCTCGGCCATGCGCGTCATGGCCTGCTCGGTGGTGTCCCAGTCGATGCAGGCGTCGGTGATGGAGACGCCGTACTGCAGATCGCCGAGATCGTCGGGAATCTTCTGGTTGCCCCAGCCGATGTTCGACTCCACCATCAGGCCCATGATGGAACGATTGCCTTCCAGGATCTGGTTGGTGACGTTCTCCATCACCAGCGGCTGGAGGGCCGGGTCCTTGTTGGAGTTGGCGTGGGAGCAGTCGATCATGATGTTGGGCTTCACTCCGGCCTTGCGCAGTTCCTGCTCGGCCAGCGCCACGCTGACGCTGTCGTAGTTGGGTTTGCCGTTGCCGCCGCGCAGCACGACGTGAGCATAGGCGTTGCCGCGGGTACGAATGATCGCCACCTGGCCGGCCTGATCGATGCCCAGGAAGTTGTGCGGATGGGCCACTGACTGCAAGGCGTTGACCGCCACGTCGAGGCTGCCGTCGGTGCCGTTCTTGAAGCCGACCGGGCTCGACAGGCCGGAGGACATCTCACGATGGGTCTGCGATTCGGTAGTGCGAGCGCCGATGGCCGACCAGCCGATGCAGTCTTGCAGGTACTGCGGCGAGATGGGATCGAGCGCTTCGGTGGCGAGCGGCAGGCCCAGTTCGGAGAGCTCGACCAGCAGCCGGCGGGCGATTCGCAGACCCTCCTCGATCTCGAAGGAACCGTTGATGTGCGGGTCGTTGATCAGTCCCTTCCAGCCTACGGTGGTGCGGGGTTTCTCGAAATAGACGCGCATCACGACATACAAGCTATCCTTGACCTCATCGGCCAGGCGGCGCAGGCGGCGGGCATAATCCAGGGCGGCATCCACGTCATGGATCGAGCAAGGACCGATGACCACCAGCAGGCGCGGGTCGGTGCCGTCGAGGATGTTCTGGATGGTACGACGCCCTTCGATGACCGTCCGTTCGGCGGCCTCGCTCAGGGGTATCTCCTGTTTGAGGGCCTCGGGAGTGACCAGAACGTCCTGGGAAAGAACATTGAGGTTGTTGACCTGCTGATCGGACATGGGTGCTACCTGTATCGTGTCATGATGCGTTGGGGGCGAGTCTTCCGCCTACTATCGCTCGCCGATGAGGCAAAAATCAATCGGATGGGGAACCGCAAGGCGTCGAGCCCGGTCACAGCGCCGGTGCTGACGATGGCAAGTCGGCTTGATGCGCGAGCGAGAAACAGGAACACTTGCCGTTTCGATGAACGGTGACATTCAGGGACATGAGCTGCCGCCAGGCACCAGGTTGAGACCATGCATGCAGATTTCGTTGCAACGCCCCGCTGCACCTTCACGACGCTGCGCCAGGATCTCTCCCGATTGGGGAGGGTGTGAATGGGAAATCGTGAAACCGACCAGCAGCTCGTGGAACGCGCCCAGCAGGGGGATACCCGCGCCTTCGACCTGCTGGTGAAGAAGTACCAGCACAAGATCATTGGCCTGATCGGCCGCTACGTTCAGGACCATGCCGAAGTTCAGGACGTGGCCCAGGAGGCCTTCATCAAGGCGTATCGGGCGCTCGGCAAGTTTCGTGCCGAGAGCGCCTTCTATACCTGGATGTACCGTATTGCCATCAATACGGCCAAGAACCACTTGGTTTCCAAGGGGCGGCGTCCGCCAGGCAGCGACCTGGACATCGCCGATGCCGAGATCGTCGACCATAGCGGGCGGCTGGCCGACATCGAGACACCGGAAGCGGCCATTGCCCGCGACCAGCTCGAGGCGGCGGTGTTCGAGGCCATCGAGAAGCTGCCCGACGACTTGCGCACGGCCATCACACTGCGTGAACTCGACGGCCTCTCCTATGAGGACATCGCCAATATCATGCAGTGTCCGGTAGGGACGGTACGCTCACGAATCTTCCGCGCCCGAGAGGCCGTGGACCAGCATATTCAGCCGCTGGTCACCACGTCTCGAAGCCGCGAATCGGTGGCCGATTGATGATCCAGTGCAAGGTTTTTGCACGGTTGCTGAACTGTTGAGTGCCTTTGACGTCAGAAGCTGTGATCGGTAGGAGAAGCGGGTCGGTTTTCCGCTATTCCTCGAGGGGTGGCCTGCCCGCCGTGCAGGGAAGGCGGGGAATTCATCGAAGCCAAGGCAGCGGCCTTGTGATGTGAGGATGTGAAGAATGAGTCAGAACGCACGGGAATCGCTTTCTGCCCTGATGGACAGCGAAGGTGATGATCTCGAGCTGCGCCGGGTGCTGAAGTCCTTGGAGGACGACCCGGATGCAGCGGACGCCTGGCGACGCTATCATCTGATGCGTAGCCTGCTGCGACGGGATCATGACGTCGATGTCAGCATGGACCTCTCGGCGGGAATCCTGGCTCGCATCGAGGAAGAGCCCGTTCCCGCGCCACAGGCTCCGGCACCATCGTCGCGACGTTCGATACCGCTGGCACGCGGTGCCGGCATTGCTGCAGCGGTGACACTGATGGTCATCAGCGGCGTGCAGTTCTATCAGGGCAGTGGCTTCGGCGGCGATCGGTCCGATCTGGCCGATACCGGGTCCGAGGCACCGGCATCGGTCGAAGCGGTGTCCGGGGAGCGCAGCTTTTCTCTCCCCGCCCTGTCCGGCCAGGCAGAGCAGGTGGGCATGTCGCTCTTCGGTAACGCTCCCTCCAGTGGCAATGCCTCCTCGTTCCTGTCTCAGGCAGACTTTGGCTTCGGCCGTCCACTGGATACGTCTCCCAACCTGCGCCAGTCGACGAGTGGCGATCAGGAGCAGGCGCGATTGCTCCAGAGCTACCTCGACCGCCATTCGGAGGGAGCCGCCTATCGCAGTAGCGATGCCTGGATGCCGCTGCTGCGTGCATCCGGTAGCGAGACACTGGGTACGCGCTGATGCGGGTCGGGCGCACGGCGTGGCGCCTGGCGCTGCTCGGGGGGCTGATCTGGGTTTCCGCGGGAGTGTTGGCGAGCGAGGAAGAGGGCGAGGCCGATTCCTTCGACTGCGCACAAGTGGCCGAGTGGGACGCTCCCGATTCGCCCATGGAGTGGTTCGAGCGCAGTCTATGGGCCAACCACTGTTACGTTTTCCAGGCGCGGGCCGTGCGCATCAGCGTCGACGGCGTGCGCACCGTGGCGCTTTCTCACGACGTGCAGGATGGCGTGGAGCGCGAGGTGGCACGCTTTCTGGACGGTCCTCCGATGATCTTCGAGCGTCGTGGGCGCATCGGTCGACTCACCTGGACCGAAGACGGCTCCGAAGCGCCCGCGTCGCCCACCGGCATTGCTCGTCACCTGGAGCGCTTCTATCGACTCAGCCTGGGTGAAGAGGAGCGTATCGCCAGTCGTCGCGTTGTGCGTCTCGACGTAGAGCCGCTGGACGATCACCGCTACGGGCATCGGTTCTGGCTCGATCGCGACACGGCCCTGCCGCTCAAGCAGCAACTGCTCAACGAAGAGGGGCGGGTGGTCGAAACTTTCCAGTTCACCGAACTCCAGCGACCGCAGCTCCATGAAGGCGACGTGATCATGGATCGTCGTCGATCACCGCCGTCCCTGGCATGGCGCCCAGGCTGGTTGCCGAAGGGATTCATCGCCCAGCCGGTCGTTACGCGCAGTCAGCGTCATGGCGAACGGGTCGGGCATCGCATCTACAGCGATGGACTATCGACGCTCAGCCTGTTCGTCGAACCTCTCGACGAGGCAGGCAAGCGGCTGATGCCCGGCCTTCACCGTCTCGGGATCTCGATGGCCGTGGTGCGCCATATTGAGCGGGCGGGGCAGCCACATCAGGTAGTGGTAATGGGTGAGTTGCCAGTTCGGGTACTGGTGCGCGTATCCGAAGGCCTGATATGGGAAGAGTCCGAAAGGACCGAGTGAAGGAACCGTCAGAGGGGGTGGCGAGTCGAGAAGGATAGGTCGCCACGACCTTCTGGAATCGTTGGCCGTAGGGTGAACCTTTTTCGATGCAACTGGTTATGTCTGTCTAGGAGCCTGTCGGATTGCATCGATCGTCATCAGACGGACGATCGGTGTCGAGTCCGAAAGGTTCCGGGGCCAGTGTGCGATCACTGGCCTGCTTGCCAATAGAACGAGCGGACGCAGGAGCTTTTCATGAAGCCTATTACGCGACACCTTTCCCTGTGGTTTTTACTGGTCACGCTGCTGCTGGGTTGGCAGTCGGCCATGGCCCGAGATGGGCTACCGGATTTCACCGAGTTGGTGGAAGAGGCTGCACCCGGGGTGGTCAACATCTCCACGTCGCGAACCATCGAACGCCGCGACCCCTTCCAGGATTTTGGCGGGCAGGAGATTCCGGAAATCTTCCGCCATTTCTTCGGTGATCGTTTTCCCATCCCGCCCGGCGGCAGCGGCCCCGGCCACAGCGAAGAGCGTCAGTCGCTCGGTTCGGGCTTCATCATCAGTGAAGACGGTTACATCATGACCAATGCTCACGTGGTCAGTGAAGCCGACGAGATCCTGGTGCGTCTCAACGACCGCCGCGAGCTGGAGGCCGAACTGATCGGTGCGGATGAACGCACGGACGTTGCGGTGCTCAAGGTCGATGCTTCGGACCTGCCGACGCTGCGCACCGGCGACTCCGAGGAGCTCGAAGTCGGCCAGTGGGTGGCCGCCATCGGTTCGCCCTTCGGTTTCGATCACTCGGTCACGGCAGGCATCATCAGCGCCATCAACCGGACCTTGCCGCGTGATGCTTACGTTCCCTTCATTCAGACCGACGTGGCGATCAACCCTGGCAACTCGGGAGGGCCGCTGTTCAATCTCGATGGCGAAGTGGTCGGCATCAATTCGCAGATATTCACCCGCAGCGGTGGCTTCATGGGTCTCTCCTTCGCCATCCCCATCAACGTGGCCATGGACGTGGCCGATCAGTTGCGTGACGAAGGGCGAGTCAGCCGTGGCTGGCTGGGGGTGATGATCCAGCCCGTATCACGCGATCTGGCGGAATCCTTCGGCATGGATCGGGCCAGTGGTGCGCTGATCGCCGACCTCGACCCGGAAGGGCCGGCAGCGCGGGATGGCTTGCAGGCCGGTGACGTCATCCTGGAAGTGGATGGCGAGGAAGTCGATCGTTCGAGCACCCTGCCGCGGCTGATCGGCCGCATCAACCCCGGCGATGAGGCCGAGTTGACCGTGCTGCGCGATGGCCGCGAAATCACCGAGACGATCACCATCGGTGACTGGCCCGAGAGCGAGACCACGGCTTCCAGCAGCCGCAGCGAACCGAGTGCGCAGGCGCGCCTGGGCATTGCCGTGGACGCGTTGAGCGATGACGAGCGTGAGCGGCTGGGCATCGATGCCGGCGTCATGGTGACAGACGTCGATCCGCGGGGTGCCGCCGCAGCGGCGGGAATCCGCCCGGGAGACGTCATCGTGGGCCTCGACCACCGCCTGGTGGAGAGCCCGGAGCAGTTGGCCGAGCTGGTCGGTTCGCTGCCCTCGGATCGTGCCGTTCCGGTGCGGCTCTACCGTGATGGCCGCTCGCTGTTCGTTGCCTTGCGGGTGGAGCAGGAGTGAGCTGACCCACCGTTCCATGCGTACTCCCGCAACGCCTCGCCGCTCAGCCGGCGAGGCGTTGCTATGTGGGCATCGCCCGGCTGCGCTGTCCAACCCCGTGTCATGCCGGTACAATACCGGCCATCGAACTCACGATACGCGAACGGTGGCGGACAGGCCGCCGGTGCCGCGCGCGTACCGAACATCGGACCGGGCTAGATGAGCAACGAAAAGACCCACGACAAGCTGAAGCACATACGGAATTTCTCGATCATCGCCCATATCGACCATGGCAAGTCCACCCTGGCCGACCGCCTGATCCAGACCTGCGGCGGGTTGACCGAGCGCGAGCTCAAGGAGCAGGTGCTCGATTCGATGGACCTGGAGCGCGAGCGCGGCATCACCATCAAGGCGCAGTCGGTCACGCTCGATTATCATGCGCAGGACGGCAACGTCTACCAGCTCAACTTCATCGATACTCCCGGACACGTCGATTTCTCCTACGAGGTCTCGCGGTCGCTCTACGCCTGCGAGGGGGCGCTGCTGGTGGTCGACGCCGGTCAGGGTGTCGAGGCGCAGTCGGTGGCCAACTGCTACACGGCGATCGAGCAGGGGCTCGAGGTGCTGCCGGTGCTCAACAAGATGGATCTGCCTCAGGCCGACCCCGACAAGGTTTCGCACGAGATCGAGGAGATCATCGGTCTGGACGCCACCGACGCCTGCCAGGTGTCGGCCAAGAGCGGCATGGGCATCGACGCCTTGCTCGAGCGCCTGGTGCGCGATATCCCGCCGCCCAAGGGCGACCCCGCCTCGCCTCTGCAGGCGCTGATCATCGATTCCTGGTTCGACAACTACCTGGGCGTGGTCTCGTTGGTACGGTTGTTCGACGGCACGCTGAAGAAAGGCGACAAGATCCGCATCAAGTCCACCGGCGGCGACTGGCAGGCCAACGAGGTGGGCATCTTCACGCCGCTGCGGCGTGAAACCGGCATCCTGCGCGCCGGTGAGGTGGGTTTCGTGGTGGCGGGGATCAAGGACATCCACGGTGCGCCGGTGGGGGACACCATCACCCATGCCAAAACGCCGGACGTGCCGCGCCTGCCCGGTTTCCAGAAGGTCAAGCCGCAAGTCTATGCCGGGATGTTTCCGGTCAGTGCCGACGATTACGAAGACTTCCGCGATGCCCTGGAGAAGCTGGCGCTCAACGATGCCTCCCTCGACTACGAGCCGGAAAATTCCGATGCTCTGGGCTTCGGTTTTCGCGTCGGCTTCCTCGGTACGCTACACATGGAGATCATCCAGGAGCGGCTCGAGCGCGAGTACGACCTGGACCTGCTGACCACCGCGCCCACCGTGGTTTACGAACTGGCGATGAAGAACGGCGAGGTCATCTACGTCGCCAATCCTTCCAAGCTGCCCGACATGGCCGATGTGGAGGAGATGCGGGAGCCCGTCGTGCGGGCCAGCATCCTGGTTCCCCAGGAGTTCGTCGGCAACGTCATCACCGAGTGCGAGCAGCGGCGCGGCACCCAGCTCGACATGCTGTTCCTGGGCAGCCAGATTCAGCTCACCTATGAGCTGCCGATGTCCGAGGTGGTGATGGACTTCTTCGATCGTCTCAAGTCGATCTCCAAGGGGTACGCGTCGCTGGAGTACAACTTCGAGCGCTTTCAGGCCGCCAAGCTGGTGCGCCTCGACGTGCTGATCAACGGTGATCGCGTCGATGCCTTGGCGGTGATCATTCATCGTGACCACGCCCACTTCCGCGGGCGCGCTCTGGTCGACAAGATGAAAGAGCTGATTCCCCGCCAGATGTTCGACGTGGCGATCCAGGCCGCCATCGGCGGCCAGGTGGTGGCGCGTTCCACCGTCAAGGCGCTGCGCAAGAACGTCACTGCCAAGTGCTATGGCGGTGACGTGACGCGCAAGAAGAAACTGCTCGAGAAACAGAAGGCGGGCAAAAAGCGCATGAAGCAGGTCGGTCGAGTGGAGATCCCACAGGACGCCTTCCTCGCCGTGCTCAAGGTCAACGACTAGGAATTGACGCAACATGGATTTCTCTCTTCTGCTGGTGGTGGCGGTCGCCGTTACCGGGGTGATCTGGGGGCTCGACCTGGTATGGTGGCGCCCGGCTCGCCAGCGCCGGTTGGACTCCGCCGGAGTCGGTACTACCGAGGGTCTCGGTGAGGCGGCCCGTGAAAAGGCGCTCAAGGAGCCCTGGCCGGTCGACTACGCACGCTCCTTCTTCCCGGTGCTGCTGGTCGTGCTGCTGCTGAGGAGCTTTCTCGTCGAACCCTTTCAGATTCCCTCGGGCTCGATGCGCCCCACCCTGGAAGTGGGCGATTTCATCCTCGTCAACAAGTTCGCCTACGGGTTGCGCCTGCCGGTGGTGAACACCGAGATCATCGAGATCGGCGAGCCCGAGCGGGGAGATGTCATGGTGTTCCGGTTCCCCGAGGAGCCGTCCGTCAATTTCATCAAGCGCGTGGTAGGGCTGCCCGGCGACGTGGTGCGCTACGAGGAGAAGCAGCTCTTCATCAATGGCGAGCCGGTTGCCAAGGAACTGTTGGATGCGGCGCCGGCGGGAGAGCCCGGCGAATGGCTGCTGGAAGAGCAATTGGGCGAGGTCAGCCACCGTATCTACAATAATCCCCGAGACCCCGGCCCGCGGGTCCGCGAAGTGGAGGTGCCCGAAGGACACTACTTCACGATGGGCGACAATCGCGATCATTCCAACGACAGTCGCTACTGGGGCTTCGTGCCGGAAGAGAACATCGTGGGACGTGCCTTCGCCGTATGGATGCATTGGGATGGCGGTCTGCCGAGCTTCACCAGCGTACGGCGCATCCATTGATTCCGGCCGTGATCGAGGCGGGGCGCGCTCCGCACAATCAACCAAAGACCAGCAGGAGCTTCGTGAGCCACTCTCTCATCGCCTTCAGCCGACGGATCGGTCATGACTTCAGCGATGTCTCGCTGTTGGAGCTGGCCCTGACCCATCGCAGCTTCGGCGGCCAGAACAACGAACGACTCGAGTTTCTCGGCGATTCCATCGTCAACTTCGTCATTGCCGAAGCTCTCTATCAGCGCTTTCCCCAGGCGCGGGAAGGCCAGCTTTCGCGTCTGCGCGCGCGCCTGGTGCGCGGCCAGACGCTGGCCGAGCTGGCGCGTGAAATGGCCTTCGGCGAGTGTCTGCGGCTCGGTTCCGGCGAGATGAAGAGCGGAGGTCATCGTCGCGACTCCATCCTCGCCGATGCGGTCGAGGGCGTGATTGGTGCCATCTATCTGGATGCCGGCATGGACACGGCCCGAGCACGAGTGCTGGCCTGGTATGCGGAGCGTCTGGAAGCGATCGACCTGCAGGACACCCAGAAGGACCCCAAGACGCGGCTGCAGGAGTTTCTCCAGTCTCGCCAGGCGGCGCTGCCACGTTACGAGGTGGTGTCGGTGGAAGGCGAGGCTCACGATCAGACCTTCACCGTCGAGTGCCACGTCGAGCTGCTCCGGGACTGCACCCTGGGCATCGGTCCCAGCCGGCGACACGCCGAGCAGCAGGCTGCCGACAGGGCTTTGGCGAGTCTCGACCCTCGCGGAGGACGGCCTTCATGACTCAGACCTGCGGCTTCGTGGCCATCGTCGGCCGACCCAACGTGGGCAAGTCGACCCTGATGAATCGCATCCTCGGCCAGAAGGTGTCGATCACCTCGCGTCGCCCTCAGACCACCCGTCACCAGGTCATGGGCATCAAGACCGAGGACGACGCTCAGTTCATCTACGTCGATACGCCCGGCATCCACATTCAGACCCGCGACCGCAACAAGGCGATCAATCGCTTCATGAATCAGGCGGCAAGCCAGGCGCTGCGCGACGTCGATTGCGTGGTGTTCATCGTCGACCGCACCCGCTGGAGCGATGAGGATCAGGTGGTGCTCGAGCGCCTCGAGCACGTCAAGGCGCCGGTGATCCTGGCCGTCAACAAGGTCGATCGCCTCCAGGACAAGCGCGCCTTGCTGCCCTGGCTCGACAGCGTGGGCGCGCGGCGCGACTTCGCCGCCATCGTGCCCGTTTCGGCCAAGCATGGCACCAACGTGCCCGAGCTCGAGGCAGAGGTGGCGAAACATCTGTCCGAGGGTCCGCATCATTTCCCGGACGACCAGATCACCGACAAGAGCCAGCGTTTCCTGGCCGCCGAACTGGTACGCGAGAAGATCATGCGTCAGCTCGGTGACGAGTTGCCCTACCAGATGACGGTGGAGATCGAGGAATTCCGCGACGAGGGCAAGGTCGTGCACATCAGTGCCCTGATTCTGGTCGAGCGCGCCGGCCAGAAGAAGATCCTCATCGGCGAGAACGGTGAGCGCATCAAGACCATCGGGCGCGAGGCACGCCTCGAGATGGAACGCCTGCTCGATGCCAAGGTGATGCTCAATCTGTGGGTCAAGGTGAAGCGAGGCTGGTCGGACAACGAGCGAGCCTTGAAGAGCCTGGGGTATCACCTAGACTAGCGACTTCGAGCTTCGAGCTTCGAGCTTCGAGCTTCGAGCTTCGAGCTTCGAGCTTCGCCCTCGTCGCAATGGACGCCCGCTGATGACGCCCGAACCCGCCTTTCTGCTGCACAAGCGCCCCTACCGCGAAACCAGTGCGCTGGTGGATCTGGTCACCTTCGAGCATGGACGGGTGCGGGCCGTGGCCCAGGGCGTGCAGCGGCCCGGCTCGCGCTCCCGCGGGCGGCTGCAGCCCTTCGCGCCGCTGCACGTCACCTGGGTGGGCGAGGGCGAGCTCAAACGGCTGAGGCTGATGGAGAGCGGCGGGGCAGCGGCGATGCTGGCCGGGGAAGGCTTGTTGTGCGGGCTCTACGCCAATGAACTCTTGACCCGGGTGTTGCCTCTGGAGCTACCGGTGGCCGAGGTGTTCGCCCACTACACGGCGCTGCTCGACGCGCTGCCACTGCCCGAGGCGCGAGCCCCAGGGCTTCGGCGCCTGGAAGTGGCGCTGCTCGAAGCGCTCGATGCCATGCCGCGTTTCACCGATTCCCAGGGGAGTGAACTCGACCCCCAGTGTCGCTACCGTTTCGATGCAGCGTCGCACGCTTTCATCGTTGCCGATCCGGGCCTCGATGGGCGCACCCTGCGCTTGCTGGCCAGCGGCGGCTGGGACGAACCGGGGCTGGCCGGCCCGGCCAAGGCGGTGACCCGCGCGGCGCTCGCCCCGCTGCTCGGCTCGCGTCCTCTGCGGTCCCGTGAACTGATGCAGAAGCTCGCGGCCTCCCGGAATCGCCGGTCGGGAGCTTGAAGCTAGCAGCAAGACCTTGATACGGGGACTGGCAACAGGCTGCCTTTCCAGCTTCCAGCTTCCAGCTTATCGCTTTACCCTTGTCCCTCGACCCCTTGACCTTCGTATCCTGGAGAACTCCATGTATCCCCCTCGCATCCTGCTGGGCGTCAACATCGATCACGTCGCCACGCTGCGCCAGGCCCGCGGCACTCGCTATCCCGACCCGGTCCAGGCCGCGCTGCTGGCCGAGGAAGCCGGTGCCGATGGCATCACCATTCATCTGCGCGAAGATCGCCGGCATATTCAGGAGCGCGACGTACGTCTGCTGGCGGAGACGCTCAACACCCGCATGAATCTGGAAATGGCGGTCACCGGGGAGATGCTCACGCTGGCCGAGCAGATGCGGCCGGCGCATGTCTGCCTGGTACCCGAAAAGCGCGAGGAGTTGACTACCGAAGGGGGGCTAGACGTGGCCGGCGGTCTCGGTGCTGTGTCCGATGCCTGTCGGCGGCTGGCGGCTGCGGGTTGCGAGGCGTCGCTATTCATCGACCCGGAGCCGGCACAGATCGAGGCGGCGGTGAAAGCGGGGGCGCCCGTGATCGAACTGCATACCGGTGCCTATGCCGAGGCGACGGGCGAGGCGGCGCGGCGCGAATATGCGCGCCTGTGCCGCGCTGCCGAACAGGCGCTGGCGCTGGGGCTCGTCGTCAACGCTGGACATGGCTTGCATTATCATAACGTCGAAGCAGTGGCTGCCATTCCCGGCATCAACGAGCTGAACATCGGGCACGCGATCATCGCTCGAGCGCTGTTCGTGGGTCTCAAGGAGGCGGTGGCTGAGATGAAACGACTGATCGTCGCCGGCCAGGAAGCGGGGCTAGTGGCTGCCATCGAAGCCCACGACCACGAGCATGATCACTGAGCCATGATCATCGGCATCGGTACCGACATCGCCCGAGTGGCGCGCTTTCAGGCGGGCATGGTGCGCCATGGCCCGCGATTCGCTCGGCGGCTGCTCAGCGCGGCCGAGTTCGATCGCTTCAACGGCCATCCCCAGGCCGCCGGCTATCTGGCCAAGCGCTTTGCCGCCAAGGAGGCTTTCGTCAAAGCGCTGGGCACGGGCATGCGGCGCGGCATGCGCTGGAGCGAGGTTCAGGTGGTCAACGATGCCCTGGGGCGGCCCTCACTGGTACTCTCCGGCAAGGCCCACGAGCTCGCCCAGGCTGCCGGGGTCACGACGATTCACCTGTCACTCTCCGACGAGGCCGAGTTGGCGCTGGCCATGGTGGTGCTCGAGGGCTGAGCGCCGTTTTCGAGAGCGTGCCACTCGAGTACGCGCTCCATGGCGTCGAACAGTGCCGCGACCAGGCCATCGACTGCAGCCATGCCCCGCGAGCGCAGACGGGTTTCCAGGGTTTCGGCGATCAACGCCAGTTCGGGAGCCCCGCAGTAGCGGCAGGCGCCATTGAGGGAATGTACGGCATCGAGCAGCGCTTCCTCGTCGTCACCGGCCAGGGCGTCGCGTATGGCCCGCTCGCTTTCCGGCAGCGACCGGACCAGCTCCTCCAGCAGTTCGCGAGCCAGGCTTTCGCTGCCGTTGGCCAGTCGCGTGCCCAGCGCCATGTCCACCACGTCGAGCGATTCACTGGCGGGAGAGACGCCAGCAGCGACGTCGCTCTCATGGGGTTCGCTGGGCGGCCACCCCGACAAGTGGCGATGCAATAGCGTTTCCAGCTGGCGGCCGTCTACCGGCTTGATGAGCACGTCCTGCAGGCCGGCATCGCACAGGCGCTGACGGTCCGGTTCCAGGGCATGGGCGGTGACGGCGATCACGGGGCAGCGTGACCAGGAGCCTCCCAGGCGTCGCAGGGCTCGGGTGGTTTCGATTCCGTCCATTCCCGGCATGCGAATATCCATCAGTACCAGATCGAAGTGCTCGCTCTCCGCCAGGGCGAGGGCCTCCTCGCCGCTGGCCGCCTCTGCCACGATCAGGCCGGGACGAGCCAGCATTTCGCGCAGCAGGCGGCGGTTGCTGGCGTTGTCGTCGACCACCAGCAGTTGCGTGGACTGCGTCACCTGGGCGGGTTGGTTGATGTGATCGACCAGGCGTCGCAGGGCGTCGGCGAGGGGCTGGCGGGCCAGCGGCTTGCACAGCATTTCGCTGTGCTCGGGAAGGGTGATCTCGGGCAGCTCCAAGGGGCTTGCATTGACCAGCAGCAGCACCGGATGGCGGCAGGCCGACAGGCGGGCTTGCCACTGTTGCTGGGCTTCCGGCGTCAATGGCGAGGGCAGTGCAGCGACGGCCAGGGTCGGCGGTGGATCGTCAGCGCCGAGCTGGGATGTCTCGACGACCCTGGCTCCCAAGCCGCTCAACAGGTGGTGCAGTGCGAAGCGGGTCGGTGCATGGGGCTCGAGCAGAGCGATGCGTTCGCCGGCGAAGAGCCGTTCCGGGGCGGGCATGCCATCGCCCCGGCTCTCCAGCGGTAGGGTGATGGTGAAGGTGCTGCCCTGCCCGGGTTCGCTGTCCACGCGTATCTCGCCGCCCATCTGCTCGACCAACTGGCGGCTGATGGCCAGCCCTAGCCCCGAACCGCCATATTGCCGGCTATGCCCGGGCGTTGCCTGACGGAAAGCCTGGAAGAGTTCGCGTTGCTGTTCGGGCGTCAGGCCGATGCCGGTATCGCTGACGCTGATCTGCAGCGTCGTCCGGCCGTCGGTCGTCTGCGCTTCGACCATCACTCGCACGATGACTTCGCCGCTTTCGGTGAACTTCAGGGCGTTGTGCACCAGATTGGTGAGCACCTGACGAATGCGCAGCGGGTCGCCGCGCAGCGAGCGAGGGACGTCGTCATAGACCAGCCCGAGCAGTTCCAGATGCTTCTGGTGGGCGAGCGGTGCCTGCAGTCCCAGCACCTCGTCGACCAGCGTCACCATGTCGATGTCGGTGCGTTCCAGCTCCAGTCGACCGGCTTCGAGGCGCGAGAAATCCAGCACGTCGTTGACCAGGGCGAGCAGGTTGTCGCAGGCCACTTGTACCTGATCGAGCCATTCCCGCTGGCGCGGCTCCAGGCGTGAGCGACCCAGCAGGCGACAGAAACCGACGATGCCGTTGAGTGGCGTGCGGATCTCGTGGCTCATGCTGGCCAGGAACTCCGACTTGACGCGGCTGGCTTCCAGCGCCCGACGGTGGGCCAGGTCGAGTTCGATGTTCTTGATCTCGATGGTTTCCATCGACTCCTGCAGCTCGGCAGTGGTCTGCTCGATCTGACGCTGCATATCATCGCGGGACGCTTCCAGGGCCGTTCCCAAGGCGTTGATGCGCCGGGCCAGTCGGTCGAGTTCGGGCGAGCCCTGTTCGGTGTCGAGGGCAGTATGGTGGCTGCCCTTGGCGAGCCGATGCAGGGCTTCACTGGCGTCCTGCAACCGACCGTCGAGGCGCCGCCCCAGGGTGGCGCCGATCACGAACAGCAGCAGGCCGATCACCAGCAGGCCCAGACCGGCACTGGCCAGGTGGCGGTAGAAGGCGAGGGTCAGGCGCCGCGTATCGATGTCCAGCGTCATCCAGCCCGCGGGAGCGGCGTCGCTCCGGTCGGAGGGGGCGGCGAGTGGCAGGATGAGCCGCCAGATGTCACCCTCGCTGTCCAGCTGGCGCTGCGTCGCTGAAGGTGGAGTGAAGGGCTCGCTGCGCGAACCCAGCGACAACAGAGCCTTGCCGGCAGTGTCGTGGATGCCGAGATGCCGGATCTCGTCGAGCTCCAGCAACTGCTGGCCGAGTCTCTCGAGGCGTGCGTCGTCGGCCGCCGCCAAGGCTTCGCCGAAGCGTGGAGCCTGCAGCTCGGCTGCCGTGGTCAAGCGTTCCTTCAGGGCCGACTTGCGCCACTGGGCATCCTGATGCAGAGCCAGTATCGCCGCCAGCGCCAGTACCGCCAGGGGCAGGCAGAGAATCCACAGGGCGAGACGGTTGCCGAGCGACATCGCTGCTTCCTCGGTCGGGGCGTGGGTGACCAGCCCAGTATGCCACAGCCAAGCGGCTAGCCTGTCCAGTGGCTGGCCCCACGGATATAATGAAGAGATGACCTTTTCTTAAGGACGGTTGCATGTCTTTCCCCACCATCGAGACAGTCATCGGCCATACGCCGCTGGTGCAGCTCAAGCGCATTTCGGCCGGTCGCGGCAATACGCTGCTGGCCAAGCTGGAGGGCAACAATCCCGCGGGGTCGGTGAAGGATCGACCGGCGCTCTCCATGCTCGAGCAGGCAGAGGCGCGCGGTGACATCACGCCTGGCGATACCCTGGTGGAGGCGACCTCCGGCAATACCGGGATTGCACTTGCCATGGCCGCGGCCATCAAGGGCTACCGCATGGTGTTGATCATGCCCGAGAGCGCCTCCAGCGAACGCAAGCAAGCCATGGCGGCCTACGGGGCGCAGCTGGTCAGCGTCAGCAAGGAGGGCGGCATGGAGGAGGCGCGCGACCTTGCCGAGGCGATGATCGCTCGCGGCGATGGCAAGCGTCTCGATCAGTTCGCCAACCCCGACAATCCGCTGGCCCACTACCAGGGTACCGGTCCGGAGATATGGGAGCAGACCCAGGGCCGTGTCACCCACTTCGTCAGTTCCATGGGCACCACCGGTACCATCATGGGCGTGTCGCGCTATCTCAAGGAACGCAACTCTGCGGTCGAGATCGTCGGCCTGCAGCCGGAGGATGGCGCCAGCATTGCCGGCATCCGCCGCTGGCCCGAGGCCTACCTGCCGCGCATCTACGACAGCAGCCGCGTCGACCGGGTGCTCGACATCGGCCAGCACGAGGCCGAAGAGCAGATGCGTCGCCTGGCCCGAGAGGAGGGCATCCTGGCCGGGGTCTCTTCCGGCGGCGCCCTGGCCGGTGCGCTGCGCGTCGCCGAGACGGTCGAGGATGCGGTGATCGTGTTCATCGTCTGCGACCGTGGCGACCGCTATCTCTCCACCGGCCTGTTCGCCCCGGAGGCCTGACATGGCCATGCTGGGCAAGCGCCGTCCGAATCGTCGGCGCAGCGGAGTCTCGGGGCTTCAGCGTCAAGCGACGCCACCGCCGGTAGTCGGCGAAGACGCTACCGCGCCGGTCATCGAACGCCTGGCTCACGATGGGCGCGGGGTGGCCCATGCCGCGGATGGCAAGACGCTGTTCGTCGCGGGTGCCTTGCCCGGCGAGCGTGTCGAGGCGGCCGTGCATCGCGCTCGCAAGCGCTACGACGAGGGCCATGTCCGCACCGTGCTCGAAGCCTCGCCCCAACGCGTTGCGCCTCCCTGCGCGCACTATGCGCGCTGCGGTGGCTGCGACCTTCAGCATCTGTCGCTGACCGGTCAGCGCACGCACAAGCAGGCGGTGCTCGTCGACCTGCTGGCGCGCGAAGGCATCGAACTCGCCGAGCCGCCTCTACTCTTGGCCGAGCCGGACACCGCCTATCGGCGGCGCGCCCGGCTCGGCGTCAAGGTGGACGGCGAAGGTCGGCTGCACCTGGGGTTTCGCGAGCGCCACGCCAACCGCCTGGTGGACATCGGCGCCTGCCCCGTTCTGGTGCCGCGGCTCGCGGCGTTGCTCGGCCCTCTTCGCCAGTCGCTCGAGCGTCTCGAGGCGCCGCGGTGCGTCGGCCATGTGGAACTGCTCGACAGCGATGGCGGTGCGGCGGTGGTCGTTCGTCAATTGCGCGAGTCGCCGGCTGACCGCGAACGCTGGCAAGCCTTTGGCGAGGCCCATGGCGTAGCGGTGGGCCACTGGCTGGGGCGTGAGAGTCCCGAGTTCGCCTGGTTGACGCCGCCGCCGTCGCTGCACTACGTGCTGCCCGGGGGCCCGGGGGATGCACCATTGCGACTGCGTTTCGCCCCGGGGGATTTCGTGCAGGTCAATGCTGCGGTGAATCGTCGCCTGGTGGCAACGGTACGCGATTGGCTAGCCGTGCCTGCCGGGCGGACGGTGCTCGATCTCTATGCCGGCATTGGCAACTTCAGCTTGCCGTTGGCCGCCGACGGTGCCCGAGTCACGGCCATCGAGGGGCACCCGGCGATGGTGAGTCGTCTGGCCGACAATGCCCGCGACAACGCCCTGACGCTGACCGCCGAGCAAGCCGACCTGGGTGATATTGCCGCAGTATCGGCGTTGCTCGAGACGCATGCGCCACGGGCCGTTCTGCTCGATCCGCCACGCGAGGGCGCCGAGGCCGTGTGCCGGGCGCTGACGGCGCGCCCCGTGCCGGTCGTGGCCTACATCGCCTGCGATCCGGCAACGCTGGCTCGCGATGCGGCACGCCTCGTGCATGGTGGATACCGTATCGCGCGTGCGGCGGTGGCCGACATGTTCGTGCACACCTCGCACCTGGAATCCGTGCTGCTGTTCGAGCACCCCGAGCGGCAGCCGTTATCGCAAGGAACCTGACGACATGGTCAAAGTGCGCGACGATCAGCCGCTCACGTCGAGCGGCGAGGTCGATATCGACCACTGGCTCGCCCGCCTGGAAGAAGACGTCAAGCTGCGGGATCGCGAGGAGCTGCGCCAGGCCTGCGAACTGGCCTTGCGTCTCGCCCGTGAGGCCGAGAAGCCCCACAAGCCGTGGCTGCCCGCCGAGACCAGCTATCGCATGGGCCTGGAGATGGCCGACATTCTCGGTGAGCTCAAGCTCGATCAGCCGGCGCTGGAGGCCGCGGTGCTATACCGTGCGGTGCGAGAGGGGCTGCTGTCGCTCGAGGCGGTGACCAAGCGTTTCGGACGCGAGGTGGCCGGCTTGATCGACGGCGTGCTGCAGATGGCCGCCATCAGCAACGGTCAGACACCCAGCCAAGGCCTGATACAGCACGATCAGCAGGACAACCTGCGCAAGATGCTGGTCAACATGATCGATGACGTACGGGTGGCGCTGATCAAGATCGCCGAACGTACCTGTGCCTTGCGCCAGGTGAAGGATGCTCCGCGAGAGAAGCAGCAGCACGTTGCCCGTGAGGTGTTCGACATCTACGCTCCCTTGGCGCATCGCCTGGGGATCGGCCAGATCAAGTGGGAACTCGAAGACCTCTCCTTCCGCTATCTCCACGAGGAGGAGTACAAGACCATTGCCCGGCAGCTGGCCGAGAAGCGCGTCGACCGCGACCGCTACATCCATGACGTCGTCGAGACCCTTCAGGGGATGCTGAGCGCCCAGGGCATATCGCACTTCGACGTCAATGGCCGTGCCAAGCACATCTATTCGATCTGGCGCAAGATGAAGCGCAAGCGCATCGACTTCTCCCAGGTCAACGACGTGCGGGCGGTGCGCATCCTGGTGCCCGAGGTGACCGACTGCTATACCGTGCTGGGGCTCGTTCACTCGCGCTGGCATCACGTGCCCAACGAGTTCGACGACTACATCGCCAACCCCAAGAAGAACGGCTATCAGTCGTTGCACACGGCGGTGCTCGGCCCCGAGAACAAGGTGCTGGAGATACAGATTCGTACCTTCGCCATGCACGAAGAGGCAGAGCTGGGCGTGTGCGCCCACTGGCGTTACAAGGGGCACGACACCAAGGCCAAGAGCTCCAGCTACGAGGAGAAGATCGCCTGGCTGCGCCAGGTGCTCGAATGGCAGGAGGAAGTCGGCGACTTCGGCGACCTGCGCGAAGGGCTCTCCAGCGACGTGGCGCCGGACCGCATCTACGTCTTCACTCCCGATGGCCACGTCATCGACATGCCGCGCATCGCCACGCCCATCGATTTCGCCTACCGCGTGCATACCGAGGTGGGGCACCGTTGCCGCGGCGCCAAGGTCAACGGTCGTATCGTACCGCTCACCTATCGCCTCAAGACCGGTCAACAGGTGGAAATCCTCACGGCCACCAAGGGCGGCCCCAGCCGTGACTGGCTCAATCCCAACCTCGGCTACGTGCGTACGTCCCGGGCTCGCGCCAAGATCCAGGCGTGGTTCAAGCACCAGGCGCGCGAGCAGAATCTGGAAGAGGGCAAGTCACTGTTCGAGCGCGAGATGAAGCGTCTCGACGTCGAGGACATGGATCTCGAAACCTTGGCGCGCAAGGTCAACTATGCTACCGCCGACGACATGTATGCGGCGCTGGGTGCCGGCGACCTGCGCGTCGGTCAGGTGTTGCACCAGGCCCAGCAGCTGTTCGGCGAGAGCGACGATCAGGAGCAACTCGACCGCCTGCTGGCCAAGCCGCGCCGCGATCAGTCCAAGGGTGGGACCAGCGATATCACCGTGCTGGGCGTGGGCAATCTCAAGACCAGCATGGCCAACTGCTGCCACCCGGTGCCGGGGGATGCCATCGTCGGCTTCATCACCCAGGGCCGCGGCGTGACGGTGCATCGCCAGGATTGCCCCAACATTCTGCAACTGCGCGTCGACGAACCGCAGCGCATCATCGAGGTGGAATGGGGCGAACGCGCGCTCACCCAGTATCCGGTGGATGTCGAGATCCAGGCCTGGGATCGCTCCGGCCTGTTGCGCGACGTGACCGGCGTGCTCAGCCATGATCGGGTCAATGTCCTGTCGGTGAATACCTTGACCGATACTCGCGACGGCATCGCGAGAATGCGCATCACCGTGGAGGTCGACGGCCTGGAAACCCTCGGGCGCTTGTTCTCGCGCATTCAGCAACTGCCCAACGTGATCGACGTCAAGCGCCTGAGAAGCGGTGCCAAGGGCGGCAAGCACAAGAGGAAGAAGGCATGAGCGAGATACGTCACGACCTGCGGGACCTGCTGACTCTGATGGCAGTGCTGCGCGACCCCGAGCAGGGCTGTCCCTGGGACCTCGAACAGGACTGGAACTCCATCGTGCCGCATACCCTCGAGGAAGCCTACGAGGTGGCCGATGCCATCGAACGCGAGGCCTTCGACGAGCTGCCCGGCGAACTCGGCGACCTGCTTTTCCAGGTGGTCTACTACAGCCAGTTCGGCCGCGAGGAGGGGCGTTTCGACTTCCATGACGTGGTGGATGCGTTGACGGTGAAGATGTTGCGTCGTCATCCCCACGTCTTCCCCGACGGTACCCTGGCTTCGCGTCGCCCGCCCGGCGTGTCCGCCGAGCAGGTCGAAACCCGTCAGGTTCATTCGCGCTGGGAGGCGCTCAAGGCCGAGGAGCGAGCCGAACGGACCGGCGAAGCCTCCGACGACTCGCGGCAGGCGAGCGGCACGGCCTCGGTGCTGGATGATGTGCCGCTCACTTTGCCGGCGCTGTCGCGGGCCGCCAAGCTGTCCAAGCGCGCCGCTCGGGTCGGTTTCGACTGGCCCGATACCCGGGGGGTGATCGCCAAGATTCGCGAGGAGCTCGATGAGGTGGAGGAAGCGCTCGCCGATGGCGACAGTGCCCACGCCGCCGAGGAGGTGGGCGACCTGCTGTTTGCCGTTGCCAACCTGGCCCGATCTCTCGAGGCCGACCCCGAACAACGCTTGCGTGCCACCAATGCCAAGTTCGAGCGGCGTTTTCGCCACGTGGAAGCCACCCTCACCGAACGTGGCGTACGGCTCCAGGACGCCGACCTGAACACCCTGGAAAGGCATTGGCAGCGGGCCAAACGACATGACACCCCGACAGCGACACCCTTGCGAGGAGAACGGCCATGAGCGACGACCTGCACGAATCGCTGCGCGACAACGTGCGCATTCTGGGCGATGGGCTGGGACGCACCATTGCCGATGACCTGGGCTCCGGTTTCGTCGATCGTATCGAGACCATTCGCGGACTGGCCAAACAGGGCCGCCAGGGAGATGTCCAGAGCAGCCGTGAACTGATCGACTACCTGCGCAAGCTGCCCGACCGCGACCTTCTGCCGGTGACCCGCGCCTTCAACCAGTTCCTCAATCTGGCCAACATCGCCGAACAGCACTACCGCGCTCGCTTCCGCCGCGTGGAGGATTACAAGCCGGGCAGTCAGCCGGTGCTCGGCGAGCTGCTCGAGCGCGTGCGCCGCGCAGGCCATGCGCCGCGCAAGCTGGTCGAAACGCTGGCCTCCATGCGCGTCGAACTGGTCCTCACCGCCCACCCCACCGAGGTCATTCGGCGGACCCTGATCCAGAAGTACGATGCCATCGACGACTGCCTGTCGGTCATCGAGTCGTCCGCCGACTATCCGGAGCGGGCCAGCCGCGCCCGCGGGCGCTTGGAAGAACTGATCAGCCAGGCCTGGCACACCGACGAGATCCGTCACGAACGTCCCACCCCGGTGGACGAGGCCAAGTGGGGCTTTGCGGTGATCGAGAACTCCCTGTGGCAGGCGGTACCGGCCTTCCATCGCGATCTCGACAACCTGCTGCTGGAAACCGCTGGCGAACGTCTGCCCCTGGATGCCTCGCCGATCGTCTTCGCCTCCTGGATGGGCGGCGACCGTGACGGCAATCCCAACGTCACCGCACGGGTCACCCGGGAAGTGCTGCTGCTGGGGCGCTGGATGGCGGCCGATCTCTATCTGCGCGACCTCGACCAGCTCAAGGCCGAACTGTCCATGTGGAAGGCCAACAGTGCGCTCAAGGCCGAGGTGGGCGATGTCGCCGAGCCCTATCGGGAGCTGCTCAAGCGGCTGCTGAGCCGTGTCGAAGCAACTCGTGACTGGGCCAAGGCCGAACTCGACGGCAACAGCTTCGAAGGCGGTCCGATCATCGAGACCCGCGATCAGCTGTATGCGCCGCTGCTGGCCTGCTACCGCTCGCTGTGCGACGTGGGCCTGGACACCATCGCCAACGGCGTGCTGCTCGATACCCTGCGTCGCGTGGCGGTGTTCGGAGTGAGTCTGACCAAGCTCGACATCCGCCAGGAAGCGAGTCGCCACGCCCAGGTGATGGACGAACTCACCGATACCCTGGCTCTCGGCCACTACCGCGACTGGAGCGAGGAGCAGCGCCAGGCCTTCCTGCTCTCCGAGTTGGAGTCGCGTCGTCCGCTGATTCCGCGACGCTGGGAGTGCTCGGCAGAGACGCGTGAGGTGCTCGATACTTTCCGTGTCATCGCCAGCGAGCATCGTGAAGCGCTCGGCACCTACGTGATTTCCATGGCTGCGCAGCCCTCCGACGTACTCACCGTGGCGCTGCTGATGAAGGAAGTGGGTGGCGGGGTGACGCTGCCCATCGCGCCGCTCTTCGAAACCCTGGACGATCTCAATCGCGCTCCCGACGTCATCGACCGGCTGCTGTCGTTGCCCGGCTATCGTTCGCTCGCCGGCGACCGCCAGGAAGTGATGATCGGCTACTCCGACTCGGCCAAGGATGCCGGCCAGCTCGCCGCCGCCTGGGCACAGTACCGCGCGCAGGAGCGTCTCGTACTGGTATGTCGCCAGTACGACGTGTCACTGACCCTATTCCACGGCCGTGGAGGGGCCGTTGGGCGCGGCGGCGGACCGGCTCACGCGGCCATTCTGTCTCAGCCGCCGGGCTCGGTGGACGGCAGTCTGCGGGTCACCGAACAGGGCGAGATGATTCGCTTCAAGTTCGGCCAGCCCGACATCGCCCTGCGCTCCATGGAGATCTATGCCTGCGCCGTGCTGGAGGCGACCCTACTGCCGCCGCCTGCCCCGGAGCCGCACTGGCGCGATGAGATGGATCGTCTGGCCGAGATCGCCCACCGGGCTTACGTGGGCGTGGTGCGTGAGGATCCAGACTTCGTGCCCTACTTTCGTGCCGTCACGCCGGAAGGCGCGTTGGGGCGGCTGCCGCTGGGGTCGCGGCCTACCAAGCGTCGCCAGGACGGCGGAGTGGAAACGTTGCGCGCCATTCCCTGGATCTTCGCCTGGACGCAGATCCGCCTGATGCTGCCGGCCTGGCTGGGTAGCGGAGAGGCCTTCGCCACGCGTGTCGCCGAGGAGGGCGGACTCGAGGTTCTGCGCGAGATGCGCGACCGCTGGCCCTTCTTCGGGACCTATCTGGATATGCTCGAGATGCTGTTGGCCAAGGCCGACGTGGGTATCGCCACCTACTACGAGCGGCGTCTGGTCGACGAGCCGGCTCTGAAGGCGCTGGGCGAAGCGCTGCGCGAGCGGTTCACGCGTCTGGAAGGGGTGGTGCTGGAGATTCTCGACCAGGACGTGCTGCTGGAGCAGACGCCGCTGATTCGTCAGGCCATCGAGGTGCGCAATCCCTACATCGACCCGCTCCACGGGCTGCAGGCAGAGCTGTTGCAGCGCAACCGCGATGCCGACGGCGCCATCAGCGGCGAGCTGACGCGGGCGCTGATGGTGACCATGGCGGGGATCGCAGCGGGGCTGCGCAATACCGGCTGAGCCTGCAAGGAAGAAGCAAGGAGACACACGAGATGACCAAGAAGGAAGGGGCCTCTCTTCCTTCTTGGGGGATCGCTAGAACGGGATGTGCAGCGAGGCGGTCAACTGATTCAGATGCTGCATGCTCGGGGCATCGATCTCCTCGAACTCCAGCTGGCCGCTGACGCTCGGGAAATCGAGGCGGGCGCCGAAACCGTTCACCCGCGAGGTGCCGGCGGTGGCCAGTCTTGCCGACTCGCCAGGTTCGAGCGGGTCGCCGTTCCATTCGGCGAAACCGGTCTTGGCATAGAGTCCCAGGTGTCCGAGGCGCACGCCAGCCACCAGGCTACCGCCGACGCTGGTGGTGTTCATCAGCAGACTTTCTCCCGCCATGGACAAGGGAACCTCGTCACTGGTGCGATAGGTCAGCTCTGCACCCAGGTCGAATTGCGGTAGGCGATAGGGAGAGTAGCCGGCGGTGAGCCGAAATCCGGACGTGTAACCGTCCGGGGTGTCCAGATCGGCACCCTGGACGATGATCCCATTGTCGAGTTGCGCCAGGCGCGCCATGTCTTCGCTGGTATAGACAGGGTCCTCGACGACCGGCGTCAGCGACAACGAGGGTGATGCCTCGTCGGCTGCAGCCAGTGGCGACAGCAAGGCAAGCGCAACCGCTAAGGTGGCGGCGGAAAAACCCGTTTTCATATCCCTGACCTCGAACAGGCGGATTAGCCTTGCCGCCGCCTGCCCGTTGCGTTTTCGTCATTATCTTTTGTAGCTTAGCAACCTCGAATTGACCCCGCCAGTTTACTTGACGAGGCAACGGCCAGTCAGCCGTGGTGGCTCAATGCATCGTCGAGCTCGACGAGAAGGGGTGACGAAAGGCCATGGCGGTGCGCGGCTTCCAGCAGCGGGCCGAGGATCGCCGCGCGTTCGGTGGGGCGGCCGGCCAGCACGTCCTGCAGCATGGAGGCGCGATTGCGAGCGGTCCCCGCGACTACTCGCCACACCAGATCGCGCCAGCCTCGAGGTGGAGGAGGAATCTGCTCGGCGGCCATGATGGCGGCGATCTCGGCGATCACGGTCTCCACCAGGGGGCGAAAGGGGCGGTCGCGCAACTGGCCGTTACGGATGCGAAAGCGTGCCACCAGAGGATTGATGGCGGCGTTCACGGCGAGCTTGTGCCACAGCCGGGTATGGATGTCGTCGACGGCCCAGGCCGGCAGCCCGGCTCGAGTCAGCGTCTGGGCCAGCGCCTGGGCAAGGTGGACATGACCGCCGCCGAGGGCGCCGATGCGGGTCTCGCCATGGCCGGCATGGGTCATCCGGTCGTCGCCCTGCACGTAGGCCCCTTCGGTGGTGGTGGCGCACAGCACTGGCCCGGCATGGCGTTCGCCGAGCCGTGGCTGGCAGGCGAAGCCGTTCTGCCACAGTACCAGCGGGGTGCCGGGAGGCAGGTGCGGCACCAGGGCGGCATGCGCGGACTCGGCGGCGTAGGCCTTGGTGGTCAGGTGTACCACGTCGGGCTTGATGTCGGGCAGGGCGTCGAGGCTGGTGGTGGTCAACTGGCGCGCCAGTGTGTCGCCCTCGGGCGTGATCAGTACCTGGCCGGCGGGCAGTGGGCGGCGACCGACGAGGGTCACCGGTATCGACGCGGCCAGACGCAGCCCGATCAACCGCCCCAGGGCGCCGGGGCCGACGATCCAGTGGCTGGCACTCCAGAGCCCTGCCGGCTCGCTCATGTCGAACTCCTGCGCCGCCGGCTTCGTCGTGGCTTGCGCTTGCCGGTGGAAGACTTGCGCCGGCCGGGCGGTCGTGGCGATGCCGCCGCTTCACCCTGGGCGCCATGCAGGGCCTGACGCAGCCGGCCGGCATCGGCGTGGTCCAGCAGGCCGCGCAGATCCTCGACCAGGCCATTCAGGAAGGGAGCGGGAGAGTCGGCCTGCTCGGCGATGGCACTCAGGCGTTGCTCCCATAGCGCGGTGCGTTCGGGCCGTCCCACCGCATCGGGCAGCGAAGCGATGAGTGCGCTGCCGAGTCGCGTGGCGCGCAGCGCCTTGCCCTGGCGTACCAGGTAGCCGCGGGTCACCAGGGTCTCGATGACCCCGGCGCGGGTCGCCTCGGTACCCAGGCCGTCATGCTCGCGAAGAGTGTGCTTCACCGCCGGGTCTTCGACATAGCGGGCGATGTTCATCATCGCCTTGATCAGGCTGGCATCGGTGAAGGGCTCCGGGGGACGCGTCTCGCGATCCTCGACGCCCGCATCGAGAACCCGGCACGTCTCGCCCTCGCGGAGCGGGGGCAGGGGGGGCGCCTCGTCGCGGGTGGTGAAGAGTGGCTTCCAGCCGGGTTCCAGTATTTCCTGGCCCTTGGCGCGGAAGCGCTCGCCCAGAATGGTGAACTCGGCCTTCACCTCGCGCACGGCGAGCGCCGGGTAGAACTGGGCGAGCACGTTGCGCGCGATCAGCCGGAAGACGTCGGCCTCGGCCTTGGCCAGGCGCGTCGTGTCGGCCGGCTTGCCGGTGGGGGCCAGGGCGTGGTGGGCGCCCACCTTGGCGTCGTTCCACGCCTTGGAACGGCGCGTGAAGTCGGCGCCGGCGAGCCACTCGCGCAGGGTGTCGTCCTGGCGACAGGCGCCCTTCAGGGTGGCGTGGGCGCCGGCGAAGTGCTCCTCGGGCAGGTAGCGGCAGTCCGAGCGCGGGTAGGTGATCAGTTGGTGGCGCTCGTAGAGGCGCTGGCAGATGTCGAGCACCGCCTGGGCGGAGAGCCCGAAGCGCCGGGCGGCATCGACCTGCAGTGCCGAGAGCGAGTAGGGCAGCGGGGCGGCCTGGCGCCGCTCGCGCGACTCGAGCGAGGTCAGGCGACCCGCGGCGCCCGGCAGGCGCTCGGCCAGGGCAGCGGCTGGTTCGCGCACCAGCAGGCGGCCCTGTTCGTCCAGCGAGTGGGCCTCGCCCGGCTGCCACCAGGCGCGCAGCTCGCCGTTCGCCACGCCGAGGTCCACCCACAGCGTGTAGAAGGGGCGGGGTTCGAAGTCGCGGATCTCGGCATCGCGGCGCACCACCAGGCCCAGCACGGGGGTCTGTACCCGGCCCACCGAGAGCACGCCGTCGTGGCCGGCCTGGCGGCCGGTGAGCGTCCAGGCCCGGGTCAGGTTGATGCCGTACAGCCAGTCGGCCCGCGCCCGGGATTCGGCGGCACGGTAGAGCGGCTGGTAGCGGGCGTTGTCCTCGAGCCGGGCGAGCGAGCGCTGCACCGCCGGGCGGTTGAGGTCGCTGACGAGCAGACGTGACACCGGGCCATTCCAGCCGAGATATTCGATGACCTCTTGCACCAGCAGCTGGCCCTCGCGGTCCGGGTCGCCGGCGTGGACCACCTCGCGGGCGGCCTTGAGCAGGCGGCGGATCACCGTCAGCTGGCTGCGCGCCTTGGGGCGCGGCACGAGCCGCCAGCGGTCGGGCAGGATCGGCAAGGTGTCGAGCCGCCACTGCTTGAGCGCCGGGTCGTAGCTGTCCGGCGGCGCCTGCTCCAGCAGGTGGCCCAGGCACCAGGTCACGGTGGTGTCGCCGACGCGCAGCGAACCCTCTGCGCGCTGGGACGTGCCGGGCAGCGCGTCGGCGATGGCTCGGGCCAGGCTGGGTTTCTCGGCGATGATCAGGCGCATGGCGAAGTCTTCGACGGTGACATGGACATTCTTCCAGTATTCGCGATTTGCTGCCAGGTGTAAGCTGCTCGTGTGATGTACAACTCTTGTATCAATCATACTGGAGATCGCGATGCGTGAGCGTGGCAGGGCCCGGCGGTTGATCGGTCTCGGGGCTCGAACCGGTGGCGCCTTGGTGCGCACGCGACTGGGCGGTGAGGCCGACTGGCGCGCATTGGGCGAGGCGCTGTTCGAGGGGCTCTCCGAACTCAAGGGGCCGGCCATGAAGCTCGCCCAGATCATGGCGCAGTGGGATGACCTGCTGCCGGCGGATTTGGCTGACGAGTTGTCGCGCCTTCAACGACAGGCCGAGCCGATGCCCTGGCCTGACATCCGCCGTACTCTGGTCGAAGCCCATGGCGATCTCGACTCTCACTTTCACGAGATCGAGGAGCGTCCCTTTGCCAGCGCTTCCATGGGGCAGGTGCACCGCGCGGTGACCCGTGACGGCGAGACGCTGGTGCTCAAGGTGCAGTACCCGGGACTGGCCGAGGTGCTCGAGAGCGATCTGTCCCAGTTGCGTCGGCTGATGCGCCTGGGACGCTGGCTCAAGGTGCCCCAGGCGCGTATCGATGCGCTTTTCGAGGAGCTGGCGACGAGCCTGCGTGGCGAGCTCGACTACCGTGCCGAAGCGCGTGCCCTGGCCCGTTATCGTCAGCGCTACGTCCACCTCGAGAACCTGGTGATTCCCGAACCGCTGCCCGAGTACTGCACGCAGCGGGTACTCGCCATGCGTTACGTGGCGGGGACGCCATTGCGTGAACTGGAAACGGCCGACGATGCCTTGCGTCAGCGCCTGGCCGCGACGCTCGCCGACTGGCTCACCGAAGAGCTCTTCACTCACGGCGAATTGCATGCCGACCCGCATGCCGGCAATTTCGCCGCCGACGATCGGGGCCGCCTGGTGATATACGATCTGGGGGCGGTGATTCCCGTTCCCGAGGCCCGCCTGGTGGCCATGATGCGCCTGCTCGAGGCGACGCTCGATGGCGATCCCATGGCCATGGACAGCGCCTTGCTCGACCTGGGTGGCCGGCAGGGGCAGGGAGCGCCGCTGGCGCTCTATCGTGAGGCTGCCGAGGCCGTGGCCCCGCTGTTCGCCCCGGGAGAACGGGATTTCGGCGACGTACGGGTGCATCGCCGCCTGCGAGATCTGAGCCCCAAGGTCTGGGCAGCCATGGACCGTCTCCAGCCGCCTGCCGATACCCTGCTGCTGTCGCGGACGCTGAACGGTCACTACTGGAACCTGGTGCGACTCGGTGGGCGTCTCGACATGCAGGCACGCAGTCGCCCACTGCTCGACTGGGCGCGCCGCCGGCCAATGGGTTGAGTCTGCCCAGCATCGCGCGGGGCTGTTAGACTGTGCCGTTTTTGGATGGCGGAGAGTGCGATGCTGGCGGTATGGGTGGAACAGCTGCTGGGCTTTGCCACGGGCGCTCTGGCGGCGATTCGTGAGGACGAGCACTATCCGACGCTGATGGCCTGGGCACGCCGGCAGGGGGCCGACCAGTTGGGCGGCGATCTGCCACTGGCTCAGGCGCTGGCACCGGAGCTGTGGTCACAGACCCCCCTCGAGCGCCTCGGTTATGCCTGTGAACCGCTGGCCCGCCCGGAAGCCAATGAGCCCTGCTGGTGCGATTCCGGGCGTAAGACCCGGCACTGCTGTGGCGCCGTGGACCTGCCCGGTGAGGTGCCTGAGCATCTGATGTGGATGCTCTCGCTACGCGACTGGACCGGCCCCACGCTCAAGGCGGCGCTGGCCAGCGGTCGCGCGCCGGCCCAGGCGCTGCTCGAAGCCGGGCTGATCGCCGCCGAGACCGGTCAGCGTGGCCGCGCCCAGCAGATCCTCGAAGCGCTGTTCCAGCGCCCCGACTGGTCACGTCTTCCCGAACAGGCCGAGCCGGCCTTCGAGCTGCTGATCGATCTCTATCAAGAGCGCGGTTTCACCCGCAAGCGCACGGCATTGCTCGACGAGGTGCTCGAGCGCGGACCGCTGTTCCTGCGCGGCGTGGCATTGGAGCGGCTGTGCCTGATGCATCTCGACGATGACGATCTGGACAGCGCCCGTGCTGCCTTCGTGCGTGCGCAGCAGGCGCTGCCCGATTCGCCGACGTTGGCCTACATCGAGGCCATGCTGCTGCTTCACGAAGGGCACGAGAAAGAGGCTGGCGAACGCGCGCGCTTCTGGTTTCGTCGCCTGGCACGTCAGGGCGAGCTCGATCCGGATCAAATGCAGTTCCTCTCTGACCTGGCCGACAATCCCGGTGCGACCCTTGCCGACCAACTGCTCAATGCCGAGGAGGACATTGCCGAGCCACTGGCGGCGTTGCAGACACTGCTCGCCGAACTGCCGCCGGCACCGGCGCTCGATGTGCGCGTCAATGCCGAGGGAGAACTCGAATACCACACCAGTGCTCGAGAGGACACGCTGTTCGCTGCCTGGCAGGCGCATTTCATGGCGGCCGTGGACGAGGAAAGCGCGATGGGCTTCGAAGCCGATCCATGGCCCCAGGCCGGTGACTGGCTACGCGAGCTGTGCGCCCACCCGGAATGGCTCGATGCGCCGTGCGTCGTGCAGTCCCTGGCGCTGGCGCTGACCCGTCGTTTCGGTAGCCTGCCATGGATGTCGCCGAGCCTGTTCGAACCGCTGGCCGACCGCCTGGAACGTTGGCTGGCCCGAGTCCGCGATGCCGGTGATGGCCCCTTCCTGTGGGAGCGCGCGGACAACGCCGTGTTGCTGCGGACCGGTCTGGCGCTGGTGGTGGGGATGGAGCGCGGCGCTCGTGAGCGTTCTCGCCAGCTGGCCGAGCAACTATTGGTACTGGATGACCAGGATAGTCTGGGGTTGCAGGAACTGGTACTCGACCAACTCCTGCGCGAAGGGCGTGACCGGGAAGCACTGGCCATGACCGAGCGCTATCGCGATTCGACCCCGGTTCTCGGCCTGCTCATGGGGCGCGTATTGGCGCTGTTTCGTCTCGGGCGCCGCGACGAGGCGGCCGAGGCGCTCACCGAAGTGGAACGTCACAATGCGCATGCCCTGGGCATGCTGTGTGCCGACAATCCCCGCCCGGTGGCGGCCGGACCGGATGGTGCCGCCGAGCCTGGCAGTCGCGCCGAGGCCTGGCAGTATCGCACCCTGATGCGCGATCAGTGGCGTACCACGCCGGAGGCGCTGGCCTGGCTGCGCGATCAGCTCGACTGATGCACGGCTCAGGCCGTACGCGGGGTGGGGGGCGGTACCAGCGCGGGGTCACGGCTGACCCAGATCGCCAGCAAGACGGCGGGAATGCCCAGGGCGGAAGCGATCAGAAAGAACGGCGCATAACCTTCCGCCGCCACCACCAGGCCGCCGAACCCGCTCAGGAACTTGCCCGGCAGCGTCATCAGCGAGGAGAAGAGGGCGTATTGAGTGGCCGTGTAGGCCCGTGAGGTGAGAGTCGACAGGAAAGCGATGAACACCGCGCTGGCCAGGCCGTTGGCCAGATTGTCCCCGACGATCGTCGCCACCAGGAAGGGGAGACTCTCGCCGGCCAGCGCCAGGGCAGTGAACAGCAGGTTGGTGAGCGTGGCCGCGACGGCGCCCAGAATCAGGATCGGCCCGATACCGTAGCGTGCCACCAGCAGACCGCCGAGGATGCCGCCGCCGATGCTCATGGCGATGCCGAACACGTTGGTGACGTTGGCGATGGTGGCCAGTGAAAAGCCCAGGTCGATGTAGAGCGGATTGGCCATGGAAGCCATGGCCAGGTCGCTGATGCGGAATACCGCGATGAACAGCAGCAGCCACAGCGCCTTCTGGCGATGACGGGTGAAGAAGTCGGTGAAGGGACAGACGACGGCACCGATCAGCCAGGCGCCCAGGCGGCGCAGTGCCTTGGGCTTGCCGCGAGTGGCGCGTATGAAGGCCCGCACCCGGGGTTCGTGAATCAACTGGGTGGTCAGCGACAGCCGAGGGGGTTCGGGGCGTACCAGTGCCGTGATCATGCCCACCCCGACCAGCGCTGCCATGGTCAGGTAGGCCGCTTCCCAGGACAGCCACGAGGCGACGTAGAGCGCGCCGGCGCCGGCGGCCAGCAGTCCGCCGCGGTAGCCGATGATGTAGGTCGAGGCCATGGCAGCCTGGATGTCGTCCGGGGCCGATTCGATGCGAAAGGCGTCGATGGCGATGTCCTGGGTCGCCGAGCCGAAGGCCACCAGCAGGGCGCATACGGCGACCAGCGGCAGGTTGCCGGCGGGCTCGATGCTTGCCAGACCCACCAGGCCGGCGGCGATCATGACCTGGGCCAGCAACATCCAGCCGCGTCGTTGGCCGAGGGCGCGAGTGAGCAGTGGCAGTGCCAGGCGGTCCACCACGGGTGCCCAGAAGAACTTGATCGAGTAGAGAATGCCGATCCAAGAGAAGAAACCGATGGCGGCCACCTCTACGCCATCGCTGCGCAGCCAGGCGGAAAGGGTCGAGAACACCAGCAGGAAGGGCAGGCCGGCCGAAAACCCGAGGAACAGCATGGTAATGACGGGGGCACGCAGGTAGATGGCCAGGGCGGCTCGCCAGCTGCGCTGGGCGACGGGAGAGGTCATGTCGGGGCAAGGCTCCCGGCAGCTGGGTGGCGACAGCAGCCACGCGCTGCCTATCATCGATGGTAGACTGTCGCCGCGCTTGGAACCGTCATCCACCGCGCGCGGCAGTGAACTGCAGCGATGGATTGTTGCAGAGCAGCGGCAGTGATACCAGCCGAAGGAGTTCTATGAACGATCTCGAAACATCCCATGACGCGGCCGTACCCCGCTGGTATGCGATCCAGTGCAAGGGTGGGGAGTCCTTCCGGGCCAGCGAGCATCTGGACAATCAGGGCTTCGAGATCTTTCATCCGGTGCTCGAAGTGCAGAAGAAGCGCCGCGGCAAGCTCGAGTGGGTGTGCGAACCGCTGTTTCCTTACTATCTCTTCATCCGTCTCGACCGGTTGGCCAGCAATTGGCGGCCGATTCGTTCCACCCGTGGCGTGCTCAAGATCGTCAGCTTCGGCGACCAGCCCCTGCCGGTGGACGATGCGCTGATCGAGACGCTGCGTCGTCATGCCAGCGTGGCTCGCGACGCCTCGGCCAACGTCTACTTCCGCGCCGGCGAAAAGGTCGAGATCACCGAGGGGCCGTTCAAGGATCTGAGCGCCGTTTTCGACACCCATCGAGGCGACGCGCGCGCCATCGTTCTGCTCGACCTGCTGCAGCGTCAGCAGCGCCTGGAAATGCCGATATCCCATTTATGCCGTCGGGAGTGAAGTCGACTCGCTTCCCTCGTCCACCTGTGACCGGAGGTTTCCCTCATGATGATCGCCCCGCAGCGAGTCGTCAGCCTGCATTACGTGCTCAGCGACGACTGCGGTCAGGTTCTCGACGACTCGAAACGTCGCCAGCAGCCCCTCGAATATCTGCACGGCCACGACAACATCCTCGCCGGGCTGGAGCATGCCCTGAGCGGACACGAGGCGGGGGATGCGATCGAAGTGATCCTTCCCCCTGCCGAGGCGTATGGAGAGCGTGACGAGGCGTTGGTGCGCGAGGTGGGGCGCGATGCCTTTCCCGTCGAGGTGTTGTCTCCCGGCATGCGCTTCCAGTCGCCGGGGGACGACGGTCCCGAGATCGTCACCGTACTCGACGTCAGCGACGACCGAGTCCGCATCGACACCAACCACCCGCTGGCCGGTCAGTCACTGCACTATCGCCTCGAAGTGCTCGAGGTGCGCGAGGCCGGCCGCGCCGAACTTGCCAAGGGCCACCCCCTTCCCCCCGATGTCGAGCCTTCCCAGGTCGAAGATCGCAAGGCGCCCTGATCGTGTGAGTGCCTTTAAAACTGATCTGCATCAAGTTTGTGGCCGGCCGCCAATATGCGGTCCCACTGAATTGATTCAGGTCAGTTTTCTCCTGCCGGTGTCGAGCTACAGTTCCCTCAACACATCACGAGACGGGGGAGACGCACCATGTACTGGGATGACGCCGTAATCTTTGGTCTGGTCACCGTCGGGATGATGATCGCATTCATGGCTGGCTGGATCGGCTTCGTGGTCCGTGATCACCAGCGCAAGAAGCGCCACTGAGTCCAGCAGCACACCAAGTCGTCAGGGGAGGGGGGATCTTCCCCCCAGTGTAGCCGACCCATCTGGGTCGGCTTTTTTTTCTTGCTGGTATAGACTCGTCGAAAACGTCATAACGATCCACGACGCAAGGAACGTTCACTCATGCTGGCATGGCAGATATTCCGTCGCATAGCCCAGATGGGGCTTGGCGTCGTCGGGACGATGCTGATGGCAACCGTCGTGGCGGCCGGTACCGATGAGTTGGTGTTGCGCGATGAGGGTCAGGAGACCCGCCTCTCCATCGCCGCACTGCGCGACCAGGCCGATGAACGCTTCACCCTTTACGACCCCTTCGAAGCCGCAGACGTCGCGATGCGCGGCCTGGTATTTCGCGACTTTCTCGTCGAGCACTTCGGCGAGGTACCCGAGGCGCTCGCCTTCGAGGCCTGGGATGAATATCGAGTGACCCTCGAGGGGTGGGACGATCCCGATTGGATACTGGTCACCCATCAGAACGGTGAGCCCTTGACGCTGCGCGACCGTGGCCCGCTTCGTCTGGTGGAGCGGGACTATGGCGATCGCGATCCCGAGAACCTGCGTGGCTTCAACGATTGGATCTGGATGATCCGCAGCATCGAGGCGGTTCCGTGACAACGCCTCGACCCTGGCGGCGCCACGCCGGCTGGCTGTGGCTCAGCCTGATGAGCTTCACCACGCTGTTGATCCTCATCACCTACGAGACGCGCTGGGTCTACCCCGAAATTCATGCCTACTTCAGCCAGACCGGTAACCTGACCGGTCAGCAGCTTGCCACTCGTTCACGCGATTACTTGCAGGAGGGGCTGGGCGTGTTGCTGGAAGCCCCTGACGATGAAGCGGCACGCGAACAGGCGGCCTTTCGGGTGGATCTGGCGTACAGCCTCTTCGATATCGGTCTCTACCGGCGGGAATACGCCTGTACCGAGCCGAGCCTGGACTCGCTGGATGGCCTGAGCCGCCGGTTGTCTGCCGGCGACGTTCTGACGCCGGCCGAACTCAATCGCCATCTACTGGGACCGATTGGCTGCCTCACCGAGATCGAGATGGATCAGCTCGATCGGCGTAGTGAGGTGACCAGTGCGTTCGTCGAAGACACTCGCCGTCATCAGGGGGTGGTGCTGGGTGGTAGCCTGGTGATCTTTCTCATGGGGCTGGTCTTCTGGTGGATGCACGAACGTCAGCGGCGCAATGCCGTGCGAGCCACTCGCGAAAGTCTGCGCTGGATGGGACGCGCCCTGCGCGATCCGCTGACCGGTGTCGGCAACCGTAGCGCCCTGCACGAAGACGTCATGGCTCAGACCGGTCAGGCCATGAGTCTGATGCTGATCGATATCGACTATTTCAAGCAGTACAACGACACCTTGGGCCATCCGGATGGCGATCGACTGCTGCGCCGACTGGCGCTGCTCATCGACGAGTCGCTGGCGGGGCAGGCGCGCCTCTATCGAATGGGGGGCGACGAGTTTGCGGCGCTGTTGCCTTGCCACGACGGATGCGGCCTGGCCCGGCGATGCGAGGAGATCACCGAACGCCTGCGCGAGGCGGCGATCGCCCATCCAGGGCATCCCGAAAACCGTTGCGTGACGCTCAGCATCGGTGCGGCCTGCTTCATCGCGGGAGAGGCCGGGTTCGCCGCTGGCTATGCGGCGGCCGACCGCGCGCTCTATCGCGTCAAGGAGCACGGCCGCAACGGCTGGGAGGCGAGCGAGGGCGAGGACGCCCAAGCCAACCGGGTCGACGCGAATCAGGCCTGATCGGCCGTGCTCAGCGCACGGTCACGTCGCTTGCGGAGCGCGGCACATGCCAGCGGCTCTGCCAGGCACTCATCACTCGCTCGGGGTACCAGGTTTCCCCCAGGCTGCCGTTGTAGCGGGCCAGCGCTCGGGTTAGGTCGCCTTGCTCCATGGCAAGATAGTGGGCGAGGATCGTGCAGCCGTAGCGAAGGTTGCGCCATGGGTCCTCGAGGTCGTCGGCGGGCAGACCCAGCTCGTGGATCCAGAATGGCATGATCTGCATCAGCCCTACGGCGCCGGCCGACGAGACGGCATCGGCGCGAAAGGCGCTCTCCACTTCGACCACCGCCAGCACCAGCTCCGGTGCCAGCCCGGCGAGTCCGGCTTCCTGGTAGAGACGCAACAGGAGAGTACGGCGTCGATCGCCATCGGCGATGAAGCCTGCCAGGCGCGGCTCCATGGTATCGACCCACTGCCGGGCCGTCCGGACGTCCATCGAGGCAGGCTTCGCACCTTGCAGGTCTTCCAGGGTGTCGCGTAGCGACGCTGGCCGTTCCGGGGCGGGCCGCGTCTCGGGAGATGCTGAGGGGCGCTCCGCCGATTCGGCACCGGCGGACAGCGGCAGGCAGGCCAACGTCAACAGGGCGATGGCCTGCCTGACATCAGCGCTTGATCGTCTCGCCCAGGAAGTCAAGGATCTGCTCGGCCGGCACCATGGTGGCGTCGCTGTCACGACGCCCCTTGTACTCGAGCTCGCCCTTGTCGAGGCTCCGATCGCCCACCACCAGGCGGTGGGGGATGCCCATCAGTTCCTGGTCGGCGAACTTCACGCCGGGCCGCAGGTCGCGGTCGTCGAGAAGCACGTCGTAGCCGGCCTGGGTCAGTCTCTGGTAGAGCGCTTCGGATTCCTCGCGCACGCGCTGCGACTTGTGGGCGTTCATCGGCACCAGGGCGATGTGGAAGGGGGCGATGGCATCGGGCCAGATGATGCCGGCGGCGTCATGGTTCTGCTCGATGGCGGCGGCCACCACGCGGGTCACGCCGATGCCGTAGCAGCCCATCCAGGGGTGCACGGCGCGGCCTTCGTCGCCGAGCACGGTGGCGTTCATCGCCTCGGAGTACTTCTTGCCGAGCTGGAAGACATGGCCCACTTCGATGCCGCGCTTGATGGCAAGCGTGCCTTTGCCGTCCGGCGAGGGGTCGCCCTCCACCACGTTGCGCAGGTCGGCCACCCTGGGCAGCGGTACGTCGCGCTCCCAGTTGATGCCGAAGTAGTGCTTGCCGTCGACGTTGGCACCGGCGCCGAAATCGCTCATCAGCGCCACGCTGCGGTCGATGACGAGCGGCATGTCGAGGTTCACCGGGCCCAGTGAGCCGGGGCCGGCGCCGACCGCTTCGCGGATCTCCTCTTCGCTGGCCATGGTCAGCGGCGCAGCCACTTCGGGCTGGTTCTCGGCCTTGATCTCGTTGAGCTCGTGGTCGCCGCGTACCAGCAGGGCGATCAAACCACCTTCGGCGCCATGTACCATCAGCGTCTTGATGGTCTTCTCGATGGGCAGACCGTGCTGCTCCACCAGGGTGGCGATGGTGCGGGCGTTGGGCGTGTCGACCAGGCGCAGCTCTTCGCTCGGTGCAGGGCGTTGGGGCGTGGCATCGAGCGGCGCGGGCAGTGCCTCGGCCTTCTCGATGTTGGCGGCGTAGTCGGACTCCGTGGAGAAGACGATGGCGTCCTCGCCGGAATCGGCCAGCACGTGGAACTCGTGGGAGTCGGTGCCGCCGATGGCGCCGGTGTCGGCGAGCACGGCGCGGAAGTCGAGCCCCAGGCGGGCGAAGATGCGCGCGTAGGCGTCGTACATCACCTGGTAGGTCTCCTGCAGGGAGGCCTGGTCGACGTGGAAGGAGTAGGCGTCCTTCATGATGAATTCGCGCGCGCGCATCACCCCGAAGCGCGGGCGGATCTCGTCGCGGAACTTGGTCTGGATCTGGTAGAAGTTGGCCGGCAGCTGCTTGTAGCTGGAGAGCTCCTTGCGCATCAGGTCGGTGATCACCTCCTCGTGGGTGGGGCCGACGCAGTAGTCGCGTTCGTGGCGGTCCTTGAGGCGCAGCAACTCGGGGCCGTACTGTTCCCAGCGACCGGACTCCTGCCACAGCTCGGCAGGCTGCACCGCCGGCATCAGCACCTCCTGGGCGCCGGCACGGTCCATCTCCTCGCGCACGATGCGCTCCACCTTGCGCAGAGTCTTCAGGCCCACCGGCAGCCAGGTGTAGAGCCCCGAGGTGAGGCGGCGAATCATGCCGGCGCGCAGCATCAGCTGGTGGCTGACGATCTCGGCGTCGGCGGGCGTTTCCTTGAGTGTGGCGATCAGCAGTTGGGTGGCGCGCATGGGTCCGGCGGTTCCTTGAGCTCTTCGAACGGGAGGGGCCGCGAGTCGGCCGCAATGACCCCGCATTGTACGGCCAAGCGCAGGGCGCGGCAAAAGCCGGTCAGGCCAGCGTCTTCAGCCAGAACACCATGGGCTTGTCGGTCACCTCGGTCTGGTCGATGTCCTTCCAGTGGAAGGTGGTGGTCAGCTCGGGCTGGCGCTCGTAGCCCTGGGCGCGCCAGAAGCCGTGCAGCGGCACGTAGCCCTCCGGCTTCAGCGGGTGGTCGTCGGGGCGCTCCACGGCGCAGAAGGCGACGATGGCGAAGCCTTGCCGGGCGGCATGCCCCTCCCGTTCGGCCATGAAGGCCTTGCCGATGCCGCGGCCGCGGTAGGCCGGCAACAGCACCGATTCGCCGTAGTAGAAGATCTGGGCGATGTCGTAGCCCGCCTGCTCGAAGGGGGCGCGGAACTCCTCGACGTCGTCGGTGAGCGGCATGCCGGTGGCGGCACCGACCAGTATGTCGCCGTCGAAGGCGAGCACGAAGAGGCTGTCGGGGCACTCGGCGTAGCGGCGCAGGTAGGTCGCCTCGTAGTCGAAGTCGCCGTCGTAGAGGTAGGGGAAGTCGCGGAAGACGCGGATGCGCAGGCGTGCCAAGTCCTCGAGGTGCGGGCCGATGGCCTCGCCCTGGCAGGTCGTCAGCTGGATCTCGGCCATGGGGAGCTCCGTCAGCGGGTGAAACGCGAAATGGATGGGAACTGCTTCCGATTTTGCCGATCGGGACTCCGGCCGACAACGTCACCCTGGCGTCAAGCCCCGGGTTGCCGTGCGCGATGACGGTTCCGGACATTCCCTGGTCGCTCCTGCCCCGACGCCGGTTGCCTTCACGCCGCCAACAGCCGCCGTAGCACCAGCCCCAGCAGCAGTGCGCTGGTGACGCTGAGCAGGGTGCCCAGTAGCACGTATTCGGTGAGCTTGCGGTCCTGCGCTTCGCGCAGGTCGCCGAAGCGCAGCACCGACTTGGCAACGAGCAGAAAGCCCACTGCGGCGAGCTGGTCGAGCAATGCCAGGGTCAGTACCAGGGTGCGCTCGAGCATGCCGATGCGTGTCCCGGCCCGGGCCAGGGTGCCTGGCGCGCTGAGCTGTTCGCTCCAGCGCTGCATGGCCAGCGCGATGGCAAAGGCGGCCGGGCGTGTCACCAGCAGGTAAGCCGTGGCAACCCCCAGCGTCTCGGGCGAGACGAGCCAGCCGACGGCCGCATCGAGTGGCCGGGCGCTGCCCAGCCAGACGAGCCACACCCCCGCCAGCACCAGCCAGTGCAGTGCCTGGTCGAGCAGGAACCAGCGCAGCCGACCCGGCGGCAGCCGCGCCTTGGCCAGGTCGATCAGCCAGTGACTCACGATTACCGCCACGGCCCCGACCAGTGCCGCTACCAGCCCCGGTGCGTCGGCCATGCTCAGGCCCGCGACGGCGAGCACCGCGAAGGTCAGTGCGCCATGTACCAGCACGTGGTGGATGAGGTGTCGCGAGCGATGCTTGCGATGCTGGCGATCCTCGACCCAGGCGAGCGGCTGAAGCAGAAAGTCACCCGCCAGGTGAGCGAGCAGCAGCGCCAGCAGCACGGCAAGTTCGGCGGCGGTCATGGACGCTCCTTGCGGTCGGCCAGGCGTTCGGCGAAATAGGCGAGGGTGTCGGCGAGCAGCGGCCAGCGCGCCACGCGCAGGCGCTTGTGTACACTGGGCTGGCGAATGCCGAGCCGCTCGGCCAGCGCCTGCTGGGAGCGCGCTTCTTCCAGGCTCAGTCGCACCACCTCCGCCGAGTACGGCGACCAGCTCGCCACCAGGTCGTCGAGGTAGCGCACCAGCAGGGCCAGGCCGCCGTCGTCGCTTTCGTCGAGCAGTGCCAGCGATAGTCGCGCCGGCCCTTCGGCCAGCGTATCCAGCCCCTGGCCGGATTGCACGAAGGGGGCGTCGTCGGCGTTGGTGAGGCGTCGCTCGCCGTGCCAGTGCGATGCGCCTACTGCCACAGCGAGGCGCGCGTCCCAGCGCTGCTCGGGTTCGGAGCACTCGATCAGCGCTGCGCGCAGGGCAATGGCCACCGTCATGGCCGGGCGGGGGTCGGGCAGGGCGAGTTGGAAGGCATCGCCGCGGAAGCGTTCGGCGCGGCCGCCGTTGCGGGCGACCAGCGCCGCCAGGGTGTCATCCAGCAGACGGTAGAGGCGAGTGCGGTCCCGCACCTGGCGGGAATCGATGACATCGCCTGTCAGCACAGCGATTCGCTGGGACATGACAACGAGGGCTCCATTCAGTGTCGCCTTCAGTATAGCCCTTAAAGACTATGTTGCCAGTAAATAACCCTTAGGGGCTATAAATTGGGTGAATAACCCGGCACCGCTATTTGGCGAGCTCGCCCATGGCCCTCTCGAGGCCTTCCAGCGTCATTGGATACATGCGGTCGTCGACCAGTTGGCGGATCAGTTGGGTGGAGTGGGTGAACTCCCAGGCGCGTGGCGGCATGGGGTTGAGCCACGCCAGGCGAGGGAACTTGTCGACGAGGCGCTTCAGCCACACTGCGCCGGCCTCGTCGTTGAAGTGTTCGACGCTGCCGCCGGGGTGGGTGATCTCGTACGGTGACATGGCGGCGTCGCCGACGATCACCACCTGGTAGTCGGCCCCATAGGTGTGCAGCACGTCCATCGTCGGGATGCGTTCATGATGGCGACGGGAGTTGTCGCGCCACACCCCCTCGTAGAGGCAGTTGTGGAAGTAGTAGGGCTCCAGGTGCTTGAATTCCGCTCGCGCCGCGGAGAAGAGCTCTTCGCAGGTACGGATGTGGTCGTCCATGGAGCCGCCCACGTCGAGCAGCAGCAGAACCTTCACGGCGTTGTGGCGCTCGGGGCGCATCTGCACGTTGAGCAGACCGGCGTCGCGGGCCGTCTCGAGGATGGTGGCGTCGACGTCGAACTCCGCCGCCGCGCCTTGGCGGGCGAACTTGCGCAGCCGGCGCAGCGCCATCTTGATGTTGCGCGTGCCGAGCTCGAGGCTATCGTCGTAGTCGCGGAAGCGCCGCTCGTCCCATACCTTCACCGCCCGGCGGTGGCGCGAGCCCTCCTGGCCGATGCGGATGCCCTCGGGGTTGTAGCCGTAGGCGCCGAAGGGGCTGGTGCCGCCGGTGCCGATCCACTTGTTGCCGCCGGCGTGGCGCTCCTGCTGTTCCTCGAGGCGCTGCTTGAAGGTCTCGATCAGTTTCTCGAGCCCGCCCAGCGACTCGATCTGGGCTTTCTCTTCCTCGGAGAGCTGCTTCTCGAACTCGCGGCGCAGCCAGTCGTCAGGGATCAGCGCCTCGATGGCAGCGTCGAGGTTCGAAAGCCCCTCGAACCAGGCGGCGAAGGCACGATCGAAGCGGTCGAAGTGGCGTTCGTCCTTGACCAGCACGGTACGGGCAATCCGGTAGAAGGCCTCCATGTCGGCGAACACCACGCCGCGCTCGACCACCGCGTGAAGATCGAGCAGCTCGCGCAGCGACACCGGCACGCCGGCACGCTTCAGGGTCTCGAACAGGCCGATGAACATCGGTTACCTGCCTTGCCTGCGCAGCATGAAGGCCAGTCGCTCGAGCAGTTGCGTGTCCTGCTCGTTCTTCACCAGGGCCCCGGCCAGCGGCGGGATCGCCTTCACCGGGTCGCGCTGGTAGAGCGCCTCGCGGGCCAGGTCGTCGGCCATCAACAGCTTCAGCCAGTCGACCAGCTCCGAGGTGGAGGGCTTCTTCTTGAGGCCCGGCGCCTGGCGCAGGTCGAAGAACACCTCCAGCGCCTCGCCGACCAGCTTGGGCGCGATGTCGGGGAAGTGCACGTCGACGATGGCCTGCATGGTCTCGCGGTCGGGGAACTCGATGTAGTGAAAGAAACAGCGGCGCAGGAAGGCGTCGGGCAGTTCCTTTTCGTTGTTGGAGGTGATGACGATGATCGGGCGGTGCTTGGCGGTGATGGTCTCGCCGGTCTCGTAGACGTGGAATTCCATGCGATCCAGCTCCTGGAGCAGGTCGTTGGGGAATTCGATGTCCGCCTTGTCGATCTCGTCGATCAGCAGCACCACGCGCTGGTCGGCGGTGAAGGCCTCCCACAGCTTGCCGGGCTTGATGTAGTTGGCGACGTTCTCCACCCCCTCGATGCCGAGCTGGGAATCGCGCAGGCGACTCACCGCGTCGTACTCGTAGAGCCCTTGGGCCGCCTTGGTGGAGGACTTGATGTGCCAGGTGATCAGGCGAGTGTCCAGCGAGCTCGCCAGTTCCTCGGCGAGCAGCGTCTTGCCGGTGCCCGGCTCGCCCTTGATCAGCAGCGGCCGCTCGAGGGTCACGGCGGCGTTCACCGCCTGCTCGAGGGCCTCGGTGGCCACGTAGGTGGCAGTGGAAGTAAATGCCATGGAGTCGTGCCTCGGCTGGGGAAACACTGCACGAATGCTTGCGCGGGCGCCTTGCGCGTCATCCCGCTCGCCGATTCGTTCAGCGTTTCCCTGAATCGTCGGGAAAGGTTCGCAATCGAACGAGTGTACGGAAGGGCGGGGGAGGGGACAAACCCATTTCTGCGGCAAGTGGCCCTTTACACTAGCCAGAGGTAGTTCCGATGTCGACTTGATGGACGTAAGGAGAAGAAGGCGGTGATAAAGAACCTGTTCGCATCGATTCCCCTCTCCCTGGAAGCAGAGCAGTTCGAGGAGCTGGCGGGTGGCAAGGACGTGAGGGTCGAGCGCATCGTCTCGCGCGGCCACGCCTCGCCGGAACACGGCTGGTACGACCAGCCACAGCACGAGTGGGTGGTGGTGCTGCAGGGGCGGGCCGTGCTCGCCTTCGAGCAGGGCGACGACGTGGTCCTCGCGCCCGGCGACCACCTCACGATTCCGGCGCACTGCCGGCACCGCGTCAAGTGGACCGACCCGCAGCAGGCGACCCTGTGGCTGGCGGTGCACTATTCTGCGTGAAGGAAATTTGGCGCCACGCTCATCCAGGACGCACCGGCTGTCGATTGCGCGGAGCCTCGTTCGACGATTGGGTGCGAGTAAACCAAGAGGAGGAGCTCATGCGAAAAGTGATTGTCGGCGCCATGGTTTCGCTGGATGGCGTCATGCAGGCGCCTGGCGGGCCTCAAGAAGACCCGACCGGCGGATTCGGCTACGGCGGCTGGGTCGCACCGCTGGCGGACGAGGTGTTCGGTGAAGAGATCGACAAGCTGTTCGGTCAGCGGTTCGACCTGCTGCTCGGACGCAAGACGTACGAGATATTCGCCGCGCACTGGCCGTATGCCGAGGACGGACCGGATGACTCCATCGCCAGGACCTTCAATTCGATCACCAAGTACGTGGCGACCCGAAGGGGCCTGGAGCTGACCTGGAAGGACTCGGTGGCCCTGCGTGACGCGGCGTCCGATGTCGCCAGGCTGAAGCGGGAAGACGGACCGGCGCTGGTGACGCAAGGCAGCAGCGACCTGATCCGAACCTTGCTGGCGGAGGAACTCGTCGACGAGATCCATCTCTTTACATTCCCGGTCGTGCTCGGTGGAGGCAAGAGATTGTTCGACGACGGCGCGCAAGCCGCGGCGTTCAAGCTCGCCGCCAGTCGCGAGTCGCCCAACGGTATCGTGATCGCGCGGTACGTGCGCGACGGCGCGGTGACGACCGGTGACTTCGCCATGGATCCCCCCACGGCGGCGGAGCTCGCACGGCGCGAGAAGATGCAGCGAGAGAAGTAGGTCTCCGAAGCGAAATGCGGGTTGTCTTCGCCTTCGATGGAACTCATCACGATGCAGGAGCGAGAGAGTATGGGTACGCCAGCAAAGAACACGATTTGTCTTTGGTACGATGGTGACGCCGAGGAGGCGGCGCGGTTTTACGCCAAGACCTTTCCCGATTCCTCCGTCGACGCGGTGCACCGTGCACCGGGAGATTATCCGTCCGGGAGGCAAGGGGATGTCTTGACGGTCGAGTTCACCGTGATGGGCATTCCCTGCCTCGGGCTCAATGGCGGCCCCGCCTTCAAGCACAGCGAAGCGTTCTCGTTTCAGGTGGCAACCGCCGACCAAGCCGAAACGGATCGCTACTGGAATGCGATCGTCGGCAATGGCGGCCAAGAGAGTGCGTGCGGCTGGTGCAAGGACAGATGGGGATTGTGTTGGCAGATTACGCCGATCGCCCTGACGAAAGCGATTACCGGTCCCGATCGCGTGGCCGCCAAGCGGGCGTTCGAGGCGATGATGGAGATGAAGAAGATCGACATCGCGGCAATCGAGGCGGCGCTCCGCGGTTGAGAGTGCCTCTTCGACGCGTGCATCTTGGGCGCGCCTGGTAGTGCCGAACCGTTCTTCTGGTGAGGGGCGCAGGCTCAGGATGGCCCCGCGCGGTGCTGACAGCGGGGCCGGTCGTAGACCTCAATCGCCGTCTTCGGGGCGATAGGCTTCCACCAGCGTGGCCGGATCGTGCTCGGCGTGGCCGTGGCTGGCGTGGGCGCGCATCAGCTGTGCCGCCAGTCCGCTCATGGGCGTGGCGCTGCCGGCACGTTGGCTCTGGGCCACTGCCATGTCGAGATCCTTGAGCAGAGTGCGCAGGTGCCAGGGCGGTTTTTCGTAGTCGCTGGCCGCCATGCGCGGTACGAGAATCTGGAAGGGCTTGGAGTCGGCGTGCCCGCCGGAGAGCGCCTCGGTGAGTCGGCCGGCATCCACGCCACTGACCTCGGCGAGGGCCACCATCTCGGCGATCACCGCCGCCTGGCAGCCGACGATCATCTGGTTGCACACTTTCGTTACCTGGCCACTGCCTACCGGGCCCATGTGCGTCAGCCGGGCGGATATCGGCTCGACCAGGGGGCGGATGGCGTCGATGTCCTCGCTCTCGCCGCCGGCCATCATCACCAGCGTGCCGGACTCGGCGCCTGCCACGCCGCCGGAGACGGGGCAGTCCACCCAGCGCATGCCGCACTCGCTGTCCAGCCACTCGGCGAAGTCTCGCGTGGCGGCCGGGTCGCTGCTGGAGAAGTCGATCAGCCGCTGTCCGCTGCGGCCGTACTGAGCGACGCCGCCGTCGCCGAACACCACCGACTCCACGGCGGCGGTATTCGCCAGGCAAAGCATCACCACGTCGACGCTTTCCACCAGCTCGCCGATGGAGCCTGCCACCTTGGCTCCGGCTTCGCGCAGCGTTTCGGCCTTGTCGGGCGAGCGGTTCCATACGGTCACGTCGAAGCTGGCATCCAGCAGGCAGCGCGTCATGGGATCGCCCATCAGACCGATCCCGATGAAACCGAGGCGAGGGGATGTCATGGCATGTCTCCAGCGGCGGTCGAAAACTCCAGCATGCGCGATGGAAGGGTTTTCCAGCAAGTCGACATGTCGCTCGGCCGGACGAGCTGGCGCCTGGCAATCGACGCGAAGAGGCAAGAGGCGGGCGAGAGGCGCGGAGTGTCGTTCGTAAGGGACGTTTTGCGCCACTGTGGTGCGGCTTGCGGCAAGAATGGCGGTTGATGGTGCGGTGCAGCGTGATAGGATGGTGGGCAATGACAAAGCCTTGGCCATAGTTTTTATTCAAGGCTTTGAATGCAAAGGATTGTTTTGTTTTTGGCCTGAATATCGCTTTATTCTTGGCAAGCGAACAAGCGGTAGGGAGACGAATCGCCTCCCTGACCCACATCGCCACCGACGTGGCGATATACCGAGTGAGCTGGCGTGCTCCTACTGGTCCCCTTCGGGGGACCTTTTTTATGTGTCGTCCGCAGAGAAGCCTCGTTCACAGCCGTGGAAGAGACAATGCGACCTTGGTCGGTGTGCGACTCACGAGGCCGTGGTCGCCGATCGGGAAGCCGCCTGCGGGCCGAACTGCAGCTCGGCAAAGTGGCGATAGAGGGGGCTGCGTTCGAGCAGTTCCGCGTGACTGCCGCTGGCGACGAGACGTCCCCGGTCGAGCACGATCAGTCGGTCGGCCGCCATGACGGTGGCCAGACGATGGGCGATCACCAGGCTGGTGCGGCCGACCATCAGTCGGTCGAGCGCTTGTTGAACCTGTCGTTCGCTTTCGGCGTCCAGTGCGCTGGTGGCTTCGTCGAGCAGTAGCACGCGCGGATCCTTGAGCAGGGCGCGGGCGATGGCGAGCCGTTGCCGCTGGCCGCCGGAGAGCTGCACGCCGCCGGGTCCGAGTGAGGTGTCCAGGCCGTTTGGCAGCTCATCGATGAAGGTCAGGGCGTTGGCGTCGGCGGCAGCACGGCGCAGTTCGGCCACGGTGGCCTGGGGGTTGCCGTAGCGTAGGTTCTCGGCCACGGTGCCGGTGAACAGCACCGGTTCCTGCGCGACCAGCCCCATGGCTCGACGGAGGTCGCGAGGATCGAGGTCGCGCAGCTCGATACCGTCGAGGCGGATGCGGCCGGAATCCGGATCGTAAAAGCGCAGCAGCAGGGCGAGCAGCGTGCTCTTGCCGGCACCCGAAGGACCCACCAGGGCCACCCGCTCGCCCGGCTCGACGATCAGGTCGAAGGCTTCCAGGGCCGGCTCTTCACGGCTTGGGTAGGTGTAGCTCACCGATTCGAACGTCAGCTTGCCGGCCAGCGGTGAGGGAAGCGCCATGGCGTGGGGCGGGGCGGTGATGGTGGGCTGGGCGTCGAGAAGTTCGAACAGACGCTCTGCTGCGCCTGCTGCGCGCTGCACGTCGCCGGCCACTTCGGCCAAGGTGGCCACCGCACCGGCGGCGAGTACGGCGTAGAAGATGAAGGCCGAGAGCTCGCCGGCCGTCATGCGCCCGGCGAGCACGGCCTCGCCGCCTTGCCATAGCATCACGCCCACGGCGAGGAACACCGCGAGCATGGCGATGCCGGTGAGCCATGCCCGCTGGCGGGTACGTGCCACGGCCGTGTCGAAGGCTTCCTCGACCCGGACGCCGTAGTCATGGCGGTCTTCGGTTTCGTGCGTGAACGCCTGCACGGTACGTATGCCGCCGAGTGTCTCGCCAGCATAGCGGCCGAGTTCGGCCACGCGGTCCTGACTCGAGCGCGACAGCCGGCGTACGCGGCGGCCGAACCACAGGATCGGCAGCACGGTCAGAGGAATGCCCAGCAGTACCAGCCCCGAGAGCCAGGGTTGGGTGATGAGCATCAGTACCGTGGCACCGATGAGCATCACCAGGTTGCGTAGCGCCAGCGAGATCGACGAGCCAAACAGCGTCTGCAGCACGCTGGTGTCGGCGGTCAGGCGTGAAGCGATTTCTCCGGGGCCCTGAGCCGAGACGGTGGCATCTTCGAAAAAGCCTGGCTCGAGCTCGAGCAAGTGGTCGAAGACCCGCCGACGCAGATCGGCAGCCAGGCGTTCGCCGATCCAGGTGACCAGGTAGTAGCGGAGTGCCGAGGCGCTCGCGAGCAGTCCCACCACCCCGAGCATCAGCGCCAGCGTCTGGGCAATTCCGCCTCGATCCCGAGCGAGAAAACCCTGGTCGATCACCAGGCGCAGTCCCTGGCCCAGCAGCAGTACGCAGCCAGCCGCCATCAGCAGTGCCAGCGCTGCCACGGCCAGGCGCAGGCGATGAGGCCGCAGCATGCGGGTCAGGCGCAGGAGTATACGCGGATCGGGGTGGGGCATCTCAGCGGGCCGAAACGGTGGAAGGCGAAGCGTTACCGTACGATACCAGCCCGCTCGAAGACGAGCACGGTTCCGGCGCTAATGCCCTGCCGAGACCTTGACGTCGGTCAGCAACGACACCTGCGGGTCGGCCACCACGACACGATTGCGACCGCGCGTCTTGCCGGCGTACAGCGCCTGGTCGGCGCGCAGCAGGGCGCCGTCGAGCTCGACTTCGTGCGCTTCGACGCGGCTGATGCCCACCGTGACCGACAGCGGGCCGAGGTCGTCGATGTCGGGTAGCGTCAGTTGGGTGACCTTCTCGCGCAAGCGTTCGCCAATGGAGGCGGCGGTGTGCAGATTGGCGTTGGGGAAGGCCAGCACGAACTCTTCGCCGCCGTAGCGGCCGATGATGTCGGTGTCCCGGAGAACGGACTGGCAGCAGTCGGCCACGGCGGCCAGCACGCGATCGCCCGTGGCGTGACCGTACCGATCGTTGAGACGCTTGAAGTGGTCGATGTCCACCATGCACATCGCCAGCGGGGTCCGTTCGCGAAGGGCGCGGCTGAGCTCGCGGTTGGCCAGCTCGAAGAAGTGGCGGCGATTGGCGATGCCGGTCAACTCGTCGGTGGTGGCCATGTGGCGCAACCGCTCCTCGAGCAGACGGCGCTCTTCGATCTCGCGATGCAGCTGGCGATTGATTTCGCGCTCTTCGAGCAACGATGCGAACTGGTTGCGCTGCAGGCGATCGAGGCGCGTCAGCGTCAGGCTGCCCAGCATATTGACGAAGCCCATCAAAAGCAGGCCGGTGAACATCAGCTCAGGGGCCAGGCTCGACCATATCAGCATCGCCGTGACCACCCCGCTGGCCAGGTAGGCGTTCCAGGCCAGAATCCAGGGGAAGCGGTTGGGCACGAACAGGTAGAGCACCATGCTGGCGAAGATCATCGAGGCGAGGTGGATGCCGATCTGATCCGGGCGCAGGGGAATGGTAGTCATCAGTCCGGTGAGGCACAGCAGGCAGATGACGTTGACCGGCAGTGGGCGCTGGGCGAGCGCCGGGCGCTTGAGCGTCGCCATGGCCAAGGCCACGCAGCTCAGCGCCACGGCCACGCGCATCACCAGCAGCCAGCCGTACGCCTCACCCATGCCGAGCAGGGCATAATCGGCGAGGCTGAAGGCGAGAAAGAGTCCGGCAGCAGACCACAACGCATAGCGTAGCTGGCAGGCGTGGTGGGTCTGCATCGTGCGCTGGAACAGGGCTTCCAGGGTCGGCTCGCTGAATTCGGAGTACCAGTTGAGCCGAGTGTTTGCCTTAGCGTCGGATACGCCTGATGCCATTTGCCACCATCCTTGAGGGCGGCGGTCGCGTCGGCCGCTCCCTTCCCTTCAGTTCGGTAACGGCTTCGGTGTCATCGGCGGCAGGCGCCGACGACATGGCCGTCTCTCAAACCGAATCATGGCAGGAATCACAGCGCCTTCCAGTGGCTTGAAAGAATGTCATTCAGAGCTGACAAAACCTGTAAGAGAATGCCTACAAAGCAAGAATGAGCCATTCGATCAGTCGTTGCTATCAGTCGATCTCCTTTTTCCCAGCCGCTGTGCGGGTTAGCGTTCACTGACTCTGAAAGAGGCGTCCGGCGCTCGGCCATGGCCAACGGACGGGCTATGCAGCGTCGCCAGACTGCCCGTTTCTCACGGCTTGAGCCGATAGCCGGTACGGAAGATCCAGGCCACCACCGCCAGCGCCACGCCCAGGAACAGCAGGATCATGGCCAGGCTCACCCATGGGCTCACGTCGCTGATGCCGTAGAAGCTCCAGCGAAAGCCGCTCACCAGGTAGACCACCGGATTGGCCAGCGTGACTGCCTGCCAGAAAGGGGGCAGCATGTCGATGGAGTAGAAGGTGCCGCCGAGGAAGGTGAGCGGCGTGATGACGAGCAGCGGAACCAGCTGCAGCTTCTCGAAGCCATCGGCCCAGATGCCGATGATGAAGCCGAGCAGGCTGAAGGTCACCGCGGTGAGCACCAGAAACAGTACCATCATGAACGGATGCTGGATGGAGTAGGGCACGAACAGTCGTGCCGTCACCAAGACGATGGCGCCGAGAATCAATGACTTGGTGGCTGCCGCGCCGACATAGCCGAGCACTACCTCGACATACGACATGGGTGCCGACAGCACCTCGTAGATCGTGCCGGAGAAGCGCGGGAAAAAGATACCGAAGGAGGCGTTGGAAACGCTCTGGGTGAGCAGCATCAGCATGATCAACCCTGGCACGATGAAGGCGCCATAGCTGACGCCTTCCACCTCGCTGATGCGCGTGCCGATGGCGGCACCGAACACCACGAAGTAGAGCGAGGTGGATATCACCGGTGAGACGATGCTCTGCAGGACGGTGCGCAGACTGCGTGCCATTTCGGCGAGGTAGAGGGTCTTGACGGATTGCAGGTTCATGTTCCTGATGTTCATCGATGCTCCCGCACGAGGCTCACGAAGATGTCCTCCAGCGAACTCTGGCGGGTGTGCAGATCCTTGACCTGCAGCCCCACCGCTTCCAGATCGGCGAGCAGCCCGGAAATGCCGGTGCCATCCTGCTGGCTCGTTGCATCGTAGGTATAGACGAGAGCGTGGCCTTCTTCGGCCAGCGTCAGCGCATGGCCGGACAGGGCGGGCGGAATCCGTTCCAGCGCCTCGTGCAGGTGCAGGGTCAGCTCCTTGCTGCCGAGTTGCTGCATCAAGGCGTGGGTGTTCTCCACCAGCACGATTTCGCCGTTGCGGATGACGCCGATGCGGTCGGCCATCTCCTCGGCTTCCTCGATGTAGTGGGTGGTGAGGATGATGGTCACTCCCTGGTCGCGCAGCCCGCGTACCACCTCCCACATTTCGCGTCGCAGTTCCACGTCGACTCCGGCGGTGGGCTCGTCGAGGAACAGCACGTCCGGCTCGTGGGCCAGCGCCTTGGCGATCAGCACGCGACGCTTCATGCCGCCGGAGAGTTCGAGCAGGCGATTGTGACGCTTTTCCCACAGCGTCAGCGCGCGCAGCACCTTCTCGATGTGAGCGGGATCCTTGGGCTTGCCGAACAGCCCGCGACTGAAGCTCACCGTGTCCCATACGGTGACGAAGGCCTCGTTGGTGAGCTCCTGGGGCACCAGGCCGATGCGCTGGCGGGCGGCCCGGTAGTCGAGCACGTTGTCGTGGCCGTCGACCAGGACCCGCCCCTGGCTGGCGTTGACCAGCCCACAGATCACGCTGATCAGGGTCGTCTTGCCGGCTCCGTTGGGGCCGAGCAGGGCGAAGATCTCGCCCCGGCGGATCGTCAGGTCGATGTCCTTGAGCGCCTGGAAGCCGTCGGCGAAGGTCTTGGAGAGTCCCTCGACGCGGATCATCGCCTGCTCACTCAAGGGTGATGTCCTCGCTGAACGTCAGGTCGACGTCGATGCCGGCCACCTGCACGCGCACGCTGGCCGGCAGCGATTCATCGCCGCGCAGGCGGCCGTCGGCCAGGGCCTCGCGAACGGCTTGCTCGATGGCCTGCTGTGAATTCACACCCACGTTTTTCAGCAGTTTGCGAATGCTCTGGTGGAAGGCGTCGTCGTTCATCGGGCGTTCCTCGAGACGGGTGGCTGGCTGACGATCGATGTCGAAGCATAGCATGCGAATCGATGGCCGCAGGAGCGGCGATGCCGAATCCTTCATGGCAGCGGAATCTCGTTGACCCATTTCGGGCAGTGGTAGCCGCGCGCCACGGCAGGGCGTCTGGCGATCTCGACGTACCAGCGCCTGACGTTGGGGTACTCCCCGAGATCGATCCGCTGCCACTCGAAGCGTGAGGCCCACGGCCAGATGGCGATGTCGGCGATGCTGTATTCGTCGGCCACGAAGTCGCGATCGGCGAGCCGCTTGTCGAGTACGCCATACAGGCGATGCGCTTCGCGTTGGAAACGTTCTTCGGCATAGGGCGCTCGTCCGGCGTTGAATTTCACGAAATGATGGACCTGACCGAGGATGGGGCCGAATCCGCCCATCTGCCACATCAGCCACTCCAAGACCCGATGACGAGCTTCGCCGGCACTCGGCAGCAGCTGCCCCGTCTTCTCGGCCAGATAGATCATGATGGCCCCCGACTCCATCAGGTCGATGCCGGTGTCGTGATCGTGAATCGCGGGGATCTTGTTGTTGGGGCTGACGGCGAGAAAGTCGGGGGAGAACTGCTCGCCCTGGGTGATGTCCACGGCGTGGGTGCGGTAGGGCAAGCCGAGCTCTTCTAGCAAAATGGAGACCTTGCGGCCGTTGGGGGTGCTCCAGGTCCACAGATCGATCATCGTGCACTCCTCGTGATTGTCGTGACCGCTACAAGATAGCAGCCCGCTCATGCCGGTCTTTTACGCTGGAACCACGGTTGGCGTCGCCGCGACTGACCGCTCTGGCCGGCTATGTCAGAATATCGTCAGCGTCAGGGTCACCGGCGATAGCCGCGATGGAGGAGAGGAGATGACCGATCAGCTAGAGGCCGACGCCGGCATACCGGTCGGCATCAGCGCGTGCCTGATGGGCGAGCAGGTGCGTTACAACGGCGGACACAAGCGTTCGCGCTACTGTCTGGACGTACTCGCCGAGCGTTTCCGTCTGGAACCCTTCTGTCCGGAGCTGGAGGCCGGTCTGGGCGTGCCTCGCGACCCCATTCGCCTGGTCGGCAAGCCCGGTGAGGATCCGCGCCTGGTGGGTACCAAGGACCCCAGCCTGGATGTCACCGAGCGCCTGGCCGAGGTGAGCGAACGGTTCGTGGAGCAACACCGCCACCTGCGCGGTTTCATCCTCATGAAGGGGTCGCCGAGCTGTGGCCTGGAGCGAGTCAAGGTCTATCACGACAACGGCATGCCCAGTCACAGCGACTCGGGTGCCTTCGTGCGTGCTCTGCGTCTTCATTACCCCGAGCTGCCGCTGGAGGAAGAGGCGCGCATGAACGACGCCGTGTTGCGCGAGAACTTCATCACTCGCGTCTACGCTTTCGACGACTGGAAGCGCCACGTCGAGCCCGCTCCCAGCCACCACGTCCTGCTGCAATTCCACAGCCGCCAGAAGTACCTGCTGATGGCTCACCACGTGGAAGCCTACCGCGAGCTGGGTCGCTATCTGGCCGACGCCGGCCGGCGCCCGCTCGAGGAAGCCATGCAACACTACCTGCAACGCTTCATGGCGGCACTCTCGCGGCCGGCCACGCGCAAGACCCACGCCAACGCGCTGATGCACGTGCTGGGCTATCTGAAGCGTTCTCTGGACGGTGAGATCAGGCAGGATCTGCTCGCCGCCATCGAAGACTATCGCCAGGGGCACGTACACCTCGCCGTGCCCATCCGGATGATCAACCACTACATCAAGCGTCACGGCTCCGACTACGTTCGCGCCCAGACCTATCTCGACCCTCATCCCTACGAGCTGGGGCTGCGCAACGCGATTTGAGCACTGCGACGCTGCCACCCGCCGAGCGCCTTGCTCGCCTCACCGTGCTGCTGGCCGAATGGCAGGGAGCATGGCGCCCCTTGCCCTTTCGGCATCGTCGCCTGCCTTGGGAAGAGCGCATGCCGGGGCTGGCGGCGATGCTGCGTGCCCTGGACGAGACAGCGCTGACCCGACTGCAGGACGCGCCTTTCGAGCACTCACCGTTGGCCGCATGGCTGCCGGTAGAGGAACTGGCGGCCCTGGTCGACCTGCCGGCGATCTCCGCCGACTCGGTCGAGCCGCCGTCCGCCTGGAGCGCACACATCGGCGGGCGCAAATGGCAGCAGATCGTCGCCTTCGCCGCGCGCATGCCAGTGGCCGCGGACCGACCGTTGATCGAATGGTGTGCCGGCAAGGGCCATCTGGCGCGGACGCTGTCTCGCCTGCACGGATGCCATGTCACCGCCCTGGAGTGGCAGGCTTCGTTGTGCGCGGCGGGAAGATGCCTCGCCGAACGGCAGGGGGCGGACGTCGCTCTGGTCGGGCAGGACGTGATGGCCGGGGATGCCACGCGCTGGCTGGGCGGCAACGGCCACCTCGCCGCCCTGCATGCCTGCGGCGACTTGCACGTCCGGCTGATCGAACTGGCCGCCGACCACGCCGGTGCCGTCACCCTGGCTCCGTGCTGCTACCACCGCACGGCGGCCGAGCGCTATCGGCCGCTCTCGCGGTACGCACGTCGACTCACCGCCGAGCGGGGCCTGGCGCTCGCGCGTGACGATCTGACGCTGGCCGTGCAGGAGACCGTCACCGCGCCACGGGGCGACCGACGCCGCCGCGCGCGGGCCAACGCCTGGCGGCTGGGTTTCGATGCCCTGCAACGCGAAGTGCGTGGCATCGACGCCTATCTGCCGGTGCCCAGCCTCGCCCATGGGCGACTGCCCGAGACGTTCGCCGGCTTCTGCCGCTGGGCGGCAGAGCAGAAGGGACTGGCATTGCCAGCCCGGCTGGACGCTGCACGTTTCGAACGAGAAGGGCAGCGGCGGTTGGCCGAGGTCGAACGGCTCGAGCTCGTGCGCCACCTGTTTCGCCGGCCGCTGGAGGTGTGGTTGGCGCTGGATCGACGGATGCGCCTCGAGGAAGCGGGATTTGCGGTCGAACTCGGCACCTTTTGCGCCCGCGAACTCACGCCACGCAATCTGTTGCTGAGAGCGGAGGCCGAACCCCGAGGCAAGTCCGTTGGACGTCGCGGGTTCGCGCCTCGCCCCGGCCAGCGTTGAAAGCCGAGCGTTCGTGCAGCTTCGTCGTCACCTACCGTGTAGAGAGACGTACGGAACTGCCTATCGCTCGATTCCCGGGGAAAAGATGAACGCTGCTCCATGGTTGGCCTCGGTATCGCTGGTTGCGTCGGTCGTGGCTCTCGCGTCGACATCTCCTCTGGGTGCGACCCCGGCCGTCGATCAGGATGCATTGTCCGAACGACGCGGGGCGCTGGTGGATCAGGTCGTCTTCACCGGCGAGGACGAGCCGGGGCGGGTCACCGGGCTGATCGAAACGGGGGCCCAGCAGGTCTTCACCCAGGGCATATCGAGTCCCGCGGTATACCGTCGGCTGCGCGATTCGCCGGCCATCGCCCATGACCTCTCCTATGGCACCTCCAGCGAACTGACGCTCAATCCGGCGGGGCCGGAGTTCGCCGACGGCACCCTCAATCCCTTTCACGTGCCGGCCATCCGCGAGGCGCTCAACCGCCTGGTGGACCGCGACTACATCGCTCAGGAACTCTACGGCGGGCTCGCAGTGCCGCGCTTTCTACCGCTTTCCACCGCCTTCCCCGACTATGCGCGCCTGGCTGACGTCGCCCGGGAGCTCGAGCTGCGCTATGCGCATGACCCGCAAGCCGCCCGCGAGGTGATCCAGCGTGAAATGGAGACGCTCGGGGCGCAGTTGCGCGGCGGCCAGTGGCACTACGCGGGAGAGCCGGTGCGCCTGATCGTGCTGATTCGCACCGAGGACGAGCGCCGCCTGGTCGGCGATTACGTCGCCAACCTGCTGGAGGCGCAGGGTTTCGCCGTCGAGCGCCGCTATCGCACCGCCGAGGAGGCCTCGCGGATCTGGATCGCCACGGACCCGCAGGCCGGTCAGTGGCATCTCTACACCGGGAGTTGGATCACCATCGAGATCCAGCGCGATCAGGCGGAGGCGTTCAGCTTCTACTACACCCCACGAGGGCGGGCAGAGCCGCTGTGGCAGGCCTACGACCCCGCCCCGGCGTTCGATGAACTGGCCGATCGTCTGCTGCGCCGCGACTACCGGAGCTGGGAGGAGCGCCAGGCAATGATGGCCCGGGCTCTGGAACTGGCCATGCAGGATTCGGCGCGCATCTGGCTCGTCGACCAGCTCAACGCCTCGGCACGGGCCAGCAACGTCGAAGTGGCCGTGGATCTCGCCGGAGGGCTCTCCGGTTCGGCGCTGTGGCCCTATACCCTGCGCTATACCGACCGGGTGGGCGGACGGATGGTGTTCGGTACGCCGGGGCTGTTGACCGAGCCTTGGAATCTCGTGGCCGGCAGCAACTGGATCTTCGACCGGATGATCATGCGTGCCACCCAGGATCCGGTGGCGTTACCCGATCCCTTCACCGGGCTCTATCGTCCCCAGCGCATCGCCGAGGCCGAGGTGACGGTGCAGGAAGACGTGACCGTGGAACGGACGCTCGACTGGTTGAGCGTCTCGACGGCGGAACGGATCGAGGTGCCGGAGGCGGCGTGGATCGACTGGGACGGCGAGGCGGACCGGTTCGTCACCGTCGGTGAGCAGCATGACGAGCCCGTCACCGCCCGCACGCAGGTACGCATTCGCTACGACGAAGCGATCTTCGAACAGCGCTGGCACGACGGCTCCCCACTCTCGCTCGCCGACTTCGTGCTGCCGCTGATCCTCGACTTCGAGCGTGCCGACGAGGCGAGCCCGCTGTACGACGTGGCCCACCTGCCGACCTTCGAGGCGTTCCAGCGCCACTTCCGGGGTTGGCATATCGTCTCCCGCGATCCACTGGTGGTCGAGGTCTACAGCGACCAGGTCTTCCCCGATGCCGAGACCCTGGTGGCCAGGCGTGCGCCCGCGCCACAGCCTTGGCATGTGCTGGCACTGGGGATCTTCGCCGAGCGTCACGGCGAGCTGGCGTTCTCCTCCAACAAGGCCGATCGGCTGCAAGTGGACTGGATGAGCCTGGTGGCCGGTCCCAGCGTGCCGATCCTGAAACGTCGTCTCGAGCGTGTCCGCGAGCGCGATGCCGCCCCCTATCGCGAAGTGCTGGACGGGTTTCTGGAGTCGCACGAACCCGCTGCCCGCTATCGCTCGCTTGCCGAGTGGCACGCTCGCCGCGGTCACTTCTGGGTCGGCAACGGACCCTTTCAGCTCGATTCCGTCCATCCGGTAGAGGGCAGTCTGGTACTCGAACGCTTTGCCGGCTTTCCCGATCCGGCCGACAAGTGGCTGGGGTTCTCGCGCCCGGCGATTCCCGAACTGACACTGGATGGCCCCTTGCTGGTGGAAGCCGTCTCCGGCGAGGCCGCCGATGGACGGGCGGCAGGGTTCCAACTGACGGTGACCTTCGAGGGCAAGCCCTATCCGCCGGAAGACATCGAACGCGTGCAGTTCCTGCTCTTCGATGGACGCGGGGCTCTGGTCGAGCGCGGCGAGGCCGAACTCGATGCCGAGGGGCACTGGCGGATCGAGATCCCGAGGCCGGTGCTCGCCTCGCTGGGCGTTGGTGCGAACAGCCTGGAAGTGGCGGTGATCAGCCGCCGCGTGGCGCTGCCGGCATTCGCTTCGCATGTCTTTGCCACGGTGCCGCCCGGCGGCCTGGAGGCATCGCCATGACTCGGCACGGTGCTCCCGGCAGTGCGCCCACGGCAGGTCGCGGCCGGTGGCGCGACCTGCGTCGGCTGCTGCTGTATACGGCGAAGCGACTGCTGGCGCTGTTCGTCACCGTGGTGGTGGGTGTTTACCTGACCATCGTCATCGCCAACATGGGCGGTCAGGTGGACGACCTGCGCCGCGTGCAGATCCGTAGCGAGGCCGCCGAGGCGGCGCGAGCCGATCCTGCCTTCCAGGATCTTTCCCCCGCGGAGCGCAACGAGCTGATCCAGCGCCAGGTGGCGCTCGAGGTGGAGCGGCTGCGTCTCGACGAGCCCTTTCTGGTGCGCAGCGTCGACTACCTGCAGCGAGCGTTGCGTCTCGACCTGGGGCGCGCCGAACAGATGCACAGCGACCTCGGCTCACGGGCGGTTCGCGACATCATCGTCGAGCGGCTGCCGGCGACCCTGCTGCTGTTCGGCACCGCCAACCTGCTGATCTTTTTCGTCTCGGTATTCGTGGCGCTGTGGCTGTCACGACGCTATGGCAGTGCGCTCGACCGCAGCGTGGTCGCCTTGGCGCCCACTTCGGCAGCACCGGCCTGGTTTTACGGTATCTTTCTGATTCTGCTGTTCGCCTTCGTGGCGCCGCTGCTGCCCGCCGGCGGCATGGTCGCGGTACCACCCCCGGAAGGGCGCTGGGCCTATGCGCTCAGCGTGGTGCGCCACTTGCTGCTGCCGGTGTCGGCAATGCTGCTCTCCCAGATATTCATTTCCATCTACTCCTGGCGCACCTTCTTCTTGATCCACTCGAGCGAAGACTACGTGGAGATGGCCCGCGCCAAGGGGCTGCCGTCGCGTCTCATCGAACGTCGCTACATTCTGCGCCCGACGCTGGCGCCCATCGTCACCAGTTTTCTGCTGATGCTGATCGGGCTGTGGAGTGGCGCCATCATCCTCGAGCAGGTGTTCAACTGGCCCGGGCTAGGCTCGCTGCTGTTCCAGGCCATCGGTCATCGCGACACCCCGGTGATCATCGGCGGCGTGGTGATCTTCGCCTATCTGCTCGCGGCCACGGTCTTCCTGCTCGACATTCTCTATGCCGTGCTCGATCCGCGAGTTCGCCTTGCCGGAGGTCGGCAATGAGGGGAGCACTCTGGCAGACGGGCTGGCGCGAGCTGCGCCGCTACCCCTCGGCGCTCATGGGCATGGCGATCATCGCCGGCCTGTTGGTGCTGGCGCTCTACACCGTCATCGCCATTCCCTATCCCGAGGCGGTGGCCAAGTGGCGCGGCAGCGAGGCGTGGCAGGACAACCCCGTGAATGCTGCACCGATATGGCTCGATCGCCTGGTCGGTGGCGATGCGCCGCGTACGCAAGTCGTCGCCAGCGAGGCGGCGCCGATCGAGGAACGCGTCTTCGAAGGCGGTCGCCGCCTGCGCATTCCGCTCGCCTTCGACTACGACGCAGGGGGCTTTCCCAGTGAGCTCAACCTGTTCCTGCATGCGCCCGGCCATGAGCAGCCGCCCTTCGTGCGCCTGGCGTGGCACACGCCAGATGGGCGCGAGATCGCGCTCGGAGGGCATCGCATCGGGGCAGATGAGCGCATTTCGATCTCCCAGGACCGGGCCCTGGAGCGTCGTCTGGGCGGGCTGGCGCCGCATATCGGGCTGTTGGCCGATCCCGAGCGGGAGGAGGGACAACCGCAGGTGCTGCCAGGCCGCCATACGCTGCTGCTGGACGTGCTGGCGTTCGACGAGACGGCAGCGTTCGACGCCGAGCTGGTGCTCTATGGCCGGGTGCACGGCATTGCCGGCACCGACCATCAACGCCGCGAGCTGAGCCTGGCCCTGCTGTGGGGCACGCCGGTGGCGCTCGCCTTCGGCCTGCTGGCGGCGGTGGGCACCACCGTCACCACCCTGGCGATCGCCGCCGTGGGGGTGTGGTATCGCGGCTGGGTCGATGCGACCATCCAGCGTCTCACCGAGGTCAACATGATCCTGCCGGTCCTGCCCATCCTGGTGATGGTCGGCACCCTCTATTCGACCAGCATCTGGCTGATGCTCGGCGTAGTCGTCGTGCTGGGCATCTTCAGCGCCAGCATCAAGATGTACCGGGCGATGCTGCTGCCGATCCGCGAAGCGCCCTACATCGAGGCGGCACGCGCCTACGGGGCCAGCAACGCGCGCATCGTACTGCGCTACCTGATCCCACGCATCCTGCCGGTGTTGATCCCGACCTTCGTCACCCTGATTCCCTCCTTCGTATTCCTGGAGGCGTCGCTGGCGGTGCTGGGTCTGGGCGATCCGCTGCTGCCCACCTGGGGCAAGGTGCTCAACGATGCCCAGTCGCAGAGCGCGCTCTACAACGGCTACTACTACTGGGTGATCTCGCCGGCGTTGCTGCTGATGCTCACCGGGCTGGGCTTCGCCATGCTCGGCTTCGCGCTGGACCGCGTCTTCAACCCGCGGCTGAGGAGTCTGTGATGAGCGAGACGCTGCTGCGCGTGGAGGAACTGGCGTTGCACTATCGGACTCGCCAGGGGGCGGTGCGGGCGGTGGACGGCATCAGCTTCGACGTGGAGCGCAGCGAGGCGCTGGTGGTGCTCGGTGAGTCGGGCTGCGGCAAGAGCACGTTGGCCAAGACGTTGATGCGCGTGCTGCCGCGCAATGTCGGTCACCGAAGCGGACGGATCGTGCTGGGCGACGTCGAAGTGTCGGCGTTGCCCGACGAGCGTTTTCGCCGCGAGGTGCAGTGGTCGCGCATGGCATTGGTGATGCAGGCTTCCATGAACGCCCTGAATCCAGTCGTGCGGGTGGGCGAACAGGTTGCCGAGCCGCTTCGGGTGCTGCGCGGCTGGTCGCGCAGGCGTGCCCTTGCCCGGGCCGCTGAGGTCTTCGAACTGGTGGGCGTGTCGACGGACTTCCTGGCTCGCTACCCCTTCGAGCTCTCCGGCGGCATGCGTCAGCGTGTCGTGCTGGCCATGGCGCTGATCGCCGAACCGGAACTGGTGATACTCGACGAGCCCACCTCGGCGCTCGACGTGCTGACCCAGGCGAGCATCATGAATGCGTTGAAACGCATCAAGCGCGAGCTCGGCACCAGCTTCATCCTGATCACCCACGACGTGGCCACTTCCAGCGAATTGGCCGATCGGGTGGCGCTGATGTACGCCGGTCAGTTCGTCGAGGTCGCCGACGCCGCGCGCTTCTTCGCAGAGCCGGCTCACCCCTATTCGCAGATGCTGATGGCCAGCGTCCCGCGCCTGCATCAGCGCCTCCGCCCGGAACCGATACCCGGCCAGCCGCCGAGCCTCTTCGACCCGCCCGGCGGCTGCCGCTTCGCCGAGCGCTGCCCGCACCGCTTCGCTCGCTGCGACCGGGAACCGCCCGCCTTGCCGTTCGGCGACCGCCATAGGGTGCGCTGTTGGTTGCATGCCGATGATGCTCAGCCAGGAGACGATTCATGAGTTCGCCCCCCATCCCGACTGCAGGCGACGAACCGGCGCACTTGATCGCCGCCCGCAACCTGCACACCTGGTTCGAACTGCGTCAGTGGGGGTTTCTGCGGGTGGGTGCGGTGCATGCGGTGGACGGCGTCGATTTCGCGCTGGCTCGCGGCGAATCCGTGGCTTTCGTCGGGGAGAGCGGCTGCGGCAAGAGCACGCTGGCGCGCACCCTGCTCGGATTGCATCGCCCGACCCGCGGCGAGGTTCGCTTCGCCGGCCGCTCGCTCGGCACGCTGAGCGGTCGCCAACTCAAGGCGTATCGGGCCGAGGTGGGCTACGTGCAGCAGGATCCCTACGGGGCGCTGCCGCCGTTTCTCGACGTGCGGCGCATCCTCGCCGAGCCGTTGATCGTGCATGGCGTGGGCGCTCGCAGCGAGCGCGAACGGCGCATCCGCACGGCGCTGGAGGAGGTCCGCCTGTCGCCGGCCGACGAGTACCTGGGCAAGTTTCCCCATATGCTCAGCGGCGGCCAGCAGCAGCGGGTGGTGATCGCCCGGGCGCTGATTCTCGCCCCGCGGCTGGTCGTCGCCGACGAGCCGGTCTCCATGCTCGACGCCTCGGTGCGGGTGGAGATCCTCGAGCTGCTGCGGCGCATCCAGCAGGAGCGCGAGCTGACGCTGGCCTTCATCACCCATGACCTCTCCACCGTGCGTCATTACGCCGAACGCATCTTCGTCATGTACGCCGGCCGGGTGGTGGAGAGCGCTGCGGTGGACGACCTGCTCGATCACCCGCAGCATCCCTATACCCAGGCGCTGCTCGCGGCGCTGGCCGATCCCGACGCGGCCAACGCCACCCGGCTGCGCGAGGTACCCGCCGGCGAGCCGCCGAGCCTGCTGCGGCCGCCGGCGGGGTGCCGCTTCCACCCGCGCTGCCCGCACTTCATGGCCGGGCTGTGCGACCGCGACGACCCGCCCGAGTTCGAGCCTCGAAGTGGTCATCGCTCGGCTTGCTGGCTGCATCGCTGAGCAGTGGCGGCTGGCTACACTGAATGGGCAATTCGACGAAGCGGGACCCTCGGGAGGTATGCCATGAGCAATGCACAGAGCTATCGGGGCAGCTGTTTCTGCGGCGCCGTGCAGGTGGAGGTGAGCGGTGAGCCGGCCGGCATGGGCTACTGCCACTGCGAATCGTGCCGGCACTGGTCGGCGGGGCCGGTGAACGCCTTCACCTTGTGGGAGCCGGACGCCGTACGGGTCACCCAGGGGGCCGACAACCTGGCGAGCTACAGTCGGACGCCGGCTAGCCGGCGCATGTGGTGCCAGACCTGCGGAGGGCACGTGATGACCGAGCATCCCCAGATGGGATTGATCGACGTCTATGCGGCGGTCATGCCCGACTTTCCATTCGCGCCGGGGCTGCACGTCCACTATCAGGAGTCGGTGCTGCCGCTGCGCGACGGTCTGCCCAAGATGCGGGACGTGCCGGCGGAAATGGGTGGCTCGGGGCAGACGCTGGATGAATGAGGCAATGCCCAGGGCAACGACCGGGCGGCGATGAGTAAGGCGCGTTGCCCGGTTGTCGCCGGCTGCCGAGAGCACCGTTGCGTGACCGCGGACGAGGGGTCCGGATGAGGCAAGGGAAGGCGGTCGCGGCGAGACTGACGGAGCGGCCGACGTTGCCGCCGGCGCGAGGGCGCATCGCGGCGATCGACCTCGCACGCGGCGTGGCCATCGCGTTGATGATCCTGAGCCATACGGCGAGTGGGCTGCTGGGCATCGATGCGCTTCCCGATTGGGGCCTGGTGCCGGTCCATCTACTCACCAAGTTCGCGTCATCGCTGTTCATCACGGTGTTCGGCATCGCCCTGTCAGTGGCCTTCCTGCCGCATACCGAGACGTCGGACTGGCCGCGCCGGCGTCTCAAGCTGCTGCTGCGCGGCCTCGAGGTGCTGTTCTGGTACAAGGTGCTCACCGTGGTCGAGATGCTGCCGCTGTACGAGCCCCAGGACATCCTCGACACCCTGCTCTACCAGCGGTTTCCGATCTGGGTGGAGATTCTCGGCTTCTACGCCATCGCGCTGCTATGGCTGCCTTGGGTGCTGCCGCTGTGGCGGCGTCTGCCGCTCGTATCGCGGCTGGTGTTGCCGCCGGCCGTTGCGCTGCTCTCGGGCTGGCTGGAGGGCCACGTCGGTTTCTGGGGCGTGGAGCCGCTCAAGGCGCTCCTCGTGGAAGACGACGATCACTACGCCTGGGGGCAGCTCGCGCGCCTGCCGCTGGTGATGCTGGGGCTGCTGATCGGCGAGGCGCTGCTGCGTACCCGCGAGTCGCCGGCAATGCGCCATCTGCTGCTGGCGTTGGGCGGCGGCGGTGTGGCCCTGCTGGCCGGGTTCGTGCTGGTTTCGCTGCCCGAACTCGATCCGGCGCTGACGGCGGTGGCCCGCAACACCGGCAAGCATCCGCCGGAGCCATCCTTCGTGCTGTTCAGCCTGGGCGGCGCTCTGGCGATCCTGGCGCTGTGCCTGGCGGGAGGCGAGCGGGCGGCACGTGCCTTGCGCCCGCTCGCCGTCATCGGTTCGGATGCGCTGATGGCCTTCATCTTCCATATCGTGGCGATCTTTCTGGTGCTGCGCTTTCTGCTCGGGGCCTGGCAGGCGTATTCCTACCCCCAGGTGCTGGGCATCGCCCTGGCTCTGATCCTGGGCTCGGCTGGCTGGATCGCGATGGTGGGCTGGATGCGCCAGCGCCAGTGAGGCGCGTACCGACCGGCAAGGGTCACTCGTCGACGTGCGCGGCCAGCCAGTCACGGAAATAGTCGTCGATCCGCTCGAGGGTACGCGCGTACCAGGCCTCGTCCTTGACGATGGCGCCGTCGGCGTTGAGCGGATGGGTGGGCAGGTGCAGACGCATGTCCTGGCCGGTCTCGGGATGGTCGGTCACCCGGCGGGTGGCGGAGCGGCGTGCCGGGCCATAGGGAATGCGTCGCGCCAGTTCGGCGAGCCGCTCGGTAGAGGTGGTGAAGCGGACGAGTTCGCGCGCCGACTCGGGTTGGGGGCTGCCGCGTGGGATCACCCAGGTCTCGTGTTCCTGGACCTGGCCGTCCCACAGTATCTCGATGGGCGCGTTGCGGTGGATCATGGCATCGAAGAAGCGGCCGTTGTAGCCCGAAGCCATCACCACCTCGCCGTCCAGCAGCCACTCCACCGGCTGCTCGCCGCCTTCCCACCAGCGAATGGTGTCGAGTTGCTCGAGCCGATCGAGCGCCAGGGACAGGCCGCGTCGCGTGCTGAGCAGGCCGTAGAGCTCCTCGCGCGGTACGCGGTAGGAACGCAGCGCCCACTCGAGATTGACCGCTGGGGTGCGTTGCAGGGCGCGTGGGCCGGGAAAACGCTGCTGGTCGAAGAGATCGGCGATGGCAGTGGGGCGCTGGCCGGGGAAGGCGTCGCGACGGTAGGCGATCACCGTGGCGAACAGGGTGTGAGTGACGGCGCAGCGGCCGATGGAGTCGGGCAGGAAGTCCCGCTCGGGCGGGGTGCCATCGGGGGCCGGGGCGAGCAGCGTGGGCGACAGGGGCTCGAGCAGGCCCTCTTCGCAGGCAGCCATGGCGTCGCTGCGCGTCATGTCGATGACGTCCCAGGGTACCTCGCCGCTGGCGACGGCTCGGCGCAGGCCGTCGAGGCCGCCATCGTAGCGTGCTACCTCGACGGGGATGCCGGTCTCAGCCGTGAATGGCTCGAACCATGCCTCGCGCTGGGCGCGCTCGTAGGCGCCGCCCCAGCTCAGCACGGTCAGGGCTTCGGCCTTCTCTTCGCTGTCGGCGGCAAGCGCCAGGCTCAGTCCCAGCAGCAGGACGCCGATGCCGTACCGCCATCGTCTAGCCGGTGCCATGTTCCTCCTGCCTGAGTTCGTCGCTGTGAGCCAGGTAGGCGCGGGCGATGCTCGTTTCGTAGACCACGCCCAGGAAGGTTTCGTCGTCCGCTTCGTCGACGACCGGTAGCGCTTCGCCGGTGACCGTCTCGAGCGTGGTCATGGCGGCCCATAGCGAGGTGCTGGGGTGCAGCACCGGACGTTCGACGGTGGCGAGTTCGCCGACGGAGGCGGGAGCATCTTGCGACGCACGGGCTCCTTCCAGGTCGGCCAGGGTCACACAGCCGCGGTAGCGGCCCGATGCATCGACCAGATAGGCTTCGCCGTGGCCGGCCCGGCCCAGCTCCGCCACGGCGCGATCCACCGTGACGCTCGGCGCCAGGGTCACGCCGTCGCGGCTGAGGTGCTCGCCCACCGGCATGCTCTGGAGCACCGCACGGCCGCGGCCGGCGGAGAGGTCCAGGCCGCGCGCCTGGAGCTGGATGTCGAACAGCGAGCGGCCGAACAGCTGGGCGGCGATGGGGCTGGCCAGAGTGACGCTGGCCAGAGCGGCAGTCGTCAGGGCGTAGCTGCCGGTCAGTTCGAAGACGATCAGCAGGCTGGTCAGCGGAGCGCCGATCACCGGGGCGGTCACGGCCACCATGCCGCACACTGCGTAATAGATGAAGGTGTCGGTGGAGAGGGCTCCCAGCTCGCCCACCAGGCTACCGCACAGGGCGCCGAACAGGGTGCCGATGACCAGCGCCGGGCTGAACACTCCGCCGCTGAAGCCCATGCCCAGGCACAGTGCCGTGGCGGCGATCTTGAGCACCAGCACGACCACCAGTTCGCCGCTGTCGTAAGCGCCGGCGATGGTGGCGAAGCGCAGGGTCTCCTGGCCGATACCCAGAATGTCCGGCACCCACAGCGCCGTGGCGCCCAGCAAGGCGCCCGCCGCCGCCGGACGCAGGGCTGGCGCCAGGGGCAGGTGGGCAGCGAGCCGAGCGACGCCGAGGGTGGCGCGCATGTAGGCACCGGCGACCAGAGCGCCTAGGCCGCCGATGGCGAGAAACAGCGCGAACTCCCAGGGCTGCGGCACGGCGGTATCGGCGACGTGGAACAGCGCGCCGCGCTCCAGCACGCTGGTGGCGATCACGTAGCCGACGATGGCTGCCGCGGCGATGGGGGCGAAGGCCCGCAGGGCATAGTGGCGCAGCACCACCTCGTGAGCGAAGACGATGCCTGCCAGCGGGGCGTTGAAGGCGGTGGCAATGGCCGCCGCCACGCCGCAGGCGATGGTGATGTTGTCTTCCGAGCGGCCCAGGCGCAGCAGTCGCGCGCCCAGCGAACCGATGGTCGCACCCAGGTGCACCAGCGGGCCATACTGGCCCACCGAGGCGCCGGCGCCCAGCGACACCAGGGCGGAGAGCGCCGAAAGCGCGCCGGCTCGGGCCGGCAGGCGGCCTTGGCGCGTCTGGACGGCCGCAATCACGTCGGCCGGAGTATGGGCACGCCGCTCGGCGATGGCGCGGTGCAAGAGCCCCACCATGAGTCCACCCAGCGCGGGTACCGCCACGGTGGCGATCAGCAGCATGTCGGGCCGGTCGAACATCATGCGACTGCGCGGCGAGACCAGCAGCGCTTCGTTGAGCCACAGCACCGCGTTGACGAACCCCGTCGCCAGTGCGGCAGCCACAGCGCCGATCAGCGCTCCCAGCAGCACCAGGGCCAGGAAGCGCATGACGCCCATGGGGCCCCGGGCGGTTGCCTGGCTTGCGGGATGCGTCTCCATGCTCAAGGTGTAGGCGGTGAGGCGAGCCGGAGCAAGCGGCGGGGCCAACGATCACGGCCGCCGCGTCCCGCGGCGGCCGTGAGGGAAGAGGCCCGGACCGTCAGTGGGGACGGCTGAAGGCCCCGTGGGGGGTGTCTCCCATCAGGCGGCCGAACTCGTTGCCGCTCATGTGGAGCAGGGTCTCGTGATCGCCGGCATCGAAGTAGATATCCGGTTGTTGGCGCAACAGGTCGTCGAGGTAGACCTGCAGGCCGTAGGCCTGACCGACTGGGATGGTGGCGCCGGGGTCGCAGTCGTTGAAGCGATCGACGATCTCGTCTTCGGAAGCGAGGTCCACCTTCTCGTTGAACAGCTGCGAGAGCTTGTCGAGATCGGCGTCGCAACTGCTGGGCAGCACGGCGATGCGGTAGCCCGAGTCGCCGTGGACCATGACGGCCTTGGCCAACTGGTCGCCGGTGATGTGCACCTGCTGGGCCAGGCGACTGGTGCTCACTTCCCGTGGGTGCTTCACCTCCTCGTAGTCGATGTCGCAGGCCCTGAGATACTCTCTGAGGGTCATGGGAATGGCCATGGGATGTGCTCCTTCGGCCCCCGGGGCCGATGATCGAGGGAATGAGATGCCTCCCTTCGCGTGTGGATTCCATACCCTCAGCATAGTGGTTGTGGCGGGCTAGAGCAGGCCTTCAGTCATCGTTGCCGAACAGCGTCTGCAGGCTGCCGCGCCGCGGCGTTGCCTGCCCCGGCGCATGCACTTCCCAGAGGATATCGTCGGGCAACAGCCGGAAGCAGACGGTGGCCAGGGTGTTCTCATCGTCGGGATCGTCGGGAGAACGACGGAAGATCGGCAGGCCGCCATCGCGGAGAATCGCCAGAGGGTCGCGCTCGCCCTCGGCGAGCAGCGCCTCGCCTCGGTGCTGTCGGTCGCGTGACGAGCGGGTGATCACTTGGCCTGCCTCCATGGCGGGGTGGTAGAGCGCGTGGTTGGCGTGCAACTGGGGCGCGGAGACCGGGCGGTGGCATGCCTGGCCAGCACCGAACTCGACGCTGGTCAGGTCGGGCTCACCGAGCCGGGCAAGGCCGAAGTGGAAGCCGGCGCAGGCCGGAGCGGCCTCGAGCCGCTCGAGAGCCGCCGTCACCGAAGGCTGGGCGAGCGTGGCGCGGCCCAGCACCATGCGCGGCACCTCGGGCTCGAGGCCGGTCAGGCGCAGATTGTTGACGGTCTGCACCAGGCCGGCATCGGTCATGGCGAAGGTGTGGCCCGGCAGGGAACCGGGATAGCAGAACGACAGGAAGGCCGGCTGGTCGTCGGGCATGGCATGGACCAGAAAGGCCGTACCGTCGAGACAGGGTAGACCGTCCTCGTTGTGAGCCAGAATCGGCGTCTCGCCGGGTAGCAGTAGCGTGGTGCAACCTTCGGGGGCACCTGCCAACAGCTCGCCGCGGCAGTGCCAGGCAAAGACATCGTCGAGCGGCAGGGCGAGCCCCTCCGCCAGGCCGTTGAGCTCTGCCATCACCCGCGGAAAGCGATGCGCGGTGTAGGCGCGCATCCGTGCGACCGCCGGCGAATCGGCCAGGGTGACGATACGCTGCCAGAGTGCCGTGTGGCGAAGCTGGTCGCGCACGGCCGCTCGTCCTCTGCGGCCGAGTGCCAGGCCGATGTCGAAATGGCTGCCCCGGGTCGTCAGCCAGTCCAGCGAAGGGATGTCGCTCACGTAATGGCTCCTGTCCGTCGATACGGCTTCCACTCTGCCGGTTGATGGCCGGCGTGTCATGCTCGCGGCGACGTCGATCGGCATGAGACCTTGGTCGAAGTCGAGCGGTTCTGCGTTGACACTCCGTGGTGCTGCAACTAGTTTCGAGGTGAATGTTACCGGTAACAAGGCACAAGTCGGACATTCGTAGGCCTTTCTGAATGCGGCCTACCAGGGACAGGCTTTCCCCGGCCGGTCCTATATCGTCAACGACCAACAACAACCCGATGAAAGGAGACCACGCCATGACTGCTATCTGGCGCCGTACGCTCACTCTGGCCGGTGCGGCCAGTCTCACGCTCGGCATGGCTCACGCCCAGACGCCGGACCTCTCCGACCCGCCCGCGATCGACGGCGAAGTGGTTGGCGATCACGGCAGCCACACCCTGCGTATGGGAATCGGTCTGGCCGAGAGTTCGCCGCAGTACCTCTCCAGCCAGTACTTCGCCGATATCCTCGATAAGCGGACCGAAGGGCGCATCACCGTCAACGTCTTCCCCAACAGCCAACTGGGCGACGACGTGCAGATGATGGAGATGCTGCAGACCGGCTCGCTGGACATGAGCTATCCCTCGTCGTCACCCGCCACGACCTACGTCGAAGAGCTGGCGGTATTCGACCTGCCCTTCCTGCTGCCCACCCGCGAGGCAGCCGTGGCGGTGATGCAGAGCGACGTTGCCCAGGAGATGCTCGATGCCTTCGACGGTACCGGGATCAAGGCGCTGACGTTTTCCGAAAACGGTTATCGTCAACTCTCCAACAGCGCTCGTCCGGTGGAGACTCCGGAAGACGTGGCTGGCCTCGATGTCAGTGGCTTGAAGATTCGCACCATGGAGAACCCGGTTCACCTGGATATCTGGGAGACCTTGGGCGCCAACCCCACGCCGATGGCCTTCGGAGAGCTGTTCTCGGCCATGGAGCAGGGCGTGGTCGACGGCCAGGAGAACCCCTGGAGCACCATCCTGACTTCCAATTTCTACGAGGTGCAGGACTACGGTTCGGAAACGCGGCACGTCTACACGCCGTTCATCATGATGATGTCCGAGCGCACTTGGGACAATCTGGCGCCGGAATACCAGGAGCTGGTTCAAGAGGCGGCTCGCCAGTCGGCGGAGTACGAAATCCAGCTCTCGGCGGAGTATGACGACTGGTCGCGCGAACAGCTCGAAGAGCGTGGCATGGAGATCACTCGCCTGGACGACGAGCAGTTGGCTGCCTTCCAGGAAGCCGTGCAGCCGGTCTACGAGAAGTGGTCGCCCGAGATCGGCGAGGAGCTGATCCAGGAAGTCCAGGCCATCGTCGAAGAAACCACCAGCGACTGATACTTCCTTCCCATGCTGGGCAGGACGGGCGTAGCCCCGTTCTGCCCCCCGGAGTTCGGCATGACAACCACTTCCTCGCCCTCACGCGACCGCGATGCGGTCGACCCTGAGGTATATCTCGACGATCCCCGCCGCCACTCGCTAGAGATCGATCTCGAGCTACGCAAGGGACCCGCTGCGTTTCGCTGGATCACGTTCGCCATGGAGCAGTTGATCGCGGCGATCCTCGTTGCGCTGATCGTCTCCGTATCATCCAATGTCATCGGACGCTCCTTGCTCAACCACTCCTTGCCCTGGGCCGATGAGCTGGCACGCATGCTGTTCATCTGGCTGATCTTCATCGGTGCGGCGGCCGCCTTCGTACGCTATGAGCACATCGCCGTGGACTTCATGGTGCGTCGGTTGCCGCCGCGCGCGGCCTATGCGCTCTATCTGCTTCAGCACCTGCTCATCATTGCCTTGATGGTCGTGATTCTGTGGAGCGGGTATCTGGTGATGAGCCGCTCTACCGGGGCCACCGCCATCCTCGGCGTGCCCTGGAACCTGATCAACGCGTCGTTGGTGCTGTGTGCCGCTTTCATCACCGCGGTTGCCGTATGGCGTGCGTTGCAGTGCATACGCTTGCTGCGAGACCCCGAGCGGTCGTCGACGACCCCCGATGCAGGAGCCTGAGTCATGCTGTGGATTTTCCTGGGCATTCTTTTCGTCTCGATCGCCATCGGCCTGCCCATCGCCTTCGGCCTGGGCGTGGCAGCCGTGGTACTGGCGGTGATCTCCGACATCCCGCTGTCGATCCTCATCGAACAGTCGATCCGCGGGGTCAACAACTTCCCGCTGCTGGCCATTCCTTTCTTCATCCTCGTCGGCGAGGTGATGAGTGCCGGCGGCATCGCCCGACGACTGATGGATCTGGCTGGAGCGCTGGTCGGCTTCATTCGCGGCGGGCTCGGCCAGGTGGCGATCACCGGCTCGATGTTCTTCGGCGGCATCAGCGGTTCGGCCGTGGCCGACACCGCTGCCACGGGCTCGATGATGATTCCCTCGATGAAGCAGCAGGGCTACTCCGCTCCCCATGCCACTGCCATCAACACCGTCTCCTCGGTGATCGGCATCATCATTCCGCCGTCGATCCCGCTGATTCTTTTCGGGATCGTCACCGAGACGTCGATCAGCCGGCTGTTCGTTGCCGGCATCGTGCCCGGCGTGATGATCGGTTTCGCGCTGATGGTGACGACGTTCATCATGGCCAGCCTCGAGCACGCCGGGCAGACCCGTAAGTTTCGCCTCGATCTGCTGTGGCAGGCCTTCAAGCAGGCGTGGCTGGCGATGCTGCTGCCGGTGATCGTGATCGGCGGCATCATCGGTGGGGTGTTCACCGCCACCGAAGCGGCGGTGGCGGCCCTGCTCTATTCGCTGTTCATTTCGCTGGTGGTGTACCGCGAATTCCAGGTGAGCGAGCTGTGGGGCATGCTGGTGCGCACGGCACGGCTGACCGGTATGGTGCTACTGCTGCTGGCGTTCGCCACGGTGATCGCCTGGTTTCTCACCATCAACATGGTGCCGCAGACGCTGGTCGAGCAGGTGAGGGCGATCACTCAGGATCCGTTCTGGCTGCTGATGATCGTCGCCGGGTTGCTGCTGCTCGTCGGCTTCGTCATGGATCTGACGCCGGCCATGGTGATCATGGCGCCGATGCTCACGCCCATCGTCACTTCGGTGGGTATCGATCCCGTCTACTTCGGCGTGCTGATGGCCTTCGTGCTGGGCATCGGCCTGCTGACCCCGCCGGTGGGAACCTGCCTCTACGTCGGCTGCGGCGTGGGCAAGGTGTCGATGGAGCAACTGGTCAAGGCCATGCTTCCCTACTACGCGGCGCTGCTGGTGGTTCTGGTGATCCTGATTGCCTTCCCGGGGCTAGTCACCTGGCTGCCCGAACTCACCGCTGTGAGCGGCAATTGACGGAGGGGCAGCGTGACGGTATCGCAGCGTATCCTGGTGATGGGGGTGTCGGGCTCGGGCAAGTCTCATGTCGGCTGCTTGCTGGCGGAGCGGCTCGGCTTCGACTTCATCGATGGCGACGATTACCACGCCCCGACCAGCATCGCCAAGATGGCTCGCGGTATCCCGCTCGACGACGAGGATCGTCGCGGTTGGCTGGAGACGCTGGCAGAGCGCTTCGCCGATTACCGGCACCGCGGGGCCGGGGTGGTGATCGGCTGCTCGGCGCTCAAGCGGCACTACCGCGACATCCTGCGCGACGGCGATCCCGACCTGCTCATCCTCTACCTGAGCGGCAGCCGGGCTTGCCTGCTGCAGCGTCTGATGGCCCGGGAAAGCCACTTCTTCAAGGGCGAGGCGATGCTCGACAGCCAGTTCGCCGACCTGGAGCCTCCCGGACCCGATGAGGCAGTGGAGCTGGACATTGCCGAGTCGCCCGAGGCACTGGTCGAGACGTTCATCAAACGACTGACGGTACCGTGAAGAAACGACGCCCCACCCTCCAGGACATCGCCGATCGCGTCGGCGCGACGAAAATGACCGTCAGTCGCTGCCTGCGCGATCCCGCTACCGTCTCGGAGGGCTTGCGCGAACGCATCTTCTCGGCTGCCGAACAGGTCGGCTACATCCCCAATCGTGCCCCGGACCTGCTCTCGCGAGCCACCAGCCATTCCATCGGGGTGCTGGTGCCGTCGCTCACCAATCAGGTGTTCGCCGACGTGCTGGTGGGTATCGAGGCGGTGACCGAGCCGGCCGGCTATCACCTGATGCTCTCTCACTACGGCTACAGCCAGGAACTCGAGGAGCGCAGCCTGGCCTCGCTGCTCTCCTACAACGTCGACGGTGTGATTCTCTCCGACAGCCGCCACACGTCGCGCACGCGACGCATGCTGGAAACGGCCGGCATTCCCACCGTGGAAATCATGGACGCGCGCTCCACGCCGTTGCAACAGGCGGTGGGGTTCGACAATGTCGCGGCTGCCTACGACATGGTCAGCGAGATGATTCGCCGCGGTCGCCGTCATGTGCTCTATCTGGCGGTGCGGCTGGACGAGCGCACCCGCCAGCGCGAGGAGGGCTACCGTCGGGCGATGGAGGAGCGGGAACTGATGCCGGTCACCCTGCATCGCAGCCAGCGCTCTTCCTACAGTGTCGGCGCGGCGTTGCTCGGCGAAATTCTGGTCGATCATCCCGAAACCGATGCCATCTTCTGTACCAATGACGACGTGGCCGTCGGTGCCTATTTCGAGTGTCTGCGTCGCGGGGTCCGCGTGCCGGAGCAGATGGCCATTGCCGGCTTTCACGGTCATGACGTGGGCCAGGTGATGACGCCGCGCCTGGCAAGCGTGATCACCCCGCGTCAGGCGATCGGCGAATGGGCGGCTCGTGCTTTGCTGGCCAGTATCGGCGGCCGAACCGATGCCGAGCGGGTGATCGATCTGGGCTATCGCATCGAGCCGGGCATGACGCTGTAGCGCTCAGTGCCGGAACAGGCTCATGCGCGCCATGACGCCATCCTTGCGGATCAGCCAATGGTAGAGAGCGGCAGCGATGTGCAGTGTCGCCAGCAGCAGGATGAGCACGCCCACGCGGCCGTGCCAGAGGAACAGCGTTTCGGAGAGCGCCTCGTCCACGCCGATCAACCTCGGTAGATTCCAGGCGAAGAACTGCACGGGAAAATCCCCGCTGGCCGTGGCCAGCCAGCCGAGTATCGGCATCGTCAGCAGCAGTACGTAGAGCAGGGTGTGCACCAGGCCGCTGGCCAGGCGGTGGAAGGTTGGCAGGGGCACGGCATAGGGTGGTTTGCCGTTGGTCAACCGGCTCACCAGACGCAGCACCATCAAGCCGAGAATCAGTACGCCGGATGTCTTGTGAAGAGTGTAGATCGTGTCGGTGGCTGCACGGCCGAAGGTTTCCACGCTGCCTTCGAAGCCCAGGGAACCCAACGTCATGCCACTGGTCAGCGAGTACAGGACCAGCACGGCAATCAGCCAGTGCAGCAGGCGATGTATGTAAGCGTAATGATTGAGAGGGCCTTCGACGGGCGGCTCGAATGATCCATTGGCCATGATGTCGCTCCCCTGGCGGGTACCGAATGAGCCGAGGCTATGGGCCGGCTAGCCAACCCCGATTAGCCATCGCTTTCCGACAAGATAGCCTATCGATGGTAGCCTTTATAATCGCAGACGCGATGGCTTCAGAAGAGGAGTTCGAACGTGATAGGAATTCGCCGCCTTGCGCAGGCCGGTCTGATGGGGGCAATGGCCCTGGGGATGATTCTCGACGCCCATGCCGACGCGGAGGGTGAGCGGCTCGAAGTGGTGGCAACGACCGGCATGATCGCCGATGTCCTGCGCCAGGTGGGTGGCGATGCGGTGTCGGTGGACGGGCTCATGGGGCCCGGCGTCGATCCTCACCTCTATCGACAGACCCGCAGCGACGTGCGTGCCATGACGCAGGCCGATGCGGTGTTCTGGAATGGACTGTACCTGGAAGCACAGCTCGAGGAGTTCCTCGAACGGCTGGCCGAGCGCCGCCCGGTCTTTGCCGTGGGCGAGGCCGTGCCAGAGGAGCGGCGTCTGGCCGATGCGGAGTATGACAACCAGTACGACCCGCACGTATGGATGGATCCCTCTCGCTGGCGTCATGTGGTCGTGGCGGTGCGCGATGCACTGAGCGAGCTGGAGCCTTCGCAGGCCGAGGCCTTCGAGAAGCGTGCCGATGTCTATCTGGACGAGCTGGAGGCGCTGGACGACTACGCGCGCCAGGTACTGGAGAGCGTGCCGGAGTCGTCCAGGGTGCTCGTCACCGCCCACGATGCCTTCGGGTATTTCGGCGACGCCTACGGCTTCGAGGTGCTCGGCATTCAAGGGTTCTCCACCGAGAGCGAGGCGGGCCTGGCACGCATCGAGTCGCTGGTGGACGAGTTGGTGTCGCGTGACATCCGTGCGATCTTCATCGAGTCGTCGGTGTCGGATCGTAACGTGCGTGCGCTGATCGAAGGCGCGAAGTCGCGCGATCACGAGGTCCGCATCGGTGGTGAGCTGTTCTCCGATGCCATGGGTCCGGAAGGCAGCTACGAGGGGACTTGGCTGGGCATGCTCGATCACAACGTCACGGCCATCGCCACGGCGCTGGGTGGCGAAGCCCCGGAGGGAGGGCGCGAGGGGCGTCTTGCTGATGCCGACGAGAAGGAGGATTCATGATGGGTGACAGCGAGGCCATCGTTCAGAGCCCTCTGGCCATTCGTGGGCTGACGGTCAGCTATGCTCATCGTCCGGTGGTGCATTCGGTGGATTTCGTGACTCCGCCGGGCAGCATGACGGCCATCGTCGGCCCCAACGGGGCCGGCAAGTCGACCCTGCTCAAAGCCGTGCTGGGCATCACGCGGCGGCTCACTGGCGAAGTGCGGGTGTTCGGTCAGCCCGTGGAGGCGATGTCGCGGCACGTGGCCTACGTCCCCCAGCGTTCCAGCGTCGACTGGGATTTTCCGGCCACGGTGATCGACGTGGTCACCATGGGGCTGTTTCGCGACCTGCGCTGGTGGCAACCGACGCGGCATCGACATCGCCAGCGCGCCCTGGAGAGTCTTAGTCGGGTCGGCATGGAGGCCTTCGCCGACCGCCAGATAGGGCAGCTCTCCGGCGGTCAGCAGCAGCGCGTCTTCCTGGCACGAGCGCTGATCCAGCAGGCGGCGCTGACCATCCTCGACGAGCCCTTCGCCGGCGTGGATGCCGCCACCGAAAAGGCCATCGTCGAAGTGCTCAAGCAGCTCAAGCGCGAAGGGCGGACGTTGCTCTGCGTGCACCATGACCTGGCCACGGTGCGCGACTATTTCGACCACGTGCTGCTGCTCAACGTGCGTCGCATCGCCGATGGACCGGTGGAAGAAGCGTTCACCGCGGCCAACCTGCAGGCGACCTATGGCGGTCGCTTGAGCCCCATGCAACTGGTGCGACTGATGGAGCCGGTGGCGCAAGGCGAATCGAGAGGCGAATGATGGAAACCTGGTGGCTCGCCCTGACGTTTCGACTGGGCTACAACACTAGCCTGGTGACCCTGGGTACCATGCTGCTGGGCGCCGGGGCGGGCATGATCGGCAGCTTCATTCTGCTGCGCAAGCGTTCGCTGGTGAGCGATGCCATCAGCCATGCCACGCTTCCGGGCCTGGCGTTGGCCTTCATCGTGGTGGGCCTGATCCAGGGCGATGGTCGCTGGTTGCCGGCGCTGCTCGTGGGAGCCGCGGGAAGCGCTGCTTTCGGACTGTGGGCCGTGCAGCGCATCAGTGAGCGAACTCGCCTGGGTGAGGATGCCGCCATCGGTGCGGTGCTCTCTACCTTCTTCGCGTTCGGCGTGGTGCTGATCACCGTGATCCAGGCGATGCCGGTATCCGGACAGGCCGGTCTCACCGGCTACCTGGTAGGAGCCACGGCCGGCATGGTGGCGGCCGAGGCGCAGCTCATCGCTCTTTGCGCACTGGGTGTGCTGCTGGCCGTACTGGTATGGCGCCGCAGCTTTCTGATGGTTTGCTTCGATGCCGAATTCGCGCGCACCCAGGGCCTGCACACCGGGCGGGTCGATCTGGCCATGCTGGCGCTGCTGATGGTGGTGGTGGTGATCGGCCTCAAGGTCACGGGGCTGATCCTGATCGTGGCGTTGACCATCATTCCACCGGTGACGGCGCGATTCTGGACCGATCGCCCCCTGCACATGGTCATTCTGGCGGCGCTGCTCGGCATCCTGGCCGGCTATCTGGGAGTCACGCTTTCCAGTGTGACGGAGGGCTTGCCCACGGGGCCCCTGATCGTTCTTTCTGCCTTCGGCCTGTTCTTCGTCTCTTTCCTCTTCTCGCCACGCCGGGGCGTGCTGGCCTCGCTGCTTGCCCATCAGCGATTTCGCCGCCGGGTGCATCTGCGCCAGGGGTTGCTGGCGGTCGCCCGCGATGAACCGATCTTCGACAACCTCACCCTGCGTATCCTGCAGCGCCGTGGTTATCTGAGGCGTGACGGCGTGCCCACGGCGCCGGGTCGCGCTGCGGCTCGGGATGCCGAGCACGAAGAACGCCTGTGGGCGCTGTATCGTGAATGCCAGCCCGAGGATGCCCTGCAGCAGGAGCACTCCGGCCTGACGCCCATTGCCAGCGTGCTGTCGCCGGACGCCATCATGACGCTGGAGGCCCAGTTGCCGCCCAATGGCAAGCAGGAGGCCCGCCGATGAGCGATTTCTTCATGTTCAGCCTGGTGCCGCTGGCGGTGGCGGTGGTCATCGGCATGACCTGTGCGCTGCTCGGCAATTTCCTGGTGCTTCGGCGCCAGAGCCTGATCGGCGATGCCATCAGCCACGTGGCGTTGCCCGGTATCGTGGCCAGCTTCATTCTCACCGGCATGCTCGCCTCGGGTGCCATGATGCTGGGGGCGGGCGTGTCGGCTCTGGTCACCGTGGTGATGATCGAACTGATTCGCCGGCTGGGGAGGGTGGAAGTCAGCGCCGCCATGGGGGTGACCTTCACCAGTCTGTTCGCCCTGGGCGTGTTGTTGCTGGAGTGGCACGACGCGGCCGGCGTGCATCTCGATGTAGAGCACGCCCTGTACGGCAATCTGGAAAGCCTGATCTGGTTCGAGGGTACTGGACCGTACGCACTGTTCGATCCGCTGGCGCTCGCCGAACTGCCACCCCAGTTGGCGCGCGTCGTCCTGGTGGGTGGGCTGGTGGTGGCCTTCGTGGCGGTGTTTCGGCGCCACTTGGTGCTCGGCAGCTTCGATGCGGATTTCGCGGCCAGCGTTCGCGCTCGCCCGGCGCTGGTCGACCTGCTGCTGGTGTCGCTGGTGGCGGTGGCGGCCATCGCCGCCTTCGAGGCGGTGGGGTCGATCATCGTCATCGCCATGTTCATCTGTCCGGCCGCTGCCGCCCGGCTGATGACCGACCGGCTAGGCGCACAGATCGCCTGGAGTCAGGGGTTTGCGGTGGTCGCTTCGGTGCTCGGTTACGTGCTGGCCGGCTATGGGCCGGGTTGGCTGGGCTTCGATGCCTCGCTGAGTGCGGCGGGCATGATCGCCACCGTCGCGGGATTGTTGCTGCTGGCCACCTGCCTGTGGGGGCGTCGCCGCCATCCGGCCGAGGCCTGAGAGGTCAGGTTTCGTGAGATGCCGCCTCGGCGCCGTCATCCCCATTCGGCGCGGGGCGGCGTTTCACCATCAGGGTGATCTCCACGTTGGCCCCGCCGTACAGGCGCGGTGACTCGGTACAGGTGCGTGCCGGGTAGCGCTCGTGATGGAAGAATTCGGCATAGGCGGCATCGAACTCGTGGATGTCGTCGAGGTTGGTCAGGTGGACGTCGGCGCGTACGGTATCGGCCAGGTCGGCGCCGACGAAGGCGAGCATGCGTTTCAGCCGGTGCAGGATCCAGGTGGTTTCTTCACCGATATCGCCGAGAACGGTCTCGCCGCCCTGGATGTCGGTGACGGTCAAACCCGACACGAAGAGATAGTGGTCGTCGAAGACCACGTGGCTGCCGGGAAAGACCGGGACCTCCAGCGTCGGGTCGTTGCGATACTGCGGCATGACGTGTCTCGCCGTGGGTGAGTGGCATCAAGAGAGACTATAGAGGATATTTCATAGCGTGTGCCACGGCGAGGGCGGCGGTTCGGCCAGCGTTGCGACGAGGCGCTCCAGGGCCAGGGCCAGGGTTTCCCGCGAGGCGGCGGCGCCCAGGCAGAGCCGCACGGCCTGGGGCGCCGGCTCGCTGCCCACGCAGAACGGCTCGGCGCTGGTCAGGCGGACTCCGGTTGCCTCCAGGTTGGCCAGGAGTTCGGCGGCACGCATGCCGTCGGGCAGCGGCAGCCACAGGTTGTTGCCGTGGGGGCGGCCGCAAGGTGCATAGGGGCTGAGCCACTCGCGGGCCAGGCGTTGGCGTTCGCCCAGCTCCTGAGTCTGCCAGGCCAGCAGCCGTTCGGCGTCTTCGCTGGCCACCCAGTGGCACACCGCATCGACCATCAGCGGCGGCACCATCCAGCTCTGGGCGCGCAGCGCCGCTCCCAGCCGCTCCTGCAACGCATCGGGAACCACCAGCACGCCGATGCGCAGCCCGCCGGCGAGCACCTTGGCAGTGCTGAAAGCGAACAGGGTACGCTGTGGCGCCAGCCGATAGAGCGGAGTGCCCCGCTCGCCTTCCGGCAGGTACTGCACGCCATCCTCCAGAATCCAGAACTCGTGGCGCTCGGCCAACTCGGCGAGCCGCTCACGGCGCGTCTCGCTGAGCACGGTGCCCGTAGGGTTGTTCTGATCCGGGGTGACGTAGACCAACTGCGGTGGCTGCTGTGCACAGAGCCGCGCCAAGGCCTCCATGTCCATTCCCTCTGAGTCCATCGGCACGGCCAGGGTCTTGAGGTGTGCCTGGCGCGCCGCGCCGATCAGGCCGGGATAGGTGAGGGCATCGGCGGCGATGCGATCCCCGGGGCGAGTGAGGGCGCGCAGCGTGAGATCGATGCCGTGCTGACCGCCCTGGGTGACCAGCAGCCGTTCGGGGTCCACCGGCATGCCCAGCCGGTCCATCCAGGCGGCGAGCCGCTCACGGTGGGCGGGAACGCCACGTTCCGGCTGGTACTCCACGGCGCGACTGAGCACTTCGCCGTCCTGGCTGATCGCTGCCAGAGCGCGCCCCAGCGCTGCCGCGCGAAGGGGATGTGGTGGCGGCAGACTGAGGCTCAGGTCGACCACGCCAGCCTCGACCGGGCGGCTGGCCAGGAAGGGAGCGACGGGGTCGTCATCGCCACCCCGCACATAGGTGCCGCTGCCCACTCGGGCCCGCACCCAGCCCTGGCGTTCGGCCTCGGCATAGGCGCGGGTCACGGTGCCCACGGTGACCGACAGCTCATCGGCCAGGCGACGCTGAGGGGGCAAGCGGCTGCCGGGACGAAGCTCACCGGACTGCACCGCCGTCGCAATGGCATCGCTGATGGCGCGATAGCGGGGGCCCCGTTCGGTGAGCCGGGGAATCCATATTGTCATGGTGACAATAAAACCTTTGACGCCTTGTTCGTACCCATTATGCTGGATTTTATCGGTATTTGAAGCCGATTTTAGTCAAAATCGTATGGGTGCAATTATATGGAAATTCTGGCGTTCCTGGGCCCGGCGGCCCTCTACATGATCTCGATGACCATCACGCCGGGCCCTAACAACGTGATGCTCACCGCTTCCGGGGCCAACTACGGCTTTCTGCGCACCCTGCCGCACATCTTCGGGATCCTCGGCGGCTGCTTTCTGCTGTTTGCCGGCATCGCGCTGGGGCTCGGTCTGGTGTTCGAGCGCTATCCCATCGTGCAGACGGCACTGCGCTTCATCGGCAGCGCCTATCTGCTGTATCTCGCCTGGCGCATCGCCACCGCTCCGCCGCCGGATCTACGCCGCACTGGCGAAGGGCGGCCGCTGAGTTTCTGGCAAGCGGCGGCCTTCCAGTTCGCCAACCCCAAGGCATGGGTGATGGGGCTGGCCCTGATGGCGGGGTTTCTGCCCGAGGGAGGCGATACGGTGATGAATGCCCTGCTGCTGGCCGGCTTCGCCGAGCTGGTGGGGCTGCCGTGCGTTGCCCTGTGGGCGGGCTTCGGCACCGCCATCGGGCGCTGGCTCGACACGCCGCGTGCCTGGCGGATCTTCAACGGCCTGATGGGGGCGCTGACCGCAGCCTGCGTGATCTTCATACTCGGCTGAACGATGCATTCACAGGAAATCCAGCATTTCCTCGCGCCCCATGTTGCCGCCGGTGATCACCACCACGACATCGCCCCGCGAGGGCAGTTCGACGGCGTCTTCCAGCAGGGCGGCCACGCCCACGGCGGCTCCGGGTTCGGCGGCGAGCTTGCTCGCATAGAGCAGGTGGCGCATGGCGCGGTGGATGGCTGCTTCTTCGATGTCGACCAGGGCGTCGACATGGGCGCGACTCAGCGAATAGGTGCACTCGCCGACGATGGCTGCGGCCAGGCTCTTGGCGCAGGTGTCGACCGGATCCAGACGCTCCGGCCCTCCGCTGGCCCAGGCGTGCGACATGCTCGCTGCCTGGGCCGGTTCGACGCCGGCCAGGCTGAGCGCGGGGCGTAGCTCCGTGACCGCCACCCCGATGCCCGAGATCAACCCACCGCCGCCAATGGGGCAGAGGATCGCTGTCGCTTCCGGGGCCTGCTCGAGGATCTCCAGGCCTACGGTGCCCTGGCCGGCAATGATGCGCTCGTCGTCGTAGGGGTGCACCAGGGTCAGGCCCCGCTCCTCGACCAGCCGATGCATGTGCGCCCAGGCGTCGTTGATGTCGCCGTGCAGGATCACCTCGGCGTCCAGCTTCCGAGCGGCTTCCACCTTGAAGGGGCTGGCGTTCTCCGGCATCACGATGGTCACCGGTGCGTTCGCCTCGCGTGCCGCCCAGGCGAGACCCAGAGCATGGTTGCCGGCCGAGACGGCGCCCAGTCCGCCTTCGAGTTCCTGCGGCGAGGCCGTGCGGACCCAGTTGAGCGCGCCGCGCGCCTTGAAGGAGCCGGTGCGCTGGAACAGTTCGCCCTTGAGCCACACCCGCCGTCCCAGACGCTCGCTCAAGGGGTGGTCGAGAACCAGGGCCGTGGGGGAGAGAGTATCGGCGATGCGCGCCTGGGCCCGTTGAAGACTCGCGAGATCCATCATGTTGCCTGCTCCCTTGCCTACCGCCGGGCCGCCCGGCAGACGCCGAGCGGCCCGCTCTATTCCCACCAGTGTAGCGGTCAAGGTCGACACACGAAGTAGTCGTTCTGGATGTCGTGCTCGAGCTGGTGGACCTGGATGTCGCCGAATCCTGCCTCCTTCAGGTAGCGAAGTGCCCGCTCGCGACCCCACATGGTGCCCAGTCCTTCCCCGCCTTGGGCCAGCGACACGGTCATGCAGTGGCTCACCGACACGGCGTAGAGCATCGCGCCGAGCGGATGTTGGCGATCCAGGTGATGGTGGCTCGAGGCGTGGATGTCCTGCACCAGGTAGACGCCATCGGCGGCCAGGCTCTTGCGGATGCCCGCCAGCAGTCGGCGCGGCTGCCCCTGGTCGTGAATGCCGTCGAAGGTGGTGATCAGGTCGAACGCCGCCGGTTCGGCCGTCGCGTCGAAGTCGCTCAGGTCGCGCACCTCGAAGGTCAGGTTGGTGAGTCCGGCGTGTTCGGCCTGGGCGTTGGCCCAGGCAATGGCCTCTGCGGAGAGGTCGTAGCCGACGAAGCGGCTGGCCGGGAAGCGTTCGGCCATGGCGAGCAGCGCTCGGCCGCGGCCGCAGGCGCAGTCGAGCACTCGGATGCCGGCTTCCAGGCGGTCGGTGAGCCCCGGGCAGAGCGGCAGAATGGCATCGAACAATGCCGGCAGCACCGTCTGGCCGCTGTCGCTGGCCATCACCTCCTGGAAGCGTGGATAGCGCGAGTAGGGCACGCCACCGCCTTCGCGGAAGCAGCGCAGGACGTCATCCTCCACACTGCCGAGCAACGGGATAAACTGAGCATAGACGGCTAGGTTCGCCGTGCCCCGGTCGGTGAGCAGCTCGGCGCGTTCGTCCGGTAGCCAGTAGGTGGCCGACTGCGGATCGGTTTCGACGATTTCGGCTGCCACCATGCCACCGAGCCACTCACGGACGTAGCGCTCCTGGAGGCCGGAGCGTTCCGCCAGGGCCTGGCTGGTGAGCGGCGGTTGGCCGGCCAGCGTTTCGAGCAGGCCGGTGCGGTGGCCCAGCGAAGTCAGCAGCAGCAGGCCGCCGGCGTTGAGCGCCTGCACCAGCCGGCTCTCGAAGTCCTCCTCGCTGCGTTCGGTTTCGGCGTTGGCCCGGTCGGTCGTCGTAATGGCGATATCGCACATGTTCTGGCTCCTCTTGTCGTGGGTTGGCGATAGGTGCCGGGAGCAGGTTACGGCGATATCGCTGCCACCACGCTGGCGCATCGCGCCGCAAACGGGGGTTTTCTGCCATGTCTGAGCTTGTCCAACCCTCCTGCTCGGCGTTGACCGTCGCGCTGCTGGCCGGGCCGGATGCGACCGCCTCCACGCTGTATGGCATGTACGATCTGTTCGGCTCGGTGGGACGCGACTGGGAGTTCCTGATGAGCGGACGAATGGGGGAGCCGCTGCTCGCGCCGATGATCGTGTCGCGCGATGGGCGGGGCTTTCGCGCCGCCAATGGCGCCTGGATCGAGCCGCATGCCCGCCTGGCCGACTGCCCGGCGCCCGCCGTGGCGTGCATTCCCGACTTGTTCGTCGCGCCCGATGCCCCGCTCGAGGGATATGCCGAGGAAATGGCCTGGCTGCGTGCCTGCCATGGCCAGGGGGCGATGCTGGCCGCTGCCTGTACGGGAGCGCTGCTGCTCGCCGAGGCCGGCCTGCTCGACGGCCAGGATGCCACCACTCACTGGGCCTACTGCGAGGCGCTGGCGCAACGTCACCCGCGGGTGCGGGTGCATGCCCGCCGTACCCTGGTGGTCAGCGGGGAAGGGCAGCGGCTGATCATGGCCGGCGGCGGTACCTCCTGGATCGATCTGGCGCTGTTCCTCGTCGCTCGGCTGGTGAGTGCCGACGAGGCCATGCGCTTGGCGCGGATCAACCTGATCGACTGGCATCACGACGGCCAGCTTCCCTATGCGGCCCTGAACAGCACGCGTCAGGTCGATGATGCTTGCATCGCTCGCTGCCAGATATGGGCGGCCCAGCACTACGATACCCACTCGCCGGTGGCCGGCATGGTCAAGCTCAGCGGGTTGACCGAACGCTCTTTCAAGCGCCGCTTCAAGGCGGCTACCGGCATGACGCCCATGGAGTACCTGCATACCTTGCGACTCGAGGAGGCCAAGCAGATCCTGGAGAGCAGCGCCGAGCCCATCGAAGCGGTGGCCGAGCAGGTCGGCTATGCTGAACCGAGTTTCTTTCGCCGCCTGTTCACGCGTCGCGTGGGTCTCACCCCCAGCCAGTATCGGCGGCGCTTTCGCAGCATGCGGTTACGCTTGCAGTGAACGTCCGGACTAGCCCTTCATCGTCATGAACCGCGAACCCGATATCGAACGACTTTACCAACAGCACTCGCGGCGCGTGCTGGCGACCCTGATTCGTCTGCTCGGCGATTTCGACATGGCCGAAGAGGCCATGCAGGAGGCCTTCATGGCTGCCGTGCAGCAGTGGCCGGAGCAGGGCATGCCCGACAACCCCGCCGCCTGGCTGATCCGAACCGGGCAGCGGCGTGGCATCGATCAGATTCGGCGCCGCCAGACCACGCGCCAGCATGCCCATCTCGTGGTGCCCGAAGAGCCCGTGGCGAGCCTCGACGAGCGAAGCATCCAGCACGACCCGCTGCGACTGCTGTTCACCTGCTGTCACCCCAGCCTGGCCCTGGACGAGCGCGTGGCGCTGACGCTGCGCGAGATGTGCGCCCTGACCACCGAGCAGGTAGCCAGAGCGCTGCTGCTCAAGCCCGCCACCCTGGCCCAGCGCATCGTGCGCGCCAAGCGAAAGCTCAGCGATGCGGGCATTCCCTACGAGGTGCCGGATGCCCGGGAATTGCCGGAGCGCTTGCCGGACGTCCTGCGCGTGATCTATCTGGTGTTCAACGAGGGGTATTCGCGGACGGCCGGCGAATCGCTGCTCGACGTCAGCCTGTCGGGCGAGGCCATGGAATTGGCCGAGGCGCTGGCTCGGCTACTGCCGCGGGGCGAAGTGTTCGGGCTGCAGGCGCTGATGCGGCTGCACGATGCCCGGCGCGATGCCCGCCAGGGCCCGGACGGGGAACTGATTCCCCTGGAGGAGCAGGACCGCAGCCGCTGGGACCGGCAGCGCATCCGCGAAGGCCTGCTCGGCCTGGAACGGGCACTGGCGCTCAGCCCCACCGGACCGTACACGCTGCAGGCCTCGATCGCTGCCGAACATGCCCGCTCGCCGAGCGCCGAGGCGACCGACTGGGCACGGATCGTGAAGCTCTACGAGGCGCTCTACCAGCAGCAGCCCTCGCCGGTGATCGCGCTCAACCGCGCAGTGGCCCTCGCCATGCGCGACGGCCCGCAGGTGGGCCTGCGCCAGCTGGAGACGTTGGAGGGCCACAAGGCGATCGTCAACTACCACCTCTTCCATGCCGCTCGGGGCGACCTTCATCGCCGCGCCGGTCAGCCTCGCGAGGCCCGAATCGCCTATGAGCGCGCCCTGGCGCTGAGCGTCCAGGAGCCGGAGCGGCGCTTCCTGGAGCGTCGTCTGGGCGAGCTGGATCAGCCGGAACGCTGAAAATTCGCCTTCGTTGTCGATTCGTCCGCGCCTCGTGCGACTCGAGGAAGCAACCAGCCGATGAAGGAGTAACCGATGCGATACATGTTGATGCGCAAGGCCGACGAGGCGACCGAAGCCGGTGAGCTACCCAGCCAGGAAGTGCTCGAAGCCATGGCGGACTATAACCGCCGGCTGGACGAGGCCGGTCTGTTCGTTACCGGTGACGGCCTGCGACCGAGCCGCGAAGGCTGCCGGATCGAACGACGCAATGGCGAGCTGCTGGTCACCGACGGCCCCTTTGCCGAAACCAAGGAGCTGCTCGCCGGCTACACCGTACTCGAGGCGGACTCGCTCGAGACCGCCATCGAGTGGGCCAGACAGTGGCCTCGCGAGGACGGCGACGTCACGCTGGAGCTGCGCCGCTACTTCAGCCTCGAGGATTTCGAACCGGGGCACGGTCTGGATAAGCATCTCGACCAGGCTCGTCTGCCCAGCGAGCTCAACGTGCACCTGTGCTTTCCCGGCAACTGCCGCGAGGCGATGGCCTTCTACGCCGAGGTCACCGGCGGTCGGCTGGAGGCGCTGGTCACTTACGGCGAGACCCCGGCCGCCCAGGACACACCTTCCGAGCTGCATGATCGCATCATCCACGCTTCGCTCAACGTGCGCGGCCGGCGGTTGATGGGCGCGGACATGGCCGGCGACTGCTACCAGGCGCCGCAGGGAGCCCAGGTGCACCTCGAATACGAGGCGCTCGAACAGGCCGAGGCGGTGTTCCAGCGGCTGGCCGAGGGCGGCCAGGTCACCATGCCCTTCGACGCCACCTTCTGGGCTCGGGGCTTCGGCATGGCCACCGACCGTTTCGGGGTGCACTGGATGATCGGCTGTCAGACCGGACGCTGTCCGATGAACGACGAGGAGAGCGAATCATGAAATACGCCGCGTTGGTCTACTACCAGGAGCGCCTCATCGAGGCCATGAGCGAACAGGAGTGGCGCGACCTCAACCAGGAGTGCCTGGCCGGGGTAGAGCGCCTGACCGACCAGGGGCACTTTCTCGCCGGCCAGGCCCTGCAGCCGGTGGAGAGTGCCGCCAGCGTGCGCCTTCGCGATGGCGAGGTGCTGATCTCCGACGGTCCCTTCGCCGAAACCAAGGAACAGCTCGCCGGCTTCTACCTCCTGGAGGCCCGCGACCTGAACGAAGCCGTGCAGCTGGCCAGCCGCATTCCTCCCGCCCGCTTCGGCACCACCGAGGTGCGTCCGGTACGGGAACTACCCCCACGCGATACGGGAGCAGAGTCATGACTTACGTCGATGGATTCGTCGCGGCGGTGCCTACCGCCAACCGAGAGCAGTACATCAAGCACGCCAGCGATGCCGCGGCGGTCTTCAAGGAGCACGGTGCCCTGCAGATGGTGGAATGCTGGGGTGACGACGTGCCGGACGGCAAGGTCACCTCGTTTCCCATGGCGGTGAAATGCCAGCCGGACGAGACGGTGATCTTTTCCTGGATCACCTGGCCTTCGCGGGATGTGCGCGATCGAGGCATGGCCAAGGTCATGGAAGACCCGCGCCTGCAGCCCGATGCCAACCCCATGCCCTTCGACGGCAAGCGGCTGATCTATGGCGGCTTCGAGGTCGTCGTGGACGAATGACTCCGGGTTCTGCCGATGCCGGACGGAGGTATGCTGCCATGCCGAGGGTCACCCCTTGCCTTTGCTTCGACGGACAGGCCAGGTAGAAGTCCAGGAGACTGTCATGGCTGCTCGGGATGCCTTTCGTCTGCATCGCCTTACCGCGCAGGACGTGCCGATGATGCACGCGCTGCTGACCACCTTCGGCGAAGCCTTCGACGAGGCGGAGACGTACGGCAGCGCTCGTCCTGACGATGCCTATCTGCGCCGGCTGCTAGGCAGCGATACGTTCATCGCGCTGGCCGCCCTAAGCGGGAATGACGTGGTAGGGGGCTTGACCGCTTATGAGCTGATCAAGTTCGAGCAGGCACGCAGCGAGCTCTATATCTACGATCTGGCGGTGGCCGAGGCCCATCGCCGCCAGGGCATAGCCACCGGTTTGATCCAGAAAATCCGGCAAATCGCCTTCGAGCGCGGCGCCTACGTGGTCTTCGTGCAGGCGGACAGGGGCGACGCTGCGGCCATCGCTCTCTACTCGAAACTGGGTGGTCCGTGCGAAGACGTGCTGCATTTCGACATTCCGGTCACCCATGAGCGGTGACCGCGCAAGGGCGATGAGCCGTTCGGTATCGAGCTAGCCCTGCGCATGCGTTCGAGTATCGACGCATGAAGGGCTCTCAGGCAACGCATGGCTCACCGGTCGAGGCGGGGGCCCTGCGAGTACGCTTCAGACCCAGCGCGGATCGGCGGTGAAGGCTACCGTGAACCAGCGTCGTTCCGGCGGCGGTGTCAGGCCGGATGCGATCTGCTCGCGGATCTCGTCCATCACCGCGACTCCTTCGCCGACGGCGAACTCGGGCGTGGTGACGATGTGGATCTCGATGAAGTGGCCGCGCCCGGTCTTGGCCACGTGACTGGTGTATTCGAGCAGCCCGTCGCGCGTCATCACCGGCGCCATGGCAGCGTGCACCTCGCTGTCCAGTTCGCCGGGAGCGATGAGGAACACCTCGCGCAGGGCTCGGCGCACGATGCCGATGGGCACCGGCATGAAACACAAGGTGAGAACCGCCAGCAGCAGTGAATCGACGTAGCGGGTGAAATGTGCCCAGCGCGTGGTTTCCAGTATCAGGGCAATGGCGAAGGCCACTAACAGCGCCGAAGTGATCAGTGCCGCCATCAGCCAGCTTTGGGCGTCGATGCGCAGGAATTCCGAATCGACGCGGCGATTGATGCGTTTTTCGTAGGCATGCATGGCAAAGCAGACCAGAGCGACCACCGCGGCGTAGACGATGGCCAGACCGAAGGTCAGCTCGCGGCCACCTTCCAGCAACCCCAGCACGGCGTTGAGGAAGGCATAGAAGCACAGCAGCAGCAGAATGCTGCCGTTGAGTGCAGCCACCATGGGTTCCAGGTGCCAATAGCCGTGCTGAAAGCGCTCGCTAACCTCACGTTCCGCCAGGCGTGCCACCAGCAGCGCCAGACCCGACATGGCGGCATCGATGGTCGAGAATACCCCGTCGAAGAGAATCGATTGCGATCCGGCGAGCAACCCCAGCGTTACCCCCAATGCCGAGACCGCGAGGGTCGCGACGATGGAAATCTTGAGAGTGCGCTGTTCGAGTGACGCGAGCATGGAGGCCATCCGCCGATTGACAGCTTCTCATCCTAGCCAAGTGCGGGCCCGGGGAGAACTGAACGTTCCGACGTCGCTGGGCATGCAGCCGTTGGATCACGGTCGGGTGTTAGCCAAACGTCGTAGATCGACGCCATCCCCTCAATCTTTTGTCGTATCTGCCGATACTCATTAGACCGCTAAGAGTGAAGACAGACGAGCCACGGGGGAACGATGAAGCATTTATCCATCAAATGGAGCTTGACGGCAGCGCTGGCAGTATTGGTGCTGATGATCGGGCTGATCAGCGGGTTGAGCTTTTATTCGAGCAGCACTAGCCAACGTGCGCTTCATGAACTCGAGAAAACCAACATTCAGCTGGCCAACCGGGCGAACCGGGCTCAGGTGAACGTGCTGCGTGCTCAGACCCACCTGGACCGTTATGCCAGCCTGAGCACCCAGGGCAATTCCGAAAAGGGGCGCGAGAACCAGGAACTGGCCAAGGAAGCGCTGGCTTCGGCGCGCGAGCGACTGGCTGCCTTCCGTGACGTGTCGGTCGCCCCGGACGACCCGCGTGCACCCTATGTGGCGGCGATCGACGAAGCGTTCGATGCCTACGTGAACGAAGGGCTCGAACCGCTGATCGACGAGACCCCTTTTCGCATCACGCGCAGCCAGGAAGAGCTGGCCGAGCTGGGCGTCGCGCTCGACAAGGCCATGCGCGAGTTCATCGACGATTCCGAGCGGCACGGCGGGGCCATCATCGACGAGGCCGCTGGCGTGAGCCGGGTCATCGGCATCATCGGTGTCAGCCTGTTGGTGGTGGCCGTACTGGCATTCCTGGCGATCCGCTATGCCATGATGCGCGTGGTGGTGACACCGCTGCGACGAGCCGTCGAGCATTTCGAGCGCATCGCCGATGGCGACCTCACCGAGCGGGTCGAGGATCGCGGGCGCAACGAGATCGGCCAGCTCTATCGAGGCCTGGCGAATATGCAGGACAAGCTCAAGGGGCTGGTGGTGTCGTTGCGTAGCAGCAGCGACAACGTCTTCATCGGTGCCGGGGAGATCGCTTCGGGCAGCCAGGATCTCTCCTCGCGGACCGAGCAGCAGGCCTCGGCGCTGCAGCAGACGGCATCCAGCATGGAAGAGATGGCCAGTACCGTGCGTACCAACAGCGAAACGGCCCAGGAAGCGGACAAGCTGGCCACGTCGGCGTCGCAGACCGCCGAAGCCGGCGGTCAGGAAGTCGAGCGTACGGTGCAGGTGATGCGCGAGATCGCCGCAAGCGCCAATCGCGTCAACGAGATCATCGGCGTGATCGACTCCATCGCCTTCCAGACCAACATCCTGGCGCTCAATGCCTCGGTGGAGGCGGCTCGCGCCGGCGAGCACGGTCGCGGTTTCGCCGTGGTGGCCGAAGAAGTGCGCAAGCTGGCCAGCCGCAGTGCGGAATCCGCCAAGGAGATCCGCGGCCTGATCGAAGCGACCACTTCGCAGGTGACCAGCGGCGCCGAGCAGGCCGAGCGCAGCGGTACCACCATCGGCGAGACGGTCGAATCGATCCGTCAGGTCACTGCCCTGATGAGCGAGATTTCGACCGCCACGCGGGAGCAGAACGGCGGTATCGAGCAGATCAACAGCGCGCTCACCGAAATGGACTCGGTCACGCAGCAGAACGCGTCACTGGTTCAGCAGACCAGCGCCGCCGCCGCCTCGCTGGAAGAGCAGGCCAAGCACCTGGCCGGCTTGATCGCCACCTTCCGCATCGACGACCGGGAAGCATCCGCGGCGCAGCCGGCAGCCCGGCTGACGCATCGGACCAGCGACTCGTCGTCACGCCAGGATGACCACGCACCGGCTAGCCGCGAAGTCGACCCCAAACCTCAGCCGCGCCACAAGAAGCCCGCGGAGGACGTCGAGGAGTGGACCGAGTTCTGATCGGCGAGGCGTTCAGTCGCCGGACCGGCAGTGCCACATCGGTGTTGCCGGTACGGGACGATTTGAACTCGGTGGGGGTAGTGTTTTCACGCCTCGCTACCGATTCATCGAAACCGAGCTCCGAGAGGTATTCAATCCCGGGGAAAGCGAGCCTCGAGCTCGGCGACCTGCTCGGGGGTCAACGTGCGCGGGTTCTTGCCTTGCAGCAGCAAGAACAGCTTGGCAGTCTCCTCCAATTCCTCGGTGGCGTAGACTGCGGCCTCGAGGCTCTTACCGGCCACCACCGGGCCATGGTTGGCCAGTAGCACGGCGCTGTGGCGGCCGGCCAGGCCGCGTACGGCATCGCCCAAGGTGGTATCGCCGGGCACGTGATAGGGCACCAACGGCAGCCGGCCCACGCGCATCACGTAGTAAGCGGTGAGCGGCGGGATGCAGTCGCAGGGATCGATGCCTGGCAGGCAGGAAACCGCCACCGAGTGGGTGGAGTGCAGGTGCACGATGGCGCCGGACTGGGGGCGCTCCTGGTACATCGCCGTATGCAGGAAGTGTTCCTTGGTGGGCTTGTCTCCGTCGATGAGTTGGCCGTACTCATCCAGACGCGAGATGCGCGCTGGGTCGAGGCGTCCCAGGCAGGCATTGGTGGGCGTCATCAGCCAGCCGCCGTCATCGAGTCGCACGCTGATGTTGCCGCTGGAGCCCATGGTCAGGCCACGATCGAACAGCGACTGGCCCAAGGTGGCGATCTGTTCGCGCAGTGCATTGACGGCTTGATCGCTCATGGCAGAACCTCGAAGGCTCGGGTGAAGAAGTCCGGGCCACCGAAGTTGCCCGACTTGAGGGCCAGGGACAGCGGTGCCCCCCGGCTTTGCAGCGGCGCTTGGGTCCAGGGCACACCAGGGTCGATCTGGTCGCCAATGCGCAGTTGGCGGATGCCCAGCGCCGAGACCACAGCCCCAGAGGTTTCCCCCCCGGCGACCAGCAGGCGACCCACTCCCTCGTCAACGAGAGTTCGTGCCAGTTCTCCCAAGGCATGCTCCACCAACTCGCCAGCGCGTTCGACTCCCAAGGCCGTCTGGGCGATTTGGACTCGCTCGGGATCGGCGGAGGCGTAGATCAGCACCGGGCTTTCGTCGGCGAGTGCCTCGCGGGCGAAGGCCAGGGCCTGGGTCAGGTGTCTCTCATCTTCGGCCAGTTTCAGTGGATCCAGGGCGAAGCCGGGATGCAGCTCAAGGAAGTGGGCGACCTGGCCTAGAGTGGCCCGTGAGCAGCTCCCCGAGAGTACGAGGGCGCTGCCGGTGGCTGGGGAGAGTCGCCCCGGTTCTGCCACTTCGGCCAGCCAGCCACGGTGGCGGTACTGCGCGGGTAGTGCCTGCCCGAGCCCTGATCCCCCGGTAACCAGCGAGTGGTCCACCACGGCTTCTGCCAGCACCTCGAGGTCATCTTCGTCCAGAGTGTCGCAGATCACGTGGCGCACCCCTTGGCCGGCTAGAGCCTCCAGGTGTGAGCGGGTCGCCGCGGCCCCCTGGGCCAGCATCGGTCGGGCGGCCAGTCCCACTGCATGCGGGGTCTGGCGGCCCAGCACTCGCACCAGGTCGGCATCCGTCATGGGTGTGAGCGGATGGTGTTGCATGCCGCTGTCATTGAGCAGTCGGTCGCCGACGAAGAGGTGGCCTTGGTAGACGGTGCGCCCGTTGAGTGGAAAGGCCGGCACCATCACCGTTTGCTTCGCTTCCAGCCGTTCCAGCAGGGCATCGGCCACAGGCCCGATGTTGCCGGCCTCGGTGGAGTCGAAGGTGGAGCAGTACTTGAAGAAGACCTGCCGTGCGTCCTGGGTCCGCAGCCAGTCGAGCGCTGCCAGGGCATCGGCTACCGCGTGCTCCGCCGGAACGGAGCGAGACTTCAGGGCCACGATCACTGCATCGACCTCATCGAGGGGCAGGTCGGCCTGCGGTACGCCGATGACCTGCACGCAGCGCATGCCAGCACGCACCAGATTGTTGGCGAGATCCGTGGCGCCGGTGAAGTCGTCGGCAATGGCACCCAGCACTAATGTCATGAATGTCTCCGCTAGTCAGTGTTAGGTCGTTGCCGCCTTGATGCGCCAGCGCTTGCGCAGGGGCACGATGATGGCTGCTATCAGCAGCAGGCATGAGATCGCAATCAGGGTGGCGCTGATGGGACGCGTGAAAAAGATGCTGAGGTCGCCCTGGGACATGGCCAGTGAACGCCGCAGTTCGCTCTCGGCGATGGGGCCGAGGACCAGCCCGAGAATGATCGACACCAGCGGGAACCGGATTTTTTCGAGCAGGAAGCCGAGCACGCCGAAGCCCAGCATCAACCAGACGTCGAACATCGAGTTGCGTACCGAGTAGGTACCCACGATGCAGCACATGACGATGATGGGACCCAGAGCCGAGTAGGGGATGTTGAGCAGTCGGGTGAACAGCGCGATGAAAGGCTTCGAGAAAAGCAGGATCATGAAGTTGACGATGAACAGGCCGGCGAACACCGCATAGATCAGGTCGCTGCTGGTCATCATGAACATGGGGCCCGGTTGCAGGCCATGCATGATGAAGGCACCCAGAATGATGGCCGTGGTACCGCTGCCGGGAATGCCCAGGGCGAACAGCGGGACCAGTGCTCCCATGGCAGCCGCGTTGTTGGCGGCTTCCGGGGCGGCGATGCCTTCCGGTGCCCCCTTGCCGAACTGCTCGGGATGCTTGGACCAGCGAACTGTCTCACTGTAACTGACCATGGCGGCGGTGCTGGCGCCGATGCCGGGCAAGATGCCGATGATGACCCCGAGCAGGGACGACCGGGAGAGCGTGATACCGATCCGTCGCAAGATGGGCATATCGAAGATCTTCACGCTGACCTTCTTGAGCGGTTGATGGGTCTCCTGGCCCAGGGTTCTCTTCATGACCTCGGAGACCGCGAACAACCCCACGATGACCGGGATCAGGCCGACGCCTTCTGCCAGGTGCAGACTCCCGAAGGTGTAGCGGCTGGTGCCGGTGAGGGGGTCGATGCCGACGCTCGCGATCAGCAGGCCGAGAGTGGCGCCAATGAGGCCGAAGATCAGTCGACCACCTAGCGATGCCACCACGGTGAGCCCGAGGATTGCCAGGGCGAAGTACTCGGGCGAGGAGAACTTGAGGGCCACCGAGGCGAGCAGGGGGGTGAAGATGATCAGCGCAACGGTTCCCACCAAGCCGCCGATGGCCGAACTCAGTACGCCGATACCCAACGCTTTTCCGGCCTGCCCCTGTTGGGTCATCGGGTAGCCGTCGAAGGCGGTCATTACCGCTTCCGGCGTGCCAGGGGCGCGATAGAGGATGGCGGTGATCAGGCCGGAAAAGACCGTCGAGCCGTAGATGGCAGTGAGCAGCATGAAAGCGGCGGTTGGGTCCATGCCATACGTGACCGGCAGCAGGATCACGACCAGGATGACACCACTGATGCCGGGCAGCGCGCCGCCGATGAAGCCGATGAAGACGGCCGACGTCAAAATCAACAGGTTCATGGGTTGGAGAACCACTGCCAACCCGCTCAGGAAACTCTCGAACATCATCAATCCTTCAGGTCAAGGCAGCGGAATTCCCAGCAGGAATGCGAAGACGCCCTGAATGAGCACGACGGCAATGGCCACGGTGGCCAGGATGGCAACCCAGTGGCGCGCCCCCAACAGCCAGGTGCAGAGCACTGTGAAAACGACGGTAGCCGGGAGGAAGCCGATCCTCTGCATCAGCAGTGTGTAGGCTAGTGTTGCGGCCATGATCCACCAGTGACGGGTCGCCGCGAGGGAGAAGCGGCGTTGTGCCGTGGGCTCGTCTTCTTCAGCTTCCTTGGTCCGGCTTCGGTGGGTATTGCGCCAAGTCGTCACAAGCAGGAAACCACCCAGCACAAGCAAGGTGACGAGCAGACTCAGCGGCCAGAGCCGTGGGCCGATGAATGTCGAAACCTCTTCGGCACTGGGAAGCTGCAGCGTGGGAACGAGTGCCACCAGCGCGAGCAGCAGGATGGCAAAGGCGAAAAGCGTTACCTTGGCTTGCATGGTCGAGCCCGGTCGTGAGGTGTGCCATCCGCGGTAAGAGGGCGGCGGCACTAAGGGTGTCTGGTTGGGCCGTGGCTGGCCCGGCGGGCCAGCCACGATCCTCTCGCTCAGGAGGGGCTGGGCCTCAATTCTGCTCGAGGAGGCGCTTGTAGAGCTCGAGATTCTCCTCCAGCTTCTGGCCGTAGGCGTCACTGCCCAGCCAGCCTTCACGGTAGTGGAGGTTTACTCGCTCTTCGTACTCCTGATAGGCGTCGGAGTCATAGACCTCTTTGAAGGCAGACTCGAGTTTGGCCACGATCTCGTCGGGCGTTTCGGCATTGACGAACACGCCGCGTTCGTTGCCGTCGGTCAGGTTCCAACCGTTCTCCACGGTGGTGGGAATGTCCGGGAAGTTACCCAGGCGCTCCTCGGCGAACACCAGGATCGGCATCATGTCGCCCGACTCCATGTAGCTGAGAATCGAGCTGATCTCGCCGAACATACCGTCGATGTTACCCCCCATCACGTTGGCCGAGACACTGCCTTCTTCATCGTAGGGAATGAAGTTGATGTCGAGTCCAGAGGCATCGCGGAAGGACAGGAAGGCCATGCGATCCGGGCTGGCCGCGTGGGTGCCGCCAATGATGACCTCGCCGGGGTTCTCCTCGGCGTGAGCCATGAAGGACTCGAAATCAGGATATTTGTCGGGATCGACAATCAGCGTCATGACGTCCGACTGCATCCGGGCCACTGGCGTCAGTTCGTCGAGACCGGTCGGATTCTGGCCTGCCGCGAGGGAGGTCACCAGGGTCGAGGAGGCGAAGTCGAGCGTGTGGCCATCCGGCTCGCTGTTGGCAGTACGCTGGTGGGCCAGAGCGCCGGAGGCCGATGGCAGGTTGATCACGGTGGACTGGACGCCCAGCACTTCTTCCAGCATCGGCTTCACGGTACGCGTGAAGTTGTCGGTTCCTCCGCCTGCACCGGCAGCCACCAGGAACTGCAGGGGCTTGGAGGGGAAGTCGGCCGCAGCATCGCTGCTGGCAATCGCGGCGGTGGTGCTACCCATCAAGGTCAGGCCGAGAGAGCTGGCGGCGACGAGAAAATGCTTCTTGAACATGACATGCTCCTGTGATGGTTGTTATGACGGTGTTCATGGATGGGTGAATGAGCTTCCGGTCAGGAAGTTGGCGTGGCGGAGGACTCCTTCTGTTGCGTGAATGACGGCCTGTCAGGGAAGAACAGCGTGTCCTGAGCCTGGCGCAGTCGATGCAGATGCGAGTCGGACAGGGTGATATCCGCCAGGGTGATCGGCTGGCCGGCGGTTACGTGACGGACGATTTTGGCGTCCGGGAGGAGGTAAAAGGGCACCGGGGACGCGCTCGACAACGGAGCCGCGGGGTGGACTTCCGGTCGTAGTCCTTCGATGTGGCGATGATGCCCCTTCATCTCGAGACGCTGGCCGGGCTTGAAGGCCTGCGTGGTACGGGCAATCAGGTCGACATGCGGCTCGGTGGCGGGACCGCCTCCGGAAGGCAAGCCTTTATGCACCGCATCCAGTAGCGAGATTGGGGCTTCCAGACCCAGCAGGTGGCGAGGGAGGTATACCATCGCGGCTTTGCCGCTACGGCTCAGCACATGCCCTTTGCCGTGCAGCAGTTCCCAGGCCTCGGGGTCTTCGCAGCGGACGATGACGAATACCCCTCCCGCGAAGCTGACTTCATCGGGCCGACGCAGACAATTGAAGACTTCCAGTCGTCCGGTGCCCTGAAGGACCCCCCCGAACTCCTGCAGATCGAGCAGGCTCGGAACCTCATGGGTCCGCAAGACCATGGCATGAAACTCGGCAGTGTCGGGCACCAGGCCGGTGGCGTTGGCCACGTTGGTCATCTCGCAGAGATCCGGGACGGATATCTGGGGGATGGCTGACAGCACCTCACTGCGGGCCTGGACAGTGTCGCGCTCTTTCTCCTGGGGCAGTGTCCACAGGGGGGCCAGTGCCTGGGCCGAGTAACGGCTGCCGTTGCACCAGACGGCACCGTCGGCCTCGTCCCAGATGAAGTCATATTCGCTGCTTTTACCAGCAGCCACGATCTCGAAGCCCAGAGTCTGCGCCCAGGTCACCAGTCCGATCAGCAGGCTGGGCTGGTCGCCGTCGAGCGGGGTAAACAGCCGATCATGCTGCTCGGCCAGTCGCGTCAGGTAGGGGCCAACGACTGACTCGGTCTCCTTGGTCGCGATGCCGACGTGTTTGCCGGCGAGAATCGCGGTTTCGGCATGATGGGCGCCAACGCTTGGTATACCAGTTGATTCGACCAGAATGTCGAACGGGAGCTCCTTGACGGTTTCCAGGCTATCCGCAGCGAGGTAGTGGCCCGAATTCCAGGCTTTCTGGGCATCGTTAGTAGAATGGCATACCGTAATTTGTTCATTGGGTACGCCCGACAAGCGTAGCGCTTCAGCCGCCGTCTCGGGGTTCACGTCGATTGCGATGCGTGCGGACAGGGCGCGCATTTGGCGAGCCTGGCGCAGAATGCCGCGTCCGAAATCGCCGGCACCTGCCACGCAGGTTTCGACAATTCTTTCAGAATCAAAGTATTGCAAATAGTTCATGTGCGCAAACTGTCCCCGGTATGAGTCGGGCGTCACTCCTGGCAGTCCTCAAGGATCATCCAGGTGGTGGGCCAGTGATCGTTAGGAAGCAATGTAGTGGTATGCCATTTTGAGGGTCAATGTCATGGGATTGAGACTTTGGTCGCATCGTGATGATGGATGGATTCAAGTATCTGTAAAATAGATGTTTTCTAGCTGAGTCCGGAGAGGCTGGCCATTTGAAAGGGCGTTATTGGTATGCCATTCTTCCGCAATACGGAGGACTCAGTGCGATGAATCAGATGCAAGTCGCGGAACAGACGAGTCGTGCAGGGCTTGTGGAGAAGGTCGCTAACTACCTGCGCGAGCACATCGTGATGGATCACTTTCAGCCAGGGCAGCGACTGCCCGAGCGCACCCTGGCCCAGGAGCTGCAGGTATCGCGCACCCCCATGCGCGAGGCCCTCAAGATCCTGGCTACCGAGGGGCTGGTGGTGATATCGCCGCACCGTGGTGCCGTGGTTGCCGATGTCAGCCCGGCAGACATTAAAGAGAAGGCCTACGTACTGAGCGTCCTGGAGCAAGGGGCGGCGGAACTGGCCTGCGTGAAGGCAACAGATGACGACATCGCCGAGCTGCAAGCGTTGCACTATGAGATGAAAGCCGCTTTTCTGCGTCGCGATCGGCAGAATTACTTCAGGCTCAACCAGGAGATTCATAACCGGATCGTCTCGTTATCGGGCAATGCCTCGCTGGTCGAAATCCATGCCAACCTGAGCCGTCAGCTGTATCGGGTGCGTTATCTCTCCAACCAGAAGAACGACAAGTGGTCCGTTGCCATGGCGGAGCATGAGGCCATCATGGCCGCACTGGAAGCGCGTGATGCCGAGCGTATCGGCCAGGAGCTGCGCAACCACCTGGGCAAGACCTGGATCAAGTACGCCAGTGATGATGCAACAGCTCCTGAGAAAGGCGGTGATAGTGGTAAGGAATTGGTCGAGGGTGAGTCGCCTTGACGTCCTGAACCCATGCCTCCGCAAAAAGGGCCTGCAATCTCGCAGGCCCTTTGCTTGACGGTGTGAGCGTGACGTTCAGGCGGCTCCAGAATCCTCCTGAAAGTGTTCTCTGGCATGGTGATACAGCACGCCGCTATAGCCGTTGCGCTGCATGAGCTTGAGAATCTTGGCGGGGTCGCGGTCATCGAGTGCCTTGTGCAGTTTTTCCCGCTGCTCGGTGTCGAGCGCTTCGTACCAGTGGTAGGGCTCGCCCTTGGCGTCGCCTTCCTCGGCCTTGCGCAGCAGGTCGATCTCGATGCGTCCACCATGCCGGTACAGGATGTCATAGCCCTCCTGCAGGTGGTCCAACGGCACGTCGCTCGGTTTTTCCAAGCCTTCCAGCACGTTGTAGTAGTAATAGCTCAGCGGTTGCATAGGGCTCCTCCAGCGGTATGCCGTGGCTCATCGATTCCTGCTTGCATTGCTCGGTTCCATCTTGCCTGAGACATGGCGACCCGCTCAATTGCTGCGGTGAGTCGCACGCTTCGATGCGCTCGCCTGGGGCTCGGTGGGTCGTCGCGGAACGGCAGGGGAGAGGGATCCAGCGTTGACGGCTATCGCCGTAATAGTTGGAAGCGAGTGAGCTCCTATCCCAGACTGACGGAACCGCTTTCGTTTTCTCGGACCAGGAGCCAGCCATATGAGCCAGCCGGTCATCGCCGACAACAAGCCCAGGAAGGTCACGCTGAAGCGAGGCAAGGAGTATGCATTTTGCGTGTGCGGCCGTTCGAACGACCAACCCTTCTGCGACGGCTCCCATCAGGGGACGGGGTTCGCCCCCAAGACGTTCGTGGCCGAGGAGGATGGCGACGCCTTTCTCTGCCAGTGCAAGCAGACTGGCGACGCCCCTTTCTGCGACGGCACGCACAAGCAGTTCGGCAAGGAGCTGGTGGGCCAGGAGGCGCCCGAGCCGGAAGCCGACGAAGGCGAGAACCAGGCACCCAAGGCCAGGAACAGCGAGGAAGAGCCCACGGTGGAATTCATCCACCAACTGGCCCGGGAAGGCCTGGAGGGAGTGGGACGCCACGGCCCCATCGCTGCCATGGGGGTGCCGCGCCACACCCTGCCGGAGTGGGATGACCTTCAACTGATGGTGGCCCAACTGGCTACCCAGCCGCTGCTCGACGATGCCGAGGTGGCCACCCAACTGGTTGTCGGTCCCGAGGCCAAGAGACCGCTGACGCTCGACATGCCGCTGCTGGTTTCCGACATGAGCTTCGGCGCGCTCTCCGAAGAGGCCAAGATCGCCCTGGCTCGTGGTGCCGAGAAGGCCGGTACCGGCATCTGCTCGGGCGAGGGCGGCATGCTGCCGGAAGAACAGCAGGAGAACTCCCGTTACTTCTACGAGCTGGCCAGCGCCAAGTTCGGCTACGAGGAAACGCTGCTCGAGAAGGTGCAGGCCTTCCACTTCAAGGGCGGCCAGGGTGCCAAGACCGGCACCGGCGGCTTTCTGCCGGGTAGCAAGAACGTCGGCAAGATCGCCCAGGTGCGCGGCCTGACCGAGGGCCAGCCGGCTCAATCGCCGGCCACCTTCGAGGACCTGCATAGTGTGGCGGACTTTCGCCGCTTCGCCGATCGCGTTCGCGAGGTCAGCGGCGGCATCCCGGTGGGCTTCAAACTCAGTGCCAACCACATCGAACGCGACATTCAGTTCGCCCTGGATGCCGGCGCCGACTATCTGATCCTGGATGGTCGCGGCGGCGCCACCGGGGCGGCCCCGACGATGTTCCGCGACCACATCAGCGTGCCCACCATTCCGGCGCTGGCGCGTGCTCGGCGCTACCTGGATGCCCAGGGCGCCAGCGGGCGCGTCACCCTGATCGTCACCGGTGGATTGCGGTTGCCCATCGACTTCGTCAAGGCGCTGGCGCTCGGGGCCGATGGCGTGGCCATCGCCAACAGTGCCATGCAGTCCATCGGCTGCGTGGCGGCCCGCATCTGCAACACCAACAATTGCCCCGCGGGCATCGCCACTCAGCGGCAGGACCTGCGCCAGCGCCTGGATGTCGACAAGTCGGCCAGGCAGCTCGATACTTTCCTGCGCGCCTCGGTCGGGCTCATGCAGATGATGGCCCGCGCCTGCGGCCACGACAGCCTGGCCAAGCTCAATGCCGACGACCTGGCCACCTGGAACCGCGACATGGCTCTGCTCAGCGGGGTGCGTTACGCTGGAGCGATGCCGTTGGAGTGACCGGCGGCGTGCCGTGAGTGACGGCAACTTGGCTAGCGTTGCCGGTCCTCATCGAGCCGATGTCGATAGTGGCGTGCCTGACAGGAAAGTGCCGATGAACGATGCCAGCTTACCTCGCTTCTGGCGCGATCCCCGCCTGCCCCATCTGGAGCTGCGCCTGGTCGAGGACGGCCGCAAGGTGTGCTATGCGCCCCACAGTCATGTGCAGTGGTCGCTGGGCGCCGTGACGGCCGGAGAAAGCACCTTCCACTACCGGGAAGCACGCTATCGCATCCACGCCGGCAGCCTGGTGCTGATGAACCCGGAGTGGGTACACGCCTGCAACCCCATCGACGACGAGCCCTGGGCCTACCGCATGCTCTATGTGGATGCCGACTGGCTGACTCGGCTGCGCCATGCGGCGAGGTTGATCGAAGCGCCGCACTGGCAGGACATTCCCACCGCGGTGGTCGCCGAGCCCGAGTGGTACGCCGGCTATGTGGCGATGACCGACGCCCTGCTGGATCCGCAGCGCGACCTGCTGGACAAGCAGAGCGAGGCGGTCGAGTACCTCTCGGCGCTGATGCATCATCTGGCCGGTCAGCCGGCCTGGCCGCGGTCGCTGCCTCCGGCCATCCTCCGCGAGCTGGCCGCCTATCTCGACGAACACGCTGCGCAGGAGGTCTCTCTGGATGACCTGTGCCAGCGCTCCGGCTACAGCCCCGGCCACCTCATCCGCGCTTTCAAGCAGCACTTCGGCCTCACGCCCCATGCCTACCTGATCAATCGCCGCATTCAGTTGGGCCAGCGCGAGCTCAAGCGCGGCAGGCCCATCGCCGAAGCGGCGCTGAACGCCGGCTTCAGCGACCAGCCGCACTTCCAGCGCACCTTCAAGCGGCTGGTGGCTGCCACGCCGGACCAGTACCGCCGCCCGCTACCCGAGCAGTAGATAGACGCAGCTGGCGGCGAGCAGCACCGCCAGGGTCCGGTTGATGGCAACCAGGACACCGGGGCGCTGCACATGGCGGCGCAGGAAAGCACCGGCATAGACCCAGCTGCCCAACGACAGCCAGCAGATGGGCAGATAGAGGGCGGCGAACAGCCACACCAACCCGACATCGCCACCGGCGTAGGCGCCGATACCCGATGCCGAGGCCAGCCACGCTTTGGGATTGAGCCACTGCATCAGCGCGCCGGTCATGAACCCCGGCGCTCGCTGGGTCTCGTTCTCCGGCAGGCGGCCATCGTCGCGGAACAGGCGCAAACTCAGGTAGAGCAGAAACGCCACTCCGGCCCAGCGCAGGGCGATTTCCAGGCCCGGCACCACGATCAGCAGCGAATAGAGTCCCAGGCCCACGGCAATGAACAGCGCGACGAAGCCCAGGGTGGCTCCGGTGACGAAGATCAGCCCCCGTGCGATGGGGTAGCGGGTGCCGCTGCTCAGGCACACCAGGTTCACGGGGCCTGGTGAAATGGAGGCCGCAAGGGCAAAGGCCGACATCGGTAGGATCATGGCAAGGCTCATCGTCATTCTCCGGTAAGGGCAAGCGGTGGCTCGAGTCTGGCCGGCGAAGCTGCGGCGGTATTGCACGAAATTGCCCTGAGCCATGACTAGACTGGGGGCAGACACGTGCAACAGGAGGAACGGCCATGCAACTCGCAGGCTCCTGCCACTGCGGCGCAGTGCGCTTCCGCGTCGACTCTCCGCATCCTTATCCCTACCAGCGCTGCTACTGCTCAATCTGTCGCAAGACGGCCGGAGGCGGCGGTTACGCCATCAACCTGAGCGGCCGGGCCGAGACGCTCGAGGTCGAAGGCGCCGAACACAAGAGCATCTACCGGGCGGTGATCGATGGCGAAACCAGCTCCGGCGAGCGTCACTTCTGTCGGCACTGCGCATCGGCGCTATGGGTGTTCGATCCCCACTGGCCCGAGCTGGTGCACCCCTTTGCCTCGGCCATCGACGGCGACTTGCCGATCCCGCCCGAACGGGTTCACCTGCTGCTGGACAGCAAGGCCAACTGGGTGGACGTCGATGCCAGAGAACACGACAAGTGCTTCGACGGCTATCCGGAAGAGAGCATCGCCGACTGGCACCGGCGTTTGGGTCTGGAATGCTGACCGCTGACGAGAACGCGTGGCTTTGCAGAGGTGCACGGCTTGGCATAGTCTGAAACATCCAGGCTCCGGCAACGGGCCAGGGAAGGACACGGTCACGGAACACAGGGACGCAAGAACGATGCAAGCCTCCGACTCGATTCTCGAAAACCTGCTGTCGGAACTCGAAGCACTGGGAAGCCGGAACGACGCCGTTCAAACGCAGAAAGACAAGCGATACCTGAACATCACGCGCGATACCGGTGAGTTCCTGGCGCTGCTGGTCAAGGCGGTCGGCGCCACAACGGTTCTCGAAATCGGCACCTCCAATGGGTATTCCACGCTGTGGCTGGCCTCGGCCGTGCCGGACGAGGGCCAGGTCCATACCATCGAGCACCAGGAGGCCAAGGCCAGGGAAGCCCGCGACAACATCGAAAGGGCGGGCATGGCCTCTCGCGTGACGCAACTGGTAGGCGATGTCAGGCAAGCGCTGTCCGCCGTACCCGAGACGGTCGATGTCATTTTCCTCGACGCGGACAGGTCCCTGTATCTTCCCCTGGCCGATAGGCTGTTCGCGCGGTTGAAAGCCGGTGGGCTGCTGGTCTGCGACAACGCCATCTCCCTCGAACGGGAAATCCGCGACTTCGTCGCCTGGATCGAAGCGAACGAAGCGCTCACCATGTCGCTGGTTCCCGTCGGCAAGGGGGAGCTGCTGGTGTACAAGGAGGCTGAGTAGCCGTCACCCATCTCCATCGGTCAACGCAATCCTGGGGCTCACCCATGTCCGATATCGCCAATACCCCTGAACCGCCTTACTACGCCGTGATCTTCAGCAGCCATCGCACCGAAGGCGATCACGGCTACGGTGCCATGGCCGAGCGCATGGTGGCGCTGGCCGCCTCGCAGCCCGGCTTTCTCGGCATCGAGTCCGCCCGCGAGGGGCTGGGCATCACCGTCTCCTACTGGGAGAGTCTGGAAGCCATCAAGAACTGGAAGCGGCACGCCGAGCACCGCGAGGCCCAGCGGTTGGGACACGAGCGCTGGTATGCCGATTTTCGGGTGCGCATCGCCAAGGTGGAGCGCGAGTACGGCATGTAGCGCGTGCCCCGGCGGATTTTTTGCCGCCGCCCAAGACGAGGCGCGTCGAAAACTGGATAATGGCGGGTTTGCCGCCTCGTGCTGCCCACGCAAAACCTCCGGTGCCCCCATGGAAATCAAGGTCAACTATCTCGACAACCTCCGCCTGGAGGCCAAGTTCGACGACTTCACGGTCATCTCCGACCAGCCCATCCGCTACAAGGGCGACGACTCTGCCCCCGGCCCGTTCGACTACTTCCTGGCGTCGTCGGCCATGTGTGCGGCCTACTTCGTCAAGGTGTACTGCAACGCGCGGAACATCCCCACCGAGAACATCCGGCTGTCGCAGAACAACATCGTCGACCCAGAGAACCGCTATCAGCAGATCTTCAAGATCCAGGTCGAGCTGCCGGCAGATCTTTCCGACAAGGACCGCCAAGGCATCCTGCGCTCCATCGACCGCTGCACGGTGAAGAAGGTGGTGCAGACCGGCCCCGAGTTCCAGGTCGAGTCGGTGGAGAACATCGACGAGGACGCCCAGGCCATGCTGACGGGCGTGCCCCAGGGGGCCGAGCGCGGCGAGGGTACCTGGATCGAGGGCAAGGATCTGCCGCTGGAGCAGACCATCGCCAACATGACGGGCATCCTGGCAGACCTCGGCATGAAGATCGAGATCGCCTCATGGCGCAACATCGTGCCGCACGTGTGGTCGCTGCACATTCGCGACGCCGCCTCGCCGATGTGCTTCACCAACGGCAAGGGTGCCACCAAGGAGAGCGCGCTGTGCTCGGCGCTGGGCGAGTTCATCGAGCGGCTGAGCTGCAACTTCTTCTACAACGATCAGTTCTTCGGCGAGGAGATCGCGAATAGCGCCTTCGTCCACTATCCCAACGAGGAATGGTTTCAGCCCGGGCCGGGCGACGCGCTGCCGGCGGGCATCCTGGACGAGCACTGCCGGGCGATCTTCGATCCGGAGGGCGAGCTGCGCGGCTCGCATCTGATCGACACCAACTCCGGCAAGATGAAACGCGGCATCGTCTCGCTGCCTTTCGTGCGCCAGTCGGACGGCGAGACGGTCTACTTTCCCTCCAATCTGATCGAGAACCTCTATCTCAGCAACGGCATGAGCGCCGGCAACACGCTGCCGGAAGCCCAGGTACAGTGCCTTTCCGAGATATTCGAGCGGGCGGTGAAGAAGCAGATCATCGAGGAGGAGCTCGCCCTGCCGGACGTCCCCCGGGAGGTCCTCGAGAAGTACCCCGACATTCTGGCGGGCATCGAGGCGCTGGAGGCCCAGGGCTTTCCCGTGCTGGTCAAGGATGCCTCTCTGGGCGGTCAGTTCCCGGTGATGTGCGTGACCCTGATGAATCCCAGGACCGGCGGCGTGTTCGCCTCCTTCGGTGCGCATCCGAGCTTCGAGGTGGCGTTGGAGCGCAGCCTGACCGAGTTGCTGCAGGGGCGCAGCTTCGAGGGGCTGAACGACTTTCCGGCGCCTACCTTCAACTCGCTGGCCGTTACCGAGCCCAACAACTTCGTCGAGCACTTCATCGATTCTTCGGGGGTGGTCTCCTGGCGCTTCTTCAGCGCCCGTGCCGATTACGACTTCTGCGAGTGGGATTTCTCCGGCAGCGGTTCCAGCAGTACGGAGGAAGAGGCCGCCAGCCTGTTCGGCATTCTCGAGGCGCTGGGTCACGAAGCCTACATGGCCGTTTTCGAGGACCTGGGCGCGCCGGTATGTCGCATCCTGGTGCCGGGCTATTCCGAGGTCTACCCCGTGGAGGATCTGGTCTGGGACAACACCAACATGGCGCTGTTGTTCCGCGAGGATATCCTGAACGTTCACGCCCTGGACGATCGGCAGTTGGCCGACCTGCTCGAGCGCCTCGAGGAGAGCCCGCTCGACGAGCAGATGGACATCATCACCCTGATCGGCATCGAGTTCGACGAGAACACCGTCTGGGGGCAGCTGACCATTCTCGAGTTGAAGCTGTTGATCGACCTGGCGCTGCAACGGCACGAGGAAGCCCTTGAGCGAGTCGAGGCCTTTCTGCAGTACAACGACAACACCGTCGAGCGGGGCCTGTTCTATCAGGCGGTTCAGGCCGTGCTGGAGATCGCCCTGGACGACGAGCTCGAGCTTTCCGATTACCGCGACAACCTCGAGCGTCTGTTCGGTGTGCAAACCATGGAAGCGGTGATCGGCTCGGTCAACGGCGAGGTACGCTTCCATGGGTTGACCCCGACCGGCATGGCGCTGCAAGGCCTGGAGAGGCACCAGCGCCTGATCGATAGCTACCGGAAGCTGCATGCCGCCCGCGCTGCCAGGGCCGGTATCGCCACCTCGTAACTTTCCCTTCCTACGCTCTCTCCGTCAGCGCCCGGCCCGGTGGCCTCGACGGGGAGGGCGTTTCCGCGCACCACGTCCTCAACGACTAACTGCCGTTTTGCATCTATCGCCACTCTTGCATACGCTGATTCTCTAAAGCTGCAGGGATTGCCGGCCTGACGAATGACATCGACGGAACGCAGGGACTACCGCAGGGATGGCACGAGGCCATCACGGCTTGCAGGGTAGGGGCGGTAGCGTGCCCGAACTCCAAGCAATGCCGCTACCCCAAGGGGCTGCGCACCCCGGCAAAAATGCCATGCAGCCGACGTTCCTACCTCGAGCGCAGCCAGTTTTCGGACAAGGCCCAACGAGAATTTCCGATATGGAAGTACAGTGCGAATGCGGCAAATTCCGCGCCAAGCTCAAAGCCTTTCCCAATAATACACCGGGACGTCTGGTTTGTTATTGCGATGATTGCCAATCGTATCTACGTTACATCAAGCGCGAGGATCTGCTTGACGTCAATGGTGGCACGGAGGTGGTTCCCGCGTACCCTGCCGACGTTGAAATTATCAGCGGACTAGAGCACTTGAAATGCACACGGCTGGCGCCAAATGGACTGTTTCGCTTTTCCACCTCATGTTGCAATACACCCGTCGCCAATACCCGTCCGACCACTCCGTGGATTGGCTTGTTGAGCTGTGTGTACACGGCCCGGGGTTCCAACAGACTCGATCAGGTGCTGGGGCCAGTTCGCAGCCGCATCATGGGCCGCTATGCAAAGGGGACGCCACCCGCGGGTACGCCTGCAAAATTCAATATGAAGGCTTTTGTAACCGTGTTGCCCTTCATCCTTAAAGGCAAACTGCTCAAAAAAGCTAAGCCGTCGCCATTTTTTGCAGAGAACGGTGTTACGCCTATTGTACCGCCCTATGTGCTGAGCGAAGCGGAACGGCAGGCGGGACAGTATACTGTCGACAGGTAAGAGCCTAATTCTGCGCTCAAGCTGACGGCCTTCGGCCGCCGCTTACCTTGTACATTATGTGGCTTAAGAACTCGGGGCTACCCACTAAATACGATAGAGATTCAGTATGTTTGACTACTCAATAGTCCATTGGATGACGTTCTTATCTGCGGCGGTTCTTCTGAATCTTTCCCCGGGCCCGGATATCGCCTTCATTCTAGGGCAAACACTACGTAGCGGTCGTCGACACGGGATTGCTGCGATGCTTGGCATATGGTCAGGGGCATCGTTGCATGTAGTTATGGCGGCAGTGGGACTGTCGGCCATCCTTGCCACATCAGCTTTGGCATTTTCAGTGGTCAAGTGGATTGGGGCTGCTTATTTGATATGGCTGGGTGTCAAAATGCTCCTTTCAAAAGGTGATTCATTTATCTCTAGCAATGAAGGCGGAAGCTTACGGATACAGTCGGTCTATTGGCAAGGAGTTCTTGTTTCTGCGCTTAATCCGAAAGTGGCCGTATTTTTCCTTGCTTTCTTGCCACAGTTCGTCGTCGAGGGCGCTGGCTCCGCGGGTGCTCAACTATTATTGCATGGAAGCTTAATTGTTGTTGTGGCGGCTTTCATAGAACCTCCTTTGGTTGTTGCGGGTTCAAAGTTGGGGGCCTTCTTGAGGAAAAATAAACGAGTCGGCTTGTGGATGGATCGAAGCCTTGGAGCCTTATTTGTTGCCTTGGGAGCGCGCCTCGCGGCTAGTACGAAATAAAGCCATGGTAGCCGGGGCGTATTGTGGCACTAGCCACATAACCCGGCCATGCACCGGATGCCAAAGCCTCCGCTTCTCTTCGGCTTTGTCACCGGTGATCGCGGGAGGGAGGCGATCCTGAAGTGATGAAACACTCGGTCGGTGGCGTTTGTGATGAGGCCGCCACTTGCAAGCTCATGGAGTGGTGTTTAGCCAGTTACGAGTCACACGGCGTGGGGCCATGGGCACTGATCGATAAAAAAAGATGCTGCACTCATTGGTTTCTGTGGTGTTGGGCAAGAAATGGTCTCTGAAGCCGAGGAAAACAACCTTGGCTATCGACTGGCCTCGGAGCAATGGGAACATTGAATAATAATGCCATGCATGCGATAAGCGCGTGATGGCTGGTGTTGTATTTTTATTAGTTTCGCTTTTCTTGTTTTTAGGTATGCGGGTTTCATGGTTGCTATCGGTTCATGAGGAGTGTTGAGAAGTTGTTAATGCTCCGTATTTTTCTGGTTGGTTTTCAACGTTAATTGGTAGCACTAACTTTTCCCGTATTAGGAAACTTTACATTGAATTTATAAATGGCTAGCTTTTATGAGGGATGTGAAGCAGCGGGCCACTTTTCCTCGGCAGCACGAACGAAGGCCCGTGCCGACGGCGATAAATGACGGTGCCCCAAGACGAGATCGAATTCAGGTTCAGACCCCGACAATGGATGATAGCGGATCCGATCCCCACGAAAGCCACTCATGCTTTCGGGAACAACGGAGACGCCTCCTCCGACGGACACCAACGACAGCACCGCGTGCATTCCGTACGCTTCCTGCGTGACCCTGGGTACAAAGCCTGCATTCGCGCAAAGGCGGATAACCTGTAGATGAAAACCGCGCCCTTCAACCATGGGCCACAAGATGAACGGTTCGTCCGCGAGGTCGGACAGCGTCGGGTCCGGCCGCTCACCGAGAGGGTGATCTTGCGGGATGGCCATGCACAAGCGATCACTATCAAAGGGTGTCCGTTCAACGTCTTCAGCGTTCTCAAGAGGTGGGATCACCACACCGACATCCAATCTACCTTCGCGTAGGGCGGCAATCTGCGCGGCCGTGGTTGCCTCACGCAGCTCCAGACGCACCTCCGGATAGCGGGTCCTGAAGTCGCGAACCACATCCGGTAAACGACCATAAAGAGCGCTCCCCACATAGCCCAGACGCACGACACCCGTTCGACCCGCGGCCACATCCACCGTGGCGGTGATGGCCTGTTCCGCCCGGCGAAGAACGTCACGCGCCTCATCCAGAAACTGCTTTCCCGCAGGGCTCAAGCCGAGTACACGGTTGCCACGCTCGATCAGGGTGACACCGAGATCGTCCTCCAGCTTGCGGATGGCGCTGGTAAGAGGCGGCTGGGACATATTCAGTCGTTCGGCCGCGCGATGGAAGTGTAATTCCTCCGCTACGGCAATGAATTGCTCCATCGCACGCAGCGTAATGCGTGCTTGGACACCTAACGCCATGTCCCGATCCCTCGCATATCCGGCTATTCATCATGCTTACGATATCATGATTGTATTGCAGGGTGCTAAAAGCAGTATTTTTCGTATCAAAGGCCCGGCTCTACGCTGTTTCCTCAACAGTTTCTGGCAAACGGAGGCAATGGCATGGTGGATTTCGAAGGCCGGGTCGTACTCATCACCGGGGCCGGTCGCGGGCTCGGTTTCTCGTATGCCCGATGCATGGGGCAGCTCGGGGCAACGGTTCTGATCCAGGATATCGGTGCCGATTCCGATGGTAATGACGCCGATCAACGGGTGGCGGCGCTGGCGGCGCAGGAGCTGCGATCGGAGGGGCTCAATGTACAAGCGATTTCCGGGGAAATCGGCTCACGTGAGGATTGCCATGCACTCTGCGAGGACGCCCTGAGGGTCGTGGGGCGACTGGATGCCTTGATTCACAATGCGGGCTGGGTGGCTCACCAGAGCATCGAGTCGATAGACGACGGGGCTTTTGACCGCATGATGGCGATCGCTGCCAAGGCCCCTCTCTGGCTCGCACAGGCGGCCTGGCCGGCGATGAAATCAGCGGGCCATGGTCGCATCGTCATGACGACCTCCTGCCGAGCACTGTATCCCCAGTACGTTCAGCATGGCCTTGCATCATACGCGGCAGCCAAGATGGCCGTGGTGGGGCTGGTGAACGTCCTGGCGACCGAAGGCGCCAAGGATGGCATTATCGTCAATGCGGTTTCTCCCGTCGCCAAGACGCGCATGTGGGGGATCGAGGATGAACCCGATGAGTTGCGCCCCGGCGAGGTGGCGCCGGGGGTGGCGTATCTCGCATCCGCGGAATGCACCGAAGGCGGTTGGATACTGCGCGCCGCGAACGGACAGTTCCATGCCACCCGGGCCGTGGAGGCCGAGGGTGTGGTCTATCCCCGAAATCTGCGCGCGGTTCGGGCCGCAACGGCTCAAGAGGTCGCGGCGAACTGGCAGCTGATCGCTGTTCCCGATGTGGAGCCGCGGTCATGAACGGCGTATCAGTGGCCTTTGCGGGCAAGGCGGTTTCTGCTGGTCCTGTCCTGATGGCGATTTCCACCAATAATGTCGGCCGAGACAAGGAATGGCTCAACGGCTGGATATGAAGCGAGTGTCCGTGGAATCGCGACTCGTTTAATCTACCCCTTCTGATTCTTCACGCGCGGGAATGTACTTATGGAACTGACAACCTGGTTAACATACGCCGGCGTGATTACCGCCCTGATCGCCTTTCCGGGCCCCGTTGCCCTGCTGTGTGCCAGCCACGGACTGAGACACGGTCACCAGCGCGCCCTGTCGACCGTTCTTGGCGGCGCCCTGGCTGCTCTGATCATGATGACGGCATCGGCCTTAGGCCTGGGGGCGATCCTGGCCGCATCGGAAACCGCCTTCCTGATACTGAAGTACGTTGGTGGGCTATACCTGATCTATCTAGGCATCCTGAACTGGCGAGCACCGGTAGACGTGCCTCAATGGGAGGTGAACGATGCAATGCCGACAGGAACACAATCGAACTCGCAACTGTTTCGAACCGGTTTCGCTGTCGGTATTAGTAACCCTAAAGACCTGCTCTTTTTCGCGGCGTTGTTTCCCAGTTTCATTGCCGTCGACCAACCGCAGGGTTTGCAGTTTGCTATCTTGGCGATGACTTGGTTGCTCATCGATACCACCCTGATGTCCGTGTACAGCCGGGTTGGGTCAAAAGTCGGACGATGGTTCCAACAGTCACACCACGTACGCTGGTTTAATCGAGTGACAGGCAGCCTGTTCATCACGGCAGGCGGGGCGCTGTTGAAAGTACAGCGCTGAATGGTCCTGGTTTGTGCCTTCTTAAACGCTCACTCCCCATACCACCCATGCGATGAGCCTTATCTTTTCTAGGTTTGCTCAACAGGGGATTGTGTCGTCGCAACTATTGCGTAGAATTCTGGTGATTCAGGCATGTATTGGGGCAGCTACGAGTCTTCTTTAGGGGAAAATGTCTCACTGGGGTGCACGCGGTCGAACAATAAAAAATATAAGCAACCATTCAGGTTCGTTCCCGGCGTGCCGTCCGTCCATCGGACGCTTTAGTCGGGTGCCGCTTAATATTGACCTTATGTGTTAGGAGAGCATGGATGAGATTTCAAGCCATCCCAATTATTCGAATCTTCGATGAGGACAAGGCCAAAGAGTTCTACCTGGAATTCCTTGGTATGGCGCAAGATTGGTAGCACCGTTTTGAGCCAGGCTTTCCTGTCTATATGCAGGTTTCTAGAGATGATCTTGTCTTTCATCTCAGTGAACACTCTGTGGATTGTGCTCCTGGGTCTAAAACGTTCGTGTATACTGATGAGCTTGAAGCTCTGCACCGCGAAATTACTTCACGGCGCTACAGGTACTCCCGGCCAGAAATTACGACTGCGCCTTGGGGTGATAGGATGTTTGAAGTGGTAGATCCGTTTTCTAATAGGATTTTATTCGATGAGCGCATAAAAATATAACCAGGACTGGCTACAGTACTGTATGCGTCCGAAAGATTATTTTTCGCAATAAAAATAGTCGGAGGGCTCTATCTACTCTGGTTGGCTTTTCAGTTATGGATTGCAGACCCAACTGACGATGGAGGCGAAGCGTTGGGTGGAAAAAGCCTATTCCAATTGGCGAGGCAAGAGTTTTTCCTGGCGGCTGGAAACCCCAAGGCTATTTTGATTTTTACAGCCTTCTTGCCTCAGTTCGTTGATTCAACAGGTCCTGTTGGATACCAACTCTTGTTTTTAGGTGCGTTGTTTTTAATGTTAGAGTGGGTGGCAAAAGTCGGATATGCTTTTTTTGGAAAAGCATTGCGCCACTGGTTTTCCCGTCCTTCTATGCGTCGCTTATTCAATCGAATTTGTGCCGGACTGCTTGGTAGTGCTGGGGTTGGACTTTTGCTGGCTCGTCGTTAATGAATTAACAAAGCAGTTAAATGAGCTCCCTGCGGTCGCGGACGCTCATTCCTCGCACCGTTTATTGTGAGCGTTAAAGCTAAAGGAGCGTGCTATCCATGATCATCGGATCTTGCCACTGTGGCGACGTTGAGTTCCGTATACAAGAGGAAGAGTTGACCGTTCGCTATTGCTATTGCACTACATGCCGCAAACTGAGTGGCGCGGACTATTCTGCGGTCGCTCGTGTTGCGAGGTCTTCATTTAAAATCACGAAAGGCGCCGAGTTTTTGGTTGCATATGAATCTAAGCCCGGCAAGCTCAGGTATTATTGCTCTAAATGCTTTTCGCCGATATATGTGACTACTGATAGGGAGCTTTCCTTTTTGCGTGTTCGCTTAGGGCTGTTAGATGGCAGTCCAAGGGTTAAAGTGACTGGCCATATGTGGGTAAGTGAAAAGCCGGCGTGGCGGACAATAGAAGATTGTCTTCCAATCTATATGTATGAGTATACGGGCGAATAGCGGCGGCTCCCTCGACCGCTATGGCGTGGTCGTCATGATCGTTCACGAGGCACGCGAAGGATGCTATGTGCTTCTCGACTGGTGGACGGGTGAAAATATGCTGCAACACCATGTGTACTTCTCCCGTGACCCGAACGACCCGGAATTTTCGGACGTGACCCAGACAGGAATCGTGGCGTGCGTGTGGGAGCTCAAGGTGCTGTCCTTCGAGCGGGAGGCATGGATTGACTGTGTCCTGGCGAGGGAGGAGCCGAGCTGGATGGATACTGCAGTCGTCACTTTTCCGAAGATGTGTAACTCTGCACCGATAACCCGACGCTGCAGATGACAAGCCTGCCTAGGACGTTGCTCGCCTGCACGGGCGGCGGTTCAAGCGCCTCATTCGTGGGGTGGAGCAGACTTGGACCTGAGCTTTAGGGTTAGCCACCACCCTATGCGTCAACGTAGTTGTCACCTAAACGGATTGAGAGGTGATCAACATGCGTTACCCCGCAGAGCGTAAGGAAGCCATCCTCAAGAAGA
>NZ_FNES01000032.1 GCF_900100195.1 Billgrantia gudaonensis
CAGTGCAACACCTGCAAATAGAGGAACCGCACGCCGTGCAAGTAGACGCGGCAGCTGGCGGCGGACAAGCCGCGCTCCTGGACCAGATGATTGAAGAAGCGTTGCAGATCGTCGCTGCTCAAGGTGTCCGGCGGGCGGTGGAAATAGCGCGCCAGGTCGGTGATCACCGTCAGGTACGTAGTGTGGGTGCGTGGTGCGAAGCCATGCTGCCGCATGGCCTCGATCATCGTCTGTCGTAAGGCAGTCATCGCCATCACTCCTGTTCTCTGACCCACGTGGGTCAAAAAACAGTGTGGTTCGATGACGCAAAAGACAGGATGCGACGACAGCTACCGCGAAGCGGTTTAGTTCAACAGTGATTGGACTGCGCGTCCTGATATTGAATGAACATCCTGCGCGTTCAACAATATTATTTGACGCGCTTCATTTCTTCCAACTTATTGATTTCTCTATATCCCAAGTATAGCTCGACTACTTATGCAGAATTCGCGTGCCGGCTGCCTTTGCCGGTTTCAGTCATCCTGCGGACGCTCATTGGCGGCGGTGGCCGAGCTTCGGGCACGCTACCGCCCCTACCTTGCATCCTGCGATGGCGGCCGCCATCCATGCGGTAGTCCCTGCGTGCTTGGTGGCCGTCTCAGCGGCCTTAGAGAGTCAGGTTATGTGAGGGCGTGTCGATCCGCAAAGCGCCTGAGGCCAATTGCGATGAATGTCTTAGGCGGTTTGATCGGCGTCAAACAGCGCTGCCGAGGCGGGTGGCATGCGGGTGCTTGTGAGTCGCACTGCGCATGCATATGATAATACGTCTCAAAGTCACGATGTGTTGATGAACCATGAACGCAGTCACCCAGCGCCGGCCGCGCGTGCTGGTCGTCGAGGACGACCGCACCCTGAACGGCCAGATATCCCGCCTTCTGGAAGGCAAGGGCTATCGCACCCAGCAGAGCTACGCCGGGGAAGACGGCCTGCTCTCGGCGCTGGGCCAGCGCTTCGACCTGATTCTGCTGGACGTGATGCTGCCGCAGCTGGATGGCTTCCAGGTGCTGGATAGGCTGCGAAGGACCCGCCAGACGCCGGTGATCATGCTCACCGCCTGCGGCGCCGAGGAGGAGCGAATCCTCGGCTTCAGCCGCGGGGCGGACGACTACGTGCCCAAGCCCTTCGCCTTTACCGAGCTGCTGCTGCGTATCGAGGCACTGCTGCGGCGCACCCTGGGCAGCACCGACCAGCGCGCCGATCCGGCCGAGCTGAACGTCGGCCCGCTCGCGCTCGAGCGGGGCAGCCTGTCGGTGCGTTACGCCGGTGAGCCCATCGCGCTGACCCCGATCCAGTTCCGCCTGCTGTGGGTGCTGGTGCTCCACCAGGGCGAGGCGCTGAGCAAACCCTATCTCTACCAGGTGGTGCTGGAACGCGAGTTCAGCCGCTTCGACCGCAGCCTGGACATGCACCTGAGCCGCGTGCGGCGCAAGCTGGCGGAGGCGGGCATGGCGGCGGACCGCCTGCAGACGGTGCACGGCAAGGGATACTGTTTCCAGTGAACCGGCGGCTGCTATGGAAGCTGTGCGCCACCCTGGCGCTGGGCACCCTGGCGCTGGTGTGGGTGATCACCTTCCTGGGCGCCGAGACCGAACAGCAGATGAGCTTCATCGCCGAGCGCCACCAGCAAACGCTCAAAGCGTGGGGGCGCACCGCCGAACGCCTCCACGACGCCGGCGACGAGCAGGCCCTGGCGAGCTGGCTGAACGAGCTGCAGCAGCGCGAGAATACCTGGGCCGCCGTGGTGCGCTCGGATCTCCAGCCCCTGGCCGGCAGCGTGCTCACCCAGCGCCTGCGCGACGGCTTTCGCATCGGCCGCAGCGAGGAGTGGAAGATCCATCTCTACTTCGAAGAAAACCCCATCATGGAGACCACCTTCGCCGACGGCCACACCCATTTCCTGGTGCTACTGCCCCAGCGCATGCGCCCCGGCACCTATCTGCCCGAGGTGAAGCTGTTCCTCAAGATCGCCCTGCCCCTGGCGGTGCTGATCGCGTTGAGCCTGGTGATCTACCGCCACCTGATGAGCCCGCTGAGAAAGCTGGAACTGGCCACCCGGGCGTTCAGCGAAGGCAACCTGGGAGTGCGGGTGCGCGCTCTGCTCGGCAACCGCAACGACGAGCTCACCGCCCTGGCCGAAACTTTCGACAGCATGGCCGAGCGCACCGGTCAGCTGATCCTCAGCCAGCGCCACCTGATCGCCGATCTCTCCCACGAGCTGCGCACCCCGCTCACGCGTATCGACATGGCGGTGAGCTGCGTGGAAGAAGGCATCGAAACCCAGCACCTGTTGCCGCGCATCCGCCGCGAATGCCGGTTGATGCGCGAGCTGGTGGAAGACGCCCTGACCCTGGCCTGGCTGGAGAACGAGAAGCCCAGCCTCGACCAGGACAGCCTCGATCTCACCGACCTGCTCGACAGCCTCCTGGAAGACGCCCGCTACGAATACCCTGGCCATCGCCTGCACACCGAACTGCCGCACCAGGCGGAGATCGCCGACAGCAGCCAACGCGCCCTGGCCCAGGCCATCGAGAACGTCATCCGCAACGCCTGCACCCATACCCCCGAAGGCGGCAATGTCTGGATCGCCTTGAACCCGGAACCGGGCGGCTTTCGGCTCACCGTGGAGGATGAAGGCCCGGGCGTGGCGCCCGAGCACCTCGAAAGAATCTTCACGCCCTTCTTCCGCGCTGCCGGCGGCAGCGACAAGCCCGGCGGCCACGGGCTCGGGCTGGCCCTGGCACGCCGCCAGGTGGAAGCGGTGGGCGGCCGGATCGTCGCCGAGAACCGCGTCTCGGGCGGCCTGCGCATGACGCTGCGGTTCCCCGCCTGCCGGGCGGATCGAGGGACGGACCGAGAGAAAAGCGCCGGTACGTAACAAATGTAAAACCGTTTCACTTCGCGCGCCGTGCCAGCAAGAATGCGTCTCCGAAAATAATGATTCTCATCCGTGACGCTGACACTGGAGCGCATATGGAGTCTCTCGCACCCGCTGAAACACGCCATCCCGTCTTTCGCCGTCACGCCCTGTGCACGGCCATCGCCCTGCTGGCCGCCAGCCCGCTGGCGCTGGCCCAGGAGGAGTCCGCGGCACTCGCCCCCATTCAGGTAACCGCCGACCGCATCGGCGACAGCGATGCCATGGTGGACGACGACACCCTGCGTCGCTATCAAGCCGATGACCTGCAGGACATCTTCAGCGGCCTGCCCGAGGTCTCGGTGGGCGGCGGCGGATCGCCGGTGGCCCAGAAGGTGTACGTGCGCGGCCTGGAAGATACCCTGCTCAACGTCACCGTCGACGGGGCCGCTCAGTCGGGCTACCTGTTCCATCACCAGGGGCGCTTGATGGTGGAGCCGGAGCTGCTCGAGCGCGTGGAGGTCGCCGCCGGGGCCGGCGAGGCCACCAATGGTCCGGGCGCCCTGGGCGGCGCCATTCGCTTCGTCACCAAGGACCCGGACGACCTGCTACGCCCTGGGGAACGCGTCGGCGGGCTGTTGAAGACCGGCTACTTCAGCAATACCGAAGGCTACAAGGCCTCCGCCTCGCTGTTCGGCCGCCTCACCGACGACTGGAGCGCCATGGCCACGCTGGCCAAGACCGACCACGGCGACTACGAAGATGCCGAGGGCAACGTCCAGCCGTACACCGAAACCGAGGTGATCACCGGTTTCGCCAAAGTGGTCGGCCAGTTGACCGACGAACAGAAGCTCTCCTTCAGCTACGAGCGCAACGAGGACGAAGCCTTCCGCAAGCACCGCCCGCACTGGGTGCCCAGCTTCAAGAATCCGGTCTTCGATCAGGAGATGGTTCGCGAAACCGTCACCGGCAAGTACCGCTTCGATTCCGCGGACAACGACTGGCTGGATCTGGAACTGACCGTGTACGACACGGAAGCGTCACTCGAACATATCGACGGCCCCTACGGTACCTACCTCGGCACCCTCGACAGCTACGGCGTCGACCTGCGCAATACCTCGCGGCTGGGCGATCACACCCTGACCTACGGCATCGATCATCGCCATGACGAGGGCAGCCTCAATGCCGATCAAGAAACCGGCCATGTGACCGGGCTCTATGTGCAGGACGACTTCCAGGCCACCGACCGCCTGATACTCAGCGCCGGCACCCGCTTCGACCGCTACGAGCTCGATGAAGAGGCCACCGGCCAGGAGTTCAGCGAATCGGGCTTCAGCCCCAACCTGGGCATCAGCTTCGACGCCACGCAGCGTCTCAACCTCTACGGCGGCTGGGCCAGGGCCATTCGCGGCACCCAGGTCAAGGAACTGTTCGTTCTCGACCACATGGTGAATGCGCCCGACCGCAAGGAAGAGACCGCCGACAACTTCGAGGTCGGCGCCACCTACCGCCACGGCAACCTCTACCTGTCCGCCGAGGCCTTCGTCACCGAGATCGACGATGTCGTGGGCGAAAGGAACTACAGCGGCGTGCTCGAAAACCTCGGCGAGCTGGAAACCCGCGGGGTCAGCGCCACCATCGGCTACGACTGGGAGCGCCTGAGCGCCTCGCTCTCCTACAGCCAGTCGCGCCCGGAACTCAACGGCGAGCCGCTGAGCGACGACAACTGGAGCCTCGGCACCAGCGTGGGCGACAGCTGGGTGGCCAACCTCAACTACCGGGCCACCGACAGCCTCGACCTGGGCTGGAGCGGCCGTTTAGCCGAGCGCCTGACCGACGTGGCCGATGGCTACCCGGAGAAAGCCGGCTACGGCGTGCACGACGTCTATGCCCGCTGGCAGCCGCTGACCGATGACCGGCTGACGCTCTCGCTGACGGTCAACAACCTGCTCGACAAGCAGTACTTCGATCATGCCAGCTATGCGGTCTATGGCGACGTGGCGGCCGGCCTGCCGGAAGCCGGCCGGGACGTGCGCATGAACGTGGCCTACCGGTTCTGAGCGAGACCGAGGCACGGGGGGCGCCGCGGCGCCCCCCGTTCGTTGAACGGATAGGGACAGCACACCGATGACAATGCCATCTCACCGCCGGGCACGCGGCGCTCTGCTCCTGCTGCTCTGGCTGCTGGCCGCCCCGGCGCTGGCCGCCACCGTGACCGACCTAGCGGGGCGCACCGTGAACGTGCCCGAGCGTGCCCAGGCCATCGTGCTGGGCGAGAGCCGCTACATTCCCGCCCTGGCGATTCTCGAAGGCGAGCGGGTCGTCGACCGCCTGGCCGGCCTGCTGCCGGACTTCGAGCAGACCGACCCGGCCGGCTACGCCCAGTACCTGGCGCGCTTCCCGGCGCTGGCCGAGGTGCCCCGGGTGGGGCACGCCTCGGCCGACAGCTTCAGCCTGGAGAGCGTGCTGGCGATGGGGGCCGACCTGGCCATCTTCAGCCTCGAGGGGCACGGCCCCGGCGCACGCAACCGCGAGCTGATCGAGCGCCTGGAACGCGCCGGCGTGGCGGTGGTGTTCGTCGACTTCCGCCAGCAGCCGCTGCGCAACACGCCGCGCAGCATGGCCCTGCTCGGCGAGGTGCTGGGCCGCCAGGCCGAGGCCGAGCGCTTCAACCGCTTCTACCGCGAGGAGCTCGCCAAGGTGAGCGAGGCGGTGGCGGCGATTCCCGACAGCGAACGGCCCAGCGTCTTCCTGCACAGCCGGGTGGGCCTGCACGACGGCTGCTGCGAAACCATGGCCGACGGCATGATGGGACGCTTCATCCCCGCCGCCGGCGGGCGCAACGTGGCGGCACAGCGCCTGCCCGGAGTCAGCGGCACGCTCAACCTGGAGATGCTGATCGACGAGCCGCCGGACCGCTACCTGGCCACCGCCATCGGCTCGGCGGGTCGCCACGTCTCCGAGACCGAGCAGCCCTACGTGGTGCTGGGCGCCGGGGTCGACGAGGCCACCGCCCGCCGCTCCCTGGCCCGGGCCACCGACCGCCCGGGCCTGGCCTCGCTGCCCGCCATCCAGAACCCCGAACGCGCCTTCGCCATCTGGCATCACTTCTACAACACGCCGCTCAACGTGGTGGCGGTGCAGGCCTTGGCACGCTGGCTGCACCCCGAACGGCTGGCGCATCTCGAGCCCGAGCGCACGCTGGCCACCTTCTATCGGCGCTTCCAGCCCGTGGAACTGGACGGCACCTACTGGGTGCGCCTCGCCGAGGGCGCGCCATGAGTCTGGCGCCAGCGAATGCCGGCGGGCTCGCCGGCCAGTACCGACGCTTCGTATGGCGCCGGGTGCTGTGCCTGGCCGGCCTGGCGCTGGCGGCGGGCGCGGCGCTGCTGGTGGACATCGCCTCCGGCCCCGCCATGCTGGGGCTGGGGGACGTCGTTCGCGGCCTGCTCGATCCCACGGCGCTGGAAGCCGGCACCCGCGTGATCGTCTTCGACATCCGCCTGCCCTACGCGCTGATGGCGGTGGTGGTGGGCGCTTGCCTGGGGCTGGCCGGGGCCGAAATGCAGACGGTGCTCAACAACCCGCTGGCCAGCCCCTTCACCCTGGGCGTGGGCGCCGCCGCCACCCTGGGCGCCTCACTGGTGATCGCGTTCAACGTCTCGCTGTTCGGCCTGGCGGTGCACCTGCTGCTGCCGCTCTCGGCGTTCGCGTTCGCCGCCGCCGCCTCGCTGCTGATCCTGCTGCTGTCGCGCACCCTGGGCGCCTCGGTTCACGCCGTCGTGCTGTTCGGCATCGCGCTGCTGTTCGGCATCAACGCCGTGGTGGGGCTGATCCAGTTCGTCGCCGACGCCGAGTCGGTGCAGCAGATCGTGTTCTGGACCATGGGCAGCCTGGCCCGCGCCTCGCTGGACAAGGTGGCCATCGTGGCCGGCGTGCTGGCGGTGTGCCTGCCCTTCTCGCTGCGCAACGCCTGGGCCATGACCCTGCTGCGCAGCGGCGAGGATCAGGCGCGCAGCCTGGGCGTGCCGGTGGAGCGCATGCGCCTGCTGGTGCTGCTGCGGGTCAGCCTGCTGACCGCGGCGGCCATGGCCTTCGTCGGCGAGATCGGCTTCATCGGCCTGGTGGCACCGCACATCGCGCGGCTGATGCTGGGCGAAGACCACCGCTTCCTGCTGCCGGGCAGCGCCCTGGCCGGTGCCGTGCTGCTTTCGCTGTCGTCGATCGCCAGCAAGCTGTTGGTGCCGGGAGTGGTGCTGCCGGTGGGCATCGTCACCGCCCTGGTGGGCATCCCGCTGTTCATCGGCCTGATCGTGGCCCGCAGCCGGAGGGCCGCGCTATGAGCCTCGAACTGCAACGGCTGACGGTGGGCTACCGCCGCCAGCCGGTGTTTCGCGCCCTCACCCTGCCGGCCATCGAACCGGGCAGCCTGGTGGCGGTGGTGGGCCCCAACGCCGTGGGCAAGTCGACCCTGCTCAAGGGCATCGCCGGCCTGCTGCACGCCAGCGGCCAGGTGCGCCTGAACGGCCAGGCGCTGCACGAACTCGCCCCTGCCCAGCGCGTGACGCAGCTCGGCTACCTGCCCCAGCCGCTGCCCCAGGCCGTGCCACTGGTGGCCTACGAGACGGTGTTCAGCGCCTGCCGCGCCGCCCGGAACGGCGAGTCGCGGGCGGCGACCGAGCGCGCCATCGAGGCGGTGTTCGACACCCTGGGCATTCGCCAACTGGCACTGCGCCAGCTGGCCGAGATGTCCGGCGGCCAGCGCCAGATGGTGGGGCTCGCCCAGGTACTGGTGCGCCGGCCCCCGCTGATGCTGCTCGACGAGCCCACCAGCGCCCTGGACCTGCACTGGCAGCTCAACGTGCTCGAGGCGGTGCGCACAGCCACCCGCGAACGCGCTGCCATCGCCCTGGTGGCCAGCCACGACCTCAACCTGGCGCTGCGCTTCTGCGACCGGGTGCTGGTGCTCTCCCCCGGCGGTCGGGCGGAAATGGGGGCGCCCGAAGCGGTGCTGACCCCGGCGCTGCTGGCCCGAACCTACGGCATCGAGGCCCGCATCGAGCGCTGCTCGCGCGGCCACCCCATCGTGCTGGCGGACCGGCCACTGGCCCGGTAGCCGGCCCCTTCATCGAGGAGACGTCAACATGCCCGCCATGACCGCCACCGTCCCCACCGCCAACGCCGGCCGGCTGATCAACCGGCTGTGCAAGCACTTCAACCACAAGGTGGAGGCCCACTGGACCGGCGAGACGGGCCAGGTGATCTTCGCCATCGGCGAATGCCACATGACCGCGACGCCGCAAGCGCTGGAACTCAGCTGCCGGTCGCCCAGCCAGGCCGAGCTGGACGAACTGGGTCAGGTGGTGGCTTCACACCTGGTGCGCTTCGCCGGCGGCGAAGTGGAGACGGTGACCTGGCAGTAAGGGAGCGACGGCCGTGTGAAGGGCTTGGGGCCTCACCGCCGATGCCCCTGGCGCGACGGTTCGCACGAACTGCCGGTGTCCACTGCCACCTCCGTCTATACTGAATGCTTCCTGACCAGGCTTTTCCTCTGAACCGGCGATGGCGAAAGCCTCCATGGCGGCGGGTGCCCGATCAGGTGCCGTTCGCCGCCCGCACCATGAACGAGGAACGCCGTCATGGTCACGAAGATTGCCGTCATTCAGACACCGCCGGTCATGCTCCAGCGTGATGCCACTCTCGAGCGGATGCTCGAAGCCATCGACGAAGCGGCGCTGGCAGGCGCCTCCCTGCTGGTATTTCCCGAGGCCTACATCCCCGGCTATCCGACCTGGGTCTGGCGGCTCGAGCCGGGTGGCGACATGGCGCTTTCCAGCGAACTGCATGCGCGACTGCGCGAGAATGCCGTCGACCTGAGAACCGACCATCTCACCCCGTTGCAGGATGCCGCGGCCCGCCATGCCGTGACCCTGGTGGTGGGGATCAACGAGATCGACGGTCGTTACAGCGGCACGACCTTGTTCAACAGCGTCGTGACGATCGGCCCGGATGGCTCCCTGCTCAACCGTCACCGCAAGCTGATGCCGACCAATCCCGAACGCATGGTGTGGGGCATGGGCGATGGCAGCGGGCTCAAGGTGGTCGAAACCCCCGCCGGACGCATCGGAAGCCTGATCTGCTGGGAGTGCTACATGCCGTTGGCACGCCATGCCCTGTACTCCCAGGCCATGGAGGTGTTCATCAATCCCACGTGGGACTCGAGCGACACCTGTCTTGCCACACTGCGACACATCGCCAAGGAAGGGGGCTGCTGGGTCATCGGCACCGCCACCGCCATCCAGGGGCGCGATATCCCGGCAACCTTTCCCGAACGCGACAGGCTCTATTCGCCGGAAGAGTGGATCAACGTCGGCAATGCCGTGGTCGTCGCGCCCTCCGGCAATATCACGGCAGGGCCTTTGAACCGCGAGAAGGGGATTCTGTACGCCGAGATAGAGATCGAGACCGCTCTGCGCGCAAGACGCTCCCTCGACGTGGCTGGCCACTATGGCCGGCCGGACATCTTTTCGCTGACGGTCAATCGCAAGCCCCAGGCACCGGCCGCGTTCATCGACTCATGAGCACCCTATACCCGGCAATATCGCTGACCGAGACACGACGAGAAGGGCTTTCGAGTTCCAAAAGCTCGACAGCTTCCCCTCGCCCTTAATCCATCGAAACTTCACCCCGATGACACCGGCTGTCGGTGCAAAAGGCCCGGCGTGCGCTATGCAAGCAGTTGCGGAATGGAGGCGTAACCGAAATGCCGTAATCGTCGCCATGGCTGGCTTGGTTAGAAACTGATGATGGCTCCGCCATTACGTCAGATCCTGGTAAGGATTGTATGCAACTTCCCAGTAATGACCTTCCGGGTCTTGAAAATAACCGGAGTAACCGCCCCAAAAAACTTCTTCCGCTGGCTTTATGAGCTTAGCCCCTGCGGAAACGGCCTGGTTGAGTACTGCATCGACTTCTGACTTGCTGGCCACATTGTGAGCTAATGTAATACCTGAGAAACCACCTTGGCTAGGCATTGCCACCCCGATCAACCATGGCTGATCGCCAATACCTAGCTCGTACAAGGTTCCTTCCGGAACACGGTCACCGACAAGCTTCAGCGAATGACTTTCAGTCATGTACTCATAAATACCGGGATCAACTTCCGATACTCGCTGCACCGAAATTCGTAGATGTAGCGGGTATAACCCACCGGCCGATGGAACTGTTCTTTCATGATCTGAACCTGTTATTCCTTGGGCCGACCAAAGCAGTTGGGAAAGAAAACCCATTGGTAGCGGCGCCTTCGAATACTGCCTTATGCTGCGGCGAGCGCCAATACAACCAACTAATGACTCAGAGCATTGCAGTTCCGGTTCACCCTATGCGTCAACGTAGTTGTCACCTAAACGGATTGAGAGGTGATCAACATGCGTTACCCCGCAGAGCGTAAGGAAGCCATCCTCAAGAAGATGGCGCCGCCGATGAGCATAACCATCCCGGAACTGGCCGAGCAGGAAGGCATCACCGCGACAACCCTCTACAATTGGCGGAAACAGGCCAGAGCACGAGGACAGGTTTTGCCATCACGTTCGAACGAGCCCGACCAGTGGACCAGCCAGGAGAAATTCCAGATCGTCCTGGAGACGGCCCCGATGAACGAGGCCGAACTCAGCGCCTATTGCCGCGAGCGTGGGCTCTACCCCGAGCAGGTGGAGGCCTGGCGGGA
>NZ_FNES01000013.1 GCF_900100195.1 Billgrantia gudaonensis
TGCTCACTGCCTCATCGACAAGCGCCCACATGAATTACCTGATCGATTGTTAAAGAGCGGCTCTCATCTCCCGTGAAAACGGAGCGGAGTGTCTCACCCTGCTGTCGGCAGTGCCGCCAGCGCCCGGCGAGGAAGGCGTATTCTACGTGATCGGCGCCGACTGTCAAGAGCGAACGTGTCGCTCAGCGGCCGACTCACGGCAGTGACGAAACCCGCGCAATGCCGGCAAAAAACCTCGCCGCATCAAACGCTTCCGTCACTCTCCACCGCTGGCAACGTGGCCCGTCGCCGGCAGCGGATGCGTACTTTACGGGCAACCCGCGTACGACGCAAGGGGTTCGCGTAGAAAAACGTCAGGACAAGCCACCACTCAAGGCGTCGGAATGCGCTTGAGCTTGCGCATCACGGCCAGGACGGGGCCAGAAACGACATAGGCACCAAATAACGCCAGCAACATCACCGAAGGCTGCACCGAGATGACCACGAAGGCCAGCACGACGGCCAGCAGCACCACGAAAGGCACAGGCCCCTTGAGATCGATGTCCTTGAAGCTGTAGTAGCGAATATTGCTGACCATCAGCACGCCAGCCGCAGCCACCAGGAACAACATCAGCAGCTTGAAGCCGAAGGCATCCGCGTCGAAACTGTGAAAGGTCCACACGCTCGCGGCAACCAGAGCAGCGGCAGACGGACTGGGCAGCCCGATGAACCACTTCTTGTCGACGCTGCCGATCTGGACGTTGAATCGAGCCAGGCGCAGCGCAGCGCAGGCCACATAGAGAAAAGCCACTACCCAACCTGTCTTGCCGACGTCCTGCAGAATCCAGGTAAAGGCCACCAGTGCCGGCGCTACGCCGAAGGAGAGCATGTCCGATAGACTGTCGTATTCGGCGCCGAAGGCGCTCTGGGTATTGGTCAGGCGAGCGACGCGCCCATCCAGCCCATCGAGCACCATGGCAATGAAGATCGCCACCGATGCTGCGGTGAAGTCGCCATTGATGCCGGCAACCACGGCAAAGAAGCCTGCAAAGAGTGCCGAGGTCGTGAAGAGGTTGGGCAACAGGTAAATTCCCTTGCGCCGCACCTTGCGGCCATCCTCGACGGACTCCTCTATCACCTCCGTTTCGCGCAGGAATGCGGCGGCCAGATCCTCACTCTCGTTCGACGCCGACTCCCGCGACTCCTCGCCCTCCCCAGAACGCTGACGCTCGTGCTCGTGCTCGGTATTGCGGGAATCCTGACTCATGCTGGACGTCCAATGCGGCAAATGAAGAGTGCCATTCTTGCACGCCGCCGTAGGTGCGAAAAGGCATTGCACCGCCACGCGAAAAGTCGAGGGCGCGGAATTCCGCGCCCTCGACAGCTAGCCGTTTCCGGGAAATCAGTTCTTGCTCTTGTCGACCAGCTGGTTGGCAGCGATCCACGGCATCATGCCGCGCAACTTGGCACCGACCTGCTCGATCTCGTGCTCGGCATTGAGGCGGCGACGCGCGGTCATCGAAGGATAGTTCGTATTACCCTCATTGATGAACATCTTGGCATACTCGCCGGTCTGAATGCGCTTGAGAGCATTGCGCATGGCTTCGCGCGACTGCTCGTTGATCACCTCTGGGCCTGTCACGTATTCGCCATACTCCGCATTGTTGGAGATGGAGTAGTTCATGTTGGCGATGCCGCCCTCGTACATCAGGTCGACGATCAGCTTGAGCTCGTGGAGGCACTCGAAGTAGGCCATCTCCGGGGCGTAGCCGGCTTCGGTCAGGGTTTCGAAGCCGGCCTTGACCAGTTCCACGGCGCCGCCGCACAGCACGGTCTGCTCGCCGAAAAGGTCGGTCTCGGTCTCGTCCTTGAAGGTGGTCTCGATGATACCGCTACGCCCGCCGCCGATAGCCGCGGCGTAGGAGAGCGCGAGCTCCTTCGCCTTTCCGGAAGCATCCTGCTGGATGGCGATCAGATCGGGTATGCCACCGCCGCGCACGAACTCGGAACGCACGGTATGGCCTGGCGCCTTGGGAGCGACCATGATGACATCGAGGTCGCCGCGCGGCTCGATCTGGTTGTAATGGATGTTGAAGCCGTGAGCGAACGCCAAAGTGGCCCCCTGCTTGAGGTTGGGCTCGACCTGGGTTTCGTAGATCGCCTTCTGGTTCTCGTCCGGCGCCAGGATCATCACCACGTCGGCACTCTGGCAGGCGGCCTCGACGGAAGCGACCTTGAGCCCGGCAGCCTCGGCCTTGGCGGCAGAGGAGGAGCCTTCACGCAGGGCGACGGTGACGTCGACGCCCGATTCCTTGAGGTTGTTGGCATGGGCATGGCCCTGGGAACCATAACCCACGATGGTGACCTGCTTGCCCTGAATGAGGGAGAGGTCGCAGTCCTTGTCGTAGTAGACGCGCATGGGAGTACTCCTGGAAGTCGAAGGTGGAAAATCGTGTCCGCGTTGATGGCCACCCGCGCCGTCTACCGCGGCGCTGGGAGTCGATCATTCGTTGCAGACACCTTACGCCAGAGTCCCTGTTGCGTAAAACGCGATGTTTGCAACATTACATGCCGGATTATGCAATACTAGACGGCATGGATACGCGCCCCCTGGAGCACTTTCTGGTCCTGGCCGATACGCTGCACTTTGGCCGTGCCAGCGAAGCCTGCCACGTCAGTCCCTCGACACTCTCACGCTCGATCCGCCAACTCGAGGCGAGCCTTGGCGTGCCGCTCTTCGAGCGCGACAACCGCCATGTCGCCTTAACCCGCCACGGCGAGACATTCCAGCACTTCGCGCGAGAAACCGTTGCCCAGTGGGAAGCGCTGCGCCTATCGCTGATGAGCGAGGCACAGCACCTCACCGGCGAGATCAGCATCTACTGTTCCGTGACCGCCAGCTACAGCTTCCTCTACGCTTTGCTCAGCGACTTCCGCGGGCGTCATCCAGGCATCGAACTCAAGCTGCATACCGGCGACCCCGCCGAGGCCATGGCCCGCGTGCTGGCCGGCGACGAGGACATGGCGATCACTCCCCGCCCGCGCCAGGCCCCCGAGGCACTGGCGTTCAAGTCGCTGACCCGCTCGCCGCTGGTATTCATCGCCCCTCACGAAGCGCACGACTGGACCCCCGCCACGCCGGAGACTCCGCGCATCGAACAGTGGCGAGCGGTACCGATGATCCTCTCCGAAGCGGGACTCTCGCGGGAGTATGCCGACACCTGGTTCCGTGCGCTGGGCATTGCGCCACGGATCTACGCCCAGGTCGCCGGGCACGAGGCCATCGTCAGCATGGTAGGGCTGGGCTTCGGCATCGGCGTGGTGCCGAAGATCGTACTCGACAACAGCCCGCTGGTAGAGCGCGTGCGGGTGCTGCCGGTCAAGCCGGAGCTGCCCCACTACGACGTCGGCCTATGCGTGCGAGAGCGGCGCCTCAAGAACCCGCTGATTCGTGCGCTCTGGGACGAGGTGGCAGAACGTTAGGGCGCGAAAAAGCCGCCCCGAAGGGCGGCCTGCGAGGTCATGGTAGAAGCCTCGATCACAGGGACAGCACTTTGTCTCCCCGCGCGATCCCCGATACGCCCGTCCTTGCCACCTCGAGGATGCCCACCGGCGCCATGGCCTGCAGGAAGGCATCGAGCTTGCCGGCATCCCCGGTGATCTGCACCGTGTAGAGGCTCGGCGAGACATCGACGATCTGCGCACGAAAAATGTCCACGGTACGTTTGACCTCATCGCGGGCGGCGCCCAGCGCCTTGACTTTCACCAGCATCAGCTCACGTTCGATGTGGTTGCCCTCGGTGAGATCGACGAGCTTGACCACGTCGATCAGCTTGTTGAGGTGCTTGGTGATCTGTTCTATCACCCGGTCGTCACCCACCGTGGTCACGGTCAGGCGAGACAAGGTCTCGTCCTCGGTAGGCGCGACGTTCAGCGTCTCGATGTTGAAGTTGCGCTGCGAGAAGAGCCCCACCACGCGTGACAGGGCGCCCGGTTCGTTTTCCATCAGAATCGAGATGATATGGCGCATCAGGTCCGCTCCGTCTTGGAAAGCAGCATGTCACGCATGGAGCCCAGGGGCACCTGCATCGGATAGACGTGCTCGCGCGGATCGACGATGACATCCAGGAACACCAGCTCGTCCTTGTCGGCCAGGGTACGGTCGAGCGCCTCCCCCAACTGCTCCTTGGTCTCCACCCGTAGTGCCGTGAAACCGTAGGCTTCGATCAGCTTGGCAAAGTCGGGCAGCGACTCCATGTAGGAGTGAGCATGGCGCGACTTGTAGTTGAGATCCTGCCACTGGCGCACCATGCCCAGCGAGGCGTTGTTGAGATTGATGATCTTCACCCCGCCGCCGAACTGCTTACAGGTCGATAGTTCTTGCATCATCATCTGGAAGCTGCCTTCCCCGGTGATGCAGATCACCTGTTCCTCGGGGAAGTTCTGCTTGATGCCCATGGCCGCCGGGAAGCCGAAGCCCATGGTGCCCAGCCCCCCAGAGGTGATGAAGCGGTTGGGCTTGTCGAACTTGTAGTACTGGGCGGCAAACATCTGATGCTGGCCGACGTCGGTAGTCACGTACGCCTCGCCGCGCGTCGCCTCGCACAGCGCCTCGACCACCTCCTGAGGCTTGAGCGCTTCACCGGCCTTGGAGGGCTCGTAGAGCTTGCCGCGGCGCTCCTCACGCCAGCCGTCGATCGTTTCCCACCACTCGGCGAGAGCTTCGGGATGGGCGATTTCCTGCCCCTGGACCAAGCTGATCATCTCGCTGATCACGCTGCCCGCCGGCCCCACGATGGGCACGTCGGCACGCACCGTTTTGGAAACGGAGCTGGGATCGATGTCCACATGGATGATCTTCGCCGTGGGACAGAACTTGGACGTGTTGTTGGTGACCCGGTCGTCGAAGCGTGCGCCGATGGCCACGATCAGGTCGGCATGGTGCATGGCCATGTTCGACTCGAAAGAGCCGTGCATGCCCAGCCAACCCAGGCACTGGCGATCGCTCTGCGGGTAGGCGCCGATACCCATCAGCGTGGTGGTGATGGGAAAGCCCAGCCGCTTGACCAGGTCGGTCAGCCCCTCGCTGGCCCGGCCGCTAACCACACCGCCACCGGTGTAGAACACCGGCCGCTTGGCCTTGAGCATCAGTTCCACGGCCTTCTTGATCTGCCCGGTATGCCCCCTCGCGACCGGGTTGTAGGAGCGCATCTTGACCTTCTTCGGGTAGACGTACTCGTAACGTTCGGTAGGAGCGGTCATGTCCTTGGGAATATCCACGACGACCGGGCCCGGACGACCGGTTGCCGCCAGATAGTAGGCCTTCTTGAGGACATCGGGAATCTCGGACGGGTGGCGGATCGAGAAGCTGTGCTTCACGATGGGCCGGGTCACGCCGATGATGTCGGTTTCCTGGAAGGCGTCGTCACCGATCAGGTGGCTCATCACCTGACCGCACAGCACCACCATGGGAATCGAGTCCATGTAGGCGGTGGCGATGCCGGTGACGGCGTTGGTAGCGCCCGGGCCGGACGTCACCAACACGGTGCCGGGCTTGCCTGAGGCACGCGCATAGCCGTCGGCGGCATGGGTGGCGGCCTGCTCGTGGCGTACCAGGATATGTTTGACCTTTTCCTGACGGAACAGCGCGTCATAGATATGCAGCGCCGCCCCACCCGGATAGCCATAGATGTATTCGACGCCCTCGTCCTGGAGGAATCGGGCGATCATGTCTGCGCCGGAAAGCAGTTCCACGGATGTTTCTCCCCTGGAGGTCTCGAGTGCGATCCGCGCTCCTATCGGAAGCACGGGGTCAAGTGCGGCGGTACGCCGCTGCCGGCCAAGCCGGCACCTGATGCCAAACCCTGGCTTGATGGGCCCTGTTGGGGCCTGCACTCTCTTTCGGGAACGCCGATTCATTGTGACATGAATCGTCAGTTCCCTTTCACGGCGGATCGCCGCGTCGGGGCGTTGGCCGTCATCGACGGTTGGCCGATGCCGGAAGTCCTTCGGCGGGTAAAGGCCCTGCGACCTACCCTTCGCGCGGCAATGGGGGATCGCCCGCTGGTGGCCGCGCCCGCGTATCAGGAAAGGTCAAGATTCCATTAGCGTGGCAAGAGTGTCAACCATCGTAGGCCGTTCGCTAGACCCATACTCCTGCCACGACAAGGACGAGCCACGAAAAAAACCCGCCGGCCGAGGAACGGCTGGCGGGCAAGGGGGTTACAGGACGCAACCTGATGATAAGTCTAGTCCGCATTCGGCGGCGCGCCCGACGATCCACGTAACGGCCTGTGAACGACGGTTCGCTTGTCGAATCCTCAGGCAGTCCGAAAGACCAGGCGTCCCTCCTCGGCCTCCACTCGGATGGTATCGCCGGGAGAGAACTTGCCGGCCAGGAGGTCCTGAGCCAGAGGGTTCTCGATGCGGCTTTGAATGGCCCGCTTGAGCGGACGGGCGCCGAACACTGGATCGAAGCCCACCACGGCGAGCTGCGCCAGCGCTTCGCTGGATACCTCGAGCGACAGCTCGTGCTCGGCGAGCCGTGAACGCAGCCGGTCGAGCTGAATCTCGGCAATGGCCTGGATCTGCTCCTGATCCAGTGCATGGAAGACCACCACTTCATCGATGCGGTTGATCAGCTCAGGGCGGAAGTGATTGCCCACCACCTCCATCACCGCGCTCTTCATCTGCTCGTAATCGGCGTCGTCGCCGCCCAGGCGCTGGATGATGTCCGAGCCCATGTTGGAGGTCATGACGACCACGGTGTTGCGGAAATCCACCGTACGCCCCTGGCCATCGGTGAGCCGGCCATCCTCGAGCACCTGCAGCAGGATGTTGAAGACGTCGGCATGGGCCTTCTCCACCTCGTCGAGCAGCAGCACCGAATAGGGTTTGCGGCGCACTGCCTCGGTCAGGTAGCCACCCTCTTCATAGCCGACGTAGCCGGGAGGCGCACCGATCAGTCTCGCCACGGAGTGCTTCTCCATGAACTCCGACATGTCGATGCGCACCATGGCCTCCTCGGTGTCGAAGAGGAAGTTCGCCAGCGACTTGCACAGTTCGGTCTTGCCGACCCCGGTGGGGCCCAGGAACAGGAAGGAACCGTTGGGGCGATTGGGGTCCGCGAGCCCGGCGCGCGAGCGGCGCACGGCATTGGCCACTGCGTTGACCGCCTCGTCCTGGCCGATCACCCGCTCATGCAAGGCTTGCTCCATACGCAGCAGCTTGTCGCGCTCGCCCTCGAGCATCTTGGCCACCGGGATACCGGTCCAGCGCGACACCACCTCGGCAATTTCCTCTTCGGTGACGTTGGAGCGCAACAGCTTGTGCTGCGACGTGTCCGCTTCGGCGGCACTGGTTTCGGCGATTTTCTTCTCGAGGTCGGGAATCACCCCGTACTGAAGCTCCGACATGCGTCCCAGATCGCCCTGGCGGCGCGCCTGCTCCAGCTCGACGCGGGCGCGATCCAGCTCGTCCTTGAACTGAGCGGCACCCTGAATGCTTGCCTTCTCGGCCTTCCATATCTCATCGAGGTCCGCATACTCGCGCTCGAGCTCCTCGATCTGCCCTTCCAGACTCTCGAGACGCTTCTTCGAGGCGTCGTCGGTCTCCTTCTTGAGGTGCTCGCGCTCCATCTTGAGCTGAATCAGCCGGCGATCGAGTCGATCCATCGACTCGGGCTTGGAATCGAGCTCCATGCGAATGCGCGAACACGCCTCATCGACCAGGTCGATGGCCTTGTCGGGCAACTGACGGTCGGTGATGTAGCGATGGGACAGCTTGGCCGCTGCGATGATGGCACCATCGGTGATGTCGACGCCATGATGCACCTCGTAGCGCTCCTTGAGGCCACGCAGGATCGCCACGGTGTCTTCCTCGGTGGGCTCGTCGACCAGTACCTTCTGGAAACGCCGCTCCAGCGCTGCATCCTTCTCGATGTGCTTGCGATACTCATCGAGCGTCGTCGCACCCACGCAATGCAGCTCGCCACGGGCCAGCGCCGGCTTGAGCATGTTGCCGGCATCCATGGCGCCCTCGGCCTTGCCGGCGCCGACCATGGTGTGCAGCTCGTCGATGAACAGGATGATCCGGCCCTCCTCTTGAGCCAGCTCCTTGAGCACGGCCTTGAGACGTTCCTCGAATTCACCGCGATACTTGGCGCCGGCCAGCAGCGCGCCCATGTCCAGCGACAGCACGCGCTTGTCCTTGAGCCCCTCGGGCACCTCACCGTCGACGATGCGGCTTGCCAGCCCCTCGACGATGGCGGTCTTGCCCACCCCTGGCTCGCCGATCAGCACCGGATTGTTCTTGGTGCGCCGCTGCAGCACCTGGATGGTACGGCGGATCTCATCGTCACGGCCGATCACCGGGTCAAGCTTGCCCTGCTCAGCTCGTTCGGTGAGATCCAGGGTGTACTTCTCCAGCGCCTCGCGGCTCTCCTCGGCGTTGGGGTCGTCGACCCGCTCACCGCCTCGCACGCTATCGATGGCGCCCTCCAGCGCCTGGCGAGTCACGCCGGCCTGCTTCAGCAACTTACTGACGGCATGACTCATTTCCAACGCAGCCAGCAGCACCAGTTCGCTGGCGATATACTGATCGCCGCGTTTCTGCGCCTCGCGGTCGGTGAGGTTGAACAACTTGCCCAGGTCGCGGGACGGCTGCACTTCGCCGTCGAACTGGCCCACTCTGGGCAGGTCGTCCAGGTGGCTCATCAAGCCATCTCGCAGATGCGCAGCGTTGCCGCCGGCCTTCTGCACCAGCGCCTTCACACCGGTATCGCTCGCATCGAGTAACGCCAGCAACAAATGACCCGGCTCGAGCTGGTTATGGCCGCGGCCCACGGCCAGCGACTGAGCCTCGGCTATGGCGTTCTGCAGCTTGGCGGTGAACTTGTCGAAACGCATTCGTTTTTCCTCCATCGGGGTGGCGAGGCGTTCGGACGCCCCGCTTGGCCCTGTCGATTCGTCTTGACAGAGTTAATGGAGTCTGGCGGGTGGGGTTTCAAGTCGGCCGCCAGGGAAAGGCAGGAAGCCTTGATGAGGGTCAAGGGTTGGGGTTGGAGGAGGTAGTTTGGCTCGAGACCCGGCGCTATCGCAACCAGATCACACTGGCCATGCGTCCGGTCTTGCCGTCATCGCGACGGTGGGAGTAGAAGCGTGACTCGCAGGCGGTGCAGAAATGGCCTCCGCCGATGTGGGACACGCCCAGGCGCTCGAGGCGCAGGCGCGCCAGCTTATAGAGATCGGCCATGTAGTGGCCCAGCCGATAGGGGCTGGGGTCGAAGGCAGCAGCGGCTTCGGGGTGCACGCCCACGAAGGCCTGCTGTACCTCCGGCCCTACCTCGAACTGGGCGTTGGAAATCGCCGGCCCCAGCCAGGCCATCAACCGTTCCGGCGGCAAGGCGAGTGCCGCCACCGTGGCCTCCAGCACGCCACCGGCCAAGCCACGCCAACCGGCATGAGCCACTGCCACGCGAGTGCCCTCACGATCGCAGAAGAATACCGGCAGGCAATCGGCGGTCAGCACCACGCAGGCATGGCCGCGATCGAAAGCCACCGACGCGTCCGCCTCCGGCACGCCGTCGGTGTAGCTCGACTGTACCCGAGCGCCGTGCACCTGTCTGAGCCAGAGCAACGGCCGCTCGTCGTCGAGCTCGTTGCCGATCAGCCGCCGGCACAGCGCTACGTGGGCAGGATTGTCACCTACCCCATCGGACGGATTGAAGCAGGCAAACACACCCTGACTGGGGCCGGTCTCGCGCGTGGTGACGAACGCCCCCACACCGGGCGGGGCCGGCCAATCGGGGATGATCAGGGTGGGCTCGAGATGGGGCGCATCGCTCATGTCATGGTCTCGGCATCATCACGGAGGGCGTCGATCAACAACAGCAGATCATCGGGCAGATGGGCACGTAGCGTCATCCGCTGGCCGCTCACCGGATGATCGAAGGCCAGTTTGCGGGCATGCAGCGCCTGACGCGGAAACTCGCGTAACAGGGTCTTGACGCCTTCGTCGGCGCCTGCCGGGAGTTTCAGGCGGCCGCCATAGACGGGGTCGCCAACGAGAGGGAAACGCTGATGGGCCAAGTGCACGCGGATCTGATGAGTGCGCCCGGTTTCCAGCCGGCACCGCACGTGGGTGTGGCCGCGGAAGCGTTCCACCACGCGATAGTGCGTCACCGCCGGTTTGCCGGCGGCATGTACCGCCTGGCGCTTGCGATCGCGGGGATGCCGACCGATGGGCGCATCCACGGTACCGCCCGCCGTCATCACCCCGGTGACCACGGCATCGTACTCCCGGGACACGCTGCGCGCCTGAAGCTGCTCGACCAGGGCGGTCTGGGCGGCGAGCGTCTTGGCCACCACCATGAGGCCGGTGGTGTCCTTGTCCAGGCGGTGCACGATGCCCGCTCGCGGCACGCTGGCCAGCGTCGGGCAGTGGTACAACAGGCCATTGAGCAGGGTCCCGTCTGGATTGCCGGCCGCAGGATGGACCACCAGCCCTGCGGGCTTGTCGACCACCAGCACTGCGTCATCCTCGAACGCCACCGACAGGGGAATCGCCTCGGGCTCGAAGCGTGCTTCATCCTCGAGCTCCGCCTCCAACCGCAGCCATTCGCCGCCGGCCAGTTTTTCCTTGGGCTTGGCCGGATGACCGTCGACGGTCAATGCTCCGGCCTTGATCCAGCCCTTGAGCCGTTCGCGGGAATGGTCGACGAACAGCTCGGCCGCCGCCTGGTCCAGGCGGCAACCCGCCAGGGCATTGGGCACGCGGTGCTGGGCTTCCAGTGTCTGGGGCATGGCGAACTATCGTTGCAGCACCGAGGACTGCGTTTTCACGCAAGGTGCTTTATAGTGGATGGGTTCCGGTCGATTCTACCATGGCCGACACAGGATGTTTGACACGAGGATCACGATGCGCGCTTTCCCCATCGCCACCCGCCTTGCAGCCCTCCTGATGGCCTCGACCCTGCTGGCCGGCTGTGCCAGCATTGGCTCATCGGAAGAGGAGGAAACCGATGAGTTCGCCGGCGTTGCCGAACGCGAACTCTACGAAGAAGCCCGCGATGCCCTTGAAGATGGCCGTTATACCACGGCCATCTCGCGCCTCGAGGCAATCGACACGCGCTACCCCTTCGGGGCTCACGCCGAGCAAGCCCAGTTGGAGCTGATCTACGCCTACTACGAAACGGGCGACTGGGAAGCCACCCGCGCCGCCGCGAACCGCTTCATTCGCCTGCACCCGAGCCATTCACGTGCCGACTACGCGCTCTACCTCCGCGGGCTGGCCGCCTGGCAAGCCGGCCGTTTCAGTCTCGAGCGTCTACGCCTGATCGACATCTCCAAGCGCGACCTCGGCGCCTCGCGTGACGCCTACTCCGATTTCCGCGAGCTGGTCGACCGCTACCCGGACAGCGAATACGCACCGGACGCAGAGCAGCGCATCGTCTATCTACGCAACGTGCTGGCCCGCCACGAACTGCACGTGGCCGACTTCTATCTACGCAAGGGGGCCTTCCTCGCCGCCGTGGAGCGCGGTCGCTGGGTGGTCGAGAAGTTCCCCGAATCCGCAGCCACTCGCGATGCACTGGCAGTGATGGTCGAAGGCTACCTGGGTCTCGACATGCGCGACCGTGCCCGCGAAGTGCTCGATGTGCTGATCGACAACGCACCGAGCCACGAGCAACTGCGAGGCCGCACCTTCCAGCCCAAGCACGTCGAGGGCGAAACGCTCTCGGCCTGACCGGCTGCGGGCTGCGGAAAGCCCGTCTTGGCTCTGGAAAGGCATACGCCACCCTCCTGCGGAGGGTGGCGTTTTCGTGCCCGAGTCACGCGGCTCGTCGCCCGCGGCTCGCGCGCAGCGCCTACTCCCCCGGCTGCCAGCCGTTGACGATGGGATAGCGACGGTCGCGACCGAACCCGCGTGGAGTGACGCGCACCCCCACTGCCGCCTGACGGCGCTTGTACTCATTGCGGTCGACCAACCGAACCACGCGATAGACATCCTCGCGCTCGAAACCGGCGTCGATGATCGCCTCGGCGCTCATGTCGCCCTCGATGTAGCGCACCAGAATGGCGTCGAGCACGTCGTAATCGGGCAGCGAGTCGGTATCCTTCTGATCCGGAGCCAGCTCCGCAGAGGGCGGGCGCTCGATGACCCTTTCGGGGATGGCCGGCGACTGGGTGTTACGCCAGCGTGCCAGGCGGTATACCCAGCTCTTGTAGACGTCCTTGATGGCATTGTAGCCACCCACCATGTCGCCGTAGAGCGTGGCATAGCCCACCGCCATCTCACTCTTGTTGCCGGTGGAAAGCACCATCAACCCCTTCTTGTTGGAGATGGCCATCAGCAGCACGCCACGGCAGCGCGACTGCAGATTCTCCTCGGTGGTGTCGCGCTCGGTACCGGCGAAGGTATCGGCCAGGGTCTCCATGAACGCCTCGACCATCGGCTCGATGGGCAGCACCTGATAGTGCACGCCGAGCAGGCGTGCCTGTTCGGCGGCGTCCTGCCGGGAGATGTCGGCGGTGTAGTGGTAGGGCATCATCACCGCCTGAACCCGCTGGGCTCCCAGAGCGTCCACCGCGATGGCCAGTGACAACGCCGAGTCGATGCCACCGGACAGTCCCAGCACGACTCCCTCGAAGCCGCTCTTGTTGACGTAATCGCGCAACCCGGTGACCAAGGCGCAGTACAGGCTCTCCTCCGGGTCCACGGAAGGTTCGATCTCGCCTTCGCGGGGCACCCAGCGATCCGCTTCGCGCACGAACTGCACCGGCATCAGTCCGGCCTGCCAGTAGGGTGCCAGCACGCGCAACTCGCCGCCGGCATCGACGCAGGCCGAACCTCCGTCGAAGACCAGCTCATCCTGTCCACCGATGGTGTTGACGTAGACCACCGGACGCTCGACCTCGGCCGCGCGTTGCTCGAGCAGGCGCAGCCGCTCGGCCGGCTTGTCCTGATGGTAGGGCGAAGCATTGAGGGTGATCAGGACATCGGCGCCAGCCTCGCAGGCAGCGCGCACCGGCGCCCCGTCCCAGAGATCTTCGCAGATCAACAGTCCGAGCCTGACGCCCTTGTGCTCGAGCACCAAGCTGCGGTTGCCGGTAGCGAAATAGCGTCGTTCGTCGAAGACCTGATAGTTGGGCAGTGCCTGCTTGGCGTATTCATCCAGCCATTCGCCGTTGTACAGCGCTCCGGCCAGGTTGTATCCCTGCCCTTCCCGGCGCCCCGGGTAGCCGATGATGACCAGCACGTCGCGCGCCACCTTGGACGCCATGCGCGCCCGCGCCTCACGCAAGCGCGTCTCCATCGACGGACGCAGCAACAGATCTTCCGGCGGATAGCCGCTCAGGAACAGCTCCGGGAACACCACCACGTCGGCGCCGTGCTCGATGCGCGCCTCACGCACCGCCTCGATGGCCCGTTCGGCATTGCCGGGTATGTCTCCTACCAACGGGTCCAACTGCGCCATTACCAGCGTCAAGTCTTGCATGGGCGTAGAAATCTCTCGAGAATCCAGTGTACCGCCATTGTCCCGCAAGGGCGCCCGGCTAGCAAAGCCGTCCGCCTCTCCCAGGGAGTCGCCAAAGGATGAACCTGTTGCTCATTCGTCTGATCATCTTCGTCATACTGTTCCTGGCCGGTTTCAAGCTCTACCGGCTGTATCGCGAGTGGCGGCTGGAGCAGGAGCGGCGCGATGACTTGCCGGGGGAAAGGCAGATGGTGCGCTGTGCCTGGTGCCAGGTTCACGTGCCCGAAGACGAAGCGCTTCGCGACAAGCGCACGGAAGCCTGGTTCTGCTGCAGCGCCCACCGAGACCGCTTCCTGCAGGAGCACGACCCGGAAGCCTGATTGCCGGCCGAGGCGGTCATCTCGCAACTCCGATATCGCCGTTCGCTTACACACGCTTCCCCAAGCTCGACTAGAGTGACAAGCGCCCAGTGGACAAGGGACTGCACTCCGGGAGGGCTTGCATGCCACGTGCCCCGCTACCCCGCTCCCACGGTGGAGCACGACCGCGATCACGCCACCGAACTGCCTGCGGGTTCACGCTCATCGAGCTGGTGACGACGCTCGCCGTCATGGCGATTCTGGCCACCTGGGCCGTGCCGGCCTTCCAGGCCCAGGCGGCTCGTCAGGAGGTCACCACCGACGTCATGCGGCTCAAGACGGCGCTGTCCATGGCGCGCAGCACTGCCATCACGCGGCGCACCCCCATCGTGGTCTGCCCGCTGGATGACAGCACGTCCGCAGGATGCAGCAAAGCCAATGACTGGACCCAGCCGCTGCTGATCAAGCCATGGAACGATGCCGATGCACCCGCGCTGCGGATACTCGCCGATGGCGAGGTGGAGTCGATCACCTACCGCGCCGACCGCCCGGTTCGCTTCACCGCACTGGGTCGTGCCAGCGGCTACAACGGCACCTTTCGCATCTGCGGCCGACGAAGCAACGCTGCACGCATCATCGTCAGCAATTTCGGGCGCGTTCGAGTGGAACGCGGCGCCGATTGCTGAAAGACTCGGCGCAGAAATCCGGCTTTCACTGGAGCGCCCGAATGCGTCAACCCATCGTCGGCTACCACCGCGACGAAGAGAACCACTGGGTCGCCGAACTCGCCTGCGGGCATAACCAGCACGTGCGCCACCAGCCGCCCTGGGTCGAGCGGCCCTGGGTCACCACGCCCGCCGGACGACAGCGCATGCTCGGTTTCGAGCTCGCCTGCAAGAAGTGCGACGAGGGCGCCCCGCCCGACAACCCGCTGCCCGCCTGAAGGCCGCCGCGGCTCGCTTCAGGCGCCTACCGGGAGACCGACGAACTCCGCCCTCACCTGCCGGCCTATCCCTTGGGACCCAGCAACAGCCAAATGATCAGCCCGACGACCGGGAAGATCAGCAGAATCAAGATCCACAGCAGCTTGCTGATCGGACCGGCGCCACTCTTGGCCACCTTGACGACGGCCCAGATGACGATGATCAGCCAGATCAGGCCCAGCAATCCGCCCACTTCGAGTCCCATAGGTGTCGTGCTCCTTGCGTGTCGGTCAGGGTACCCGTGCAGCATAGCCGTCTCTCACCGCAGCGTCATGCCCTCACTGGCCGCCACCATTCGGGCAACCGCTCACGCACGCCAGGTTGAGCGAAGCGGTCGTCCATCAGCACCACCACGCCCTCATCCTGCGGACCGCGAATCACCCGTCCCGCCGCCTGTACCACCTTGAGCAGCCCGGGGATGCGATAAGCGTAGTCGTCGCCACGGCCGAAACGAGTCGTCAGGCGCGCCTTGAGCACCTCGTTGAAGGCATCCGCCGGCGGCAGCCCGAGAGTGGCGACGAAGGCCCCCACCAGTCGCTCTCCCGGCAGGTCGATGCCCTCGCCGAAGGCTCCTCCCAGCACGGCGAAACCGATCCCCTCGCCACCGAGCCGAAAGCGCGCCAGGAAAGCCTCGCGTTCGTGCTCGGCCATGCCGCGCGTCTGCGCCCAGGTGGGAATGTCCGGACGCTCGAGCGTGAAACGCTCGTGCACCGTCGCCAGGTAAGCGAAGCTGCTGAAAAACGCCAGGTAGTTGCCGGGGCGCCGACGGAATTGAGCGGCCATCTCGGCGACGATGGGCGCCACCGAGGCGGGCCGATCGGCGAGCCGCGTGGAGATGTCGCTGCGAATGCGCACCTCGAGCTGTTCGGCCGTGAACGGGGCGGGCACGCTCTGCCACACCGCATCCGCCGGCAGCCCCAGCAGGTCGCGGTGGTACCCGGGCGGGCTCAGGGTGGCGGAAAACAGCACGGCAGCGTGGGCCGTGGCGAAGCGTGGCGCCAGGAAATCGGCCGGCACCAGGTTGCGGATGCCGAGCACGGCGCGACCGCGCCCATGGCGGGCGAGATCGCACAGCGAGTGCTCACCGAAGGTTTCGGCAAGGCGGGTGAAAGCCAGCGTCTCGAAGAGCAGCTCCTGCAGCTCGGCACTGGCGTCTTCCGGGTGCTCGCCCAGATGATCGGTGATAGCGGCCGCCACGCCCTGCAGCGCACCGCTCATTCCATCGGGAAGACCGTCCAGCACCCGGTAGGCGGGCCGACCCGGCTCACCGGCATCGCTCAGCCCCGCCTCCCTCACTTCCGTGTGCCACTGCCGAGCCAGACGCCCGAGAGCACGCTTCAACCCACCGGGGGCGGCACGCCGCAGGCGGCCGAGACGTCGCTGATCGAGTTCGGCACTGTACATGCCGCGCGCCCGCCCCACCAGATTGTGAGCCTCGTCGACCAGCAGGCCGACCCGCCAGTCGTTCTCCCGGGCCAGCCCGTGCAGCAAGGCATTGGCATCGAACCAGTGATTGACGTCACCGACGACGATATCGCACCAGCGCGCCATCTCCTGGCCCAGATAGTAGGGACAGACGCCATGGGCCAGCGCCACCTCGCGCAGGCCGTCACGGTCCAGCCAGCCCTGCGCCACCGCCGCGGCCCGCGCCTTCGGCAGGCGATCGAAGAAGCCCGCAGCCAATGGGCAGGCATCGCCATGGCAAGCGCTGTCGGGATGCTCGCAGGCCTTGTCGCGGGCGATCAGCTCCAGCACGCGCAGCGGCACTCTTCGAGAGCTTGGCTCGGCTGCCGGATCGGCCCCCAGAGTCTCCAGCGCCTCCAGCGCCAGTCGACGTCCCGGCGTCTTCATGGTGAGAAAGGCCAGGCGGTCCAGTCCCTGGCGCGGCATCGCAGCCAACATCGGAAAAAGCGTACCCAGCGTCTTGCCGATGCCGGTGGGCGCCTGGGCGAGCAGGCAGCGACCGGTGGCAGCCGCCTTGTAAACGCCCTCCGCCAGGTCGCGCTGGCCGGGGCGAAAGTCGCCGTGGGGAAAGCCCAGCGTTCGCAGGGCGGCATCGCGGCACTCGCGGTGCGCCACTTCCTGCTCGGCCCAGGCCAGGAAGCGCTCGCACTGCTCGGCAAACCATGCCTGTAGCTCGCTCGCCTCACCTCGTTCGGTGAGCACCGTCTCGTGCCCGCTCGCCACATCGAGGTAGACCAGCGCCAGTTCCACCGCATCCAGTCCGCGCTCGGCGCACAACAAGGCTCCGTAGACCTTGAGCTGCGCCCAGTGCAAGGCACGCTGGTTGTCGGCCATCCGCTCGAGGCTTCCACGATGCGTCTTGATCTCCTCCAGCCGGTTGGCCCTCACGTCATAGCCGTCGGCACGGCCGCTCACCGCCAGGCCCCGGTGGTAACCGGCGAGCGGCACCTCGTTCATGTAATCGGCTCCCCGCCGCGCCACCACTCGAGCATGCCCCGCAACGCCTTCCCGAGCGCTGGGTGCCGGCGTGAAGCGATGATCGAGATCGCCCGTGCGAGCGGTGAAGGCGCACAGGGCGCGCACCGCCACACGATAGCGAGGCGGGACCGAATCGTTCACGACATCCCCCACCAGCGTACGTGGCAGACGGCTGCCGGCATGTCCTGAGCGATGAAGAAACTCAGCCAGCGACGCTGGTTGTCCTGCAGGCGGTCGCCAGGTCCCTTCACTTCGATCAGCCGATAGCGCGGCTCGCCCGCCGCAGCCTGCGGCCGGAACTGGACGAGATCGGGCAGACCCGCGCGGTTGCCCTTCAAATCGCCGAGCAGGCGTTCGAAGCAGGCCCGCAAGTGGGCGGCGGGCACACAGGCCAGGGCGAGTTCGATCAACGCTTCATCGAGCGTTTCCCAGTGCACGAAGGGAGAAGCGAGGCCTCGCTTCTCCCGCCAGGTAGCGCGGATCGCCGCGGCATGGCTGTCATCGTCGAGCAGCGCCAGGCAGGCCGCGAAGTGCGCGCGGCGCCGGGTCACGAAATCCTCGCGATAGAGATCCGCCGGGGCGACATGGAAGGGGTGGAAGAAGGCGCCGGGCAGCGGTGCGAACAGCGCCTCCCAGCACAGCAGCCCGAACAGGCCGTTGATGAGCGCATTCTCCACGTAGTACACCGGAGCCGCGTCGCGGTGAAGATGGTCAGCCACTGCCCGTTCGACGCCCAGCGACGCCCCCATGGGATCGAGTTCCAGCGTGAAGCGCTCTGGCACCGGCTCGGGCAAACGCGGCGCCACGGGCTCGCCAAGCCGACGTGCCAGCCGCGGCAGCAAGCGATCGAGGGCCTGGGCTTCTGCCCCTGTGCATGCCTGGCTGTCTTGCACCAGCGGCCGAGCCAGCGCCAGCGCCTCGGCATGGCGCCCCTGGCGCTCCAACAATCGCAGCCGCCGGATGCGCGCCTCGCTGCTCGCCCCTTCGTTCCACCCGGCCTCGGCGTAGAGCGACAGGGCGAGCTCCACTTCTCCTTCACGCTCGGCCTGACGCCCCAGCGCCAGGCACAAGCGATCACGGTGTGCCATCAACCAGGCGTTGTTCGCCGGCATCTCGGGCAGTTCGGCCTTCAGCTCGGCGGCGGATTCGCCGGCATCGAGCCGTTCGCGCAGCCGATGCAGCGCCAGATAGGCATCCACCTCCCGGCGGGAACGAAATGCCCGGGAATCGTGCGTGAACGTCACCGACTCGAAACGCTGCACCCCCAGCTCGGCCAGCACGAACTCCGCCCAGTCCTGGCGCAGGTTGCCGAAGAACATCAGGCGCAACCGATCGCAGGTGGCCATCACCGCCAGGCGCACCACCCGATCCGGCGCTGCAGGCCACCAGTCGGTCAGGCGCCGCGAGTCATCGAGCCGCGGCGCCAGCGCCGCGTTCAGTGCCGCCTTGGATAGGCCCGGCGACAGTTCCGCCGCGGCGATCTCGCCGGCCAGGGCCTGGCGCAGCTCGGGAAGGCGCAGTTGGGCGAAGAGGGTGGCGATATCCAGCGCAGGGTCGGCATCGACGAAGTCCGCTTCGACCAGCGGCGCCAGCGCCGTCTCGGTATCGCCGATCTCGGCGTAGACGAGCCGCGAGGTACGAAAGTGCTCGCCACGACGCATCACCATGCGCACCAGCAGCGCTTGTGACGCCTCGGGCAGTGCCATGAAGGCCTCGAGAAAGGCCCGCTCCGGCGTGGCGAGCAGGTCCGCATGGCGCTTGGCCACCCAGTCGAGCACGAAGCGAAAGTTCGCCAGGTAGTAGCGCGGGTCGTCCAGCGGCGCGGTCGCCGCTCTGGCAGAGATACTGGTCATTCATCCATGGTATCAGGCGCCAAAGGGAGACGGCAGGGGCGATGCCTCGGGCCGCCTCTGGAACGGCTCCGACCGGCCTCAAGGAGACTCGGCGGGGCGCAGCACCATGCGCGAGTTGCGGATCTCGATATCGAAACGATTCAGGAAGCTCATGCCCATGAGGGCGACGTCTCCCTCCATGCCAGGGCTGATGGAACCGCGCACGTCGCTGGCGGAAAAACCGCCCAGGCTCACTTCGTCGAGGGTGGTGAGCTCACCGCGCACTCGCCCGTTGGCGGTGTTGAACCAGGCCGAACCGGACGCCTCCAGCCCCAGTCGCTCGGCCAGCGTGGCCGGTACCGCCACATAGGTGGCACCGGTATCGAGCAGGAATTCCACCGGCTCGCCGTTGATCCGCCCGGTCGCCATGAAGTGTCCGGAATGGCTGCGCTCCAGGGTGATCGGCGCATCGCCGCCCTCCACTGCATCGACGAGGTGGGCGTTGGGATTGCGCTGCGCCGCCAGAAAGCCATGGAACCACCAGGCACCCACGGCGATGAACAGCAGCCAGAACAACAACATCATGCCTAGCCCGACGCGACGCACGGATCTCTCGTCATCCATGGGAACCTCCCGGCCGCAGCCGACTCTCGCATCCTGTCAGTATGGACCAGGTTGCCCCGCTTGCGCTGCCCGGTCGCCGTTGCGTGCCTCCCAGTCATGTGCCGCCCGTTGCCCACGCGCCTGATTCACGAACAGACATACCAAAATGGCAACGACGAACAGCCCCGCGCACAGCAGGATGGACGCCTGCAGCCCCACCAGCGACTGCAGCAATCCCAGCCCGATGATGCCGATCACCCCGGCGAGCTTGTTGGCCAGGCCCCAGAAGCCGAAGAATTCGGCAGCCTTGCGGCTCGGCGAGAACAACCCCACCAGGGCGCGGCTGGCCGATTGGCTGGAGCCCAGCGACAATCCCGCCAGGCAGCCCACCACCAGGAACAGATGCTGGGCCTGCCAGTCGAGGCCAAGTCTGGCATTGAGCCAGGCGGTCAGCTCCGGGGTCGCCCAGATGGCCAGGATCGCCGCCACCCAGAGCGAGAGAGTGATGAGGTACGTGAGCTTGGTGCCGATGCGATCCTGGATGAAGCCGAAGCCCAGGGCGCCTGCCGCTGCGGTGATCTGCACGATGATGAACATGATATTGCGGACCGACTCGTCCCAGCCGATCACTTGGGCACCATAGATGAAGGCGAAGGCGATGATGATGTAGACCCCGGCCATGGAGAACAGCAACGAGACCAGGAAGGTCCCGAGATCCCGGAAGCGCCGCAGCTCGTGCAGGGTCGTAGAGACGCGCTCCAGGGCGATCTCGCGATAGGGCTTGCCGGGCGGCTGGGGCGTGCCGCGTTCCTTGACCCACAGGAAGGTGGGAATGGCGGTGACCAGGAAGAAACCCGCCGCGAAGGGCCCCACCCAGCGGATGCGCTCGAAGTTCTCGGCGGTCGCCTCACCCAGAACGATCAGGGTGAAACCCGCGGCGAAGAGCCCGCCCACGTAACCCAGTGCCCAGCCGAAGCCGGAAATCTTGCCCAGGTCCTCCGGCGGGCCGAGGTCGGGAAGGAAGGCAGCGATGAACGACTCGCCCATCGAGTAGGCGTAATTGGAAAGCACGATCAGCACCAGGCCCAGCACCACGTAGCCCGGTTCCACGAAGAAGAGCATGGCGGTGGTGGCCACCGTAGCCAGGTAGCTGGCGAACAGGAAGCGCTTCTTGGCGGCCTGATAATCCATCACCGCCCCGCACAGCGGCCCGGTCACCACCACCAGCAGGTAGCTGATCGCCAGCGCCAGGCTCCACAGGAAGTTGGCCAACCGGTAGCCGTCGCCGCGATCGCCGACGATCACCGTGGTGAAGAGTTCACCGAATACCACGGTGATGATCAGCAGGGTATAGGCCTGATTGGCGAAGTCGAACATCGCCCAGCCGAGAATCTCCCTGCGCGAAGCGCGGGGTGTCGTCGGCACGGCAGCGGGGATCGGGCTCATGCGGGACGTCCCTGTGATCGTGACGCCGCCAGACTAGCACCTTCGGCATGCCCGTCACTATCACCCGGCTCTCGCAATGGCCACAGCGTTGGCCATCGGAGATGACTTTCCTCATGCCTTCGACTAGTTTGCAATCGGGGTCGTGTCGATGACCGCCACCGGAACATGCTGCATCCCACCGGGGTGGCTCCCGAGCGCCCCGTCATAACAATAACGAGATGGAAGACGGATAAGACGAGGGAGCTCATGCGCAAAGGATTACTATGGGTGGCTTGCCTGTTGCTACCCATGACGGCAACGGCCGAACTGTCCGACCTGACATTCATCACGGAAGAGTACCCGCCCTACAACTATCAGCGCGGCGGACAGCCGGAAGGCATCGCCGTCGAACTCCTGGAACGCATTTTCACCCTCACCGATACCCCGCTGGATCGCCATGACATCCAGTTCTACCCGTGGGTCCGCGGCTATGACACGGCGCTTACCGAGCCCGGCACGGTGCTCTTCTCGACCACCCGCACCGAACAGCGCGAACCGCTGTTCCAGTGGGTCGGCCCCATCGCCACCGACCGCGTGTCACTGATCGCGCGACGCGACGCCGACATCCGCCTCGACGACCTCGATTCACTGATCGACAGCGACTACCGCGTGGCGGTGATTCGAGAAGACATCGGCGCCCAACGACTCCACGAAGCAGGAGTGCCCGACTCGCACATTCAGGTTGCCATGTCCAATGAAAGCGCCCTGCGCATGCTCGAGCGTGGGCGGGTCGACCTCTGGGCCTATGGCGAGGACGTCGCGTTCTGGCTGATGGAGGAGAAAGGGCTGGCCCGGGCCGACTTCGAGCCGGTACTGCCGATCAGCGAATCCGACCTCTACTTCGCGCTGCACCAGGATACCGACCCCGATCTGGTGGCCGCCATGCAGGACGCGCTGGACAGGCTGCGTACCGAGAGCCTCCCGGCCACGCCGGGAGAACACCGCGTGACGTTCAACACCGAGGAGTACCCTCCCTTCAACTTCCTCGACGAGGCGGGAGAGATCGACGGCATCGCCACCCGGCTACTGCAAACGGCCCTCCACGATACCGGTCTCACCGCCAACTTCCGTCTGCTGCCCTGGGCCCGCGCCTATGCCGAGGCGCGGCTGCGCGAAGACCACTGCGTCTACTCGACCACGCGTACGCCGAACCGCGAAACGCACTTCACCTGGATCGGCCCCCTGGCCATCAACGAATGGGCCGCCTTCGCCCTGGCCGAAAGCGACCTCGAGGCGAGCGAACTCGCGGACCTGGCCGATCGGCGAGTCGGCAGTTTCCGTGAGGATGCCGTTGGCCAGTATGCCGAGCAGCAGGGCATCAGCATCCTGCTCACCTCGGCGGAGCGCGACAATATCGGCCGCCTTCGGGCCGGCGTGATCGACGCCTGGGTCACTGGGACACGGACCGCACGGCAGCTGGCTCGAGAGGCCGACGTGGAGCTGAAACGGCTCTTCTCGTTTCGTCAGGAACCGCTCTACCTTGCCTGCCACCCCTCCGTCCCGGACGATTACGTGGCCGAACTGCAAGCCGCTCTCACGCAGCTGACCCGGAGCGGGCGCGCCGAGACACTGCGCCGCCAGGTTCTCGAGCAGTTGGAGGGCGATGCATGAAATCCGCCTTGCCCGTACCCAGACGGCGCAGTCTCAACGGCAAGCAGGCCATCCTGACACTGCTCATCGCCGGCCTGCTGAGTCTGGTCGCCGGCAGCATCGAACTGGCCCGCGACGCCGCCACCATGCGTGACGAAGTGAAGAACCAGACCGACCACCTGCTGGCACTGATCGACGGTACTGCTGCCGAAGCGGCCTTTCAGCTCAACCCCGACTTGGCCAGGCAGGTGGCCGACAGCCTTTTCGACGGCGACCGAGTGGCGCAGGTCGCGCTGCGTGACGACTTCGGACGCACCATGGCCAGCCGCGAACGCGATGACGACGCGTCGACCAACTGGCTGGTCACCCTGCTGTTCGACGACATCCTGCACTATCGCCGCACGCTGGTTTACGAACCCGGCCAAGGCGCCCCGACGACCCAGGTCGGTGAGATCGAACTCACCCTGGCCCTCGACAGCCTGGGCCGCGACTTCATGAGCCGCGGCCTGCTGGTCTTTTCGCTCAGCGTGATCAAGGCACTGGCGATTGCCGCGCTCATGGTCGTGGTGTTCCATGCGTTCATCACCCGCCCACTGCTGCGCGTGCATGCCGCCATCGTCGACACCGACCCGCGCCGGCCCGGCGAATGGCCCAAACCGCGCCTGGGCCGCCATGCCGACGACGAGCTGGGCCATCTGGTGGTCAGCCTCGACCGGCTGCTCAAGGCCTTCCAGAACGGCCTCGACCAGCGCGACCAACTGCACCAGATCTCCACGCTGGACGGCCTGACCGGCATCGCCAACCGGCGACGCTTCGACGGCTTCCTGCCGGATGCCTGGCAGCACTCCCGACGCTCGCGTCAGCCGCTGTCGCTGATTTTCATCGACATCGACAACTTCAAGGAATTCAACGATCGCTACGGGCACGTGCTCGGCGACGATACGCTGCGTGCCGTGGCCAGCGCCCTCTCGAACACTGTGACCCGAGCCACCGATCTGGTAGCACGCTACGGCGGCGAAGAGTTCGTCTGCGTACTTGCCGACACCGACATGGCCGGCGCTCGTGCCGTTGCCGACCGCCTGCGCGAAGCCATTCTCGAGTTGGCCATCCCGCACGCCGGCTCACCGCATGCCGAGTTCGTCACCGCCAGCTTCGGGGTCGCCTCGGCGTATCCCGCCGAAGAAGACGAGTTCGGCTTCGATGCCCTGCTCGAGCGGGCCGACGCCAAACTCTACCGCGCCAAGCATCACGGTCGCGACCGGATCGTCTGGGAGCCGTGATGGCCTGTCATGCCAGATCGTGCGCCTGGCCGGGGTGGGTCAGCGTGAAGGGCGATCATCGTCCGCTTCCGCACGACCATCGTTGCCACGTTGCAAGCGCTCGATCGCCTCGCCGCCTTCCTGGGCCAATCCAGCCAGGCGCTCGATCTGGGCATCCAGTTTGGGCAGCGCCTCCTGGCGATAGCGGGAGAGATCGTCGATGGCACCCATGACGTCGCCGAAAGCCTGTTCGAGCGCCTCCAGATCGAGCTGCGCCGAGCCGGCGCGGGTCTGGATCTCCACGCCCTGCTGGCGCAGCGAGCGAGCGGTTCCGGCGATCAGCTCCGAGGTGGTGGCGTTGAGGGACTCGACGCGGTCGAGGACCAACCGCTGATTGGCCAGCGCCAGGGCCACGGCGACCGCCACGGTGAGCGCCGAGACGGTGACGTGGATGGCGCGGTCGACGCCGCGCATCAGTTCGCGATTGTTTCGGATGATCACTTCCAGCGCCAGCACGCCTTGCTGACTCACCGCCTGCTGCTGCTGCAGATCGAGGATGCGCTGGCGCAGCGGGAAGAGCAGCTCCTCCTCGAGGAAGGTGCGCTGCGCGTCGCCCTCGTCGCGTCGCTCGATCACCGCTACCAGACGCCGGTCGATCAGCCGCCCCAGCGCCACCTGGCGCTCGAGTTGGCCGAGAATATCGCGCAGCGCCTGCTGGTCGTCGCCCAGCGTGAGGTTGTCGCGATGCAGCATGTCGCGCCCCGCCTCCAGGTCGGCGATGATCGCATCCAGTGCCTGCTGGGCATTCTCGAACTTGCGGAAATAGCGCTGCAGGCGACTTCCGGCACCGGGCAGGCGCTCCAGCACACGATCGAGGCGCCCCTGCTCGAGGCGATGGTGGCGCGGGTCGAGCGACTGCATGCGTCCACGCAGGTCGATCAGCGCCTTGGCCACCGGACCGCCGTCGTCGCCCTGGTGCGCGAGTTTGCGCAGCGGCGTCTGCAGCATGGCGCTGTGGTGAGCCGCCTGCTGCTGCAGCTCGAGGCCCATCTCGTCCACGGCGCGGCGCTGTCGAGCGAGCGTCTCGGCATCCTGGGTATCGGCCAGCACGTCCTCGACGAAGCGATCGGCCAGCGAGGCCAGCTCCGGGTCTTCGCTCTGTGCAGTCGCGTCATCCGGCGTCGGCGTCGCCGCGTTCAGTTCGCTCTCGATCTCTTCCACCGTCGGCAGGGAGAGCGGCGAGCCGCGGTCGGATGGCGATTTCATGATTGGCACCCCCTGCATATCGATGGATTGACCCAGTCTCGAAGTCACCTTACCCCAAGGACAAGCCATTCACTGGCTGGTTCGCCCGTAGCGCTCGGCGCGGCCAACGAAGCGACGCAGCTCCTCCAACGCCTGATCGGTCGCCACGCTTGCCTGGGGGCGGCCCGTTTCGATGCGCGCCAATGCCACGGCGGCATCGTCGAGTACGGTCAACGCCGACTCGTTGCGGGCCGCCAGGTGACGCAGGCGGCTCTCGGTGCCCTCGATCAGCTCCAGGCGCCGCTTGAGGGCGATGCGCTCCTCCACGGTCAGCGATTCGCGCGCCAGGCGGCGACGCACGAAATCGGCGTCGAGCCCCACCACGCCACGCGCCTGTGACGTCATGGCGGTCAGATTGTCCACCACGCCCAGGCACACCTCGCTGACCAGTCGCTGGGCGCGCTGGTAGGCGAGTTCCTGGGGCGAGAAACGCGCCTTCAGAATGTCCAGCACATGAGCATAGCGGCTATAGCCGCGGTCGGCCTGGATCGCCAGATCGGGGCGACGCACGTCGAGCAGCCCCTGCTTGGCACGACACAGCGCCAGCACCACCTCATCGTCACCCGCCGGAGGATGCGCCGGGTCGAGCACCGCCACGCCGCTCTCCCGGGCCTCACGCTCCTGCTCGACGCGCCGACGCTGCGCTTCGGCGACCAGTCGGGCCTCTTGACGGCATCGCTGCCGCCGCTGGCGCCAGCGATGCCAGGCCCGCTCCAGCGGTACCTCCACGGCGATGGCCGTCAGCCCCGCCAGCCAGCCAGCCAGGCTGGGGCCAAAGCCGCCCCACAGCGAGGTCAGCCACAACAGAAAGCTCAGGAAAGGCGCGAAGAGCGCATAGCGGAAGATCACCTGCAGGCGAGTGGGCGACTCGCCGGGCAGCGCCAATCTCGGGTTGACCAGCCCCACCAGGCACCACGGCAGGCAGGTGAGAAAGAGTCCGTAGGCAAATCCCTGCAGGAATCCCAGCATGGGCCTCGTTTCCAGCGACCATGGGCGATGTCCTGAGTGTACGGGTGGGCGGCGTTGGGCGCACGTCCCATTACATCAGTCGCGTCAACACCAAGGCGCTGCCGCTGACCAGCAGGGCGGTGATCACGGCAACGTCCACCGCCCGATCCAGCCAGCGATCGACTGCGCCAGGGGCCAGGCGGCGCACCGCGCGACGCTGCGAGGCACCACGGCGGGGCGGCGCACGGCGGAAGCCGAGCAGCGGCATGACGCACCTCCATTATCGTCGTTTCCTGGAGCTTATGACCTGGCCTCGAAGTGCGCCACCGCGAATGATCGGAATTGCAAGATGGCAGCGTCACCCCGATGATGAACGAAAAGCGCAGCAGGCTAACCAATTACGGGGTACCGAGATGCCGCAACTCGCCGACACGCCACTTTCCGTACTCGACCTCGCCCCGATTCGTCAGGGCGGTACCGCCGCCGACAGTTTTCGCGAGAGCGCCAACCTGGCCAGGCTCACCGAGCGGCTAGGCTTCACGCGCTACTGGCTGGCCGAACACCACGGCATCGACGGCATCGCCAGTGCCGCCACGGCCGTACTCATCGGCCACATCGCCGGGGCGACCTCGCACATCCGCGTCGGTAGCGGCGGGATCATGCTGCCCAACCACCCACCGCTGATCGTCGCCGAGCAGTTCGGCACCCTGGAGACGCTCTATCCGGGGCGAATCGATCTGGGACTGGGCCGCGCCCCGGGATCGGACGCTGCCACCATGGCGGCGCTGCGCCGCGATCCCCATGCCGGTGTCGACGACTTCCCGGAACGCCTCGCCGAGCTGCAACGGTTTCTCGGCGAACCACGACCGGGCCAGCGCGTGAGGGCCATCCCCGGCCAGGGCACCCGAGTTCCGCTGTGGCTGCTGGGTTCCAGCGGCTACAGTGCCCAACTGGCTGCTCGCGAAGGGCTGCCCTTCGCCTTCGCCGCCCAGTTCGCACCGGGCTATCTGCACGAGGCGCTGCGTCTCTACCGCGACAACTTCCGCCCTTCGGCAGTGCTCGAGCGCCCCCATGCCATGGTCGGCCTGCCGGTGATCGCCGCCGAAAGCGATGCACGCGCCGAATTTCTCGCCAGTACGGCCCGGCAGAAGTTCCTCAACCTGATTCGTGGCGCTTCCACCCGTTCGCTGCCGCCGGTGGAAACGCTGGACTGGACACCGACCGAACGCGCTCAGGTCGAGCAGTTCCTGGGAGCGGCGGTCATCGGCGGCCGCGAGACAGTGCGCCACGCCCTCGAGACCTTCCTCGAGCGCACCGGCGCCGACGAGTTGATGCTGGCGACCGACGTCTTCGCCGAAGCGGATCGACTGGCCAGCTACGAAATCGTGGCCGAGGCATGCCGATCGTGACCTTGACGACACGGCCGGACCGGCCCGTGTCCGGAACGATTCCGACTCTCCGGCCTCCAAGTGGCAGCCACGTCGCCCCGCCTGGGGGACGATTCGTTTGGAGAAAGTGATGCCCGACCCTCGCGACCCCCGCCGCAATCCCGCCTGGCATGCCGCCCAGCAGTGGCAGCGGCGTGCCCGACAGTCCCAAGGCAACGGCCTGCTCGGCAGCCTGAAGATGCTGCTTGCGTGGCTGCTGTTCGGCGCCCTGATGATCGTTGCCATGGTGCTTGGCCTGGTGTTACTGCTACTCGGCTGGGCCCTGATGCCGCTGCTGCGCCATCGGCTCAAGAAACGCATGGAGCAGATGCGTGCCGACCAGGCACAAGAGGCGGGCAGCAGCGTCCACTATCGCGAAACGCGCTCCCGGGAAAGCCGCTCAGCAGCGGGCACGCAGCGCGATAGACAGATACTCGAGGGGGATTTCGAGATCAAGGACGACGACCCACGGCATTGAGTCGCAACATGCCGTAGCGTTCAGGCACTGCCCTCGTAGGCCGCCTTGAGCCGATAGAATTCGGTGACGACCTCGTCCATGGCGGCAGGGTCGTAGTCGCACAGCCCGCTGACCACCAACTTCTTGGTTCCGCTGCCCACCACCTCGCCGGCATCGGTGATGCAGAACTGCAGCTGTACATCGCCCCGCTTGCCGTGCACCTCCAGCGCCGAGTCGACGAGCTCGAGCCTCGGCTGCTTCAGGTCCAGTCGATCCAGGGAAAAGCCCATGCTGTCGTAGACCACCAGCGGTCGGCGAGGATTGAACATCACCCCTTCGGCTTCCATCAACGGCTTGAGCACATGGGGAAAGTTCTTGCCGGAGAAGGACACGTAGCGCTTGGTGAAGGCTTCGATCACCCCGGCTTCCTCGGTACGCTCGCCGCGACGCGCCACTTCCAGGTAGCGCTTGCCGTCATCGTCGCTGACCGCGATGTGCGTGTCGTCGGGCGCCTCGAGGTGCAGCGGCACGTCGTTCCCGACCATGCTGCGAAAGCGAAAGTCCATGTGGCGGGAGAGTCCGAAATGGGACAGCACCAGGGCGAAGAGCAGGTCGCCCGGCACGCAGAAGCGTCGTGCATCGGGATCGTGAATGGGATTGAAGTCGCCGGCGACCCGCTTGGCGAAATCGCTGGCCTGTCGAGCGGTGATACGAATCCGCGACGCGCTGCGCGTATGGTAGGGATCGAGAAACATGCCTGGTCTTGCCTGCTCCGAACTGGGGTGACGCCTGCTGACTGACGCCTGTGTCGGACCCGATGATGCCACAAGTCGTCACCATGCGTCGCGATGCACCCAGCGGTAAAAGGGGATGCTGCGCCGCAATGCTGCTGATATAATTAGGCCGCTTACCACCTCTCCCTCTACCCTGACGGAAACCGCTACCATGGTGACTTGTCCACGCTCCTCGGACCATCGGCATCCTACCCGGTGGTCTTTTTGGTTCTGTGCCCCGCTTCTCTTCCTAGGGCTCTCCACACCCCTGCATGCCGCCGCCGGTCCGCTGGACCTCACGCCTTCGGCCGTCGGCATGGCCGCCTTGGCACTCTTCGTCCTCGCCTATGCCCTGGTCATGGCCGAGGAGAAGATCCATATGCGCAAGTCCAAACCGGTGTTGGTCGCGGCCGGCATCATCTGGGCGATGATCGGCTGGGTCTACGTCAATGCCGGCCTCTCGACGGAGTCCGAGCACGCCTTCCGCGAGACCCTGCTCGAGTTCTCCGAGCTGATGCTCTTCTTGCTGGTGGCGATGACCTACATCAACGCCATGGAGGAGCGCCGCGTGTTCGACGCCCTGCGCTCCTGGATGATCCGCAAGGGCTTCAGCTACAAGCAGCTGTTCTGGCTGACCGGCGGGCTCGCCTTCGTCATCTCGCCGGTGGCCGACAACCTCACCACCGCCCTGCTGATGTGCGCGGTGGTCACCAAGGTGGCCGAAGGCGACAAGCGTTTCATCAATCTATGCTGCATCAACATCGTGGTGGCAGCCAACGCCGGCGGTGCCTTCAGTCCCTTCGGCGACATCACCACGCTCATGGTATGGCAGGCCGGCATGGTCGAGTTCTATGAATTCCTGTCGCTGTTCATTCCCTCGCTGGTCAACTTCCTGATTCCTGCGGTGGTGATGAGCCTGTTCATCAACAACCGCAAGCCGGAAGGCGTCTACGAAGACGTTTGGCTCAAGCGCGGAGCCCGCCGCATCATCGCCCTGTTCCTGCTCACCGTGGCCACCGCGGTGGCCGGGCATACCCTGCTGCACCTGCCGCCGGTACTGGGCATGATGACCGGGCTGGGCTACCTGCAATTCTTCGGCTACTACCTGCGTCGTACCCTCCCGCGCTCGCTGGAGCGCAAACGCAAGCGCTACACCCGTCGCGGCGATTATCGCAAGCTCGAGCAGCTGGGCAGCGTGGTGCCCTTCGACGTGTTCAACCGCGTGGCCCGCGCCGAGTGGGACACCCTGCTGTTCTTCTACGGCGTGGTGATGTGCGTGGGTGGCCTGGGCTTCATGGGCTACCTGGCCACGATGTCCGAACTGCTCTACACCCAGTGGGATGCCACCTGGGCCAACGTCGTCCTGGGGCTGATCTCCGCCGTGATCGACAACATCCCGGTGATGTTCGCGGTGCTGACCATGGAGCCCGAGATGTCTCACGGCCACTGGCTGCTGGTGACCCTCACCGCAGGCGTCGGCGGCAGTCTGCTGTCGGTGGGCTCGGCCGCCGGGGTGGCGGTGATGGGTCAGTCACGCGGCGCCTATACCTTCATGGGCCATCTGCGCTGGGCACCGGTGATCATGCTCGGCTATATCGCCAGCATCGCCGTCCACCTGTGGCTCAATGCCGAGAGCTTCGCGATCATGCACTGACACGCGCCTCGTCAAGGGTCGAGCCGCGGCCCTTGATGAAGCCGTCCCGGCCAGCGCAACACCATGATGGCCAGGACGTTGCGGTGCTCACCGCCGGCCAGTTCGCTGCTGCCCGCGGGTGACGGAATGATGCCGCTTGTCGGGTCGACGGCCGCGACCAGCGCTTCGCGCAGGCGAGCTACCGCCGGATGCGCCTCGCGGCCGGCGAGCAGGAAACTGAGCGCCACCTCGGCCTGGATGTCCTCGGTGGCGCGCTTCCGGATCGTCTCGAGCTCGCGCTCGAAGCGGTCCAGTATCCAGGCGAACTCGTCGGGATCCACGCGTTGCTGGTAATAGCGGCTCGCCGCGATCACGAAATGGGTCATGCCGTAGAGATAGTTGCGGTATTCCAGGTCGTCCAGCCCGTCGGCACTGCCCGGCGGATACTGGGCACGAAAGGCGGAGACCACCGGCTCGCGGAGGTCGGTCACCCCGAGCTGATGCAGGAAGTGCACGTAGTTGCCCACCTGGGCCGCATAGGTGCGCAGGACTTGCGGGTCGGTCAGAAAACGCTTCCAGTCGACCTCGGCAAGGTAGTCGAGAGCCCGCTCGTGCCCGTCGACCTCCGTCAACAGGCCATGGTACTCGGCCTGGATCAGCCGGGCGAGCAGACGCCGCGCGAAGGGTAGCTCTCCCCACTCGGCGAGCATCGCCCGGCGAGCGCGCTGTTTCGCGGTGCGCTGCGGGTAGCTCACGACGATCTCGCGACTGCGCATGGCGGCATAGTCCGGCGCTTCGAGACCGACGATGTCGGCCTCGAGCTTGGCCACCAGCCGGCGCCCATAGGCGCGACTGAACGGCACATAGCGCGCCTCGCCGGTCAGGCGATAGAGACGCTGGGCGTAGTGGCGCTGCTTGGCGGGCGGCAGTTCGGGCAACGCCGCATCATAGACGGCCTGGATGGCAAGCCCCGTCTCGCGCTGGCGTTCGCGTTGGCTCGCGTCCAGGTGCGTTTCGACGCTGGCGCAGCCCGCGAGCAGCACGAGAAAGACGAGCAGCGACCACCCGACCGCCGGCCAGCGACCCAGCCGGCTGCGGACCATCTCACGTCGGATCATTGCCCTGTCTCCTGCGACGACGCTCGGGACGGATCAGCCTGACTCGTGCCTTGGGCGGTACCTTGGCCTGCTCGCCACCGTCCCGTGCTGCCGGACGGATCGTCACCCAGGCGAAAACGGGCAACGCGAGCCGCCACTGGATCGCCGCCAGGCGCAGGCTCAGCGTCGTCGCCACGCCGATCATGATCGATGCCAGAGCCGGTGCGTCCAGCGCCTCCAGCGCCACGTAGACGATGCCGCCAGCGATCGATGCGGTGGCGTAGACTTCCTGGCGCAGCACCATGGGCACGCGACGCGCCAGGACGTCGCGCACCATGCCGCCGGCCACTCCAGTGAGCAGGCCCATCAGCACCGCCACGATGCCGGGCGCCTCCAGCAGCAGCGCCTTGTGGGCCCCGATCACCGTGAACAGGGCCAGGCCGAAGGCATCCGCCACCGGCAGGAAGACTCGCGAGAGGCGATGAATGTAGTGGAAACCCAGGATCGACAGCCCCACGGTGGCCAGGATCACCCACAGGTAAGTGGGGTCGCTGACCCAGAACACCGGCCGCACGCCCAGTACCAGGTCGCGCAGGGTACCGCCGCCGATGCCGGTCACCGCCGCCAGCACCAGCATGCCGAAGGGGTCCATGCGCGAACGGCAGGCGAGTATCACGCCCGACAGGGAGAAGACGATCACCCCTGCCATGTCCAGCCAATGGACCAGGCTCGTCACGTTTCACCCGCCCGAATCGAAACCGGCAAGATTCTCCGCTCCGCTCTCATTGGTAGGTCACCACCAGAAATCCCACCAGCTCCGTATCGCCGACATTCTCGATGGTGTGTTCGAGATCGGCATGATAGTGAGCGGAGTCGCCAAGGCCCAGCTCGCAACGATTGTCGCCGGCCACCACGACCGCCCGCCCTTGGGTAACGGTGAGCAGCTCGCGGGTCCCCTCGAAGTGCGCAGCGCTGTGCAGCCGGGCGTTCGGGGCGAGGCGCACCTCGTAGAACTCCACGCTCTTCTCCAGGTGCAGCGGCGAGAGCGTGCGGATGCGGCAGTCGCGGTCGTCACGAAACAGCTGACTGGCATCGTCGCTGCGCACCACCTCGATGCGCGATGCCGTCCACGGCTGATCGACCAGCTCGCCGATGTTGAGCCCGAAAGCCTGGGCGATGCGCAGCGTCACTGCCAGGGTCGGGTTGGCCCGCCCGCGCTCGATCTGGCTCAGCATGGAACGGCTGACCCCCGAGGCGGCGGCCAGTTGCTCCAGCGTGAGGCCACGCTTCTTGCGCAGCTCCACGACTCGGCTCGCCAGCCCCTGGCTGCCGATGTCTCCCGTGGTGGAAGCTGCCACCGTTGTGTCGTTCACCCCGTCACTCCTCTATACCGATAGGAACACGCTGCAACCCACACGTGGGGCCATCGCCCAAATCCATGATGAGGGAATTATTTCTTGAATGATGGAATTATTCTGCAATACTGGAAGTCGTTCCTTTATCGTAAACGTTCTGGAGCGCAATGCCAGGATCCTGCGTTCCCGACGTCACTCCGACCCCCATAACAAGGTAGAGTCATGCAAGCACTGGTCAAGAAGGAAGCCGCGCCGGGACTGTGGCTGGCGGAGGTTCCGAAACCGGAGATCGGCATCAACGACGTGCTGATCCGCGTCAAGCGCACCGCCATCTGCGGCACCGATCTGCACATCTACAAGTGGGACAGTTGGGCGCAGAAGACCATTCCCACACCCATGGTGGTGGGTCACGAGTTCGTCGGCGAGATCGTCGAGGTCGGCTCCAACGTCAATGATTTCCACCCCGGCCAGATCGTCTCCGGCGAGGGCCACGTGGTGTGCGGGCGCTGCCGCAACTGCCTGGCGGGACGCCGCCACCTGTGCGCCCACACCAGCGGCGTGGGCGTCAATCGCCCGGGCGCCTTCGCCGAATACGTGGCGCTTCCCATGTCCAACGTCTGGGAGCACAAGCCGGGGATCGACCTCGACGTGGCCGCCCTGTTCGACCCGCTGGGCAACGCCGTGCACACTGCCCTGCAATTCGATCTGCTCGGCGAGGACGTGCTGATCACCGGCGCCGGGCCGATCGGCGCCATGGCCGCAGCGGTGTGCCGACATGCCGGGGCGCGCCACGTGGTGATCACCGACCTGAACCCGTCACGCCTGGCACTGGCCGAACGCCTCGGCGCCACCCGCACGGTGGACGTGCGCCATGAAACGCTGGCCGACGTGCAGCGCGACCTGGGGCTGGCCGAAGGCTTCGACGTGGGCCTGGAAATGTCCGGCAGCCCCGCCGCGTTCCGGGAGATGCTGGCCAACCTGTGCCACGGCGGCAAGGTGGCGATGCTCGGCATTCCCACCGAGGAGATGGCCATCGACTGGAACACCGTGATCTTCAACATGCTGACGATCAAGGGCATCTACGGTCGAGAGATGTACGAGACCTGGTACAAGATGTCGGTGATGATCGACTCGGGACTCGACATCTCGCCGGTGATCACCCACCGGTTGCCCTACACCGATTTTCAGCAGGGCTTCGAAGCCATGCTGGCTGGTGATGCCAGCAAGATCGTCCTCGACTGGGAGTAACGCCATGTACGGAGCCTTTCGACAGCACCTGCAGCGCGAGCTCGACACCATCGAATCCGCCGGGCTGACCAAGCACGAACGCCTGCTGGCCACGCCACAGGGCACCCATGTCGGCCTGCCCCCCTCGGCCGGGATGGAAGAAGGCCGCGAGGTGCTCAATCTGTGCGCCAACAATTACCTGGGCCTGGCCCAGCACCCCGAGGTCAACGCCGCCGCCAGGGTCGGGCTCGACGAGTGGGGTTACGGCCTGGCTTCGGTGCGCTTCATCTGCGGTACCCAGACCCAGCACAAGGATCTCGAGCAAGCGCTCAGCGACTTCCTCGGCGCCGAGGACACCATCCTCTACCCTTCCTGCTTCGACGCCAACGGCGGGCTCTTCGAGACGCTGCTCGGGCCGGAGGACGCGGTGATCTCCGATGCGCTCAACCATGCCAGCATCATCGACGGGATTCGTCTCAGCAAGGCCAAGCGCTACCGCTATCGCAACTGCGACCTGGCCGACCTCGAAGCGCAGTTGCAGGCCGCCGAGCGCGATGGCGCGCGCTTCAAGCTGATCTCCACCGACGGCGTCTTCTCCATGGACGGCACCATCGCCCCGCTGGATGCCATCTGCGACCTGGCGGAGCGCTACGGGGCGCTGGTGCACTTCGACGACTGCCATGCCACCGGCTTTCTCGGCGAGGGCGGTCGCGGCACCCACGAGTACCGCGACTGCATGGATCGCATCGACATCACCACCGGCACCCTGGGCAAGGCACTGGGCGGCGCCAGCGGCGGCTACACCAGCGGCCGACGCGAGATCGTCGCTCTGCTGCGTCAGCGCTCGCGGCCGTACCTGTTCTCCAACACCGTGGCCCCGCCGGTGGTGGCCGGCGCCCTGAAGGCCCTGGAACTGGCCGCCGAGTCCCGCGAGCTGCGCGACCGGCTCGAGGAGAACACCGCCTTCTTCCGCGCGGGACTCGAGCGCCTGGGCTTCGAGCTGCTGCCCGGCGAGCACCCCATCGTGCCGGTGATGCTGCACGATGCGTCCCTGGCCAGCCGCTTCGCCGACGCCATGCTCGAAGAAGGCATCTACGTGATCGCCTTCTCCTACCCGGTGGTGCCCAAGGGCCAGGCACGCATCCGCACCCAGATGTCCGCCGCCTTCACCCGCGACGACCTGGAGGCGGCGCTGGCCGCCTTCGCGCGGGTCAAGGCGAAGCTCGGGGTGTGACCCTCGCTTCGCCTCGTCTCCGGCGCCTTTCATCGCTGGGGGCTTGGAATAGTGCTCTCAGCCGATGGTGCCGCCACCGCGACGGGTAATCGCCACCACGGAGGGGCGCGGCGGCATGCCATCCGCGAAGTCGGGCCAGCGAGTCGCCGGATTCTCGAAGGTCGAGGGAGCGTCGCGTCCCGGGAAGGCCTCGGTTCCGTCGGCCGCCGGATGCTGCACCGCCACGAACAGAGCAGTGTCGTCCGGGGTGAAACAGGGCCCGCACATCTCGGCGCCGACCGGCACACGGAAGAACATCTTGCCGGTGCCGCGCCGCTCGCCCTCGGTCTCCAGCGCCCAGACCCCATCGGCAGTACCCGACTTCGCCCAGTTGCTGCCCTGGTCGGTGGTCACCCAGAGTCGGCCCCGTGCATCCACGGCGCAATTGTCGGGAGCCGCGAACCAGCCGTTATCGCTGGTAGCGGGATTCCACAGCGCGCCGACTTCGCCCCTGGCGGGATCGCCGCAGCGCACCAGCACTTCCCAGTGGTTGCGTTCGGCCGTGTGACGCCCCTCGGTGACGATCTCGAGGATGTGCCCGAAGGTGTTGTCGGCTCGCGGGTTGACCGCATCCACCTGCTCTTCGGTCCGCTGCGTATTGTTGGTGAGCATCACATAGACGTCGCCGGTGGCGGGATTGGCCTCGACGTCCTCGGGACGGTCCATGGGCGTGGCGCCCAGGGCGTCGGCGGCCAACCGAGTATCGATCAGCACGTCGGCCTGGCTGGCGAAACCATTCTCTTCGGTCAACGGTCCTTCGCCATGCACCAGCGGCAGCCAGGTCACGCTGCCATCTTCGTCGAAGCGGGCCACGTAGAGGGTACCGTGGTCGAGCAGGTCGCGGTTGGCCGCCGGGTCGGCACGCTCGACGACGTCGCGACTGACGAACTTGTAGACGTAGTCGAAGCGCTGGTCGTCGCCCATGTAGACCACCAGGCGGCCATCCTCGGCAATCACCGAAGCGGCGCCCTCGTGCTTGAAGCGCCCGAGTGCGGTGCGCTTGACCGGCACGCTCTCGGGATCGCGCGGGTCGATCTCCACCACCCAGCCGAAGCGGTTGGGCTCGTTGGGCTCCTGGGAAACATCGAAGCGGGCGTCGAACCGGCCCCAAGCGTAAGCGTTGCCCGGCACGCCGTAGCGCTCGAGCTTGGCCTTCTCCGGATGGTCGGCGACATCGCCCAGGAAATAGCCGTGGAAGTTCTCTTCGCAGGTGAGAATGGTACCCCAGGGCGTGGTACCGCCGGCGCAGTTGTTGAGAGTGCCGATCACCGTCGTGCCCTCGGAGTCGGCCGCGGTGCGCATCCGCTCGTGGCCGGCGGCGGGGCCGCCGATACGCATCTCGGTGCTGCGCGGGGACAGGCGTCGGTTGTAGCGACTGTTGCGCTGGTAGCGCCAGCGACCACCCTCGCCCAGGACCTCGACCACCGAGAGTCCGTGCGCAGCCTTCTCGATCTCCACCATCTCGGCGGTGATGCCGGAGAAGTCGTGCTCATCCTGTGGCCCCGGCAGGCCCGGAAACATCAGTTCCTCGTTGGTGTACTCGTGGTTGACCACCAGCAGGCCGCGGTCGAAGCGACCCTCCAGCGGCACGAAGCCCACGTAGTCATTGTTGTAGCCGAACTGGCGTTCCTGGGCATCGGCGCTCTGGCGGCGCGGATCGAACTCCGGCGCATCGTCGAACAGCGGGTCGCCCCAGCGAATCAACACCTCGGCCTCGTGGCCGGCCGCCACGTGGTGGGTCGTATCGACGCCGTGCACGATCTCCTCGAAGGCGAAGCGATCGTGCGCTTCGGCGGCGATGGCCGCGCTCAGCGGATGCAGTGCCCCGATGGCCGCCACGCCCAGGCCGGCACTGCCGGCGCCCTTGAGAAACCCGCGACGCGAGAAACGTCGCTCGATGATCTCGCCGATGGGGCGGTGCACGTGGGGGTTGCTCGGTTCGTTCTCGGCTTCCTCGAAATGGGCTCGACGATTGAAAACCATGGCTTCTTCTCCTTACGGGTCGCGATATCGCCGCGACTCAGTCACGGGATTCCTTGATAACGCCGCAAGGTGTCGCTCTGATGACGGTGCCATGGCAGTGTGGGGTCATGCATCGCAAGGACGAGACTGGCATCACTTAGGGTATGCTGTGTGCGCCAGACTCCGAAGCCTCGCAGGCAGAAACCGAGTGCCGCGCCCAATAACGAAGGAGCCCCCCATGGAATGGAGTCCCGCGCTGATCTGGCTCGCCCTCGCCCTTTTGCTGGGGCTGGCCGAGCTCACCTCCGGTGCCCTGCTGCTGCTGGCGCTGGCCATCGCCGCCACGCTAACCGCGGCCGTGGCGACCCTGGAGCCATCGCTGGCCGGGCAGCTGCTGGCCATGGGAGCCTTCTCCGGCGTGCTGGTGCCGCTCGCCGTGTGGAAGATCCGCCCCTGGTTCTCGCCCCGCGGCGTGGCCTATGGCACCACCGGCAGCGGAATTGAGAAGGGGCGGCGCTACACCACCCTCGAGCGCGAGTTCGACGGCGCCACGGGCATCAAGATCAACGGCGACTTCTATCGTCTGCGCGTGGCCCACAGCAGCGACACCGAACTGCCGGCGGGCACGCCCGTCATCTTCGAACGTTTCGACGGCACCACCGCCGTCGTGCATCTCGCCCCACCCGCAGCTCCCCAAGACAAGGAACAGTGACCATGAATGCGAATCTTCCCATCAGCCCAGGGCTGATTCTCGCCCTGATCGTCCTCGTCATCGGCATCCTGATCGTCGCCAAGGGCCTGGTGATCGTGCGCCAGTCGGAGGTGATGGTGATCGAGCGTCTGGGCTCCTTCCATCGCGTTCTGGAGAGCGGCATCAACATCATCGTCCCCTTCATCGAGCAGCCACGCGCCATCACCATGATCCGCTACAAGAAGCTGGGCGAAGAGTACCAGCCGCTCACCAGCGAGGACGTTCGCATCGACCGCCGCGAGACGGTGATGGACTTCCCCGGCCAGCCGGTGGTGACCACCGACAACGTCACGGTGACCATCAACGGTGCGCTCTACTACCAGATCATCGATCCCAAGCGCGCCGTCTACGAAGTGGAGAACATGAGCCAGGCGGTGGAGGTGCTGGCCAAGACCACCCTGCGCTCGGTGGTCGGCAAGATGGAGCTCGACAAGCTGTTCGAGTCGCGGGCCGAGGTCAACAACGAGATTCAGGCGGCCATGGAGGAGCCGGCCTCCAAATGGGGCGTGAAGATCTCGCGGGTCGAGGTGCAGGACATCGCCATGCCCGAGGAAGTGGAAACCGCCATGCGCTTGCAGATGGCCGCCGAGCGCAAGCGCCGCGCGACGGTGACCGAGGCCGAGGGCGAGAAGTCCGCGGCCATCGCCAAGGCCCAGGGCCAGCGCGAATCGGCGATCCTCAACGCCGAGGGTGACAAGGAGTCCGCCATCCTGCGTGCCCAGGGCGAGCAGGAATCGATCAAGCTGGTGCTGGGTGCCATCGGCGAGAATGAAGAGAACAAGCGTACCGTGGTGGGCTACCTGCTCGGTCAGAGCTACATCAAGGCGTTGCCGACGATGGCCCAGGATGGCGAGCGGGTATTCGTACCCTACGAATCCTCGGCACTGCTCGGCTCGATGGGCATGTTCCGCGAGCTGGCCGGCTCGCCGGAGGACGCCGTGGCCAACCACCTGCGCGGCAGCGACCGGCAAAGCGGGCTGCGCAGCGGCGTGGTGGGCGGAGCCGCCAGCGGCAGCTGAGCGCCGCGACAAGACTCGACAACGCGGCCGGGCAGCAGGCCACGGTAGTGAAATGGCACTGGGCGCGCCGGTGCATCATCGCGCCTTGTCAGGCAGTGTCTGCATCGAATCGGCGACGCATGATCGTCACTGCCTCGCCGCGATAGTCGCGCTCCTCCACCGCCTGCCAGCCCAGCCGACGATAGAGCGCCTGCTGATCCGGCGTGTAGAGATGGAAAAGCGCGATGCCGCTGTCGCGCGCTTCGGCCTCGACCCGCCGCACCAGCGACGATGCGATGCCCTGGCCGCGCCACTCGGGAAGCACGAATACCGAGGCCAACCAAGGTGACAGATCGGGGCGATCGCGCATATCGTCGGCCACCAGGCTCGCCGTGCCCACCGGTACGCCATCGTGCATGGCGACGAACACCGAAGGCACGCCGCCCGCACCGCACTCGCCACGCAAACGCTCGATGGCGTCGTCGAGGGTCATGCCGGGATTGAGATGCCCCCAGGCGGCATGAGTCCAGCCCGCCAGCGTGGCGACATGCGGCGAACCGGTGCTCAGCCGTTCGATCTTCGTGGCTTCCGTCATCTCGGCGCTCCTCAGGCCTTCCATTGCATGAGAGCCTTACGGTAACCACAAAGGCCCCAGCCCGCCAGCAGACGGACCGGGGCCGCATGGTCATGCCGGGGTCAACTCAGCTGATACGGATACACCGAGCCGATCTTCAGGATTCGGGTCAGTTCGTCCAGCGCGGCGAGGCTCTCGCCGGCGAGCTGCGGGTCGGCGAGGTCCGCAGGTGCCAGGCGGTCGCGGTAGTGGCGTTGCACCCAGGCGACGAGCTCGGCATGCAGGGCTTCGTCGAGCAGCACGCGGCCGGAAAGCGCAGCGCGCTCCTCGGCGGAAAGCACCACGCGCAAACGCAGACAGGCCGGCCCACCGCCGTTGCGCATGCTCTGCTTGACGTCCTTGACCACTACTTCGCCGATGGGGTTGGCCCCCGCCAGCAGGTGATCCTGAAGGGTGCGCCAGACGCGCTCGTTCTCCTGGCACTCGCCGGGCACCACCAGCGTCATGCTGCCATCGGGATTGGAGAGCAGCTGGGAATTGAAGAGATAGGAGCCCACGGCGTCCTCGAGGCTCACCGCCTCGGCGGGCACGCGCAGCGGGATCAGCGGCGTGACCAGCTTGTCGCGCAGCTCGTCGAGCACGGCCTGCTCGTCGAGGAAGGCCATCTCGTGGTAGAGCAGTACCGGGCCGTTGCCCACGCTGATGACGTCGTTGTGGAAGACCCCGGCGTCGATGGCATCCGGATGCTGCTGGGCGAATACCGTCTGCGATTCGCTCAGCCCGTGCTGGCGCGCCACCGCCTGACTGGCTTCGAGCGTCTGGCGAGCCGGGAAACGCTGCGGCGCCGGGCGCTCCTCGGTCCCCCAACCGAAAGCCTGGCGACCATAGACGTAGAGATGCACCCCGGCCTCGCCGTGCTCCCCGGCAAGACGCGTGTGATTGGCCGCGCCCTCGTCGGAGAAAGCCGGCGTGGCGGGCAGTGCCGGATGGTGGGCGAAGTGCGCTGGATCGCTGAAGATCGCCGCCAGCACGCGCCCCGTCGTGCCCGGCTCCAGGAAGCGGTGAAAGCTCGACTGCAGGTTGGCCGGCGTGAAGTGCACGCGGCCGTCCGGGGCGTCGCGGCTCGGCGTCAGCGTGGCGGCGTTGGCCGTCCACATGCTCGAGGCCGAGCACACCGCACGCAGGATCTGCGGCGCCTCGCCGGCGGCGCGCGCCAGCACCCGCTCGTCACTGCCGGCGAAGCCCAAGGCTCGCAAGGTCCCCAGGTCCGGACGCTGCTGGGGCGGCAGTACGCCCTGGAGGTAGCCCGCCTCCATCAGCGCTTTCATCTTGGCCAGCCCCTGAAGTGCCGCCTCCCGTGGATTGGCGACGAAACCGCCGTGGCTCATCGAAGCGACGTTGCCCAGCGCCAGGCCAGCATAGTTGTGAGTAGGGCCGACCAGGCCATCGAAGTTGACCTCGCGATAGTCGCTCTTCACGGTCTCGTTCACAGGCTGACTCCCGGTGGCAATTGGTCGGGCAGCGTCAAACTCTCGCTCTCCATGGAGGCCACCGGATAGGCGCAGTAGTCCGCCGCGTAATAGGCACTGGGGCGGTGGTTTCCGCTCTCGCCCACCCCTCCGAAGGGGGCGTCGCCGGAAGCACCGGTGGTCTGGCGATTCCAGTTGACGATCCCGGCGCGGATGCGCAGCAGGAAGTCGTCCCAGTCGGCACGCCCCCCCCCGATCAGGCCGGCAGAGAGGCCATAGCGGGTGTCGTTGGCCAACCGAATCGCCTCGTCCCAGTCGCGGTAGCGGTGCACCTTGAGCAGCGGACCGAAGTGCTCCTCGTCGGGCACCGCCAGGCCGGTGACGTCGATCAGGCCCGGGGAGAGCAAGCTGGAACCCTCTTCGAGACGCTCCAGGCGCGCCAGCACCGTACCGCCCAGGGCCTCGAGGTCATCCTGAGCGGCGAGCAGGCCATCCGCTGCCGGGCAGCTCACCAGGCCGGCGTAGAAGGGCGCCGGCTCGCTGAACTGCCCGGCCACCCGCAGCCGCGAGATGGCATCCGCCAGGGCGTCGAGCAGGTGATCGCCCACCTGGCCTTCGGGCACGATCAACCGCCGGGCGCAGGTACAGCGCTGCCCGCCGGAGAGAAACGCCGACTGCAGGATGGTCAGCACGGCGGCGTCCTGGTCCGGCACGTCCTTCACTACCAGCGGGTTGTTGCCGCCCAGCTCAAGGGCCAGGATCTTGTCCAGCTGGCCGGCGAACTGGCGGTGGAGAAGCCCTCCCACCTTGGCGCTGCCGGTGAACAGCAAGCCGTCGATGTCCGGATCGGCGGCCAGCGCCTGGCCCACCGGAGCGGAACCCTGAACCAGGTTGATCGCCCCGGCGGGCAACCCCGCTTCCTGCCAGCACTGCAAGGTCAAGTCGGCGGTCAGCGGCGTCTGCTCGCTGGGCTTGAACACCACCGTGTTGCCGGCCAGCAGCGCCGGAACGATATGTCCGTTGGGCAGATGGCCAGGGAAATTGTAGGGACCGAATACCGCCATCACGCCATGCGGACGATGACGCAGCACGGCCCGCGCCTCGCCGGCGTCGCGCTCCCGCTCGCCGGTGCGCTCCTGGTAGGCACGGATGGAGATCGCCACCTTGCCGATCATGGCGCCCACCTCGGTAAGCGCCTCCCACAGCGGCTTGCCGGTCTCATGGGCGATGGCACGAGCCAGGTCGTCACGATGGGCTTCCAGCACCTCACGGAAGCGCTCCACCAGCGCCTGGCGCTCGGCGAAGGAGCGGCGCGCCCAGGCCGGAAAGGCATGTCGGGCTGCCGCCACCGCCGCCCCGACCTCGGCCGCGCCAGCGGCGGCGCCCTGCCACAGCGCCTCCCCGGAGACCGGATCGTGCTTGGTGAAGGTCGCTCCGTCGCCCGACTGCCAGGCGCCGTCGATGAACAGCTGCTGCATGGCCTTCATGGTGTCTCCTCGGTATCCAGGATGCGCAGGGCGTCGCCGGCGTTGACTTCCAGCCGACGCGCCTCCGCTTCGCTCAAGGTAACGACGCCCTCGGCATCGGGGCCGCGGCCCACCCAGGCAGCGCGGAAACGCGCCATGTCGGTGGTGGCCGCCAGCCAGTGCGGTCGCTCGGCCGGCGCCTCGCCGTCGGTGATCGCTACTCGCGCTCGCCGCGAGGCGCGCACTGCCCGCACGTCGTCGACGTAGGCTTCCACGGTGGGACCGCCATCGAAGATGTCGATGTAGCCCTCCCAGCGCAATCCCTCTTTCTTGAGCATGGCCAGCGCCGGGCGAGTCTGCTCGTGTACCCGGCCGATGCAGGCTCGCGCCGCCTCGGAAAGAAAGGGCGTGTAGATGGGAAACTTGGGCATCAGCTCACCGATGAAGCTCTTCTGGCCCAGCCCAGTGAGCCGGTCGGCCTCGTCGAAGTCGAGGGGAAAGAAGTGACTCCCCAGGCACTCCCAGAACGGGCTCTTGCCGCGCTCGTCGAACAGTCCGCGCATCTCGGCAATCACCTTGTCGGGGAAGCGGTCGCGGAATTCGGCCATGAACAGCCAGCGCACCTGGGAAAGCAGCGCACCGTTGCGCTGGTGACATCGCTCGCGGCCGCGGTATTCGGGCCGCAGGAACAGCGAGGCCACCTCGGCGTCGCCGGTGTGGTCGGAGCTCAGGAAGAGGGTATCGATGGTGCGGTGCAAATCGAGCTGCACCGAGGAGTGGGCGAGCGTACCCAGGCGATAGTGGTAGAAGGGCACCTCGCGACCCACCTGGCCCTCGATGGCGCAGCAGCCGGCCAGCGCTCCGGTGTCCTCGTCCTCGAGCACGAAGAAGTAATTGCGCTGGTCCACCGGACGACGCTCGGCGAAGGCGGCTTCGGTGGCAGCGATCTTGTCGGCCAGGAAGTCGCGGTTGTCGGGCAGCGAGGTGAAGCCCACGCCGGTTTCCAGAGCCAGGGCCTGCAGTTCGGCCAGATCACCTTCGGCAATCGGTCGGATGCGCATCACAACTCTCCCTCGTCGTAGCCCGGGTCGAACTCGTCGCTGCTCGGCAGCGCCAGCGGCGCGGCGAGCACCGCGCGCCCCTCTTCCACGCCGAGCACGTCGGCATGTTCCGGCGACAGGATGAGCTGACCGGTGGGTGACAGGGCGTAGCGCGCCACCACGCAGCGGAAATCGCCCAACTGCTGGTTGGCGACCATCGCCGGCTCGGCATCGGGCAGGGCATGAGCCGGACGGATGCGCACCGGATGCCAGGCGGCGCACCGGAAGGTCGCCAACCGCTCGCGCTCGCCCTTGATCACCGGGCCGGCGTCGAAGAGGTCGACGTGCCGCGAACGCAGGAACCCCTCGGCGAGCATCTCCGCCAGCGCCGCTTCGTGGTCGGGATGCTCGCGGCCGATGGCAGCACGGGCCTGGGGCGTGAGCAGTGCCAGGTAAAGCGGAAACTGCGGCATCACCTCGGCGATGAAGCTCTTCGAGCGCACGCCGGCCAGGTAGTTGATCTCATGGTAGTCGCGCACGAAGAAGTGGCGTCCCACGCTGTTCCAGAACGGCGACTCGCCGTCCGCATCCAGATAACCGGGGAACGCCATGGCCAGTATCTCGGCAAAGCGTTCGGGATACTGGGCGATGAACATCAACCGCGCCCGGCGCAGCAGGCTCTCGGCACTGGTGCCCTTGTAGCGGGCATCCAGCGACAGCGCACACAGCAGGCTCGCTTCGGACACCTCGTGGGAGAGCGCCAGGGTCTGAACCTCGCGGCGCACGTTGAGCTGCTGAGACGCGTGGATCAGCGTCTCCTGGCGGTAGGTGTAGTAGGCTTCCCGGGCGCCGGCCTGGGCGCGTACCGTGGCGGTGCCCACGACCTCGCCACGCTCGCGGTCCTCGAGCACGAAGGTGTAGTGCTCGTCGCCGGGAAAGTCGACCTCACCGGCGAATGCCTGGCGCGAGCGGGCAATGCGCTCCTCCAGGCGATCGCGGTGTGCCGGCAGGTTGGTGAGCCGTGGCGTGGCGCTGCCCGCCAATCGTTCCAGGGCCGGCAGGTCGGCCGGCTGCACGGGGCGTACCACCAGCATGGCAGGGTCTCCGCTCGTCATGGGCGCGTGCATCATGGCGCGGCGTGCCCTCACTGCCCGGCCACCAGCCGTGCCACGGCGCGCTCCAGACGCACCATGCCCTCGTCGATGTCGGCCTCGGGAATCACCAGCGAAGGCGCCAAGCGCAGCACGTTGGGCCCGGCGATCAGCGCCATCACCCCCTCCTCGATGGCCAGTGGCAGGATGTCCTTGGCCCGACCCTCGAAGGCAGGTGCCATCTCCGCGCCGATCAACAGCCCCATGCCGCGAATCTCGCGGAATACGCCGTGCTTGGCATTGATCGCCTCCAGGTGCTCGCGGAACCGCTCATGGCGACGCTTGACCCCCTCCAGCACCTCGGGGGTGTCGATGTGCTCGACGGCAGCCAGCGCCACCGCGGAAGCCAGCGCATTGCCGCCGTAGGTGGACCCGTGGGTTCCAAAGCCGAAAGCCGGCGCCACGCGGTCGGTGGTGAGCATGGCCCCCACCGGGAAGCCGCCGCCCAGCGCCTTGGCGCTGGTGAGGATGTCGGGGGTCACCCCGTACTGCTCATGGGCGAACAGCGTGCCGGTGCGCCCCACGCCGGTCTGCACCTCGTCGAAGATCAGCAGGGCGTCGTGGGCGTCGCACAGCGCCCGCAGGCCGTGGAGGAACTCCGGCGTGGCCGGCACGATGCCACCCTCGCCCTGCATGGGCTCCACCACCACCGCACAGGTATCGTCGTCGATCAGGTCGCGCACGCTGTCCAGGTCGTTGAACTCGCCATGGACGATGCCGCCGGGCACCGGTCCGAAACCCTGGGCGTACTTGGGCTGACCGCCGACGCTGACGGTGAACAGGGTGCGGCCGTGGAACGATTGCGAAAAGGAAACGATACGGTGCTTGTGCTCGCTGACGTTGTCGTGGGCCCAGCGCCGCGCCAGCTTGAGGGCTGCCTCGTTGGCTTCGCCGCCGGAACTGCACAGATACACCTTGTCGGCGAAGGTCCGCTCGACCAGACTCCTGGCCAGCGCCAGCGCCGGCTCGTTGGTGTAGACGTTGGAGAGGTGCCACAGCTTGTTCGCCTGAGCGGTGAGCGCCTCGACCAGCACCGGGTGGCAGTGACCCAGCGAGTTGACCGCGATGCCCCCGGCGAAGTCGACGTACTCGCGTCCTTCCTGATCCCACAGGCGGCTGCCCTCGCCGCGCACCGGTATGGCCTGCTGGGGCGCATAGTTGGGCACCATGTAGCGGTCGAAATCGGCGCGGGTCGGGGTCTGGCTCATGTCGGTCTCCACTCCATCGGGCAGAATTCAGGGTCGAAACTCGAGTATAGGGAGCTTCCGCCCCGCAGGCTTTCAGCAATGGGACGACGACTTGTAGAAAAGGCTATCGACGCGCTCCGTGTGTGCCAATCAAGGAATCGGCTACGCTGAGAGGTCGCCACCAGGAGAGTTCGCATGTTCAACACCACGGCCTGGAACCGCCTGCGCTACAGTCTCTACGCCCCCGTCTACGATGGCGTGGCCGAGCGCGTCTTCCGTCGCGCTCGCCAGCGCTCACTGGAAGCGGTCGATTTCACGCCCGGCTGCCGAGTCCTGCTGGTGGGCGCCGGCACGGGGCTCGATCTGCCGTTGCTGCCTCGAGAGATGGAAGTCCACGCCACTGACCTCTCGCCCGCCATGGTGCGACGCCTGGCGCGCCGTGCCGACCGGCTGACCAGGGACGTGCAGTGCCACGTCATGGATGCCGAGGCGCTCGACTACCCGCCGGCACACTTCGACGTGGTGGTGATGCACCTGATCCTGGCGGTGATGCCGAACCCCGAGCGAGGGCTCGCCGAGGCCCACCGGGTGTTGCGCAATGGCGGCCAACTGTGCGTGATGGACAAGTTCCAGCCCGACGACCGCCCTGCCGCCTGGCCGCGGCGGGCGCTCAACGCCCTCACTTCGGCCATCGCCACCGACATCACCCGCCAGGCGCGACCGCTGCTGGAGAATGCCGGCTTCGTCATCGAACACGACCGGCCCGTGCTCGCCGGCTCGCTGTTCCGCGCCCTGCTCGCCCGCAAGCACATCGCTCTAGAACGCGACTGATCGGCCAGCTCACTGCACCGCGAGCCGACGCCGCCATGCCCGGGGCGAACCCGCCTCGAGTCGCTTCCAGGCGCGGCGCAGTTGGCGGTCGTCGCCCAGCCCGACCTCCTCGGCAATGCGCGCCAGGCTCCAGGGCGTCTCCTCCATCAACTGGCGCGCCAGCTGCAGGCGCAGCCGCGTCAGGTAATCGCCGGGCGACATGCCCGCCACGACGGCGAAGCGACGACGCAGATGGCGTTCGCTCAGCGCCGTGAGCTCGGCCATCTCCGCCAGAGTCCAGCGCTCCTTGAGCCCGGCACAGAGTGCATCCTGCAAGCGATGGATACGCTCATCGACGTGATTGCGCCCCGCGAGCCAGCCGGCCAGCTGAGGCTCGTGTCCGCTGCGCCGCAGGTAGAGCACCATCTCCCGGGCCACGGATAACGCCAGGCGATGCCCAAGCCGCCGGGTCAGCCAGTGCAGCATGGTGTCGATGCCGGTGGAGATACCAGCGCTGGTCAGGCAGGGCCCGTCCTCGATGAAGATGCAGTCACCCTGCACCCTAGCCTCGGGCGCCAGCCCCTGGAGCCGCTCCAACAGGGTGTGGTGGGTGGTGCAACGCCGTCCATTCAGCAGCCCCGCCTCGGCCATCAGCAGCGACCCCGAGCAGATCCCCATCAGGGTCGAGGCCTGTCCAGCCTGGCGACGCAGCCAATCGACACAGCCCGGCTGCAGTTCGGGGTCGATGCCGCGGCGGTACTGGCCGGGTACCAGCAGCAGATCCAGCGGTTTGAGCGCCTGCGGCAGCGGCTCGATGCCGCCGAGGGTCAGCGGCCCCAGCCAGTCCAGCGACGCGCGGGGGCCGAAGTAGCGGATCGCGATGCCGTCATCTTGCTGCTGGGCGGCATGCAACACCTGCAGCGGCCCGACCAAGTCCAGCGGCACCTGGCCGGGGAGCATCAGCACCCCGACCGTCAGTCCCGCGCCCTCAGGCGACGGCACCGCACCACTCCTCTCTCAGGGTCGCCACGTCGGCGATGCGTGCGAAGCGCCCCTCCAGCACCAGCTCGGTCCGCGCGCGGATCTCCTCGGCGCTCCAGGTGCGACCGTGGCGCGTCATGGGGAAGGTCAGGGTCGCCTCGGCGACGAAATCCACCGCGAAGCCCAGATCGGACGCGACCCGCGCGGTAGTCTCGCAGCACTGCTCGGTGCGGATGCCGCTGATCGCGAGCCGCTGAATGCCGCGCTCGCGCAGCCAGACTTCGAGACCGGTGTCGGTGAAGGCGTTGTGGGCGCGCTTGTGGAAGGTCGCCGCGGCGGCATCCTCGAAGCCGTCGAGCGGACGGATCAGGCCACGCTCGGGATCGAAGGGCGTACCGCTGCCCGGTGCCTCGTGGAAGATGCGCACTATCGGAAGACCGGCTTCACGGGCGAGGTCCAGCAGTTCGCGCTGGCGCTCGCGCCAGGGGGCGGCCAGGGCCTCGTCCCAGTAATCACGAACGGGAAAGGAAGCCTGGACATCGATCAGCAGCAGGGCGGTAGTCATGGGGCGAGTTTCTCATGGGACATGGAGCCCTCACCATAGCGCCGGACGATACGACACGGACGACCGTCACCGGACGGTGAGCGGACATTTCCGGCCATCATCGATCCGCCGTCGGGAAGCCCTCAGCCCAGCCGCTCTTCCCGAGGCGTGACCCCGAAATGGTTGCGATAGGCGGTGGAAAAGTGGGCCGGCGAGGAGAAGCCGGTTTTCATGGCGATCTCTCCGGCCGGCCAATCGGTGTCATGCAGCAGGCGGCGCGCCTCCTGCAAGCGCAGATCGAGATAGTAGCGGCCCGGCACCGCCTGCAGGTGCCGCTTGAACAGCCGCTCCAATTGGCGGCGCGAAATGCCCAGGTGCTCGGCCAGCTCGTGGGTGGTCAACGGCTCCTCGATGTTGGCTTCCATCAGCTGCACGGCATCGTGCAGCGCCGGCGGTGCGTTGCCCAGCCGTGAGCGCAAGGGGCCCGGCGCCGGCTCATCGGCCATGCGGATGCGCTCGAGCACGAAGTGCTGGGAAACGCGCTCGGCCAGCGCGCTGCCGTGGTGGGCGGCGATCAGCGTCATCATCATGTCCATGGCCGCCGTGCCACCGCCGCAGGTGAGGCGGTCGCGGTCGATCTCGAACAGCTGCCGGGACAGGCGCACCCGCGGGAAATCGCGCGCCACCTCCGCGAAGCACTGCCAAGGCAGCGTAGCCCGATAGCCATCCATCACCCCGGCGCGGACCAGCAGCTCCCCGCCACCGCTCACCCCGACCAGCGTCACCCCGTGCGCGGCCAGGTGCCGCAGGCAACCCAGCACTGCCGCCCAGCGCCCCGCAGGCAGTGGCGCAGGCGCACAGAGAATGAGCAGATCGAGCGTCTCGGGCAGCGATTCGAGCGGGCCGTCCACGGCCACGCTGAGGGAGGCCTGGCTGGGCACCTCGTCACCGCAAACGCTGAACGCATCGACCCGATAGAGCGGCTGCCCAGCCAACTGGTTGGCCACCATCAGCGGCTCGACCGCGCCCGCTTGCGCCAGCAGGGAAAACCCCGGCAGTACCAGGGTGCCGACCCGGCGGGTCGGCGTGACAACATCGGTGGAGGGAATTTCGGGCATTCGGCACGGCGCCTGGCACAACGAGCCTGTGATGTTACTCGATCGTGCCGACGCCGCCGAGTGGCTCAGGCGGCATGCCGGCCGACCCGTGCTTCAAGGCCAGACCAGCGTGAACAGCAGGATGGCTCCGGCGAGCAGGGCTGCGATCAGCAGTATCCAGTGCAACCCCTGAGGCGACTGGCGCGCCTCGGGCTGACCCTCGTCCGGCTCGGGATGCTCGAAATCCTCCGGCTGACGCACTTCCTTGAGGTGCTGAAGCTCCTCTTCGGGAGTCTTGCTTTCACGGGTGTCCATTGCCTACCTCCGTTGCCTGCTTCCCCCGGCGACGGAAGGCTTGCTCTCCGGGGTCATACCGTGACGACATCGAAGTCGATCCGTGGGTTCACGTCGGCGTCGTAATCGACGTCGTCCCGCTCGAATCCGAACAGCTTCAGAAAGTCGTGCTTGTACCCAGCATAGTCGGTAATCTCGAAGAGATTCTCGGTGGTCACCCGAGGCCACAGGTCCTTGCACGCCTGCTGCACGTCATCGCGCAGCTCCCAGTCGTCGAGACGCAGGCGACCGGCGTCGTCGGTGGTGAACTCGCCGGCATAGAGGCGTTCGCCGAACAAACGGTTGAGCTGGTCGATGGGCTCCTCGTGCAGTCCCTTCTCCTTCATCACCTTGTAGACCATGGAGATGTAGAGCGGCATCACCGGGATGGCGGCGCTGGCCTGGGTCACCACCGACTTGAGCACCGCCACGTTGGCACCGCCGCCGCTGGCCGCCAGCTTGGCGTCGATTTCGCCGGCAGCGCGGTCGAGGTCCTCCTTGGCCTTGCCCAGGGCACCGTGCCAGTAGATCGGCCAGGTGATCTCGGTGCCGATGTAGCTGAAAGCGACGCTGCGCGCCCCAGGTGCCAGCACGCCGGCGCGGTCCAGCGCCTCGATCCACAGCTCCCAGTCCTCGCCGCCCATCACCGCGATGGTGTCCTCGATCTCCTGCTCGGTGGCAGGCTCCACCTCGGCCTCGGTGACGACGTCCTTGTTGGTATCGATGGCGGTGGCGCGGTAGGGCTCGCCGATGGGCTTGAGCGCCGAGCGCTTGAGCTCGCCGGAATCCGGCAGCTTGCGCACCGGGGAGGCCAGCGAATAGACCACCAGGTCCACCTGCCCGAGGTCCTCGCGAATCAGTTCGATGGCCTTCTCGCGCACCTCGTGAGAGAAGGCATCGCCGTTGATCGACTTGCTGTAGCGCCCCGCTTGCTTGGCGAACTTGTCGAAGGCAGCGCTGTTGTACCAGCCGGCCGTGCCCGGCTTCTTCTCGCTGCCCGGCTTCTCGAAGAACACCCCCAGGGTATCGGCATCGTAGCCGAAGGCCGCCGTGATGCGTGCGGCCAGACCGTAGCCGCTCGATGCGCCGATCACCAGCACCTTCTTCGGCCCCTGCGACGCGTCGATACCGCGCTGGCGAGTCGCCTCGATCTGTTCGAGAACGTTTTTCTCGCAGCCGACTGGGTGGGTGGTGGTGCAGATGAAACCGCGAACCTTGGGTTTGATGATCACGTCATACCTCTACTATCAATGACCGGGAGTTCGTGCTTCGCCCGGGCGGATGAGCTGTCGCACCCTGGCCGAGCCAGGGTCGTCGTCGCGAACCGTGGCGACATTCTAGCGGCCGAGCCCGCCGCTGTCCGCCCTTGAGCGCATGGCCCGGCTGGGGCACGATGCCGGTCTCGAGCATAATGCAGGCAGGAGGGAAGGATGGATGCGCAGACGCTGGTCGATGAACGCGGTGACCTGTGGCTGGCGCTGGCACCGCTGTGGCTGGACCGCGAGCCGAGCGAACGCGACTATCGGCACATGGTGGAGGTGATACAGAGCCACGACCTGACCCTCGAAGAGCTGGAGTGGATCTTCCGTCTCGAGCTGGCTCCGGTCCTGTCACGCCATCAGCTTTCCGTGGCTGGTGCCTGGCAACGTTTCGACGACTATCAGCTGATGAAGCAACTGGTGGCCCACAATCTGCGACTCAAGGGCTGGCGCCGCCGCGGCTGGGCGCTGTTCTCGGGGCTCACCACGCTGATGACGCGCCACCGCTGGACCGAGCTGATCGAGCGCGTGGCAATCGCCCGCGGCCAACTCCCTCGCTGACGCTGCTCTCACGCCTCGTCCAGCGCCCTCTCGAGTTCGCGCTCGAGTTCGGGACCGGATGCGTTGGGCGCGAAGCGCCGGATCACCCGCCCGTCTCGGCCCACCAGAAACTTGGTGAAGTTCCATTTGATCCAGGTGGTGCCCAGTACGCCCGGCGCCTGACGCTTGAGATCCACGAACAGCGGATGCGTCCCCGGGCCATTGACCTTGACCTTCTGCATCAGCGGAAAGGTCACCCCATACTCACGACCGCCCAACGCACAGAAGTCCAGTGCCGACTCCGGCGACTGGCGGGCGAACTGATTGCAGGGAAAGCCGAGCACGGTGAATCCCCGTTCGCGATGGCGACGGTAGAGACGCTCCAGTTCGCGCAGCTGCGGCGTGAAACCACAGCGGCTGGCCACGTTGACGATCAGCAGCACCTGGCCCTGAAGGGCCAGAAGATTGAAGGGCTCACCGCTGTGGGTACGACAATCGTGCTCGTATATGGCCATGAGTCATCTGCCTTGCTGTCATGTTCCACGATGCCATGTCAATCGTGCCGACACCACCCTGACGACGAGCCGTTGACCGCCGCCGCAGGTCTGGCCATGCTGCGAGTCAGCCGCCGCCGCCGGAGTTCCCCTCATGACCGACCGGGCACCACGCACCCAACTCGATACCCACCGGGTCACCAATCAGCCGGCACCCTCTGCCGATTGCGACTACCTCGCCGATGATCCGGCCCTGGGCGATGCCCTGGCCCGCGAGGCGCCAGCATGGGTGATGGAGCGCCTTGCCCCGCTGGGGCGTGCCGTGGGCAGCGATCACGTCCAGAGCCTGGGCGAGGCCGCCAACGCCCATCCGCCGACCCTACGCCTGTTCGACCGCCACGGCCGGCGCCTCGACGAGGTGGCCTACCACCCCGCCTACCATGAACTGATGGCGCTAGCCATCGACGCCGGCTGGCACGCCATCGCCTGGCAAGAGGAAGGCCGCGGCGGACACCAGGCCCACGTGGCCGCCCTCTACCTGATGACCCAGGCGGAGCCGGGCTTCTGCTGCCCGGTGACCATGACGCACGCCGCCATGCCGGCACTACGCCATGCGCCGGCCGTGGCGGCCGAATGGGGGCCAGGACTGACGGCCAATGCCTATGATCCTCGCGTCCTTCCTCCCGCGGACAAACGCGGCCTGACCTGCGGCATGGCCATGACCGAGAAGCAGGGCGGCAGCGACGTGCGCAGCAACACCACGCGTGCCGAACGCAACGGTGACACCTGGCGCCTCACCGGCCACAAGTGGTTCTGCAGCGCCCCCATGTCCGACGCTTTCCTGACCCTCGCTCAGACCGATGACGGCCTTGGCTGCTTTCTGGTACCACGCTTCACCCCGGATGGCCAGCGCAATGCCATCGAGCTGCAGCGCCTGAAGGACAAGTGCGGCAACCGGGCCAACGCCTCGGCGGAAATCGAATATCGCAGCGCCTGGGCTCATCCGGTCGGCGACCCAGGGCGCGGCGTGGCGACCATTCTCGACATGGTCCAGCAGACCCGCCTCGATGCCGCCACGGCACCGGTGGGCATGATGCGCCAGGCGCTGCGCGAGGCCTGGTTGCACGTCCGCGAACGCCACGCCTTCGGCCGAGCGCTCGCCGAGCAGCCGCTGATGCGCACGGTGATCGCCGACCTGACGCTGGAAGTGGAAGCCGGTGTCGCACTGGCCCTGCGTACCGCCCGCGCCTTCGATGGTGCCGCCCGCGGAGACGCCCACGAAGCGGCCCTGGCACGCCTGCTGCCGTCGCTGGCCAAGTACTGGCACAACAAGCGCAGTCCCGCCTTCCAGGCCGAGGCCATGGAATGCCTGGGCGGCATCGGTTACGTGGAAGAGTCCCCACTGGCGCGGCTATATCGTGAGGCGCCAGTGAACTCGATCTGGGAAGGGTCGGGCAACGTGATCTGCCTGGACGTACTGCGCGTGCTGACCCGACACCCTGAGGCCTTCGCCGCCCTGCAGGCCGAACTGGTCGCTGCCCGCGGCCTGGAGCCCGACTTCGACCGCACGCTGGCAGCCCTGGAGCGGGAATTGGCTCTCCCGATCGAATCCCTCGAACCACGCAGCCGCTGGCTGACCCAGCGGCTGGCACAGTGTCTGCAGGCCGCCCTGCTGCTGCAACACGCCCCGCCCGAGATCGGCGAAACGTTCTGCCGCACGCGTCTGGGAGCCGAAGGTAGCGCCGCCTACGGCGTCATGCCCACCGGCTCCCCGCTGGCAGCGATCCTCTCGCGCACCGAGGCCTGAGCCCGGGCCAGCATCGGGATGGCTTCGGCGGCCACCGGTCGCGACAGTCCGAAGCCCTGCACGTGGGTGCAGCCGAAGCGCTCGAGGGCCGACAGGCTCTCGGCTTCTTCGAGCCCTTCGGCCACCACCCGCAGCCCCAGGCGACGCCCCAGCAGCGCCACCGCCTCGACGATGGCGGCGTCCTGCGGATCGACATGCAGGTGGCGTACGAAGCTGCGGTCCACCTTGAGCTCGCTGATCGGCAGCATCTGCAGCCGCGACAGCGATGAAAAGCCCACACCGAAGTCGTCCACCGAGATCTCCAGCCCGTTGAGGTGCAAGCGCGCGGCAATTTCGGAACCCAGCAGTTCGTCGTCCATGGCCGCCGTCTCGGTGATCTCGAACACCAGCAACGGCGGCTCGCCTGGGCCCCGGTGCTGCGTCAACGCCAGCAGGTCGGGCGACATGAGATCATCCGCGGTCACGTTCACCGACACCGAAAGGGACAGACCCTGGCATCGCCAGCGCTGGGCATCGGCCAGCGCCTGCTCCAGCACGAAGGCCGTCAGCCGCCGGCTCTGCCCGGTACTGAGCAATGGCAGGAAATTGGCCGGGCCGATCAAGCCGATCTCCGGATGGGCCCAGCGCACCAGCGCCTCGACGCCGCTCAGCCGCCCACTGGCCAGCGCGAACTGCGGCTGGTAGTGCACGGTCAGTTCACGGCGCGCCAACGCTCTTTCCAGTTCCTCGCCAGTGAAGAAAGGCCGGTTGCGTGGCACGCCGGGCGGCTGGCTCCCCAGCCGCAACCCGGCCAGCCGTTCGCGCAGTTCGCCCAGCCGCATGGGCTTGTCCAGCGAGCCGAGCATCTGCAGCCCGAGGGTCTGGCCCACGCGCTCGGCAATCCGCGAGATCTTCGGCTCGACGCCCCCCAGCAACAGCACCCAGCCGCGATACTCCCGTTCGGCGAGCAGTCGCAGCATGGCGATGCCATCGGGATCGGCGACACCCAGCCCCATCACCACCAACTGCGGCTGGCTGGAGACCACCTCATCGAGCATGGTAGCGGCACGGCGGTGATAGCGGCTCTGCATGCCCAGCACATGCAGCTGGTGCGAGAGGATTGCCGCGGCATCCGGGTCTTCTTCCAGCACAACGGCGAGTGCACGTGCCTCGCTGGCAAAGTCATCCATCGTCAGGGATTCCGGTCACATAATCATACTGAGGCTAGCAGTGTCCCAGGGCGGTTTCCGCTATCGGGTGGCGCTTGCAGTCAACGCTGGCGCGTCAGCCCAGTGGGCCGAGCGCCACGCGCAACGCCAGCCCCAGCAGCATCACGCCGGTCAGGCGGTGTATCCAGTGGGCACGTGCCTGCAGCCAGGGCAGTACCCGCGAATGCGACAGCGACATCGCCACCAGCACGTACCAGCCGCCATCGATGAGCATGGCAGTGGCCACGATGACCGCCTTGCCCGCCAGGCTCGTTTCCGGGGTGACGAACTGACTCAGCAAGGCAACGAAGAACAGAATCAGCTTGGGGTTGCCCAGCGCCACCAGGAAGCCTTCGCGCACGGCCTGAACGCGAGTGGTTTCGGCGGCGGACGCAGCCAGCATCGCGCCGCGCCCCGCCCGCAGCGACTTGATGCCCAGCCAGGCGAGATAGCCCGCCCCCGCCCAGATGATGCCCTGAAAGAGCGAGGGAAAGCGCACGATCAACGCCCCGAGCCCCCACACCGTCAACAAAGCGTAGAACCCCACGCCCAAGGCATGGGCGAGCGCCGCCGCCATGCCCGGCACCCGACCGCCACCCAAAGTATGCCGCAGCACCAGCGCCAAGCTGGGCCCCGGCGACATGGCTCCCATGGCACACACGGCAGCGAGTGACACCCACAGCGATAACGGCATGACGACTTCCTGATGTAGTAGCGAGCGTCGCGCTCAGCGGTGAAACTGCCCTTCACGCTCCGGCTGCCACAGGATGGCATCGATGCGCAGTTGCGCTTCGCCGCCACCGGGCAACGGCCACTCGATGACATCGCCGACGCGCAACCCGATCAGCGCCGCACCGATGGGCGCCATCACCGAGATGCCATCCTCCGTGGCGGCCAGCGCATGGGGATAGACGAGGGTGCGAATCATCTGCCGGTCGCGAGTCAGGTCGGTGAACTGTACCTGACTGTTCATGCTCACGGTATCCGCAGGGATCTCCTGGGGATCGATCACCTCGCCCCGTGCCAGTTCTTCCTCCAGCAGCTCGGCGACTGCCAGGCTCTCTCCGCTGGCCACGTCGATGAGACGCTGCAGCCGTTCGGCATCGAGCCGATTGATGATGATGGGGGGACGGGACGTCATACGCCCTCCTTGATCCGTTCCAATCAACGCTTTGTGGACGCAAAACCGGCCATCCAACGAAAACAGCCCTCCGCCCGCCATGCGGGAGAAGGACTGTATGCCCACCACCATACGCCATCCATACCCAAGGCGACAGCCCCCTGAATTCCTGCGCCCAATGACGCTACACTGACGGCACATCCAGCCAGGAAGTGCACAATGACCGTACGCACCTTCGCCATCGCGCTCATGGTTCTCGGCCCCGTGTTGATGATCGTCGGCTGGCAGACGACCAGCCCGGGCGGCTTCGTGGGTATCGTCCTGATCGTGCTGGGCGCCATTCTGCTGTGGACCCGCCGGACTTCCCGCCATGGGCGCTGAACAGCCCGATGCCGCCGAGATGCCGGAAGAGCGTCTCACCGGACTGGTGAGCCTGATCGACAGGCTCAAGCACGCCGGCCGATACGACGACAGCGTCAGTCTCGAAGCCATTCTGGACTGCGTGGGGCGACGAACCTTCGCTCCCTTCCTGCTGATCGCCGGCCTGATCACCCTCGCCCCGCTGATCGGCGATATCCCTGGCGTACCCACGCTGATGGCCAGCCTGGTGGCACTCACCGCCGCACAACTGCTGTTGGGGCGCGAACACCTGTGGCTGCCGCGCTGGCTGCTCGCCCGCCGGGCATCGCGCCAGCGCTACCGCCAGGCACTGGAGTGGCTGGAGCGGCCGGCCGGCTGGATCGACCGACTCATCAAGCCGCGGCTGCGTCGGCTAACGCGCCCCCCTGCCCACCTGGCAGTCGCCCTCACCTGCCTGCTGATCGCCCTGGCCATGCCGCCCATGGAGCTGATCCCCTTCACCGCCAACGGCGCCGGGCTGGCGCTGACGCTGTTCGGCCTGGCACTGTTCGCCGAAGATGGCCTGATGGCGCTGCTCGGTTACGCCCTGACCGGCGGCACACTGGCCGTGGTGCTTCTCAGCCTGGTCTGACTCGCCGCCGCTACGCCCCGCGCTTCGGGAGCCGCCATGCCCAGCCGCCTCACGCCGCTAAAACCGGTCCTTTCTGCAACGGCGCGCGTCGGCTACGTTGCCAAGGGGCTCGTCTACCTGCTGATCGGCGGCCTAGCCTCGCTGGCCGCAGCCGGGCTGGGCGGCGACAACGTCGGCTCGAAGCAAGCCATCAACCGGCTCATTGCCCAGCCCTTCGGCGACCTCATGATCGGCCTTCTGGGCGCCGGGCTGCTGGCCTATGCCCTATGGCGCCTGCTCCAGGCCCTGGTGGATACCGAGGGAATGGGCCTGAGGCTCAAGGCCATTGGCGCCCGCCTGGGGTTTCTCGCCAGCGCCGCCGTGCATGCCAGCCTCGGGGCCTACTGCTTCGACCTGCTGCGCCATGCGGCGACGGCCTCTGGCGAACGCCAGGCCCAGGATCGCACCGCCGAACTGATGAGCCATCCAGGCGGGGGCTGGCTGGTATTCACCGCCGGCCTGGTGTTTCTGGGCATTGGTCTGCGCCAGTCATGGCGCGCGCTGCGCCGCACCTACCTCAGGAACTGGTATCGGCGGGAGATGAGCACGGCCCAGCGCCGGCTGTTCGAGGCCATCACCCGCTGGGGTCTCACGGCGCGGGGCGTGGTGTTCGCGGTCGTCGGCCTGTTCCTGTGCATTGCCGCCTGGCAGACCGACCCCAGCCAGGCCCAGGGCCTGGGCGGCGCCCTCAGCGTACTGGCCCGCCAGCCCTTCGGGCCATGGCTGCTCGGCATCGTGGCACTGGGCCTGGTCGGCTACGGAATCTACTGCCTGATCAACGCCGCGTTCCGCGACACCAGCATCGATTGAGGAGAAAGGGCAGAAACGCAAAACAGCCGCCGTTAAGCGACTGCTTCTGAAATGGTACCGGCGGTCGGACTCGAACCGACAAGGGCTTGCACCCGGCGGATTTTGAATCCGCTGCGTCTACCAATTCCGCCACGCCGGCAACGCGCGTTGCATTATACGTGGGCACCCAAAGAGGTCAATCGAAGCGACTGACTTCGCGGCCGTGAGCCGGTATCCTTGGCGGCTTGTCCAGACGGTCCAGCCGTCAAGGTTCCGCCCACCTCCGTGATTTTCGAGCCTCCAGATCGCATGCAGCGTGCCGATTTCCATTACGAACTTCCCGAAGAGCTGATCGCCCGCTACCCCTCCGAGCAGCGCAGCGACTGCCGGCTGCTGTGCGTCGACGGCGCCAGCGGCGCTCTCGAACACCGTCGCTTCCCCGAGCTCACCGAGCTGCTCGAGCCCGGCGACCTGCTGGTGTTCAACGACACCCGAGTGATTCCCGCCCGTCTGCATGGCCACAAGGCCAGCGGCGGGCGCATCGAGCTGCTGCTCGAGCGCCCGCTCGACGCCCATCGCGGCCTCGCCCACCTGCGTTCGAGCAAGTCGCCCAAACCGGGCACCGAGCTCGTCTTCGAGGGCGGCGTTCGCGCGGTGGTCGAGGGGCGTGAGGGGCCTCTTTTCAAGCTGCGCTTTCTCGGCGAAACGCCGCTGGTCCAGTTGCTGGAGCAGCACGGCCACATGCCGCTGCCGCCCTACATCGACCGCGAAGACGAACTCGCCGACCGCGAGCGCTACCAGACCGTCTATGCACGGCGCGACGGTGCCGTGGCCGCGCCCACCGCCGGGCTGCATTTCGACGAGCCGCTGCTCGAGGCGCTGGCGGCCAAGGGCGTGGAAAGCGCCTTCGTCACCCTGCACGTGGGCGCCGGCACCTTCCAGCCGGTGCGCGTAGACGACATCCGTGAACATACGATGCACAGCGAGTGGGTCGAGGTGTCGCCCGGTGTCTGCGAGCAGGTACGTACCGCCCAAGCGCGCGGCAACCGCGTGGTGGCGGTGGGCACCACCAGCGTGCGCTGCCTGGAGAGCGCCTGCGCGGCGACCCCCGACGGGGCGATTGCCCCGTTAACCGGCGAGACCGACATCTTCATCTTTCCCGGTTATGAATGGCGCTGCGTCGACGCCCTGATCACCAACTTCCATCTGCCGGAATCGACCCTGCTCATGCTGGTGTCGGCCTTTGCCGGCTTCGATACCACCATGACCGCCTATCGCGAGGCGGTCGAGGCCCGCTATCGCTTCTTCAGCTACGGCGATGCCATGTTTCTGACGCGCCAGCCAATGCCTGCCTGATTCCAGAGAGCCCCATGCGCAACGACTGTTTCATGACCTTCGAGCACCTGGCCAGCGACGGCCGGGCCCGCCGTGGCCGCCTGCGTTTCCCGCGCGGGACCGTAGAAACCCCCGCTTTCATGCCGGTGGGCACCTACGGCACCGTCAAGGGCATGACGCCGGCCATGGTCGAGGAGATAGGCGCCGAGATCATTCTCGGCAACACCTTCCATCTGTGGCTGCGCCCCGGCACCGAGGTGATCGAGGCCCACGGCGACCTGCACGACTTCGCCCAGTGGCAGGGGCCCATTCTCACCGACTCCGGCGGCTTCCAGGTCTTCTCGCTGGGCGACATCCGCAAGATCACCGAGCAGGGCGTGCACTTCCGCTCGCCGGTGGACGGTGCCAAGGTCTTCATGGGGCCCGAGGAGTCCATGGCCGTCCAGCGCGCTCTGGGATCCGACGTGGTGATGATCTTCGACGAGTGCACTCCTTATCCGGCCGACTTCGAGACGGCCGAAGCCTCCATGGAGCTATCGCTGCGCTGGGCGAAGCGTTCGCGCGAGGCTCACGGCGACTCGCCCTCGGCCCTGTTCGGCATCATCCAGGGCGGCATGCATCCCGAGCTGCGCGAGCGCTCGCTGAAAGGGCTGCTCGACATCGGCTTCGACGGCCTGGCCATCGGCGGGCTCTCGGTGGGCGAGCCCAAGGAGGAGATGATGCGTGCCCTCGACTACCTGCCCACCTGGATGCCACCCGAACATCCGCGCTATCTGATGGGCGTCGGCAAGCCGGAGGATCTGGTGGAAGGGGTGCGCCGCGGCATCGACATGTTCGACTGCGTGATGCCCACGCGCAACGCACGCAACGGCCACTTGTTCACGGCCACGGGTACGGTGAAGATCCGCAATGCCAGGCACCGCCACGATACCGGCCCGCTGGAGGCCGACTGCGACTGCTATACCTGCCGGCACTTTTCCCGTGCCTACCTTCACCATCTGGATCGCTGCAACGAGATGCTCGGCGCCATGCTCAACACCATCCATAACCTGCGCTACTACCAGCGCCTGATGGCCGGTTTGCGCGGTGCCATCGAAGCGGGTACATTGGCGAACTTCGTGGAAGGCTTCTATGCGCAGCGCGGCCTGCCGGTTCCTCCCGCACCGAATTGACCGATCCCCAGTCGGCAGCACCCAAAGGAATGCGGGCGCCGGCTGACGCCATTCTTCACCCGTCTTGTCACACACTCAGGAGACCCATTGATCATGCTGGACTTCTTCATCTCGCCGGCCCATGCCCAGGATGCCGGCGCTGCCGGCGGCGGTATCGCCCAGATCGTCATGCTGGTCGGCTTCGTACTGATCTTCTACTTCCTGCTGTGGCGCCCCCAGGCCAAGCGCGCCAAGCAGCACAAGGAGTTGGTGGGTGGCCTCTCCAAGGGCGACGAGGTGGTCATCGGCGGTGGCCTGGTGGGCCGTATCACCAAGGTCAGCGACGAGTTCATCAGCATGGAAATCGCCGAAGGCACCGAGGTCAACGTGCAGAAGAGCGCCGTAGCGGCAGTGCTGCCCAAGGGCACCATCAAGTCCATCTGACCCGGCAAACACTGCACACCAAACGATGCCCCGCCGTGCTCGCCACCCGGGGCATCGTGTCGTGGCGACACGCCCCGGTCTCCCTTTCTGCAACCTAGGGCAGGGTTCCCATGCTCAACCGTTACCCCCTATGGAAGTATCTGCTGATACTCGTCGTGCTGCTGCTCGGACTGATCTACTCGCTGCCCAACCTCTTCCCTGAGGATCCGGCGGTTCAGATCAGCACCGAACGCGGCGACAGCACCGTCGGCGGCAGCCAGCTCGAACGCATCGAACAGGAGCTGCGCGACGCCGGCATCGCCATCAAGGCCGTGGAGGAGGAGGACAGCCGCGTTCTCATTCGCCTCGAAGACGACGACGACCAGTTGCCCGCCCGCGACCTGATCGCCGAACGGCTCGGCGACGACTACGTGGTTGCACTCAACCTGGCCGAATCCACGCCCGAGTGGCTGCAGTCGCTATCCGCCTCGCCCATGACGCTGGGCCTCGACCTGCGCGGTGGCGTTCACTTCCTGTTGGAAGTCGACATGGACGCTGCCCTGGAGCAACGACTGGAAGTCAATGCCAGCGCCATCCGTGAACAGCTCCGCGACGAGCGCATCCGCTATCGCGACACCCAGATCGAGGAACGCTCCCTCACCTTTACCTTCGCCAACGAAGAAGATCGCGATACCGCCCGCGGCCTGATCAGTCGCGAGTTTCCCGACTTCGACTACGCCAGCGAAGAGGACGGACGAGCCGCGCTTCTGGAAATGACTCTCACCGACCAGGCCGTCACCGAGATTCAGGACTATGCCATCGAGCAGAACCTGACCACGCTGCGCAACCGCGTCAACGAACTCGGCGTAGCCGAACCCCTGGTGCAGCGCCAAGGGCCGAATCGCATCGTGGTCGAACTGCCCGGCGTGCAGGACACGGTGGCCGCCAAGCGCGTGGTGGGCGCCACCGCCAATCTGGAGTTCCGCCTCGAGGCACGCCCGGACACCCCGGACAGCGAGACTCAGAGCTTCCCGTTCCGTAACGACGAGAATCGCAGCGCCGACCTGATGCGCGACGTCATCATCACCGGCGACAGCGTGTCGAGTGCCAACCGCAGCTTCGACGAGAACGGCCGCCCCCAGGTCAACATCGATCTGGACGGCACCGGCGGCACCCTGATGAACCGTGCCACGCGCACCAACATCGGCCGCAACATGGCGGTGCTGTTCATCGAGCACAAGACCCGCGAACGCACGGTGATGGAAGACGGCGAAGAAATCACCGAGCGCGAACCCTACACCGAGCGCGGCATCATCAGCCTGGCCACCATCCAGAGCGCGCTGGGCAACAGCTTCCGCATCACCGGGCTCGACTCGCCCACCGAAGCAGCGGAGCTCGCGCTGTTGCTGCGTTCCGGCTCGCTGGCCGCGCCGATCTACTTCGTGCAGGAACGCACCATCGGCCCGAGCCTGGGCGCCGAGAACATCGAGCGTGGCATCATGTCGGTGCAGATCGGTCTGCTGCTGGTGGTGGCCTTCATGCTGGTGCGCTACAAGGTGTTCGGGATTTTCGCCAACGTCGCCCTGGCACTCAACCTGACCCTGCTGGTGGCCGCCATGTCGCTGCTCGGCGCCACCCTGACCCTGCCCGGCATCGCCGGCATCGTGCTCACCCTGGGCATGGCCGTGGACGCCAACGTGCTGATATTCGAGCGAATACGCGAGGAACTGCGCAACGGCCTGTCGATACAGCAGGCCATTCAGGCCGGCTACGAGCGTGCCTTCAGCTCGATCATCGATGCCAACATCACCACCCTGCTGGTAGCGGTGATTCTGTTCTCGATCGGCACCGGGCCGGTCAAGGGCTTCGCCGTGACCCTGTCGCTGGGGATTTTGACCTCGCTGTTCACCGCTTTGATGGTGACTCGCGCGATGGTCAACCTCACCTACGGCGGCAAGCCGGTCAAGAAGCTCTGGATCTAAGAGGTGACCATGAAGACCCTCATCAACCGACAGTTCGATTTCATGGGCAAGCGGCGCATCGCGTTCGCCGTCTCCGCCGCAATGCTCCTGGTAGCGATCGCTTCGCTGCTGTTCCAGGGGCTCAGCCTGGGATTGGACTTCACCGGCGGAACCCTGGTGGAAGTGCGCTACTCGGCAGCACCATCGCTGGATGCCGTGCGCCAAATCCTCGAGGCTGCTGAATTCCGCGATGTTTCGGTGCAGACCTTCGGCGCTTCCACCGAGGTCTTGATCCGCCTGCAACAGGCCTTCGACCCCGACGTGGGCGAACGCGTGGTGGAGCTGCTGCGTCAGTCGGGCGACAGCGTTGAGCTGGTGCGCGCCGAGTTCGTGGGCGCCCAGGTGGGCGACCAGCTACGCGACCAGAGCGGCATGGGCCTGCTGGTGGCACTGGGCATCGTGATGCTCTACGTCGCCTTTCGCTTCCAGTACAAGTTCGCCATCGGCGCCCTGCTGGCCCTGGTGCACGACGTCATCGTCGTGGTCGGCATCTTTTCGCTGTTCCAGTTCGAGTTCGACCTCACGGTGCTCGCCGCCCTGCTGGCGGTGATCGGCTACTCGCTCAACGACACCATCGTGGTCTACGACCGCATCCGCGAGAACATCCGCAAGTCGCGCATCGACGACATGCCGACCATCTTCAACGAAGCGATCAATGCCACCCTGTCGCGCACCCTGGCAACCTCCGGCACTACCCTGCTGGTACTGCTGGCTCTGCTGCTGCTCGGTGGCGACATGATCCACTACTTCTCGGTGGCTCTGCTCGTCGGCATCGTGGTCGGCACCTTCTCCTCCATCTACGTCGCCTCGGCCCTGCTGCTGACCGTGCACCTGGAGCGCAAGGATCTGATACCGCCGCCGAAGGAAGCGGACGAGGAGGAAGAGCAGTTGCCCTGACAGCTCGAAGCGACCCTGAACGAAAACCGCCCCCGCAGCACATCGCTGCGGGGGCGGTTTTCTTTCGGCTTCCAGCTCAAGGCTGCTGGCTCAGAAGTGCGGCTTCAACTGCTGCACCAGCGCCTTGTAGAGCCGCGGCCCGGCGGCCATCAACGGCCCCTCCACCGTCACGCCCGGCTGACCGTCCGGAGTACCCATCAGCGCCCCGGCCTCCTTGAGCAGCAGTGAGCCGACATGCATGTCCTGCTCCTCCAGCCCCAGTACGAAGGCGGCATCCACATGCCCAGCGGCGAGTTCGGCGATATCCAGCAGGCCACTGCCCGAGGCAAGCATCAACTCGACCTGGGGGCCGAGCTGCTGCACCAGGGTCAGGTAGCTGGGCAGATAGCGGGTACGCAGCGATGCCTCGGGCAGGCTCATCGCCAAGCGTGCTCCACCGATCGACGTGGTCTTGGGTACGCGGATGCGCTTGCCGTTGAGCTGAGCACCGCGACCACGGCTGGCCAGGTATTCATCGTCGCTGAACGGACAGATCACCACGGCGTGTTCCGCTCGACCCTTGACCAGGCAAACGACGGAGAGCGCGAATCCGGAGGCGGCCACACCGAGGTTGGAGTAGCCGTGGAAGGGTTCGATCCGCCACAACACGTCGCGCCCTTCGCCCTCTCCCGCGCGATAGGGGGTATAGCGGCCGACCATCCCATGCTGGGGGTAGCCACGCGAGAGCTGACGGGTGATCAACGTCTCGGCGTTGCGGGCGGCTTCCTGCAACGTGCGCTGAAGATTGTGTTCTTCATGGGCATTCTCGATACGCTCGCGAATGCGCAGGAACTGTTCGGCGGCGCTGCGCGAGGCACGCAACGCAAATTGGACCATCGGATGCATGATCGGGCCTTGGGTACTCGGTGGTGTTAAAGAACGGGACGTTCGCTCGGAACGATGGCGCGAATCCTAGCAGAAGCGGGCGGGGCACGCCATCGGACCCGTCACCCGTAGCCCGTAGCCCGTAGCCCGTAGCCCGTAGCCCGTAGCCCGTAGCCCGTAGCCCGTAGCCCGTAGCCAGCATGCTAGACTCTTGTCCCTTCATTCATCGCTGCAGGGGCTTTCACCATGCTCGAGCGCATCCGCATCGTCCTGATCGGCACCAGCCATCCCGGCAACATTGGCGCCACGGCGCGGGCCATGCACAACATGGGGCTTTCCGATCTGGCGCTGGTAGCGCCGCGCTGCGAGCCGCTCACTGCCGACAGCATCTCGCGCGCCTCGGGTGCCGACCACCTGGTGCACGCCGCCCGCGTGCACGATACCCTGGACGCGGCGATAGCCGACTGTACCCTGGCCGTGGGGGCCAGCGCTCGCTCGCGCACCCTGCCCTGGCCGATGCTAACGCCGCGCGAACTCGGTGCGCGTCTGCCCGAGGAATTGGCCAGCGATGACGCCCGGGTAGCGCTGGTGCTCGGTCGTGAGGACAGCGGCCTCACCAACGCCGAGCTGCAGCGCTGCCACGCCCACGTGCACATCCCCACCAACCCGGACTTCAGCTCGCTCAACCTCGCTGCAGCGGTGCAGGTGCTCGCCTACGAGTGTCGCCAGGCGTGGCTCGACAGCGCCACGACCGCCGTCTCGCCCGAGGAGTCGCCCAGTCTGGCGAGTCACGACGAGCTCGAACGCTATTTCGAGCATCTCGAGCGCACCCTGATCGCCATCGGATTCCATGACCCGAAAACGCCCCGCCAGTTGATGGCACGGCTGCGCCGCTTCACCCTACGCGCCCGTCCCGAGCGCCTGGAGATCAACATCCTGCGTGGCATTCTCACCGCCACCGAACAGCAGGCCGACGCCCAGCGCACCAGCGATAGCGGGGAGTGATGTCCGCCGAGCGCTTGAAGCGGCCTGGTGCCGCCCCCAATAATGGGAAGACGATTCCCGGTGGCGTCTGCCGAGCACCCCGCCACCCCCTGCCACACAGGACCGTCGCATGTTTCAACGCCTTCGCGAGGACATCAACAGCGTATTCGCCCGCGACCCGGCGGCACGCAACTTCCTGGAAGTGCTGACCAACTATCCGGGCCTGCATGCGCTGCTGATCCATCGTCTGAGCCACTGGCTATGGCAAAAGAACCTCAAGTGGCTGGCACGCACGCTCTCCACCTTCGCCCGCTGGCTCACCGGAGTGGAGATCCACCCGGGTGCGACGATCGGACGGCGTTTCTTCATCGACCACGGCATGGGCGTGGTGATCGGCGAAACCGCCGAGGTGGGCGACGACGTCACCCTCTACCAGAGCGTCACGCTGGGCGGTACCAGCTGGAACAAGGGCAAGCGTCATCCAACCCTGGAGGACGGCGTCATCGTAGGGGCTGGCGCCAAGATCCTCGGCCCCTTCACGGTGGGCGCCGGGGCCAAGATCGGCTCCAACGCCGTGGTCACCAAGGAGGTTCCCGCCGGGGCCACGGTGGTGGGCATTCCCGGCAAGATCGTCAAGCGCGACGACCCCGATGCCGCCGAAGCGCTGGCCGTGGATCCCGAGCGGCGCGAGGCCATGCGCCGCAAGTTCGGCTTCGATGCCTACGGGGTCAGCGAGGACATGCCCGACCCGGTGGCGCGCTCGATCCAGGCCATGCTCGACCACATGCATGCCGTGGACGAGCGCATCGAACGCATGTGCCAGACCCTGCGCAAGCTCGACGCCGGCTACCGCGATGGCCGCCTGCCTGAGCTGCGCGACGAGGACTTCGCCGAGATACTCGCCGATGTGGAGAGCTGCTGCGGCCCCACCCATCGCGATGACGACGAGGAAAACGCCTCTGCCGAGCGCGGCGAGACGTCGCAGGGCGGCCCGCGGGAGAATGGTTGACCGCCGTACTGGGTCTTTACCATAATGATCGTTCGACTCCCGTGGCCCTGCCGTCGGTGGTGGCTTGAACGCCCACCGGGCGACGGTCTGCCCGCCGCCGAGGTAAGCCAGCTATGCATTCGACGAGCCCACCATGCGTTTGACCACCAAGGGACGCTACGCCGTCACTGCCATGCTCGACCTGGCCCTGCATGTCGACAAGGGGCCCACCAGCCTGGCCGATATTTCCCGACGTCAGGAGATATCGTTGCCTTACCTGGAGCAGCTCTTCGCCCGCCTGCGCCGCGCGGAACTGGTCAAGAGCGTGCGTGGCCCCGGAGGCGGCTATCTGCTCGGTGCGCTGCCCGACGAGATCTCGGTGTCGCGGGTCATCGACGCCGTCGACGAATCGGTGGATGCCACGCGCTGTCAGGGCTTGTCCGATTGCCAGCAGGGCGACACCTGCCTGACTCACCACCTGTGGTGCGACCTCTCCGAGCAGATCCGCGGCTTTCTCGACGGCATCACCCTGGGGCAGTTGGTCGCCAGCGGAGAGGTGCAGCGCATCGCGGCGCGTCAACGCAGCACCCGCACCGCCGACACCATCGCCACCACCAGCTCGCCCTGACGCCGCCCCGCCCCTGGACACTCAGCATGGAGACGCCCGCGAGCCCATGAGCGCCCTCGTCTATCTCGACTATGCCGCCACCACCCCGGTCGACCCGCGCGTGGCCGAGGCGATGAGCCGTCACCTCACTCTGGACGGCATCTTCGCCAATCCCGCGTCGCGCAGCCACATGCTAGGCTGGCAGGCGGAGCAGGTGGTGGAGAGTGCACGTCGCCAGGTCGCCGACGCCATCGGCGCCGACCCGCGCGAGATCGTCTGGACGAGCGGCGCCACCGAAGCCGACAACCTGGCGCTGACCGGTTTTCTGCGCGCCAATCGCGGCCGCGGCCGCCACCTGGTGACCTCCGTCGTCGAGCACAAGGCCGTGGTCGACACCGCCGCGGCGCTGGAGAGCGAGGGCTACGAGGTCACCTGGCTCACTCCCGGCCGAGACGGACGCGTCACCCCCGAGCAGTTGGGCGAGGCGCTACGCCCCGATACCGTGCTGGTCTCGCTGATGGCGGTGAACAACGAGCTGGGCTGCATACACGACCTGGCGGCACTCGCCGAAGTCGCCCACGCCGGCGGCGCCGCCTTCCACGTCGATGCCGCTCAGGCAGTGGGACGCATTCCACTCGACGTCGAACGGCTCGGCATCGATCTACTGTCGCTCTCCGGCCACAAGCTCTACGGCCCCAAGGGCATCGGCGCGCTCTACGTGCGGCGCAGCCCCGATCTTCGCCTGGAAGCACTGATTCACGGCGGCGGACACGAACGCGGCATGCGCTCCGGCACCCTGCCCACCCACCAGATCGCGGGCATGGGCGAAGCCATTGCCTTGACCGTCGCCGAAGGTGAAGCCGACCAGGCACGCATCACCGCGCTGCGCGACCGCCTGCTCGCCGGTCTCTCCGACCTCGACGGCATCCACCGCAACACCGACCTCGCAGTGGCGGTCCCCAACATTCTCAACCTCGCCTTCGAGGGCGTGGATGGCGAATCGCTGCTCATGGCGCTGCGCGACGTTGCCCTTTCCACCGGCTCGGCTTGCAACTCAGCGAGCGTCGAGCCGTCCTACGTGTTGAAGGGTATCGGCGTGCCGCGCTCTCTGGCGCTGGCCTCGCTGCGCTTCAGCTTCGGTCGCTTCACCACCGAGGCGGACATCGACCAGGCGCTGGCTTCGCTGCATCACGCCCTCACCGGCCTGCGGCGCTAGCCGCTCCACCCACCCTTGCAGGAGAACCACCATGGCACACCTTTCGATCACCGATGCCGCTGCCGAGCAGATCCGCCGGGTGCTCGAGGAGCGCGGCCACGGCCTGGGCCTGCGGGTCTCGGTCAAGCCCAGCGGTTGTTCCGGCTACAGCTACGTGCTCGACTTCGCCGACGAGTCGGCCGATGACGACGTCGCCTTCCAGGAGCGCGGCGTGACCGTCTACGTCGCCCCCGATGCCTTGGAAATGCTCGACGGCAGCGAGGTCGACTACGTCAACGAAGGGCTCAACCGCTTCTTCCGCTTCAACAACCCCAACGTCAAGGACCAGTGTGGGTGCGGCGAGAGCTTCAGCGTCTGAAGCAGCACTGCACAAGTGTCTGCGCGGGCAAATCGCTGCGTTGCGCGCGGCGCGACATCCTCACCTAGTACCGCATAGGCTCCGGTGTCTGCGCTGCGTGCGCCTGGCGCTTCACTCCGCTCGCCGACTTGTGCAGCGTTTCTTTCCACTGGAGCAACGATTGTTCAACGCCCGTCAGGAGCGTTATACTTTGCGTCCACTGCATTTGCGCTGAACCGTCTGCGCCGATCGTCTGGCGGTCGACGCCAACGCATCTTCTTCGAAGCGCCGCGCCTGCCGACTCCTCGCGAGTTTCGGCAAACGCGGCGCTATCCTCATCTGCACCGTCCACGGAGAGTACGCCCATGGCAACCGAACGCACCCTGTCCATCATCAAGCCCGACGCCGTCGCCAAGAACGTGATCGGCGAGATCGAGAGCCGTTTCGAGAAGGGCGGGCTGGCCATCGTCGCCGCCAAGATGCTGCACCTGTCTCGCGAGCAGGCGGAAGGCTTCTACGCCGAGCACAAGGAGCGCCCCTTCTTCAACGACCTCGTCGGCTTCATGACCTCCGGTCCGGTGGTGGTGCAGGTGCTGGAAGGCGAAAACGCCATTGCCGCCAACCGTGAGCTGATGGGCGCCACCAACCCCAAGGAAGCCGCGCCGGGCACCATCCGCGCCGACTTCGCCGAAACCATCGATGCCAACGCGGTGCACGGTTCGGACTCTCCCGAGTCGGCCGCACGCGAGATCGCTTATTTCTTCGAAGAGAACGAAATCTGTCCTCGCGGCTGAATGCCTCTCTCGCGGGGGCCATGACCCCCGCCTCCAGCCCAACCCGTAGCGTGACGCCATGACCGCTGATACCGCCCCCCAGAAAACCAACCTGCTCGGTCTCTCCCGCGATGCGATGGAAGCCTTCTTCCTGTCGCTCGGCGAAAAGAAGTTCCGCGCCGCCCAGGTGATGAAGTGGATCCACCACGAGGGATGCGACGACTTCGCGGCCATGACCAACCTCTCCAAGGCGCTGCGCGAGCGCCTGGCCGAGGTGGCCGAGATCCGCGGTCCCGGGGTCGTCTACGAAGGCACCTCCAGCGACGGTACGCGCAAGTGGGTGCTGGAAGTGGGAGACGGCAGCTACGTCGAGACGGTGCTGATTCCCGCCGACGACGGCAAGCGCCGCACCCTGTGCGTCTCGTCTCAGGTCGGCTGCTCGCTCGACTGCAGCTTCTGCTCCACCGGCAAGCAAGGCTTCCAGCGCAACCTCTCCGCCGCCGAGATCATCGGCCAGGTGTGGGTGGCCCAGCGCAGCGTCGGACCGCGCAAGGACACCGCCAACCGCCCGGTGACCAACGTGGTGATGATGGGCATGGGCGAGCCGCTGATGAACTACGACAACGTCGTGCCGGCGATGAAGCTGATGCTCGACGACAACGGCTACGGGCTCTCCAAGCGCCGCGTCACCCTCTCCACCTCCGGGGTGGTGCCGATGCTGGACAAGCTCGGCGACGAGCTCGACGTGAGCCTGGCCATCTCGCTGCACGCCGCCAACGACACGCTGCGCAACGAGCTGGTGCCGCTCAACCGCAAGTACAATATTCGTACCCTGCTCGACGCCTGCCAGCGCTATCTCGCCAAGTGCGACGACACGCGCATGGTCACCATCGAGTACACCCTGATCAAGGACGTCAACGATCAGCAGGTGCACGCCCGGGAGCTCGCCGAGCTGCTGCACGAGCTGCCGTGCAAGATCAACCTCATCCCCTTCAACCCGTTCCCCCACTCGGGGTACGAGAAACCGTCACGCAACCAGGCAATGCGCTTTCAGCAGTGGCTGTATGAACTCGGCTACACGGCACCGATCCGTACCACCCGCGGCGACGATATCGACGCCGCCTGCGGCCAGTTGGTGGGGCGGGTGAAGGACCGCACGCGCCGCCACGAACGCTACATCCGCTCGATCCAGATCGATGCCGACTGAACCGTGCCCGCCTTGACTTCAGTCCGGCACGGCGCTTTGATGGACAGGCTTTTCGCCACGGTCGGCCTGCATCTCGATGTCAGCGCCACCGGTCCGTTGCACCCCTTGAAGAGGATGCCATGACGCGTCATCCCTGGCTGCTACCTCGCCGCTCGCCCCTGTCCCTCGCGGCAGTCCTGGCCGGGTCGCTGTGGCTGGGCGGCTGTGCGGGCATGACAGAGCGAACCGACGACGCTGGCGGAGGTGCTGCCGAAGCCTACACTCGGCTGGGTGTCGCGTACCTCGAGCGCAACAATCTACCGCGCGCCATGTCGGCCCTGGATCGTGCCCTGGAGCACGATCCATCGTCGCCGGAAGCACTGCAGGCCATGGCCGTGGCCTATCAGCGCCAGGGTGAAGACGATCTCGCCGAAGAGGCCTTTCGACGGGCCCTGAGCAGCGACCCCGACTTCACCCAGGCGCGCAACAACTATGCCGCCTTTCTGTATGACCTAGGCCGCACTGAAGAAGCCTGCGAACAGCTCGAGCACGCCACCCGCGATACACAGTACGCCCGGCGCGCCCAACTGTTTGCCAATCTCGGGCGTTGTCGCCGCGACCAAGGCGAGATCGACGCCGCCCGCACGAGCCTGGAACGGGCCGTCAGCCTCGATCCGCGCTATGCCAGTGCCTATCTGCGCCTGGCCGACCTGGCACTGGCCGAGGGCGAACTCGCCCAGGCCCAGCGTCAATTGGAACGCTACATGAGCCTGGCCGGCGAAACGGCCGAGGCCCGCGCGCTGGCCAACGAGATCGCCACTGCCCGCAGCGGCGACGCCGCGCTGCGCAGTGACCCAGACGCTCCATGAACAACGTTTATCATGAAGGAAGCTCAGCCATGAGCGACACCCACGACACCGATGCCGCCGATCTCGTGTCTCAGAGTTCCTCTCCCGGGGAACTGCTGCGACGCGAGCGCGAGACGCAGGGCCTGAGCCGAGGCGAGGTCGCCACGGCGCTCAATCTGCGTCCCGCCGTGGTGGTGGGCCTGGAGGAGGACACCTACGACCAGGTGCCCATCGCGGCTTATCGTCGCGGCTACCTGCGCGCCTACGCCCGCCTGCTGGGCATCGAGGAGCGCCCCATCCTCGACGCCTACACGCGCCGTTTCGGCCACGAGGAGCCGCCGCAGCACACCACTCCCGTCCAGGTCACCAAGCCGCCGTCGCGGCTCGGCGCCTGGCTGTTCAAGCTGGTCACCCTGCTGGTCATCGCCGGCCTCATCGGGCTGACGCTAGTATGGTGGCAAAGCCGCGGCGGCGGCGAGCCCCCCGATGTGAGCGATAGCGGCTCCGTCTCGGTGGACGGCCTCGACGGCACCTCGTCGGTGGTCGAAGAGTCACGGCAGCCAACGAGCGACGAAGGCCTCCCGCCGCTACCGGAAGAGGGCGTCGACCCCTTGGGCGACGAGTCGGCAGCATCTTCCATGCCCGACGACGCCACCACCGCCGTGGATCGCGTCGACCCGAGCGCCAGCCAAACGCTGTCGGCCACCGCGCCAGCCGAACCCGAGACGGCGAACGCCGCGCTCGACGATTCCGCACCCGTCGACAGCGACGAAAGCTCGACAGCCTCCGAAACGCCGACGACCACCGATGAAACCGGCGGCGACGAGACGGTCGCCGATGTCGACGACGACGCCTCCAACGCCGAGAACGAATCCGCCGCACCAGAGGCGACAAGCGCCGACGGGGCGGCTTCCGAGCCGCAAGACGGTGCCGCGAATGCCGACGCCAACGTGTTGGCATTCACCTTCAACCAGCAATCGTGGACCGAAGTGTTCGACGCCAACGACGAGCGCATCTTCGTGGGTCTTCAGGAACCCGGAACCAGCGCTCGCGTCGAAGGCGAACCACCGTTTCGCCTGACCGTCGGCAACGCCTCCGGCGTCGAGCTCGAGTGGCGCGGCGAGGTCGTGAACATCACCGACCGTGCCGGCGCCAACAACGTCGCCCGCTTCACCCTGGGAGAATGATCCGCCGCCATGCATGCACCATCCCCCATCGTTCGTCGCCCGTCGCGCCAGATCCATGTCGGCAAGGTCGCCGTCGGAGGCGATGCGCCCATCTCCGTGCAGAGCATGACCAATACCGACACCCTCGACGTGACGGCCACCGTGGCACAGATCCGTCAGCTCGAGGCCGCCGGCGCCGACATCGTGCGCGTCTCGGTGCCGACCATGGACGCCGCCGAGGCATTCGGACGCATCAAGCGTGAGGTGACCGTACCTCTGGTCGCCGACATCCACTTCGACTACAGGATCGCCCTGCGCGTCGCCGAGCTGGGCGTCGACTGCCTGCGCATCAATCCCGGCAACATCGGCCGCGAGGATCGCGTGCAGGCCGTGGTCAGCGCCGCGCGCGACAACGGCATCCCCATCCGCATCGGCGTCAATGCCGGTTCCTTGGAGAAGGATCTGCAGAAGAAGTACGGCGAGCCCACGCCCGCCGCACTGGTGGAATCGGCCATGCGTCACATCGACCACCTCGATCGCCTCGACTTCCCCGACTTCAAGGTGAGCGTCAAGGCTTCCGATGTCTTCATGGCGGTGGCCGCCTACCGCGAGCTGGCCTCGCGCATCGAGCAGCCGCTGCACCTCGGGATCACCGAAGCCGGTGGGCTGCGCTCGGGCACCGTGAAGTCCTCCATCGGCCTGGGCATGCTGCTCATGGACGGCATCGGCGACACCATCCGCGTATCGCTGGCCGCCGATCCGGTCGAGGAGGTCAAGGTCGGCTACGACATGCTCAAGAGCCTGCGCCTGCGCAGCAAGGGCATCAACTTCATCGCCTGCCCCAGCTGCTCGCGCCAGAACTTCGACGTCATCGGCACCATGAACGCCCTGGAAGAGCGCCTCGAGGACGTCATGACGCCGCTGGACGTCTCGGTGATCGGCTGCGTGGTCAACGGTCCCGGCGAGGCCAAGGAGAGCGACGTCGGGCTCACCGGCGGCAGCCCCGCCAACCTCGTCTACCTGGATGGCAAACCCGCCTCCAAGCTGCGCAACGACCACCTGATCGACGACCTCGAGCGGTTGATCCGCGAGAAGGTGCGCGAGAAGGAGCAGGCCGAACGGGACGTGATCGCTCGTGGCGACTGAGCCGAGCGACGACAAGGAGCCAGCATTGAGCAAGCCTCACAGCAGTCAGAAAAAGATCCAAGCCATCCGTGGCATGAACGACCTGCTGCCGGATCAGTCGGCCCGATGGCAGTACGTCGAAGGCACCGTCGCGGCATTGATGCGCCGCTACGGCTATGCCGAGATTCGCACGCCCATCGTCGAGCAGACGGCGTTGTTCGCCCGTTCCATCGGCGAGGTCACCGACATCGTCGAGAAGGAGATGTACACCTTCGAGGACCGCAACGGCGACAGCCTGACCCTGCGCCCCGAGGGCACGGCGAGCTGCGTGCGCGCCGCCATGGAGCACGGCCTGCTGCACAACCAGACCCAGCGCCTGTGGTACCAGGGGCCGATGTTTCGCCACGAACGCCCGCAGAAAGGGCGCTACCGGCAGTTCCACCAGTTCGGCGTGGAGGCCTTCGGCCTGGAGGGGCCGGACATCGACACCGAAGTGATCCTCCTCTCGGCTCGACTGTGGCAGGAGCTCGGCCTCGCCGAACACGTCACCCTGGAACTCAATTCTCTGGGCTCGGCGGAGGCGCGTGCCGCCTACCGCGACAAGCTGGTCGCCTACTTCGAGGCGCACTTCGACAGACTCGACGAAGACTCGCGGCGGCGCCTCGTCAGCAACCCGCTGCGCATTCTCGACTCCAAGAACCCGGACATGGCTGCCATGCTGGCCGACGCACCGCGGCTGATGGACCATCTCGACGCCGAATCCCGCGTCCACTTCGAGGGCCTCACCGCCCGCCTCGAGGCCGCTGGCATCGACTACGTGATCAATCCGCGCCTGGTCCGCGGGCTGGACTACTACGGTCGCACCGTCTTCGAGTGGACCACCTCGGCGCTGGGCAGCCAGGGCACGGTGTGTGCCGGCGGCCGCTACGACGGCCTGGTGGAACAGCTGGGCGGCAAGCCGACCCCGGCGGTGGGTTTCGCCTTGGGGGTCGAGCGACTGATCCTGCTGCTCGAAACGCTGGAGCTGATGCCCGCCAGCATCGAAGACACGCTGGACCTCTACCTGATGCCCCTCGACGAGAGCGCCGAGGCGCCGGCGATGCTGCTGGCCGAGGAACTGCGCAGCGAGCTGCCCGGGCTGCGCCTGCAGCTGCACTGCGGTGGGGGCAGCTTCAAGAGCCGCATCAAGAAAGCCGACAAGAGCGGTGCCCGCCTGGCGCTGCTGCTCGGCGAGGATGAGCTCAGCCAACAACGGGTGACCGTCAAGTTCCTGCGCGAGGCGCGAGATCAGCAGCCCATCCCCCGTGAGACGCTGGCCGCCTGCCTGTCCGAATGGCTGGCCCAGGCACCCGACTGACCGGCCCTGACCCGGACACGCCGTGCCCAAGATCGCAACCCAATAGCCGCAGTCAAAGGAGACCGCCCGTGGCGGAGCTGAGAAGCGAAGAAGAACAGGTAGAAGCGCTCAAGCGCTGGTGGAAGGAAAATGCCGTATCGCTGATTGCCGGCGTGGCCATCGCCATCGCCGGGGTGGTGGGCTGGAACGCCTGGCAGAGCTATCAGGACGATCAGGCGACCGCCGCATCGATGCGCTACCAGCAGCTGGTCAATCTGGCCGGCACCGGCAACCTCGAACTCGCCAACCTCGAAGAGGCGCGCTCCCTCGCCGAGGAAATCGTCACCGAACATGACACGAGCCTGTATGCTGACCTGGCTCGCCTGATCGAGGCACGTCTGGCGGTCCAGCAGGGCGACCTCGACGGCGCCCGCAGCGCCCTGCAGGCAGTGATCGACGCCGATCGCCATGCCTACCTGCCCGGACTCGCACGGCTGCGCCTGGCACGTCTGATGCTCGCCTCCGATGACGCAGAGGCGGCTCTGGACACCCTGGAGTCCGGCATTCCCGACGCGCTCGCTGCCCAGCGGGCCGACGTGCGGGGCGACGCCTATGCAGCCCTGGAGCGCCGCGACGACGCACGCGAGGCGTGGCGCGAAGCCCTGTCGCTGGCAGAGCAACGCGACCAGCCGCTGTTCGGCGTGGAACTCAAGCTCGACAATCTCGGCATGGAAGAGGCCACCCTATGATTCGCAACAAGATCCCTCTCGTTCTCGTCGCCACCCTGGCTGTGGTCCTGGCCGGCTGTGCCAGCAAGCCGGAGCCGCGCAATGCGCCACAGGAGCTCCGCGATTTCGACGCCACGACCGAACTCCGCAGCGACTGGGGACACAGCGTGGGTGACGGCCTGGGCCGGGCGACCAACCCCATCGCCCCGGCGCGGGATGGCGATACCCTCTTCGCGGCCGACGCCAACGGCCTGGTGACAGCCATCGATGCCGATACCGGCCGCGAAGTATGGGAGACCCGTCTCGACGTCGGCGTTTCCAGCGGTCTCACCGCCGTTGCCGAGCGAGTCTATCTGGGCACCCGCAACGGCGAAGTGTTCTCCCTCGACCAGGAGAGCGGCGAGGTCGAATGGCGATCCAGCGTGCCCAGCGAAGTACTCGCCGCCCCGCAGCCCACCAACCAGCTGCTCATCGTCCAGAGCGGGGACGGCACCGTAACCGCCCTGGACCGCCGCACCGGCGACGAACGCTGGGTGCACAGCAGCACCGAACCCGCGCTGACACTGCGCGGCACCGGCACACCGCAGGCCATCGACCCGGTGACCTTCGTCGGTTTCGGCAACGGTCGCCTGGTGACTCTGGACAACCGCAACGGCCAACCCGTATGGGAGCGGCGCATCGCCGTACCCCAGGGTCGCAGTGAGATCGAGCGCCTCGTCGATCTGGACGGCCAGCCGGTATTGACTCCCGACGGTCGTCTGTTCGTCACCAGCTACAACGGACGCTTGGCCGCCCTGGAGGCCACCAGCGGCGAAGTGCAGTGGCAGCGCGATCTCTCCAGCTATCAGACCCCAGTGCTGGTGGGCGACCGCCTGTACGTGGTCGACGCCACCAGCCATGTCATCGCTCTGGATGCCGACAGCGGCGCCGAGCTGTGGCGCAACGACGCACTCGAAGGACGCCGACTGACCTCTCCGGCCTTTGCCGACGGCCACCTGGTGATGGGCGACTTCGAAGGCTACCTGCACCTGATCGATGCCCAGAGCGGTGAACTGGCCGCGCGCACGCACATCGACGGCTCCGGCATCAGCGTACGCCCGCTCACCGATTACCGTCGCATCTACGTACTGGCCAACGATGGCCATCTCGAGGCTCTGGAAATTCTCGAATGACACCCGTGATCGCCCTGGTCGGCCGCCCCAATGTCGGCAAGTCGACCCTCTTCAACCGCCTGACCCGCTCCCGGGACGCCCTGGTAGCCGACTTCGCGGGGCTGACCCGCGACCGCAAGTACGGCAACGGCCTGCTGGGCGACAAGGCCTACACGGTGATCGACACCGGCGGCATCAGCGGTGACGAAGAGGGCATCGACGCCGCCATGGCCGAGCAGTCGCTGGCGGCCATCGACGAGGCCGACATCGTGCTGTTCATGGTCGATGCACGGGCCGGCCTGCACGTCGCCGACGAGGCCATCGCCAACCACCTGCGCGTCAATCAGAAGAAGACCTGGCTGGTGGTCAACAAGACCGACGGTCTCGAAGAGCACGGTGCCATGGCCGAGTTCTGGGAGCTCGGTCTGGGCGAGCCCCATCCCATCGCCGCAGCCCACGGGCGCAACGTCACCGCGCTGATCGAGACGGTGCTCGCCCCCTTCCCCGAGCGCGACGAGAGCATCCCCGCCGACACCGGCAGCAAAGGCATCCGCATCGGCGTGATCGGCCGCCCCAACGTCGGCAAGTCGACCCTCGTCAACCGCATGCTCGGCGAAGAGCGCGTGGTGGTGTTCGACGAGGCAGGCACCACTCGCGACGCCATCGAGATCCCCTTCGAGCGCCGCGGCAAGCCCTACGTGCTGGTCGACACGGCAGGTGTGCGGCGACGCAAGAACGTCCGCGAGGTGGCCGAGAAGTTCTCGATCATCAAGACCCTGGAGGCGATCAAGGAATGTCACGTCGCCGTCATGGTGCTCGACGCGCGCTCGGGGCTCGTGGAACAGGACCTGCACCTGCTGGATTACGTGCTGACCACCGGTCGTGCCCTGGTATTGGCCGTCAACAAGTGGGACGGCCTGGAGCAGGAGGCCAAGGAGAAGATGCGCGCCGAAATCAAGCGTCGCCTGGGCTTCGCCGACTATGCCGACCTGCACTTCATCTCGGCATTGCACGGCACCGGCGTGGGCGATCTCTACCCGTCCATCGAGCGTGCCTTCGCCTCGGCCAATGCCCACTGGTCGACCAACCGTCTCACCACCCTGCTGCAGGACGCCGTCGCTCAGCATCCGCCGCCGTTGATCCACGGCCGGCGCATCAAGCTGCGCATGGCTCACCAGGGGGGCAGCAACCCGCCGATCATCGTCGTCCACGGCAACCAGACCGGCTCCCTGCCCGAAGCCTACAAGCGCTACCTGACCAACACCTTTCGCAAGGTGCTCAAGGTCAAGGGAACGCCGATTCGCTTCGAATTCCGCTCGGGCAAGAACCCCTACGACCCCCTGGCCGGCGCCAGCGACCGCGAGAAGGCCAAGCAACGCGAACTGGGCCGCACCCGCGACGCGCGCAGCCGCCGTCGCTGATCCCCGCTCATCCGCCCGGTCGTGAGGGGCGGCGTATCAACGCCGCCCCTCATGCAGGCGACGCCGTCCCACCCACTCGCAGGCGAACTGCCAGGCACCGCGACCGCTGCGCCCGCCGCGCAGGGTGGCGAAGCGGATCGCTTCGGCACGCGCCTCGGCGTTCCAGTCGTGGGCATGGCCGAGCTGGGTCACCCAGTGGCAGCAGGCTTCCAGGTAGGTATCCTGGTTGAACGGGTAGAAACCCAGCCATAGCCCGAAACGGTCGGAGAGCGATATCTTCTCTTCCACGGCATCGCCGTGATGCAGTTCGTCGCCAACCAGCTGTGAGGCCTGATTGTCGTCCAGGGACTCGGGCAGCAGATGGCGGCGGTTGGAAGTGGCATAGAGCAGCACGTTTTCCGGCGGCCCGGTCAGCGCACCGTCGAGCACGCTCTTCAGCGCCTTGTAGGCATCGTCGTGCCCCTCGAAGGAGAGGTCGTCGCAGTAGACCACGAAACGCCGCTCGTGGCGGCGCAGCTGAGACACCAGTAGCGGCAGGCTGCCCAGATCGTGACGGTCGACCTGCACCAGGCGTAGGCCCTCCGGTGCCAGACTGTTGAGCAACGCCCGGATCAGCGACGACTTGCCGCTGCCCCGCGAGCCCCACAACAGAGCGTGGTTGGCCGGAAATCCCTGCAAGAAGGCACGCGTATTGTCGACCAGCGCCAGTTTCTGGCGTTCGATGCCCAGCAGATCGCCCAGGCTCAGGGCATCCCGAGGCGGCACCGGCAGCAGGTGGCCGCCCAGCGAATGGCGCTGCCACAGCGCGGCCACGTCGCGCGACCAGTCGACCTCCTGGGGTGCCGGCGGCAGCCAGTGCTCCACGTGATCCAACAAGCGGGTCAGGCGACGGCTCAGCTCGGCGTCCATGGCATGCTCCTTTTCCGTATCGGGCGGTTGACCTGGCAGGCGTTCAGGGTATCTTGTGGCGAACCCGGTCGCCCCGTCCAGAGTCATAGGAATCTGGAACCGATAGGAGCCCCTACCATGCGCTGGACTCACTGCCTCGCCGTTGGTGCCCTCGCCATCGCGCTCACTGCCTGCACCACCTCGCCCACCGGCCGCTCGCAGCTCACCTTGATGTCTGACCAGCAACTCGATCAGATGGGGCAGCAGGCCTTCGCCCAGTATCAGAAGGAGCTTCCCTCGGTGGGCGGCGCACCGCAGCGCTATGCGGAATGCATTGCCAGCGCCATCGTCGACGTGCTGCCCGAGCGCGAGCGCAATCAGAACTGGCAGATTCGTGTCTTCGAATCCGAGCAGGCCAACGCCTTCGCCATGCCCGGCGGCTATATGGGGGTCAACACGGGGCTGCTGGAGATCGCCGAGACTCAGGACCAACTGGCCTCGGTGGTTGCCCATGAGATCGGCCACGTGCTGGCCCGTCACGCCAACGAGCGCGCTTCCAACCAGGCCGTCACCCAGATCGGCATCTCGGCGCTCGGCTCCGCGGCCGGCCTCGAAGGCCCCGGCGGCGAGCAGATGATGGCAGCCCTGGGCCTCGGCGCCCAGTACGGCATCCTGCTGCCCTTCTCGCGGCGCCATGAGAGCGAGGCCGACTCGATCGGCCTGATGCTGATGGCTGATGCCGGCTTCGATCCTCGTGCGAGCATCGCGTTGTGGGAAAACATGAGCGCCCAGGGCGGCGGCCAGCCGCCGGCATGGATGTCGACCCACCCCAGCCATGGCCAGCGCATCGGCGGGTTGGAAGCGCAGATGAGCGAGGCGATGTCGCGCTACGAGCAGGCGCGCAGCGCTGGGCGGACGCCCAATTGCCCTCGCCCCTAGGGAAACACTGATTCATTGCTACGCTCGATATCTTGATCGCCGGCGGTGCCGAAGCGTCGGACCGTCGGAATCCTCATGTAGCAGGCTACACCCCGGTTGATTCGAAACCTTCGGTTTCTCCCCCTTCGGGGCCATCCTCCGGATGTTTGTCGCTTCGCTCGGTTCTGCGCTCCGGCGGCGACCAACCTCACTTCGCTTGCGACATGAATCAGCGCTTCCCCAAACCCTCCTCACTTTTGGAAAGCGAATGCTGAAACTCGGACTGCTACTGCTGATCGTGCCGCCCCTGGCGCTGATGGGCCTCTATTTTCACGAGCTGTCGGCGGTGCGCGAATGCACCCTGATCGACGGTGGGCACTGGGACTACCTGGAGGGGGTGTGCCGCGACACGCGCCAACCCTTCGTGCCCTGGGTGGAGCGCGCGCCCTGGCTGGTCAACGGCGGCATGGGGCTGTCGGTGGCAGGGCTGGTGATGGTGATGGCGCGCTTCTACGTCAGGAAGCGCTGAGCGAGCGACGCAGCAGCTCCCGAACCGGGGCAGTGTCGGGGCGCTTGCCCCGCCACTGGAAGAACGACTCCGCGGCTTGCTCCACCAGCATGCCCAGGCCGTCTCGACAACGGGCACCGCGCTCGGCGGCCCACTGCAAAAAGACCGTGGGCTCGGCACCGTACATCATGTCGTAGGCGGTGGCCCCCGCGGCGAACAGGTCTTCGGGCAGTGGCGGCAGATCACCGGCCAGGCTTGCGCTGGTACCATTGATCACCACGTCGAAGGGGCCGGCCACGGCATCGAAGCCACCGCCGGCGATATCGCCCAGGTCGGTGAAGTCCTCGGCCAGCTCCGCTGCCTTCTCGGCGGTACGGTTGGCCACGAAGAGGCTGGCCGGCCTGGTGGCGAGCAGCGGCTCCAGCACGCCGCGCACCGCGCCCCCGGCACCCAGCACCAGAATCCGGGCCCCCTCCAATGCGACGCCGTGATCGACCAGGTCACGCACCAGCCCCACGCCATCGGTGGTATCGCCATACGTCTCGCCGTTGCCGCCGAGGATCAGGGTGTTCACCGCCCGGGCGCGTTGGGCACGACGGCTCAAGGTGTCGCACAGCCGGAAGGCCTCCTCCTTGAAGGGCACGGTGACGTTGGCGCCGCGGCCTCCCTCGGCCACGAAGGCGCGCCAGGCGCCGGCGAAGTCGTCGAGCGGCGCCTCGATGGCGGTGTAATCGATCGCTTCACCGGTCTGTTCGGCGAAGGCGGCATGGATGATCGGCGACCGGGAATGGGCCACCGGATGGCCGAAGACGCAGTAGCGGTCAATCATGAAAACTCCTCGATCCGTCGCTCGATTCGGCCTCGCCGAGCCAGTCGCGGGGGCGCAGATAATCTCGATAGAGGCGCTCTTCCGGGCTGCCCGGCTCAGGCTTCCAGTCGTAGCGCCAACTGACCAGCGGCGGCAATGACATCAGGATCGACTCGCTGCGCCCGCCGCTCTGCAGGCCGAACAGGGTGCCGCGGTCCCACACCAGATTGAACTCCACGTAGCGGCCGCGGCGGTAGAGCTGGAAGTCGCGCTCGCGCGCGCTCCAAGGGGTGGTGCGGCGGCGCTGCACGATGGGCAGGTAGGCGTCGAGAAAGGCATCGCCCACGGCGCGTTGGAAGCCGAAGCTCGTCTCGAAGCCCCATTCGTTGAGGTCGTCGAAGAAGAGCCCGCCGACCCCGCGCGGCTCGTCGCGGTGCTTGAGATAGAAGTAGTCGTCGCACCACGCCTTCAAGCGCGGGTAGACGTCCGCACCGAAGGGCGCGCAGGCATCTCGGGCCACGCGATGCCAATGCACCACGTCATCGTGAACCGGGTAGTAGGGGGTGAGATCGAAGCCGCCGCCGAACCACCACACCGGTGCCTCTCCGGCCTTCTCCGCGATCAGGAAGCGCACGTTGCCGTGGCTGGTCGGCACGTGAGGATTCTCGGGATGAAGCACCCAGGAGACGCCCACGGCATGGAAGCTGCGCCCGGCGAGCTGGGGTCGCGCGGCGGTGGCCGAGGGCGGCAGGCGCTCGCCGAAGACGTGGGAGAAGTTCACCCCGGCCTTCTCGAACAGCGCGCCGTTCTCGATCACCCGCGAGCGCCCGCCGCCGCCTTCGCGGCGCTGCCAGGCGTCCTCGCGAAAGCCGGCGCCACCGTCCTCGGCAGCCAGGGCGTCGCACAGGCGCTCCTGCAGGTCGAGCAGGTAGCGTTCGACGTCTTCCAGGTTGGCCTGGGACATGCACCCTCCCGAATGCCAGGTTTCAGCCGCGCAGCACCCGGCCGCTGATCAGATCGCGAATGGTGCTGGGCCGCTCGAGCCCGCCGAGCTCGCCGGGAACGATGGCATCGAGCGCATCGCCGAAGGCCTCGCGCACCGCCGCCGCGCTGGTGACTGGCGCCTCGCCGGCACGGTTGGCGGAGGTGGAGACGATGGGGCCGCCGAATGCCTCGCACAGCGCGATCACTCCCGGATGGTCGCTGACGCGCAGCGCCACGCTATCATGGGCGCCGCGCACCAAGGCGTGGGTACGGCCGTTGTCGGGCACCAGCCAGGTGTTGGGGCCCGGCCAGCTGGCCACCAGAGGGGCATGCAGCGCTGGCGGCAGGCGCTCGAGCCAGGGGGCGAACTGAGCGATGCTGGCTGCCACCAGGATCAGGCCCTTGGCGGGGTCGCGCGCCTTGAGGCGCAACAGCCGAGCCACCGCCGCATCGTCATCCGGATCGCAGCCCAGCCCCCACACGGCTTCGGTAGGGTAAGCGATCACGCCGCCCCGACGCAGGGCGGCAACGGCATGCTCGATCTGGCTGGCCTGGCTCATGGACACTCCTCGGAAGTCGACGCGACGACGCGTGAATGGGCAAGGATTCTATCACGCCCCCGACAGACGCACCCAGCCACCCGGCGCCTGCGCCGCGCAGCCTTGGAGCTCCAGTTCGAGCAGGCGACGCTGGCACTCCGGCACGTCGAGCCCGGTCAACGCCACCAGCGAATCCAGCGGCGCTGGCGTATCGCTGAGCCAGCGCAGCAGCGGGTCGCGACTCGTCTCGGGAGCGGCTCGTACCGCTGGCGTGGGCACGTGCACCGCCGCCCACTGGGAAAGCTCTTCCAGGATGTCGTCGATTCCGCGCACCAGCACCGCCCCTTGGCGGATCAGCTGCAGGCAACCTCGTGCCTGGGGATTGTGGATGGAGCCCGGCAGGGCGAACACCTCGCGATTCTGCTCGCTGGCCAGCCGTGCGCTCACCAGCGAGCCGCTCTTCTCGGCTGCCTCGACCACCAGCACCCCCAGCGAGAGTCCGGTGACGATGCGGTTGCGTCGCGGAAAGAAGCCCGCGCGAGCGCGGGTGCCGGGCGGGTGCTCGGCGAGCAGCAGGCCGCCCTCATCGCGTAGACGATGGTGAAGGGTGGCGTGCCGCGGAGGATAGATGACGTCGACGCCACAGCCCAGCACGGCAACGGTGCGCCCGCCCGCATCGAGCACGGCTCGCTGGGCGGCGCCGTCGATGCCCAGCGCCATGCCGCTGACCACCGCCCAGTCGCGCCCGGCGAGCTCCCGGGCGAAAGCGGCGGCGTTGGCCAACCCTTCGCGGGTCGGGCGCCGGGAGCCGACGATGGCCAGCGCCGGCGGCAGCAGCGCCGCCAGGTCGCCCTCGGCCCACAGCAGTGGCGGGGGATCGGCGATCTGGGTGAGCAGTGTCGGCCAGGCGGGATCTCCCGGATACAGCAGGTGGCGAGACGGGGCGCTTTCGCTCCACGCCAGGTCGGCCTCGATCTGCGCCCTCATCGGGCTGCGGGTGGGGTGATCCAACCACAGGCGCAGTGCCGTGGCCGCTTCACGGGGCAGCCGCGCCAGCCAGCCGTCGGGCCAGGCCGGCGCAGCGTCGCAGAGTTCGGCCAGGCGTGTGCTGCCCAAACCGGGCAAGCGAACGAGCGCCAGCCAATCGCGTAACGGCGGTAGCCGCCCAGGCACGGCACTCACCGCCCCGCGCGCCCGACGAGAGAAGCCGGGTTGTGGACTCGATCCCCCACCTCGAGGCTTCGCGTGGCACGCATGATCAAGGCGTAGCTCAGCTTGTCGTAAACGCGGAAGACCATGGCCAGGCCCGCTTCGCTACCGGGCAGTCTCAGCGCCTCGCCGGTCCGCGGGTCGGCAACCTGTTCGCCACGCTGCTCGACGGCCAGGACGTGGCCTGGCGCCAGGCCATCGCGTCGTCCACGGTCCAGGGTCACCACCTGCAGGCGGCCGGCGAAGCGCACGCCGCCGGGCACCGCCAGAATGCGGCCATCGATCTCGCTGTCGGGCGGGCGCGGCAGCAACTCGCGCTCCAGTTCACGACTCTCCAGCGGCAGCACGATGTCGTCGTCGCGAATCTCGCGGCTGGCGGCGGTCACCTCGAGCACGACGATGTCCGCTTCCTGACGCTCGCGGCGCACCTCGCCGATACTCTCCAGCTCGAGCCCCAGCACTTCACCGGTTGCCTCGTCGACGTAGCGCTCACCGCGACGGTAGACCCCGTAGCGTGCCCCCGAGGCCAGTTCGCCGCGAGCATAGAGACGATCGCCCGCGCCGCTGACGATACGCCGGTCGTCGCCGGCCACCACGTAGGCCAGCTCTTCCAGGCTCTCCGGGTCATCGACTACGCGATGATCGCGCAGGAAGTGGCGTATCGTCTCCAGAGGGATCGGCGCGATCGCTTCGCGAGGGGGGATGCGCCGCACCTCCGGCGACAGACGCACTACGTTCTGGCCGCGTTCCAGGCCCAGGCAGGGGCGGCCATCGCAGTCGTAGAGAACGATCGTGTCGCCAGGGTAGATCAGATGGGGGTCTTCGATCTGCGGGTTGACCCGCCACACGTCGGGCCACTGCCAAGGGTGTCGCAGGAAGCGCCCGGCGATGTCCCACAAGGTATCACCGCGCGCCACGGTATAGCGCTCGGGCGCCTCGTCGCGCAGTCCGCGATCCCAGCTCGGTGCCTGGGCCCAGGCCGATGCCGTGCCCAGCGCAACGCTCACTGCCAGCATCGCCAGGCTCGTCCGCACGCATTTCCCGCTTGTGCTCCCCTTCATCCCTGCCATCCCCTTGCTGGTCGAGATCGAGTCTCCCAGGCCCTCGTGACCGGAACCGTACCGGCCCGATCGGGTCGATATGCTATAGTCGCATGCTATGGCCCACATGCGAGGCACAGTGGTTTCCCCGCTGGCCTAGACCACCTAGAATAAGGCCATCCCCTGAATCAAGCATAACGGTGATACCAACGCCATGGCCAAACTACCCATCCTCGAGTTTCCCGACGAGCGACTGCGTATCCGAGCCGCTCCGGTCGAGGCGGTCGATGACGCGGTCCGCCAGCTGGTCGACGACATGCTCGAGACCATGTACGACGCCAACGGCATCGGCCTGGCCGCCACCCAGGTGGACGTGCATCGTCGCGTGATCGTCATGGACGTGAGCGATGCCCGCAATCAACCGCTGGTGCTGATCAATCCCGAGGTCACTCCGCTCGGCGACGAGCGCGAGCCCATGTCCGAGGGCTGCCTGTCGATTCCCGAATACTACGCCGAGGTGCCACGTGCGCTCAGGGTCCACCTCGAGGCGCTGGACCGCGACGGCACGCCCTACGAGCTCGAGGCCGACGGTCTGCTCGCCCACTGCATCCAGCACGAGTGCGATCACCTGGAAGGCGTGCTGTTCGTCGACTATCTCTCGCCGCTCAAGCGCGACCGCGTGCGCAAGAAGATGGAGAAGCGCCACAAGCAGATGCAGCCCGCCTGAGAGAGTGCATTCACCGTTCGCGAAGGCCGGGGTCACACCCCGGCCTTCGTCGTTGGGGCCGCCTCCGTTATCATGGGCCCTCCGCTCACCGGCAAGGCCCGAGACATGTCCCGATCCCTGCGCGTCATCTTCGCCGGCACGCCAGACTTCGCCGCAGAGAGCCTCACGGCACTGCTCGAGAGTCGTCACGCCGTCGCCGCCGTCTACACCCAGCCCGACCGCCCCGCCGGTCGCGGCCGGCAGCTGTCGGAAAGCCCGGTCAAGCGGCTGGCGGGCACCCACGGCCTGCCGGTGCTCCAGCCCGAGAGTCTCAAGACCACCGCGGTACAGGACGAACTGGCCGCCCACGACGCAGACGTCATGGTGGTGGTGGCCTACGGCCTGATCCTGCCGCCAGCGGTGCTGGAGATCCCCAGGCTGGGCTGCCTCAACGTCCACGCCTCGCTGCTGCCGCGCTGGCGAGGCGCGGCCCCCATTCAGCGCGCCATCGAGGCGGGCGATGCCGAGAGCGGCGTGACCATCATGCAGATGGACGAAGGGCTGGACACCGGCGACATGCTGCTCGTACGGCGCACGCCGATCACCGCCACCACCACCGGCGGCGAGCTCCACGACACCCTGGCCCGGCTCGGCGGCGAAGCGCTGGTCGAGGCCCTGGACGCCTTGGCGGAGGGGTCGCTCTCCGCCACCCCGCAGCCCTCGGTGGGCGCTACCTACGCCGCCAAGCTCTCCAAGTCCGAGGCCGAGCTGGATTTCCATGCGCCCGCCGAACGGCTGGCCGCCAAGATCCGGGCCTTCAACCCCTGGCCGGTGGCCTGGTGTGGCCTGGGAAATGCCCGCCTGCGCCTGCTGATGGCCGAAGCGAGCGCCCCTCGCGCCGGAGAGTCGGCGCCGTTCCCCGGAACCCTGCTGGCCCCCGATTCCGATGCACTGCGCATCGCCTGCGGCACTACCGGTAGCGAGGTCCTGCGCGTCACTCGCGCCCAGCTACCCGGCGGCAAGCCGCTTCCTGCCCGCGACCTGCTCAACGCCCGTCACGCCAGCCTGGCCCCTGGCCAGCCGCTGGGCGCCACCAGCCAGGAAAACCAGCCATGACTCGCTCCACTCCGCATTCACGAAACGGCACTCGACACGGCGAGATGACCGACGGCGGCCAGGCCGTGCGCGCCAGCGCTGCGCGGGCTCTGGCGCCGGTGATCGCCGGCAAGGGATCGCTCAACGACCTCGACGACCATCAGGTGGTGGCCCGCGACCGGGCGCTGTTCAAGGCGCTCTGCTACGGCACCTGCCGCACCCTGCCACGCCTGGAGGCGCTCGCCGACCGGCTGCTCAAGAGCCCCTTCAAGGCTCGCGACGCCGATGTCCAGGCACTGCTGCTGCTGGGCATTCATCAGTTGCTCTACCTGCGCATCCCTGCGCATGCCGCCGTTGGCGAGACCGCCGGCGCCGCCCGCCTACTCGGCAAGGAGTGGGCCACGCGCGTGATCAACGGTTGCCTGCGCCGCCTGCAGCGCGAATCCGCCGCCCTGCAGGCCGAAGTGGACCGCGATCCGGCCGTGGCACTGCTGCATCCTCGCTGGCTGCTCAAGACGCTGCGCCAGGCCTGGCCCGACGACTGGCGCGCCATTGCCGAGGCCAACAACGTTCCGGGGCCGATGACGCTGCGCGTCAACCGCCGCCGCGTGGATCGCGAAATCTATCTGGCGCGCCTCGCCGATGCCGGGTTCGAGGCACGCCTGTGCCTCCACTCGCCGGATGGCCTGACCCTGGAGACGCCCTGCGACGTCCAGGCACTGCCGGGCTTCGCCGAGGGTGACGTCAGCGTGCAGGACGAAGCCGCGCAGCTCGCTGCGGAACTGCTCGGCCCGGTCCTGGCGCCACGCCCTGGTGGCCGCGTGCTCGACGCCTGCTGCGCCCCCGGCGGCAAGACCGCCCATCTGCTGGAACTCTTCGACATCGAGCTCGTCGCCTTGGACAGCGATGCCGTGCGCCTGGCTCGGGTCGAGGACACTCTGGCGCGTCTCGGCCTCTCGGCCACTCTCGTGCATGACGACGCCACCCAGCATCGCTGGTGGGACGGTACCCTCTTCGACGCCATCCTGCTCGATGCTCCCTGCTCCGGCACCGGCGTCATCCGCCGCCACCCCGACATCAAACGCCTGCGCCGCCCCTCGGACATCGCCCAACTGGCCGACCTGCAGCGGCGTCTTCTCGACAGCCTGTGGCCACTGCTGCGTCCGGGCGGCACGCTGGTCTACGCTACCTGCTCGGTGCTCCCCGAAGAGAACAGCGAACGGATCGACGACTTCCTGTCGCGCACCCCCGATGCCCAGGACACGACGCCGGCAGACCTGAGCTGGGGCCGCTCCGCCGGCGCCGGACGTCAACTGCTGCCGACAGCGAACCATCACGACGGCTTCTTTTATGCCAGACTGAAAAAGGCGGCCATCTAAACCGTCCCAATCCGTCACATGCCAACGGGGAGGCGCCATGAGCCACCACGTCTACAAGCACATCGAACTCACCGGCTCCTCGGAGCTGGGTATCGAAGACGCCATCAACAACGCCATCGTCAAGGCTTCCGAGACGCTGCACGGCATGCGCTGGTTCGAGGTCACCGATACCCGCGGCCACATCGAGCATGGCCGCGTGGCTCACTGGCAGGTCACCCTGCGAATCGGCTTCACCCTCGACTGAAACCCGCTGCCTGGGCAGGACTGTTCCCCAACGGGCGGCTGGTTTATGCTAGCCGCTACTGTATTGCGGCGCACAAGGTGCGCCGTCGTCGATTCCGGCGCCCCGGACAGCGGACAACGACACAATGAAGATCATCATTCTCGGTGCCGGCCAGGTCGGCGGCACCCTGGCCGAACACCTGGCCCGCGAAGAGAACGACATCACCGTGGTGGACACCAACGGCGACAAGCTGCGCGAGCTGCACACCCGGCTCGACATCCGCACCGTGGTGGGGCCCGGCTCCTACCCGGTGGTGCTGCGCCAGGCCGGCTGCGAGGACGCCGACATGCTGATCGCGGTGACCAGCCGCGACGAAGTCAACATGATCGCCTGCCAGGTGGCCCACACTCTGTTTCGCACCCCCACCAAGATCGCCCGGGTCCGCGCCACGGCCTACCTCACCCGCAAGGGGCTGTTCGCCCACGAGGCGATCCCCATCGACGTGCTGATCAGCCCCGAGCAGGTGGTCACCGACCACATCCGCCGGCTGATCGAGCACCCCGGCGCCCTTCAGGTGCTCGAATTCGCCGGTGGCCTGGTGCAGCTGGTAGCGGTCAAGGCCTTCTACGGCGGCCCCCTGGTGGGCCAGGAACTGGGCTTTCTGCGTCGACACATGCCTAGCGTCGACACCCGCGTCGCGGCCATCTATCGCCGCAACCGACCGATCATCCCGCGCGGCGACACCACCATCGAGGCCGACGACGAGGTGTTCTTCATCGCCGCACGCCGCGATATCCGTGCGGTGATGAGCGAGCTGCGTCGGGTCGACCGCGACTTCCGCCGCATCATGATCGCCGGCGGCGGCAACATCGGCGAGCGCCTCGCCGAACACCTCGAGCACAGCCACCAGGTGAAGATCATCGAGCACGGCATCGAGCGCTGCACGGTGCTCTCCGAACGCCTCGACCGTACCGTGGTGCTGCACGGCAGCGCCACCAGCAAGCGCCTGCTCGAGGAAGAAAACATCGAGGACTGCGACATCTTCTGCGCGCTGACCAACGACGACGAGGTCAACATCATGTCGTCGATGCTGGCCAAGCGCATGGGCGCCAAGAAGGTGCTCACGCTGATCAACAACGCCGCCTACGTCGACCTGGTGCAGGGCGGCGAGATCGACATCGCCATCTCGCCCCAGCAGGCCACGATCGGCAGCCTGCTGACCCACGTCAGGCGCGGCGACATCGTCAACGTCCACTCGCTGCGCCGCGGCGCCGCCGAGGCCATCGAGGCCATCGCCCACGGCGATACCCAGTCTTCCAAGGTGGTGGGGCGTGCCATCGGCGAGATCGATCTGCCCAACGGCACCACCATCGGTGCCATCGTGCGCGGCAAGGAAGTACTGATCGCCCACGACGACGTGGTGGTGGAATCCGGCGACCACGTGATCCTCTTCGTCATCGACAAGCGACGCATCCGCGAAGTGGAGCGTCTCTTCCAGGTCGGGCTGACGTTCTTCTGATGCGGTTGCCAGCTCTGCCGATGCCGAGCCGCGAGACGATGCGGCGGCCCGCAACGCTCGCGCTCCCTGTCCGAGGGGGCACGCCATGAGCCTGCGCATGATCCTGCGCATCCTCGGGCTGTTGCTGATGATGTTCAGCCTGACCCTGGTGCCGCCGATTCTCATCTCCTGGCTGTTCGCCGACGGCATGTGGCAGGACTTCCTGATCGCCATCGGCATCACCGTGGCGACAGGGGCGGTGATGTATCTGCCCAACCGCCACGCACGCCGCGAGCTACGCACCCGCGACGGCTTCCTGATCGCGGCGCTGTTCTGGAGCGTGCTGGCGCTGTTCGGCTCGCTGCCGCTGATGTTCGCCGGCGATTCGGCGCTATCGCTCACCGATGCCGTCTTCGAGTCCTTTTCGGGGCTCACCACCACCGGGGCCACGGTGATCACCGGCATCGAGCATCTGCCCGAGTCGATCCGCTACTACCGCCAGCAGCTGCAGTGGCTGGGCGGCATGGGGATCGTGGTGCTGGCCGTGGCGATCCTGCCGACCCTCGGCGTCGGCGGCATGGCGCTCTATCGCACCGAGATACCGGGACCGCTGAAGGACTCCAAGCTCACCCCGCGCATCACCGAGACGGCCAAGGCGCTGTGGTACATCTACGCCTCCCTCACGCTGACCTGCATGCTGGCCTACATGGCGGCCGGCATGAATTGGTTCGATGCCCTGGGCCACAGTTTCTCCACCGTGGCCATCGGGGGCTTCTCCACCTACGACGCCAGCATCGGCCATTTCGACAGCGCCGCCATCGAGTTGATCTGTGCCGCCTTTCTGATCGTCTCCGCCATGAGCTTCAGCCTGCACTTCCTGGCCTGGCGCGGCCGTCAGCTCAAGCACTACGTGCAGGATCCCGAAGCGCGCTTCCTGCTGCTGTTCCTGGCCGGACTGACGGTGATCACCGTGGTGTCGCTGTGGCTCACCGAACAATACGGCGTCGAGCGCGGCCTGCGTCACGGTTTCTTCGAAGTGGTTTCGGTCGCCACCACGGCGGGGTTCGCGGTGGCGGACTTTTCCGCCTGGCCGGGCGCACTGCCCTTCCTGCTCTTCGTCACCGCCTTCGTGGGCGGCTGCTCCGGCTCCACCGGCGGCGGCATGAAGGTGATCCGCATCATCCTCATCCTCAAGCAGGGCATGCGCGAGGTGATGCGCCTGATCCACCCCAGCGCGGTGATATCGGTCAAGGTGGGCAAAGTCAGCGTGCCGGACGGCATCGCCCAGGCGGTGTGGGGCTTCTTCTCGGTCTACCTGCTGCTGTTCTTCCTGATGCTGGTCGGCGTGATGGCCACCGGCGTCGATCAGGTCACCGCCTGGTCGACGGTGGGCTCGGCGCTCAACAACCTGGGCCCGGCACTGGGTGAGGCAAGCGCCCATTACGGCGACCTGCCCACCGTCACCAAGTGGATTCTGATCGTGGCCATGTTGCTCGGCCGCTTGGAGATATTCACCGTGCTGGTACTGTTCACGCCGGCCTTCTGGCGCAAGTAGCCGAGGTTTGGCCCGCCGGCAGGCTTCATGGATAATCGACTCTTCAGCCCTCAGTCTCGAGCCGTCATGACCGACTCCCAGGAACCCACGACCGCCTCCCAGCCCGCCATCAGCGGCCCCCACCGCGTCATCGAGATGGGGGGCAGTCGCTATACTCTGCTGGGCACCGCCCACGTCTCGGCCGAGAGCGCCGCAGACGTGCGCAGCCTGATTCGCTCGGGTGAGTTCGACGCCGTGGCCATCGAACTGTGCGATTCGCGCCACCAGAATCTCAGCAACCCCGACGCCCTGGCCGAGCAAGACCTGTTCGCCATCTTCCGCCAGGGCAAGGCCGGCATGGTGGCCGCCAGCCTGGCGCTGGGCGCTTTCCAGCAGCGGGTGGCCGAACAGTCGGGCATCGAGCCCGGCGCCGAGATGCGCGCCGCCCTTGAGGAGACGCGCCGCGACGGACTGCCGCTGCTGCTGATCGACCGCGACGTCGGCATCACCTTGAAGCGCATCTACCACAACGTGCCCTGGTGGCAGCGCTTCTCGCTGTTTTCGGGTCTGCTGGGCAGCGTGCTATCGCGCCAGGAAGTATCGAGCGACGAGATCGAGCGGCTGAAAGAGGGCGATGTCCTGGAGTCCACCTTCAGCGAGTTCGCTGCCGAGTCCGAGGCGCTGTTCACGCCGCTGATCAGCGAGCGCGACCGCTACATGGTCTTGCGCCTGGCCGAGCAGGCACCGCCCGGGCGCTATCGTCACGTGCTGGTGGTGATCGGTGCCGGTCACCTCAAGGGCATGGCCGAGCAGCTCGAGTCGCCGCTCCCGGAGGCGCCCACCGCCGAGCGCGAAGCGCTGGAGAGCACCCCGCCACCATCGCGCCTGTGGCGCGCACTGCCCTGGGTGGTGACGGCCCTGGTGCTGACCGGCTTCGCCATCGGCTTTTCGCGTAACACCGAACTCGGCTGGCAGCTGATCGGCGAATGGTTCGTGATCAACGGCGTGCTGTCTGGCGTGGCCACGTTGTTCGCCCTGGCCCACCCATTGACGGTGGCCGCTACCGTCGTCGCCGCCCCGCTCACCTCGCTCAATCCCACCATCGGCGCCGGCTTCGTCGCCGCCGGCGTGGAACTCTTGCTGCGCAAGCCCAAGGTGCGCGACTTCTCGACCCTGCGCCATGACGTCACCGCGCTCAAGGGCTGGTGGCGCAACCGGGTCTCGCGGACCCTTCTGGTATTCCTGTTCGCCACGCTGGGCTCCGCTGCCGGCACCTGGATCGCCGGCTTCCGTATCGCCGACGCCCTGCTCAGACTGCCCGGCTAACCCAACGGTGCGAGTCCGGCTTACTCCTCGTCGCCCGTCGATTGCCTGGCTCGGTAGAAGGCATCGATGACCTGGGCGACCACCTTGCGTTCGGCAACCGGTAGCGCCAGATATTTCTCCAGCACCTGGCGCTCTTCGGCACTGATCGTGGATTTCCAGCGCCCCTTCGCCTCGCGAATCCGATTCACGGCGCGCTTTCCATAACGCAGCTCCTGCGGCTCGACGTTCAACCACGCTGCCAGCACTTCGAGCTTCTCCTGCTGGGGCAGGGTTTCGCCCCGCAACCAGCGGCGCACACCCTGAAGCGTCACGGGCTTGCCCCAGAAACGCAGATTGAACTCACGTTCCAGTACGGCCGGGCGTGGCTCGTAACCGGCCGCGCGCATGGCATTGGCCAGTCGATCGGCAAAGGCAGACTCGTCGCTCATCGAGGCAACGTGCCGCCTGTGTTACACGCTAGGATAAACTCCGGTTGAATCATAAGGTGAACCAATGGTTAAATTAATGAAGTTGGATGTTATACTCGCCCAGACACCTAGCGCAGGCGACGGCAGCCCCGGGGGCCTCGACCGGGGCGGGGCCACGCCAAGGACACCGCCATGGACTCGCTGGAAACGGATCTCGTAGCGAGCGACTACCGTGCCGCATTGGCGTACGACCCACGGGCCATTCAACCGTGCGGCTGTCTCATGGCCGTCGACCGGCAATGGCGACGAATCCGGCTTGCCAGCACCAACCTGGCGGACTTTCTCGATCTGCCCCAGGCGGATGTCCTGTCGCTTTCTCCCCATCAGTTGCTCGGTGCATCGCTCATCGAGGCATTGCAGCATCAGTTGTCACGGCCATCGACGCCACGCGCTTCGCGCCGTCTGACCGGTCGGCAGCGGTCTCTGCTGGTCACCGCGCATGGTTCGGCCGTCACGGCGACACTCGAGATCGAGCCCCTGGAGAATCTCGACGACGACCTGACCGGCCGTGGCGTCGCCTGGGGACGCCGATTCGATGCCTGCCATGACCCGCAGCAGCTCGAAAGCGTATTGCTCCAGGCAGTGCAGGAGATCACCGGCCATGCCCATGCCTGCATACGCTACTGCACTCCCGGCGCCGGGGATCTCGAAGCGGGCACGGGGCTACGCATGGTCGCGGACACCCAAGCGAAGCCGGTACCGCTCATCGGCGACACCACGGTGGATGCCTCCCTGGCTTTTCACGCGCTTCCCGACCGACAGGCGCGACAGCTGCGCCGACGTGCCGTTCGCTCCGTTCTGGCCTTCCCTCTGCATGACGAGACGCCCTCTTCCGGTGGCCTGCTGATCGGATACAGTGCCATACCCCGCTATCTGGCACCTCCCGTTCGTCAGCTGCTTCAGCTGGTGGCGCAAGCTGCCTGGCAGCGCCACCAATTGCTCGAGGAGCGCAGCAACCTGCGGCGCCGCCAGCGTTTGCTGGACGCCTACGAGTGCCTCGGCAGCGAAGGCATGCAGCATCTGTCGATCCGGAGCCTGCGGGAGGCCGGCCAGACCTGGCTCGAGATATTCCAGGCCTGCGGCATGCTGTTGACGCAGGGCGGTCAGATCAACGGCATCGGCACCCACCCCGAAAAATCGACCCTGAGTGACATACTCCGCTTCCTGGACGCCAACGGCCGCCGGCGCCCCTGGAGCCATCACGACCTGGCCAGCACCCCGCTCGCCGGAGAGTTGACCGCCGACCCTTCGTTTGCCGGTCTGCTCGCCGTTCCGCTACGGACGGGAAACGACACCACCGGCTGGCTCATGCTATTCCGCCGTGCGACCGCCAACGGCACCAGTCCGCCCTGGCAACCCGCCGACCTGCACCAGGCACAGGAACTCGCCCGCCTGCTGTCGGCCGACATGACCTTGTGCCAGGCCCGCCAGCTCGCCAAGCGATTGCAGGAGCACAATACGACGCTGGCGAGACTCGCCCACACCGATCCCGTCACCCAGGTCGCCAACCGGCATCGCATCGAGCAGGTGCTGGATGCCGAACTGCTCGCCTGCGAGCACAGCCATGAGCCCTGCTCGCTGCTGCTCTTCGACGTCGACCACTTCAAGCGCATCAACGACACGCATGGACACGATGCCGGCGATCGGGTCCTGTACCACCTGGCGCAGGAAACCCTGGCCCGCCTGCGCACCAGTGACCATCTCGGTCGCTGGGGTGGTGAAGAGTTCCTGATCATCGCACCGAACTGCACCTTGCATGCCGCCGCCGACCTTGCCCGGCGGCTGTGCGACGAGATAGCCGAGCTCCCGATGCCATTCGCCGGCCCTATCTCGGCCAGCTTTGGCGTCACCCAGTGGTCAGCGGGCGACACACCCAAGAGCATCGTGCGGCGTGCCGACCTGGCGATGTATCAAGCCAAGCAGGCGGGAAGAAGCCGCGTGCGAACGGCCTGAGCATGACACGCTCATGCGCCGCGGCGCGCCATCAGGCGCTGCATCGCCGGCGTCGGCGCAGCGATTTTCTCGAAGCGCCGGCTCGCTGCATAGCTGTCGTTGAACGCATCGAAATAATCGTCGAGCACCCGCGCGGCGTCCGCATCGCCGCCCTGATTCAGCAGCTCGGCCGCGACCTCGGCAGTGCACAGGTGCTCGCTGGAAGCGGGCTTGCGCAGCCGATAACGAGTCTCTCGCCGAGCATGCAACGGCAACACCGGGAAAGCATCGAGGTAAGGGCTGCGGCGAAAGATGCGCCGTACCTGTCGCCAGGTACCGTCGAGCAGCAGGTACACCGGGATGCGCCCTGCCACCCGTGTCTCGGTGACGGCCTCGATGCTCACCACGCGGTCGGCGTAATCCGGCTGATCATCGGGGAAGATCACGAAGGGGGCATAACGCGGATCGTCGAGCAGGGCCAGCAGGCCCGGGTCCGGCGCCGTGCGGTACCAGGTGAAGACCTGGGTATCGGGTAGCACGTCACGAATCAGCCGCCCGGTGTTGGTGGGCTTGTGGTGCTCCAGGGGATGGGTGAGCAGCCACACCCTGGCCACGCTCTGAGCCTCGACCCGATAGGGGCAGAGGCAGTTGAGCTCGGGCAGGTTGCAGCCGGGGCAACGCACTACGAAGCTGCCGCGGGCCTTGAACTCGCGACGCGGCGGGCGCGGATGACCGGTGGCGGGGTCATGAGAACGTCCGGTGGCGGGGTCGCTGGCGACGGCACCGCTCTCGGGCGTGTCCGAGACGGAAGGCTGATCCGACATGATGCTGGGCGACTCTCGACGGGGGACCAGGCATTCTAGCAATGCTGCACACTGCGGTCACCCGCTCAGCGGGTCCGGCACCCAGAGCCTCCCCTCGCGCTGCCAGTGACGCGTAAGCGCCGGCACGCCCTTGCCGGCCGGCTGATCGAAACGCGTGACGCCCGGCGGCGCCAGGGCATGCGCTTCGGGATCGACCAGCACGCAGGGCACATCCATTCCCACCTGATCGAGCAGCGAGGCTGCCGGCATCACGGCCAGCGAGGTACCCACCACCAGTAGAAGGTCGGCCTCGGCGGCGATTTCGCACGCCTCGCCGAAGCGCGGCACGCTCTCGCCGAACCACACGACGTCGGGGCGCAGTTGGCTGCCCTTGTCGCACACGTCACCCAGGCGGATGCCGCCGCGCCGCAGCGGGTAGCGCAACCGCGGATCCACCGAGGAGCGCGCCTGAAGGATCTCCCCGTGCAGATGGAGCACATCGCGCGAGCCGGCGCGCTCGTGCAGGTCGTCGATGTTCTGAGTGATGATGCTGACCCGAAAGCCCTGCGCCTCGAGGGCTGCCAGCGCCCGGTGCGCAGCATTGGGACGGGCGCGGCGCACCTGCTCCCGGCGGGCGTCGTAGAACCGCAGCACGCGCTCGGGATCGCGGTGCCATGCCTCGAGGGTCGCCACCTCCTCGACGGAATGGTCTGCCCACAGGCCATCGCTGGCACGAAAGGTCTGGATGCCGCTCTCGGCACTGATGCCCGCGCCGGTGAGAACGACCAGGTGGGGACGCGGCGACTCGCCCAAGCTCCACTCCTCGAAACGTCGCATCGACTCAATAGACCAGCCCGTTGCCGTCGCTTCCGGCAAAGCGCTGCTTGTTGCGATAGGGGTAGACGTCGATCACCCGTCCGTCGCGAATGGCCTGCTGCAGCCCCTGCCAGTAGCCGGCATCGAAGAGCTCGGGATGCAGCGTATAGAAGAGCTTGCGCAAGCGCAGGTTCGCGAACAGGAAGGGGCCGAACTCTTCGGGAAAAATATCATTCGGCCCCACCGAGTACCAGGGTTCGTCGGCGAGCTCCTGCTCGGGATAGAGCGGCTCGGGGATGTGGCGGAAGTTGCACTCGGTGAGATAGCAGATCTCGTCGTAGTCGTAGAAGATCACACGACCGTGCCGGGTCACCCCGAAGTTCTTGAGCAGCATGTCGCCGGGAAAGATGTTGGCGGCGGCCAACTGCTTGATGGCATTGCCGTAGTCCTTGAGCACCGCACGTTCCTCGGCTTCGTCGCACTGCTCCAGATAGAGGTTGAGCGGGGTCATCATGCGCTCGGTGTAGCAGTGCTCGATGATCACCTTGTCGCCCTTGAGATAGACGGTGGAAGGTGCCACGCGCAGCAGCTCCTCGAGGCAGTCGGGGTCGAAGTGATCCCGCCGGGCGATGAAGTGCGAGAACTCCTGGGTGTCGGCCATGCGCCCCACGCGGTCGTGGCGCTTGACCAGGCGGTATTTCTCGCGCACGTCCTCGCGGCTCATCTCCTTGGTGGGATCGAAACGATCCTTGATGATCTTGAACACGGTGCGAAACGACGGCAGCACGAACACCGCCATCACCATGCCGCGCACGCCGGGGGCGATGATGAAGCGGTCCTCACGTCTGGCCACCTGCTGGTTGAGGGCGCGAAAGAACTCGGTCTTGCCGTGCTTGAAGAAGCCGATGGCGGCGTAGAGTTCGCCGGCGGGCTTGTCGGGCATCAGCTCGCGCAGGTAGTCGACGAACTCCCCGGGCACCGGCACCTCGACCTGGAAGTAGGCGCGCGTGAAAGAAAAGATGATCGACACCTCATCGGGCTCGATGAGCACCGTGTCCAGATGCAGCCCCTTGCCTTCATCGTGCAGCACCGGCAGTACCAGCGGCACCTGCTCGCCACCCCCGCGAATGCGCCCCACCAGATAGGCGCCCTTGTTGCGATAGAAGACGCTCTCGAGCAGCTCCACCTCGGCATCCGCGGCATCCCGCAGCACTGCCGGCAGATGACCGCACAGGAAGTCGGCACCCAGGCGGGTATCCCGCCCCAGGTCGTCGAAGGGCGTCTCGAAGGGCGCCTCCGCCAGCGCCCAGCGAACGGCTGCCTGCCAGTCGCCGTCCACCACATGGCGCCGGCACAGCTCGATGCCCGAGCGGTGCGCCGCACCATCCCGCGAGCTGTAGACGAACATCCAGTCGTTGCGAATGTGGCGATGATGGAACACGGAGCAGAACAGTGAGTTGAAGTAGGTCTCGGCCAGTTCGTAATCGAGCCGCTGGCTGATCAGCTCGGCATAGTGGTTCCTTGCCTCCCGCCAGCACTCGCAGTGGGTCAGTTCCTCCTCGCTGAAGGTGCGCCGCAGTCGCTCCAGGGTATCGTCGACTTTCTCTGCATAGAGATTGATGCGCTCCGCGGAGGCCTGCTGCGCTTCGCGCCAGGCAGCGTCGCGAAATCGTCGGCTGGCATCGGCGGTGATGGCCTTGAAGCGCGAACGGTACTCGTCGAAGCCATGCAGGATGGTGGCGGCAAGGCGATAGGCGGGCGACAGCTTCATGGCGGACTCCAGACAGCGTGAGCGCCCAGCATCGCGGATTTTGCCGTGGCGGGCGAGCCGACCATGGTGTATCGGTCTGTAGCGTGGCGACACGCCGCCCAGCGCCGCTGTCATCGTTTCATCACGCCTCTGTCGCACTGGCGTCACGCGAAGCCGGCAGCCTCGCAGTGAGAAGATCACCCACGAGGTCGTCATGCGCATCTGTCTGGTCAGCGAAACCTGGGCACCCGACATCAATGGCGTCGCCCACACGCTCAGCCACCTGGCCGACGAGCTGCACGGCCGCGGTGTCGAGCTCCAGTTGGTGCGACCAGGACCATCGCAGGGCGTTCGGTTCCAGCGGGCGGCGGGCATGCAGGCGGAGCTTCAGGTGCGCGGCGTGTCCCTGCCTGGCTATCGGGAAGTCCGAATCGGCCTGCCCGCGCCGCGGCGACTGCAAAGCCTGTGGCAACGGCAGCGACCCGACGCGGTCTATCTCGCCACCCAGGGCCCGCTGGGCTGGTCGGCCCGCCGAATCGCCCACCGCCTCGGCATCCCCGTCGTCGCCGGCTGGCATACCAACTTCGATCACTACTGTCACGATTACGGCCTACCGTGGCTGGAACCGGTCCTGCTAAGCGCGCTTCGCCGCTTTCACAACGGCTGTGCGGCCACCCTGGTGCCGACCCATGCCCAAGTGCAGAGCCTGCACGGTCAAGGCTTCCAGCGCCTGGCCGTGATGGGCCGCGGCATCGACGGCGAACGCTTCTCGCCAGCCCACCGCGACTCTCGGCTGCGCACCCGGTGGGGCGTCGACGACCATACCCCGGTCGCCCTCTACGTCGGTCGGCTGGCCTGGGAGAAGAACCTGACGCTGCTCGAAGAGACCTTTCGCGCCCTGCTCGAGGCCCGGCCCGACATGGCACTGGTGATCGTCGGCGACGGTCCGGCCCGGGCACGCCTCGAGACGGCGCTGCCCGATGCGCACTTCACCGGCTTCGTATCCCGCGAGGCGCTGCCGCGCTATTACGCCAGTGCCGACCTGTTCGTATTCCCCTCGCTGTCGGAGACTTGGGGCAACGTGGTCTTGGAAGCCATGGCCAGCGGCCTGGCGGTGGTCGCCTATCGCCACGCCGCGGCCGCCGAGCTGATCGGCCACGATCACCATGGTCTGGCCATCATCCCCGGCGATGAGACGAGCTTTCGGGATGCTGCAGTGGCGCTCTCTCAGCAACCGGCCCGCTTCGCTCGTCTTGGCCGCGCCGCCCGGCAGCGTGCGCTGGAATATCGCTGGCCGGCCATCACCGATGCCTTCCTCGCCGTTATCGACCATGTCCGGGAGAGAGACCATGAAACCGCGCGCCCCTGCGGTGTTTGACCGCCTCGACCTGCTGGAGTGGCAGCTGTGCCAGCGCATTGCCCGCTTCAGTCTCTATCGCCCCTGGCTCGGCACGCTACGCCTGGCCAGCAAGCTCGGCGACTGGCCGGTATGGGTGGCGCTGATCGCCGCCCAGCCGTGGCTTCACGGTTCCCAAGGCTACGCCCGTATGGCGCAGTACACGCTCACCGCCCTATTGGCCATCGTCGTCTATCGAGCACTCAAGACGCGACTGTGCCGCGAACGCCCCTTCATCACCTTCGGCGCACGCATCACCTGCCGCGAACCGGCTCGCGACCGCTACAGCTTCCCCAGCGGCCACACCATGCACGCGGTGCTGTTCTGCGTCCTCACCGCGCACCACGCGCCGGCACTGCTGCCCTGGCTGGTGCCGCTGGCGCTGATGATTGCGGTGTCGCGGGTGGGGTTGGGGCTGCACTACATGAGCGACGTACTCGCCGGCGCGGCCATCGGCTACGCCTTCGCCGTGGCCAGCCTGGCGCTGGCCGGGTGAGGCAGGCCGGGACATTCCACCGTCATCGCTTCGTCACCCCATCGTCATGTCGCCGACACGCCCCTGTCATCGATGCCGACCAGCATCGAAGGTGTCATTCACCCCCACAACCACAGGTGACAGCATGCGTTGCGTTATCCCCAACCGTACCCTGTTCGGCGCCGCTTTCGCCGCCAGTGCCGTCTTCATGGGCCTCTCCTCGGCCCACGCCGACTTCGCGCTGAGCGAACGCTACAACGATGCCGACGGTGACTTGGTGGCCGACGTCCCCGAGGACGAATCGCAGTGGCTCGACCCGGACACCCTGGTGTTCGCCTACACCCCGGTGGAGGACCCGGCCGTCTATGCCGAGGTCTGGGCCGGCTTTCTCGAGCACATGGAGGAAGTCACCGGCAAGGAGGTGCAATTCTTCCCGGTGCAGTCCAACGCCGCCCAGATCGAGGCGATGCGTGCCGGACGCCTGCACGTGGCCGGCTTCAATACCGGCTCCAACCCTCTTGCCGTGGCTTGTGCCGGCTTCCGCCCCTTCGCCATGATGGCAGCCGAGGATGGCTCCTTCGGTTACGAGATGGAGATCATTACCTACCCGGGTTCGGAAGTGCGCGAAGTGGAAGACATCCGCGGCCGTACCCTCACCCATACCTCGGAAACCTCCAATTCCGGCTTCAAGGCGCCCACCGCGTTGATGGCCTCGGAATTCGGCATGACCTCCGGCGAAGACTACGAGGTCGACTTCTCCGGCAAGCACGACAACTCCGTGCTCGGCGTAGCCAATGAGGACTATGAAGTCGCCACCGTCGCCAATTCGGTAAAGAACCGCATGATCGACCGCGGCGTGATCGAGGCCGACCAGGTGGAAGTGCTTTATCAGTCCGATACCTTCCCCACCACTGGCTACGGCACCGTCTACAACCTGGCACCGGAGCTTCAGGAGGCGATCCAGGAAGCCTTCTTCAGCTTCGACTGGGAAGGCAGTGCACTGGCCGAGGAGTTCGGTCGCAACGGCGAGGAGCAGTTCATCCCCATCTCCTTCAAAGAGCACTGGGCGGTGATTCGCCAGATCGACGAAGCCAACGGGGTCGAATACGACTGCAACTGAGCCCTCTCTCCATGCGAGCTCGCGGGCGGCCTGGCCGCCCGCCTTTTGCGTTCATTGCGGAGACTTCCGTGCTAGACATTCAACGACTCTCCAAGACCTATGGTTCCAGAAGCGGCGCCTCCGGCGACAAGGCCCTGCGCGACGTTTCTTTCCGCGTACCGCAAGGTCAGACGCTGGGTCTCATCGGCCCCTCAGGCGCCGGCAAGTCGACGCTGATCCGCTGCATCAACCGTCTGGTGGAGCCGACGAGCGGCGCAATCCACCTCGGCGACACCGACCTCGCCGCCCTGGGTAGCCGCGACCTGCGTCGCGCGCGTCGTCGCATCGGCATGATCTTCCAGGAGTACGCCCTGGTGGAGCGCCTCACCGTGATGGAGAACGTGCTCTCCGGACGGTTGGGCTACGTGCCTTTCTGGCGCAGCTTCACGCGACGCTTTCCGGGCCGCGACATCGAGAACGCCTACCGCCTGCTCGACCGGGTGGGGCTGCTCGACCATGCCGACAAGCGCGCCGATGCCCTCTCCGGGGGCCAACGCCAGCGAGTGGGTATCGCCCGCGCCCTCGCCCAGGAGCCGGAACTGCTGCTGGTGGATGAACCGACGGCGAGCCTCGATCCCAAGACCAGCCGGCAGATCATGCGCTTGATCACCGAAATCGGCGCGGAACGCAACCTGCCGACCATCGTCAACATCCACGACGTTCCCCTGGCACAGCAGTTCGTGGACCGCATCATCGGCCTGCGCAGCGGCGAGCTGGTGTTCGACGGCAGTCCCGACGCATTGACCGAAGCCGTGCTCACCGACATCTACGGTGCCGAGGACTGGACCGCCATGCGCCAAGACCATGAAGAGGATGAGGCCGCCGAGCAGGCCAGTCGCCTGACGCTGGCGGGAGGTGCCGGATGACTGGAGCCGGCCACTATCCGCGTCGCTGGCGCCGTCCCCCGCAGATCTTCACTCACCGCGGCTGGCGCCTGGCATTGCAGCTGGCCATCCTGGCCTACCTGGTGCTGGCCGTAGGCTCGCTGGAGGTCGACGTGTCGCGGGTCGTCGAGGGCCTGGAGCGCGGCGCGCGTTTCATGCAGGGCTTCTTGCAGCCCGACTTCGTGAGCCGCTGGAGCGACATTCGTCAGGGTCTGATCGAAAGCCTCACCATGACGCTGACCGCCACCGTGGTGGGCATTCTCGTCTCGGTGCCCATCGGCATCGGCGCGGCCCGTAACCTGGTACCGCAACCCGTCTACCTGGTGTGTCGTGCGATCATCGCGGTGAGTCGCTCGCTCCAGGAAGTCATCATCGCCATCTTCCTGGTGGCCATGTTCGGCTTCGGTCCCTTCGCCGGCTTCGTGACCTTGGCCTTCGCCTCCATTGGCTTCCTCGCCAAGCTGCTCGCCGACGACATCGAGGAGATCGACGCCAGCCAGGCCGAGGCGATCCGCGCCACCGGCGCCAGCTGGTGGCAGCTGATCCACTACGCCGTGCAGCCCCAGGTGATGCCGCGGCTGATCGGCCTGTCGCTCTACCGCCTGGACATCAACTTCCGCGAGAGCGCGGTGATCGGCATCGTCGGCGCCGGTGGCATCGGCGCCACCCTCAACACCGCCATCGACCGCTACGAATACGACAGTGCCGGCGCCATCCTGCTGATCGTCATCGCCATCGTCATGCTGGTGGAGTACAGCTCCAGTCATCTGAGGAAATATCTGCAATGACCCGACTCGATCCGACCGCCAGCGAGCCGACCCACTACGCTCAAGTGTGGTCCTTCCGTACGCCCAAGGCGCGGCTGGCGCTGTGGGCCGGCTGGCTGGCCCTGGTGGCACTCTTCGTTTGGTGCTGGCAGGTGATGAACGCCGGCACGATGTGGGTCTTCGTCGCCGACGCGCCGAGTCAGGCGGCCGACATCGGTAGCCGCATGTTCCCGCCACGGCTCGACTACCTGCCCGAGCTGCTGGCACCGCTGTGGGACACACTCAACATCGCGACCCTGGGCACCCTGGGGGGCGTCATTCTGGCGGTACCGGTGGCCTTTCTGGCGGCAGCCAACACGACGCCCTCGAAGCTGCTGGTGAGACCCGTGGCGCTGCTGGTGATCGTCACCTCGCGCTCGATCAACTCGCTGATCTGGGCACTGCTGCTGGTGGCCATCATCGGGCCGGGCCTTCTGGCGGGCATCGTGGCCATCGCCCTGCGCTCCATCGGCTTCGTCGGCAAGCTGCTCTACGAGGCCATCGAGGAAACCGACGTTCGCCAGATCGAGGCCGTCACCGCCACCGGCGCCAGCCGCTCCCAAATCATCCACTACGGCATCGTGCCCCAGGTGCTGCCCGCCTTCTGGGGCATCTCGGTGTTCCGCTGGGACATCAACATCCGTGAAAGCACCATCCTCGGCCTGGTGGGCGCCGGCGGCATCGGCATGAAACTGCAGTCGTCTATCGATACGCTGGCCTGGTCCCAGGTGGCGACCATCCTGGTCGTGATTCTCGCCACGGTAGTGGTGAGCGAAGCGGTCTCGGCGCGGCTGCGTCACGCACTCATCTGATGCGACGATCCACGAACAGGCTGTTACCCGGCTGCTTCTTGGCCTGTTTCTTGAGGTCGGAAAGCTCCGTGGCGATATCCAGCGCCATGTCCTGCGTCCCGGCCGGTACCGGGCGGGCCGCCAGCGACACGCTGACGATGGGAAAGAAGGTCTCGACGCCCTGGCGATTCTCGAGATGGATGCCGCCGGCGCGACGGTCGGCATCGTCGTAGAAGTCCGGAGCGATGGCAGCGAAGGCCTCGAGGATGCGACGACAGGTATCGCGCCAGCTGGCATCCTCCAGCAACAGCACGAAGTCGTCCCCACCCACGTGGCCGACGAAATCGGCCTCGTCCGCCTGGGTCTGCAGCAGGCTGGCCACGGCGATGATCACCCGGTCGCCACGGGCATAGCCGTAGGCGTCGTTGAACGCCTTGAAGTGGTCCAGGTCGCAGTAGACCGCCGTGAAGGCCTCGCCGCGCTCCAGCCACCGGGCCAGGGTCTCGTTGATCAGGATATTGCCCGGCAGACCGGTCAGCGGGTTGGCATGCCGGGCCTGCCGAACCTGTATCGCGGTGATCTCGCGCAGCAGGTCGACGATATTGCCCATGCCTCGATAGTTGCCGTCACCGTCGACGATCACGAAGTCTTCCTGCTGGCCATCGTCCCCGGCGGTCACTCGCTGGCTGAGCTTGGCCAACGGCGTGTCGGCGGCGGCCACCAGCATCTGCGTATCGGCCAGTTCCCGCACCTGGCGCTTGGCATAGAGCGAATGGCTGAACGGGTTGGTGAACAGCATCAGAAAGGCGTTGCGCCGCACCACTCCCAGCGGCCGCCCACGGTCCACGACGGGCACGCAGCGCAGCGACGGATGGCGGCGAAAGCGCTCCACCAACGCCGGCACGGGCATGTCTGGCGGCACGGCGGCAATCGCACGGGTGATGGAACAGGCGCAGCGCGCGGGCTCCTGGCACGGCGTCGCATGGGCGGGTAGCAGATGGGAGACGTTGTGCGGTGGCGCTTCGCTGGGCCGCGCGAAGAAATAGCCCTGCAGCAGCGACAGGCCACGATCGAGTTCCCATAGACAGCGATGCTCCTGCTCGGTCTCGATGCCCTCGGCGATCAGCTGGCAATCCAGGCTGCGCGCCACGTCGAGAATCGAGCGCAGGAATTCGCGCTTGGCCGGCGCCTGGTCGATACCCGCGACGAAATGACGGTCGAGCTTGACGAAGTCCGGCCGCAGCTCCGACCAGTGCCGCAGGCTGGAGTGCCCTGCGCCGAGGTCGTCCAGCGCCACCTGGAAGCCCATCTCGCGGTAGTGGGCCACCGCCTGGCGCATCAAAGCGTAGTCGTGGATCGGCATGTGCTCGGTGAGCTCGATCACCACCCGGTTCGGCGCCAATCCCACCTCGTGCAGAAACCGCAGGGTGAGACCTTCCCGAAAGTCGCGCTCGACGATGGTGGCCGGCATGACGTTGAGAAACAGCTGCCCCGGCAGACCCAGCGTCACGAAGCGCTGAATCGCCAGGCGCCGGCACAATAGGTCCAGCTCCACCAGCAGGCCGGCGTGCATGGCCACGTCGAACAGGCGTACCGGCGAACGCAGGGGCGATCCCTCGGGACCGCGCGCCAGCGCCTCGTAGCCGTGAATCGTCCGACGCCCGGCATCGACGATGGGCTGGAAATGCACCACCAGCCGCTCACCCTCGATGATCGCTCTGAGTGCATCGCCCTCCGTCGTCATGGCTCTTCCCTGCATCATGGTCGTGCGAAGAGAATGCGACACCACCGTGACATGGGTATGACAGCAACGCCATGGCGCCGGTCGGCCCACGGTGGATCGCTCGGAATGGCCGCTTGTGCCTCGATACTCACGATGGCTGAACGCCCGCGCCGGATGACAAGTCACCCCCAGACGGCGACAATGAGCGCCCTTCGCGAAGGGAACGGACGACACATGATCGACGAGCTGCGGATACTCCATGACGACGCGCACCTGGTCGTCGTGCACAAGCCGGCAGGACTGCTGGTGCACCGCACCGACCTGGCCCGCGGCGAGCGCGAATTCCTGGTGCAGCGGCTGCGCGACAGGCTGGGCCGGCGCGTCTATCCGGTACACCGACTCGACCGACCCACCTCCGGCGTGATGGTGTTCGCCCTCGACCCCGAAAGTGCCTCCCGGCTCGGCGCAGCGTTCACCGAACGCCGGGTGACCAAACGCTACCTGGCCGTGGTGCGCGGCATCGGCCCCGAGACCGCATCTCTGGACTATCCACTGCGCGAGGAGGACGGCCGCCGACCCAAGGCGGAGATGCCTGCCCAGCCTGCCATCACCGAGGTACGCCGCCTGGACAGCGTGGAGCTGCCGATAGCGGTGGACCGCTACCCGCGCGCCCGCTACTCGCTGATGGAAGCGCGCCCGCTGACTGGCCGTCGCCACCAGATTCGCCGCCACCTGTCACGGCGTGGCTATCCAATCGTCGGCGATGCCAAGCACGGCAAGAGCATTCACAACCGTTTCTTCGCCGACCGCCTGGACGCCCCGCGCCTGCTGCTGGCCGCCGTCGAGCTGGACTTCGAACATCCCGTGGACGCCTGCCGCCTGAGGGTGAACGCCGGCCTGGACGCGCCCATGAGCCGCCTGTTCGAACGCTTCGGCTGGAGCGGCCACCTGCCGGTGGATCGCGTCCACCGCGACACCCTTGCCGAACCCACCGTGGAACCGATCACGCCATGACCGAACTGCCCCAGGCTATCCCCCACGCCCCGGACGACCACGCGCTACGCTTCGGCGGCATCCGCCGCCTCTACGGTCAGCGCGCCGCCGAGCGATTCCGTTCGGCTCACGTGGTGGTGGTCGGCGTGGGCGGCGTGGGCAGTTGGGCCGTCGAGGCGCTGGCACGCTCCGGCATCGGCAGGCTCACGTTGATCGATCTCGACGACGTCTGCGTATCGAACGTCAACCGCCAACTGCACGCCCTGGACGGCACCATCGGCCGTCCCAAGGTCGAGGTGCTCGCCGAACGCTGCCGTGCCATCCAGCCCGGCATCGAAGTGGTGGCCGACACCGCCTTCGTCACCCCCACCAACCTGGCCACGCGGCTGCCGCAGGATGCCGACCACGTGGTGGACGCCATCGACAGCGTGGCGGCCAAGGCGGCTCTGATCGCCTGGTGCCGGCGCCACAAGCTGCCGATCACCGTCACCGGCGCCGCCGGCGGCCAGACCGACCCTACCCGCATCCGCACGGCGGACCTAACGCGCACCGAACACGATCCGCTGCTGGCCAAGGTGCGCGCCCGTCTGCGCCGCGACTACGGCTTCTCGCGCAACCCCAAGCGACGCTTTGCGGTGGAATGCGTCTACTCTGACGAACAGCTGGTCTATCCTGCCGCCAACGGTGAAGTGTGCTTCGAGAAGCCCGGCTCGAACGAGTCCACGCGGCTCGACTGCGCTTCGGGCTTCGGTGCTGCCACCTTCGTCACCGGCAGCTTCGGCTTCGTGGCCGCCTCGCGGGTGCTGGCCAGACTGGCCAGGCAGGCCACCGCCAGCCACGACGGCGAAACCGTCCTCTGACTGGATGATCGTGGCAAGAGCCTATCGTCAACCGTGTCACATCCCGGAGCTTGACATGACGCAGCCCCACCCCGTCCCCGGTATCTACTGCCACTACAAGGGCAACCGCTACGAGGTCCTCGGCGTGGCCCACCACAGCGAGACCGAGGAGCCGCTGGTCGTCTACCGTGCCCTCTACGGCGACTACGGTCTGTGGGTGCGACCGCTGGAGGACTTCAACGAAACCGTCGAGGTGCAGGGCGAACCCGTGCCACGCTTCGAGCGCGAGAAAGCGTTCTGAGTCGAATAGAGACGCACCTGCCACCCTTGTGGACCAGGATGGATCAGAAACGGGACCGCATTGGGAAGTCTCACGCCATCCGGATTTCCGAAAAGCTGAGCACGAATCACCCGGAAGACACCGGAATGCGCCACCACCAGCGGCAGGACATCATGGGCCAACACCCCATTCAGCGCCGCCAAGACCCGCGACTGGAAGCAGACCCAGCTCTCGCCGCCTGGGGGTGTGGCCTCGTAGGGAGTCTGTCGCTCGAACGCCTGCTCTTCCAGCCGCCCCCAGTCACGCTCATCGAGTCCACCGATGCGCATCGCTTCCTCACCGGGAACCGCCAGCTCGGCGGTTCGCCAGGCGCGCTGCAAGGTACTGGTCGCGACCCGGCTCCAGGGTCTGGCGAGCCAGGTGGCGGCCTGCCGGGCCTGAGCCTCGCCAAGGGCGGTCAGTGGCACGTCGGTGCGCCCGCCGATGCGTCGCTGACGATTCAGCCGCGTTTCCCCGTGACGCATGAACACGAAGGGCTTAGCCAGCAGCATCGCTACCCTCCTCCGACATGGCAGGCTCTTCTGTCGCAGTCAGCAACTCGCCCACCGCGCGTACCTCGCGGGTAAAGAGAGGGATGACGCGCTCGGCCCCCAAGCGATTCGTGAGCCCCCGCATGTGGGTGAGCCGCAGGTGAACGTTCCAGCGCAGCCAGTCGACTTCGCCGTCGGCCTTCTGGCGCTGTCGGCGGGGAGTGAGATACCCCGTATGCAGCAGCCGGTGCTCGGGCCAGTCCTGTGGATCGTCGTCGCAGTCCTCCACCAGCCACAGTTCGGGGGAGCCCACGCGCGGCGCATCGAGCAGCCGGCGAATGGTCGCATCATGCGCATCCCTACGCAGCGAACCTGGCAAGCGCAATAGCTGTTCGAGCGCCTGACGGCAAGCGGCGTCCAGGTTCCAGGCAATCCCCAGCCGCTCGGCGTGGGCATCGAGCCACAGCGCCATTTCCAGCCCCCGGCCGGATAACGGTACCGGCAGCACCCGCGGCCCGGTCAAGCTCCGCGCAATGGCCGCACGACATTGCGCCTGGGGCGTATCGTAGCGACCGTAGGAGGCATCCAGCAGGGCAATGCGGGCGGGCGGCGGCATGTCGAAGGGAAAGAGTTGCGACTCCAGGCAGGCATCGCCGCTGTAGAACACCCCGCTACCGATGCCCAGATGCAACCATACGCCACCGAGCGAGTGCCCGGCGTGGCCGGTGGTCACTGGAATACCCTCAATGCGGCACTGACCGCGCTCGGGCAGCGCTCGCCACTCGCGCCCGCCCGGCAGCGCTGCCGCCACCACGGCGGTGCAATAGAGCGGCAGCTCGGCCGGCAACTCCGCAACAGCACCGATATGATCGAAGTGGTCGTGACTGATCAGCACGGCATCGACGTCCAGCCCATCGACCCAGGCCGTCGACTGCCCCGAATGCAGGGCGCCGCCGGCGTCGAGCAGCAGACGCTTGCCCTCGGCCTCGACCAGGATGGCCGCAGGCGACTTGTCGCCCAGCCCGCTGAGCACCTCGATGCGCGGGCTCATGCATCGGGCTCCAGGCACCAGCCCTCATGCAGCGTCAAGCCCACCTTCTGCCCTTCGGTGAGAGCTTCGTGATGATAGGCCATTAGCGCTTCACCGCTTTCTAGGCAGAGGTGCAACTCGTAACGTTCGCCGCGGAAGGTCACGCCTTCCACTCGCGCGCGCAGGGCGTGGAAGGAAGAGGAATCGGGCAATACCGTGACGTGCTCCGGCCGCACCAGCACCGTCTGGGTGCGCTCGGTGGCAATGGCGGCGAGCCCCCGCATCAGGGTGGCCTCCTCCAGGCGCTGTCCCGGCCGCCCCGCAGCCACCTTCAGTTGGCTGCCCTGGCCGATGAAGCTCGCCACCCAGGTAGACCGCGGCCGGCGATAGAGCGTTTGCGGCGTGGCCCACTGCTCCAGCCGACCTTCCCGCATGACCGCGATCCGGTCCGCCAGCGCCATGGCCTCGCTCTGGTCATGAGTGACATAGACCAGGGTGGCCCGGGTACGGCGATGGAAATCGCGAAAGCTCTGCTCCATCGCCGCGCGCAAGTGACGGTCGAGATTGGCCAGCGGTTCGTCGAGCAGTACGACGTCGGGGTCGGTGACCAGACAGCGCGCCAGTGCCACGCGCTGTCGCTGGCCGCCGCTCAGCTCCTGTGGCGAACGCTGGGCGTAGGGCTCCAGAGCCACCATGGCCAGCGCCTTCGCCACCTGACGCTGATAGGCCTCGCCGCTCCGGCGGCGCAGCTTGAGCGGGTAGCCGACGTTGTCGGCCACGCTCATGTGCGGCCACAAGGCATACGACTGGAACACCATGGCCATGTTGCGCTGCTCCGGCGGCACATGCTGGTCCAGGCCGGCCAGAAGGCGCCCTCCCAGATGGATCTCACCCTCGCTGAGCGACTCGAAGCCGGCCAGCATGCGCAGCATGGTGGTCTTGCCGCAACCGCTGGGACCGAGCAGGGCGACGAACTCACCTGGTTCGACGTCCAGGGAGAGTGCATCGACGGCGCGCTGCTCGCCGAAACGCTTGGTGACGCGATCGATCGTCAATCCTGCCATGGTACGACTCCCTTGGGCAGGCGCGGCGCCAGCAGGCTCAGGCAGAGCATCAGCGCAGCGACCATCGCTACCACCAGCACCGAAACCGCAGCGGCCAGCACGCTCTCGCCGCCTTCGTCCAGGTTGAAGATCATCACCCCCAGGGTCTCGTTGCCGGCACTCCACAGCAGCGCCGAGACGGTCAGCTCGTTGACCGCCATCAGGAATACCAGCAGCCCGCCGGCAAACAGCGCTGGCGCCACCAGCGGCAGTACGATGCCACTCAGACGCCGCCAGGGACCGGCACCCGCGAGTTGGGCAGCCTCCTCCAGCGAAGGGTCGAGCTGGGAAAGACCGGCAGCCACCGGCTTGAAACACACCACCAGGAAGCGCGCCAGATAGGCGATGAAGATCAATCCGAGGGTGCCGTAGAGCGCCACGCCAATGAGCGGGATGGGGCGCACGAAAAGCAGGATGCAAGCTACCGCCAACACCACGCCCGGCAGCGCATAGGGCAGTTCGATGGCACTCAATGCCAGGCTCTGCCAGCGCCGGGGCAAGCGTTGCATGCGGTAGGCCAGCGGCAGGCTGCACAGCATCAGCACCAGCGCGGCACCGCCCGCCAGCCACAGGCTGTTGCGCACCGCCCGCCAGGTCGCACCCTGGCGGGCGATCACCTCGTGATAGGCATTCAGGGTGAGCGTTTCCCAGGTGAGCGGCACGCCCATGGCGGGAACCAGCGAACTCACCACCAGGGCCGCCAGCGGCGCGACGAGAATCGCCACCAGCAATGCCACCAATAGCGCGGTCACGCCCCCGCGCCAGCGCCCCAGCGCAAAGTCGTGGGCACGCCCGCCATGGCCCACGAGGCCGAAGCGGCTGCGCTTCATCCACGCCTGCTGAAGTGCCACACCGGCCAGCGCCAGCGCACCGATCAGCAGCGAAAGGGAGGCCATCTCCGCCAGCACGCCGGTGCCGAAGCTGGCCATGCGCTGGTAGATCAGGGTCGGCAGCACGTAGTAACCCGCGGGAATGCCCAGCATGGCGGGAATGCCGAAGTTCCCCAGGCCCGAGATGAAGGCCATGGCGCCCCCGGCGATCAGCCCGCTGCGAGTGAGCGGCAGAACGATCTGCCCCCACACCTGGGTCTGACTCGCACCGCTGATTCGCGCCGCCTCGACCAGTTCGCGTGGCAGCGAGAGCAGCGAGGTGCGCAGCGCCAGGAACACCAGCGGTGCGCTCTGGATCCCCAGCAGCAAGGCAATGCCCTGTGCCGAGTGGAGCGGCTGCGGGCTGCCCAGCGGCGGAGCCAGCCCGATGCTCTTGAGCAGCGGACTGGCAGGCCCGAACAGCTGCAGCCAGCTGAGCGCGGTGACCTGCGGCGGGATCATCATCGGCAGCATGAAGCAGAACACCAGCCACGGCTTGCCGCGAATGTCCGTGAGGGTGATCACGAACGCGAACAGGCTGCCCAGCACCAGCGCGATCAGCATGCCCAGAGCCGAGGTGTAGAAGCTGTGCCATAGCGCCCGCCAGGTACCCTCGGCCTGCAGCACCCGCCACAGCGGCGCCTCGCTGCCCTGGGCCAGGTCGCCCAGCGCCTCCACCAGCAGGCGCAGACTGGGCGTCAAGCTGAACGCCACGATGACGGTCGTCAGCAGGGTGAGCAGCCAGCGCTGCTGGCTGCCATGGGTGAGGCTGAGCCTCATGATCAACTACCGAACAGGTCGCTGAAGCGCTCCTTGAGCTCGGCCTCCCTGGCCAGCGCGCTTTCGACATCGAGCGGCATCAGGTCGATGTCGTCGCGGGCCGGAAAGCCCTCCGGCGGCGCCACCTCGGGGTGCGCTGGCAGATAGCCCTGATCGCTCACCAGCTGCTGCCCCTCCTGCGAGAGAACGAAATCGACGAACTTCCGCGCCGCATCGAGGTTGTCGGCTCCCTGCATGATGGCCACCGGCTCGGTCACGGCGCTCACGCCCTCTTCGGGGAATACGAAGGCCACCGGCGAGCCCTTGGCCGCCTCGCGAATCGGCAGAAAGTCCACCACGACGCCGTAGGGTTTGGTGCCCGCGGCCACGGCATTGAACACGCCGCCATTGCCACCCTGGGCCTCGACGCGGTTGTCGTGCAGTGCTTCGTAGTAGTCCTCGCCCAGTTCGGGGTGTTCGCTGAGCGTCGCCATGTGAATCAATGCAGCGCCGGAGTAGAGCGGGCTCGGCATGGTCACCTGCCCTGCGTATCGCGGTTGGGTGAGCTCTGCCCAGCTTTGCGGCTGGTGCGTGGCACCGGTGTTGTAGACGATGCCCGTGGTAATCAGCTTGGTGCCGTAGTAGTGACCCTCCGCATCGTACAGCCCAGCATCGTAGGCTTCGCGCTCGGGGCTCAGGTAGGGCTGCAAGTGCCCTTCCTGCTTGAGCGACTCCATGGTCATGCTGTCGGCGATCAGCAGCACGTCGGGATTGCTGACGCCGGCGGAAAGCTCGGAGCGCAAACGAGTCATCAGACGAGTGGTGCCATCGCGAACCCACTCCACTTCGATGTCGGGATGGGCGGCCTGGAAGGCGTCGACGGTCTGCTGGGCGTCACCGTTGGGCTGGCTGGTGTAGAGCACCAGCGTCTCGCTGCCGATAGCCGGAAAGGCCAGGCCAGCAAGCACTGAAGATAAGGCAAGCGCGGATACCAAGGAGCGTTTCGGCATCATGGGAACACCTCCGATGAGTGAACCCCATCGACATTACCGTCATCGCCTTACAGCACCGTGACAGTCGGTCTTCATTCGGCAAACGGCCTGAATGGGCAATGGCAGGCATGGTTGGCGCTTTGGAGCGGCCAGGACCAAAAGGCCGGAGTCGGCATCGCACCCAAAATGGCAGCGCCCGCATCGACGAGATCGATGCGGGCGCAGGTGTGGTCGGAGGCGGCGGTGTCGGCGTTACTCTTCGCCGGCTTCCTGCATCTGCTTGTGCAGGTAGTTCTCGATGCCGACCTTGTCGATCAGGCCGAGCTCGGTCTCGATGTGGTCGATGTGCCCCTCTTCGTCGGCCAGCAGGTCACGCAACAGATCGCGAGTCACGTAGTCCTGTACCGTTTCGCAATAGGCAATCGCCTCGATGTAACCCTTGCGTCCCTCGTGCTCGATCTTGAGGTCGCACTCCAGCATTTCACGGACGTTCTCGCCGATGTGCAGCTTGCCGAGATCCTGCAGATTGGGAACGCCCTCGAGGAAGAGGATGCGGTCGATCAGCTTCTCCGCGTGCTGCATCTCCTCGATGGACTCGTCGTACTCCCACTTGCCCAGCTTGGTGAGGCCCCAATCCTGATACATCTTGGCATGCAGGAAATACTGATTGATGGCGACCAGCTCGGCACCCAGGGCCTTGTTGAGATGCTCGATGACCTTGGCATCACCTTTCATGGTGCGTCTCCCTCTTCATTGCGTCTTGGACCGATCCTGAAACGTCAGGCTGAAACGTAGCACCGTTCTCTGCGGCACGTCGAACACCCCCAGTATTGTCTACTGAGAGCAAAAAGTCCAAACATGACAAAGGGTTGGGAGAAACGCAACTAGAATGAGAAGAATTGGCTATCGATGCTGCAGCCCTCTCGGGTCCGCCATGAGGCCGCGCGGCATCAGACCGCGTAGGCCAAGTCGTCCACGGCGGCCGACATCTCGTTGACGATGGCTTCACGCGTGATGTGTTTGGCCGTGCAGGCACACTTGCCGCACTGGGTGCCGCAACCCGTCTCGGCCTGAACCTCGCGCCAGCTGCGGGCGCCGCCCTCGACGGACTCGCGGATTCGGTGGTCGGTCACGCCCTTGCAGATACACACGTACATTGCAGCACCTCGCCAATCGTTGCGAGATCGAATGTAAATGATTCGCATGGCGTAGTGCAACCCCCAATCGATGAAAAAATGATCAGGGTCATCTCTGGAAGGTGCTTTACTTGGGCAACACCACGGTGCGCGTGCCGGAAACGATATCGGGCCAGCTGCGACGCTCGGCATCGAACAGCACCCATAGGTAGCCGAGCCCGAACGCGGCGCACGACAGCCACGCCACGACGTAGCGCACCAGGCTCTGTCCCAGCGAGATGGGCCGGCCATCCTCGGTCTGTACGCGCAGTCGCCATGCCTGCATGCCCAGGGTCATGCCACCGCGCCGCCAACAGAAGGCGAAGAAGCCGAAACCACTGGCAAGCAGCAGCAGTTGCAGTGTCCCGCGCTGCAGCCAGCCGGTGCCGACCGCCTCGGCCTGCAGCCCGAAGCCGAAGCGCACGACCATCACGTGTGCCACCGTCACCAGCAACCAGATCGCCGCCACCAGAAAGGCATCGTAGAGCATGGCCCCCAGCCGCCGGCCCAGGCCCGCGGGCCAGACGTCGTCGAGATGGTCGAAGCGTCGCGGCATATCCTTTGTCTCCCGTATTACCCGCTGCGCCGTAATAGGTACAGCCCCAGCACGACGCACAGCAGGGTCGGCCCCAGCACCGCCCAGATCGGTGAAAACCCCCAGACCGTGGAGGCCGGTGCCAGCAGATCCTGCAGGTACTTGAACACCAACCCGGTCACCACGCCATAGAACACCCGCGTGCCCGCCGCCACGGTGCGCAACGGCCCGAACACGAAGGAGGCGGCCACCAGCACCAGCGATGCCATGGTCAGCGGCATCAGTAGCTTCTGCCAGAAGTAGAGCAGCGGCTGGGTGGCTTCCAGATTCTGGCTGCGCAAGTAACTGGCATAGGCCCACAGTTCACTGGGCGCCTGGCTTTCCACCTCCCGCAGCAGGCGATTGAGCTGGGCAGGAGTCAGTTGCGTTTGCCAGGCCAGGCTGTCATGACGCTCGACTTCGGTACGCTCAGCGTGGAAATGCGTGATGGCTACGTTCTCGAGCCGCCAGGCGCCGTCATGCCAGATCGCCCGCTGGGCCACCATGGCATCCTGCAGGGTGTGCCCGTCGAAACGATAGCGCGTCAGATCGAGCACGGTGTCGTCGGCACGAATGGCACCGAAACGATAGATGCTGTCGCCTTCTCGCTGCCAGCCACCCTGCTGGGTCAGCACGGCCCCCTCCCCCTGCAGTTTCTCGAGGCGCCAGGCACTGGCGAACTGCTCGGTACGTGGGCTCACGTACTCGGCGACCAGCAGCAGCACGACCACCACCACCAGCACCGGTTTCATGACGCCCCACAGGATGCGGGCCAACGAACGGCCGGCAGCCCGCATCACGGTGAGTTCGTTGCTCGACGCCATGCTACCCAGACCGATCAACGCGCCGATCAGCACGCCCACTGGCGCATATTGGTAGAAACGCCAGGGCAGGCGCATCAAGAGGTACTGAAGCACCTGGAAGGCGCCATAGTCGCCAGCCACGTCTTCCAGATCGTTGATGTAGGTAATGACGAGGTCGAGCCCCAGCAGCACGACCTGCACCACGATGATGGCCCCCAACACGTTGCGGGCGATGTAGCGGTCGAGGCGGTCGGCGATCATCCCGCCATCCCCCGGCGCTGGGCATGCGCCATCAAACCGAGACCGAGCAGCAAAAAGGCGCCATGTATGGGCCACATGCCCACCGCCACCGACAGCGAGCCACGCCCGATGGCATCCAGCGCTGCGAGCAACAGGCTCAGGTAGCAGACGTGCAGGAATACCGCCGGCAACAGCTTGGCGAAGCGCCCCTGACGGGGGTTGACTCGCGACAGCGGCATCGCCAGCAGCGTCAGAACGAACACCATCACGGGCAGCGACAGCCGCCACTGCAGCTGCGCCTGGGCACGCGTATCGTCATCGTCGAGCAACGCCGCCGTGGAGGCATACTCGGGGGAAGCCAGCTCGGCGCCCTCGCCGGCCCGCGAGAGACGCACCGCATAAGTGGCGAACTCGAGGCGCTCGGCCTCGTGACGACCCGGCTCGACGCTGTAGCGCTCACCGTTCTCCAGCACCAGGAACCGACTCCCGGTGTCCTCGTCCACGGTCTGGTAGCCGCTGGCAGCACGCGTCACGGCGCTCTCCGGCGTGCCGTCACGGCGCCGCTGGCGCTCGCTGATGAAGACTTCCTGCATGTGGCTGCGATCGTCATCGAAACTTTCGGTATAGGCGGTGCGCCCGCCACCGAAGTCCTGAAACCGGCCCGGCGCCAGCGACGTGAAATCCAGGCGGCTGCGTTGCTCTTCCAGCAATTGCTCGTTGTGCAGGGCGCCGGCCGGGGTCAGCCACAGGCTGCACAATCCCACCAGCACGGCCACCACGCAGGCCGGCACCAGGCTCACCTGAAGCAGGCGCATGGGGCTGGTTCCGCAGGCCACCAGCACGGTGATCTCGCTGTTGAGATAGAGCTGGCCATAGGCGAGCAGAATGCCCAGGAAGAAGGCGAGCGGCAGAATCAGCTCGAGAAAGCCCGGCAGGTGGAAAAGCATCAGGGTGCCGAGAATGCTGACGGGAATCTCGCCTTCGGCGGCATTCGAGAAGTAGCGGATGAAGCGACTGCCCATGATCACCAGCAACAGCACGCCGGCCACCGCCGCCATGGTCAGCAGGATCTCACGGGTCAGATAACGAAAGACGATCATGCAGCGCTTTTATGCATTGGAGCCATGCCTTGGGTACACTGGGGTGATTCGGCACGGGCCTAGGGCCGTGCCGGCATTATCCAGAATCCCCCTTCGCTTGTCTTGTGGAGTCACCATGGAATTCCCCGTTCAGACGGCCAATCCTGCCAAGGTCGAGACGGCCTGCCTGGTATTACCGGTGTTCACCGACGGCGAGCTGCTGCCCGCTGCCGCCAAGCTCGACGACGCCAGTGAGCGACTCATCGGGCAGTTGATCGAGCGCGGCGATTTCGAGGCCAAGTTGGGTAACGTGCAGTTGATTCCCTTCGCTCCCGGCCTGGGTGCCGACCGCCTGTTGCTGGTGGGGCTGGGTAGCCGCGACAAGTGCCAGGAAGGTGCCTTCCGCAAGGCACTGGATGCCGCCTTCGGCTCGCTGGCGAAACTCGCCGTGGACGATGCCGCGGTGGCCTTCACCGATGTGCCGATCGGCGAGCGCGGCTGCGACTGGAAGGCCCGCATGGTCGCCGAAGCCGCACACCGCGCCGTCTACCGCTTCACCGAATTCAAGACCGAACCGGAGGCCCCGCCGCGTCTGGCCCGCGTGACCCTGCTGGTCAGCGAAGGCGGCGACAGCCAGGCTGCCAAGCAGGGTGCCCAAGTGGGCGACGCCATCGGCAAAGGAGTCAGCCTGACCCGCACCCTGGGCAACCTGCCGGGCAACGTTTGCACGCCCCGCTACCTGGCCGAGCGAGCCGAGCAGCTGGGCGAAGAGTCCGACGGGGCACTCTCGGTGGAAGTGCTCGACGAAGAGGCGCTGGAGCGCCTGGGCGCCCACAGCCTGCTCGCCGTGGGGCGTGGCAGCGCCGAGCCCTCACGACTGATCGTGATGCGCTACCAGGGCGCCGAGAGTGCTGACGAGGCGCCCCACGTGCTGGTCGGCAAGGGCATCACCTTCGATACCGGCGGTATCTCGCTCAAGCCCGGCGAGGCGATGGACGAGATGAAGTTCGACATGTGCGGTGCCGCCAGCGTGTTCGGCACCGTTCGGAGCGTGCTGGCACTCCGGCCCAAGCTCAATCTGGTGGCCATCGTCGCCGCCGCCGAGAACATGCCCGACGGCCGTGCCACCAAGCCCGGCGACATCATCAAGACACTCAAGGGGCTCTCCGTGGAGGTGCTCAACACCGATGCCGAAGGCCGCCTGGTGCTGTGCGACGCCCTGACCTACGCCGAGCGTTTCGAGCCCGCCAGCGTGGTTGACATCGCCACTCTCACCGGCGCCGCCATCATCGCCTTGGGCCACCATGCCACGGGGCTGCTCGCCAACGACGACGACCTGGCACTGGACCTGCTCGACGCCGGCGAGACGGCCTGGGACCGCGCCTGGCATCTGCCACTGTGGGACGAATACCAGGAGCAGCTCGATTCCAACTTCGCCGACTTGGCCAACATCGGCGGCCGTCCGGCGGGCACCATCACCGCCGGCTGCTTCCTGTCGCGCTTCGCGGACAAGTTCCCCTGGGCACACCTCGACATCGCCGGCACCGCCTGGCACTCGGGCAAGCAGAAGGGCGCCACCGGCCGACCGGTAGGGCTGCTCACCCAGTATCTGCTGGACCGCGAGGAGGAGTCGCGCAGCGTGGAGAACGGCAACGAGCTGTGACCCGCATCGACTTCTACATCCTGCCCGACACGACGCTGGAGGCGCGTCTCGGCTTCGCCTGCCGGCTGGCCGAGACCATCCACGGCAAGGGCTACCGGCTGCACCTGCACGCCGAGGACGACGCCATGGCGGCCGACCTCGACGAGCGGCTGTGGACCTTCCGGCCCGATGCCTACCTGCCCCACGCCCGGCTGGGCAGCGACATGGCCGACAGCGTGGCGGTGACCATCGGCCACGCGGGCCCGCCCGAACCTCACCCCGAGGCCCGCACCGCCATGCTCAACCTGGCCCCGGACATCCCGGAGTGGTTCTCGCGCTTCGAGCGAGTCGCCGAGATCATCAACCAGCATCAGCAGGTGCTCACCGCCAAGCGCGCCTGCTGGCAGACCTACAAGCAGCGCGGCTATCCGGTGAAGGCGCATCAACTGCGCGGTTGATGCCGTCAAAGCAAGGGGCGCCGGGGGCAGGCCGGAGAGGAGGTCCGATGCCAGGGATGGTATCGGTAGCGCCCAGGGATGGGTTCACAGCGCCTCCTCGAAGGGCTGCCCCCGGATCAGCCCCGATGGCGAAGCTGCCCCGACGCCTCTCTCTTCAGACATCAGTAGCCTTGTCTCCACATTCCACGCCCATGACGCCGACCGTCGCAACGGGCTATAATCGAACCCATTTTTCACACCCCGCACCGTGCCGCCGCCCATGGGCGGCGCGCGCCGTGCCTCGTTGCCACCCTTTTACTTCGACCCGGAACGCCCATGGACAAGACCTACCAACCCGAGCAGATCGAATCCCGCTGGTACGAGCGCTGGGAAGCCGACGGCCGCTTCGTCCCGTCCGGCGAGGGTAAGCCTTTCTCGATCATGATCCCGCCGCCCAACGTCACCGGCAGCCTGCACATGGGTCATGCGTTCCAGGACACCATCATGGACACCCTGATCCGCTGGAAACGCATGCAGGGCCACAACACCCTGTGGCAGGTGGGCACCGACCACGCCGGCATCGCCACCCAGATGCTGGTGGAGCGCAAGGTCGCCGCCGAAGAGGGCAAGAGCCGCCACGACCTGGGCCGCGAGGCCTTCATCGACAAGGTGTGGGAGTGGAAGCACGAATCCGGCGGCCACATCACCCGCCAACTGCGCCGCATGGGGGCCAGCGTCGACTGGAGCCGCGAGCGCTTCACCATGGACGACGGCTTCTACAAAGCGGTGCAGGAAGTCTTCGTGCGCCTCTACAGCGAAGGGCTGATCTATCGTGGCAAGCGCCTGGTCAACTGGGACCCCACCCTGCACACGGCCATCTCCGACCTCGAGGTGGAGAACCGCGACCAGCAAGGGCAGTTCTGGCACTTCCGCTACCCGCTCGCCGACGGCGTCAAGACCGATGCGGGTCTCGACCACCTGGTGGTCGCCACCACCCGCCCCGAGACCCTGCTCGGCGACACCGGCGTGGCGGTCAACCCGGAAGACCCGCGTTACGCCTCGCTGGTGGGCAAGTTCGTCGAGCTGCCGCTGGTGGGTCGCCGGATTCCCATCGTCGCCGACGAGCACGCCGACATGGAGAAGGGCTCCGGGTGCGTGAAGATCACCCCCGCCCACGACTTCAACGACTACGAAGTGGGCCGCCGTCAGAACCTCCCGCTGATCAACGTCTTCACCCAGGACGCGGCGATTCTGCCCCGGGCCGAGGCCTTCGACTTTCAGGGTCGGCCGCTGCCCGACATCGACACCACCCTGCCCGAAGCCTACGCTGGCCTCGACCGGTTCGAAGCGCGTAAGCGCATCGTCGCCGACATGGAGGCCGCCGGGCTACTCGAGCAGGTGGAAACGGTCAGCAACACCCTGCCCTACGGCGACCGCTCCGGTGACGTCATCGAGCCGCTGCTCACCGACCAGTGGTTCGTCGCCGTGGAGAGCCTGGCGAAACCCGCCATCGAGGCCGTCGAGAACGGCGACATCGAGTTCGTGCCCAAGAACTACGAGAACATGTACTTCGCCTGGATGCGCGACCTGCAGGACTGGTGCATCTCGCGCCAGCTGTGGTGGGGCCACCGCATCCCGGCCTGGTACGACATCGACGGCAACGTCTTCGTGGCGCGCAACGAGGTCGAGGCGACTCGCCAGTACCTGCAAGAGTTGGCGGACTTCATCGAGCACGAGCAGGGCGATTTCGACACCGCCATGCGCCTGCGCTCTTTCGACCAGCTGCTCGGTGGCACCCCCGAGCTGACCTCGGATGCGCTGACCACCATGGAGAAGCTCGGCGTGCCCCGCCTCACCCAGGACGATGACGTGCTCGACACCTGGTTCAGCTCGGGGCTGTGGACCTTCGCCACACTCGGCTGGCCCGAACGCGGCGAGGACTTCCGCACCTTCCATCCCTCCAGCGTGCTGGTGACGGGTTTCGACATCATCTTCTTCTGGGTCGCGCGGATGATCATGCTGACGCTGAAGTTCACCGGCGAGGTGCCCTTCAAGCAGGTCTACGTGCATGGCCTGGTGCGCGACGGCCAGGGTCAGAAGATGTCCAAGTCGAAGGGCAACGTGCTCGACCCCATCGACCTGATCGACGGCATCGACCTGGAGAACCTGGTCGAGAAGCGCACCGGCAGCCTCATGCAGCCGCAGAAGGCCAAGGCCATCGCCAAGGCGACCCGCGACGAGTTTCCGGAGGGCATCGAGCCCCACGGCACCGACGCGCTGCGCTTCACCTTCCTCTCCCAGGCCACCACCGGGCGCGACATCAAGTTCGACATGGGCCGCCTGGACGGCTACCGCAACTTCTGCAACAAGCTGTGGAACGCCTCGCGCTACGTGCTGATGAACGCCGAAGGCCAGGACTGCGGGGCCAACGACGACGAGCCCGTGGAGCTGTCGCTGGCCGACCGCTGGATCGTCTCCGAGCTGCAGCGCACCGAGTCGCAGGTGACCCGAGCGATGCAGGAATACCGCTTCGACCAGGCCGCCCAGGCGCTCTACGACTTCCTGTGGAACGAGTACTGCGACTGGTACCTGGAGCTCTCCAAGCCGGTGCTGTGGGACGAGCAGGCGAGCGCTGCGGCCAAGCGCGGCACCCGCCGAACGCTGGTGCGCGTGCTGGAGGCGATCCTGCGTCTCGCCCATCCGATGATGCCCTTCATCACCGAGGAGATCTGGCAGCGCGTGGCGCCGCTCGCCGGCACCGCCACTGGCGACGGCAGCGAGTCGATCATGGTCCAGCCCTGGCCGCAGGCCGAAGACGACAAGCTCGACGAGGCTGCCGGCCGCGACATCGCCTGGCTCAAGGGCGTGATCGTCGCCGTGCGCAACGTGCGTGCCGAAATGAACATCGCTCCGGGCAAGCCGCTGGAAGTGCTGCTCACCAAGGGCAGTGCGAGCGACCGCGAACGCCTCGAGGCCAACCGCCCCTTCCTCGCCAAGCTGGCCAAGCTCGAGAGCGCCGTGTGGCTCGACGACCCCGAGCAGGCACCGCTTTCCGCCACGCAGCTGGTGGGCGACATGGAAGTGCTGGTGCCCATGGCCGGGCTGATCGACAAGGAGGCGGAGCTCGCCCGCCTGGCCAAGGAGATCGACAAGCAGGACAAGCTGATCGGCGCCGTCGAGAAGAAGCTTGGCAACGACAGTTTCGTCGCCAAGGCGCCGGCCGAGGTGGTGGAGAAGGAACGCGGCAAGCTGGCCGATTTCCAAGCCGCCCGCCGCGTGCTCGCCGAACAGCGCGACAAGATCGCTGCGCTCTAACAGTCCCAGCATGACGATACGACGGCCCGCTTCGGCGGGCCGTTTCTGTATGAGACGGATATCACTGGGAGGAAGCCTGGTTTCGCGTCACGAGCGAGAGAGGCAGAGAGGCTGGCCGCAGCCGGAGCGCAGCCACCGGAGGGTAGCCTGCTACATGAGGATGGCGTGGTCCGGCACACCGGCGGTCCGACGCCTCGGCACCGCCGGCGGCCAGGATATCGAGCGCAGTAGTGAACCCAGGTTTTCTCAGTCGGCGCGTCGCCACCCTCCCAGCACCCGCTGGTCGGGGCCGAAGAACACCAGCCGGTCGTGGTCGATCAGGTAGCGGTAGGCGTTCTCCAGCATGTCAGTGACGCGCTGGGCATCGTCGGCCTCGGGACAAGCGCGTCGGGTGGTGGCGAGTTCGGAAAACTCGACGCGCTTGCCTGCGCCGAACTGTACCTGGCCGGTGAGGCGGTTGCAGCCATCGCTGCCGCTCACCCGGCCATCGCCGGAGACGGTGAAGTGGGGCGTCTCGGGCATCGACAGGCGCTCGTCGGTGCCCACCAGCAGCAGATTCCAGCGCGGCCCCACCACGGGGCCGGCCACGTCGTCATCGTCAGCCGGCAGGCGGGCATCGGGAGCCGGCCCGCCCCCACAGGCACCGAGCAGCAGGGTCGTCAGCAACAGCAGGAAAAGCCCCGCCGGTCTCAGCTCGATCATCGTTCGGCTCCTTCCCTCGCTTGGCCCCGGCTTACCAGGTGCCGGTATTCTCCATGGACGCCCACGGCTCCTTCGGCGCCTGGGGTTCGCCCTTCTGCAGCAGCTCCACGGAGATGCCATCGGGGCTTTTCACGAAGGCCATGTGGCCGTCGCGGGGTGGGCGGTTGATGGTCACGCCGTTGTCCTGAAGGTGCTGACACAAGGCGTAGATGTCGTCGACACGGTAGGCCAGGTGGCCGAAATTGCGTCCGCCGGTGTACTCCTCGGGATCCCAGTTCCAGGTCAGCTCCAGCTCCGGTGCCTTGAGCTCGGCGGAACGCGCCTCGTCTTCCGGCGCGGCCAGGAAGACGAGAGTGAAACGCCCCTTCTCGTTCTCCTTGCGACGTACCTCCTTGAGGCCCAGCAGGTCGCAATAGAAGTGCAGCGAGGCATCCAGATCGCTGACGCGCACCATGGTGTGCAGGTACTGCATGGTCGACTCCTTTCTCGGGTCAGGGGGCTCGCCGTTGGCGGTGTCGCTCGGGGCTGATCCGTCGACAGGGCTGCGAGGAGGCGCTGTTAACCCCTCCCTGGGCGCTACATTCGCCCTGTCCCCGGCGCCCCTCACGTCACCTCGCCAACGATGGCCCTTCTCGGCTTGCTTAATGAGTGTACTCGTTGAAGATTTCCGGCTTGCGCTCGTCGCGCTGCCAGCTCAGCACGGCATAGTCGTCTTGGCGCCCGGTCTCCATGCCCGGCGAGCCGTGGGGCATACCCGGCACGGCGAGCCCGGCCACGTCGGGCTTCTCCTCGAGCAGGCGCTCGATGTCGGCCGCCGGCACGTGCCCCTCGATGACATAGCCCTCGACGGTGGCCGTGTGGCAGGAAGCGAGTTCGGGCGTGAGGCCATGCTCGATCTTCACCGCACGCATGTCGTCGGTGTCGTGAACCTCGACGTCGAAGCCGGCGGCTTCCAGGTGCTCGGCCCAGGCGGTGCAGCAACCGCAGTTGGGATCCTTGTGCATCTCCACCAGCGGGCCGGCCCAAACGGTGGTAGCGAACAGCCCGAGCGAAGCGGCAAGCATCGAGCACAGCCGACGAGGCAAGGAACGATGGGTCATGACAAACCTCCAGGTAAAGAATGCGGCCACAGCCGTTGCCTGAATCCTGACAAGAGTCGCGTCGCTTGCCAATAGCCGATTGCCGGCATGCTATCCTCAGCGGTGGCCGACCACCGCCAGCTTAGGCGTTGTCTGAAAAGTCGGCGAGCGAAGGCCAGGCAAGGCAAAAATCGGTGAGAAGGCGGACTGGGCTCGCACGCGAGTTTACGCGCTGTAAATGAGTACTTTGATCGGACTCGCGCACGAGCCGATTTTTAACGCCGTATGGTCGAGCGCAGCCAGTTTTCGGACAAAGCCTTGTGTCTCTCCGGGCTTGTTGATTAGCTACCAGCAGGCCTTGGCATCAGGGTGAGCATCCACAAAGCCTGAGGCGTTATAGCCTGGGACCTAGATTATGCCCCCTGATGCCCTCTATCTCGATAGCTTGAATGGTATCCAAGCCCCTCCTGACCTGGAGTGAGGCTGCACGAACAAGGAAAGGCGACGAGAGCATGGCAGTGATCGGTATCGACGTCAGCAAGCAGAAGATCGACTGCGCCTGGCTGCGCGATGTGGCGACCGGCAAGGTCAAGACCCGGGTGTTCCCCAATCGTCGGCAGGTCTTTCCCCGCTTGCTTGAATGGCTCGAACACCAGACGGGAGAGCCACAGGATCAGTTGCATGTGTTGATGGAAGCCACCGGTATCTATCACGAAACGCTCGCGTATTGGCTGCATGCTGCTGGCATTCAGGTATATGTCCTCAACCCGGCACAGGTGCGCGATTTCTCCCGCAGCCTGGGGGTACGTGGCAAAACGGATAAGAAGGACAGTGTGGTGCTGGCCCAGTATGGCGCGACGCAACGTCCCAAAGCCTGGCAGCCAGAGCCCGAGGAAGTGCGCAAGCTCAAGGCGCTGGCAGCGAGACTCGATGCCCTGGACAAGGACATTCAGCGTGAGCGAAACCGGCGCGAGAAAGCCGAGTTCGCCATGGCAACCGATATCCTCCGCTCGATCGATGACATCCTGATGGCATTGACGCGTGAGCGGGATCGTCTCCAGCAGGAGGTCGATGACCACCTCGATCAGCACCCTGGCTTGAAGCAGGATCGCGCCTTGCTGCAAACGATTCCCAGCGTTGGCCCTGCGGTATCTCTACGACTGTTGGCGATGCTGCGTAGCCGCGTTTTCGAAAGCGCCCGCCAGGCCGCGGCGTTTGCGGGACTCGTGCCCATCAGTTGGGAATCGGGTAGCTCCGTACGGGGACGTCCCCGCTTGTCGAAAGCCGGCAATCCGAAACTGCGTCAGAGCCTGTACATGGCAGCCGTCGTCGGGCTGAGGCGAAATCCGGATATCTCGGCGCTATACCAGCGGCTTATAACAAACGGCAAGAGCAAAATGGCGGCCTTGGGGGCGGCGATGCGGAAGCTGATCCACATCGC
>NZ_FNES01000041.1 GCF_900100195.1 Billgrantia gudaonensis
GTCAGCGGCGCATCGAGCGCCAGACTGGCCCAGGCCGCGTAGTCGCACACCCCGGTGGAAAACTGCGAGCCGTCGATGGCGGCCATTACCTGTTCTGTCATTGAGTGCTGTCCTGGCTGGCATTGCGTGTTATCGCGATGTGTCACCCTTGGGTTTCTACCGCATCGGGGTGAGCTTGCCTAGGACATGGATCAACGAGCCCCAGGTCGAAACCGATTAGCGCTGTAGGTGGGCCACCAGGGCATCGGCGAACGTATCGGTGGTACCGCTGCCCCCCATGTCCGGGGTCACCTGCTCGCGGGCCGAATCCAGCACTTCGCGGATGGCACCGCGAACCCGCGCGCCCTTGTCCACCATGTCCAGGTGGTCGAGCATGTCGGCAGCCGCCAGCAGCAGGGCGCAGGGGTTGGCGATCTTTCTGCCGGCGATGTCGGGGGCCGAACCATGGACCGCCTCGAAGATGGCGGCATCGGCACCGATGTTGGCACCGGGCGCCAGCCCCAGGCCACCCACCAGCCCCGCACACAGATCGGAGAGGATGTCGCCGAACAGGTTGGTGGTGACGATGACGTCGAACTGCTGGGGGTTCATCACCAACTGCATGCAGGCGTTGTCGACGATCATTTCCTGGAATTCGATCTCGGGATAGTCGCCGGCCACCTCGCGCGCCACATCGAGGAACAGTCCCGAGCTGGTCTTGATGATGTTGGCCTTGTGCACCGCGGTGACCTTCTTGCGGCCACGCTGCCGTGCCAGCTCGAAGGCATAGCGGACGATGCGCTCGGAACCCTGGCGGGTGACGCGGATGGTGGATAGAGCGGTATCGCCATCGTCGGTGATGCTCTGTCCTTCGGAGAGATAGGCGCCTTCGGTATTTTCGCGCACCGTGATCAAGTCGATGTCGTCGTAGCGCGAACGGGTGCCCGGAAAGCTGATCGCCGGGCGCACGTTGGCGTAGAGGTCGAAGTGGCGACGCAATTGCACGTTGATCGAGGAGAAACCCTTGCCGACAGGCGTGGTCAGCGGCCCCTTCAGGGCGATACGATGCTTCTCTATCGCTTCCAGCGTCTCGGCCGGAATCAGCGTGCCGTGATTCTCCAGAGCGGTCAGCCCAGCATCGAAGAATTCATAGGTCAGACCGCAGTCCAGCGCATCGAGCACGCGCAGCGTGGCGTCCATGATTTCCGGGCCGATGCCGTCGCCTTTCAATACCGCTATCGTTTGACTCACCGTGGTACCTCGTCGAATTTGAGTGGATGGGATCGAATTCCAGGCCCCTGGCCATGTGTGACGTGCAGACGATGATACCCTGGCCGAAGACAAGTCTTCTCTCCCCCAGTAGTTGCAGGCGCTCGAATTCACCGTCGCGCGCCGCGAAGACCATCGGCGCCTGCTTCTGAGTCTTGCAGACGACGTCCAGGAGCGTTGGCGGCATGCTACCGCCGGCTGTGAATGGACTTATCGCAGCAACAGTACCGACCGCTCGGCCTGGCGCAGCATCGCCGTGGTGGTGCTGCCCACCAGCAGATGACGAATCCGCGAGTGGCCGTAGGCGCCCATCACCAGCAGGTCGATGTCGTGCTCCGCCTGATAGCCGC
>NZ_FNES01000017.1 GCF_900100195.1 Billgrantia gudaonensis
CGCCAGGCCTCCACCTGCTCGGGGTAGAGCCCACGCTCGCGGCAATAGGCGCTGAGTTCGGCCTCGTTCATCGGGGCCGTCTCCAGGACGATCTGGAATTTCTCCTGGCTGGTCCACTGGTCGGGCTCGTTCGAACGTGATGGCAAAACCTGTCCTCGTGCTCTGGCCTGTTTCCGCCAATTGTAGAGGGTTGTCGCGGTGATGCCTTCCTGCTCGGCCAGTTCCGGGATGGTTATGCTCATCGGCGGCGCCATCTTCTTGAGGATGGCTTCCTTACGCTCTGCGGGGTAACGCATGTTGATCACCTCTCAATCCGTTTAGGTGACAACTACGTTGACGCATAGGGCCGATGGGCGACGACAAGCCACGCAGCGTCATCAAGCGGGTCTACGTGCCGACGTACGTGAAGATAGGGCCGCATGGGGAGCGGGTTATCGTGCCGGGACATTATAAGAAATAAAAAAAGATAATAACAACCAATCAGCATAGAACAAAAATCAACAACACATTGAGAGTCACCTCCACTCAGAAATTTTTGGCTTTCCTCCAACTTTACCAGAATCGCCGCCTCCAAAAAATTCTTCTAACGAAAAACCATAGGGCTCTAGAGCATCTACAACGACCTCCTCTTGGTACCACACACTTCCTTTATTCCCTCCACCATTAAACCTAGCTTCAGTCACCGCTCCAACTTTCCAGCCAACATCAGAGCCATCTTTGTAGTCATCAAGGTTTTCAACATCCAAAACGATCAAAGACCCACCCAGATCAACATTTCCATTAAAATTAACCTCCCCCCCAAGCACAATATGCAACCCCTCCACACTAGAATTACCAGAAAGAGTCATTCCACCTTCATGAAAAACAACACCAGACCTCTTGTCATCAGCTAAATATTCATCATATAATTTTTTAATATTTTCAACAAGCATCTCTTTACCACTCTTAGAATACGACTCCAAAGTACCGTCTCTTAAGCCCGTTTTGTTATTACCTCTCTCAACCTCGCTTAGGATATCATCTCTCGAATAAAGGCCCTCACCCTCAAAGACAGAAAGCGCTGAAACATAAAAACTATCACCACTCTCCCCCTGCCCAGCTATCCTGCTTTTATTCGAATTAGGCCAATGAACATTGGCGTCATCGGAAAGTCCACCGGGAAAATTAACGGCTGAAGGACCAGCATACCCCTCATCCAAATCAACCTTTACAAACAACGGGTCACTTGTAGCTAAAACCTCCCCACCATTACTTAAAACAGAGCCCAATGAAACGATATAATACTCACCCTCGGCCTCAACATAAACATACTTACAACCAACACTCCCTTCACACACATTTTCATCTACTGTTAGCCCTTCACCAAAACCATCCCAAGCGACACTCTCAAAATCATCCAAACCACCAACTTCAAAATCATCAGAGCTAAGATCTTCCTTATCAAAGGCAGCTGAAACCGCCTTCTCTGCTGCCATTTGCGCTTCGGTCGCTGCCTTATAATTCCCTGCCAAGCGCTCTTCCACCAACGACGACTGCATGCCGGAGAGGCCAAGCATCAGCGACATGGTCAGCATGGAAAGGACCACGACCAGAGCGGCACCCTGCTGTTGTTTCATATCCCACCCCATCAGTTGGTAGTGGCTTCAGTCCGGTTCATGGCATGAAACACGATATCGTCCCCTTCGGACACTAACTGAAATGTGATTACATAGAGCCCGTCACTTGCTCCATCCTCCGCCGCAGAAAATGCACTATCACTGCTGAACCCCTGCACTACCGGCTCCTTTGATCCACCTTCTTCAAGATACAAAGACCAAATGGCACGATCTTCATCATCATGTCTATCCAGGTAGTATTTTCGCGTCGCTCCATCTGCCAGGGTGATCTGCAATTCACCCTCTTCTCCCGCATCGGTGCCCTCGATGCTGTCAGCCCGCCGGATGTCCCTGATCAAGACATCCGCCGCGAACATCAGCGCAGCCTGCTTGTCACTCAACTCTTCGACTTTTTTGAAATTCTGAAACCCCGTGAGAAACAGCTGCCCGGCGCCGAGGATGATGACGAGACCGATCAGCAGCGCCACCATCAGCTCGACGAGAGAGAAACCTCGAGAACGATGCATCCCCCCTTTCATGGCCGACTCCCCGGCAGCCGCGTCGTGTAGGTAAAACTGGCATCGCCACTATCACCAAGACGAGAATCGTCCCAGCTCAAGACCACATCGAACACGCACTCATTGCCGTTGGGCGTCACACTCCCTTCCAGCCCGGGGATGACTGCTCGCCAGCGAGTCTGCCAAGCCGCTTCGTCTCCACCCAGATCGGGGCACTCCATTTCATCGGCATCGAACTTGGACCACAGCAGCTCGACGGCATCCTGGGCCGCCAGCGATGCCGTCGCACGCTGATAACCGGCATGCGCACTCTGCAGCGACTTCAGTTGCATGGCCGCCACGCCCAACAGTCCGATGGAAAGCACCAGCAGCGCTACCAACGCTTCGATCAGCGTGAAGCCGCGTTGCTGCTTCGCTTTCATGAGCCACCTCGGCCGATTCTGCCAAAGCCACTGATCTGGATGTTCTTGCTACCGCCATCGTCATGGCTGACGGTCAACGTGCAGCCGCCATCACAATCCGTACTCTCGACGATGCGCCCCAGCCGATCGAACTCGACGGTGCTGCCGTCGGATAGCGTGATCTCGTCCCCGGAAGCCGTGCGAGTGCGGATGGGATCGTCGCTACCCTCATCCGTCACGTAGACCCGGTATTTCCAGGGCGAGCCGGCCACTACCTCGAAGGAGACTTCCTCGCGCCGCTTGATGGCTTCACTGCGGGCGAGATGCAGGCCGGATAGCACTTCGTTGTAGTCACTGTTGAGGCGGTTGGTGGCCATCATGCTCTGAAACCCCGGAATGGCGATCGTTGCCATGATGACGATCACGGCAATGGTGACCAGCAGCTCGATCAGTGTGAAACCGCGCTGTCGCATGCCATCACCAGCAACCGGACGCACCGGCACTCGTTTCACCCGTTTCATCGACGCTCAAGTCACCACAGGCATCACCTGCCTGAGAGCCCGTCGGGCTGGCAGTAACGGTGAAAGCGCCACCATTTGCCGACACCGTAAAGCTGTAGTAGTCGCTTTCGGTGTTGGCATCGCTCTCGGCATCGTCAGCCGGACCACAACCCGAATAGCTGTAGTCGTTCGTGTAGCAGCGCTCTAGAGCACCGGCGATATTCAGAAGGAAGGATTGCGCCTCTGCCCTTCGACTCTTCTCTACGTACCCCGTGTAGCTCGGATAGGCGATGGCGGCGAGGATACCGATGATGGCCACGGTGATCAGCAGCTCGATCAGCGTGAAACCGGTGCTTCGGCGTGCCCGAGCGGTCGATGTCTGGCGGTGGCAGAAGCGGTGGTGGCTGGTCACGCGGTGCGTCTCCCCTGCGGTGCGGCGTTCGATTTCAGTATGTGGCAACTCAGTCGCAGGTACCAGGGACGAGATCAACGAAGCCAGGCATTTGCCCGGCTTCGTTGAGAAACGGAGAATGACAGAACCGATATGGCGGGTACCGTTCGCGTGCCCCGCCTGGCTTGAAATGCCTAGTCGCTGGCGATCACCCTTTCACGCAGTTCCCGCGGCATGGAGAAGGTGATGGTCTCCTCGCGGCCGGCGAGTTCTTCCGGCGCCGTGGCGCCAAGGCGCTGCAGGCGTTCGATCACGCCCTTGACCAGCACCTCGGGAGCGCTGGCCCCGGCGGTAACGCCCACCGAGTTCACACCTTCCAGCCAGGCCGGGTCGATCTGCTCGGCGTTGTCGATCAGGTAGGCCGGCGTTCCGACCCGCTCCGAGAGTTCGCGCAGGCGGTTGGAGTTGGAGCTGTTGGGGCTGCCCACCACCAGCAGCAGGTCGCTGCCGGACGCGAGGTCGCGTACCGCATCCTGGCGGTTCTGGGTGGCGTAGCAGATATCGTCCTTGCGCGGTCCGTCGATGGCCGGGAACTTGGCACGCAGAGCGTCGATCACCTTGGCGGTGTCGTCCATGGAGAGCGTCGTCTGGGTGACGAAAGCGAGTCGGCTCGGATCCTTGACCTCGAGCCGGGCCACGTCGTTCTCGTCTTCTACCAGGTAGATCTGCCCGCCATGTCGAGTGTCGTAGCGCCCCATGGTGCCTTCCACCTCGGGGTGGCCTTCGTGACCGATCAGGATGCACTCCTGGCCACGCTTGGCGTAGCGCAACACCTCCATGTGCACCTTGGTGACCAGCGGACAGGTGGCATCGAACACCTTGAGGCCGCGGCGCTCGGCATCCTCCTGCACGGCGCGAGAGACGCCGTGGGCGGAAAAGATGACGATGACGTCGTCAGGCACTTCATGGAGCTCCTCGACGAACACCGCCCCCCGCTCGCGCAGGCTGTCGACCACGAAGCGGTTGTGGACCACCTCGTGGCGCACGTAGATGGGCGGGCCGAAGACGTCCAGCGCGCGGTTGACGATCTCGATGGCGCGGTCGACGCCAGCGCAGAAGCCGCGCGGGTTGGCCAGCCTGATCTGCAAAGAATTCGCTTGCATGGTTGCCTTGCCTCGATGCGTCAGGGGCATCTGCTTGTGAAAAGTAGGAAAGCGCTGAGTTCCGTCGCGAGTGAAGATAGGCTGGCCGCCGCCGGAGCGGAGAATCCGGAGTTTACACGGCAGTAAATGAGGATTCGACCGGGCTGGCGACCCAGTACCGCCGGCGGCCAGGTATCGAGCGCAGCAGGAAGTCAATGTTTTCCTAGTGTGTTTGAGCGGGCTTCACGTCCAGCACTTCCACCTCGAAGGTCAGGGTACGCCCCGCCAGCGGATGGTTGAAGTCCACCTCCACCTGTTTTTCGTCGACGCGCTTGATCACCCCGGGCAGCTCGCCGCCGGCAGGGTCGGCGAAGGACATCACCGTGCCCACCTCGGGCTCCATGTCCTCGAAGTCATCGCGCTTGAGTAACTGGATGTTCTGCGGATTGTGCTGGCCGAAGGCATGCTCCGGAGTGATCTCGAAGGCACCGCTTTCGCCCGCCGCCATGCCTTGGATGGGCTTCTCGAAGCCGGGCGGCAAGTTGCCGTCGCCCACCGCGAAGGTGGCCGGAGACTTGTCGTGGGTGGTATCCACCACGGTGCCGTCTTCCAGCTTGAGGGTAAAGTGCAGGGTCACTTCCATGCCTTCGTCGATGCGGTAGTCGCTCATGGTTTCTCTCATGCGTTGCGACTCGAGACTCGCTCGAGACTCAAGGGTTCCGTCGGCGCGCCCGACGCTTCTCGCCGAACACCGATTCCCAGACCAGCCCGATGGCACCCAGGGTGATGCCGATGTCCGCCACGTTGAAGGCCGGGTAGTACCAACCGCCAACGTGGAAGGAGAGGAAATCCACCACGTAGCCGTGCACGAGGCGGTCATAGAGGTTGCCCAGCGCCCCGCCGATGATCGCTGCCAGAGAGACGGCCAGCAGGGTCTCGTCGGCCTTGAGGCGGCGCATCCAGATCGTCAGGCCGACGCTGGCGCCCACGGCGATGGCGGCGAAGAACCAGCGCTGCCAGCCCGGATGGTCGGCCAGAAAGCTGAACGCCGCCCCGGTGTTGTGCAACAGCGTCAGGTCGAAGAACGGCAGTACTTCCACCGGCCGAGCGTACTCCAGCCAGGACGTGGCAGCGGTCTTGGTAGCCAGGTCCAGCACCAGCACCGCCACTGCCAGCCACAGCCAGCGCAGCGGACGCTGCATGGGTGGCATGCCCTGTTCGTCAGGCATGACGACGCGTCTCGCCGGGGCCGTCGGGCAGATTGCTCACGCAGCGTCCACACAGGTCGTCATGGCCGGGGTGAGTGCCCACATCGGCACGATGGTGCCAGCAACGTTCGCACTTGGTGTGTGCGCTGGCGGCCACGCTCACCTTGAGGCCGTCGAGGTCGGTGGACTCGGCGCTCGCGCCGTCGGCAAGCGGCGCCAGGGTGACCTCGCTGGTCAGCATCACGAAGCGCAGCTCGTCGCCCAGCTTGGATAGCGTTTCGCGTAGGCCATCGTCGACGTAGAGCGTGATCTCGGCGGCCAGGCTGCCCTTGATCACCTTGGCGTTGCGGGCCTCCTCCAGGCACTTGTTGACCGCCTGCTTGACCTCGAGCACCTGTTCCCAGAAGTCGCGGCCCATCTCGGCATCGGCAGCCAAGGTCTCGAGCCCGGTGTAGTACTCCTCGAGCAGCACGCTGTCGTTGCGCTTGCCAGGAATGTGCTTGTAGATCTCCTCGGCGGTGAACGAGAGGATCGGCGCCACCCAGCGGGCCAGCGCCTCCACCACGTGGTAGAGCGCGGTCTGGGCGCTGCGCCGCGCCACGGAGTCGGCCTGGGTGGTGTACTGGCGATCCTTGATCACGTCGAGGTAGAAACCGCCCAACTCGCGCGCGCAAAAGCCGTGCACCTGCTGATAGACGTCGAGGAAGCGGTACTCCTCGTAGGCCGTCTCGATGCGCCCCTGCAATTGGGCGGCACGGTCCACCACCCACTGGTCCAGCGCCAGCATGTCGTCGAAGGCGACCGCGTCGCGCTCGGGTTCGAAGCCATTGAGGTTGGCCAGCAGGAAGCGCGCGGTGTTGCGGATGCGCCGGTAGACGTCGGCGGTGCGCTTGAGGATCTCGTCGGAAACGGCCATCTCGCCGGCGTAGTCGGTGGAGGCGACCCACAGGCGCAGGATGTCGGCGCCGAGCTTGTCCATCACCTCCTGAGGCGCCACCACGTTGCCCAGCGACTTGGACATCTTGCGGCCATGGGCGTCGACGGTGAAACCGTGGGTGAGCAGGCCGCGATACGGCGGATGGCCGTCGATGGCACAGCCAGTGAGCAGCGAGGAGTGGAACCAGCCGCGGTGCTGGTCGGAGCCCTCGAGGTAGAGGTCGGCTCGCGGGCCGCTGTCGTGGCCGTGGGGATGCGAGCCGCGCAGCACGTGGCGGTGGGTGGTGCCGGAGTCGAACCACACGTCCAGGGTGTCGGTAACCTTGTCGTAGTCGGCCGCCTCGTCGCCCAGGAGTTCGGCCGGCTCGAGGCGGAACCAGGCATCGATTCCCTCCTTCTCCACGCGCTTGGCGGCCTCCTCCATGAGCTCGACGGTACGCGGGTGCAGCTCGCCGGTGGTCTTGTGCAGGAAGAACGGGATCGGCACGCCCCAGTTGCGCTGGCGCGAGATGCACCAGTCGGGGCGGTTGGCGATCATGCTGTGCAGGCGCGCCTGGCCCCAGCCGGGGGTGAAGCGGGTAGCCTCGATGCCGGCGAGCGCCCGCTCGCGCAGCGTCCTGCCGTCCTTGCCCTTGACGTCCATGCCCACGAACCACTGGGCGGTGGCACGATAGATCACCGGCGTCTTGTGCCGCCAGCAGTGCATGTAACTGTGGGTGATGCGCTTGTGGGCGAGCAGTGCGCCTACCTCATCGAGCTTGGCGACGATCTGCGGGTTGGCCTTCCAGATCAACTGACCGCCGAAGAACGGCAGGTCATCGGCGTAGACACCGTCGCCCTGCACCGGATTGAGCATGTCGCTGAAATCCATGCCGTGGGCGCGGCAGGTGACGAAGTCGTCGACACCGTAAGAGGGAGCGGAGTGAACGATACCGGTGCTGCCCACCTCCACTTCGACGTAATCGGCTAGGTATACCGGCGACAGGCGATCGTAGAAGGGGTGGCGGAACTCGAGCCCGTTCAGACGCTCACCGGTGGCGGTGGCAACGATCTCGCCTTCCAGGCCGAACCGCTCGAGACAGCTCTCCACCAGTTCCTCGGCCAGCACCAGCAGGCGCTCGCCCACGTCGACCAGCGCATAGGTGAACTCGGGGTGAACGTTGAGCGCCTGGTTGGCGGGTACGGTCCAGGGCGTGGTGGTCCAGATGACGATCGCCGCCGGCCTGGGCAGCTCGGAGAGCCCGAAGGCGGCGGCAAGCCCGGCATCGTCGGCGCTGGGGAAAGCCACGTCGATGGCGTCGGACTGCTTGTCCTGATACTCCACCTCGGCCTCGGCCAGCGCCGAGCCGCAGTCGAAGCACCAGTTGACCGGCTTCAAGCCCTTGAAGACGTAGCCCGCCTCGACCATGTCGGCCAGGGCGCGAATCTCACCAGCCTCGTTGGCGTAGTCCATGGAGCGGTAGGGGTTGCCCCAGTCGCCGACCACGCCCAGGCGCACGAAATCCTGCATCTGTCCCTGGATCTGCTCGGCTGCGTACTCGCGGCACAGCGCACGGGCCCGTTCGGGCTCGAGGTGCTTGCCGTGGGTGGTTTCCACCCTGTGCTCGATGGGCAGGCCGTGGCAGTCCCAGCCGGGCACGTAGGGAGCGTCGAAACCAGCCAGGTTCTTCGACTTGACGATGATGTCCTTGAGAATCTTGTTGACGGCGTGCCCGATGTGGATGCTGCCGTTGGCGTAGGGAGGACCGTCGTGCAGCACGAAGAGCTGGCGACCGCGGCGCTCTTCGCGCAGGCGATGGTAGAGATCGAGCGCTTCCCACTGCGCCAGCCTCTCGGGCTCGCGCTTGGGCAGCATCCCGCGCATGGGGAAGTCGGTTTCGGGCAGGTTCAGCGTATGCTTGTAGTCGCTCATATCCGGGGATCAGCCGTCGTCGTGGTCGGCGGGCAGCTCCGCCGAGGAATCGGAAGTCACGGCCTCGCGCGCCAGCGGCGCCGATGCCAGGAAAAGGGCGTCGTCGCCCGTGCCGAGCGGATGCTCGACGAAATAACGCTGCGCTCGCCGCAGGTCGGTCGCAATCTGCCGTTTGAGCGCCGTGAAGTCGTCGAACTTGATCTCGCCCCGCAGCTTGGCACAGGGCGTGACCGCCAGTCGCTCGCCGTAGAGCTCGCCGTCGAAATCGAACAGATGCACCTCGAGCACAGGCCGGTGGCTGCCTACCGTGGGCCGCCAGCCGATGTTGGCCACACCGGCACGCACCGTGCCGTCGGGTAGCTCGGCAACCACGGCGTAGACGCCGCGCAGGGCCAGCGGCAGAGGCAGCAGCGGCAGGTTGGCGGTAGGCACGCCGATGGTGCGGCCAAGCTTCTGGTCGGCCACCACTCGGCCGGAGAGCCGGTAAGGGCGTCCGAGCATGCGCGCCGCGGCGGCGAAGTTGCCGCTGGCCAGCAGGGTGCGCACGCGGGTGCTGGAAACCCGCTCGTCGTCGAGAGTGAAGGTGCGCGTGTGCTCGACGCCGAAGCCGCGAGCCTGGCCCACGGCCGTGAGCAGATGGAAGTCGCCGCGGCGATCGCAGCCGAAGCGGAAGTCGTCGCCCACCACCAGGTGACGCACGTCCAGCCCCTCGATCAGTACGCGGTCGATGAAGGACTCGGCGGTGAGGCTTCTCAGCGCCTCGTTGAACGGCAGGCAGAGCACGTACTCCACGCCGCACTCGCCAAGCAAGCGCACCTTCTCGCGCAGACGGGTCAGTCGCGGCGGTGCCTGATCGCCGGCGAAGAACTCTCGCGGCTGGGGCTCGAACACCACCACGGTCACCGGCAACCCCAGGCGAGAGGCCTGCTCGCGACACTGCTCGAGAATCGCCCGATGGCCGCGATGCACCCCATCGAAATTGCCGATGGTGGCCACGCAGCCGCGATGCATCTCGCGCAGGTTGTGCAGTCCTCGAATCACTTGCATGGCGATGCCACCCGGACGGTGTAAAGTCGTCGATTATAACGGACCGAGCCCCCCTTGACAGCCGGACCGGCTTGGTCTTTCTCTCAGCCCTTCATGTGCTCGCTTCAGCTTTTCATTCGAAAATGGCGTAGACGTACCCCGGTGGCGGCAAGCCAGGCGAAATAGAGCCCGGATCCGCCGAATACCAGCGCCGCCAGCCAGGCTGTGCGCGTCCACACCGACCAGCCGAGCCAGGCCTGCCACTCGGGAGCGAGCCACGCCAGCCCCGCCACCATTACCGCGCAGCCGCCGAGCAGCTGCACGCCATAGCGCCCCCAGCCAGGCTGGAAGACCAGCACGCCCTCGCGGCGCAGCAGCCAGCCCAGCATGCCGGCGTTCATGAACGCCGAGAGCGCGGTGGCCAGTGCCAGGCCGGCATGGGCCAGCGGCCAGATGAAGATCAGGTTGAAGACCATGTTGGCTACCATGGCGACGATGCCCACCTTCACCGGGGTCTTGGTGTCCTGACGGGCGAAGAAGCCTGGCGCCAGCACCTTGATCAGCATGAAGGCGACCAGACCGACGGCATAGGCACGCAGGCTCATCGCCGCCATGGCGATGTCGTGTTCGGTCATGGCGCCGTAGTGGAACAGGCTGATCAGCAGTGGCTCGGCGAGCACGACCAGAGCCAGCGCCGCCGGCAGACCGAGCAGCAGTACGCTGCGAATCGCCCAGTCGAGCATGGCGCTGAAGTGTTCGCGAGACTGCTCGGCGTGGCGCTTGGAGAGCGCCGGCAGAATCACCGTGCCGATGGCGATGCCGAACACGCCCAGCGGCAGCTCCACCAGGCGGTCGGAGTAGTAGAGCCAGGAAACGCTGCCCGCCGCCAGCAGCGAAGCGAGCACGGTGTCGAGTAGCAAATTGATCTGCGATACCGAGACGCCGAACAGCGCCGGCACCATCAACTTGAGGATGCGCCGCACCCCGGCATGGGCGAAATCGGGCCAGGGCCGAGGCAGCAGCCCCAGGCGTGCCAGGAAGGGAGTCTGGAAGGCCAGCTGCGCGAGCCCGGCGATCAGCACCCCCCAGGCCAGCGCCATGGCAGGCTCGGCGAACAGCGGGGTGAGTGCCAGCGCCGAGCCGATCAGCGCGAGGTTAAGCAGCACCGGGGTGAAGGCCGGCACCGCGAAGCGGTTCCAGGTATTGAGCACGCTGCCGGCGAAGGCGGTGAGCGAGATCAGCAGCAGGTAGGGAAAGGTGAGCCGCAGCATGTCGGCAGTGAGCGCCAGCTTGGCCGGGTCGCGACCGAAGCCGGGGGCGAAGAGCCACACCAGCCATGGAGCGGCGAACATGGCCAAGGCGGTGATCAAGGCGAGCACCGCCGCGAGGCTGCCGGCCACCGCATCGAGCAGCTCGCGCACCTCGCGCTTGCTGCCGCGGGTCGCCACCTCGGAGAGCACCGGCACGAAGGCCTGGTTGAAGGCGCCCTCGGCGAACAGGCGGCGCAGGAAATTGGGAATCTTGAAGGCCACGAAGAAGGCGTCCGCGCCATTGCCCGCCCCGAGCAGCGCGGCGATGACCACGTCGCGGACGAGTCCCATGACCCGCGAGAGCATGGTCATGGCGCTGACCACCAGACCCGAGCGCATCAGTCCCCCGCTCTTGGGGGCCACGGCGCGCTCGTCATCGGTCACGGGCGATGTCTCGGGCTCCGGCGGTGAACCGGGTGGCTGGCGATCCGTCACGATCTTCCTCGGTCGACGCGAAAGTCTTGCGGGCGGGCACAAAAAAACCGGCCGCAGCCGGTTTTTTCTGGCGCCTCACCGGCCTTACGCCGCGAGCGCCTTGATGCGCGCGTTGAGACGGCTCTTGAGGCGAGCGGCCTTCTTCTTGGACAGCACGTCCTTGTCGGCGATGCGATCGATGATCGGCTGCGCCTGCTTGAAGGCATCCATGGCCTGGGCGTGGTCGCCGCCGTTGATGGCCTTGATGACGTTCTTGACGTAGGTACGAACCATGCTGCGCTGGCTCGCCTTCAGGACACGACGGCCCTCGGCCTGACGGGCCCGCTTGCGGGCTTGCTTGCTGTTTGCCACTGACTGTCTCCTTGGAGAAAGTTGCTGCCGCCGACACCGGACGACATGTATTCAACCGATTGATCCGACAGGAAAACGAAAAGCTCCCCATCGGCTTGGCCATCTGGCCGACCGCCTGCTGCGAAGCGATCGCTTACGGGCCGTGTCTGAGAGGATGGCGCATCCTATCACAACCCCGACGCCTCTTGCCAGCGTCCGACGCGGTGCCGGCCTCCTTCACAACACGACCAGGTTGTCGCGGTGGATCAGCTCGGGCGCCTCCATGAAACCGAGGATCGCCTCGATCTGGTGGCTGGGTTGCCCCTGGATCTGGCGGGCGTCCTCGGCACCGTAGTTGACCAACCCCTTGGCCACTCGCTCGCCGTGCTCGTCGATGCACAACACCATGTCGCCACGCACGAAACTGCCGGATACCGCCTTGACGCCCACCGGAAGCAGGCTAGAACCGCGATCGCGCAGCACCTTCACCGCTCCGGCATCCAGCGTCAGGCTGCCGCGCACCTGCAGCTGGCCGGCCAGCCAGCGCTTGCGTGCCGCCATCGGCGCCTGGTCAGGGCTGAGCAGGGTGCCGAGCCGCTCGCCATCGAACAGCCGGGTCAGCACTTCGGACTGACGACCACTGGCGATCGCCGTGCAGGCACCGGAACGCGCGGCCAGTCGCGCGGCACGCACCTTGGTGGCCATGCCGCCGCGCCCCAGAGTGCCGCTGCCCCCGGCCATCGCCACGAAAGAGGGATCATCGGCCCGTCCTTCATGGATCAGTCGCGCCGCGGAGTGGTGGCGCGGGTCGGCATCGAAGAGGCCTTCCTGATCGGTGAGAATCACCAGCGCGTCGGCTTCCAGCAGGTTGGCGACCAGCGCCCCCAGGGTATCGTTGTCGCCGAAGCGGATCTCGTCGGTGACCACGGTGTCGTTCTCGTTGACCACCGGCACCACCCGCAGGTCGACCAGCGTACGCAGAGCGGAACGCGCATTGAGGTAGCGCTTGCGGTTGGAGAGATCGTCGTGGGTCAGCAGCACCTGGGCGGTGAGCAGATCGTGACGGGCGAAATGGTGCTCATAGCACTGGGTGAGGCCGTTCTGCCCCACCGCGGCAGCCGCCTGCAGCTCGTAGACCGCCGAGGGGCGCATCTGCCAGCCCAACCGCACCATTCCCGCCGCCACGGCGCCGGAGGAGACCAACACCACCTCGATACCGCGGCGATGCAGTGCGGCAATCTGGTCCACCCAGCCGCCGATGGCAGCCTCGTCGAGGCCGCGGCCGTCGTTGGTCAGCAGCGCGCTGCCGACCTTCACCACCACCCGGCGGGCATCACGCAAGGCGTCACGCCCTCCTCGCTGATCTTCGAGCGTCATCTCACGCGCTCCTACTCCACATATTCGACCTCGACGTCGTAGTCATCGTCATCGAAATCGTCGTCGTCCTCAGCGCGCTTGCGCTTGCGACCCAGTCGCGCCTCGGCACGCGCCACCGCCTCGGACTCCATGCGCGTGCGCATGTCACGAGCCTGTGCGGCAACCTCTTCATCCTCGTTTTCCAGGCGCCGCTGCTCGATCAGCCAGCGATAGGCGGCCTGAACCAAGGCATCGGTCCCCTCGCTGGCAATGGCCGAGATACGGAACACCGGCCCCTGCCACCCCAGGCGGGCGACGATTTCCTCGGCCTTCGCGTCGCGTTCGTCTTCGGGCAGCAGATCGAGCTTGTTGAGCACCAACCAGCGTGGCAACTCGGCCAGAGTCGGCGAAAACACCCCCAGCTCGTGGGCGATCGCTTCGGCCGCCGCCACGGGGTCCGACTCGTCGAAGGGCGCCACGTCAACCACGTGGAACAGCAATCGCGTGCGCGTCAGATGCTTGAGGAAACGCAGCCCCAGGCCGGCGCCATCGGAGGCGCCCTCGATCAGCCCCGGCACGTCGGCCATGACGAAGTGCTCATGCAGGCCCAGCTTGACCACACCAAGGTTGGGAACCAGCGTCGTGAAGGGGTAATCGGCGACCTTGGGCTTGGCCGCAGAGACAGCGCGGATCAGCGTCGACTTGCCGGCATTGGGGAGGCCCAGCAACCCCACGTCGGCCATCACCTTCATCTCCAGGCGCAGGTTGCGCCGCTCCCCTTCCGTTCCCGGCGTGGTTCTGCGCGGCGCACGGTTGGTCGACGACTTGAAGTGGATGTTGCCCAGTCCTCGACGGCCACCCTGGGCTACCAGTACCTGCTGGCCGATCTCGGTGACGTCAGCAATCACCTCCAGAGTATCTTCGTCGATCACCGTGGTACCCACTGGCACCTTGACCGCCAGATCGCTGCCGGCGCGGCCGCTCATCTGCCGCCCCTGTCCAGGGCGGCCGTTCTCGGCGGCATAGAAACGCTGATACTTGAAATCGATCAGCGTGTTGAGCGAGTCGTCGCCCACCAGGTAGACGCTGCCGCCATGACCGCCGTCGCCACCGTCGGGCCCACCCTTGGGCACGTACTTCTCGCGACGGAAACTCAGGCAGCCGTTGCCCCCCTTGCCGGCGGCCACGATGATCGAAGCCTCATCGACGAACTGCATCGTTTCACTCTCCTGACGACATCCGTCGCCATGATACAAGAAGGCCCCGCCAGGGCGGGGCCTTCTCGCTGCAAGGGCCGGCGCTCTCAGGCAGAGACGACGCTGACGAACTTGCGATTCTTCGGACCCTTGGTCTCGAACTTGATCACACCATCGTTCAGGGCGAACAGGGTGTGGTCGCGGCCCAGGCCGACACCGGTGCCGGCGTGGAACTTGGTGCCGCGCTGGCGCACGATGATGTTGCCGGCGGTCACGGTCTGACCACCGAACAGCTTGACGCCAAGGCGTTTGGACTCGCTGTCGCGACCGTTACGGGTGGAACCCGCTGCCTTCTTGTGAGCCATTGCAAATACCTCGCTGGTTCAGGGGGACGGACCGCTCAGGCGGAAATCCCGGTGATCTTGACTTCAGTGAACCACTGACGGTGGCCCTGACGCTTCATGTGGTGCTTGCGGCGACGGAACTTGATGATGCGCACCTTCTCGCCACGGCCGTGAGACACGACCTCGGCGGAAACCTTGGCACCCTCGACCAGCGGCGCGCCGACCTTGACGTCGTCCTCACCGCCGACCAGCAGCACTTCGTCGAAGTCGATGCTTTCGCCGGTCGGCACCTCGATCTTCTCGAGCTTGAGGGTCTGGCCTTCCTGAACGCGGTACTGCTTGCCGCCGCTCTTGATAACTGCGTACATGCTTCTCTCTCCAGGGCTCATCGGGAGTTGGCTCTTCATCGGCCTGCTTCGAGTGGCGCCCCTTACGGCAGCCATCTGACAGGGAGCGTGATGAGTGGGTCGCGAATTATAACGGCGAGCGCGGCCGGGCACAACCGTCAAGCGCCCGTGTGTCGCGCGTGGCGCTTGACGCCCCCGCAGGGGGCCCATAGCATGGCCGGCATCCCAAGGCCAGCGGCACCAAGCGCCATGCGCCGGCCCCACCCGCTCGATGAAACCGCGCCATGCCAGCCAACGCCTCCACCACATCCGCCTCTTCGCTCGCTGCCTCGCCGCTGCACGCCACGGTGGCCGACGACTTCGCCGCGGTCGACCGCACGATCATGGCGCAGTTGACTTCCCGTGTACCGCTGGTGGAAACCATCGGGCAATACATCGTGGCCAGCGGTGGCAAGCGTCTGCGCCCGCTGCTGGTGCTGCTCGCCGCCCGCGCACTGGGCTATGACGGCAACCGACACGTGACGCTGGCCACGCTGATCGAGTTCATGCACACCTCGACCCTGTTGCATGACGACGTGGTGGACGATTCGCACCTGCGCCGCGGCAAGGCCACCGCCAACGATGCCTGGGGCAACGCCCCCTCGGTACTGGTGGGCGACTTCCTCTATTCGCGCTCCTTCCAGATGATGGTAGAAGTGGGCTCGATGCGCATCATGGAGGTGCTTTCCAGCGCCACCTGCGTCATCGCCGAGGGCGAGGTGCTGCAGCTCACCAACGTCGGCAACCCGGACATCGACGAGGCCGCCTACTTCGAGACCATCCAGGGCAAGACGGCCATGCTCTTCGAGGCGGCATCGCACAGCGGCGCCATCCTCGCTGACGCCACGCCCGAACAGGAGGCCGCCCTGCAGCACTATGGGCGCTACCTGGGGCTTGCCTTTCAGCTCGTCGACGATCTACTCGACTATCAAGGCAACGCCGAGGCCATGGGCAAGAACGTCGGCGATGATCTGGCTGAGGGCAAGCCCACTCTGCCCTTGATCCAGGCCATGGCCGTCGGCACTCCGGAGCAAGCCCAGTTGGTACGCCGCGCCATCCGCAAAGGCGGTCTCGACCACCTCGAGGCCGTGCTCGAGATCGTCCGCGACACCGGCGCCCTGGACTACACCCGGGCCCGCGCCATCGAAATGGCCGACCGCGCCCTGGCCCAGCTCGACGCCCTGCCGGCCAGCCGCTATCGTGACAGCATGGCCGACCTGGCGCGCCTGGCCGTGGATCGCCAGAACTGACTGCGGCGCTTCGCCGCGGGGCTTGCACCAAGTCTCGATTCAGGTATAGTACGCAACGCGTTTACGGCAACGGCCTTCACGACGCGACAACGGAGTATAGCTCAGCTTGGTAGAGCGCTGCCTTCGGGAGGCAGAGGTCGTAGGTTCGAATCCTGCTACTCCGACCATCGAATTCAGCAAAAACCGCCACTTACGGATCATACCGGGTGGCGGTTTTTGCGTGGCCGGCTCGCAACCCACTATGAGGGCGACAATGCTGCCGATCGAGTCCCCTCCGCCTGGCCCGGGAACGGTGCCACTCCTACGATGCGACGCCCTCTGGTAACGCTCACTGCAACGTCATGCCATCGATGATATATTTAATGATAATCACTACATTTAGCATTGCTCTCTATGGCCGCTCGTACGCCCCGACGACAGCGCTCCCGCAACTGAAAGTCATAGGCGCGCGGCTGAGACTTCTACACCACAGGGGATGTCACGCATGACTGATCGTAAGATCCGGACTGGTGCCTCACGGACACGTTGGCAGCGCACCACCACCACCCTGGTGTGCTGCACACCGCTGGTCGCCTTACCCATTAGCGGGAACGCCCAAGAGACAGGCAGCAGCCAGGACGACGAGCAGGAGGCGTATCGCCTCACGCCCATCATCGTCAACGCCCGGGCAATCGCCGATGACAACGCGAACACGATCATGGCCAGGGAGCTTTGGATGGGCGGCAAGGTCGCGACCAGCATCCAGGACACCCCCGCTTCCGTCTCGGTCATCACCGAAAAAGAAATCGAGCAACGCGACGCCGATAACACCGAGGAGGTCCTGCAATATACGCCCGGCATCCTCACCGGCTACTGGGGGACCGACAACCGCAACGATTACTACAAGATTCGCGGCTTCGACGCCACGACCTACCGCGACGGGATGACGCTCGGTTCGATGCGCGGCGTACGCGAGGAACCTTACGCCTACGAACGCGTCGAGGTACTGCGAGGTGCCAACTCCACCCTGTTCGGCCCGGCGGACCCCGGTGGCTCGATCAACTTCGTGAGCAAACGGCCAAAATTCGAACGCTTTGGCGAAGGCTACCTGGGCTATGGCTCCTTCGATCACAAGGAGGCCGGTATCGATGTGGGAGATACGCTGGATGCCGACAAGACGCTGGCCTATCGCCTCACCGGCAAAATCCAGGACAGCGACCGCGAATACGATCACTCCAAGAACGACAAGCAGTTCTTCATGGGCGGCCTGACCTGGGAACCGACGGCGTACACCACCGCAACTGTCATCGTCGACTATCTGCAGCGTGACAACACGCCCAACAGCGGCGGCTATCCGTTCGACAGGGAATATGACCGCAGCAACTTCTTTGGCGAACCGGATTACAACTTTCACGATGTCGATCGGTCCAGTATTACCGGGATGCTCACCCATGATTTCGCTAACGGGCTGACCCTGCGCGGCAACCTGCGCTACAGCGATCTGACCGACGACTACGGTTACGTCTACATCACTGACAATCCGGCACGAACCGGCACGCTGGTCGACCGTGGCTATATTGGAAGAGATAGAGAAGCTCAGGAGTTGATCGGCAACGCCATCCTGCAATACGACACCAGCGTTGGCCCGGTCGATAGCAGTACGCTGGGCGGGGTCGAGTATCGCGATGAATCCAGCAAAACCACGTCCGTTTACGCCCCGGGAGATCCGATCGATGTCTCGAACCCCGTATATCAAGGCGCCCCGAGCAGCCTGACCCCCTATAGCGCCAATGACCAGGACAACAGGACTCGGTCGATTTTCCTGACGCAGAACCTGTCCTTTTATGACCATGTCATCGTCACCGCGGGCGTTCGCAATGACTCAATGGATCTTTCCAGCACGGACCTCGCGGGAACCACCTCGTCCGACGACGTCTCGGAAACCTCGTACCGGGGCGCATTGACCTACAAAATCACTGACGAGGTTTCCACCTATTACAGCTATGTGGAATCGATCGCGCCTCCGACCATCGGCGTCAAACCCGAGCGCGGCAAGCAGCATGAGCTTGGCGTGAAATATGCGCCCATTGGTATGAACGCGCTGTTCTCGGCTGCCGTTTATGAACTGAACAAGGACAACGTGGGCATCGCGGTGGTACAGGGTGACGGCACCATCGAACAGGAAACCGTCGGCGAATCCCGCGTGCGCGGCTTCGATCTGGCAGCCAAGGCCGAACTGACCGACAACCTGAGCCTGACCGGCGGCTATTCGTATATGGACCAGGAGGTGATTCGCGGCACGCTGAGCGATGGTACGTCAATCGAAGGGAACCAGTTCGCTACGGCACCGAAGCAAACCATTTCGCTGTGGACGCATTATACCCTGCCGGATACGGGCATGAGTCTCGGTCTGGGTGCCCGCTATGTCGATTCCTATTATTTTGATGCCGCCAACACCTCCAAAAGCGAGTCGGCAACGCTCTTCGATGCCTCCTTCGGTTACCAAGTCGTCAAGAATACCGACCTGACCGTCAACGTCAGCAACCTGCTCGACAAGCAGTACGTGGTCAACTCCGGCACGGCGGATTTCTATAATCAGGGCCGAGAAATCAAGGCAAAGCTTAGCTACCGTTGGTGAACGAACGCTTCCCTCAGGACTGGCTGCCTGCAAGCCCAGCTCTCGGACGGCGGCACTGATGCCGATACGGCCTGAACTCCGGCTGGAAGGCTCGAACCCGCTACTGTGCCTCACGCGGGGTGGCGGCTTTGCGTGGTCGGGCCGGGACTCTCCGCGGGGCCCATGAAACCGCTGACATTGAGCTCGTCGGCCGGCACGGGCTTGGCGAAATAGTAGCCCTGATAGGCATGGCAACGCTGCGCCGCCAGGTAGCGCCAATGCTCCCGGGTTTCGACGCCCTCGGCGATGATCTGCAGGTCGAGTGCCAAGCCCATGGCGATGATGGTCTCGACGATCACCCTATCGTCCGGATCCTCGTGCAGGTCGCGCACGAAGGACTGGTCGATCTTGATCTGATCCAGAGGCAGCCGCTTGAGGTACTGCAACGATGAGTAACCGGTGCCGAAATCATCCAAGGCAAAACGCAGCCCCAATTCCTTGAGGTGGTGCATACGCTGAATGGTCTCCTCGACGTGACCGATCACGGCACTCTCGGTCAACTCCAGCTTGAGACGACGAGGATCGGCGCCGGTGTGCGCCAGGATATTGGCGACCCGCTCGACGAAATCCGGCTGTTGGAACTGACGTGCGCTGACGTTGACGGCCAGCGTCAACCCGGCGGTAAGCGGCGATCGTTGCCAGAGGACCAGCTGACGGCAAGCGGCTTCCAGCACCCAGTGGCCGATCGGCACGATCAATCCCGTTTCCTCGGCGAGCGGAATGAAGTCGCCCGGCGATACCCGCCCCCGCTCCGGGCTGTTCCAACGCAGCAGCGCTTCGGCACCGATCGGCTTCCCACCGACATCGACCTGGAGCTGATAGAACAGACACAACTGCTGGCGCTCGATGGCCAGACGCAGCCCCTGCTCCAATGCCGTTCGCGCCTCGATCACGGCCTGCACTCGCGGATCGTAGAAGCAGGCCGCATCGCGCCCTTCCTGCTTGGCGCGCAGCACTGCCGCATCGGCATGGCGAAATAGCGTCTCCGCATCGCTATCGCCATCCGGAAAGATCACGATGCCCTGACTTGCACTGATGAAGTGGCGCTGCCCCTCGATCTCGAAGGGAGCACCGAAAGTCTCAGCCAACCGTATGGCCAGGCTCTCGACACGGTCCGCGACGGTCATGTGCTTCTCGCCCAGCGCACCCACGACCACGGCGAACTCATCACCGCCCAGGCGACCCAGGATCGCGACATCGTCCAGCAACCGTTGCAACCGCTCGCTCACCTTGCGCAACAGCTGATCTCCCACACCGTATCCCCCGCTGTCGTTGATACGCTGAAAATGATCAAGATCCAGCAAGATCAATGCCCCGAGGGTGCCGTTGCGACGACTGAGCTCCAGCGAATGCGCCAAGTGTTCGCTCATCAGCCGCCAGTTGGGGAGGTCGGTGAGCGTGTCATAATAAGCCAGGCGGTGAACCTCACGCTCGGCACAGCGCCGCCGGCACTCCGCTTCGCGCCAGCGCAGCAATGCCGAAGCCAGCCGGCCTGTCGGCCCACGAGCCCTGCCGGCCAGTGCCTCTACGGGCGTCAGAGCAGTCAGATCGGAAGCCGGGGCTGCCAGAGCGAGGATGGCATCGCCGATGACCATCAGCTGACGATGCAGCCGAAAGGCCATCAGGCTGGCAATCAGCAACAGCACCGCCAGGCCCGCGCCCACCATCCAGGCCGGCAGCTGCCAGACACCGATGCCGAACAGCGTAGCCGACGCCAGCAACAGCAACATCGGCAACAACAGCAGCAAGCGCAGTCGAAGGGAGTCGTTCATTTTCTCGAGGTCTCTTGTCTCGCAGGCGGCTACATTGCCCGGTTCCCATGGTGAACCAGCCTGCTTCTGACTCCATATCTTAGGCGGCATATCATTTTTGTACAATTTATTGGCACAAATTGCGGCCATAAGTACAACTTTTGTAAAGCTACATGCTAGCTCCATGTCGGGTACCCAGACACGGGCAAAGGGGGTATGCTCTAGGGCGTATCACCTTTCATCATCCCCCTTCGCTCAAGCTACTTGCCTGACCGGCTTGCTTCAGGACAAGGAGAGTGCTCGTGGCGTCCAACGGGCTCGACACCGCTCCCGGCAACGACTTCCGCCCCCCTCGGGCATTCCGCGACATCCATGCCAATGCCGATCTCGACACCCTGCGCGAGAAGTTCTATCAACTCTATATCGCCGTGGAGCAGAGTCCGGCGGCCACCGCCATCACCGACACCGAAGGCCGCATCGAGTACGTGAACCAGCGCTTCCTCGACGTCACCGGCTTCAGCCGCGAAGAGCTGCTCGGCAAGACACCGGCCATGATCCAGTCGGGCATGACGCCAGAGGACGTCTACCGCGACATGTGGCAGACCCTGCGTAGTGGTCGGGTGTGGAAGGGCGAACTGCAGAACCGCAAGAAGAACGGTGAGCTGTACTGGGAGTCGGAAGTCATCACCCCCGTACGCGACGACCGGGGGCGAGTGGTCAACTTCGTAGCCGTGAAGGAAGACATCACCGAGCGCAAGCGCCAGGAAGACGAGCTCAAGGTCATGGCCAGCGTGTTCGAGACGGGGCAGGCGACACTGATCACCGATCCGGACATGTGCATCGAAAAGGTCAACCAGGCCTTCACCGACATCACCGGCTACCGCGCCGAGGAAGTGATCGGCCAAACGCCGCGGCTATTCAAATCGGGCGTGCACGACCAGGCTTTCTACGCCCGGCTGTGGGATGCGGTGCTGGAGACCGGGCACTGGCAGGGCGAAATCTGGAACCGCAATAAGTACGGCGACATCTATCCTCTGTGGCAGTCCATCACCGCGGTACGCGATGAAGCTGGCGACATTCGCCACTTCATCGCCGTGTTTCACAGCATCGCCGAGCGCAAGCAGATGGAGATCGAGCTGGAGCGCCAGGCCACTCGCGATCACCTCACCGGCGCCCACAATCGCCGTGCCTTCGATCGGGCCATTCGCCAGGCGATCCGTCAGGCGGAACACAGCGGCGACGGCTTCTCGCTGCTGCTGTTCGACATCGACCACTTCAAGGCGGTCAACGACAGCTACGGACACGACGCTGGCGACGCCATCCTCAAGCGCCTGGCGACTCGCGCCGGCGAAGGGCTGCGCAGTACCGACCTGCTCGCCCGCTGGGGCGGCGAGGAGTTCGCCATCCTGCTGCTCGACACGCCGCTCAAGGGAGCCACCACCTTCGCCGAAAGGCTTCGCGAGCAGGTCGCCATGTCACGCTTCGAGGGGCTGGCCATCACCATCAGCCTGGGCATCACCGAGTATCGGCCCGGCGACGACCTGGACAGCCTGCTCGCCAGGGCCGACGACGCCCTCTACCGCGCCAAGCGCAGCGGCCGCAATACGGCCGCGGTCGCCACCGGCCAGCAGGACTGACCCAGCGCCATCAGGTCACCGTGATCACCGTACAGGGGGCCGCATGCGACACCTTGTGCGAGACGCTGCCCAGCAGCATGCCCTGCAGGTTACTCATGCCACGGCTGCCCATGACGATGGTGTCGACACCGAGGGCCTCGGCTTCGGCGAGTATGACCTCGTTGGGCCTGCCCTCACGAACGTGTTCCTCGACGACGACCCCATCGAGGCTCACCGACCCACGCGCATGGGCAAGGACCCCTTCGGCGTCACGGCGCATGCGCTCGGCCAACTGCGCTCGGCGCTCTTCCGTGAAGGGCACCCCCGGGGCACCGGCTAGAATGCCGATGTCATCGGGGTATTCGCTGACATGCAGCAGATGAAGGGTGGCCGAAGCGCTGCGCGCCAGCTGCGCGGCCACCGCCAGGGCCTTCTCGGCATGCGCTGACCCATCGAGGGGAACCAGTATGGCATGTGTCATCGGCAATCCTGCCCTTCCGTGCATGATCATGAAGATGCGTAACCCAGGCTGCTTCTCTCCAGATTAGACGCAACGGGGCAGACTCACCATGGCATCACGACGCGGCCCAGCCAAAGCCCAGCACCGGCATCACCAGCGCGAACACCACCAGGGTGATCAGGAGGACGCCCACCAAGCTCACCAACGCCCCGGCCCGCACCATATCGATCACGCGAAGCTTGCCACTGGCGAACACCACGGCGTTGGGCGGAGTAGCCACCGGCAGCATGAAGGCACAACTGGCTGCCATGGCGACCGGCACCGCGAGCAGCAAGGGGCTCGCCTCCAGGCTCACCGTCAGCGAAGCCGTCAGTGGCAGAATGGCAGCCGCCGTGGCGGTGTTGCTGGTCACGTGGCTCATCAGCATCACGACCGTCGCCACCAGAGCGACCAGGCTCCACGTCGGCCAACTGCCGAAGGTGGCGAGCCCTTCGGCCACCGCGGCGGCCAGGCCGCTCGACTCGATGGCACTGCCCAGGCTGAGCCCTCCGCCCACCAGTACCAGAACCCCCCAGGGCAGGTGGCGAGCGCTTTCCCAGTCGAGCAGGAACTGACGCTCGCGCCATCGGGCCGGCACCGCAAACAGCAGCACCGCGGCGATCATGGCGATCCCCGCATCGCTGAGCTCGATGCCGGGCAGCCACACCTGCAACAGGGGGCGGGTGACCCAGGCCAAGGCCACCAGAACGAAGATCGCGGCCACCCGACGTTCGGGGCCATGCATGCGTCCCAGGTCGGCAGCCTGCTCCTCGATCAGCGCCGCCACGCCGGGCAGAGGCTCGCGCGGTAGCGGGTAGACGAGACGGGTGAGCAACCACCAGGCCAGCACGAGCAGTACCAGTGCGGGCGGCACCGCGAACAACATCCACTGGGCGAAGCCGATCTCGATGCCGTAGCTCTCGGCCATGAAACCGGCCAGAAGGGCATTGGGAGGCGTGCCGATCAGCGTGCCCATACCACCGATATTGGCCGCCAGAGCGATCCCCAGCAGCAGCGTCAACGCCATGTGCCGGCTCGCCCCCACACCGCCCTGTCGCTCCAGCAGCCCCAGCACTGAAAGACCGATGGGCACCATCAAGGCGGCCGTGGCAGTGTTGCTCACCCACATGCTGAGGCCGGCGGTGGCCAGCATGAACCCGCCCACCAGCTGATGGGGACGATGTCCGGCCAAACGCAGCACCAGCATGGCGATGCGTCGATGCAGGCTCCAGCGCTGGATGGCCTCGGCCAGCAGAAAACCGCCCAGGAACAGAAACAGCAGCGGATTGGCATAGGGCGCCGCCACCTCGGCAATGGGCGCCACACCCAGCAGTGGCAGCAGCGCCACGGGAAGCAGCGCGGTGACCGCGATGGGCACCGGCTCGGCCACCCACCAGACCGCCATCCAGGCGGTCAGTGCGACCACCTGCCAAGCCGTCGCGGGCACCCCCTCCGGTGCCGGCAGGCCGACCAGCGCCAAAGCCATCAGCGGGCCGCCCAACAACCCGATCGCCAGCCAGGCGCGCTGACGTCGCGCCGTGCGTGCCGCCTCGGCCTGCTCCTGTGGCGGTTCGTCCATCGCCTCTCTCCTGTATGCCGATATCGCTGGCGCAACGCGCGCGACTCAAGACGCCTCGTCGTCGTCCAGGGCAGCCAGGCGACGATCCCGCGATTTGCGCGCCCGGTTGCGCCGATACAGGCGTACCAGAGCGATGCTCAGCGCACACAGCAGCATGGCGGCCAGCGTCCAGCCCTGCCAGGGCCGAGCGGCATCGCCCATCAGCGTCTCCAGGGTGATGATCAGGATGAAACCGCAGGCCTGACTGGCAATCGCCAGGGCACGCAGAGTATCGAAAGCTTGCTTGGCCATGAAGGCTCCTGCCAGGTGACATGCCCCGCCACGAACAGTAGGCTTGGCCAGACGTCGTGACGCAAGTCCGTGATTCTACCCGGTCCCGCCGCCCGCGCCGACCCATGACGGAGCCCCACCCATGGATGCGTTCGCTCTTGGCCCCGTACTGATTTCCGTGCCGCGCCTGTATGCGCTGGCCTGCGCTGCGCTGCTGCTAGCTGCTGCCTGGCTGCTGCTGGGCCTCTCGCCGGGTGCACGGGCACGCTGGTTCAACGGCCTGCTCCTGACCTGGCTGGTGGGAGCGCGGCTGGGCCACGTGGCGCTCAACCTGGATGCCTACGCTGCCGCACCGCTGGATGTCCTCAAGCTGTGGCAGCCCGGCTACCACGGCCTGTGGGGACTGCTCGCGGCCCTCGTCTGGACCGGCTGGGCCCTGCGCGACCACCTGCTGCGCCTGATCGGCGCCATGGCGCTGACGCTGGGCGCCTCGGTGCTGTGGCTGGTGCTCGTCACTCTGGCTCCGCTGGGCAGCGACGCCAGCCTGCGCGAACTGCCCGACCTCACCCTGGAGAACCTCGAGGGAGAAGCGGTCGAACTGAGTTCGCTGGCCGGCGAGCCCGTGGTGCTCAACCTCTGGGCCACCTGGTGCCCGCCCTGCCTGCGCGAACTGCCCCTGCTCGCCGAAGCCGACCGACGCGACGACGTCACCGTGGTGGTGGCCAACCAGGGCGAGGAGCTGCTCCAGGTGGCCCGCTACCTGGACGAACAAGCGCTGGACTTCCGCTACCCGCTGCTCGACCCCAACCAGGAGCTGATGGTGCTCAGCGAATCGCCGGGGCTACCCACTACCCTGTTCTTCGATGCCGAGGGTCGTGTGGCCGAGCGCCACGTTGGCGAACTGACTCGCGCTCAGCTCGATGCCTGGCTCGATCACGACTGACATCCCCTTAAGCCGTGCGGGGCTTTCAGGTAGAATCCTCCGCCCCATGGCCGCCAGCCCCGCGATGGCGGTTCGCGCACCGTGACATCCGTATCCTTCGAGGCAGCATGAGCGACTATTCCCCCGGCCAGCGCTGGATCAGCGACGGCGAGGCCGAACTCGGCCTGGGCACCATCCTGAACAGCGATTCTCGCAGCGTCACCGTCCTGTTCGGTGCCAGCCAGGAAACCCGAACCTACAGCAGCCGCCAGGCACCGCTGACGCGGGTAGTCTTCGGCAGCGGCGACCGCATCCGCGCTGCCGAGGGCTGGACGCTCACCGTCGACGACACCAAGGAAATCGACGGCCTGATCGTCTACATCGGCGAGGACGAGCAGGGCGAACTCGCCGAGCTGCCCGAAGCGCGCCTGGCCGACACCATGCAGTTCGACCAGGCGCGCGACCGCCTGCTCACCGGCCAGGTCGATCGTAACGACTGGTTCGACCTACGCTTCCGCACGCTGCACCACCACCACCGCGTGGAGCAGAACCCGGCGCTTGGCCTGGCCGGCCCGCGCATCGACCTGATCCCCCACCAGCTCTACATCGCCGACGAGGTCTCGCGGCGCCACGCGCCACGAGTGCTGCTGGCCGACGAGGTAGGACTGGGCAAGACCATCGAGGCAGGACTGATCCTGCACCGTCTGCTGCTCACCGGCCGCGCCGAACGGGCGCTGATCCTGGTGCCGGCCAGCCTCACCCATCAGTGGCTGGTGGAACTACTGCGTCGTTTCGCCCTGGAGGTGAGCTTGCTCGACGAGCAACAGAGCCAGGCACACGGCGACGCCAACCCCTTCGAAGCGGGTCAGCTCATTCTGGCCAGCCAGGACTGGCTGTTCTCCAATCCTCACCGCCAGACCCAGGCCGAGGCCTGCGATTGGGATCTGCTGATCGTCGACGAAGCCCACCATCTCGACTGGAGCGAGGCGCAGATCGGCCCCGGCTACGCCTGTGTGGAGCGCCTGGCCGCAGGAAGCGAGGGCGTGCTGCTGCTCACCGCCACTCCCGAACAGATGGGCGTCGAGAGCCATTTCGCACGCCTGCGCCTGCTCGACCCGGATCGCTACCACAGCCTGGCCGCTTTCCGTGCGGAGGAAGCCCACTACGTAGAGGTCGCCGAAGCCATCGACGCTCTGCAGCGTCTGCCCGGCGCCGAAGCGGATCGCGAGCGCATCGCCGCGGTGATCGACGAGCCCGACAGCCTGGCGCTGCTCGCCACTCTGGCCAACCCCGAGGCCGACGCGGAACAGCGCGATGCCGCGCGCGATCAGCTGCGCGATCAGTTGCTCGACCGCCACGGCACTGGCCGGGTGATGTTCCGCAACAGCCGCCGTCACGTGGGCGGATTTCCCGAACGACATCTGCACGTTGCACCGCTGGCACCGCCCGCCGCCTATCGCCGGGTGCTGCGCAAGCTGGCCCGCGACGAGGACTACCTGGACGAGCTGCTGATCGAGACCGGCCTCGACCATCCCGATGTGCTGATCTACCCGGACGCCATGTACCGAGCGCTGACCGACGACCCACTGAATGAGGAACCCTGGTGGCAGATCGACCCGCGGGTACCCTGGCTGCTGGAGCGCCTGGCCGATGACGGCGAAGACGGGCTCGCCGGCGACAAGGTGCTGGTGATCGCCCACGACCGCGAGACCGCCGAGGGCCTGGCCGAGGCGCTGCGCGTACTGGGTGGCTACCACGCCCCGCTGTTCCACGAAGGGCTCTCCCTGGTCGAGCGCGACCGCGCCGCAGCAGCCTTCGCCGACGAGGAAGAGGGTTGCCAGGTGCTGGTATGCTCGGAGATCGGCTCCGAGGGTCGCAACTTCCAGTTCTGTCGCCACCTGGTGATGTTCGACCTGCCGCTGCACCCCGACCAGTTGGAACAGCGCATCGGCCGCTTGGACCGCATCGGCCAGCGCCACGCCATCGAGCTGCACGTCCCGGTGTTCGAGGCCAGCCCTGGCGAAAAGCTGCTGCGCTGGTACCGCGACGGCATGGACGCCTTCAGCACGCCCCACGGCATCGGCAGCGAGATCTTCGACGCCTTCGGTGACGCCCTGGCGGACGCCCTGCTCGACGACGAGGCCCTGGAAGAAGTGATCGCCGAGACCCGGGCACTGTTCGAGAGCCGCCTGGCCGAGCGCGATGCCGGGCGCAACCGCCTGCTGGAGTGGGGCGCCTGCCGTTCCGAGCGCGCCGAAGCGGTGGCCAAGAACATCCTTGAGCTGGACGAGGACCGCGCCCTGCCCCGCTACCTGGACCTGGCACTGGACATCTTCGGCGTCGACAGCCAGGAGCTCGGCGGCGACATCCAGCATCTGGTGGCAGGCCCGCAGATGCTCGACGGACTGCCCGGTCTGGCCAAGGGCGAGGAGGGCTTCTCAGCCACCTTCTCGCGCTCGCGAGCCCTGGCCCGGGACGACGTCCAGCGGCTCTCCTGGGAGCATCCGCTGCTGCGCGAAATGATGGGACGCATCCTCGACGGCACCATGGGCAACACCGCCCTGGCTCTGCTCGAGCACCCGACGCTACCCGCCGGCCGCGTCATGGCGGAGCTGATCTATCGCACTCACTGCCCGGCGCCGAAGAAGCTGCATCTCAACCGGTTTCTGCCGCCTACCGCCGTACGCGTGCTGCTCGACGAGTCCGGCGTCAACCTCACCGACAAGATCTCCTTCACGGGGCTGTCCAGGAACGTGCAGAAAGTGAAGAAGGCCATGGCACGCGACCTGATCCGCAGTCGCCTGACGGTGCTGCGCGAGCTGCTCGATCGCGGCGAAGGCGAAGCGGAACGCGAGCTGCCGAGCATCGTCGAGGCCGCTCAGTTCCGCATGCGCGAGGAACTCGACGGCGAGCTGGCACGCCTGATGGCACTGGCACGACGCAACCCCGCAGTACGCGACGACGAGCTGACGGCGCTGCGCGACGAACGTGCCGCCCTTGACGCGGCGATCGAAGGCACCCGCCTGCGGCTGGATGCGGTACGGGTGATCGTCACCGTCGGCGAGGAAACGCACTGAAGGCATTTAGCCCAGAATATCCGCCAGGGCGGCCTCCAGCGTCTCGAAGCGGAACGTGAAGCCCGCCTCGAGCAGCCGCTTGGGGCGCATGTCGGCGCCGGTGAGCAGCAGCCGCGACATCTCGCCGAGGGCGGTCTCCAGCACGATGGCCGGCACCGGGAGAAACGCCGGGCGCCCCAGTTGCCCGGCCAGGGTGCGGGCGAACTCGGCGTTGGTGACCGGATGCGGAGCACTGCCGTTGAACGGTCCTTTCAGGTCGTCACGGTCCAGCAAGAAGAGAATCGCCCGCACCAGATCCTCGCGATGAATCCACGGCATGTACTGCCGGCCACTGCCGAAACGCCCGCCCATCCCCAGCTTGAAGGGCGGCAGCATCTTCTGCAGGCTGCCGCCGCCGGCGTCCAGTACCAGGCCGATGCGCAGCAATGCCACGCGCGTGCCGAACTCTTCCGCCTCCCTGGCGGCATCCTCCCAGCGCTTGCACAGCCGATGCGCGAACTCGTCATGCGGCGGCGTCTCCTCGCTCACTTCGCGATCGCCCTGGTCACCGTAGTAGCCCATGGCCGAGCCCGACACCATTACCTGCGGCACGGGGTCGCCGCGCTGTGACAGCTGCTCGCAGAGAATCACCAGATCGCGAGTGACATTGACCCGCGAGTCGATCAGCCGCGTTTTCTGCTCGTCGCTCCAGCGCTTGGCGGCGATGGACTCACCGGCCAGGTTGACGATGGCCTGCGGTGGCGATTCGACGAAATCGAGCACCGAATGGCGGATGTCGGTACCCGTCGGCAGACGCGAACGCACCGCTTCGGGGTCGCGGGATACCACCAGCAGCTCATGCCCAGCCTCCGACAGTCGCTGACACAGCCGCTGGCCGACGAAGCCACTGCCTCCCGTGATCAACACGCGCATAGCGATTTCCTCCCGTGAGACAGATGTTGTACACATATTGTACATATCTGTTAGTCTAGTAGAAACTCTACCCGGTGCGAGACCGTAATGACCACGATCGACCGCCCCAACACCGCCATCATCGGCGCCGGCATTGCCGGACTGGCCTGCGCCCGTGCGCTCCAAGACGCCGGTCATCCGGTCACGCTGTTCGAAAAAGCCCGCGGACCCGGAGGACGCATGGCGAGCCGGCACCTCGGCACGGCCACGGTGGACCTCGGTGCACAGTACTTCAGCGTAAGGGATGAAGCCTTCCAAGGCGAAGTCGAGCAGTGGGTGGCCGCTGGCGTGGTGGCCACTTGGCCAACCAGCCACTACCGGGTCGTCGGCAATGCCTGGCAGGCACACAGCGACCAAGCCCAGCGCTACGTCGGCATGCCGCGCATGAGTGCAGTCACCCGCCACCTGGCACGGGGTTTGTCTCTGGTGACCGAGACCCGCATCTCTCGCCTTGCCGAAGAGGCCGATGGCTGGTGGCTGAGCGATCCCGAGGGGATGGAACACGGCCCCTTCGACCGGGTAGTGATCAGCATCCCGGCTCCACAGGCACAAGCCCTGGTGGAGCCACACGACACCACCCTGGCCTCGGCCTGCCGTCCACTTGCCCAGCACCCCTGCTGGGCCGCCTGGGTACGTTTCGATGCGCCACTGCCGGCAATGCCCGGTGTGGCGCCGGGGTGGCAGGCGGCAACGTTGAACGACGGCCCGTTACGCTTCGTAGCCCGCAACGACCACAAGCCTGGCCGCGAGCGGCAGGGCGAAAGCCTTACCCTGCTGGCCCGTACCGACTGGAGCGAAGCCCAGTACGATGCGTCTGCCGACTGGGTCGCCGAACAGCTTCTGGCCGCCTTCTTCGCTGCCCTGCCCGATGGCACCCACCTGCCGCTGCCCGTGGCCACGGGCGCGCATCGCTGGCGCTACGCGCATCCGGCATCGCACGGCGACACCCGCTCTCATGACTACCGAACGACCGCCAGCGGACTGGCTCTGTGCGGCGATGGCTGGCGTGGCCCCCGAGTGGAGGATGCCTGGCTCTCGGGGCACCATCTCGGCCAATCCCTGACTGGCTCCCAGCCATGAACCGGAGGCGCACTCTCCGCCTTCACGGGGGCATTGCCCGCCGTCATCGCGGAATACGACATGAAAACCGCGACGATCAAATCGCAACGGTTGTACATGGCGCGCTTGGTGTACAATATTAGGCGACATAGAGCCCCGCGCGCTCCACCGGGCCGAATTCGCGCAAGCAAGAGGCAACCTCCGTCATGACCGACCCCCATCCGACCGACACACCGCTCTACCCCATTCGCGAAGTGTCCCGTCTCACGGGCGTCAATTCGGTCACTCTGCGTGCCTGGGAGCGACGCTACGGCCTGATCCGTCCCCAGCGCACCCCCAAGGGACATCGCCTCTATGCCCGCGAGGACATCGAAAGGGTCGAGCGCATCCTGCAGTGGTTGGGCCGTGGCGTCCCCGTCAGCCAAGTCAAGGATCTGCTCGACCAGCCGGAAACCACCAGTGCGCCCGAGCCCGCTTCGGACGACTGGCCCAGCCAACGTCGCCAGCTGATCTCCGCCGTCGAAGCTCTCGACCTGGCGCGTATGGAAACCCTGTTCAATCAGAGCCTGGCTCTCTATCCGGTGGTCACCTGTCTGGCCGAACTCTGGCAACCCACGGTGCACCACCTGGAAGAACACTGGGACGATCAGCTGGGGGCTCGCCTGCAGCGGCTGTGCCTGGAAACCTTCCTGCGCACGCGCATCGGTACGCGCCTGTATCACGCCAACCAGATTTCACTGGGCCCCACCCTACTGGTCATGCCTCTACCCGACGATCCCGGCCCGTTGTGGTTGCTGCTGGCTGCCCTGGCCGCCAGCGATGCCGGCTACCGCGTCCAGTTGCTCGACGCATCGCTACCCACGACCGAATTGCCCCTGGCCGTGGAGCGCTTCAAGGCCAATGCCCTGCTGCTGGCCAGCGGTCGCGCCGAACGCGCCGAACTGGTCCGTCGCCAGCTTCCCAGGCTCGCCGAGCAGCTCGATGTACCCCTGGCGCTATGCGGCCCGGTAGCGCGCATTCGTGCGGCGGAACTCACCGACGGCCCCGTGACGCTGCTGGGCGACGATCTTCCCCAGGCCGTAGCACGTCTGCGCCCGCTGCTGCGCGACGGCTGAGCCCCACCGCTACCGGAGACTCCTGCCATGTCGCCCGTGCTGATGTGGTTTCGCAGCGACCTGCGCATTCACGACAACACCGCCCTGGCGGCCGCCGCCCGGCAAGGGCCAGTGATCGCCGTCTTCGTACGTAGCGTGGCGCACTGGCATCGTCACGGTCACGGCGCCAACAAACTCGACTTCTGGCAACGTGGGGTGAAAGCGCTGAGCGAGGCGCTCGCCGGCCTCAACATCCCTCTGCTTCACCGCGATATCGACGATTTCCAGGACGCCCCCGCCGCCTTGCTGACCCTGGCACGAGAGCACGGCGCCACGGCACTGCACTTCAATCACGAATACCCGCTCGACGAGCAGCGGCGTGATGCCGCAGTGATCGATGCCTTCACCCAGGCCGGCCTGACCGCCCGTGGCCACCATGACGCCGTGGCCTTCGCACCGGGCGAACTGCTCACCGGCAAGGGGGACTACTATGGTGTCTTCACCCCCTTCGCCAAGGCCTGGCACCGCCAGTTGACGTTACAGCGCCTGGCACTGCACGACGTTCCCGCGCCTCAACCCCCGTTGGCTCTCGAGCCGGACCGGCTACCCGAGCTTCCGGCACTGCAGGACCCTCCCGTGGGGGCGCACTGGTGGCCGGCTGGAGAAGAAGCGGCCAGCGACCGCCTGGAGCGCTTCCTGCGCTTTCGCGCTCGCCACTATGCAGCGCAGCGCGACTTCCCCGGCATTCGCGGTACCAGCGAGCTCTCGCCCTATCTGGCGCTCGGCATGCTCTCTCATCGCCAGTGCCTGCAGGCCGTGCTCGGCGAGAACGACGGCCGACTGGCAGACGGCGAACATGGCCTGACGAGCTGGGTCAACGAACTGATCTGGCGCGAGTTCTACCAGCACGTGGCAGTCGGCTTTCCACGCGTCTGCCGCCACCGCCCCTTCCAGGCCTGGAGCGAAGCGCTACCCTGGCGCGACGACGAGGCCGGCTTCACGGCCTGGTGCGAAGGGCGCACCGGCTACCCCATCGTCGATGCCGCCATGCGCCAGCTGGTGCAGACCGGCTGGATGCACAACCGCCTGCGCATGGTCAGCGCCATGTTCCTGGCCAAGCATTTGCTGATCGACTGGCGCCGCGGCGAGGCGTTCTTCCTCCGGCACCTGGTGGACGGCGAGTTCTGCGCCAACAACGGCGGCTGGCAGTGGGCGGCCTCTACCGGTACCGATGCGGTTCCCTATTTTCGCATTTTCAACCCCATGACCCAGGCCCGGCGTTTCGACCCGGAAGGCACCTTCATTGCCGAATTCGTACCGGAACTGTCCAAGCTTCCCGCTCGCCATCGCCATGACCCGCCTAGCGATATCCGGCACCGGCTGAACTACCCACAACCCATCGTCGACCACAGGGTCGCTCGGCAGCGCGCCCTGGATACCTTCAAGTCACTGAAAAACGACTGATCCCCTCTCCCTTCCCAGCCTGGAGGACTCTGCATGTCCACCGACCCTGCGCTGGAGGCCTTCTGTGCCTTCTTCAATAAACTCGACAAGACCTATACAAATAATCTCTACAAGATCTATACTGAGGACGTGGTGTTCAGTGATCCCCTCCACCATATCGAGGGACGTGCCGCGTTGCAGCGCTACTTCGACACCCTGTACGCCAACGTGAAAACCTGCCGTTTCGCGTTTCACGACAGGCTGCACCAGGGTCGAGAGGCCTGCGTCACCTGGACGATGCACCTCGAACATCCACGACTGGCGGGCGGTCAGCCGTTCTCGGTATCCGGCTGCTCGCGCCTGACCTTCGCTGCCGACGACACGCAGCGGGTCTGCCGCCACCACGACTACTTCGACGTGGGCGCGATGCTCTACGAGCGACTGCCGATGCTCGGGCCCACGATTCGCTGGATCAAGCGCCGCGTCGGCGACTGACGACCTCGAGTCGGCGCCAGGCGGCAGGAGAGGGACAGGCATGACGGCTCTCAGCGGCTCACGCCGTATCTGGCTGACCGGCGCCTCCTCCGGCATCGGTTTGGCCGTGGCCCGAAAACTGCTCGACCAGGGGCACAGGGTGGCACTGAGCGCCCGGAGCGTAAGCGCTCTCACCGCGCTTGCAGAAGTGCGTGACAACGCCCTGGTCGTGCCGCTCGACACCACGGACCCGCAGGCAGTGGCGCGGGCTGCCGACCGGATCGACGACGCCTTCGGTGGCCTCGACCTGGCACTGCTCAATGCCGGCACCTGCGAATACCTGGATGCCCGACACTTCGACATGGCGCTGGTGAAGCGGGTACTGGACGCCAATCTCTACGGCACGCTGCACTGCCTGGATGCGGCCCTGCCTTTGCTTCGTCGGGCCCGCGCCGCCAACGGCCGCCCTCTGATCGCCGTGACGTCCAGCGCCGCCGCCTACCTGCCTCTGCCGCGTGCCGAAGCCTATGGCGCCTCCAAGGCGGCACTCAGCCACTTCATGGAAGCCCTGCGCATCGACCTGATCGACGAGGGTATCGACGTCAGCGTGATTCATCCCGGCTTCGTGAAGTCGCCGCTCACCGACCGCAACGATTTCCCCATGCCGCTGCGCATCGATGCCGAAACCGCCGCCCAGGCAATCCTCGAAGGCCTCGAGGCGCGCCGCCTGGACATACACTTTCCCCGCCGTTTCACGCTGGCGATACGCCTGCTGGGCATACTTCCCCCCGGCCTGCGCCTGCGGATCGGCCGGCGGCTGGCCCGCCCCAACGACATGGAGAGCCGCTCATGAATGCTCCCGTTCCCCTGCCTGGCGCGCCCCAGCGCATTGCCATCGTGGGCAGCGGCATCAGCGGCATGGCCGCCGCCTGGTATCTCAACGCCCATCACGAAGTCACGCTCTTCGAGGCCGCTGACCGTCTGGGCGGCCATACTGCCACCGTGGATGTGAGCGTCGGGGGCCGTGACTACGCCATCGATACCGGCTTCATCGTCTTCAACGACCGTACCTACCCGCATTTCCGCACGCTGCTCGCCGAACTCGGCATGGCCAGCCAGCCCACCGAAATGAGCTTCTCGGTACACGAGACCGACCGCGACTTCGAATACAACGGTCACACCCTGGGCACGCTCTTCGCCCAGCGACGCAACCTGCTGCGACCGCGTTTCCACCGCCTGCTGGCCGATATCATGCGCTTCAACCGCCGTGCGGTGCGCGACCTGGAAGACGGCCAACTGACCGATACCCTGACCCTTGGCGAATACCTCATCGCCGGCGGCTACGGCAACGACTTCGCCAGTCGCTACCTGCTTCCCATGGGGGCGGCCATCTGGTCGGCCAGCCTGGCCGATCTGCGTGCCATGCCAGCCCTGTTCTTCGTCCGCTTCTTCCATCACCACGGCTTGCTGTCCCTCAGCAACCGACCGCAGTGGCACACCCTGGTGGGTGGCTCGCGGGCTTACGTTCCGGCATTGACGGCGCCCTACGCGCAGCGCATCCGCCTGGCCACACCGGTGCTCGGCCTGCGCCGACTGGCCGACGGCATATCCCTGCGCACCGCCTCGGGCAACGAACGCTTCGATCAGGTGGTACTGGCCTGCCATGCCGACCAGGCCCTGGCGCTGCTCGACGATCCCAGTCCGGCGGAGCGCGACATCCTCGGCGCCTTGCCCTATCGCGACAACCAGGTGGTACTGCACACCGATACTCGCCTGCTGCCGCGCCGACAGCGCGCCTGGGCGAGCTGGAACTACCGCCTGGACGGTCGAGGCGAAGGGGCTCGCGTTTCGGTGACCTACGACATGAACATCCTGCAGCGCATCGATGCCCCCGAGACGTTCTGCGTCACCCTCAACGACAGCGCAGCCATCGACCCGCGACGCGTGCTGGGGCGCTACACCTATGCCCATCCCCAGTTCAGCCGCGCGGGGCTTGCCGCCCAGGCACGCCATGCAGAAATCTCGGACACGGCACGACGCACCCACTACTGCGGCGCCTACTGGCGCAACGGCTTCCACGAGGATGGCGTGTGGAGCGCCCTGCGCGTGGCCAACGCGCTGGCGGTCACCGCCATGCCCGGCCGACGCCCAGCGATGCCGCTGGAGACGACATCGTGATGGCGTCTCCTCGCTCCCGACTCTATCGCGGCACCCTGCGCCATCGCCGTTTCGTGCCCCTTCATCATGCGTTCCACTATCGGCTGTGGATGTTGTGGCTCGACCTGGACGAACTGCCGGGACTGTTCGACGGAGTACCCGGCTTCAGCGCGCGACGCCCCGCCCTGGCACGCTATCGCCGCGAGGACTACCTGAGCCCCCATGGGCCTGCGCTGGCCGAAGTGGCGCGCAGCGAGGTCGCTCGTCAACTGGGCAGCGCCCCGGCCGGGCGAGTGTGTCTACTCACCCAGCTACGCACCCTCGGCTCGGGCTTCAACCCGCTATCGCTCTACTACCTGCACGACGAAGCCGATCAGTTGCGTGCCGTGCTCGGCGAGGTGACCAACACCCCCTGGGGGGAGCGTACCCGCTACGCCTGTGCCGTGGATCCGCGACGGCACAGCCATGGTGCCCAGTTTGCCAAGGCGCTGCACGTATCGCCGTTCCACCCCATGGACATGACCTACCGCTGGCGTTTCAACACGCCAGGAGAAGCCCTGCTGCTGCATATGGAGAACTGGAAGGCGGGAGAGCGCCATTTCGATGCCACCCTGACGCTGACCGGGGCGCCGGCCACCCGCCGTGCACTGCTCGCCGCCCTGGCCAGCCAGCCCGCCATGAATTTCGCCACGCGCCTGGGTATCCACTGGCAGGCGCTGCGCCTATGGCTGAAGGGCGTACCGATTCATGACCACCCCGGTCCTGCGCCGGCCAAGGAGACGACACGATGACCACCCTGCGCACTGCCACCTCACGCTCCCCATCAACGGCTCGTGAGCGCCTGTCGCGCTGGCTCAAGCCCCATCTTCTGGCCACCCTCGATCGTCTGGAGGGCGGTCGGATCACGCTGATCGAGGGCAGCGACTGTCATCACCTGGGCCAAGGCGGCGAACTGAACGTCACGCTGGTGGTACGCGAACCCAGGGCCTGGCGGCGGCTGGCTCTGGGCGGCAGCGTCGGCGCCGCCGAGGCCTATATCGACGGCGACTGGGAAGTCGACGACCTGGTCACCTTGGTTCGCCTGTTCGCGCTCAACCTCGAGCGGGTCAATGGTGAGCTGGAAACCGGTACGGCGCGGGTGGGGCGCTGGCTGCTGGGGGCTCTCCACTGGCTGCAACGCAACACGCCGGCCGGCGCCAAGCGTAACATCGCCGCTCACTACGACATCGGCAACGACCTGTTCGCGACCTTCCTCGACCGCGAGCACGCCATGTACTCCAGCGCGCTCTTTCCCCACCCCGCGGCCAGCCTGGAAGAGGCCTCCACCCACAAGCTGGACCGGCTCCTCGACCGGCTCGACGTGCGTGCCGAGCACCACCTGCTGGAGATCGGCACCGGCTGGGGCGGCTTGGCCATCCACGCAGCAAGAACCCGCGGTTGCCGGGTCACCACGACGACGATCTCCGACGAACAGTACGCCTTCGCCGCGCGTCGTATCGAGGAGGAGGGTCTGGGCGAGCGCATCACCCTGCTCAAACGGGATTACCGGGAGCTTTCCGGTCGCTACGACCGATTGATCTCGGTGGAAATGATCGAGGCGGTGGGCCACCACTACCTAGCGACCTATCTAGCGACCCTCGACCGCCTGCTCAAGGACGACGGCCTGGCCATGCTGCAGGCCATTACCATCCGCGACCAGCGCTACGCCGCCGCTCGGCGCGAGATGGACTTCATCAAGCGCCATGTCTTTCCTGGCGGCTTCCTGCCCTCGCACCATGCCATTCTCGCCGGCCTGGCAAAGCGCACGTCGCTCAACGTGCTGTCGCTGGAAGAAGTCGGCCCACACTATGCCCGCACCCTGCGCGAATGGCGCCACCGCTTCGAATCCAACCTGGAGCGCATTCGGCGGTTAGGCTACGACGAGCGCTTCATTCGCCTGTGGCGCTACTATCTCTGCTACTGCGAAGGGGGATTTCTGGAGCGCACCATCGGTACCTGCCACCTGCTGCTGGCCAAGCCCAGAGCCCGGCCGGCACCGCTCAGCGGCGCAGTTTGAGGCGCGATGGCAATGCCCGTGATCGTCAACCTGATGGCTTTTCAGGTCGGATGGTTCACCTGCGTGCTAGGCGGTTCGAGAGCAGGGGGGATCGTGGTCGCCCTCATCCTGGCAGGGCATTGGCGCTGGCTGGCGCGCCCGGGAGAGTGGCGTTGGCTGGTCGGCTTTGCCGGCTTGGGATTCGCGGTGGAGACGGCTCTGACGCTCGGCGGCGGCTATGACTTCGGCACGCCCCCGCGCGTACTGCCACCGGCCTGGCTGTGGCTGCTATGGCCGCTGTTCGCCACACTGCTCCACCACGGCCTGGCCTGGCTATGGCACCGTCCCTGGTTGGCCATCGGGGGCGGTGCGCTGGGCGGCACGACCTCCTATGCCGTGGGGGCACGGCTGGCCGATGTGGAGCTGGCCGTCTGGATGCTACCCGTGCAAGCTGTGCTGTGGGGCGCCCTCTGTGGATGGCTATGTCGACGGCTGGGAACCCAGCGCTGAGACATCGGCGCGTTGGGCATCGGAGGCCTGCTGCCATTGATCGATCAGCGCCTGGGCCGGTGCCGGACGGGCGAAGAGGAAGCCTTGAACCAGGCTGCAACCGGCCGCGTTCAGGAAGTCGAGCTGCTCCTGGGTCTCGACCCCTTCGGCGATGACGTCCAGCTCGAGGCCGCGCGCCATGGCCAGGACGGCACTCACGATGGAGGCATCGGCGGCGTCATCGGGGAGCGAGCGGATGAAGGCACGGTCGAGCTTGATCTTGTCCAGGGGCAGGTGCTTGAGATAGGAGAGCGAGGAGTAGCCGGTGCCGAAGTCGTCGATGGCGATACGATGCCCGCGGGCACGCAGCGCCTTGAGTCGCGGCACGATATCCCCCGCACGCTCGTCGAGCAGCACCGACTCGGTGATCTCGAGCCCGAGTTGGGACGCCGGAATGCCGTGGCGAGCCAGCCCCGAAGAGAGCGCCGATTCGAGCTCGCCCTGGAACATCTGGATCGCCGAGATGTTGATCCATACCGGCAGCGCCGGCAAACCCAGCTCCCGCCAGCGCGCCATCTGCGCCAGCGCCTCGTCGATCACCCAGTTGCCCAGCGGGCCCATCAGGCCATGGCGTTCGGCCAGTGGGATGAACTCCCCCGGCGACACCATGCCGTGCTCGGGATGGCGCCAGCGCAGCAGCGCCTCCATGCCCACCACGCCACCGTCATGAGTGCGATGCTGGGTCTGGTAGTGCAGTTCCAGCTGATCGCCGGTAGCCAGGGCGTCACGCAACGCATAGACCAGCGCCATGTGGGGGCTGTCCTGGACGTCGAGGGCCGGACGAAAGCGCTGACTGAGATTACGGCCATGGCGCTTGGCGGCATACAGCGCCGACTCTAGGCGCTGGAAGAGCACGCCGGAATCGCGACCGTCCTCCGGAGCACGGCAGCTACCGATGGAGAGCCCCAGGCGCAGCGTGCGGCTGGCCACCTCGAAGGGCTCGCTCAGGTACTGACGCAGCCCGGACACCCATTTGTCATGGTCGTCGAAGGTGGTCGTGCGGATGACCAGGAACTCGTCACCGCCCAGTCGCCCCACCACGCCGCCGGCCACGTGACGCGCCAGTCGCTGACCGAAACGGGCCAGCAGTCGGTCGCCCTGCTCGACACCCAGGCTGTCGTTGACCGACTTGAAACCGTCGATGTCGACGATGGCCATGTCGAGACTTTCGCCGGCGCGCAGGTGGCGCAGCCGCGAGGTCATCAGGTCGTGCAGGCGGCGACGGTTGGGCAGGCCGGTGAGTGGATCTTCGAAACCGATGCGACGCAAGTCCTGTTCGCGCGCCTTGTGCACCGATATGTCGCTGAACGTGCCGACGTAGTGAGTGATCCGCCCTTGGCGATCGACGATGGCCTTGAGGCGCAGCCACTCGGGATATTCGTCGCCCTGCTTGCGACGATTCCATATCTCGCCCTCCCAGCGCCCCTTGGTTGCGAGGGTCTGCCACAGCCTCTGGAAGAATGCGCTGTCGTGCCGCGCCGCCGCCAGGTTGGCGGCATTGAGCCCACGCACTTCGTCTTCGCTGAAGCCGGTGATGCGAGTGAAGGCTGGATTGACGGCCAGGATGCGGTTGTCGGCATCGGTAATCTGCACCCCCTCCTCGGAGAGCATCAATGCCTGCTGCATCAGTTCGGCATTCTGTCGATCGCGTCTCAGTTGCCGCCAGGTGTCTACCAGACCCAGCACCACCACGCCCACCGCCACCAGCCGCAGGCCAGGCGACGGCAACCAGACGCAGGCCGGCAAGGCTGCCAGGGCGAGCCAGAAAAGGGGGCGATTGAGGGTCAGCGAAGGCGCCATGTAGGTTCCCGGTAGGCGGCGATGAGCGCAGGATAACGCGTCACGGCAAGACGTCGTGAGTAGAGAACGGTATCGTCATCTTGCGCCAATACTTTACCCTCTGGGCCGAGTGACGTCATGCTGGCGTGCATTCGCCCGTCACCGCCAGTAGACTAGGCGGGGCTGTCCGGGCGGGGCAGCCGCCTGCGCCATGCCGCACCCGATGCCCGCGGCAGGCCCACGACAACTGCGACTCGGAACGACTCAGTGACCAAGCAACACTCTTTCGAACGCGAAGAACTGCTGGCATGCTCGCGCGGCGAGCTGTTCGGTCCCGGCAATGCCCAGCTGCCGGCCCCCAACATGCTGATGCTCGATCGCATCACGCACATCCATGAGCAGGGCGGCCAGTTCGACAAGGGCGAGTTGATCGCCGAACTGGATATCCATCCCGATCTGTGGTTCTTCGCGTGCCACTTTCCCGGCGACCCGGTGATGCCCGGCTGCCTGGGGCTGGATGCCATGTGGCAGCTGGTCGGTTTCTATCTCGGCTGGCTCGGCCACCCCGGGCGCGGTCGCGCTCTGGGCTGTGGCGAGGTCAAGTTCACCGGCCAGATCCTCCCCGAGGCCGACAAGGTCAAATATCATATCCATATCAAGCGCATCATCACGCGGCGCCTGATCCTCGGCATTGCCGACGGCATGGTGTCGGTGGATGGCCGCGAGATCTACCAGGCCCAGGACCTGCGTGTCGGCCTGTTCACCTCCACTGCGAATTTCTGATCAGGAGGCTTCCATGAGACGAGTGGTAGTCACTGGCCTGGGCATCGTATCCTGCCTGGGCAACGACCGGGAAACCGTCGTCGAAGCGCTCAGGAACGGGCGCTCCGGCATTCGCTTCAAGGAGGAGTACGCCGAACGAGGCTTCCGCAGCCAGGTCGCCGGTGTCGTCGACATCGACCTCGACGCCCTGATCGACCGCAAGTTGCGCCGCTTCATGGGCGATGCTGCGGCTTACGCCTATGTTTCCATGGCCCAGGCCATCGAGGATTCGGGCCTCACGCCCGAGCAGGTGTCCAGCGAGCGCACCGGACTGATCGCCGGCTCTGGCGGCGCCTCCAGCGCCAACCAGGTAGAGGCTGCCGACGTGATGCGCGAGAAGGGCCTGCGCCGCGTGGGACCCTACCGGGTCACCCGCACCATGGGCAGCACCGTTTCCGCCTGCCTCGCCACGCCGTTCGCCATCAAGGGCGTCAACTACTCGATCTCCTCGGCCTGCGCCACCTCGGCACACTGCATCGGCAACGCCATGGAGCAGATCCAGATGGGCAAGCAGGATGTGGTCTTCGCTGGCGGCGGCGAGGAAGAACACTGGACGCTCTCCTGCCTGTTCGATGCCATGGGAGCGCTGTCGACCCACTACAACGATGCGCCCGACAAGGCCTCACGCCCTTACGACCAGGCCCGAGACGGTTTCGTCATCGCCGGCGGCGGCGGCATGCTGGTCCTCGAGGAACTGGAGCACGCCAAGGCGCGCGGGGCGACGATCTACGCCGAGCTGGTCGGCTATGGCGCCACCTCCGACGGCCACGACATGGTCGCTCCCTCCGGCGAGGGAGCAGTGCGCTGCATGCGTCAGGCGCTGGCCACCGTGGACGGCGAAATCGACTACATCAACACCCACGGAACCTCGACCCCGGTGGGCGACGTCGCCGAGCTCAAGGCGATCCGCGAGGTGTTCGGCGACTCCACACCGGCGATGAGCTCCACCAAATCGCTGACCGGCCACTCCCTGGGTGCCACCGGCGTGCAGGAGACGATCTACTCCCTGCTGATGATGGAGCAGGGTTTCCTGGCCGCCTCGGCCAACATCGAGAACCTCGATGAACAGGCCGAGGGCTTCGACATCGTCGATCGCTGCCGCGACGGCGTGGCCGTGGAGCGCATTCTCTCCAACAGCTTCGGTTTCGGCGGCACCAACGCCTGCCTGGTGCTGCAGAAGTACCGCGACTGAGCCGCCGGCTGATCGCGGATGACGGAAAAGGCGCCCCGCGGGGCGCCTTTTCCATGTTCGACCGGGCCGCCGGATCCGCGGACTCAGACCACGGGCTTCTCACTGGCGGCGATATCGGCCCTGACCGGCCGCGGCACCTCGGAGATATCGCCAAGCTGAGCCTCGATCCAGGCCTCCACGTCCTCGAGTACCGACTCGGGCGTCCGAGAGTCGGTGGAAATCGGTTCGCCCACGACCAGGCGCAGCGTGCCGGGATTCTTCACCCAGTGCCGTCCCGGCCAGCGCTCGCCGGCATTGTGGGCCACCGGCACCACCGGCACCCCGGCACGGCAGGCGATCACCGCACCGCTCTTGTTGTAGCGCTTGCGGCTGCCCGGCGCGACCCGCGTTCCCTCCGGAAAGATCAGCACCGACAACCCCTCTTCCAGCCGCTGTTTGCCCTGGATCAGTACCTGCTTCATGGCCCGCGACGGCCGGGAGCGGTCCAGCGCGATGGGGTGCAGCAGGCGCAGTCCCCAGCCGAAGATCGGGATGTTGAGCAGTTCCTTCTTGAGCACCGTGCACACCGGCGGCTTGAGAAGCTGCAGATAGACGGTTTCCCACTCGCACTGGTGGTTGGCGAGTATCACGCAGGGACCGTCCGGCAGCCGCTCGCGGCCGTGGAACTCGTAGCGTACGCCGCACACCAGGCGAAACCAGGCGATGATGAAGTGGTTGTATAGGTTGAGCAGACGGTAGCGCGACTTGAGCGGCAAGAACGGGGAGGGCGGCAGGAACAACAGGCCGCAGACCAGCATGGCGACGAAATAGCCAATGTAGAAGACCACGCTGCGGATGACGTTCATGACTGGGCATTACCTTCGTCTGGCACCGGTCCACGTGCCTGCACCCACTCGTCCAGCATGCGCCCCACTTCCAGCCGCCAGGGGCGCTGGTGCACGCCGAACGCTTCGAGCACGCGACGACAGTTGAGCACGCGGCGCAACGGCTGGTCATGATGGTGTTTGAGGGGTTTGACCTCTCCCAGAGAGGGCCTCTCACCGAGCCCTTCCAGGCGAGTCGCCAGTTGGGTACGCACCATGGACGCGAAAGTGTAAGCGCTCACTGGCTCGGTACCCGCCAGGTGGTAAGCTCCCCAGGCCTGGGAGCCACAAGCCAGCTGATGGAGCATGCCGACCAGCGCCATGGCCACGGCGTCCGCCGAGGTGGGGCAGAAGATCACGTCCTGGGCAGCGCGCACGGGATCGCCGGCCATCAGGCTGTCGATGAGTCCACCCAGCCAGGCATGACTGCCCTCCAGGGCAAACAGCGGACCGAGGCGCACGATCAGATGATGCGGATGGCCGCTGCGAATGCGATCGCCGATAGCGATCAGCCGCCGCAAGCTCTCGTCGCGCGGTGCCGGGATGACGTGTTCGTCGATGGGGGCATCGAAGCCATCCTGATAGAGCTGATCGGAAACGCACCACACCAGGGGCGTCGCAGTTTCCTGGCAGGCAGCCAGGCAATCGTCCACTCCTTCGCCATGGGCGATCACCGCGGCCGGCTCGATATCCATGGGGCCGGAGAGAGGCGGTATGATCACTGCATCCGGTGCCAGCTCACGCAGCTTCTCCGCCGACACCGACAGCCCCGGCTCGATGATCAGCTCGGTATCGCTGCGCTGATGAGCGACTCGCGCCAACGCCAGGTTCAGGCAATGACCGGCATCCAGTATCAGCAGCTTCACGCTTCCCCCTCGACGTCCCGACGATCAGAACGGGATTTCGTCATCGAAGTCGTCGAAGCTGCCTGGATCGGGGGCACCATAGTTGCCTTGCTGCTGGGGCGGATTGTTGGCCGGCTGCCGATTGGGCTGGGCCGCCGGACGCGGCTGCGCTTGGCCGCCCTGCTGCTGGGGCGCATTGCCATAGCCACCCTGAGGCTGCTGCCCCGGACCGCTACCCTGGAAGTCGCCTCCGCTGCGCGAGTCGAGCATCTGCATGTCGTTGACGACGATCTCGGTGGTAAAGCGATCCTGGCCGTCCTGGCCCTGCCACTTGCGGGTCTGCAGGCGCCCTTCGACATAGATGCGCGAGCCCTTTTTGAGGTATTGCTGGGCGATCTCCGCCAGCTTGTTGAACATCACCACGTTGTGCCACTCGGTACGTTCCTGGCGCTGGCCGCTCTGGCGGTCCATCCAGGTATCGGTGGTGGCCAGACGCAGGTTGGCGACGGGATTGCCGGAAGGCATGAAGCGGACTTCCGGATCCTGCCCCAGGTTACCGATGAGAATGACTTTGTTGACGCCGCGGGCCATGCTGAACTCCCTGTTGTCGGTCATGAAGCGCGCAGTGCGCGCAGTCGGCTCGTCATCACGAGCGCGGTTGCTGTCTCAGCGTACCTGACTCTTCGTCGGCATGCTGGGGGCTGCAGGTCAGGCGCGCCAGCGCCTGCTCGTCGAGACGCTGGCGATCCACCTTGAGATAAGCCAGCCGTTCTTCGGGGACGACCAGAACGTCCTCGACGCCGGCCACCTCGGCAAAGCGGGTCATCAGCGTCTCCAGGGCATCTTCGGGTTGATCGGCGTCCAGCGCCACCACTTCGCTGGCAAGGTGGGGCGGTGTCGGCATGCCGAGCATCAACGCCCCCCAGACCAGGGTCAGCGCTCCAGCCCCAAGGAACACGGCGGCCAGACCCCATTGCTGGGCCAGAAACCCACCCATCACGCCGCCCAGGAAGGCCCCCAGAAACTGGCTGGTGGAGTAGATGCCCATGGCCGTGCCCTTGGCACCCGCCGGCGCCAGCTTGCTGATCATCGACGGAAGGGTCGCCTCGAGCAGGTTGAAGCCGATGAAGAACACCAGCAACCAGGCGAACAGCGCCATGCCGCTACCGGCCAGGCCAGCCAGGCCGAACAAGCTGACGGCGATCGCTGCGATGGCAAGCAAGCACATGCCCTTCATGCGCTGGCGCTTCTCGGCAACGATCACCAACGGCACCATGCCGATGAAGGCCAGGGCCATGACCCCGAGATAGGTCAGCCCATGCCGGTCGGCAGGGATGCCCGCTTCCACCAGCCGAAACGGCACCGCGACGAAGATCGCCATCAACACCAGATGCAGCGCGAAGATCGACATGTCTAGCCGCCACAGGTCGGCACGCGTGACGATATCGGCCAGTTGCCTGCGATCCATGCCCACGTCGCGGTGGCGCAGCCGACGTGGCGCAGGAGGTACCAGCTTCCACAGCACTGCCAGGCCCAGGACGGCCAGGCCGGCGGTGAACCAGAACACCGTCGCCAGGCCGAAGCTCGCCGCCAGCCAGGGCCCGAGCACCATGGCCACGGCGAAGGCGACACCGATGGAGAGGCCGATGGTGGCCATGGCGGCGGTGCGCACCTGCTCGCGGGTCTGGTCGGCGAGCAGCGCCATGATCGCCGCTGCCACGGCGCCGCTGCCCTGCAGACAGCGTCCGACGATCACCGCGGCGATGGTTTCGGCATTCGCCGCTACCACGCTACCCAGCAGGAAGAGCAACAGCCCGACGGCGATCACCGGCTTGCGCCCGAGGCGATCGGAGAGCACGCCGAAGGGAATCTGCAGGATCGCCTGGGTCAGGCCATAGATACCCAGAGCCAGGCCCACCAGCAGCGGCGTGGCACCAGCCAGGTCGTCGGCATGCAGCGCCAGCACCGGCAGCACCATGAACAGCCCCAGCATGCGCGTGGCGTAGAGCCCGGCCAGGCCGGTGATGGCGCGCCGTTCGGCGGCGAGCAGCAGTCCTGAGACCTTGCGCATAGGCAGTCGCGCGTCCTCTCGATGGGAGGGCCGCAGCCCCATGGTCGAAACGACTATTCTAGCGTCTCTGGACGGTGCGGGAAACGCCACTCGACAGGCGCTTTGCCGCTTACCGCCGAGCGCCCGTATAATGGACGTTTTGCCGTGCGACACGAGGTGGGAATGGACAGGATTCTGGTCAGGGGTGCCCGCACTCACAATCTCAAGCAGATCGACGTCGACCTGCCCCGCGACAAGCTGATCGTAGTCACCGGGCTATCCGGCTCCGGCAAGTCATCGCTGGCCTTCGACACCCTGTATGCCGAGGGGCAACGTCGCTACGTCGAGTCGCTTTCCACCTATGCGCGCCAGTTCCTGTCGATGATGGAAAAACCCGACATCGACCATATCGAAGGGCTGTCTCCGGCCATCTCGATCGAGCAGAAATCCACCTCCCACAACCCCCGCTCCACCGTGGGTACCATCACCGAGATCTACGACTACCTGCGTCTGCTGTTCGCCCGCGCCGGCACGCCACGCTGCCCCGAGCACGGTGAGGACCTGGAGGCGAGCACGGTCTCGCAGATGGTCGATCAGGTCTTGGCACTGCCCGAGGGCAGCAAGCTGATGCTGCTGGCTCCCGTCGTGTCGGGCCGCAAGGGCGAACACCTGCAGCTGCTCGCCGAGCTGCGCGCCCAGGGCTTCGTGCGGGCGATGATCGACGGCCAAGTGCTCGAACTCGACGACATCGCCCCGCTGGACAAGAACAAGAAGCACGACATCAGCGTGGTGGTGGACCGCATCAAGGTGCGCGACGGCCTGCACCAGCGCCTGGCGGAGTCTTTCGAGACCGCCCTGAACCTGGCGGATGGCACGGCCGTGATCCACTTCATGGACGGCGAAGCAGAGGACATGCCCTTCTCGTCGCGCTTCGCCTGTCCGGTGTGCGGCTACGCCATCGCCGAACTCGAACCGCGCATGTTCTCGTTCAACAACCCGGCCGGCGCCTGCCCCTCCTGCGATGGCCTCGGCGTACAACAGATATTCGACCCCGACAAGCTGATCAGCCATCCCGAGCTATCGCTCGCCGAAGGGGTGATCAAGGGCTGGGACCGACGCAGCGTCTATTATTTCAGCCAGCTGCAGGCCGTCGCCGAGCATTATCGTTTCACGCTGGAGACGCCTTGGCAGGAGCTGGCTCGCCATGAGCGCGACGTCATCCTCCACGGCAGCGGCCATGACGACATCGCCTTTCACTACGTCAACGACCGCGGCCGCAAGGTAACCCGCGAGCACCCCTTCGAAGGGGTGCTCCCCAACATGCAGCGCCGCTATCGCGAAACCGAATCGAGCATGGTGCGCGAGGAGCTGGCACGCTACATCGCCGAGCGCCCCTGTCCTACCTGCTCGGGGTCGCGGCTGCGCAAGGAGGCCCGCCACGTCTTCGTCGACGGTCACAGTCTCCCCGATCTCGTTGCCCTGCCCATCGGCGAGGCCTGGGAATACTTCAGCCGTCTCACCCTGCCCGGGCGCAAGGGAGAGATCGCCGTCAAGATCGTCAACGAGATCCAGGCGCGCCTGGAGTTTCTGGTCAACGTCGGCCTGGACTACCTGAACCTGGAGCGCAGTGCCGACACGCTGTCGGGCGGCGAGGCGCAACGCATTCGCCTGGCCAGCCAGATCGGCGCCGGCCTGGTGGGCGTGATGTACATCCTCGACGAACCTTCCATCGGGTTGCACCAGCGCGACAACGATCGCCTGTTGCGCACCCTGACCCATCTTCGCGACCTCGGTAACACCGTCATCGTGGTGGAACACGACGAGGAAGCCATTCGCGCCGCCGACCACGTCCTCGACATCGGTCCCGGCGCCGGCGTGCATGGCGGTCGCATCGTGGCCCAGGGTACGCCCCAGGCGATCATGGCCAGCCACGACTCCCTGACCGGCCAGTACCTCGCCGGCAAGCGCCGGATCGAGGTGCCGCCGTGGCGCATTCCCGGCAACCCGCAAAAGATGCTGCGCCTCACCGGCGCCAGCGGCAACAATCTCCATGACGTCACCCTCGAACTGCCGCTCGGCCTGTTCGTCTGCGTGACCGGCGTTTCCGGCTCGGGCAAGTCGACGCTGATCAACTCGACGCTGATGCCCATCGCTGCCCGCGAGCTCAACCGTGCAACCACGCTCAGCCCGGCCCCGTACGAGCGCATCGAGGGCCTCGAGCAGCTCGACAAGGTCATCGACATCGATCAGAGCCCCATCGGTCGCACGCCACGCTCCAACCCGGCCACCTACACCGGTATCTTCACCCCCATCCGCGAGCTGTTCGCCGGCACTCAGGAGGCGCGTTCACGCGGCTACAAGCCCGGGCGCTTCTCGTTCAACGTCAAGGGCGGGCGCTGCGAGGCGTGCCAGGGCGAAGGAATGATCAAAGTGGAGATGCACTTCCTTCCCGACATCTACGTTCCCTGCGACGTGTGCAAGGGCAAGCGCTACAACCGCGAGACGCTCGAAGTGCAATACAAGGGCAAGAGCATTCACGAAGTGCTGGAAATGACCGTGGAGGAGGCCCTGGCCTTCTTCAGTCCCGTGCCGGCCATTGCCCGGCGTCTGCAGACCCTGATGGACGTGGGCCTCTCCTACATCCGCCTGGGCCAGAGCGCGACCACGCTCTCCGGTGGCGAGGCCCAGCGCATCAAGCTGGCCAGGGAGCTGGCCAAGCGCGATACCGGCCAGACGCTGTACATTCTCGACGAACCCACCACCGGACTGCATTTCGAGGACATCCGCCAGCTGCTCACCGTGCTGCACCGCCTGCGCGACCATGGCAACACCATCGTGGTGATCGAGCACAACCTCGATGTCATCAAGACCGCCGACTGGCTCATCGACCTGGGCCCCGAGGGCGGCGCCGGCGGTGGACGGATCATCGCCGAGGGCACGCCCGAACAGGTCGCCGCCATGGACGTCTCGCACACCGGACGCTTTCTCAAGCCGCTGCTGGCGAAGCGGGCAACGAGCCACGAGCCGCGAGCCGCGAGCCGCGCAGAGAGCTGATCAAGCTCGAAGCTCGAAGCTCGAAGCTCGAAGCTCGAAGCTCGAAGCTCGAAGCTCGAAGCTCGAAGCTCGAAGGCAGCATGAGCCCGTTCACTCGGGGCTCAAGATTTTTCTTCCAGCTTCAAGCTCAAGCCTACGGAGCAGGCGTTCTTACAGCTCCCGGTGGAGCCGGGCACAAAAAAACCGGCTCCCTGAGGGAGCCGGTTTTTGTCAGCGCTTGCCGAAGCCGGAGACCGGCGAGGATCACTCCTCGACGGCTTCCTCGGCCTCCTCGACGACCGGACGGTCGACGAGTTCGACATAGGCCATGGGCGCATTGTCGCCGGTGCGGTAGCCGCACTTGAGGATGCGCACATAGCCGCCGGGCCGCTCGACGTAACGCGGGCCGAGCTCATTGAAGAGCTTGCCCACCGCTTCCTTGGAGCGGGTGCGGCTGAAGGCCAGGCGTCGGTTGGCGACGCTGTCCTGCTTGGCCAGGGTGATCAGCGGCTCGATGACGCGACGCAGCTCCTTGGCCTTGGGCAGGGTTGTCTTGATCACTTCGTGCTCGATCAGCGACACGCTCATGTTCTTGAACATGGCCTGGCGATGCGAGCTGGTACGATTCAGGTGACGACCACTCTTACGATGACGCATGGTTGTGATTCCTTACCAAACTGGGACTCGAGTCGACGCTCAGGCAGAGGTCTTGTCGTCCTTCAGGCTTGCCGGGGGCCAGTTTTCCAGCCGCATGCCCAGGGACAGACCGCGGGCCGCCAATACGTCCTTGATCTCGTTCAGGGACTTCTTGCCGAGATTGGGCGTCTTGAGCAACTCCACCTCGGTGCGCTGGATGAGATCGCCGATGTAGTAGATGTTCTCGGCCTTCAGGCAGTTGGCACTGCGTACGGTCAACTCGAGATCGTCGACGGGGCGCAGCAGGATGGGATCGATGTGATCCTCTTCCTCTTCGATCTCCTGTTCCTTGTCGGCTTCCAGATCGACGAACGCCGCCAACTGTTCCTGAAGGATGGTGGCACTGCGACGGATGGCCTCTTCGGGATCCAGGGTACCGTCGGTCTCCAGGTCGATGATCAGCTTGTCGAGATCGGTACGCTGCTCCACGCGTGCCGCATCCACGGCATAGGAGACGCGGCGCACCGGACTGAAGGTGGCATCCAACTGCAGGCGACCGATGGCGCGGGACTCGTCGTCGGCGTCCACGCGAACATCGGCCGGCTCATAGCCGCGACCCCGCGCGACCTTGAGCTGCATCTTGAGCTCGGCACCTTCATTGACGTGGGCGATGATGTGGTCAGGATTGACGATTTCGACGTCGTGGTCGAGCACGATATCACCCGCGGTCACCACGGCCGGGCCCTGCTTGTTCAGCGAGAGCATCGCCTCGTCGCGACTGTGCATGCGGATGGCCACGTCTTTGAGATTCAGCAGAATCTCGATGACGTCTTCCTGAACCCCTTCGATGGCGCTGTACTCATGCTCGACACCGGCGATCTCGGCCTCCACCACGGCACAGCCGGGCATGGACGAGAGCAGGATACGACGCAGCGCATTCCCCAGGGTGTGGCCGAAACCGCGCTCGAACGGCTCGAGCACGATCTTCGCGTGGTGAGCGCTGATCTCTTCGACCTTGATATCGCGCGGACGGAGAAACTCTGTCACTGAACGCTGCATAACTACACCTATAAGGCTGCCAAACGGTTACTCGGTACTCGGCACCGGCCCCGCCAGGGGCCGGCACGACGCGAACAGCGACGTTTACTTCGAGTACAGCTCGACGATCAGGTTTTCGTTGATGTCGGCAGACAGGTCGCCGCGTTCCGGGATAGCCTTGAAGGTGCCTTCCATCTTCTTCGCGTCCACCTCGATCCAGGCCACATCACCGCGGTTCGCAGCGATGCCGAGCGCATTCTGGATGCGCGCCTGATTCTTCGCTTTCTCGCGAATGGACACCACGTCACCGGGCTTGACCTGGTAGGAGGCCACGTTGACGGCCCGGCCATTGACGGCGATCGCCTTGTGGCTCACCAGCTGACGTGCTTCGGCGCGCGTGGCACCGAAACCCATGCGGTAGACGACGTTGTCCAGTCGGGTTTCGAGCAGTTGCAGCAGAACTTCGCCAGTGGCGCCGGAGCGGCGTGCCGCTTCCTTGTAGTAGCTGCGGAACTGCTTTTCGAGTACGCCGTACATGCGGCGCACCTTCTGCTTCTCGCGAAGCTGCAAGCCGTAGTCGGAAAGACGCTGACGGCGCTGGCCGTGCACACCCGGGATCTGCTCGGATTTGCACTTCTTCTCGAAGGGAGTGACACCGCTCTTGAGAAAGAGGTCGGTGCCTTCACGACGAGACAGTTTGCACTTCGGTCCAATATAACGAGCCATGAATCTGTCTCCTTAAACGCGGCGTTTCTTCGGCGGACGGCAGCCATTGTGGGGAATGGGCGTCGCGTCGGTGATGCTCTGCACGCGGAAGCCGGCGGCGCTCAGCGCGCGCACGGCGGATTCACGACCCGGACCGGGGCCTTTGACCAGCACGTCGACGTTTTTCACACCATACTCGGCTGCAGCGGTCGCTGCACGTTCGCTTGCCACTTGAGCAGCGAACGGGGTGCTCTTGCGAGAACCACGAAAACCCGAACCACCGGCAGTCGCCCAGGAGAGCGCGTTGCCCTGGCGGTCTGTGATCGTCACGATCGTGTTGTTAAAAGAGGCGTGGATATGCGCGACGGCATCCACTACCTGCTTTTTAACCTTCTTGCGGTTGCTACGCGGGTTAGCCATGTTGATGTCGTTTCCTGTCGTTACGCCAGAACGTGCGTGTTACTTGCGAATCGGCTTACGCGGGCCCTTGCGGGTACGCGCATTGGTCTTGGTACGCTGACCACGCAGCGGAAGACCGCGACGATGACGCAGACCACGATAGCAACCCAGGTCCATGAGACGCTTGATGTTGAGCGTCACATCACGACGAAGGTCACCTTCCACGGTGTACTTGCCGACTTCACTACGCAGGGTATCCACTTCCTCAGAGGACAGCTCCTGAATCTTGGTGGTCGGCGCGATGCCGGCGGCGGCACAAATGTCACGTGCGCGCGTACGGCCAATCCCGAAGATATAGGTCAGCGAGATCGCCGCATGCTTGTTGTCCGGGATATTGACGCCTGCTATACGGGCCATCAGCTTACTCCGAAATTTGAGCGGCTTGCTCGTTGGGTCACTACAAAAGGCGCAACAGCATACCCCTTTATCCGGACAGGGACAAGGGGCATGCCGGCACCGCTTTCAATGAACGCCAGAAATCAACCCTGGCGCTGCTTGTGCCGCGGCTCCGTACAGATGACGCGCACGGCGCCATTGCGACGGATGATCTTGCAGTTACGGCACATCTTCTTGACGGAAGCTCGAACTTTCATCGTTCTCTCCAAATCGCGTGCGGCACGCCTCAGCGCATGATGCCGCCGCTACCGTAGCCTTTCAGGTTGGACTTCTTCATCACCGAGTCGTACTGATGCGACATGAGATGCGACTGTACCTGGGCCATGAAATCCATGATCACCACCACCACGATCAGCAGCGACGTACCGCCAAAGAAGAACGGCACGTTCCAGGCCACGATCAGGAACTGCGGCATCAAGGAAACGCCAGTGATGTACAGGGCACCGAACAAGGTGAGACGCGTCATGACCTTGTCGACGTAGCGAGCGGTCTGCTCGCCGGGGCGAATTCCCGGCAGGAAGGCCCCCGACTTCTTGAGGTTGTCGGCGACGTCCTTGGGATTGAAGACCAGCGCTGTGTAAAAGAAGCAGAAGAATACCACCGCCACCGCGAAAAGCAAGATGTACAACGGCTGACCCGGCCCAAGGGCCTGGGACGCACGCTGCAGCCACTCGAGCCCATCACCGGCGCCAACCCACTGCCCCAGCGAAGCGGGAAACAGCAGGATGCTGGAGGCGAAGATCGCCGGAATGACACCCGCCATGTTCACCTTGAGCGGCAGATAGCTGCTCTGCCCGGCATACATCTTGTTGCCCACCTGGCGCCGCGGATAGTTGACCGTGATCCGACGCTGTCCACGCTCGATGAACACCACCAGAGCGACGGTGGCGATACCCAGTGCAGACAGCGCCAACAGCGGCAGCACGTTCCACGCACCCTCGTTGCGCGCCAGCTCGAAGGCCTGACCCACGGCACCCGGCAGACCGGCAACGATCCCCGCGAAGATCAGCAGCGAAATGCCGTTGCCGATGCCCTTCTCGGTGATCTGCTCACCCAGCCACATCAGGAACACCGCACCCGTGACGAAGCTCACGATGGCAGTGAAATAGAAACTGAAGTCGGCCGTGTAGGCGATGCCCTGACTGGCCAGTCCCACCGACATGCCCGTGGCCTGGATCAGCGCCAGTAACACGGTCCCGTAGCGGGTGTACTGGCTGATCTTGCGGCGGCCGGCCTCGCCTTCCTTCTTGAGCTGCTCGAGCTGCGGCGAGACGGCGGTCAGCAGCTGCATGATGATCGACGCCGAGATGTAGGGCATGATGCCCAGCGCCATGATGCTCATGCGCTCCAGGGCGCCACCCGAGAACATGTTGAACATGCCCAGGATGGTGCCCTGCTGCTCCCTGAACAAGGCAGCAAGCTGGTCAGGATTGATACCGGGCACGGGAATGTGGGCACCGATGCGGTACACCACGATGGCGAGGAGCACGAAGCGCAGGCGCGCCCATAGTTCACTCAAACCGCTGCCCATCGCCGGCATGTTTCCTGACTTGGCCATTTAGTCCTCTACCTTGCCGCCGGCGGCTTCGATCGCGGCACGGGCACCCTTGGTGACCTTGAGACCGCGCACGTTGACCGCCTTGTTCAGTTCGCCGGAAAGAATGACCTTCGCATGCTGCGTGGCGTCCTTCAGCACGTTGGCCTGCTTCAGCGTCTCCAGGGTGACCTCGTCACCCGCCACCTTGGCCAGCTCGGCCAGGCGCACTTCCTCGGAAACCAGCGATTTCGCGGAAGTGAAGCCGAACTTGGGCAGGCGACGCTGCAGCGGCATCTGGCCGCCCTCGAAACCGGGCTTCACCGTACCGCCACTGCGCGACTTGAGACCCTTGTGGCCGCGGCCACCGGTCTTGCCGAGACCGGAACCGATACCGCGTCCGACGCGCTTCTCGGCGTGCTTGGAGCCCGGTGCCGGGCTCAGCGTGTTGAGTTTCATGGATTACTCTCCCTCTACCCGCACAAGGTAGTTGACCTTGTGGATCATGCCGCGCACGGCAGGGGTGTCTTCCAGTTCGACCGTGTGACCGATACGGCGCAGCCCAAGGCCCTTCATGGTGGCCTTATGCTTGGGCAGCGTACCGATGGTGCTGCGGGTCTGGGTAACCTTGATCGTTGCTGCCATGGTATTCACCCCGTGATCGCTTCGACGCTCAGGCCGCGCTTGGCGGCGATGTCGTCCGGCGATTGCATGGAGGCGAGACCGTTGACGGTCGCCCGCACCACGTTCACCGGATTGGTGGATCCGTAGCACTTGGCCAGGACGTCGTGGACGCCGGCCAGCTCGAGCACGGAGCGCATGGCGCCGCCAGCGATGATCCCGGTACCCTCGGAGGCCGGCTGCATGTACACCTTGGAGGCACCGTGACGCGCCTTGACCGGGTACTGCAGGGTATGGCCCTTGAGGCTCACCTTGACCATGTTGCGACGCGCCTGATCCATGGCCTTCTGGATCGCGACCGGCACTTCACGCGCCTTGCCGCGACCGAAGCCCACACGACCGTTCCCGTCGCCGACGACGGTCAGGGCGGTGAAACCGAAGATTCGGCCACCCTTGACCACCTTGGCGACGCGATTGACCTGCACGAGCTTCTCTTGCAGATCGCCGGTGTTCTGTTCGTTCTTCGCCATCGTAAAACCCTTTAGAATTCCAGGCCGCCTTCACGTGCGGCGTCGGCCAGGGCCTTGACACGGCCGTGGTACTTGAACCCGGCACGGTCGAAAGCCACCTGGGAGATGCCAGCCTGCTTGGCGCGTTCGGCAATCAATGCGCCCACCTTGGCAGCGGCATCGGCGTTGCCGGTCGCACCTTCGCGCAGTGCCTTGTCCAGCGTGGAAGCGCTGGCCAGGACCTTGGCTCCATCCGGCGAGATGATCTGCGCGTAGATGTGACGCGGGGTACGGTTGACGCACAGGCGATGCACGCCCAGCTCGCGGATCTTGGCGCGAGCGCGGCGGGCACGACGGAGACGAGATTCTTTCTTCGCGTTCATAACCCTGCCTTACTTCTTCTTGGCTTCTTTGCGACGCACCTGCTCGTCGGCGTAACGAACACCCTTGCCCTTGTAGGGCTCGGGCGGCCGGAAGGCGCGAATTTCCGCAGCGACCTGGCCGAGCTTCTGCTTGTCCGCGCTCTTCAGCACGATGACGGTGTTCTTGGGCGTTTCCGCCGTGACACCCTCGGGCAGCGTGTAGTCGACCGGGTGCGAGAAGCCCAGTGTCAGATTGAGCGTCTGGCCCTTGGCCTGGGCACGATAGCCGACGCCGTTGATCTCGAGGGTCTTGGTGAAACCCTCGGAGGTGCCGGTGACCAGGTTCTGGACCAGAGCGCGCGTGGTGCCGGCCATCGCCCAGGACTTGGCCGTCTCGCTGGGAGTGAAGGTCAGTTGACCCTCCTCCTGGCCGATGACCACGTCGGGGTGGACGGACATGGAAAGCGTGCCCTGGCTGCCCTTGACGGTCAGCTGATCGCCGTCGAGCTTGACGTCGACGCCGGCAGGCACTTTAACCGGATATTTGGCTACGCGTGACATTCCAAACTCCTAGAATACGGTGCAGATGACTTCGCCACCGACGCCGGCCTGACGGGCGGCACGGTCGGTCATCACGCCCTGCGAGGTCGTGACGATCGCCACGCCCAGGCCGTCTGCCACCTTGGGCAGGGAGTCCTTGCCGCGGTACTGGCGCAGGGACGGCTTGGAAGCCCGCTGCAGGTGCTCGATGACCGGCTTGCCCTCGAAATACTTGAGGGTCACGCTCAGCTCGGGCTTGGCGCCCTCGGCCACCGCGAAGTCGGCGATGTAGCCCTCTTCCTTCAGCACGCGGGCCACCTCGACCTTGAGCTTCGAGGACGGCATGGTGACCGTCTCCTTGGTGGCCTGCTGCGCATTGCGGATACGGGTGAACATATCCGCCAGAGTGTCTTGCATGCTCATGTACGTTGCGCTCCTGATGTTTCCACGTGGCGGTCTTACCAGCTGGACTTCTTGAGTCCCGGGACCTCGCCACGCATGGCGGCTTCACGCAGCTTGTTGCGGCCAAGGCCGAACTTGTTGTAGTAGCCGTGCGGACGACCGGTGACGCGGCAGCGATTGCGCTGGCGCACCGGGCTGGAATCGCGCGGCAACTGCTGCAGTTTCAGCGTTGCGTCGAAGCGCTCTTCGTCGGAAGCGTTCACGTCCTGGATGATCGCCTTGAGCTGGGCGCGCTTGGCCGCGTACTTCTCGACCAGCTTGGCGCGCTTGAGCTCACGCTCTACCATGCTTTTCTTTGCCATGATCCCACCCTTATCTCTTGAACGGGAAGTTCAGCGCGCTGAGCAGAGCACGCCCTTCCTCATCGGTGTTGGCGGTGGTGGTGATGGTGACATCCAGACCACGAATCCGGTCGATCTTATCATATTCGATCTCCGGGAAGATGATCTGCTCACGCACCCCCATGGAGTAGTTGCCACGACCGTCGAAGGACTTCGGGTTGAGACCACGGAAGTCACGTACGCGGGGGATCGCGATGTTGACCAGACGATCGAGGAATTCCCACATGCGCTCGCGGCGCAGGGTCACCTTGATGCCGATCGGCCAACCTTCGCGCACCTTGAAGCCCGCGATGGACTTGCGCGCCTTGGTCACCACCGGCTTCTGACCGGAGAGTTTCTCCAGGTCGGCGATGGCATTCTCGATCAGCTTCTTGTCACTGGTCGCGTCGCCGATGCCCATGTTCAAGGTCACCTTGGAGACCCGCGGCACCTGCATCACGTTGGCGTAGCTGAACTGCTCTTTGAGCTGAGCCACCACCTCGTTCTGATAACGTTCTTTCAAGTTCGCCATTTTGCTACCCGACTCGCGTTAGGCGTCGATCTGCGTCTGCGTCGACTTGTAAATGCGTACCTTGGTACCGTCTTCCTTGATCTGGAAGCCGACGCGATCCGCCTTACCGGTCTCCTGATTGAAGATCGCCACGTTGGACGCGTGAATCGGAGCCTCGCGCTCGACGATACCGCCCTGCTTGCCCGCCATGGGGTTGGGCTTGGTGTGACGCTTGATCATGTTCACACCGGACACGACGAAGCGTTCGTCCTTGAGGACGCGCTTGACGGTGCCGCGCTTGCCCTTGTCCTTGCCGGCGATGACGATCACTTCATCGTCACGTTTGATCTTTTGCATATCCGCCTCGCTCCTTACAGCACTTCGGGCGCCAGGGAAATGATCTTCATGAACTTCTCGGTGCGAAGTTCACGGGTCACCGGCCCGAAGATACGGGTACCGATCGGCTGCTCGTTGGTGTTGTTCAACAGAACCGCCGCATTTCCGTCGAAGCGGATCAGCGAACCGTCGTTACGACGAACGCCGCTCCGGGTGCGAACCACCACCGCCTTGAGTACCTGGCCCTTCTTGACCTTGCCACGCGGGATGGCTTCCTTCACCGTTACCTTGATGATGTCGCCCACGCGAGCGTAGCGGCGGTGCGAACCGCCCAGCACCTTGATGCACTGCACCCGGCGCGCTCCGCTGTTGTCGGCGACATCCAGCATTGTCTGAGTCTGAATCATCGGTTTTCTCCAAACCTAACCTGACTGCACTCGCCGAGCTCAGCCCTTGGCCTGCTCGATCACCTCGACCAGGGTCCAGGCCTTCTTGCGCGACAGCGGACGACACTCCTGGATGGAGACCGTGTCACCGGTCTTCGCCTGGTTGGCCTCGTCATGGGCATGCAGCTTGGTGGAGCGCTTCATGTACTTGCCATAGATCGGGTGGCGCTCGCGGCGCTCGATCATCACGACGATGGACTTCTCCATCTTGTCGCTCACCACCTTGCCGGTGAGCGTACGGGCTTTCTTCTCTTCGGCCATCTCAGTCACCTGCCTTCTCGTTGAGCACAGTCTTAACGCGGGCGATATCCCGACGGACCTGCTTGAGCAGATGCGTCTGGCTCAGCTGGCCGGTGGCCTTCTGCATGCGCAGGTTGAACTGCTCCTTGAGCAACTCGAGGAGCTGCTCACGGAGTTCCTCGACTGACTTTTCACGAATTTCCTGGGCTTTCATCACATCACCGTCCGTTTCACAAAGGTGGTGGAGACCGGGAATTTCTGAGCGGCTAGGGCGAATGCCTCGCGGGCCAGCTCTTCGGAAACCCCTTCGATCTCGTACAGCACGCGACCGGGCTGAATCTGCGCCACCCAGTACTCCACGGAACCCTTGCCCTTACCCATACGGACTTCGAGCGGCTTCTTGGAGATCGGCTTGTCCGGGAACACGCGGATCCAGATCTTGCCACCACGCTTCACGTGACGGGTGATCGCACGACGGCCGGCCTCGATCTGACGGGCGGTGACACGGCCCCGGCCAGTGGCCTTGAGGCCATACTCGCCGAAACTCACCTTGCTGCCGCGATGCGCCAGGCCGCGATTGCGACCTTTCTGCACCTTGCGGAACTTCATGCGCTTGGGTTGTAACATCGACTCGCTCTCCCCTTATCTGGAACCTTTCTTCTTGGAGGGCGCGGCCTGAGGCTGCTTGGCCTTGGCGCGGACCTCCTCGATGCCCCCGAGGATTTCACCCTTGAAGACCCAAACCTTGACACCGATGATGCCGTAGGTGGTCTTGGCCTCGTAGGTGGCGTAGTCGATGTCCGCACGCAGGGTATGCAGCGGAACGCGACCTTCACGGTACCACTCGGTGCGCGCGATCTCGGCACCACCGAGGCGGCCGGAGAGCTGCACCTTGATGCCGCCGGCGCCCAGACGCATGGCGTTCTGCACGGCACGCTTCATGGCGCGACGGAACATCACGCGACGTTCGAGCTGGCCGGCGATGTTCTGCGCGACGAGCTTGGCGTCGAGTTCCGGCTTGCGGACTTCCTCGATGTTGACGTGCACCGGCACGCCCATCATCGCAGTGACATCGCGGCGCAGACGGTCGACGTCTTCGCCCTTCTTACCGATCACGATGCCCGGACGGGCGGTGTGAATGGTGATGCGGGCGTTGTTGGCCGGACGCTCGATAGTGATGCGGCTAACGGACGCATTCTTCAGGCGCTCCTCGAGGAAGCGACGCACTTCGAGGTCGTTGTTCAGCTTGTCGGCGTAGGCGTCGCTCTCGGCGTACCACACGGAGGTGTGGTCCTTGACGATGCCCAGCCGAATGCCTGTTGGATTGACTTTCTGACCCATCTGGTCGACTCCTACTTCTCGGCTACCTTGACGGTGATGTGGCAGGTGCGCTTCAGAATGCGATCCGCACGGCCCTTGGCGCGCGGACGGATGCGCTTGAGCGTCATGCCCTCATCGACGCAGATGGTCGAGACACGCAGCTCGTCGATATCCATGCCGTTGTTTTCTTCCGCGTTCGCGATGGCGGACTGCAGCACCTTCTTGACCAGCTTGGCAGCCTTCTTCGGTGAGAAGGCCAGCAGGTCGAGCGCTTCGGCGACCGGTTTACCGCGCACCTGGTCAGCCACCAAACGGGCCTTCTGGGCGGATAAACGAGCGCCACGCAGCTTAGCTGTGACTTCCATCTCTCAATCCTCTCTGGCTTACCGTTTGGCTTTCTTGTCCGCCGCATGACCGCGATAGGTGCGGGTGGCAGCGAATTCGCCCAGCTTGTGGCCAACCATTTCCTCGGAGACGTGCACCGGGACGTGTTGGCGACCGTTATGGACCGCAATGGTGAGCCCGACCATATTCGGCAGGATCATGGAACGACGCGACCAGGTCTTGATCGGTTTGCGGTCGTTCTTCTCCACTGCAGCCTCAACCTTCTTCAGCAGATGAAGGTCAATGAAGGGACCTTTCTTCAGTGAACGTGGCACAGCCGTTACCCCTTAATGTCTGTTACTTGGCCTTGCGGCGACGAACGATGAGCGCATCGGTGCGCTTGTTCTTGCGGGTCTTGTGGCCTTTGGTGGGAATCCCCCACGGCGACACCGGGTGACGACCACCGCTGGTGCGGCCTTCACCGCCACCGTGCGGGTGATCCACCGGGTTCATGGCCACACCGCGAACGGTCGGACGCACACCCCTCCAGCGCTTCGCACCGGCCTTGCCAAGCTGACTCAGGCTGTGCTCGGAGTTGCTCACTTCCCCCAGGGTCGCACGGCACTCGGCCAGCACTTTGCGCATTTCGCCGGAGCGCAGGCGCAAGGTGGCGTAGTTGCCCTCGCGGGCCACGACCTGGGCGCTGGTACCGGCGCTGCGGGCGAGCTGAGCACCCTTGCCGGGCTTGAGCTCGATGCAGTGCACGGTGGAACCCAGCGGAATGTTACGCAGCGGCAGGGCGTTGCCCTTCTTGATGGCTGCGTTCACGCCGGACTCGAGACGGTCGCCGGCCTTCACGCCCTTGGGCGCGATGATGTAGCGACGCTCACCGTCCAGATACTTGAGCAGTGCGATATGGGCACTGCGGTTGGGATCGTACTCCAGGCGCTCGACGATGGCCGGAACGCCATCCTTGGTGCGCTTGAAGTCGATGATCCGATAGTGCTGACGGTGACCGCCGCCCACGTGACGGGTGGTGATGCGACCGTTGTTGTTGCGGCCACCGCTGCGCGACTGCTTCTCGAGCAGCGGCGCATAGGGCTTGCCCTTGTGCAGCTCGTCGCCGACGATCTTGACGACGTGGCGACGACCGGCAGATGTGGGTTTAGTCTTGACGATTGCCATGATCCGTACTCCTGCCCTTATTCGGCGCCAGTGAAGTCTTCGAGCGTCTCGCCGGCCGCCAGGGTCACGTAGGCCTTGCGATAGCCGTTGCGACGTCCCATGCCCTGCGCACTACGCTTGGTCTTGCCCTTGACGTTCAGGGTCTGGACGCGGTCGACCTTCTTGCCGAACAGCGCCTCGACGGCCTTCTTGATCTCGGGCTTGGTCGCGTCACTGGCCACCTTGAACACGTACTGGTTGCGTTCGGCAGCCATGGCGGCTTTCTCGGTCACGTGAGGACCGAGCAGCACCTTGAATACACGCTCCTGGTTCATGCCAGCTTCTCCTCGAATTTACGCAGGGCGGAGACGGTGACGAGCACCTTGTCGAAGGCGACCAGACTCACCGGGTCGGCGGCAGCCACGTCCACCACATCCACGTTGGGGATGTTGCGGGCAGCCAGGTAGAGGTTCTCGTCGAGCTCTTCGGTGACGATCAGCGCCTTCTCCAGACCCAGCTCGCCCAGCTTGGCCACCAGCTGCTTGGTCTTGGGGGCTTCCACGCCGAAACTGTCAACGGCGACGAGACGATCCTGACGAACCAGCTCGGAGAGGATGGCGCGCATCGCCGCGCGGTACATCTTGCGGTTGACCTTCTGGGTGTAGTCCTGCGGACGTGCCGCAAAGGTCACCCCGCCGCTGCGCCACAGGGGCGAGCGAATGGTGCCGGCACGCGCGCGGCCGGTGCCCTTCTGGCGCCATGGCTTCTTGCCACCGCCGCGCACATCGGAGCGGTTCTTCTGAGCGCGAGTGCCTTGACGGCCCGCCGCCAGATAGGCGGTGACGACCTGGTGAACCAGCGCCTCGTTGAATGCGTTGCCAAAGGTGGCATCGGACACTTCGACGGTACCCGCGCCTGCAGCAAGATTCAGATTCATCGGTAAACTCCCCTTCAGCCAGCTTTGACGGCGCTGCGTACGATGACGTCGCTGCCGGTGGCACCGGGCACGGCGCCCTTGATCAACAGCAGGTTGCGATCGACATCGACCCGCACGACTTCGAGGCTCTGAACGGTACAGCGGGCATTGCCCATCTGACCGGCCATCTTCTTGCCCTTGAAGACGCGACCCGGGGTCTGACACATGCCGATGGAGCCCGGCGCACGATGCGACAGGGAGTTGCCGTGGCTATTGTCCTGGGTGCGGAAATTCCAGCGCTTGACGGCGCCCTGGAAGCCCTTGCCCTTGGAGGTGCCGGTCACGTCGACGAACTGACCAGCTTCGAAGAGGGATACGGTGATTTCGCCGCCCACTTCCGGAGCCTCGCTGCCTTCGGGAAGGCGGAACTCCATCAGCGAACGACCGGCCTCGACACCTGCCTTGGCGAACTGCCCGGCCTGGGCTTTGGTCAGGTGCTTGGCCTTGCGGGAACCGGTTGTGACCTGGACCGCTGCGTAACCGTCGGACTCGACGGACTTGACGCGTGTGATGCGGTTCGGCTCAACCTCGATCACGGTTACGGGCACGGATGCGCCATCTTCGGTGAAGACACGGGTCATCCCGGCCTTCTTTCCGACTAAACCGATAGTCATTCTCAGTCTCCTTTAGTGTACGGGGCTATCACCCGCTATGGCTGCCCTTTCCAGAGCATTCCACTAGCACGTTGTGTGGCGCCTCACGGCGCGGCGGCTGCTGCTCGAACGAAACGCATGTCGAGCGCTGGGCCGCAGGTGTCTAGTGTGGTGTCAATCGAGCTTGATCTGCACGTCCACGCCGGCGGCGAGGTCGAGCTTCATCAGGGCGTCGACGGTCTTCTCGGTCGGCTCGACGATGTCGAGCACGCGCTTGTGCGTGCGAATCTCGTACTGGTCGCGCGCGTCCTTGTTGACGTGCGGCGAGATCAGCACGGTATAGCGCTCGCGGTTGGTCGGCAGCGGAATCGGACCGTGGACCTGCGCACCGGTCCGCTTGGCGGTTTCGACGATCTCCGCGGCGGACTGGTCGATCAGGCGATGGTCGAACGCCTTCAACCGAATGCGAATCTTCTGGTTCTGCATTTGCCCTAAACTCCAATGGAAGTCGACGGCCGAAGCCGCCTACCCACGCATTCAAAGGATGCGCATTATAGGCACGCCGCACACGAGAGTCAAACCCTTCGTGGCGGTGCGCAGAAAGGGGGCTCCGCGAGGAGCCCCCTTCGATCGATCAGTCGTCCAGGACTTACTGAAGGATCTTGGCCACGACGCCAGCGCCGACGGTACGACCGCCTTCGCGAATGGCGAAGCGCAGGCCTTCGTCCATGGCGATCGGGGCGATCAGAGTGACAGTCATCTTGACGTTGTCGCCCGGCATGACCATCTCGACGCCTTCCGGCAGCTCGCAGGTACCGGTGATGTCGGTGGTACGGAAGTAGAACTGCGGACGATAGCCCTTGAAGAACGGCGTGTGACGACCGCCCTCGTCCTTGGACAGCACGTACACCTCGGCCTCGAACTGAGTGTGCGGGGTGATGGTGCCCGGCTTGGCCAGTACCTGACCACGCTCGACCTCGTCGCGCTTGGTGCCACGCAGCAGGGCGCCGATGTTCTCGCCGGCACGACCTTCGTCGAGCAGCTTGCGGAACATCTCGACACCGGTGACGACGGTCTTGGTGGTGTCCTTGATACCGACGATCTCGACTTCTTCGCCAGCCTTGACGATACCGCGCTCGACACGACCGGTGACCACGGTACCGCGGCCGGAGATGGAGAAGACGTCCTCGATCGGCATCAGGAACGGCTGATCGATGGCACGCTCCGGCTCCGGAATGTACTCGTCCAGGGCCTTGATCAGGTTGGCGACGGCGGTGGTACCCATGCCGTTGTCATCCTTGCCTTCCAGCGCCATCAGGGCAGAGCCGGTGATGATCGGAGTGTCGTCGCCCGGGAAGTCGTACTCGTTGAGGAGCTCACGCACTTCCATTTCGACCAGCTCGAGCAGCTCCTCGTCATCGACCATGTCGGCCTTGTTCAGGAACACGACGATGTACGGCACGCCGACCTGACGCGACAGCAGGATGTGCTCGCGAGTCTGCGGCATGGGGCCGTCGGCGGCGCTACAGACCAGGATGGCGCCGTCCATCTGAGCGGCACCGGTGATCATGTTCTTCACGTAGTCGGCGTGCCCGGGGCAGTCGACGTGCGCGTAGTGGCGCGTCTCGGACTGGTACTCCACGTGGGAGGTGGCGATGGTGATGCCGCGCTCACGCTCTTCCGGGGCGTTGTCGATGGAGTCGAACTCACGCCAGTCGCCGCCGAACACCTCGGCAGAAACGCGGGTCAGGGCCGCTGTCAGCGTGGTCTTGCCGTGGTCGACGTGACCGATGGTGCCGACGTTGATGTGCGGTTTGGAACGTTCGAATTTTTCCTTAGCCACTGCTTTAACCTCTTTACGTTAGCTAACGGTTAACCGTTCTGGTTGATGACGGCTTCAACGACGCTGGACGGCGCCTCTTCGTAATCCGCAAACTCCATGACGTAGCTTGCGCGGCCCTGGGTCTGAGAACGCAGATCGGTCGCGTAACCGAACATCTCAGCCAACGGAACCCGAGCGCGAATGATCTTGCCGGCAGGCGAGTCATCCATGCCCGATACCAGGCCGCGACGGCGGTTCAGGTCGCCCATGACGTCACCCATGAAATCCTCGGGCGTCACGACCTCGACCTTCATCACCGGCTCCAGCAGCACGGCCTTGGCCTTCTTGGCACCTTCTTTGATCGCCATGGAAGAAGCGACCTTGAACGCGGTCTCGTTGGAGTCCACGTCGTGGTAGGAGCCATCGTACAGCGTAACCTTGACGTCGATCATCGGGTAGCCCGCGATGACACCGTTCTGCAGCTGCTCGTAGGCCCCCTTCTCGACGGCCGGCACGTATTCCTTGGGAACCACGCCGCCGACGATTTCCGAAGCGAATTTGAAGTGCATGTCTTCATCTTCGCCCTTGTCCTCCGCAGTGAGCGGTTCGATGCGCAGCCAGACGTGGCCGTACTGGCCGCGACCGCCGGACTGGCGCACGAACTTGCCTTCCTGCTCGACGCTCTGCTTGATCGTCTCGCGGTAGGCGACCTGCGGCTTGCCGATGTTGGCCTCGACCTTGAACTCACGGCGCATGCGGTCGACGAGGATGTCGAGGTGCAGCTCACCCATGCCCGAGATGATCGTCTGACCGGTCTCTTCGTCGGTCTTGACCTGGAAGGAGGGATCTTCCTGGGCGAGCTTGCCCAGCGCCACGCCCATCTTCTCCTGGTCGGCCTTGGACTTCGGCTCCACGGCCACGGAAATCACCGGGTCCGGGAACTCCATGCGCTCCAGTACGATCTTGCTGTTGATGTCGCACAGGGTATCGCCGGTGGTGACGTCCTTCAGGCCGATGCAAGCGGCGATGTCGCCGGCGCGCACTTCCTTGATCTCCTCGCGAGAGTTGGAGTGCATCTGCACGATACGGCCGACGCGCTCCTTCTTCTGCTTGACGGAGTTGTAGACGCTGTCACCGGAATTGAGCACGCCGGAGTAGACCCGGATGAAGGTCAGGGTGCCGACGAAGGGGTCGGTGGCGATCTTGAAGGCCAGAGCGGCGAAGGGGGCGCTATCATCGGCTTCGCGAGTCTCGATGGTGCCGTCCTTGTCGTCCATCTCGCCTTCGATGGCCTTGACCTCGGTGGGCGACGGCATGTACTCGATGACGCCATCCAGCACCGCCTGCACGCCCTTGTTCTTGAAGGCGGAGCCGCAGGTGACCAGGACGATCTCGTTGTCCAGGGTGCGGCGGCGCAGACCGGCCTTGATCTCCTCGATGGTCAGCTCGCCCTCTTCGAGGTACTTGTCCATCAGCTCTTCGGAGGCTTCGGCAGCGGCCTCGACCATCTGCTCGCGATACTCTTCGGCGGTCTCCTGAAGCTCGGCGGGAATGTCCACCAGCTCGTAGTTCATGCCGAGGCTGTCTTCGTCCCAGACGATGGCCTTCATCTGCAGCAGGTCGATGACGCCCTTGAACTCGTCCTCGGTACCCCAGTTGATCTGGATCGGCACGGCATTGGCGCCCAGACGCTCCTTGAGCTGCTCGACCACCATGAAGAAGTCGGCGCCGGTGCGGTCCATCTTGTTGACGAACACCATGCGCGGCACTTCGTACTTGTTGGCCTGACGCCATACGGTCTCGGTCTGGGGCTGCACGCCGGAGGAGCCGCACAGCACCACCACGGCACCGTCGAGCACGCGCAGGGAACGCTCCACCTCGATGGTGAAGTCGACGTGCCCGGGCGTATCGATGATGTTGATGCGGTGCTCGTCGAACTGCTTGTTCATGCCCTGCCAGAAGCAGGTCGTCGCCGCCGAGGTGATGGTGATGCCGCGCTCCTGCTCCTGCTCCATCCAGTCCATGGTAGCAGCGCCATCATGCACCTCGCCCACCTTGTGGGAGAGGCCGGTGTAGAACAGGATACGCTCGGTCGTAGTGGTCTTGCCGGCGTCGACGTGGGCCACGATACCGATGTTGCGGTAGCGCTTGAGCGGGGTCTTGCGTGGCACGATGGAATTCTCCATTGCTGTGAAGGGCCACCGCACCGGGTGGCGCTTCGTGTATGGAACTCGTCGTCTGAAGCGACGCGTGCGGTGACGCTACGCTTAGAAGCGATAGTGGGAGAAAGCCTTGTTGGCCTCTGCCATGCGGTGCACGTCTTCCCGCTTCTTGACGGCCGCGCCCTTGCCTTCCGCGGCATCCAGCATCTCGCCGGCCAGGCGCTGCACCATGGTCTTCTCGCCTCGACGACGCGCGGCATCCACCAGCCAGCGCATGGCCAGAGCCTGACGACGCGAGGGGCGAACTTCTACCGGCACCTGATAGGTCGCACCGCCGACACGGCGGGACTTGACCTCGACCATGGGCTGGATGGCTTCCAGCGCCTTGTCGAAGATCTCCAGCGGCTCTTCCTTACTACGCTCGGCAACCCTGTCCAGCGCACCGTAGACGATGCGCTCAGCAACGGACTTCTTGCCGCTGACCATCAGGTGGTTCATGAACTTCGCCAGACGCTCGCTTCCGAACTTGGGATCCGGCAGGATTTCGCGCTTGGCTACAACTCTTCTTCTAGGCATGACAAGCCCTCTGTTGAAGGGTCCTTCAGGCAAACCCGGCACTCACGCCGCCCGCTCGCCGCGGGCACTCACGCCGTCCGGCCTTACTCTTATCAGACCAAAACCTGTTTCCGTGTGATATTCGCCCCGGGTCGATCAGACCTTGGGACGCTTGGTGCCATACTTGGAGCGGCCCTGCTTGCGGTTCTGCACGCCGGAAGTATCCAGCGCACCCCGCACGGTGTGGTAACGCACGCCCGGCAAGTCCTTGACGCGGCCGCCGCGAATCAGCACCACGGAGTGCTCCTGCAGGTTGTGACCCTCACCGCCGATGTACGAGGACACCTCGTAGCCGTTGGTCAGGCGGACACGACACACCTTGCGCAGCGCCGAGTTCGGCTTCTTGGGAGTCGTCGTGTAGACGCGGGTACAGACACCGCGCTTCTGCGGGCAGGCCTGCAGCGCCGGCACGTCGCTCTTGGCGGCGGGGCGCTTGCGCGGCTTGCGCACGAGCTGATTGATCGTTGCCATTGATTGCTCCGAATGGGTTGCCTTGATGGAAGCGAGTCGCTGTTCGCCTCCGGTCTTGCGTGCCTTTTCGAGTGGCGCGGGCGTACCCGCCCCACTGTTAAAGGCTGCGCATTCTAATGTCAGAGCGGGGCGGACGTCAAGCAGGGGGCCTTGCCCCCTGCTATCGTCAGTCGCCGCTTACAGGTCGTCGTCATCCGAGTCGAGTGCCGTGAGCTGGGCTCCCAGCTCCTGCTCGACATCGTAGGCCGACGGATGGAAGGTACGTTCGGCCTCCTCGCGCTTGCGGCGGCGCTCCTGATGATGCGCCAGCCCGGTTCCCGCGGGAATCAAACGTCCCACCACCACGTTCTCTTTCAGGCCGCGCAGGTAGTCGCGCTTGCCGGTCACCGCCGCTTCGGTCAGTACCCGCGTGGTCTCCTGGAAGGAGGCCGCGGAGATGAACGACTCGGTGGCCAGGCTGGCCTTGGTGATGCCCAGCAGCAGGCGCTCGTACCTGGCCGGGAACTTCTCCGCCTTCTCCAGGCGCGCGTTCTGTTCGAGCACGCGGACCAGCTCGACCTGGTCGCCGGGAATGAAATCGGAATCGCCGGCATCGGTGATTTCCACCTTGCGCAGCATCTGACGCACGATCACCTCGATGTGCTTGTCGTTGATGCCCACGCCCTGCAGGCGATAGACGTCCTGCACCTCCGCGGTGATGTACTTGGCCAGCTCGGCGATGCCCAGCAGGCGCAGGATATCGTGCGGGTTGCTGGGCCCGTCGGAGATCACCTCGCCCTTCTCGACGGTCTCGCCTTCGAACACGGCAATCTGGCGCCATTTCGGGATCAGCATCTCGAACGGGTCGCCGCCATCGTTGGGAGTGATCGTCAGGCGCCGCTTGCCCTTGGTCTCCTTGCCGAAGCTGATGGTGCCGCTGATCTCGGCGAGGATCGACGACTCCTTGGGCTTGCGCGCCTCGAAGAGGTCGGCAACCCGCGGCAGACCGCCGGTGATGTCCTTGGTGCCGGACGCCTCCACCGGAATGCGTGCCACGACTTCGCCGATGCCGATCTGGGCTCCATCGTCCACCGAGACGATGGCGTTGCCGGGCAGCAGGTACTGCACCGGCGTATTGGATCCGGGAACCGTCACCGGCTCGCCGGATGCATCGCTGAGCGTGATCATCGGGCGCTTGTCGCGACCCGCCTGCGGCCGCGAGGCCGATTCGATGACCTCGATGGAAGACAGGCCGGTCATTTCATCCACGCTGCGATGGATGGTGACGCCTTCGACCATATCGGCGTACTGCACGGTACCTTCGGCTTCGGCGACGATCGGGTGGGTGTGCGGATCCCACTTCGCCACCGCTTGGCCGGCCTCGACGGAGTCGCCATTGCGTACATCGAGTTCGGCACCGTAGGGCAGCTTGTAGTACTCGCGTTCGCGACCATGGTCGTCGGCCACGGCCAGGGCACTGGAGCGCGATACCACCACCAGCTTGCCGTCGGCGCGCTCGACGAACTTCATGTTGTGCAGGCGCACCTTGCCGCCATGCTTGACCTGGACGCTATCGACCGCCGAGGCACGCGATGCCGCCCCGCCGATGTGGAAGGTACGCATGGTCAGCTGGGTGCCCGGCTCACCGATGGACTGGGCGGCGATGACGCCGACCGATTCACCGATGTTGACCTGATGCCCCCTGGCCAGATCGCGACCGTAGCATGCCGAACAGACGCCATGGCTGGATTGGCAGGTAATCGAACTGCGCACCACGATCTCGTCGACGCCCATGGTGTCGAGTCGTGCACACCACGCCTCGTCGAGCATGGTGCCCTTCTCGATCAGCACCTCCTCGGTGGCCGGATCGATGACGTCGCGCGCCACCACGCGGCCCAGTACGCGCTGGGCCAGCGAGACGATGATGTCGCCACCCTCGATGATCGGATGCAGCGTCAAGCCTTCTTCGGTGCCGCAGTCCGACTCGGTGATGACCATGTCCTGGGCCACGTCCACCAGGCGACGGGTCAGGTAGCCCGAGTTGGCGGTCTTGAGCGCCGTGTCCGCCAGGCCCTTGCGCGCGCCGTGGGTGGAGATGAAGTACTGCAGGACGTTGAGGCCCTCGCGGAAGTTGGCGACGATCGGCGTTTCGATGATCGAGCCGTCGGGCTTGGCCATCAGGCCGCGCATGCCTGCCAGCTGGCGGATCTGGGCGGCACTGCCCCGCGCTCCCGAGTCGGCCATGATGAAGACGCTGTTGAAGGAACCCTGCTCGACCTCGTTGCCATCGCGATCGGTCACCGTCTCCTTCTCGATGCCGTCCATCATCGCCCGGGCCACCTTGTCGTTGGCCTTGGACCAGATGTCGATGACCTTGTTGTACTTCTCGCCGGCGGTGACGAGACCGGAAGAGAACTGATCCTCGATCTCCTTGACCTCGGCCTCGGCCGCATCGACGATCTCGGCCTTGCTCTCCGGAATGACGAAGTCGTTGACGCCGATGGAGGCACCCGACCAGGTCGCCAAGCGGAAGCCGGTGTACATCAACTGGTCGGCGAAGATGACGGTCGGCTTGAGGCCGGCTCGACGATAGACCTCGTTGAGCAGCTTGGAGATCGCCTTCTTCTTCATCGGCTGATCGACCAGCTCGAAGGGCACCCCTTCGGGCAGGATGCGGAACAGCAGGGCACGCCCCACGGTGGTGTCGTAGAGGCGGCGTTGCTCGCTGCGCTCACCGGTCTCCTCGTCGATCTCCACCTCGGTCATGCGCACCTTGACCTTCGCATGCAGCGACACCGCCTGGGTGCCGAAGGCGCGCTCCACCTCGTCGAGGTTGGCGAACACCATGCCTTCGCCCTTGGCGTTGATCTTCTCGCGGGTCATGTAATACAGACCCAGCACCACGTCCTGGGAGGGGACGATGATCGGCTCGCCATTGGCCGGCGACAGCACGTTGTTGGTGGCCATCATCAACGCGCGGGCCTCGAGCTGGGCTTCCAGCGTCAGCGGCACGTGTACCGCCATCTGGTCGCCGTCGAAGTCGGCATTGTAGGCGGCACACACCAGTGGGTGCAGCTGGATCGCCTTGCCCTCGATGAGCAGCGGCTCGAAGGCCTGGATGCCCAGACGGTGCAAGGTCGGGGCGCGGTTGAGCAGCACCGGGTGTTCGCGGATGACCTCGGCGAGGATGTCCCAGACCTCGGGCAGCTCGCGCTCGACCATCTTCTTGGCGGCCTTGATGGTGGACGCCTGGCCGTTGTGCTGCAGCTTGGAGTAGATGAACGGCTTGAACAATTCCAGCGCCATCTTCTTGGGCAGGCCGCACTGGTGCAGGCGCAGGGTCGGGCCGACGGTGATGACCGAGCGGCCGGAATAGTCGACCCGCTTGCCCAGCAGGTTCTGGCGGAAGCGGCCTTGCTTGCCCTTGATCATGTCGGCAAGGGACTTCAGCGGGCGCTTGTTGGAGCCCGTGATGGCCCGGCCGCGCCGGCCATTGTCGAGCAGGGCGTCCACCGCTTCCTGCAGCATGCGTTTCTCGTTGCGCACGATGATGTCGGGCGCATTGAGGTCCAGCAGCCGCTTCAAGCGGTTGTTGCGGTTGATCACCCGACGATACAAATCGTTGAGGTCGGACGTGGCGAAGCGCCCGCCGTCCAGCGGCACCAGCGGACGCAGGTCGGGCGGCAGCACCGGGAGCACTTCCATGACCATCCACGCCGGATCGTTGCCCGAATTGTAGAAGGCTTCGAGCAGCTTGAGGCGCTTGGACAGCTTCTTGATCTTGGTCTCGGAGTTGGTCTGCGGGATCTCCTCGCGCAGGCGATCGATCTCTTCGCCCAGATCGATGTCCTTGAGCAGGGCCTGGACCGCTTCGGCGCCCATGCGCGCATCGAAGTCGTCGCCGAACTCCTCGAGGGCCTCGAAGTACTGCTCGTCATTGAGCAGTTGACCGCGCTCGAGCGTGGTCATGCCCGGGTCGATGACCACGAACGACTCGAAATACAGCACCCGCTCGATGTCGCGCAGCGTCATGTCCAGGAACATGCCGATGCGCGACGGCAGAGACTTCAGGAACCAGATGTGGGCGACCGGGCTGGCCAGCTCGATGTGCCCCATGCGCTCGCGACGCACGGCAGCCTTGGTGACCTCGACGCCACACTTCTCGCAGATGATGCCGCGATGCTTCATCCGCTTGTACTTGCCGCACAAGCACTCGTAGTCCTTCACCGGGCCGAAGATCTTGGCACAGAACAGGCCGTCGCGCTCCGGCTTGAAGGTGCGGTAGTTGATGGTCTCGGGCTTCTTCACCTCGCCGAAGGACCAGCTGCGAATCATGTCCGGGGACGCCAGCGTGATCTTGATCGCGTCGAACTCGTCGGACTGAGACTGCGATTTGAGGACTTTCACCAAATCTTTCATGGGTCGGCTCCGTTGCGGAGTTGTCATGGGCGGGGGCGTTGCCGCCCCCGCGGACCGTCATTCTGTGAAGCGCAGGCGAAGCCGCCTCAGCTCTCCAGCTCGATGTCGATACCCAGCGAGCGGATCTCCTTCACCAGCACGTTGAAGGATTCCGGCATGCCCGCCTGCATGGCGTGGTCGCCGTCGACGATGTTCTTGTACATTTTGGTACGCCCCTCCACGTCGTCGGACTTGACGGTGAGCATCTCCTGCAGGGTATAGGCGGCACCGTACGCCTCCAGGGCCCAGACCTCCATCTCGCCGAAGCGCTGGCCGCCGAACTGGGCCTTGCCGCCCAGTGGCTGCTGGGTGACCAGCGAATAGGAGCCGGTGGAGCGTGCGTGCATCTTGTCGTCGACCAGGTGGTTGAGCTTGAGCATGTACATGTAGCCCACCGTCACCGGACGGTCGAACGCATCGCCGGTACGCCCGTCGTAGAGCGTCATCTGGCCGGAATCCGGCAGGCCGGCGAGCGTCAGCAGGTGCTTGATCTCGTGCTCCTTGGCGCCGTCGAACACCGGCGTGGACATGGGTACGCCCGCCTTGAGGTTCTTGGCCAGGGCGATCACCTCGTCATCGCTCAAGGTGTCGAGGTCCTCGACCCGCGTGCCCGGCGTGGTGTTGTAGACCTTGGCCAGGAAGTCGCGGATCTCAGCCACTTGCTGTTCGCGGGCGTCGCGCAGCAGGGCCTCGATCTTCATCCCCAGGCCATGGGCTGCCAGGCCCAGGTGGGTCTCGAGGATCTGCCCGACGTTCATCCGCGACGGCACGCCCAAGGGGTTCAGCACCAGGTCGATCGGCTCGCCCTGATCGTCGAACGGCATGTCCTCGATGGGCATGATCGCCGAGATCACGCCCTTGTTGCCGTGACGACCAGCCATCTTGTCGCCGGGCTGCAGGCGGCGCTTCACCGCCATGTAGACCTTGACGATCTTGAGCACGCCCGGCGCCAGGTCGTCGCCCTGGGTGAGCTTGCGCTTCTTGTCCTCGAAGCGCTCTTCCATCTCCTTGCGGCGGTTCTCCAGCTGTTCATCGGCCTGGGCCAACAGCTCGTTGAGCGTCTCGTCCTGCATGCGCAGCTTGAACCACTGCTGACGCGGCAGCTCGTCGAGATAGCTCTCGGAGAGAATGTCGCCCTTCTTCAGCTTGGGGCCACCGTTGACCGGCTGGCCGGCGAGGGTCCGCTTGAGGCGCTCGAAGGTGGCATCCTCGGCGATGCGGTAGGTCTCCTGAAGGTCCTTGCGCACTTCGTCGAGCTGCATCTGTTCGATGGACAGCGCCCGGGAGTCCTTCTCCACGCCGTCGCGGGTGAACACCTGGACGTCGATCACGGTGCCGCGCATGCCGGTCGGGGCACGCAGCGAGGTATCCTTCACGTCGGACGCCTTCTCGCCGAAGATCGCCCGCAGCAGCTTCTCTTCCGGCGTCAGCTGGGTCTCGCCCTTGGGGGTGACCTTGCCCACCAGAATATCGCCCGGACCGACTTCCGCGCCGATGTACACCACACCGGCCTCGTCCAGCTTGGACAGCGCCGATTCGCCGACGTTGGGGATGTCCGAGGTGATTTCCTCCGGCCCCAGCTTGGTGTCGCGGGAAACGCAGGTCAGCTCCTGGATGTGGATGGTGGTGAAACGGTCCTCCTGCACCACCCGCTCGGAGAGCAGGATGGAGTCCTCGAAGTTGTAGCCGTTCCAGGGCATGAAGGCGATGCGCATGTTCTGGCCCAGCGCCAGGTCGCCCATGTCGACGGACGGACCGTCGGCCAGGATGTCGCCGCGCGCCACCGCATCGCCGGGGCGCACGATGGGACGCTGATTCATGCACGTGTTCTGGTTGGAACGCAGATACTTGGTCAGGTTGTAGATATCGACGCCGGCCTCGCCGCCGATGATCTCGTCCTCGTTGACCCGCACCACGATACGCTTGGCGTCGACCGAGTCGATCACTCCACCGCGGCGCGCCACGGCGCACACGCCGGAGTCACGGGCCACGAAGCGCTCCATCCCAGTACCCACCAAGGGCTTCTCGGCGCGCAGCGTCGGCACCGCCTGACGCTGCATGTTGGAGCCCATCAGGGCGCGGTTGGCGTCATCGTGCTCGAGGAACGGGATCAGCGCCGCGGCCACCGACACCACCTGGCGCGGCGACACGTCCATCAGCGTCACCTGCTCGGGGCGCATGAAGGTGGTCTCGCCCTTGTGGCGCACCTGAACCAGATCATCGGAAAGCTTGCCCGACTCGTCGACGCTCGCCGACGCCTGGGCGATGACGAAGTCGCCCTCTTCGATGGCCGAGAGGTGAACCACCTCGTCGGTCACCTGGCGATCCACCACCTTGCGATACGGCGTCTCCAGGAAGCCATAGCTATTGGTGTGGCTGTAGGTCGCCAGCGAATTGATCAGGCCGATGTTGGGGCCTTCCGGCGTCTCGATCGGGCACAGACGTCCGTAGTGCGTGGCGTGAACGTCGCGCACCTCGAAACCGGCCCGCTCGCGGGTCAGGCCGCCCGGACCGAGCGCCGAAACACGACGCTTGTGGGTCACCTCGGAGAGCGGGTTGTTCTGATCCATGAACTGCGACAGCTGCGAGGAGCCGAAGAACTCCTTCACCGCCGCCGCCACCGGCTTGGCGTTGATCAGGTCCTGGGGCATCAAGCCTTCGCTCTCGGCCATGGAGAGACGCTCCTTGACCGCACGCTCGACGCGCACCAGGCCGACACGGAACTGGTTCTCGGCCATCTCGCCGACGCAGCGAATGCGGCGGTTGCCCAGGTGGTCGATGTCGTCCACCTCGCCGAAACCGTTGCGGATGTAGATCAGTTCCTTGAGCACGTCGAGGATGTCGCGCCGATCGAGCACGCCGGAGCCGGTGTCGCTATCACGACGCAAGCGGCGGTTGAACTTCATGCGGCCGACACCGGAGAGATCGTAGCGGTCCTCGGTGAAGAACAGATTCCGGAACAGCGTCTCGGCGGCCTCCTTGGTGGGCGGCTCGCCGGGGCGCATCATGCGGTAGATCTCGACCAGCGCCTCGAGCTGCGAGCCGGTGGTGTCCAGCTTGAGCGTATCGGAGACGAAGGGACCGCAATCGAGATCGTTGGTGTAGAGCGTTTCCAGCGTGGTGATGCCGGCCTCGCCGATCTTCTCGAGCAGCTCCGGCGTGATCTCGGTGTTGCAGGGGCAGATCAGCTCGCCGGTGTTGGGATCGACCTGGTCCTTGGCCAACGTCTTGCCGAACAGGTACTCCATCGGCACTTCGAGGCGCTCGAGACCGGCCTTCTCCAGCTGGCGAATGTGCTTCTGGGTGATGCGCCGCCCTTCCTCGACGATGACGTTGCCGTCGCCGTCCTTGATGTCGAAGGTCGCGGTCTCGCCGCGCAGGCGTGACGGCACCAGTTCCACGGAGAAGCCGGACTTCTCGATGTGGAAAGTGCTGGTCTCGAAGAACTCATCGAGGATCTCTTCGGCACTCATGCCCAGCGCGCGCAGCAGCACCGAGGCCGGCAGCTTGCGGCGACGGTCGATACGCACGAAGACGTTGTCCTTCGGGTCGAATTCGAAGTCGAGCCAGGAGCCACGATACGGAATCACGCGAGCGGAATAGAGCAGCTTGCCCGACGAGTGGCTCTTGCCCTTGTCATGATCGAAGAACACGCCCGGTGAGCGATGCAGCTGGGAAACGATCACTCGTTCGGTACCGTTGACCACGAAGGTACCGTTCTCGGTCATCAGGGGGATCTCCCCCATGTAGACCTCTTGCTCCTTGATATCCTTGATGGCCTTGTTCGAGGAGTCTCGGTCGTAAATGATCAAGCGGACCTTGACCCGCAATGGTGCCGAGTAGGTGACGCCGCGCAGCTGGCACTCCTTGACGTCGAAGGCCGGAGTGCCGAAACGATAGCTGACGTACTCCAGGGCGGCATTGCCGGAGAAGCTCTCGATCGGGAAGACCGACTTGAAGGCCGCATGCAGGCCCAGCTCCAGGCGTTCCTCGGCGGCACGGTCCTGCTGGAGGAAGTCGTAGTAGGAATCAAGCTGGATCGCCAGCAGGTAGGGCACATCCATCACTTGGGGCAGTTTGCCGAAATCCTTGCGGATGCGTTTTTTCTCAGTGTATGAGTAAGCCATCTGTATTCCCCAGCTTGTTCACCATGGGTGACCGTTGCGCGGTCGGCGCCACCCAACGGGCTCGGCCCCGTCAGGCGCTGACGGCAAGCCCTCAGCGGAGAGCTCGCCGTCGATATTCGTCTAGCGGCGCTGCGTCAGCAAAGCGCTAGTGCAACAGAAAAAGGCCGGCAGCGGGTAGGCCCGCCACCAGCCGTGGAAGCTTACGCAGCGCGTAAAGCCTTGGGGCACAAGGGTTACTTGAGCTCCACGCTCGCGCCGGCTTCTTCCAGCTTCTTCTTGGCTTCTTCGGCGTCGTCCTTGGACATCGCTTCCTTGATGGTCGCCGGAGCGCCATCGACAGCGCCCTTGGCTTCCTTCAGGCCAAGACCGGTGATCTCGCGCACGGCCTTGATCACGTTGACCTTCTTGTCGCCGGCGGCTGTCAGCACCAGGTCGAACTCGGTCTGCTCTTCGACGGCTTCGGCTTCGCCGCCACCCGGACCAGCCACGACGGCAGCCGCGGCAGAGACGCCGAACTTCTCTTCCATTGCTTCGATCAGCTCGACGACTTCCATCACGGACATGTCGGCGACGGCGTTGATGATGTCTTCTTTGGTCAGTGCCATTTCGATAGTTCCTAAACTTTGCGGGAGACTCGGCGCACCGAGCGCTCGTCTTTACCAGTGTTCGATTCAGGCTACGCAGCTGAGTTCGCCGCTCAGGCGGCTTCTTCCTGCTTCTGGTCGCGCAGCGCGGCCAGCGTACGAACCAGCTTGCCGGCGGATGCCTCCTTCATGACGGACATCAGCTTGGCAATGGCCTCGTCATAGGTCGGCAGGGTCGCCAGACGGTCGAGATCGCTTGCCGGAATCAGCTCGCCTTCGTAGGCCAACGCCTTGACTTCGAAGTTCTTCTCGTCCTTGGCGAACTCCTTGAACAGGCGGGCGGCAGCGCCCGGATGCTCGTAGGAGAAAGCCAACAGGGTAGGACCCGAGAAGCTCTCCTCCAGAATCTCCCAAGGAGTTCCGGACAGGGCGCGGCGTGCCAGGGTGTTGCGCACAACACGGATCTGCACGCCATTCTCGCGGGCCTGCTTGCGCAGGTCGGTCATCTTGCTGACCGCGACGCCACGAGAATCGGCAACCACGACGGAGAGTGCCTCCTTGGCCGCTTCACTGACCTCGGCAACGATCGCTTTCTTGCCTTCGAGTGCTAGTGGCACGGTGATCACTCCTTCAGTCCGGAGCCATGCAGCGCAGGCTCCGGTGGTTACCATCTCCCCCGACGAGCCAGAGCCATGTCGGGAGTCTTGGGTGATGGTGCTCACCAGTGTCCTGGCGGCCACACCATCTGCGCAGGCACCCTTGCGGGACGATTAAGCCGCTCGATGGAGTCGAGCGGCGCCTGCGGTCTTTGACGGTGCCCCGCGGGCGGCAGAAAAGCCGCACCGCGCGGACCGCAAAGTTACTGCTCGTTCTCGACCGCCGCTCAAACGAAAGCGGACTGATCGATGGTGATGCCCGGCCCCATGGTGGTGGACAGGGTCATCTTCTTGAAATAGACACCCTTGGACGTGCTCGGCTTGAGCTTCTTCAGATCGGCGACGAGCGCCTCGAGGTTGCCGCGAATCGCATCGGCCTCGAAATCGGCCTTGCCCAGAGTGGTGTGAATGATGCCGTTCTTGTCGGTGCGGAAACGCACTTGACCCGCCTTGGCATTCTTCACCGCGGTAGCCACGTCGGGCGTCACCGTCCCGACCTTGGGATTGGGCATCAGGCCTCGCGGACCGAGGATCTGGCCCAACTGACCGACGACGCGCATGGCGTCCGGCGAAGCGATGACCACGTCGAAATCCAGCTGACCCTTCTTCACCTGCTCGGCCAGCTCATCCATACCGACGATGTCGGCACCGGCTTCCTTGGCGGCATCGGCATTGGCACCCTGGGTAAAGACGGCAACGCGCACGTCCTTGCCGGTGCCGTTGGGCATGACGGTGGCGCCACGCACGACTTGATCGGACTTGCGTGGATCGACGCCGAGATTGATGGCGACGTCCACGGACTCTTTGAACTTGACGGTGGACAGCTCAGAAAGCAGACCCACGGCCTCTTCCAGCGAGTAGACCTTGGAAGCATCGACCTTCTCGCGGATCATCTGTGCACGCTTGGACAGTTTAGCCATGATCAGAGACCCTCCACGTTCAGGCCCATGCTGCGGGCGCTACCGGCAATGGTACGCACCGCGGCGTCGAGATCGGCAGCCGTCAGATCCGGCTCCTTGGTCTTGGCGATCTCTTCGAGCTGCTCACGGGTCACGGTACCGACCTTCTTCTTGTTCGGCTCGCCGGAGCCGGACTTGATGCCAGCCGCCTTCTTCAGCAGGACTGCGGCGGGCGGTGTCTTGGTGATGAAGGTGAAGCTGCGGTCGGAGTAGACGGTGATCACCACGGGCGTCGGCAGACCCGGCTCGATGTCCTGGGTGGCGGCATTGAACGCCTTGCAGAACTCCATGATGTTCACGCCGTGCTGACCCAGCGCGGGCCCTACGGGCGGACTCGGATTGGCTTTACCCGCTGCCACCTGCAGCTTGATGTAAGCCTGAACTTTCTTGGCCATGTTGAACTCCAGTTTGGGTCGTAGCGCCTTTCGGCTCCCCGGATGACACGGCCGCCATGCGGCCGCCTAGTGCTCGCTAGGTCGAGTCGCTATTCCTTCTCGACCTGCGCAAATTCCAACTCGACGGGCGTCGCTCGCCCGAAAATCAGCACGCTGACCTGCAGACGGCTCTTGTCGTAGTTGACCTCTTCCACGACACCGTTGAAGTCGGCGAACGGGCCATCGACGACCCGCACGGACTGCCCAGGCTCGAACAGCGTCTTGGGGCGCGGCTTGTCGGTGCCGTCCTTGACGCGACGCAGGATGGCATCCGCCTCTTTCTGGGTGATCGGCGCCGGCTTTTCCTTGGTGCCGCCGATGAACCCCATCACCCGCGGCGTCTCGTTGACCAGATGCCAGGTCGCGTCATCCATTTCCATCTCGACCAGCACGTAGCCTGGGTAGAACTTGCGTTCGCTCTTGCGACGCTTGCCGTCCCGCATCTCGACGACTTCTTCCGTCGGCACCAGGATCTCGCCGAAGCGATCTTCCATGCCGTAAAGCTTCACGCGCTCATTGAGCGAGCGCATGACATGCTTTTCGAAGCCGGAATAGGCGTGAACGACGTACCAACGCTTGGACATGAGTACTCCTAACCGATGACGCCGGACATCGCCCAGCCAAGAAGGGTGTCGATCAGCCACAGCATCAGCCCGACCACCAATACCGCAACCAGGACGATGGCCGTGGTCTGCACCGTTTCCGGTCGCGTCGGCCATACGACGCGTTGAATCTCTTTCTTGGCGTTCTTGGCCAGCTCGGCGAGCTCACGCCCTTTCGCCGTCGTCAGCGCAATCAACCCAGCGGCCACGCTCAGGACAACGACGCCCAGTACGCGATAGAGGATCGCCTGATCCGCGAAATAGGTGTTGCCGACGATGGCAAGAACCAGCAGTGTGACAACAACCGCCCACTTGAGCCCGTCGTGGCGCGACTCCTGCACCTCGGCGTTATGTTTCATGAAAACGAGACTCCTCAGAGTGCGGCGATCGAATCGAGTATCTTCCGATGGGCATCTAGCCAACCTGGGGAAGGTTGGCAGGCCAGGAGGGAATCGAACCCCCAACCTGCGGTTTTGGAGACCGCTGCTCTGCCAATTGAGCTACTGGCCTGTACCTGACGGCTCCACCCTTTGCAGATGGCGTGCGCGACAGCGGGCGCCATGATAGCTAAGCTATCGCCGACTGACAACCCCTTCACCCCGCAGGGACGAAAAGAAAAGGCGAGCCGCGGCTCGCCTTTCGCTGTTGGAGCTCATGGACGGATTTGAACCGTCGACCTCACCCTTACCAAGGGTGTGCTCTACCCCTGAGCTACATGAGCTTGATCTTGCTTGGAGCGGGTAGCGGGAATCGAACCCGCATCATCAGCTTGGAAGGCTGAGGTTCTACCATTGAACTATACCCGCCTACCCACTCTGGCTGCCGAATCGCCAAAGCCGATTGCAGCAAAAACTTGGTGGAGGGGGAAGGATTCGAACCTTCGAAGCTTTCGCGGCAGATTTACAGTCTGCTCCCTTTGGCCACTCGGGAACCCCTCCAACATGGCGGGCTATTCTACCGCCTCCTGAGGCGATGTCAAATGCCTGTTTTACCAGGCGACTTTCGCGGCCAGCGCACCCGTGGCGCCTCCCAGGACGCGACGCATTTTGTCAAAGCAGCATGGAGAATGCAAGGCCGGCCCGTATTTTTTCCAGCCCCGCCGGTGCAGGCACGCGCGGCGCTCCTGACATGCGTCCATTCCTTTCGGCTGCGGTCAGCGGAAAGCAGGCTTCCAAGCCTCCATACACCATGTCCGGCCACACGGCATGGGGCGACTGCACGCCTCGCGCCACGACACGAGCATCACCGCCGGTAAGCAGCATCGGCAAGGCCACGCCCTCTCGATCGCATACTTCGCTGTAGATACGATTCACGGCACTGACCGCAGCCAGATAGATGCCGTGGTTGACCGCCTCCACCGTCCGCGTGCCAGGCAGCAGCAACTCCTCTGCCTCGCTGTCAGGATCGATGGCCACATTGCGGGTGCCGAGCTTGAGACTCTCCTTCATCAAGCGCAAGCCAGGCAGAATGTAACCGCCGAGATGTCGCCCCCCGGGCAGCACGAAATCAACGGTGATGGCGCTGCCGCAGTCGACGGCACAGCACCCCCCCGCCAGCTGATACCCCGCAAGAACTCCCATCCAGCGATCCACGCCCAGCCGATGAGGTTCGACATAGCCATTGACCACGCCCAACGCCTCGGGCGTCGAGCGCGCGACATGTACTTGCGGAACGCTCCGATGCAACAACGACACCGTCTGCTCGAGCACGGCCGCCCGCGCCACGCTCGAAATTCGCACTGCCTCGACCACGTCGAGATCGGGGATATCGGCCCCAGGCTTCCACTGTTCACGGGTCCATACCGCACCTCGCGAGCGAATCTCGCTGCTATCGGCGTCCTTCAGTCGCCACTTGGAGAGCGTGTTGCCGATATCCAGATCGAGAATCATGAGCGACCACGCACGCTGATCTCGCCCCCCGCCAGGCGTTCTCGCGCTCCGTCGCGGTGAACCCAGAGATTGCCGAACTCATCCACCGACTTGGCCATCGCGGTCTGGCGCTGGCCCCCTCGCAGCACCTCGACTTCGCAGTCGGCATAGGCGTGGCGCGAGTTCCAGGCGTCCTGCCATGCGGCAAAGCCCTCCTCTTCGTAACCCGCCAGCAAGGGCAGCAGTTCCTCCAGCAACTCTATCGCCAGACGGTTACGCGTCAGCCCGGCTGCCTGATCGGTCACTGCAGCAACAGGGCGGTCGAGACTGGCGCGGAAATTCTGCGGCAGATCGAAATTGATCCCCATGCCGACGACGACCTCGCAAGGCCCTTCTGCGTCGCCACTGATCTCCACGAGGATCCCCGACAGCTTACCAAGATTGTCATCTTCGTCCGCCAGGAGAACGTCATTGGGCCACTTGAGCCGAGGCCGGGCCCCATGCCGCTCCAGCACCTGGGCAAGCACCACGCCAACGGCCAGACTCAGCCCTTCCAATGCCGCCACGCCGGCATCGAAACGCCAGCCGATGGAGAACATCAGCGCCCGCCCCCAGGGCGTACTCCAGGTCCGACCGCGCCGGCCCCGCCCCGCGCTCTGTTGCTCGACCAGGCAGACTTCTCCGTGCCCAGCGCCATGGGCAAATCGCTGGCGAATGAACTCATTGCTAGATGGCAGCGTCTCTTCCATGAACAGTCGCACGAGGTGCTGACGCCCGTCACGTGACAGACCGGCCACGATCGACGCGCCGTCAAGCAGCTCCAACGGCTCGGCTAGCCGGTAGCCTTGACCCTTGACCGCCTCGAGAGGGATATCCAAGGCCTCGAGCTTCTTCAGTTGCTTCCACACCGCCGTGCGTGACACCCCCAAGCGCTCACCGAGTTGCTCCCCGGAGTGGAACTCTCCGTCGCTCAACAGGCGGATCAAATCACCGATGGTCATGCCCTCTGCCCCGTGCGGGAAAAGCTCCATTCTATCGGAACCGCCACAGCCTCGGAAATGCGATGCCATTGAAAAAGGCCAATCCCAAACGCGACACCCCCAGCCGCGTTCGAAGCTGTTTTTTCGAAATGCCTGCCTGCCGATATTCGTGGCCGTGACCTTCCGCGACTCGCCCGGGAAGGCCCCTAAATGACGAAACCCCAGCCATTGGCTGGGGTTTCTGAAGCAGTGCCTGACGATGAGCTACCTCGGGGTGAGAGCGCCCGGCCCTCCCACACGGTAAAGAGCGGGTTTTCCCATGCCCATGAAAAAATCCCGAGCACTGTCGTACTCGGGATTTTGGGAATAAGTGCCTGACGATGACCTACTCTCGCATGGGGAGACCCCACACTACCATCGGCGCTGAGCGGTTTCACTGCTGAGTTCGGCATGGGATCAGGTGGTTCCCACTCGCTATGGTCGTCAGGCGAAACACCGTGAATCATGCCAACCAACGTCTCGTCGTATCCGTCAATCGTGCGCGTCATGCGCAGACCCCTTGGGGTTATATGGTCAAGCCTCACGGGCCATTAGTACCGGTTAGCTCAACGCCTTGCAGCGCGTCCACACCCGGCCTATCAACCAGCTGGTCTTGCTGGGCCCTTCAGGAGGCTCGAGGCCTCGGGGATGTCTCAT
>NZ_FNES01000021.1 GCF_900100195.1 Billgrantia gudaonensis
AAAGTACACCGCGGCTTTTTTTGCGATTTCAAGCTCTTCCGACTTCTCGGCCAGTTGACGCTTGAGCCGGGCATTCTCGTCGGCCAGGGCTTGCTCGCGCTCTGAGGCGCTTTGCTGCTGCTGGGCCTTGGCTCGCCACTGGTAGAGCTGGCTGGGCTGCAGGCCAAGCTCTCGGGCGGCGGCACTGATGCCGACACGGTCGGCGAGGGCCAGTGCCTCGGCCTTGTAGTCCTGGGAGTAGCGGGTACGGGTCTTCTTCATCGAAGCTGCTTGCCTTGCCATGGGTCACCTCGTCTCAGTGTACTGTCTTAACGAGGTGTCCACTGCTGCTGGGCAAGATCAATGCTCGGCATCGGCCTGGTCGCCTACATGCGAACCACCAACCTCTCCGACTACATCCTCGGCGGTCGTACGCTCGGCCCCTGGACCTCGGCGATCTCCGCCGGGGCGTCGGACATGTCCGGCTGGCTGCTGCTGGGCCTGCCCGGTGCGGCCTACGTCAGCGGCATCTCGGCGAGCTGGATCGCCGTGGGGCTGCTCATCGGCACCTGGCTCAACTGGCTGATCGTGGCGCGCCGACTGCGTCTCTACAGCTTCAAGGTGAGCGATGCCCTGACGCTGCCGGAATACTTCGCCAACCGCTTCCAGGACAAGACCCACCTGCTGCGGGTGATCTCGGCGATCTTCATCCTGCTGTTCTTCCTCTTCTACACCAGCTCCGGTCTGGTGGCCGGCGGCCGACTGTTCGAGACGGTGTTCGGCTACGACTACACCGTGGCGGTGACCATCGGCACCATCGCAGTGATCTCCTACACCTTCTTCGGCGGCTTTCTGGCGGTCTCCTGGACCGACCTGATCCAGGGCCTGATGATGGTGGCAGCGCTGGTGATCGTGCCCATCATCGCCTTCAGCGACCTGGGCGGCACCAGCGGTGCCGGCGCAGCACTCGCCGCCGAGAGCGAGCACATGCTGGCCTGGTTCCGCGACGCCTCCACCGGCGAGGCGCTGTCGGTCATCGGCATCGTCAGCTCGCTGGCCTGGGGCCTGGGCTACTTCGGTCAGCCGCACATCCTGGCACGCTTCGCCGCCATCCGCAGCGACCGCGACATCCCCGCCGCCCGCCGCATCGCGGTGAGCTGGACGGCCATCGCACTCATCTGCTCCGTGGCCGTGGGCCTGCTCGGCGTGGGCTTCGTGCAACGCGACCTGGCCGATGGCGAGACGGTGTTCATGGTGATGGTCAACCTGATCTTCCATCCGGTGATCGCCGGCATCCTGCTGGCCGCGATCCTGGCCGCCATCATGTCCACCGCCGACTCCCAGTTGCTGGTCTCCTCCTCGGCGCTGACCGACGACTTCTACAAGGCGATCTTCCGCAAGGACGCCAGCCAGACCGAGCTCGTCTGGGTGGGCCGCTTCGCCGTCATCGGCATCGCCGTCATCGCCTACCTGCTGGCGCTCAATCCCGACGCCACGGTGCTCGACCTGGTCGCCTACGCCTGGGCCGGCTTCGGTGCGGCCTTCGGTCCGGCGCTGATCATGTCGCTGTACTGGCGGCGCATGAACCGCTGGGGCGCGCTGGCCGGCATCGTGGTGGGCGGCGTCACCGTGGTGCTGTGGGCCGAAGCCTCCGGCGGCATCTTCGATCTCTACGAGATCGTGCCCGGGGTGATCTTCGCCTACATCGCCATCGTGGTGGCGAGCCTGGCCACCGAAGAGCCCAACCTCCAGGTCACCGCCGACTTCGATACCTTCGACGAGACCTGAGGATCGTCCGACGGCCCAGCCCTCGGACATCGACCAACGAGCCGCCCTCGGGCGGCTCGTTGCGTTTCCCTCCCCTCACGACCACCAGGCTCTGAGCACCACCACCAGCGTGAACAGCGCCAGGGCGGCGAGGCTCAGCGGCGGCATGGTGGCACGGCGCAACCATGGCCGACGCAGCTCGAGGCCCAGCGGCTGCATGAAGGCCGAACCCAGCGCCCATACTCCCAGACCGATCAGCGGCAGACGCAGCGGCATGGCCAGGCCACTGAGCAGCTCGGGTCGCAGCAGCAGCCACAAGGCCAGGCCGGCGGCCAGCAACATGGCGCCCAGCGGCACTGCGGGTAGCGACCGGTCGACGTTGCGTGATGGCATGGCAATCTCCTCGTCACCCTTCCTTCAGTGAAGCCGATTTGCGCGCAGCGTGCGAGCTGAGCCGGAATTTCCTTTACAATTATTATCCAATGGAAAAACCCGACCGAAGCCTCTCCCCCAGGAGACACAGGCCATCATTACGCATCGACAGGGATTGACGTTCCTCACCTCGGCAATAGAAAAATTCTACAAGACTTTTAGAAACACCGTTCTCTATACTTGACTGGCAATGCCCCAATGGGCCAGCGCAGTCGCTTGGGCTGACACCGCTTGCCCCAGACAGTGCCACCGGCACTACACCACGGGAGGACCTCCCATGAACCAGTCCCTGACACTTTCCGCCATTGCCGTGACCGCCAGCCTGCTGCTGGCGAGCCAGGGCGCTCTGGCCTACAGCGCCGGAGACCTCTTCGTGCGCGGCGGCTTCGCCAAGACCGAGGTCTCGTCGGACAACGGAACGGCCGCCGGCCAGTCGCTGGACATCGAGGACGAGAACGGCTTCACCTTCGGAGCCGGCTACCTCTTCCACGACAAGGTCGGCGTCGAACTGAACGGCAGCGAGCCGTTCGAGCACGACCTGACGCTTGGCGGAGCCGGCCTCGGCAGCGTGGACCGCATGCCAGTCAACCTGCTGGTCAACTATTACCCGCTGGGCGGCCTCGACTCCCGGGTGCAGCCCTATGTGGGTGCCGGGGTGAACTACACTCGTTTCTCCGACGAACCCGACGGCCTGGATGTCGACCACTCCTACGGCGCCGTAGGCCAGCTGGGCATCGACCTGGCGGTGACGCGCAACCTCATGCTCAACGGCTTTGCCAACTACGCCGACGTGGATGCCGACATCGACAGCGGCGGCGCCCAGATCGGGACGGCCAAGGTCGACCCCTGGACCATCGGCGGCGGCATCACCCTGCGCTTCTGATCAGGCGCGCCAAGCGGCGTTTCATCCAGCAACGCCGGGCTCTGGCCCGGCGTTTTTCGTGGGCAGAATGCAATAAGGAATATTTTATATACCTCTTTAGTTGTCGACTGCAACCATTGCCTTGGATCAAGAAAAGCTCGCCTCGCGGTTATTAGACTAGTGCTATTGCACCGCAGCGGCCGTGGCCGCTTCTTCTGAAACGCGTACCGAAAGGAGTCGTTCCATGCGCAAGTCCATTCTGCCCACCCTGCTCGCTGCCGGCCTCGTCGCGGCCGCTGCCAGCCCCCAAGCCCTGGCCTATGGCGAAGGCGATTTCTTCACCCGCGTTGGCGCCGCCCACGTCAACCCCAAGAGCGACAACGGAAACGTTGATGCACTTAGTCTTACCGGTCTTGAAGTCGACGTAGACAGCGACACGACTCTCGGCTTTACCCTGGGCTACCGTTTCCACGACAAGCTCGGCGTCGAGCTGCTGGCCGCCCTGCCCTTCAAGCACGACATCAGCATTGCCGATGGCACGGTCAACGGTTCCACCAAGCATCTGCCGCCCACCGTGACCCTCCAGTACTACCCGCTGGGCGGCACCGACGCCCGCGTGCAGCCCTATGCCGGCATCGGGCTCAACTACACCACCTTCTTCAGTGAAGATATCGACGTGGCCGGAGCCGAGCTCGAACTCGACGACTCCTGGGGTGTCGCCGGTCAACTGGGCGCCGACGTGCTGATCAACGACAACTGGGCCGTCAACGCCGCCGCCTGGTACGTCGACATCGACACCGATGCCAGCCTGAACGGTGACGATATCGGCACCGTCAACATCGATCCCTGGGTCTTGATGGCCGGCTTCAGCTATCGCTTCTGAGCCGTTGACATGCTCGTTACCCAGCGAGGCCCGCCATTGGCGGGCCTCGCTGCATTCGGGCACTGACAGCCAGCGCGTCAGTTGTCGGTCACCAGACGGTCGATCTCTTCCACCGCCTTGCACAACAGCAAGCGGTCGTTGGCGCGCGCGCCCTCCTGGGCCAGATAGGCTTCCACCGCCGGAGCGACGTCGCAAGTCTCCGGCATGGGCGCTTCGGCTTCGACCAGCGCATCCAGCCGGGCGATGAACACGAAGCGCAGCCACTGAGGCAACGCCATGGTATCGATGCAAAAGGGCTGCTGACTGGCAAAGGCCTCGGGGCCGGGGGATTCCATCTGCCACAGGTTGGTGGCCTTCATGGTCGCTTCCAGGCGACGCAGAGCCACATCGAGCTCTTCGTGAACCGTCATGTCGAAGTCCTCGCGTGAATTGACCCGCATTATCTCGCCCCGCCTCGGGCCTTGGCCACCCCAAGGTCTACGTTCATTCGCACCGGATCATTCACAGCTTCGCTGAACGAGGCTGTGGATAAGCTATGGAAAGTCATCTCCGGGTCAGGAATGACGGCCACTGCGCGAACATGGTCAATCATTGATCACTCCGCCATCGTTCACGCCGCCCGGTGGCTGACAAGATCGGGTGCACCGCGGTAGAGTGCACGCTTCGATTCGGGAGTCGCCATGCAGCCGATTCATACGCTCAACGATTTCTTCCAGCGCAGCGGTGCCGAGGTGCGTGCCTATCACCTTGGCCGCCGAGTCGAGCCCTTTTCGCTCGACACCCTGGCCGCCTTCGAAAGCGGCGAACTGGCCTGGCCGGCCCCCTGGCAGGGCGAGGCGCGCCTGGGCCTGGTGTTTCGCCTCGGCGACATGCCGGATCCGGTGATCTGGTTCCTCGCCCTGCCCCTCGACGAACAGGGAAAACTGGACCCGGCGCCCCGCGACGCCTTCGTCCAGCGGCTGCTCGAGACGCTGGGCCGCAACGCCCAGTCTCTCGAGGCGGCGCCGCCGGGCAAGGCGGACAACCTGATGCACGACAATCCGCTGGCCTTCACCCCTTCGCTGCCCTTCCGGGCGGTGCTGCACGCCCGAGCCACCCGTGACATGGGTCAGCCGGCCAGCCAGCATCTGGAGCCGGTGGAAGCCTACCTGAGCGGTCAGCAGGCCATCGACTGGCAGGCCCTGGGCCTGCAGGGCCTGGCCGACTATGCGGTGCGCCTGGACGCCGGAGCCGCTCGCGCACTGGCCGAACGCCTCGCCACCCTGCCGGCAGAAGCGCTCACTTCGCTATGCTACTGTCTGGAACATGTCGCCATTCCCGATGAACTGGCGCACGCCTTGCGCCGACGCGGCGAGCTGGCCGCCACCCAGGGCGACATCGAAGTCTTCTGCGCCTGCGTGCGCGCCATGGGCGGCGCAAGCACGGCCATTGCCGGCGACTGGTTCGATATCCTGCTGGCCGACCCCGATGCCTGCGGTCCGGACATGCTGGCCGCCATTGCCGGTCGCGGCTGGGTGCATCTTGAGCATGCCTCACGACTGCCGCAATTCCTGGCTCGGCTGGCGGAAACGCCGCATGCCGACTTTGCCAGCATGGCTCGCGACCTGGCGCTGATTCCGCGCCTGCGCCTGCCGGTGCTGATGACGCTGCGCGAGGCCCAGGCGGATTCCGCCATCGGTCGCCGTCTTGCCGAGCTGACGAGACCGCCACAGCGACACGCGTGACAACAGGGGAAGAACATCATGAAGGAACTGCCCTATACCGCCAGAGCCGTGATCGGACGCCGCGAGATGGTCACCCTGCCGGAACTCGGTCTGTCGCTGTGCGCCAAGGCCGACACCGGCGCGCGCACCTCTGCACTGCACGCCGAGGACATCGAGACCTTCGAAGAGCAAGGGCACCTGTGGGTCAGTTTCACCACCCGCAGCGGCGGGCCGGACACCCCGCCTCACGTCTTTCGCCTGCATCTGCACGACCGTCGCCGCGTCACCAGCTCCAACGGGCACGGGGAGTGGCGCTACGTCATCCGCACGCCCATGCGGCTCGGCGAAATGGAGATGATGGTGGAACTGACCCTGGCCGACCGCCGCAACATGCGTCACCCCATGCTGCTCGGGCGCCGCGCCCTGCGTCGCCTGCTGGTCGCGCCCGGCGCGGCTTTCCTGCACGGCGAGCCCTGACGCCCCCGACACTTCGACGCGGAGCCCTCGATGCGTATCGCGCTGCTATCCCGCAATCGCAACCTCTACTCGACCCGTCGCCTGGTGGAGGCGGCCGAGACCCGCGGCCACACGATCCGCGTGGTGGATACCCTGCGCTGCTACATGAGCATTGCCGCGCACCACCCTTCGATCCACTACAAGGGCGAGAACCTCGAACCCTTCGACGCCGTGATCCCGCGCATCGGCGCCTCGATCACCTTCTATGGCTGTGCGGTGCTGCGTCAGTTCGAAATGATGGGCACCTACGTGCTCAACGACTCGGTGGCCATCACCCGTTCCCGCGACAAGCTGCGCTCGCTGCAGCTGCTCTCGCGCAAGGGGCTCGGCCTGCCGATCACCGGCTTCGCCCACTCGCCCGACGACATCCCCGACCTGATCACCATGGTGCGCGGCGCCCCGCTGGTGATCAAGCTGCTGGAAGGCACCCAGGGCATCGGCGTGGTGCTGGCCGAGACCAATCAGGCCGCCGAGAGCGTGATTCAGGCCTTCATGGGCCTGAAGGCCAACATCATGGTGCAGGAATACATCAAGGAGGCTCGCGGCGCCGACATCCGCTGCCTGGTGATCGGCGACAAGGTGGTCGCGGCCATGAAGCGCCAGGCCGCCGAAGGCGAATTTCGCTCCAACCTGCACCGTGGCGGCAACGCCAGCGTGATCCGCATCACTCCCGAGGAGCGTTCCACCGCGATTCGCGCTGCCAAGGCCATGGGCCTGCGCGTGGCCGGCGTCGACCTGCTGCGCGCCAACCACGGGCCGGTGATCATGGAGGTCAACTCCTCGCCGGGGCTGCGCGGTATCGAGAGCGCCACCGGCAAGGACATCGCCGGTCTGATCATCGAGCACCTGGAGAAAAACGCCGCCGCACCTCGCAAGGCGCCACCCAAGCCGAAAGGATGAGACCACGGCACACGATTTTCTCGACGCCGGGGGTGGCAAAAGTGCCACGACGGCCCCACAATCGGCGTCACCGGAGGAGGTGACCGCCCATGTTTCTCGACAATCGCCAGGTGGCGATGGACAGCGTACTGGAAGCGCTGGCCGACAGCATCGATTACTTTCAGGACAATCTCGAGCGCCTGCGCCCTTCCCTGCGCGAAGCGCTCAAGCCTCATTACGAGGCACGCAGCAAGGCGATGCGGGATCTGCGGGAACTGGCCAGGCGTCACCTCAAGCTATTGCCCCGCGACGCCGATGTAGAACGCGACGATTACCTGTGGCTGTGGAGCCGGCTGAAGAGCTTCGTCGGCAACGAGAGCCAGGTAGTGATCGGCGAACTGCTCGAGCAGGAAAGAGTGCTCATGCAGGCACTGGCCACCCTCTACACTCACCCGCTGCCCGACCCGGTGGAAACCGCCGTCGAGCGCTGCTGGACGGGCTGCCGAGCGCTGATCCGCGAGCTGTATGAGTTGCAGAAGGAGCGCCGCTGAGCGGCGTCGTTCCGGTGCCTGCCGGGGCAGGCACCGGACCTATTCCCGCTCTCGCCCGTACGGTAGTTCCCAGACGGGCGGGGCGATCTCCAGGGGCTCGAACGGACCCAGGAAGTAGGGTTCGCGTCCCCACAGGTAGAGGTCGCCCAGCGTAGCGACCCTTGCCGCCCATTCGCGTGCCTGCAGGCGCCACTGGCCGTCGACCCTGGCCGTCCGTGCGGCGCAGCCGACGGCTTCCAGGCCCAGGGCATCGGCAATGAACAGTGCCCGCGGCAGGTGCCACGCCTGGGTGACCAGTACCGCCCGCTCCACCCCGAAGACGTCACGGGCACGAACCAGCGTATCGAAGGTGCTGAACCCGGCGTAATCGAGGGTCATGTCCTCGTCGCGCACGTAGCGTTCGCGCAGTTCACGCCACATGGTGACGGGTTCGTTGTAGAAACGCGTGCGATTGTCGCCGGAAAGCAGCAGGTGCCGCACACGCCCCAGGCGAATCAGCTTCGAAGCCGCGCCCATGCGAGCGTCGAAATGGGGATTGCGCACGCCGCTCCGGGTCCAGTGCGAGGTACCGAAAACGATCCCCACCTGCTCGGGACCACACTGCGACAGCGTCCGCTCGATCCGCCCCTGGGTCTGGGTCAACACCCAGGCGTTTCCGGCCAGGAACAACAGCGCGGCCAGGAGAACCAGCGCCCCTGACGACATCAATACGACCCTGAAAGCCTTCCACGCCGCCGCTTGCATTTCCCTTCCCGCCCGCAGGTTCAGAACATGCCGAGTTCCAACTTGGCCTCGTCGCTCATCATCTCACGGCTCCAGGGCGGGTCGAAGACGATTTCCGTATGCACCTTGCTGATCTGTGGGGCACCGAGGATCTTGTTGCGGGCATCGGCGGCAATGACGTCGCCCATGCCGCAGCCCGGGGCGGTCAGGGTCATGCGAATGGTGACGATGCGCTCGCCGCTGATCAAACGCTCGATGCGACAGCCGTAGACCAATCCCAGGTCGACGATGTTGACCGGGATTTCGGGATCGAAGCAGGTCCGCAGCTGATCCCAGACGAACTGCTCGATCTGCTCGTCGGTGGCGTCCTCCGGCAGGGTCGGCCGCGGCAGCGGTTCGAGGCCCAGCGCATCGAGATTGCTGCCCTCGATGAGGTAGAGCCGCCCCTCGTGGCCGACGCTCACCGAACTGCCCTTGGCCTGCATCACGCTGACGATGCTGTCCTCGGCCAGCGTCTCTGTCTTGCCGAAAGGAATGGAGATCGCCGCCACGTCACGCTGCAGAGGCAGCTGCTGCCCCTTGTGGAGACTGGCTACCCGTTCGATATCGCTCATATCACTCTCAGTGTCCTTGCCCCTGGCTCCCTCAGCGAACCATACCGATGACCCGCTCCAGTGCGTCAGCGAAGATGTCGACCTCTTCCAGGGTGTTGTAGGCCGCGAAGGATGCCCGGCAGGTCGCCTCCACGCCGAAGTGGTGAAGCAGCGGCTGGGCGCAGTGGTGGCCGGTGCGAATCGCCACGCCGAGCTGGTCGATGAGCAGCCCGATGTCCTGGGCATGGGCACCGTCGACCACGAACGACAGTACCCCCGCCTTGTCCGGCGCGGTGCCCAGGATGCGCAGCCCCTCGATGCGCGACACCCGTCGGGAGGCGTGTTCCAGCAGGCGGGCTTCCCAGGCGGAGATGGCGTCGATGCCGATGCGCCCCACCCAGTCGAGCGCCACACCCAGGGCGATCACCTCGGCGATGGCCGGGGTACCCGCCTCGAACTTGTGGGGAATGGCGGCGAAAGTGGTGTCGTGTTCGAAGGAGACGGTGGCGATCATCTCCCCGCCGCCCTGCCAGGGCGGCATCGCCTCGAGCAGCTCGGCCTTGCCGTAGAGCACCCCTACCCCGGTCGGCCCGTAGACCTTGTGCCCGGAAAACGCGTAGAAGTCGGCATCGATGCGGCGCACGTCCACCGCCTGGTGTGGCACGGCCTGAGCACCGTCGACGAGGATCAGTGCGCCATGATCGTGAGCAACGGTTGCCATCTCGCGCACCGGATTCACCGTGCCGAAGGCGTTGGAAACGTGGTTGGCGGCCACCAGCCGGGTGCGTTCGGTGAAGAGCGCGCGGTAAGCCTCGAGATCGAGAACGCCGCGCTCGTCCACCGGAATCACCTTGATGGTGAAACCGAGCTCGCGGGCCAGCAGTTGCCAGGGCACGATGTTGGAGTGGTGCTCGAGACGCGAGACGAGCACCTCGTCGCCTGGCTCGAGGTTGGCCCGCCCCCAGGCATTCGCCACCAGGTTGATCGCCTCGGTGGTACCGCGGGTGAAGACGATCTCACGGGATTCGGCGGCACCCAGGAAGGTACGCACCGTCTCGCGGGTACCCTCGAAAGCGGCAGTGGCCTCGTCGGCCAGGGTGTGCAACCCGCGATGGATGTTGGCATTGCAACGGCCGTAGTAGTCGTCGAATGCCTCGATCACCTGCCGCGGAGTCTGACTGGTGGCCGCGTTGTCGAGATAAACGAGCGGTCGGCCATGGATCTGGCGCGCCAGGATCGGGAAATCCCCCCGCACGGCCGCCACGTCCAGGGCCGGAACCTCGAATGCGTCACTGGTTGCCAGGTCGGTCATGGTCGTTCTCCTGTCACTCGCCCGCCATTTCATCGAGCGCCGCTGCGGTCTCCACCAGTCCGGTGAGGTTGAAGCGCTCGGGCAGCTTGCCCGCCACGGCGCGCTCGACGCGCTCGGCAATGGCATCCAGGCCCACCTGCTCGAGCACTTCGCCGGCAAAGGCCAGGGTCAGCAGGCCGCGGGCAGTCTGGGTGTCGATGCCACGGGTGCGCAGGGCGAAGACCGCCTCCTCGTCGAGCTGGCCGGTGGTGGTGCCGTGGGAGCACTTGACGTCGTCGGCGTAGATCTCGAGCTCCGGCTTGGCGTCGATCTCGGCGCGGTCGGAGAGCAGCAGGTTGGCGTTGCTCTGGTAGCCCTCGATCTTCTGGCTGTCGCGCTTGACCACCACCTTGCCGTTGAACACGCCATGGGCGCGGTCGTCGAGGATGCCCTTGTAATTCTCGTTGGAGGTGGTGTGCGGCGCGTTGTGGTTGGCCAGGGTGTGGTTGTCCACGTGCTGGCGACCCTGGCCGTAGAAGAGACCGTTGAAGGTCGCCTCGGCGCCCTGACCGTTGAGCTCGGTGATCAGGTCGTTGCGCACCAGGCCGCCACCCAGATTCAGATTGAAGGAGGTGAAGCGGCTGTCGCGCCCCTGCTCGACGTGGATGCTCGCCACGTGCAGGTCGGCGAGCGGCGCCTCCTGCAGCTTGTAGTGAGTCAGGATGGCGCCACGCTCGAGGATGATCTCCTCCACCAGGTTGGTGAAGTTGGCCGCCTCGGGCTCGCCCACGTGATGCTCGATGACGGTGGCCTGGCTGCGCGCCCCGGCCTCGACGAGGATGCGCGGATGGCTCATCACCGGCGCGTCGTTGGCCCGGGAGAGGAACTGCACGATGATCGGCTTGTCGACCAGCGTGCCCGGCGCCAGGCGCAGCACCGCTCCCTCCTCCATGCAGGCGGTGTTGAGCGCGGCGAAGGGCGAGAATTCCACTCCCGTCAGCCGCCCCAGCGGGCCGCCCACCGCCTCGTGATTCTCGTCGAGCGCCTGGGAGAGCGGCAACAGCGACACGCCGGCAGGCAGCTCGTCGAGCTGGGAGAGCGCCGCCGAAAAGACGCCGTCGACGAAGGTGATACGGTGCGCCTCGATGGGCAACGTCAGCGCCGCCGCCGTGGCCGGCGAGAAGCTGGCATCGTCGCTGAACGCGAAATCGCCCCGGGAAATGGCACGCACGTCGGTGTACTTCCAGTTCTCCACCCGACGGTGGGGAAAGCCCATGGCCTCGAAGCGTGCCGCCCCGGCCTGGCGTCGCGCCGTGATCCAGGTCGGTTCCGGCCCGCGGCCGGCGTTGCGCTGCGCCAGCCGAGCCAGGAAACGCTGGACGTCGTCGCTGGGAGATTGCACGTCGCTCATGCCGCAGACTCCTCCACCACCCAGTCATAGCCGCGCGCCTCGAGCTCGCGAGCCAGATCGGCATCACCGCTCTTGGCAATGCGACCGTCGACCAGCACGTGGACCCGGTCGGGTACCACGAAGTCGAGCAGGCGCTGGTAGTGAGTCACCAGCAGGACGCCGCGCTCTTCGCTGCGCAGCGAATTGATGCCCTCGGCCACCACGCGCATGGCGTCGATGTCCAGGCCCGAGTCGATCTCGTCGAGCATCGCGAGCCGGGGCTGGAGCACCAGCATCTGCAGAATCTCGTTGCGCTTCTTCTCGCCGCCCGAGAAGCCCTCGTTGACGGCGCGCTGCAGGAAGCTCGGATCCATCTTCATGAAGGCGATCTTCTCCTTGACCAGCTTCATGAACTCCGGCGCCGGCATCTCGCCTTCGCCGCGCGCCTCGCGCTGGGCGTTGAGCGCCGCCTTGAGCAGATAGATGTTCTTCACCCCGGGAATCTCCACCGGATACTGGAAACCGAGCAGCAGCCCCGCCTGGGCCCGCTCCTCGACCTCCATCTCCAGCACGTCCTTGCCTTCGAAGGTGATGGTCCCCTGGGTCACCTCGTAACCTTCCTTGCCGGCGATCACTGCCGACAACGTCGACTTGCCGGCCCCGTTGGGGCCCATGATGGCGTGGACCTCGCCGGCATTGATGGTCAGATCGAGGCCCTTGAGGATTTCCTGACCCTCGACCGTGACGTGCAGATCCTTGACTTCGAGCATCTTCGGTACCTTTTCGATTCTGGCGAGCCGTCGTCGCGGCGACTTGCAAAAATGGATTCGTTGTTCAGTCGCATGGGCATGCCATGCGCCTTGACCTGGATGAGCTTTTCCGGCGCCAAGGCTCAGCGAGGGTGCTGTGAACCCATCCTGCGGCGCTCTCGCATCCTGCTCCGCTTGCAGAGCCGGTGTTGGCCATCAATGGCCAACCCGTTCGGCGGAATCCGCCTCACCCATGGCAAAAGACCCTCGCTTCGACTTGTCCCCGGCGCTCATCCCGCCGGCCACTTGGACACGGCTTCAGCCCACGGCGCCCTCGAGAGTGACGTTGAGCAGCGCTTCGGCTTCGACGGCGAACTCCATCGGCAACTCCTGGAAGACGTCCTTGCAGAAGCCGTTGACGATCATGCTTACCGCGTCCTCCTCGGAGATGCCGCGGCTCTGGCAGTAGAACAGCTGGTCCTCGCCGATCTTGGAGGTGGTCGCCTCGTGTTCCACGGTGGCGGTGCTGTTGCCGATCTCCTGGTAGGGGAAGGTATGGGCGCCGCACTGGTCGCCGATCAACAGCGAGTCGCACTGGGTGAAGTTGCGCGCGTTCTTGGCCCGCGGGCCGATCTTGACCAGGCCGCGGTAGGACTGATCGGCGCGACCGGCGGAGATCCCCTTGGAGACGATGGTCGAGCGAGTCCCCTCGCCGATGTGGATCATCTTGGTACCGGTGTCCGCCTGCTGGCGTCCGTTGGTCACCGCCACGGAGTAGAATTCGCCGATGCTGTGCTTGCCGCGCAGCACGCAAGAGGGATACTTCCAGGTGATGGCTGAGCCCGTCTCGACCTGGGTCCAGCTGATGCGCGAGCGGTCGCCGCGGCAGTCTCCGCGCTTGGTGACGAAGTTGTAGATGCCACCCTTGCCGTCCTCGTCGCCGGGGTACCAGTTCTGCACCGTGGAGTACTTGATGTAGGCATCCTCGAGCGCCACCAGCTCGACCACGGCGGCATGCAGCTGGTTCTCGTCGCGCTGCGGCGCGGTGCAGCCCTCGAGGTACGACACCTGGGCACGGCTCTCGCAGACGATCAGAGTGCGCTCGAACTGGCCGGTGTTGCGCTCGTTGATGCGGAAGTAGGTGGAGAGCTCCATGGGGCAGGTCACCCCTTCCGGCACGAAGACGAAAGAGCCGTCGGTGAACACCGCCGAGTTGAGTGCCGCGAAGTAGTTGTCGCCCTGCGGCACCACGCTGCCCAGATACTGCTTTACCAGCTCCGGGTAATCGCGGATCGCCTCGGACATGGAGCAGAAGATCACGCCCGCCTCGCCCAGCTTCTCCCTGAAGGTGGTGGTCACCGAGACGGAGTCGAACACCGCATCCACCGCCACGCCGGCCAGCGCCGCGCGCTCGTGCAGCGGAATGCCCAGCTTCTCGTAGGTTTCGAGCAGCTTGGGATCCACCTCATCGAGGCTCTGCGGCCGGTCCTCGTCGCGCTTGGGAGCGCTGTAGTAGGAGATCGCCTGGTAGTCGATGGGCGGATAGTCCAGATGCGCCCAGGACGGCGGCGTCATCTTCAGCCACTGGTGGTAGGCCTTGAGGCGCCACTCCAGCATCCACTCCGGCTCGCCTTTCTTCTTGGAGATGAAGGCGATGGTGTTCTCATCGAGGCCGGGCGGTACCGTATCGCTCTCGATGTCGGTCACGAACCCTTCCTTGTATTCGCGACGGACGAGCTGTTCCATTTCCTCACTTGCCATGATGTTCCCCCTCCCGGGCGGTTGGGACGGCGAGGGCAACTCGCCAGGGTCTTGATGGTTCTTCACGCAGCCTGGCCACGCTTCATGCCGTCTCCGCGGCCAGGCTGACGCTCTGGATGGGCAGCTGCACCGGCAGCTTGATCGGTGTCGTGTCGGCCAGGTGCGCCAGGGTCACGCTGTCGAGCAGCGTGCGGATGGCCAGCGACACGCGCTGCCAGTTGTCGGCGACGCCGCACACCGATGCCAGCTCGCAGTCGCCGTCCGCCTGGCTGCATTCGGTCATCGCCACCGGCCCTTCGATGGCGGTGATGATGTCGCGAGCGGTGATCTTCGACGCCGGCCGAGCCAGCGAATAGCCACCCTGTGCGCCGCGCCGCGACTCCAGGAGGCCGGCACGCACCAGCATCTTGAGCGTCTTGCTGACGGTGGGATGCGGTAGCTGCACGGCCTCGGCCAGCTCCGCCGCGGCATGCGACTGCTCCGGGTGGCGGGCGATCTGCGCCATCACCACGGCGGCGTAGTCGGTCAGCCGTGAAAGCTTGAGCATGTCGATTCCTCCAGGCTGCATCGGCGGTCGAACTGGCCCGCTCTGCATTGGGGACCATTTTAGTCCTCTATGCATGCGGTGTGAACCCCTACCGCTCTTTTACATCGTTTATCAGCTTGATAGCGGCATGTTCGAGGACGTTATCGACAATAACGCCAATCATTCTCATCGCTGAGAACACTGCCCCTCATCGAGGGCAACCGACGTCGGGGAAGAGGAAGGGGAAGAGCGGGAAACGAAAAACGGCAAAGCGGGGGTAGACGATCACGACCGAGAGGCGTCGATCTTCGCCGCATGATCGCGCTGCCAGGCAAGCAGCTGCTCGGCCGGCAGCGCCTTGGTATAGAGAAACCCCTGGGCCAGATCGCAGCCGAGCTCCCTCAGGATGCCGTGCTGCTCTTGGGTCTCGACCCCCTCGGCCGTGACCTCCAGCCCCAGCGCATGCCCGACGTCGATCAGGCATGCCATGAGTTTGCGCGATCGTTCGTCGTCGCCCAGGCCGTCGACGAAGGCCCGGTCGATCTTGAGACCGGTGATCGGCAGGTGGCGCAGGTATTCGAAGGAAGCGAACCCGGTGCCGAAGTCATCGATGCTGACCCCGATACCGAAGCTGCGCAGCCGTGCCAGCGCCTGGCGGGCTGCCGTCAGATCGTTCATCAATGCCGTCTCGGTGATCTCCACCTCCAGCTGGGAAGGCATGAGCCCGGTGCGCTCGATCAGCGCTTCGATCTCGCCGAGCAAGGACGCATCCTGGAGGTTGCGAGCCGAAACGTTGATGCTGACCGTTCCCGCAAAGCGCTTGGCGAACCCGCACGCCTCGCTGGCCACGAAACGCGTGACCGGCTCGATCAGCGTGGTGTTCTCCACCTTGGGCATGAACAGCCCCGGCGGGATGAGACGACCGTCCTCGCCCCGCCAGCGAATCAGCGCCTCGCAACCGCACACGCTAGCGTCGGCGAGACGCAGCTTGGGCTGGTAGTGAAGCAGAAACTCCCCCTGCTCGAGGCCATGGCGAACACTCGCGATCATCTTGATGGTCTGCACGGTGCGTTGAGTGAACTCGGGGCGGTAGTGACAGTGGGAACGATGCATTTCCGCCGCCGCCAGCAGCGCCATGCGGGCCTCGCGGACCAGCTCCTCCGGCGAGCGCGACTCCTCGGGGAGGCTGCTGCCCAGGACGAGCTGCACCCGAGCGGGTATGCCCTTCACCGGCAGATTGTCCTCGCCAAGTTCCACCAACCGCTCGGCGGCCAGCTCCAGACCATCGCGGTCCACCGGCCAGAGCAGCAACATCAGCTCGGCAGCGCTGTATCGATAAATGCCCCTCACGCCATCCAGACGGGCGATCCGCCGGCTCATGGCGCTGACCAGTTCGTCGGAGGCGTCCGCCCCCATGGCCTCGAGGATGTCGGTGATGTCGGCGATGCGCACCAGGATCAAACCGACGGTCTTGCCGTCGCGGCACTGCGAGTCGGCCAGCAGGCCGGCCAGGTCCTCCTCCATGGCCACCTGGTTGGGCAGCCCGACGCGCGGGTCGGTACGCGCCGCCACGTCGCGTTCGGCATGGGTGTTGCGCAGCCGGGAAAACAGCCAGCCGGCAAAGCCGCCGATGACCAGGTACAGACCGAGCCGAATCAGCCAGTTGAGCGTGCCTTGCGCTTCCCCGGTAGCGACGTTCAGCGGTGTGGCGGCCATGGCCAGCCCTGCGAGCAGGGCTGCCATGAGGGCCCCGGGGAGCCCGTACCAGGCGGCCGCGAGCAGTACCGGGATCAGCATCAGGTAAGGATAGGAAAAGCGCGTACCGCCCGTGACGTAGACGATCAGCGTGCCCATCGCCAACACCGCGACCAGCACCGCCACCCGTCCCAGTTCCCGCGTGAAACTCGGCCCACGAACTTCCCAGGCGGGCCGATACGACCGTTCCCCCCAGAGTCGGCTATATGCCCCCATACCGCCCCCATCCCTGACGACTCGAACCACCCCAGCTTGTGGGACGCCTGCACGAACCATCATAGCTGCCTATGCGCACATCGGCACAACGCTCGATCAACGTCCATTCACCGGCCAAAACCGCCGAGCCCGAGCCAGGGTTTTGCATCATGACGCCATGCCTGATAGGTTGAAAAGGCATTCGCTGAATCGAGGAGGCGAGACATGGATTCCGCCGTCAATAGTGCCGTAGGCACCTCTCTGGGTCTCGAGCAGGCTCAAACCGCACAGCAAGCACAGATGCAGGTGCTCAAGGAAGCACTGGATTCTCAGAAGGATCAGGTCAGCGCCCTGATGGAGTCGGCCGGTGCCGAACCTGAGCTTGCAGACGAGGGTCATCTGGGTACGCAGATCAACGCCTACGCCTGATCGGCAATCCGACCCCTCTCAGCCTCACCCCGCTGCCCCAGGGCGCGGGGTGAATTGCGTATAGCGCCTGTCTCTCGCTCTTGTGGCAAAGGCGGACATGACGACCATCACGGTATTCGGCGGTACCGGCTTTTTGGGCCGCGCCATCGTAGGCACGCTGTTCAACGCCGGGCATCACGTGCGCATCGCCGCGCGCCAGCCGACGCTTCCCGCCTGGGCAGACGCCGGGGACTCACTGTCGCTCTTCCGTGCCGACATTCGCAATGCTCACCAGGTGGCCGAGGCACTCAATGGTGCCGACGGAGCGGTCAATGCCGTCAGTCTCTATGTACAGCGCCGCGACCTGCGCTTCGACGCCATTCACGTCGATGCCGCCGCGCAACTGGCTCGGCTGGCCCGCGCTGCCGGCATCGAACGGCTGGTACACCTGTCGGGCATCGGCGTCGACCCTCGCTCGCCATCTGCCTACGTGCGCGCCCGGGCTGCCGGCGAAGCCGCCGTTCTAGAAGCCTTTCCCCGCGCGACCCTGCTGCGTCCCAGCGTGTTGTTCGGCCCCGAAGACGCCTTTCTCACGGCGCTCGCCGGGCTCACCCGACTGCCCGTGATCCCACTATTCGGCCGCGGCGAAACACGTCTGCAGCCGGTGCACGTGAACGACGTGGCCCGCGCCGTGGATCGCATACTGGGCAGTCATCCGCCACCCCAGCGCCTCTTCGAACTGGGCGGCCCCGACGTGCTCCGTTACCGGGACGTGCTGGGTCAGGTGATGGCCCACCTGGCGCGTGAGAGGCCATTAATCCCCATTCCCCTTCCGCTATGGCACGGCTTGGCGCTGATCGCTTCCGCACTGCCCAGCCCGCCCCTGACGCGAGACCAGGTCATCCTCATGGCCCGGGACAATCTTGCCGATCCCGATATCGCCGGGTTCCAGACCCTAGGCATTCTGCCCCACGCCCTGCGCGACAGCCTGCCTGATTGCCTCGACCGCGGCTGAGCATTCCTACCCCGGGCACTCGTAGGCCCCGTCACGGCGCCACCCCGAACCACGCCTGGGCCAGGTGCCCGGTGAGGAAGGCGAGACCCGCCGCGGCTCCGCCCATCAGCAGCGTGCGCAAGCCCGACCGGACCATCGGCTGACGGTAGACCACGCTCTTCAGCATGCCGATTCCCAGGAACATCGCACCGGCCATGGCCAGGCTGGCCAGAAACTGCCGATTGGTACCGAGCGAGGCCAGAGTGTAGGGCAACAGCGGCATGGCGCCGACGACGAGAAAGGCCACGAAGGTGGTCAATGCGGAGCGCAGCGGGCTCAATCCCTCGCTCTGGAGGCCGTGCTCCTCGGTGAGCATGGTCTCGATCCATACCTCGCGATCCTCGGTGATGGCCGCCACCACCTGTTCCAGGGTCTCGCCCGACAGACCCTTGCGGCGGAATATCTCGCGTATCTCCTCGCGCTCTCCTTCCGGTACCGCGTCGATATGGTGGTTCTCGCGCTCGCGGACCCCCTGAATGTGCTCGCGTCGGGCCTGGATCGACTCGTAGTTGCTCACCGCCATGCTGAAGCCGTCGGCCAACAGGTTGGCGAAGCCCAGCACCAGCGCCACCGTGGCCGAGAAGCCGGCCCCGAAGGCTCCCGACACCACCGCAAAGGTGGTCACGCAGCCGTCGATACCCCCCAGGATGGCATCGGGCACCGTCTCGGCCCGCTGGGGCGCGCCGAGGCGACGCCGTATCGCCTCCGGCCTGTGTTCGTCTTCCAGCGCGCGTCGTTCGCGTTGATCCATGCCGTTTCCTCGCGGCTCCTCAACGATGTCACTGTAACACCGTCCGAACCGCCGGGAACGCGACACTGCGATGTCGGCCAGTCGCCCGACAAGCGGTTGTGTCGTACGGCCAGAATGGCGATGATCGAATGAGCCTGGCAGCGGCGCACGGGAGTGCCGCCAGTACGACGCTCGACCCGCAACGAAGGACCACCATGCCACCGACTCCGCAACGGCTGTGGCGCAGCCGTATCAAGAACGGACTGCAGACGCTGCTGATCATGACCGGCCTGGTACTGGTGCTGTCGATACCCGGCTATCTGTTCGCCGGGCCGTTCGGGGTCGTTGTGTGTTTCACCACGGTGCTTCTGGTCGCCTATTTCAGCAGTTGGGTACCGGCACGCTGGATACTGGCCAACAGCGGCGCGGGCCTCTTGCACCGTCACCAGGCCCCGGCACTCTACCGGCTGCTCGACACCCTCTACCAGCGTGCCGGGCTGCAGATGCATCCTAGGCTCTACTACGCACCCAGTGCCGAGCTGAACGCCTTCGCCGTCGGCGACCAGCGCGACGGCGGCATCGCCGTCACCGAGGGACTGTTGCGCACGCTGTCGCTACGCGAATTGGCCGGGGTGCTCGCCCACGAGACCAGCCACTTGTGTCATGGCGACACCAGGGTGATGTCCATCGCCGCGGCCATGACCCGCCTGACCGTCTGGGCGACCACCGTGGTTCAGGTAAGCTTGTTGCTGATGCTACCCATGATCGTCACCGGCGAACTGGCCTTTCCGTGGCTGACGCTGCTGCTGGTCGCCCTGGCCCCGACACTGAGCACGCTGCTGCAGCTCGCGCTGTCGCGCAATCGCGAATACACCGCCGATCTGGAAGCCGTCGCCATCACCCGCGATCCCCACGGCCTGGCTTCGGCGCTGCAGGTCCTGGAACGGCACCAGGGCCAGTGGCTGGCAACGCTCTTCGGCCAACAGCCACCGGCTTGGATCGACTGGCTACGCACGCACCCGCCCACCGCAGAGCGCATCCGGCGGTTGCTGGCGCTGACGCCGCCGGACCGCGCGACGTCGCCTCTCGATGGTTTGAACGCAGACGGCCAGCCAACGCTGCACCAGCGTCCGCCGCCGCTGGGCCCACGCTACTGGATCCTGCGGCGCTGACGACGCCCTCGCCCCCTCGTCAATGCCCCTGACGCAACCGTTCGAAGTCTTCGGCGCTGACCTCGTTGCGTTCGGCATCCAGAATCTTTCCGCCAATGGCCGCTACCGACTGGGTCAGACGAATTAGCGTTTCCGGGCTCTGGGCCACCCGCTTCTTGTTGCGGAAATGCACCAGAATGGAAATCCCCCCGACGATGGGATGCTCTCCCTCCTCATGAAGTGGCGGCAACCGCCCGGGCGGCGTGCTGTCGGCCACCGTCAGCCGGTAGCCGGCACGTCCGTCGCGAATGGTGTAAACGCCTTGCTTGGTATCGAAGATGGCGCCCTCTTCCTCGAGCACCTTGTTGAGTCGCCGGTTGGTATCCAATGCCGGCCAGTCGAATACCACGAACAGGCATTGCTGGACGCCATCCCCACGAACGACCTGAAATCGATGGGAGACCTCCTCTGCCGCCGGCTCGCTCGCTTCGACGTTCGCCGCCGCTGCCGGTTCGGGCGCCTGCGGCTCGGGCCCGCTCGGAGAAGGCTCCGGGGCACTCGCTCGTGGCTCCTCGTCGGGCTGAGCGCGGCGTACGTAAAGGAATATCCCCAGCGCGATCAAGCCCAGCGCGATCGCTACCCCCGCCAATAGAATGGCGCCATTCGTCGAATTCATTCGTTCCACCTCCTTCGCGGGCCTGCATGCGGCGTCCACTGTCGGCATCACCCGAGCAGGCGTATCGATACCAGCTAGCGCAGCGTGGCGCCCGTTGCGTCGTTATCGTTGTCATTGTCGTTATCGTTGTCTCTGCAGCGTCGGGGGAGAGAGTCACGTCAGTCTACGCACTTCAGCACGTCCTGCAGGGCCCTGGCCAACACCGGTGCCATGGTGATGGCATTGCTGGCATGGGCAATGCAGTCCGTGCTCCACACCTCACCGACCCCGGACGCTGCGATGACCGCCAGGGCATCGTCGGCAAAGAGCGCATGAGTCACGGCCACGTCTACCGACACGGCCCCTGCTTCCAGCAACCGTCGAGCCGCACCGGCCAGGGTGTGTCCGGAACTCGCCACGTCATCCATCAGCACCACCTGACGCCCTTCCACGTCCAGTGCCGGCAGCGCGATCGAGACGTCGCGGTCACCGTGACGCACCTTGCGACAGGCTCCGTAATCGAGTCCGGTCGCGGCGGCAGCCTGCCGCACCCATTGCAGCGCCTCTTCATCCGGCCCCAGTAGCAAGGCGCCGGGGCGCTTCGCGGCGATCAACTCGGCCAGCCGCGGCGCACCGGAGAGCGCGATGGCGTGCTCGCCGGGTATCGCCTGGTCGAGCCGCTCGATGCGGTGCAGATGCGGGTCGACGGTGATGACGGCATCGAAGAGTTCGGCCAGAAAGCCACCCACGATGGTCTGGCTGACGATCTCGCCGGGCTGAAAGGCGATGTCCTGGCGCATGTAGGCGAGGTAGGGAGCGACCAACACCACCCGCCGCGCGCCTCTGGATCGTGCATCGCGGGCAACCAGCAGCAACTCGACCAGTTTCTCGTTGGGGCGGTCGAGGCTGCGGAAGACCACCAGCGTCTCCGGCGTATCGTTCGCTGCGGTGAAGGGCATGCGCAGCTTGAGCTCTTCATCGGGAAAGCGGTGGCGCTCCACGACACGAGCGATCAGGCCCGCCGCCTCCGCCAAGCGTCGCGCCGGCGCCGCTTCATCGGAAAAATGGAGAAGTTCAGGGCTCATCAGAACTCCACGTTGAGACACTGGATCGACTCCCGGCTGCCGAGCGTCACGCCGCTGTCGCGTTCGCTGGCTTGGTGGGCGAAAGTCATCTCGTTGCGATAGGCGGCGTGGACCCGGTATAGCGGCTGGCCGGCTTCCACCGAATCGCCGATGCGCACGCGCATGTCCACACCGGCCCCAGCGGCCTTGGGCGCTCCGGCAAGACGCGCGATTCGGGCCAGCTTGAGGTTGTCCAGCGCGATCACCACACCGGCCCGCGGGGCGACCACCTCGAAGTGCTGAGGCGCCAGCGGTGGAGCCTCGGGGTCGAAGGGCTTCTCGCCCTGGGCGGCGATGATGGCACGCATCTTCTCCAGCGCCCGCCCGGAGTCGAGGATGTCACGAGCGATGGCGAAGCCGTCGCCGCCGCGCACGTCGGGATCGAACTCGAGCATGCGACCGGCCAGGCGAAGCGCCTTGTGACGCAGGTCCATGGGCGCTTCGGGGTGGTTGGCGAGCACGCGCATGGCGTCGCGCGCCTCGAGCACAGGACCGATGCCGCAGCCGATGGGCTGGCGTCCATCGGTGATGACCACGTCCAGGGTGAGCCCCATGCACTTGGCGACGTACTCGAAGAGCTTGCGCAGCTGCCGTGCCTCGGGCATCGAGCGCACCTTGGCATGCGGCCCCACGGGAATGTCGAGCAGTAGGTGAGTAGAGCCGGCGGCCACCTTCTTGGAAACGATGGAGGCGACCATCTGGCCGGGCGAATCGATGAACAGCGGCCGCTCCACGGCGATCAGCACGTCATCGGCCGGCGACAGCTGGCTGGTACCGCCCCACGCCAGGCAGCCACGGTGAGTGCGCACGATCTCGCCGAGCGTATCGAACGGCAGGTCGACGTTGGCCAGCACCTCCATGGTGTCGGCGGTGCCGGCCGGCGAAGTGATGGCCCGGGACGACGTCTTGGGACACAGCAGGCCGTGGGCGGCGACGATGGGCACCACCAGCAGCGAGGTGCGATTGCCGGGAATGCCGCCGATACAGTGCTTGTCGACCACCGGGTGCTCGTGCCAATCGAGGCGGCGCCCCACCCCGCTCATGGCGTCGCTCAGGTAGAAAACCTCCTCACGGTCGAGCTCACCGCGGTCGCAGGCGACCACGAAGGCGGTGAGTTCGATCTTGGAGTAGCGCAGCTCGGCGATGTCGCGAACGATGGCATGGAAGTCCTCGCGCGTGAGCCGTTCGCCGGCGATCTTGCGGTGCAGGGCGGGAATCGAAACGGGCGGCTCTGCCTGCGAAACGCTGACCGGATGCCCCTCCTCGACCCCCAGAGCGTGAAAGGCATCCTCCGAGAGCCCCAGCTGCTCGCAATCGACGATGGCAGGGTCGTCGACCACGTTGAGACTCGCCAGAATGCACTGGCCGTTGGCGCACACCTCCACCTTGGCCAATGCCTGGAAGCCCTCGGCACGATAGAGGTCGCAGTCGCGATGCAGGTAGGCGACGTTCTCGCGGTAGGTGTCGATACCCACACGCTTCAGTGCCAGCGGCGTGAGCGTATCGTCCACCGCTCCGCCGTTGGGTCGATCGGTGATCATGGCAGCGTTCCCTGCAGCACGTGCCGAATACACCGGCAACGTGACACGCGTGTGACGGATAGCTCCATCCTAGCAGCAGCCCTCTGGCTCGTCATGCCACCGAAGGAGACTGACTTGACCCGGGAAGCCGCGCTAGGCTTGCTCTTGGATTTCCAACAGGAACGCTGCCTTGATCGATATACCACTGGATGCGGGCCACCTTCTGGCCGTAGGGGCCACCTTCATCACTGTCGTCGCCTGCGTTCTTCTGCACTACGAGATAACGACCCGCCTATGGCGGCAAAAGGGCTTCGGTCACCATTCGCTACGCCGCCGCTTCCTGGTATTGATCTTCGGCCTCTTCGCAGCCCATGTCGTCGAGATCTGGCTCTTTGCCCTGGCCAGCGCCCTGCTGCTCGAACACCCCTTGGCCGGCGGCTTCAGCGGCATCTCGGTGGCGAACTTTCTCGACCATGTCTATATGTCGGCCATTACCTACACCACCCTGGGCTACGGCGACCTCGTGCCTCAGGGTCCGATACGCTTCCTGATGGGCACCGAAGCCCTGACCGGCTTCATGCTGATCACCTGGTCGGCATCGCTCACCTTTCTCGAGATGCAGAGGCACTGGTCCTCCGAGTGAACGAGGACGACCCGCCATCCCAATACGCATCAGGCGATGCAATGCCACGCATTGCGCATCGTCATCCTTCAGGAAAACAAATGCTTATGCAGCTCTGCTAAGCTGGGGTCATTCCAGCGGGGCAATTTGTCGCACCCTGCTCGTCCGCCCTCCCCTGGGTCGTGGCGCTCCGAGCCGCAGGCAGCGGCTAAGCTTGTTCAAGAATGACGGCTCCGGCCAACGGTTCGGAGCCCACAGAGGAGAGCGCATTTGGAACTGATTCTGTATGCCCTCGACAATCTCGATCTGCTGATCCGGCGCACCATCGAGCACATCTCCCTGGTGGGCGTTGCCGTGGGCATCGCCACCTTGACCGGCGTACCCATCGGCATCGCCATCACCAAGAGCGAGCGGGTTGCACGCTCGGTGCTCTATCTGGCCTCGATCATCGTCACCATTCCCTCCATCGCCCTGTTCGGCATCATGATCCCGGTGCTCTCGCTGATCGGCCACGGCATCGGCTACGTGCCGGCAGTGATCGCCGTTCTGCTCTATTCGCAGCTGCCGATCATCCGCAACACCTACACGGCCATCAACAACGTCAATCCGGCGCTGCGCGAGGCCGCTCGCGGGATCGGCATGAGCCCCAACCAGCGCCTGCGCATGGTGGAGATACCGCTGGCCGTGCCGGTCATCATGGCAGGCGTGCGCACCGCCGTCGTGCTCAACATCGGCGTCATGGCCATCGCTGCCTACATCGGCGCCGGCGGACTCGGCACCTTCATCAGCCGCGGCATCTCGCAGTCAGACCCTCGCCAGCTCATCGTCGGTGCCGTCGCGGTGAGCCTGTTGGCCGTCGTGGTCGACTACGTCCTCCTCTACGTGCAGAAGCGCCTGACGCCCAGCGGGATGGAACGCACCGCCGATCCGGCTTGACGCCCCTGACGACAGATTGCGAAGCAAGGAACCCCCATGATCCAGCTCGACAACCTGACCAAGGTCTTCGACACGCCCAAGGGCGCCGTGGTCGCTGCCGACCATATCAGCATGGAAGTGCCCGCCGGCGAGATCTGCATCCTGCTCGGCCCCTCCGGCTGCGGCAAGACGACCACGCTGAAGATGATCAATCGCATCGTGAAACCGACCTCCGGCAAGGTGTTCATCGACGGTGAGGACACCACCGGGATGGACACCCAGCAGCTGCGCCGCAACCTCGGCTACGTCATCCAGCAGATCGGCCTGTTCCCCAACATGACCATCGAGGAAAACATCACGGTGGTGCCCAAGCTGCTGGGCTGGGACAAGGCCCGCTACCGTGAACGTGCCCGCGAGATGATGGCGATGATCGCCATGGAGCCCGACGCCTTTCTCAAGCGCTACCCCAGCGAACTCTCCGGCGGCCAGCAGCAGCGCATCGGCGTGGCCCGAGCGCTGGCCGCCGATCCGCCGGTGATGCTGATGGACGAGCCCTTCGGGGCCATCGACCCGATCAACCGCACGGTGATTCAGGACGAGTTCCTCAAGATGCAGCAGGAACTCAACAAGACCATCATGTTCGTCAGTCACGACATCGACGAAGCGATCAAGATGGGCGACCGCATCGCCGTGTTCCGCGAAGGCAAGCTGGTGCAGTACTCGACGCCGGATGACCTGCTGGCAGCGCCGAAGAATGCTTTCGTCGAATCGTTCCTCGGCGAGGATCGAGCCCTCAAGCGCCTCAACCTGGTCAAGGTGCGCGAGGTGGTGAGCGACGAGATCGGCACGGTCGTGCCCGGCGACACGCTGGAAACGGCACTGGCCAAGATCGACGATTTCGGCTACCAGAACTCAATCCTGATGGTGAACGACCAGCGCCAACCGGTGGGCCTGATTACCCGCGCAGTCGCCCGGACCACCCGCGGTTATTGTCGCGATCACTTCCAGAACGTACCGGCCACCGTCAATCTCGACGACGACCTACGCAAGGTCGCTTCGCTGATGTTCGCCCAGGACACCACCTGGCTGCCCTGCGTGGACGACGATGGCCGCGTATGCGGACAGATCACCCAGCGTGCCATGACGCACCACCTGGGGGCCCGCTTTCGTGCCCAGGAGACGAATGACCTGACCCCGGACGCAGCGACCAAGGAGTGAACCCATGCCCATCCAGAGCCTGAAAGGGGCCCTGCGCGCGCTCCTGCTGGTGGCGATCTTCTTCGCCGGGGTATGGAGCCAGTCGAGCGGGGTGATCGACGACTTCCTCTGGTACCTGCCCGACGTGCAGTTCCTGGCGGTGCAGCACCTGTGGCTGACCGCCATATCCGGCGGGCTGGCCATCGCCGTGGCGATCCCGCTGGGCATCCTGCTCTCGCGCCCGAGCATGGCGCGCTGGGCCGAATCGCTGATGCAGATACTCAACGTCGGCACCACCATCCCCACTCTGGCGGTGCTGGCACTCTCCATGAGCTTCCTGGGCATCGGCACGGTGCCGGCCGTGTTCGGGCTCTTCGTCGCCACCCTGCTGCCCATCACGCGCAACACCTATGCCGGCCTCAAGGGGGTCAACCTGGCGTTGATGGAAGCCGCCGCCGGCATCGGCATGTCGCCGTTGCAGCAGTTGCTCCGGGTCGAGCTGCCCAACGCGCTCTACGTGATCTTCGCCGGCATACGCACGGCACTGACCATCAACGTCGGCACCGTGCCGCTGGCCTTCCTGATCGGCGCCGGCGGCCTCGGCGAGCTGATCTTCACCGGCATCGACCTCTACGACCCGGTGATGATGCTCTCCGGTGCCATCCCCACGGCGCTGCTGGCGATCGTCGTCGACGCGCTGATCGCCACCGTCGCCTTCCTGATGGTTCCCCGCGGGGTGAACCCCAATCGAGCCTGAAGGAAGCGCATCCACTCCAAGGTCCCACCCCGTGACACTGACGACACAAGAGGAGTCGCATCCCATGAAGCATCTGATGACAACCCTGGCCGGCCTGGCGCTCGCCGGCACGTTCGCCACCGCACAGGCCGAGGAGATCGTGGTCGGCGGCAAGAACTTCACCGAACAGCAGCTGCTGGCCAGCATGACCACCCAGTATCTACAGAGCCTCGGCTACGAGGTGGACAGCCGGGCCGGAATGGGCTCCGCCGTGCTGCGCCAGGCCCAGGAAAACGGCCAGATCGACCTCTACTGGGAATACACCGGCACCTCGCTGATCAACTACAACGACGTCACCGAGAGCCTCTCGCCCGAGGAGACCTACCAGCGCGTCAAGGAGCTCGACGGCGAGAAGGGCCTGGTGTGGCTCGAGCCATCCCAGGCCAACAACACCTATGCCCTGGCGATGCGCGAGGAGAGCGTCGAAGAAACCGGCATCGACGACCTTTCGAAGCTGGCCGAAGCGATCGATGATGGTCAAGATCTCACCTTCGCGATGAACGCCGAGTTCTATGCGCGCGAGGACGGCTGGCGACCGCTGCAGCAGGCCTACGACTTCCGTGTGGATCGTGGCAACGTCAAGCGCATGGATTCGGGGCTGGTCTACCAGGCGCTGCGCGACGGCGAGGTGGACGTCGGCCTGGTCTTCGCCACCGATGGCCGGATTCCCGCCTTCGACTTCCACGTGCTCGAAGATGATCAGAACTTCTTCCCGGCCTACTCCCTGACCCCGGTCGTGAGGGAAGAGACTCTGGACGCCAATCCCGAACTGGCCGAGCAGATGAACGCCCTCTCAGCACTGCTCGACGACGAAGTGATGGCCGAGCTCAACGCTCGTGTCGACGTGGAGCGCGAGACCATCGAGGACGTCGCAAAAGACTTTCTCGAAGCGAACGAGCTGCTTTGACCTCCCGCCTGTACCCTGCCGAAGGCCGCCCCCGAGCGGCCTTCGTCGTCTCAAGAGCCGCCCCCGGACTCGACATGACCGCGCCAACTGCTCTCCTGGACTGGATCCTCGACGCTGACCCGCTCTCCCACCCCGACCTGCTCCCCCGGGCCAAGCGTTGCCTGCTCGACCTCGTCGGCGTGGCCGCCGGGGCCACCCGCACCGACCTGGCCGGGCATGCCCGCCGCTTCGTCACCACCCAGCACGGCGGCGACCGGCCGCTGTTGTTCGCCGACGGCCGGGCCTCGCCCACCGGGGTGGCCCTGCACGGCGCCTGGTTGATCGATGCTCTGGACGCCCACGACGGCCAGGTGCTGACCAAGGGCCATGCCGGAGTGGCACTGCTGCCCGGGCTGCTCGCCCTGCCCGAGGTGGACACGCTGTCCGGCCGCGACTTCCTCGGCCTGCTGACGCTGGGTTACGAGATCGCCACCCGTGCCGGCATCGCCCTGCATGCCACAAGCCCGGACTACCACACTTCCGGCGCCTGGAACGCCCTCGGCGTGGCCGCCGTGGCGGGCCGGCTGATGGGCCTCGACGCCGAGCGCCTCCACCATGCGCTGGGCATCGCCGAGTTCTACGGACCGCGCAGCCAGATGATGCGCTGCATCGACCACCCCACCATGCTCAAGGACGGCTCCGGCTGGGGCGCCATGACCGGCATCTCCGCCGCCCTGCTGGCCCGCGACGGCTTCACCGGGGCGCCGGCGCTGACCGTGACCGACCCCGTGGTCGACGAGATCTGGTCCGACCTCGGCAGCCGCTGGTACCTGCACGAGCAGTACTTCAAGGCCTATCCGGTCTGCCGCTGGGCCCAGCCGGCGGTGGAGGCGGTGTTGTCGCTACGCGAGAAGATCGACGCCCCGGAGCAGGTCCGCCGCATCGAGATCCTCACCTTCCACGAAGGCAAGCGGCTGCACGTGGTCCATCCATCGAGCACCGAGCAGGCCCAGTACAGCCTGCCCTGGTCGGTGGCCTGCGCGCTGGCCCACGGCACCCTGAGCGCCGAGGCCGTCATCACTCTCGAGGCGCTGGATCTGCGTGCCCTGGCCTCCCGGGTCGAGATCCGCGAGAGCGCGACCTTCAACGCCCGCTTTCCCGCCGAGCGCTGGGCCTCGGCCCGGCTGCACCTGGCCGACGGCCGGGTGCTGGAGAGCGCGCCCTGCGAAGCCCGCGGCAATCCGCACAATCCGCTGTCGGACGACGAACTCAGGGCCAAGTACCAGGCGCTGGCCGACCCGGTTCTCGGCGAGCGCGCCGATTCCCTACGGGAGGCGATCACCACCCTGGACGACCGTCCGGTCGGCGACTTGCTGGCGCTGATCGGGGCGCCCGAAACGGGCTGATCCAAGGGCGCTCGGGCATCGACGCCCAGCCGCCGTCCCGCTAGCATGTCGCAAAACCGCTGGAGAACGCGCCGATGACGACTTCCTTCCTGTTGATGATGGGCGGCGCCCTGGTCGTGCTGGCGGCTCTACACTGGCTGCTGTTCCGACTGGTCAAGCGCGCGATGGCCCGCTCGGAGCGTGACGCCCGGTCCGACGGATGACTCGTCCGGCCCCTTCCCCTGTCTCACTGAGAGCGTGATATGCACTACCAGAACGCCCTCCATGTCGCCGCCGCCCAGCTCAACGCCGACCTCGGCGAGGTCGACGCCAACCTCGAACGCCACCTCGACCTCCTCCAGGAGGCCCGGGGCCAGGGCGTGGAACTGCTGGTCTTTCCCGAACTCTCGCTGACCGGCTACGACCTGGGCAGCCGCGTGATGCAGGTCGCCATGCCGCTGGAGGACCCGCGCCTGACCCGCCTGGCCAAGGCGTGCGGCGACATGCAGACGGTAGTCGGCTTCGTCGAGGAAGCCAGCCCCGGCGAATACTACAACGCCCTGGCCATCCTCCAGGCCGGCGAGATCGTCGCCGTGCACCGCAAGCTCAACCTGCCCACCTACGGCGGCCTGGAAGAGGGCAAGTGGTTCACGCACGGCAGCGAACTGACCCACACCGAAATTCGCCCGGGCTGGTCGGCCACCCAGTTGATCTGCGCCGACCTGTGGAACCCGGCGCTGGTGCATGCCACCCTGCTTCCCCGCCCCACGGTGCTGTGCGCGCCGATCAACTCGGCCAGCGGCATCGTCAGCGACGACTTTTCCAACGAGCAGAACTGGGCACTCAACGTGCGTTTCTACGCCATGACCTACGGCACCCCGGTAATCATGGCCAACCGCTACGGCCCCGAGAACGGCAGCCACTTTTGGGGTGGTTCGCGGATCCTCGGGCCCCGCGGCGAGATATTGGCCGAGGCCGACGACCGCGAGACGCTGATCGTCGCCGAGCTCTCGCGCACCGCCATCGCCCGCGCGCGCTTCGAGCTACCCACTCATCGCGACGCCGATACGCCGCTGATCCGCGAGCTGATGGCGGGGTATCGTTGATCGGAAGAGCCCCGAAGAGGAGGTGCTAGCGATGTGGAGCCAGCAACGGATCCAACTGCCCGCCATGGAGCGCGGCTTTCACCTGATCACCGACCGGGTCGTCGAGGCTCTGCCCGACCTGGCCCGCTGCCGAGTGGGCATGCTGCACCTGCAACTGCTGCACACCTCGGCATCGCTGACGCTGAACGAAAACGCCGACCCGGACGTGCGCCACGACATGGACGCTTTCCTGCGCCGCCTGGTGCCGGGCGATCTGCCGTACTTCCGGCACACGCTGGAAGGACCCGACGACATGCCCGCTCACGTGATCGCCAGCCTACTGGGCACCCAGCTGACCCTGGCCGTGCACGACGGCCGCCTGGCGCTGGGCACCTGGCAGGGCATCTGGCTGGGCGAGCACCGCAACCACGGCGGCCCACGACGGCTGATCGCCACCCTGAACGGAGAAGAGTGACACGCGGCGAGCCATTCTCACGCGGCGGCTATTCCACGCCCGAGGCCGTGCAGACCCGGTCCCGCCCCTGACGCTTGGCGCGGTACATCGCCTGATCGGCCGCCTTGATCAGCGCATCCAGATCGACCTCGTCACCCGCCACCGCCGCCACCCCGAAACTCGCCGTGCCGTCGAAACGCTGCCCTGCGTAGGCCAGTGGGCGTGAACGCAGTGCCAGCCGCAGGCGCTCGGCCAGCTCCGCGGCCGCATCGAGGGAATTACCGGGTAGCGCCAAAGCGAATTCCTCGCCGCCGAAGCGGCACAGAATGTCATCGCTGCGCAACTCTGCTTGAAAGCGCCCGGCCACCTCGCGCAGGACTTGGTCACCGGCAGCATGGCCAAGGGAATCATTGATCGCTTTGAAGTGATCCACGTCGATCAGCACCACGGCGAAGGGATCCGCGGATCGGCGGCTGGCCAACTGCTCGCGGCAGACGGAGAAGAAAGCGCGCCGGTTGAGCAGTTGGGTCAATTCATCGCGATAAGCCAGTGTCTCGAAACGCCGATGCGAGGCCTTGAGGGCATCCTCCAGCGCCTTGCGCTCGGTGATGTCGGTCGCAATCTCGACCCTCACCAAACGCCCGTCGCTCCAGACGATGGCCTGATCGCGGCACTGGTACCAGCGGCCGTCCTGAGTGTTCTGGAACTCCCAAACCGCGGCAGGCCCAGGCCTCCCTCGCTCATCCAGCAATTGAGGGTTGTTGCAGAATTCACAGGGACCGCTCTGCCCTTCCTGCAGCACCTGCCAGCACTTGCGCCCCGCTGGCTCTCCCCACTGCCGACGCCCATAAGCGTTCAGGAAGAGCAGCTCGTGGGAATGCATGTCACTGGCATACACTGCCGCATCCAGGCTATCGAGAATGCCCAGCAGATCCTGAGCGCTTGGCGAAGCCGAAGCGGTGGCTCCCTCGTGAGCCTGGAACGTAGGTATCTTGCGGGTCATGGAAAGCCTTCGGGGATACCGGCCGTGAGCCATCGTCGACGATCGAGCCACTATGGCAACCCCTCCCGGCGATTGCCATTGGACCTCAGGACAAGCGCCCCTCTCTCGCCAGGCGCCGCCTGACCCAGCGATCGTAGAACCAGCGCAGCAGCGGCTTGAGCCCCGGCAGACCGATGAACCAGGCCAAGGGCTTGAGCCTCGGCACCCGTCGCATCAGCAGAACGTAGGCGTCGATGCCCTCCGCGATGCGCCCATCCTCCTCTTCCACGTGCAGCGAGCGCAGCGCCGCCTGCGGGTCGACGCCCTTTTCGCGCAGCGCTTCTTGATGGGCGTTCAGGTCGCACCAGACCACCTGCCGGCCGGCCTCGCCGGCCCAGCGCTCGTAGCGAGCACGGTCTCGCCGACAGACGGGACACACGCCGTCGTAGTAGACCTTCAGCGCTGTCATGCCGTCACCTCCAGCGTCGCGAACCGTCGATGAGGCGATGCGAGAACACACATGAAACCTCTGCCTGTCTGCGTGATAAAGTGACTGAATGCCTGTCATAGACAGACACCGATTCCCAACTATCCGGCATGCCACCACAATGGTGGGCACACTCAACGAAGGCAATGCCACACGGAGGAGAGCTCGATGAACCAGCGCATTCTGATGGTCCTGACCTCCCACGACCAGTTGGGCGATACCGGCCAGCCCACCGGCTTCTGGCTTGAGGAACTGGCGGCGCCTTACTACGCCTGCCTGGATGCCGGCGCAGACGTCGTGCTGGCTTCGCCCAAGGGCGGCAAGCCGCCGCTGGATCCCAAGAGCGACGCCGAGGAAAGCCAGACCGAAGCGACCCGTCGCTTCAAGCAGGACGCCGACGCCCAGGAGCGACTCGCCAACACGCACCGCCTGGCCGATGTCAGCGCCGACGACTTCGATGCCATCTTCTACCCCGGCGGCCATGGCCCGCTCTGGGACCTCGTGGAGGATGCCGACTCCATCCGGTTGATCGAAGCCTTCTGGGCCCAGCACAAACCGGTGGCCGCGGTCTGTCACGCCCCGATCGCGCTGATCCACGCCCGCGATGCCGAGGGCCGTCCGATCATCGAGGGTCGCGAGGTCACCGGCTTCACCAACGGCGAGGAAGCCGCCGTGGGCCTCACCGACGTGGTGCCCAGGCTGGTGGAAGACGCACTGATCGCCGGCGGTGGCCGCTATTCCAAGGCCGACGACTTCACACCTTACACACGCCGCGATGGCCAACTGATCACCGGCCAGAACCCGCCCTCCTCCGAGCCGGTCGCCAAACTGCTGCTCGAAGCGCTGGGCAAGTAACCGGCAAGCCGGCAGTGCAACGTTCCGAACGCAACGCCCGCCTGCCGAGACAGTGCGGGCGTTGCGAATCCAGATCGAGATCTGCGGTTGGCCGGTTGCTCAGTACTCGCGGCCGAGCAATGCCTCGTTGAAAGGATAGCGCGAGAGCTTCTCGATGCCACTGTCGGTGATCAGCACTTCCTCCTCGAGCTTGACGCCGTCGGCGGCGCCCACCTCGCCGATGTAGCTCTCCACCGAGACGACCATGCCGGGTTCGAGGATGCCGTCCTTGGAGAAACGATCGAAGTCCATGTGGTGCGCCACCAGCGGCGTCTCGCCGTGCATGCCCACCCCGTGGATGATCGAGGGGTAGCGGCGATCCAGAAAGCGCTGGGGAATCTTCCAGGCTTTCTCGGCCACCTCGCGATAGCTCATGCCGGGCTTCAGGATCGCCATGTTGTGGTGCACCTGATCGTAGGCCATGCGGTAGAGCTCGCGCTGATAGGCGGTCGGCTTGCCCGGCCCCACCGGGAAGGTGCGCGAGAAATCGGAGTAGTAGCCGTGACAGCCGATGGTGTCGGTGTCGAGCGCGACCAGCTCGCCGGGACGAATCTTGCGGTCGCTGGCCTCGTGGAACCACGGGTTGGTGCGCGGACCGGAGTTGAGCAGACGCGTCTCGATGAACTCGCCGCCGCCCTTGATCACCTCGCCGTACATGATGGCGAACAGCTCGTTCTCGGTGATGCCGGGCTTGATGGCGGCCTCCACCTCGGCCACCGAGGCTTCGCTCGCTGCCATGGACTGAGCCAGGCAGGCGATCTCTTCGGGGGTCTTGATGCGTCGGCAGTGCAGAGTGTCCTGCATGCAGTCATGGACGTCCAGCCCCTGGGCCTCCAGCGAGCGCGCCAGATTGAGCGCGCAGCGGTCCAGGCCGACCTTCTTGTTGCCCCGGCCGTGCGCCTCGATCAATTCGGCGATCTCGATGCCGAAGGGGTCGGAGGAAAGGTCGTCACGCTGGTTCACCGCCGACCACACCACCTTGGAGGTGCGAGACTCGTCGATGGTCTCCAGCCAGGTGGAGACATGAGCGCTGCCCGGATATTCGAAGAGGATGATCGGGCCTTCCAGCGGCACGTAGATGTAACGCGTGGAGTTGCGCAGAAAATAGCCGAACATGTTGCGCGAGCCGGTGGCATAGCGCTGGTTGTTGGGATCGAACAGTACCAGGGCGGCGTAGCCCTGCTCGGCCATCATGTTCCGCAATCGCGCCAGACGCCCGGCGCGCAACTGCACGGGGTCGAAGGCGGTGGGGATGCTATCGCCGTTGGCCATCGGCGCAGAAGGCACGACCGGAATCCGGTCCGGCTCGCTGTCGGTCAGTTTCTCTGACTCTACGATGCTCATGGATACTCTCGCTGTGTCGTCAGGTTGACGGCCGCCCGCAGCGCGGCCATCGGCAGAGGCGCTTGGGGGAACGCAAGACCAGGGGTCAATCGGCGAGGCTGTCGCTGCGATCCATGCCTTCCTCGAGAAGCCTCTCGTGGATCGGCGCCATGCGGCCGAAGATACGCTGGGCGCGCTCCGGACGGCCAACGAACCCCGGCTCCTTGGCGTAGGCGAAGATCACCGTATGGCGCTCGCGGGGGCCTTCCACCGGCGTCACGCGGTGCAGGGAGTAGCGGCCGAAGAAGATCTGCAGATCCCCCGGGCGCAACGCCAGAGAGGTGAGTTGCGAACGATCGCCATCGATCACCTCTTTCACCGCGTCGAAATTCTCGCCTTCGGGACTGCGAATGCCCGGCACGTATTCGAACAGACCGCCACCTTCGGGCTGGCGCGTCATCAGCGTCACGATGAATTCGTTGGTGTCGTAGTGCCAGGGATGCTGGCAGCCGTCGCGCAGCACGTTGACCACCAGATCGGCCAGTGGGTCAGCGTAAGGGTGGATCGCCTCCATGCCGACGACGGCAGCGATGAAGCGCTGGAAGTCCGGGTTGGCGTAGACCTGGCGGATCAGGGTGTCGTCGTCGATACGGTCACCGGCCACGAATCCGTTGGTGCGATCGTCGAAGCGGTTGACCGGGTGGCTGGCCGGGCGATTCGGGTCGCCAGCGCTGTTGTAGGGATTGGTCTCGGTCTGGTTGTAGTGCGCTTCCGGCGAGAGACGTTCGGTCTCGCGCTCGAGGCGTGCCACCGCCTCATCGGGCACGAACCGCTCGAGGACCACGCAGCCGTCGTCCTCGAGCTGGCGGCGGCACTGGGCCACCAGCGCCTGGCCGGCCTCGACGTCCAGATCGTCGAGAGGGTAGCGGGCCAAGTCGATCAATCCGCTGAGCGCGTGCGTGGATGTCTCGGTTGCCGTCGCGTGCATGAACATGACTCCTGTTCGTCGGGGTTTGACGGTGTCGTCTTGTCCCTGGACAGGATAGTGAGCCGACAACCATAATAAAAATGAATGCTTGAGATACAATAAATTTCAAAGGCTCATCGATAATGGATACCGACTTGCTACGCGCCTTCGTGACCGTGGCCGAATGCGAGGGATTCAGTGCCGCCGGCAAGGTACTGCATCGCACTCAGTCCGCCATCAGCCTGCAGATCAAGCGGCTCGAAGAGCAGATGGGCAATCCCCTGTTCGAGCGCACCAGCCGCAGCGTGCTGCTGACCGCCTCCGGCGAGCGCCTGCTGCCCTATGCCCGACACATGCTCAAGCTCGAATCGGAGGCTCGCGAAGCGCTCGGCGAATCGCGACGTGGCGAGCTGATCCGCTTCGGCACCTCCGAGGAGCAGGCGGCCACATACCTTCCCGACCTGCTACCCCGCCACGCCGAACGCTTCCCGGAGACGCGTCTCGACATCACCTGCGATATCAGCGCTGCGCTGGTGGAGCGTTTCCAGGAAGGCCTGCTCGACGTGGTGCTATCGATTCGCCATGCACCGACGCCATCGGGCCACCTGCTGGGCTGGGAGCCGATGGTGTGGGTAGTGGCCGAGCATTGCGATGTCCTGGCCTGGGAGACGCTGCCGCTGGCCCTCAACCCCGAGGGCTGCATCTTTCGCGCCCATGCATTGTCGGCGCTGGGGCGCGCCGCCAAGCGCTGGGAACTGCACTACGTGAGCCCTTCCCCCACGGGCATCAATCTGGCCGTGCAGGCCGGACTCGCCGCCACGATCAAGACGCCGCGCAGCGTGCCCAAGGGGTGTCGCATCGTGGGAGAGGCCGAGGGGCTACCGCCCCTCGATCAGGTGGAGGTGGAACTGCACCGGCGCAGCGACGCCCCCAGCGAGGCGCTGGAGGCCTTCTGCCGCGAGCTGCAACGCCTGGTGTGCGGCCACGATGGCGTGGCCGCCCCTCAGCCGCAGTCCACGGCATGAACGCATGCTCTCAGTCGCCCAGCGCGGCGAGGCGATCGGCCTGAACGACTTCGATCCAGTAGCCGTCGACGTCCTTGACGAACACCACGTCCTTCATCTTTCCCTGGTCGGAGCGCTTCACGAACTCCACGTCGTTGGCGTCGAACCAGGCCTCGGCGGCCTCGAGGTCGGGCACCGAGAAGCAGATGTGACCGAAGCCCTGAGGCTCGGCGTTGCCGTCATGGTAGATGCGCCCCTCCTCATCCTCGGTGCCCCAGTTGTGGGTCAGCTCCAGCAAGCCACGCTGGGAAAAGGTCCAGACGGTTCGCTCCCCGGCATCTTCGGGAACGCTCTCGCCGGGCTCGGGCCGGCCCAGGAAGTAGAGCGAGAAGCCCATCTCCTCGAAATCGAGCCGGCGCATCACCCGCATGCCGAACACTCGGGTATAGAAGGCCAACGCAGCCTCGGGGTCCTTGATGCGGAGCATGGTATGGTTGAGGCGGAAGCCGTCGGAATCTACGGTGGGCGCCGCGACGCCGGGATGTTGTTCGCCCTGGAAGCTCATCGAAGTCTCCTGGTCGGATGGTGGATGAAGGTCAGACCTCGCCGCGCTGCATCGCCCGGCCGATGCGTTCGGCCTGGCGCAGCGCCAGCGTGACGATGGTCTGCGTGGGGTTCTCGACCGCCGAGGCGGTGAACTGGCTGCCGTCGGAGATGAACGGGTTGGGCACCTCGAGGCTGCGCCCATGGGCATTGCATACCCCATCCTCGGGCCTGCCACATCGATACCTGCAAGGATGAAGGGAACGCGCCGGAGGGTTGCCCGCGGGCAACCCTCGCTCAGCCTCAGTCGCGCTGGTAGGTACCGACCAGGCGGTTCATGCCGATCAGGTTCGGTTCGAGCTGCTTGAGCACCTCGGGCAGCGACAAGCCCTCGGGAAGGTCGGTCGGCTTGTCCAGCGCCAGTACCCAGAAGTAATACTGATGCAGGCCATGGCCTTCGGGCGGCATCGGGCCACCGTAGCCGAGCTTGCCGAAATCGTTCTTGCCACTGGTGCCTTGGTTCGTGTTCTCCTCCAGGGAGGTGGTGGAACCGGGCAGGTTGTAGAGCACCCAGTGCACGAAGCCATAGGTGCCGTGCTGCACCAGCGGGGCATCGGGGTCATGGCAGATCACCGCGAACCCCTTGGCGCCCTCGGGAGCCCCTTGCCAGCTCAGCGCCGGGGAGACGTCGTCGCCCTCACCGGTATGCTTGGTGGGTATGGCGCCCTGAGAAGCGAAGGCACTGCTTTCCAGCTGCATGTTCGAAAGCGCAAAGGCCATGTCGATCGTCCTCCAGATTCGCTGAACGGTAAATGCCGATTCAGCGTCGGAAAAAGGCCAGGAGCTGTCAACATGAACAAGCAACTGCTGATCGTGGCACACGCGCCCTCCGCCAATACGCGCAGGCTGCGCGACGCCGCCGAACGCGGCGCATGCCATCCCGACATCGAAGCCGTCGAGGTGACGGTCAAGGCGCCTCTGGACGCCGGACCCGAGGACGTCCTGGCCTGCGATGCCATCCTGCTCGGCACCACCGAAAACCTCGGCTACATGAGCGGAGCGCTGAAGGACTTCTTCGACCGCAGCTACTACGCCGTGATCGAGGAGAAGCAGGGGCTGCCCTGCGCGCTCTACGTGCGTGCAGGCCGCGACGGCACCGGTACCCGTCGCGCCGTGGAGGGCATCGTCACCGGCCTGCGCTGGCGCTGGGCGCAGGAACCGCTGATTCTGCGCGGCGAGTGGCAGGAGGAGTTCGCGGAACAAGTGGAGGAACTGGGCCTCTACTTGGCTGCCGGACTCGAGGCGGGCGTGCTGTAACGCATCGGCCATGTCGCTACGCGTGACCGCTGTGCGTCTCGCCCACACAAGAACGGGCCTGCCGGGAAGGCAAGCCCGCTGCTGCTGACGTCGCTCGGGCGGCTATCGTTCTGACCGGTGGCCCGGGCAGCTCGATTGACGACCGGTTTCGGCATGGATTACTGGCAGGACCCGCAGCAATTGCCGGAATCCCCGTGCTTGCCCTTTTGCTGCGCATCGACCTTTTTCGGGTCGACGTTGACGGCTGCGTTCGGCTTCGCCGAAACAGCCTCCTGCGTCTGCACCACCGGTTTTTCTGCCTTGTCTTTCTTGAAAAGGTTCTTGAGCCGTCCCATGGGAGTGACCTCGCGGTGAAGATTTAAAGATGCATAAAAAATGAATCTTATTGATCCTCAGCCGCCACGTCAATGAATCGAACGCAGCGGCCCCCGCTATCCGCGAGGACGGGGGGCCGTTGCCACAGCGGGCGCTTACTTCAATCGTTCGAATACGGTCGCTACGCCCTGCCCCATGCCGATGCACATGGTGGCCAGCCCGAGGCTGGTGTCCTGCTGTTGCATCACGTTGAGCAGGGTGGTGCAGATGCGCGCCCCCGAACAACCCAGCGGGTGCCCCAGGGCGATGGCACCGCCGTTGAGGTTGACCTTGTCGTCCATGGCGTCACGCAGCCCCAGATCCTTGAGCACCGGCAGGCTCTGCGCGGCGAAAGCTTCGTTGAGTTCCACGGTCTGGATGTCGTCGATGGTCAAGCCAGCTGCCTTGAGGGCCTTCTTGGAGGCCGGCACCGGGCCATAGCCCATGATCGAGGCATCGCAACCCGCCACGCCGGTAGAGAGCACCCGCGCGATGGGCTGGAGCCCCAGGGCCTGGGCACGCTCGTAGCTCATCACCGCCATGGCCGAGGCCCCCACGGAGAGCGCCGAGGAGGTACCGGCGGTGACGGTCCCGCCGCGCGGATCGAACACCGGCTTGAGCTCGGCCATCCTCTCCAGGCTGGCATCGGCGCGGATCACCTCGTCGCGCTTGACCCGGACACGGAAGCCGCGTTCGTCGTGACCCTCGATGGCAACGGTCTCGTTGTCGAAGTAGCCCTTCTCCATGGCCGCCTGGGCGCGCTGGTGGGAGCGCACGCCGAAGGCGTCCTGCTCCTCGCGGGAGATGCCGTGCATCTTGCCCAGCAGCTCGGCAGTGAGGCCCATCATCATCGCCGCCTTGGCGGCGTGCTTGCTGGCCGCCGGATTGACGTCCACGCCGTGGGTCATGGGCACGTGTTCCATGTGCTCCACGCCGCCGATCACGTAGACATCGCCCATGCCGGCCTTGATGTTGGCGGCGGCGATGTGCAGTGCACTCATCGAGGAGCCGCACAGGCGGTTGACCGTCTGCGCCGGCACGCTGCGCGGGATGCCGGTCAGAATCGCCGCGTTACGGGCGATGTTCATCGCCTGCTCGAGGGTCTGGTTGACGCAGCCCCAGATCACGTCGTCGACCTCGGCCGGATCGAGGCCGGCATTGCGATCGAACAGTGCCTGCATGACGGCAGCGGAAAGGTTCTCCGCCCGCACGTGGCGGAAGGCGCCGTTCTTGGCCTTGGCCATGGCGGTACGCACACCGTCGACCACCACGATGTCTCTCGGATTCAAACTCATGTCTCGCTACTCCTGTTCGTGGCGGGGTATTAGCCGTAGAAACGCTCGCCGGATTCGGCCATCTCGCGCAGCTTGTCGGTGGGGGCGTAGAGAGGCCCCAGTTCTTCGGCCAGGCCGTCGGCCAGCTCGACGAAGGCCGCCACGCCCATGGCGTCGATGTAGCGCAGTGCCCCGCCGCGGAAAGGCGGGAAGCCGATGCCGTAGATCAGCGCCATGTCGGCCTCGGCGGCACTGCCGACGATGCCGTCCTCCAGGCAGCGCACCGTCTCCAGACACAGCGGCACCATCATGCGCGCGACGATATCGTCGTCGTTGAACTCGCGGCTCTCCTGGGCCACGCCCTTGACCAGCTCGACGGCGGTCTCGTCGCTCACCTTCTTCGGCTTGCCCTTCCTGTCCTCCTCGTAGGCGTAGAAGCCCTTGGCATTCTTCTGGCCCAGGCGATCATTCTCGAACATCGCCTGAATGGCGCTCTTGCCCGCATCGCCGCCCAGGCTGCCCATCCGTTCGGGGAAGCCCTCGGCCATCACCTCGCCGGCGTGCACGGCGGTGTCCATGCCCACCACGTCGAGCAGATAGGCCGGGCCCATGGGCCAGCCAAACTTCTCCATCACCTTGTCGACGCGCTGGAAATCGGCACCGTGGGCCATCAATTGACTGAAGCCACCGAAATAGGGGAAGAGCACGCGATTGACCAGAAAGCCCGGGCAGTCGTTGACCACGATGGGTGTCTTGCCCATGGCCCGGGCGTAGGCCACGGTGGCGGCCACGGCAGCGTCACCGGTCTTCTCACCACGGATGACCTCGACCAGCGGCATGCGGTGCACCGGATTGAAGAAGTGCATGCCGCAGAAGTTCTCGGGGCGCTTGAGGTTCTGTGCCAGGCGGGTGATCGAGATGGTCGAGGTGTTGGAGGTGAGAATGGTGTCCTCGCCGACCAGACCTTCCACCTCCGTCAGCACTGCGTCCTTGACCTTGGGATTCTCGACCACCGCCTCGACCACCAGGTCGACATGACCGAAATCGCCGTAGGAGAGGGTCGGGCGAATGTGGGTCAGCTTCTCGGCCATCTGCTCGATGGAGAGCTTGCCGCGTTCCACCTGCTTGGCGAACAGCTTGCGAGACTCCTTGAGTCCCAGCTCGATGGCCTCCTCCTTGATGTCCTTCATCAGGATCGGCGTGCCCTTGGAGGCACTCTGATAGGCGATGCCGCCACCCATGATGCCGGCCCCCAGCACCGCCGTCTGCTTGACCGCCTTGGCCTGCTTCTCGTACTTGCCGGCCTTCTTCTTGACCACCTGGTCGTTGAGGAACAGCCCCACCAGGTTGAAGGCCACGTCGGAGAGCGCCAGCTTGGCGAAGGCCTTGGCTTCGATGGCCTGGGCACGGGCGCGCTGTTCGCCGGCACCCTTCTGGATCACCTTGATCGCCTCGATGGGCGCCGGATAGTGGGGCCCTGCCTTGCCGGCGACGTAGCCCTTGGCGGTCTCGAAGGCCATCATCTGCTCGATGGCGTTGAGCTTCAGCGGCTGCGTCTTTTCGTCGCGGCGAGCCTGGTAGTCCAGCTCACCGGCACCCGCACGGGCAAGGATGTCCTTGGCCGCCGCAGCGAGCTGTTCGCCCGGCACCACGACGTCCACCGCGCCAACCGCAAGGGCGGCATCGGCCTTGTTCTGGCTGCCCCCGGCGATCCATTCGATGGCGTTGTCGGCACCGATCAGCCGCGGCAGGCGCACGCAACCGCCCCAGCCGGGCAGGATGCCCAGCTGAGTCTCGGGCAGACCGATCTGCGCTTGCTCGCTCATCACCCGGAAGTCGGTGGTCAGCGTCACCTCGCAGCCGCCGCCGAGAGCCAGGCCATTGATGGCGGAAACGGTGGGAAAGGGCAGGTCTTCGATGGCGTTGAAAATGCCGTGCACTCGCTCGAGCATCTCGACCAGGAACTCGCTGCCCTTGCCGAACATGCCCTGGAACTCGGTGATGTCAGCCCCCACGATGAAAGCATCCTTGGCGCTACCGATCACCAGGCCCTGCAAGCCGCCCTGCACCCGGATGGCCTGCACGGCCTCATCGAGCTCGGCGACCACCGCACTCGACAGCTTGTTGACCGACTCACCCTGCAGGTCGAAGGTGAGCGTAGCGATGTCGTCATCGTCACGCGCCACCGTGATGGCGTTGCCTTGATAGATCATCCCAGCATCTCCCGATTTCATACGGCCGTTTGATTTCGGCAAGCTTGGTGCACAAGGGGCGACTCGTCAAGTCCCGGTGAACCATCGCAGCCACGCCGACGAATGGCACCGTTGACGAGCCATGACCATGAGCGACGAACAGTGCATTCAAGCCGGCTTCCACAGCTTCTCTTGACACCGGCCAGTTGCATTAGACGCCGCGCCTCCGGACAATTCGCCAAACTCTACGGAAAGCGACTCTCCATGCATCAGAACATCGGCTTCCGCCTTTCCCGCGTACCCAGACTGTGGCGCGCCATCATCGACCAGCGACTGGCGCCGCTGGGCCTGACCCAGACGCGCTGGGTCACGCTCTACCATCTGTGGCGCCTCGGCGACGGCCAGGCCCAGTGCGACCTGGCGCGCGCCATCGGCGTGGAAGCGCCCTCGCTGGTGCGCACGCTGGATCAGCTTTCCGAGCAAGGCCTGATCGAACGCCGCCCCTGCGATCAGGATCGCCGCACCAAGCGGGTCTACCTGACCCGCGAGGCGACGCCCTTGCTGGAGCGAATCGATGAGGTGGTGACCCAGGCCCGACGCGAAATGCTCGACGGGCTCAGCGACGACGACGTGAAGCACCTCGATGCCCTGCTGGCGCACATCGAGGAGAATGGGCTGGCGATTCAGGCCGGCGAAAACGAAAGCTGAATGCCTTGGCAGCCGGCAGCGGGCACGTCACGTGTCGTTCGACGATCCGCCGGCCCCGAAAGTCCGCAGCCGATCCGGCCGGTCGGGCTTCCCCGCCAAGGCCTCGCGCAGGCGACGGAAATCATCGAGATAGGTACGGAAGCGAGCCGCATCCTGGGATTCCCACCACCACAGGGTGATGCCGTGCTCGCTGGACTCCAGCACCAGGGCATCCTGCGGCAAACGCGTCACCAACGCCTCCAGCGGCTCGCGAGCACTTTCGGGCAGGGGCCTCAGGGGTTCGATTCGCCACCGCCAGCCAGCCAGGTATGGTTCGAGCGCCTCGCTTGCCTCGCTGTCGCGCACCAGCACGAAGCGCGGCCCCGGCCGCTCCACCGGAAAGTCCCAGCGATAGCCCGGCATGGCGCTTTTCTCGCCATGCAGCGGCGGCCGCTCGAGTTTCACCGTCACCCCGGCCTCACGCGCCGCGTTGCGCAATGGCACGATGCGCCGCTGGCGCGGGCTGGGCTTTAGCCACATGACCGGCGAGACCATCAGCATCAGCGCCAGCGCGATCACCACCCAGACCATCGCCACCTCCTGAATGAATCTTGACGCAAGTCGTTGTCCTCGCTCATCGGTCGTCCTAGAGTGTCTAACATGATTACGGTCCCTACCCTCACTGCAGGAGCTTGCCATGAGCAATGAATATCGCCACGTCCTGGTCGCCGTCGACCTGACCAAGGATTCCCACAAGGTGCTGGAACGTGCGCTGCAGATCGCCGAGCGCAACGAGGCCAAGCTCTCCATCATGCATACGCTGGAGCCGCTGGGCTTCGCTTACGGCGGCGACATTCCCATGGACCTGACCAGCATCCAGGACCAGCTCGACGAGCACGCCAAGCATCGCCTGGCCGAGATCGCCGACGATCACGTGCCCAAGGAGAATCAGCACGTCGTCGTGGGCATGCCGGATACCGAGATCCACCGCTTCGCCGCCGAGCACGACGTCGATCTCATCGTGGTGGGCTCACATGGCCGACACGGCTTCGCCCTGCTGCTCGGCTCCACCTCCACCGGCGTGCTCCACGGCGCCCAGTGCGACGTTCTCGCGGTACGCGTGGGCAAGAAAGGCGAGGAAAGCGATGAGTAACCTCATTCCTGGCACCGGCCAACGCTTCTTCTCTTGAAGAAGCGCGGTAGCGAATCATCGCTCACTCCCCGGCGGCGAGCGCCTCGAGCTCCATCCACCGTTCCATGGCGGCGTCCAGCGCCGCCTGGGTTGCGTTGAGTTCTTCCAGCGTCTGGGTCACCGTGTCGCTGTCCTGCTGGTAGAAGTCCGGATCGCCCACGGTGGCTTCATACGCCGCCACGGCATTTTCCAGCCGTTCGATCTCCGCCGGCAGGCCGTCGAGTTCCCGCTGCAGCTTGTAGGAGAGCTTGACGGGCTTTTTCGTCACCTTTTTCGCTGCTGAGGAAGGCTCGCCATGGTTGCCGGCCTGCGCCTCCTCGGCGCTTCTCGCCGGTTCCGCCCGCTGCCGCGCCGCACCTTCCCAGGGTGCTGGGGGAAGCTTGCCACCCTGGCGCACCCAGTCGGTGTAGCCGCCCACGTACTCGCGCACCACACCGTCTCCTTCGAACGCGAGCACCCCGGTCACCACATTGTCCATGAAGGTACGGTCGTGGGAGACCAGCAGCAGCGTGCCGTCGAAGTCGAGCAGCAACTCTTCGAGCAGTTCCAGGGTCTCGACGTCCAGGTCGTTGGTGGGCTCGTCGAGCACCAGGACATTGGCCGGCTGGGTGAAGAGCTTGGCCAACAGCAGGCGATTGGACTCACCGCCGGAGAGCGCCTTGACCGGCTGACGAGCGCGCGCCGGAGTGAACAGGAAGTCCTGCAGGTAACTGATCACGTGCCGGTCGCGCCCCCCGACGGTGACCCGGTCGCTGCCCTGGGCGACGTTGTCGTAGACCGTCTTCTCCGGCTCCAGTCCAGCGCGCAGTTGATCGAAGTAGGCCACCTGCAGATTGGTGCCCAAGTGCACCCGTCCCTCGCTAGGCTCGATCTCACCGAGCAGGATCTTGAGCAGGGTAGTCTTGCCGGCGCCGTTGCGGCCGATCAGGCCAATGCGATCGCCGCGCTGGATCTCCAGCGACAGATCGCGGATCACCGTTTCGTCGCCGAAGCGCTGGGTGACGTGCAAGAGCTCCACCACGCGCTTGCCGGTGCGCTCGCCGCTGTCGACGCCGAAGCTCGCCCGGCCCTGACGCTCTCGGCGCTGACTGCGCTCGCGGCGCATCTGCTCGAGCGCTCTCACCCGCCCCTCGTTGCGAGTGCGCCGCGCCTTGATGCCCTGACGAATCCAGGCTTCCTCCTGGGCCAGCTTCTTGTCGAACTCGGCGTTCTCGCGCGCCTCCACCTCCAGCTCGTGGGCCTTCTGCTCCTGGTACTTCGCATAGTCGCCGGGATAACGACCCAGGCGGCCACGGTCGAGTTCGAGGATGGACGTGGCGAGCTTCGACAGGAAGGTCCGGTCATGGGTGATGAAGAGCACGGCGCCGTTGAACGCGAGCAGCTGCTCCTCCAACCAGGCGATGGTATCCAGGTCCAGATGGTTGGTCGGCTCGTCCAGCATCAGCAGGTCGGGCTCGGCCACCAGCGCCCGGGCCAGCGCCACGCGGCGTCGCCAGCCGCCGGACAGTGCGGCCATCTCGGCGTCGGCGGGCAGGCCCAGGCGGGTCAGCACGACGTCGATGCGCTGGTGGAACGACCAGCCGTCGATGGATTCCAGTCGCGTCTGCAGTTCGGCCATGCGACGCATGTCGGGCTCGGCCTCGCCGACCAGGTGGTGGTACTCGGAGAGCAGTTCCCCGGCCTCCGGCAGGCCGCCGGCCACTACATCGAAGATGGTCTGCCCATCGGCCTCGGGCAGATCCTGGGCCAGCACGCCGATCTTCAGGCCCGGTGCGCGCCAGATACTGCCGCCATCGGGCTCGATCTCGCCGGACACCAGGCGCAACAGAGTCGACTTGCCGCTGCCGTTTCGACCCACCAGCGCCAGGCGCTCGCCCTTTTCGAGCACCAGATCGGCGCCATCGAGCAGCACATGGGTGCCATAGGCGAGTTGCAGCTGTTCCAGACGTAGCAGTGTCACTCGGGTACCTCTCTCGATCGTGAAGGCGCACAGTGTAACGCAAGCACGCGCCAGCGTGGCCGAAGAGCGGTGTCGCTGGCTACAATGCGCGACAGATGCGAACAGGAGTTTCCACTTTGGCCGACACCGAGCCCTTCGACGACGTCCTACCCAAGGCGCTGCAGCGACGCTCGCCCGCCCCGCTGGTGGACATCGGCGCCAACCTGACCCACGCCAGTTTCGCCCACGATTTGGAGTCGGTGCTGAATCGCGCCCGTGCGGCGAACGTGACCGCCCTGATCGTCACCGGCACTGATCGCGAGCACGCCGAACAGGCCATCGAGCTGGCGCGTCGCCACCCCGAGCTGCATGCTACCGCCGGGGTCCACCCCCACGACGCCAGCGGCTGGAATGCCGACCTGGAAGCGGCGATGCGCGAACTGCATCGTCAGCCGGAGGTGGTTGCCGTAGGCGAGTGCGGGCTCGACTTCAATCGCAACTTTTCCACCCCCGCCGAGCAGGAGCGCGCCTTCGAAGCCCAGCTGGGGCTCGCCGTCGAGTGCGGCAAACCCCTGTTCGTGCACGAGCGCGATGCCGGTCGCCGTCTGCACGAGATGCTCCGCGCCTGGCGCGACGACATCAGCGATGCCGTCGTCCACTGTTTCACCGCCGACCGGGCCACGCTGCACGGCTACCTGGATCTCGATCTGCACATCGGTCTGACCGGCTGGATCTGCGACGAACGGCGCGGCCATCATCTGCGCGACCTGGTGAGCGACATCCCGCTGAACCGACTGATGGTCGAAACCGACTGCCCCTACCTGCTGCCGCGCCATTTACCTGCCAAACTCAAGGGAAGACGCCACGAGCCGGCACTGCTACCGTGGATCGTGCAGGAGATCGCCCACTGGTACGGGATCGAAGAGACCGAACTGGCCCAGGCGACCACTGCCACGGCACGGGCTTTCTTTCGATTGACCGGCAACGTCGTGCCCGACAGGATCCGCCACCCCGCCCAGGAGGAAGAGTGACATGGCCGAGATTCCCGGATTCATCGCCGTCGAGACCGGAGACGACGGAGAACTTCCGTTGGCCATCGCCTGGGTGCTGCCCGATGGGCGCATCAAGCATACCCTCATTCAGCCCGACGAAGACTGGCTGGACGAGGAGATGAACGCCCTGAACGGCTACAGTCTGGAAGAGCTTGCCAGCCTCGGCGTGAGTCCGCTGGACGTGATCCGCGAGCTGGAAAGCGATCACTTCAATGCCACCCTGTTCACGGCCGGCTTGAACGACGACGAAGCCGCCCTGTCACGTCTCTTCGATACCTATGGCATCGACCCCTTCGTCGAACTGGCACCGGCCGACAGCCTCTACCCGGACTTGCCCAGCGGCGAATGGACCCGTGCCCGCGGCGAGCTGTTCGGCGAGCTGGGCCTGGAACCGCTGCGCCCCGAGCACGAGGTGGAAGTGATGCTGCACCTCCACCAGCGGCTGGCCATGGATCAGCCCTGAGATCGCTCGCCCTTCACCCACTGGCGTACCCGTGCGACGATTCCCGCCACCGAGGGCAACGTCAGCGTGGCGGCCCGCCCCAAGGGAATGAAACTGTCCTCGGCGGTGAGCCGGGCCAGCCGTTCGCCGGCCACCCCACGCTCGACCAGCGCCGTGATCACCTCCTCGCTCAACGACCCGCTGCGACGACATTCGTCCACCACTAGGATGCGCTCGCACCCGACCACGGCGCGATGCACGGCATCGTGATCGATGGCGGTGAGCCAGCGCAGGTCGATGATGCGCAATTCGATGCCTTCGTCGGCCAGCTGGGCTGCCGCCTGGCGCGACAGGTAGACGCCGTTGCCGTAGGTGACGATGGCCAGCTCGTCCCCCTCGCCCCACTGGCCGAGCGCCCCCACCGGCAGACGATGCTGCGGCCCCGGATCGGCGAAGCACCAGCCCTGATCGCCCTCGGCGAGCAGATCGCGCTGATGGTAGAGGGCGATCGGCTCGAGCATCACCACCACCCGCTGCTCCTCGTCGGCCAGGCGCACGGCTTCCTGTAGCAGGCCCACGGCATCCGCGGCGTTCGATGGGCAGGCCACCAACAGCCCTGGAATGTCGCGCAGCACGCCAATGGCGTTGTCGTTGTGGAAGTGGCCGCCGAACCCCTTCTGGTAGCCGAGCCCGGCGATGCGCACCACCATGGGATTGGCATACTGGCCATTGGAGAAGAAGCTGAGCGTGGCCGCCTCGCCACGCAGTTGATCCTCGGCGTTGTGCAGGTAGGCGAGGAACTGGATCTCGAGGATCGGCACCAGGCCGTGGTGGGCCAGGCCGATGCCGAGCCCCAGGATGCTCTGTTCGTCCAGTAGCGAGTCGATCACCCGGTGCGCGCCGAAGCGCGCCTGCAACTTCTGGGTCACCCCGTAGACGCCACCCTTGCGGCCGATGTCCTGGCCCGCCATCACCAGTTCCGGGTGGCATTGCATCAGGCGCTGCAGCGCCTGATTGAGGCCTTTGGCCATGGGCACCGGGGCCGCCTCCATTTCGCCCTGCCAGTCGCGAGCGCGGCTAGGCCGCCGCGGCGGCACGATGCTCGCCATCACCTGCTCGGCGGTTTCCAGCCGAGGCCGACGAATGGCCCGCTCGCCCAGCTCGGCGATGCGCTGGCTCATGGCATGATAGCGCGTGGCGATCTGCTCACGGTCGAGCACGCCGTGGCGGCGCAACAGACCGGCGCTGATCAGCAGCGGATCGCGGGCTTCGCTAGCCTCGATCTGCGTCGAGCTCAGATAGGCCTGCTGGGCATCGGACCCGGCATGACCGAAGAGCCGCACGCAGCGCATGTGGAGGAACACCGGCTGCCGGCGCGAGCGCGCCAGTCGCACCGCCTGGCGGGCGGTCTGCCAGGTATCGATCAGATCACAGCCATCGCAGGCCAGATAGAGGAAGCCAGGGCGGCCTTGCATGTTCGCTTCGATCCACCCATCGGGCGTGGGTGTGGAAATGCCGATGCCGTTGTCCTCGCACACCAGTATCAGCGGCATGGGCACGTTCTGGTATGCCGCCCAGCCGGCCGCGTTGAGCGCCCCCTGGGCGGTGGAGTGGTTGAAGGAGGCATCGCCGAAGCTGCACAGCACCACGCTGTCGTCAGGCGTCTCGCCCGCGACGCCGAGACGCCGGGCGAGGCCCAGGCCGTAGGCCGCTCCCATCGCCTTGGGCAAATGCGAGGCAATAGTGCTGGTTTGCGGCGGTATGGCCAGTGCTTTCGATCCCAGCACCTTGTGGCGTCCGCCCGAAATGGGATCTTCCGCCGAGGCGACGAAGCTCAGCAGTAGATCCCAAAGCGGGGTCTGGTCGGGCACCTGGCGGCTGCGCTGGATCATGAAGGCGGCATCGCGGTAGTGCAGGAAGGCGGGATCGGTAGGCCGCAAGGCGGCAGCGATGGCCGCGTTGCCCTCGTGCCCGGCACTGCCGATGGTGTAGAAGGCTTCGCCCCTTGCCTGGAGGCGTCGTGCATGCAGATCCAGATGTCGGCTCGCCAGCTGCGAGTCGAACAGCTCGATCAGCCCCTCGGGGTCGAGACCGACCGACTCGAGCGCCCACTGGTGCGGCGGTTGCGGCCAGGCGTCGTTGCTCAGGGCTTCCAGAAAGCGATTCTCCTGGGGGAGTGGTTCGACCACGGTGTCGGCCTCCGACGGCAAGAGTGGGCGGGATGCCGAACAGCCTACCGTGACGGCACCGTGCGGTCATCAAGCAAGGCGCTTCGGCAGTTGCTAAGCTAGTGACTTCTTCGGGAATTCGTCGCATGTCCCGGTCGTATTGCCGGCAAGGAGCCACTCTCTTGGCAACATTCATCGTCGATCTACTCTCTGCCAGCCGCACGGAAACGCGGCCGTTGATCCGCCTCGCCCTGCCCATCTGCGGCGCCCAGCTGGCGCAGGCGGGCATGAGCGTCGTCGACGTGATGATGACGGGGCGCCTGAGCGCCACCGACCTGGCGGCCGTCTCGGTGGGCTCGAGCCTGTGGATGCCGCTGATGCTGTTCATGACCGGCACCTTGATGGGGCTCACCCCCATCGTCGCCCAACTGCTCGGCGGCGGCCGCACGCCGCGCATCCGGCCCAACGTGCACCAGGCGCTATGGGTGGCACTGGCGCTGGGCGTCATCGCGGCCTTGCTGCTGTGGTTGGCGGTGATGCCGATCTTTCGCCTGATGGCCGTTCCCGCCCCGGTCGCCGAGCGCGCGGCGGCTTACCTGGCCGCCGTGGCGCTGGGGATGCCGGGCGTCGCCCTGTTCCAGGCCTTGCGCGCTTTCTCGGATGGCATGAACCACACCCGGCCATCGCTGTGGATCAGCCTGGTGGGGCTGGCCGTGAACGTTCCCAGCAACTTCGTGCTGATCTATGGCGGCGAAGGCCTCACCGGCCTGTTCGGCGATTGGCTGCCGGGCTGGCTCCAGGCGCTGCCGGCGCTCGGCGCGCTGGGCTGCGGCCTGGCCACCGCGCTCTCCTTCTGGGTCATGGGCCTGGCCATGGCGGTCTACACCCATCGCTCGCCGGCCTATGGCGATGTCGGCCTGTGGCACACGCCCACGCCCCCGCAAGGCCGGATGATCGGCGAACTGCTCTACGTCGGGGTGCCCATCGGGGTGGCCATCTTCGTCGAGGTGACGCTGTTCACGCTGATCGCCCTGTTCATCGCCAGCCTCGGAGAAATCACCGTGGCCGCCCATCAAGTGGCACTGAACTACACCTCGATTCTCTTCATGCTGCCGCTGTCACTGAGCATGGCGCTCACCGTCAGGGTCGGCAACACGCTCGGCCAACGGCGACTTGACCATGCCCGGCTGGTGGCGTGGAACGGGATCGCGCTGTGCCTGCTGGTGGCGGTGCTCAACAGCACCCTGCTGTGGCTGACCGCCGAGCCGATCATCGCCCTCTACACCCATGACGTGGCCGTGCAACGCCTGACTCTCTCGCTGGTCGTACTGGCCATGATCTTTCAGGTCTCGGATTCGCTTCAGGTCAACCTGGCCGGCGCGCTGCGCGGCTACAAGGACACGCGAGTCGTCATGGTGATCACCTTGATCGCCTACTGGCTCGTCGGCCTGGGGGGCGGCCACGGGCTCGGCGAATACGGCCTGTTCGGCCTCGTCGAGCCCATGGGCGTGCATGGCTACTGGGTGGGCCTGATCGCCGGCCTGACCGCCGCCGCCCTGCTGCTCGGCGAACGCCTGCGGCGGGTCGCTAAAGGAGTGGCGAATGGTAGCCACGCTGTCCCTTACGGTTAGGTGGCGCCGCCTGGGCGCCGTTGCGCTCGTCATCCTCCTGGGGTTGGCGGGCTGTGGCGGGAGCGGCGAGGGCGACGCCATGCTTCGCGACTATCAACGCCAGTTGGCCGAAGCGCTCGATCTGCCGGCCCCTGAGCCCGAGCCGCCGGGCAACATCGGCGCGTTCCCCGAACGCCAGGCGCGGCTGTTCGAGGTGTCCGAAACGCGCGAGGGTCTGCTAGACGTCTATGCCCTGCGCGAATGCCACATCACCAATCTGGTCGCCGCGCGCAACAATCAGCTCGGCCGCGTAGCGCCACCCAGCCAGCGCTGGATCTACGAGCTGAAGCTATGGCGCCGCCTCGACGCCTGCCGGGACAGCGAGGTGGCCGAACGGCTGGCCGAAGACGACCGGGCACGACTGGAGCGCATCACCCGCCGCAAGACCCGACAGCTGCCGCTGGTGAGCTGGAACAGCCTGTTCGATTCCGAAGAGTGGACCGGCAACTTCTCCCGAGCGAGTTCCGCCCTGGAACCGAGCGATACCGATCCCCTGGACGCTCAGTTGGAAGCGCTACGCTGGCTGCGTCGCGCCACTCTCAATCAGTTCGAGCCCGACTGGACGCCGGAGTCCTCGACGCTGGAGGGCCACCTCAAGGCGCTTCGCGCACGGCCTCTCACCGCCGAGCTGCTGAGGGCGCTGCTCCTTGCCGAGCAGCGCCTGAGCGAAGCCAACGCGCTGCTCGTCCACCGGCTCGACGACAGCGATGCATGCGCCTCTCTCGACGAGCCGGGTCCGAGCTTGAAAAGCCGCTTTCAGGACCGCCCTGCACGGCAGTGGCTGTCACGCCTGGAGATGCTGGCCGAGCGCTGGTTGACTGCGGTCGATGCTCTTATGGCAAGCCACGTCTCCCCTCCCGACGCCGTTGCCGAATACCGTCATCGCTGGCTCTCGCTCGACAATCCCGTGGCGCCGCTGCCCGCCTATCGTTCGGCGCTCGCTGCCCACGGCCGACACTGGCAGCGGTTGGCCGAGCGCTGCTCGTGAAAATCGCACTTGGAGACTTAACTTGTGCCTCGCCTCTGTGCTATTGGTGGAAGCGACAGGCCGGGATCCGCCGCGAGCCGCGTCACACGCCGTGACCACGCAGAACCTGGAGGGAGATCATGGGCATTTCACTGTCATCCCGCCCTGCCCAGGTCATCGACCTGGAAACGATGCGCCAGCGGCACAAGGCCAAGCAGCGCCTGATTCGGCTCGCTCCCGAGCTCGACGGCCTGGAAATGGTCTACCAGCTGGCCTCCGATCCCGACGCCTACTATGGCATGCCGATCATGGCCTGGGGGCTACGCGAGGATGGGGACGTCGTCGGGCTGGTACCCTGGATGGAGGCATTGACGCCGTGCCATCGACTGGACGATCCGGAGCAGGGCCGATTCGTCGGCTACCGTGACCCGGAGACCGAGGAGCTGCTGGAGTCGGCGCCACCCCACAAGGCATTGGAGCTCGAACACGCCGCCGCCTACTTCGACTACGAAGAAACCCGCGAGGTCACGCTGATTCAGCAGTTGCCCGATACGCTGGGCACTCATGCCCTGTGCATCGACGACACCCAAGGGCCCTGGCAACTGAAGCAGGTGTTCGGCTGGCGGCTCTACAGCGACGGCAACATCGAGGCTCTGCTCGCCGACGAATCGCGGGTCGAATCCACGCCCATTCTGCCGGGCGACGACTGCCTTTATCCCGGCCGCAGCCGCCATCGACTGGTCTACTTCTTCCAGCGGCGCATCGCCAATCGCATTCGTGAGCAGGATCCCACCACCCTGGAGGCCCTGGCGCTCATGGTGATCCCCCACGAACCGATGGAGCAGCGATGACGCCACGCCGCTCGCCATCCGGGCGAGAACTGGGAGGCCTCAAGCCAAGCGGATAAAGTATAGGAAAAGACCGCCCGACTCCTGCTGTTGCACCAGTTCGTGGCCAAGGAAGTGGCAGAATTTGGGGACATCGCGGGTAGTGGCCGGATCGGTTGCCACCACCTTGAGCACATCGCCGGATGCCATGTCCCTGACCTTGTTATGCATCAGCATGATCGGCTCCGGACAGTAGAGTCCGGTCGTATCCAGTTCGACCTGGAAGTCGGGTGGGGTGTCGGCGGTATCAACCATCGAAAACCTCGGTGTAGGGAGCAGCTCTGATGATCAAGATCATTATCGAACGTCGTATCATGCCCGGCCTGGAAGAGGAATACGAGCAAGCCGCACGTGAAGCAATGCGCTGGTCGTTGGGCGCCAGAGGCTTCGTCGGCGGCGAAACCCTCGTCGAACTGGGGCACAGCGACCGCCGCCTGATGATCACCAAGTGGCGCGACATGCGCGCCTGGAAGGAATGGTACCGCAGCGAGGAGCGTAACCGTGTCATGCAGCGCATTTGGCCACTGCTGACCGAGGACGAGGTCATCCGCGCCTACGAGCCCTCATACTGACGGCGCCGCCGCCTGCGAAACGCCGACGACTCAATCCAGCAGCCTGACGTGGACGGTCACTTCCTCACGATCGTGGTACAAATGCCGGCAGCGAATCTCGCCTCTCACGCCGGCATCGTCCAGCGCGCCCTCGAGCCCGGCCAGACAGCGTGACACCGTCTCCCAGCGGCGCTTCATGGGTAGCTTCAGGTTGAACACCGCCTCACGACACCAGCGCCTGACGAGCCAGCGCTCGACCATGGCCACCACACGAGCCGGCTTGTCGACGATATCGCAGACCAGCCAATCCAATCGGCATGGCGGCTCCCAGACGAAACCGTCTTCCCGCAGATGCTCGACCATTCCCGACGCCATCAGGCCCTTGTCCATGGGCCCGTTGTCGATGGCGAAGACATGCATGCCACAACGCACCAGCTGCCAGGTCCACCCTCCCGGCGCCGCTCCCAGATCGGCGGCCTGCATCCCTTCCGCCAGCCGGTCCGGCCACTCATCGCGCGGCACGAATTCGTGCCAAGCCTCTTCCAGCTTCAGCGTCGAACGGCTTGGCGCACCCCGGGGAAACTTCAGCCGGCGAATCCCGCCGGGCAATTCACTTCGATTGCCGGGAAAACTCATTCCCAGTTGAACGCGCTCTCCATCATGCCAGCATAGGTGCAAGCGGCGCCCACCCGCCTTGCGCCGCAATGCCCCGCGTTTCTTGAGCAACGACTCGAGCGGACGCGCCAGGGCCCTGATCAAGCCAGCCAGCGCCTTGCCTTCGTTGGTGTCGGGCGTCTCCTGCCAAACAGTCTCGAAGCTCCATCCGCTCGCAACCACCTGCTCGATGATGGGCGTCAGTCGATCTTCGCGCGACAGGCACAGCGGCGGCAGGCTCACCAGGCTCTGGCGCGCAAACACCAGGCCGGCCAGGCGCAGCTGGCGATGGAGCTCATTGGCAGGCAGGTCCCCATCGACAGGAAAGTCCACGCAACCGATCAGCGCCTCCGGCGTTCCTGTCCACCCGAGACCATCGGCACGTTCCGCCACTTCCGATGCCAGGTCGGCCTCGAACCCGGGGCGGCAATACAAGAGCAGTCGATCGGGCTCGAGGGTGGCCTTCTTCCGCGTCGCTGTCGGCATCAGGCACCCTCCTCGCTACTATCGTCTCGCGCTTTCGAGGCCCGCTCACGGGCCCCACCCAGCGCCTCTATGTCCTGAAGCTGCACGTTGAGCGCGTTGGTCGACAACATCACTTCCCAAAGCGAATAGATCAACGAAATGGACAGCGTGACCAGGCTGATACCGAACAGCACCATGCCCAGCAGCTCCAGAGCCAGAAAGAGCGAAAACATGGACAGGGTGCAAAGCAAGAAACTCAGCACACCGGCCACTTGCATGCGCTTGGTGAGCGAGATGCGTTTGCGCAGCATCAAAATCTGGCGTGCCGCCACATCGTGATGCTGATCCCGCTCCTCGTCGGCCAGCTTACGAATCAACTGCGCCAACACCAGGAATCGGTTGGTATAGGCGAGCAATAACAGCGAAATGGCGGGAAACAGTAGTGCTGGCGTCGTCAGGGTCACGATCGAGGGGCTCCATCGGGGCTTGACCGCCATGATACCAGTGCACGTCCCCACACGTCCTCCGCCCCGCACCGTCCTAACATCGTTAATTAAATTATCTTAATGAAATATTTTGGTGCACGCTTTTTGGCATTTTTAAAGGGATTTCGCCTCATATCTATGTCTAATCTCCGCATGGGCTATGCGATTGCTGCATTATGGTGCACTGCTATATAGTGGCTTCACCTTCGACATCCTCCCGGCGACGCTCACCCATCGCCATCACCATCATGCGAGATCGCCCATGCCATACGTTCACGACACCCTTGCGCGCCTCGAGAAGAGCAGCCCTGCACAAACCGAGTTCTACCAGGCCGCCGAGGAGGTCCTGGAGTGTCTGCGACCGCTGTTCGAGCGCAGTCCCTACTACCATGACCACAGCATCATCGAGCGCATCGTAGAGCCCGAACGCCAGATCCTGTTCCGCGTCTGCTGGACCGACGATGCCGGCCAGGTTCAGGTCAACAAGGGATTTCGCATCCAATTCAACTCGGCACTGGGCCCCTACAAAGGCGGCCTGCGCTTTCACCCCAGCGTGACCGCGGGAATCATCAAGTTCCTGGGCTTCGAACAGATCTTCAAGAATGCCTTGACCGGACTACCGATCGGCGGCGGCAAGGGAGGCTCGGACTTCGACCCCAAGGGGAAATCCGATGGCGAGATCATGCGTTTCTGTCAGGCCTTCATGACCGAACTCTATCGCCACATCGGCCCTACCACGGACGTACCCGCCGGCGATATCGGCGTTGGCACTCGCGAGATCGGCTACCTCTACGGCCAGTACAAGCGCCTTACAGGACGCTACGAAGGCATTCTTACCGGCAAGGGGCTCGACTGGGGCGGTTCCATCGGCCGCAAGGAAGCCACCGGCTATGGAGCGGTCTACTTCGCCGAGAACATGCTGGAGGCTCGCGGCGAAACGCTGGAAGGCAAGGTCTGCCTGATATCCGGTGCCGGCAACGTGGCCATCTACACCATCGAAAAGCTCTACGAGCTGAATGCACTTCCCGTGACCTGCTCCGATTCTCGCGGCACCCTGCACGACCCTCGTGGCATCGACCTGGCGCTGCTCAAGGAACTCAAGGAGATCGAGCGAGTTTCCTTGGAGGCCTATCTCGAACGGCATCCCGAGGCGAGCTACATCCCCACTGCCGACTATCCTTCCGATGGTCACGCGGTTTGGCGCATCAAGGGCGACGTCGCCTTCCCCTGTGCCACTCAGAACGAACTGACGGACACCGATGCAGCAGCCCTACTCGACAACGGCGTCGACTGCATCAGCGAGGGCGCCAACATGCCCTCTACCGCCGAGGCGGTAGACCGCTTCCTCGCGGCGAAAATCGCTTATGGCCCCGGCAAGGCGGCCAACGCCGGCGGCGTCGCTACCAGTCAGCTGGAAATGGCCCAGAACGGCAGCATGCAGAAATGGCCGCTGGAAAAGGTCGACGCCAAGCTCAAGGAGATCATGGCTGGCATTCACCGGCAGTGCGCCGATACCGCTGCCGAGTTCGACGACCCCACCAACCTGGTACTGGGAGCCAACATAGCCGGCTTCCGCAGGGTCGCCGATGCCATGATCGACCAGGGGGTGGTGTAAGCAACTCGCCATGAAAAAGCCCGGAGCCATTGATGGCTCCGGGCTTTTTCCTTCACGACCCAGCGACGGGAACGACTGCAGGCGCCCCTGGGCAGCGAATGCGTTCACTCGTAAGGCAGGAACCCGCGGCGCGCCTGAGCCTGGCACTGGGCTTCCGAAAGCCGCATCAATCCCTTCCAGAATCGACGCAGGAACGGCTTGGCATCAGGGAGCCAAGAGGATGAATGGTCCCAAACCGTCGGAAAGACTTCTACCTTGTTAGCCATAGTGCACCTCGAATCGCTGTCCATGTTGCAGTGCATTATAACCCAGTATTAGCCTAAAGTCTAACCCCTCCTGTTTTCGCCCCCTCAAACGAGAAAACCCCGAACACGAGGTGTCCGGGGTGTTTGGCATGAGTGCCTGACGAGGGCCCGGGCGGCGCGACTCGCCCGGGGAGGCCCTTAAACGACGAAACCCCAGCCATTGGCTGGGGTTTCTGAATAAGTGCCTGACGATGACCTACTCTCGCATGGGGAGACCCCACACTACCATCGGCGCTGAGCGGTTTCACTGCTGAGTTCGGCATGGGATCAGGTGGTTCCCACTCGCTATGGTCGTCAGGCGAAACACCGTGAATCATGCCGACCAACGTCTCATCGTATCCGTCAATCGTGCGCGTCATGCGCAGACCCCTTGGGGTTATATGGTCAAGCCTCACGGGCCATTAGTACCGGTTAGCTCAACGCCTTGCAGCGCGTCCACACCCGGCCTATCAACCAGCTGGTCTTGCTGGGCCCTT
>NZ_FNES01000022.1 GCF_900100195.1 Billgrantia gudaonensis
GACGGCTTCGCCACCCTGGCCGAGGCTCAGGACTGGGTTCAGCAATTTACCGAGTGGTACAACCACGAGCACCGGCACAGCGCCCTTCGCTACGTCACGCCGAGCCAGCGTCATAACGGCGAGGCCAAAGGCATCCTGGCCCAGCGCCGGGAGGTCTTCGAGGCGGCGAAGCAGCGTCACCCGGAGCGCTGGTCGGGTGACATCCGGAAGCTCAGCCTGCCTGAGATCGTGCACCTGAATCCCGAGCGGGACCCAGTGCCGCAGGCAGCAGGGTTTTAAAGAGCCAGAACTATTTCATATGCCAACTATGTTGACAGACTCCGTTGAGCTTGAAGCTGCCCACCAGTTCCGCCAGGCGGTCGGCTTGCTCGCGCAGTTGTTCGGCGGCTGAGGTGGATTCTTCCGCCAGCGAGGCGTTCTGCTGGGTCATGCGGTCGAGCTCGGCCACGGCAACGTTGACCTGACCGATGCCGTCGCTCTGCTCGGTGGTGGCGTGGCTGATTTCTCCGAGCATGCCGGCCACGCGGTTCACCACCTCGACGAGCTCGTGCATGGCGTTGCCGGCGTCGCGCACCAGGCGCGTACCGCCCTGGACCTTTTCGCCGGAGGCCTCGATCAGGCCGCGAATGTCCCGCGAGGCCTGGGCGCTGCGGGTGGCGAGCTGGCGGACCTCGCCGGCCACCACGGCGAAGCCTTTGCCGCTCTCGCCGGCGCGGGCCGCTTCCACCGAGGCGTTGAGCGCCAGCAGGTTGGTCTGGAAGGCGATATCGTCCATGACCTTGATGATGTCGCCGATGCGTTCGGAAGCGTGCTGGATGTCGCCCATCGTCGTGACCACCTGGGTCACGGTGTCGCCGGTGCCCTGTGCCAGCTGGACGGCGGATTGCGAGAGCTGGTTCGCCTCGCGTGACGAGGCCGAGGTGTTTTCCACCGTGCCGGTGATCTGCTCGATAGAGGCTGAGGTCTGTTGCAGGCTGGACGCCGCCTGGTCGGTGCGTCGCGACATGTCCTGTCCGCCGCTGGCGATCTCCTGGGCGGCATGCCGAACGGCGTCGCTGCTGCTTCTCACCTGTGCGAGCACGTCATGCATCTTGTCGGCGAAGGCGTTGAACTGGATGGCGAGCTCGCTGGCTTCGTCCTTGCCCTGCACGGGCAGTCGCAGCGTCAGGTCGCCGTCGCCTTTGGCGATCTCGCCCATGGCATCGGCGGTACGTCGAATGGGGCGAAACAGAGCGCGCAGCAGCAGTGCGAACACCGCCAGGCTTGCCAGCACGATTGCCGCCACCGTCAAAATGACCATCAGTACTGCCTGGTTGAGATCGGCGAACAGCTCGCTGCGCGGTATCCGTGCGAAGGCGACCCAGTCGGTACCCGGTACCTCGATCGCTGCGACCAGTTGTTCGTCGCCGTTTTCGTCGGTGATCGTGGTGTAACGATAGCCGTCTCCGGACAGCAGCTCGGCGGCATGGGTCTCCCAGCCCGGCAGGTTCGTTACTGGCTGGCCGGCCATGGAGGCCCCCTCTGGGTGAACGCGGATCGTGCCGTCCTGGCTTGCCAGGAACACCGAGCCCGTATCGCCCAACTGATAGTTGCTGATCGTCTCGGCCATGGCGTCGAGCGTATAGCCGACCCCCGCGACCCCCACGCGTTCGCCGTCGAATTCGATCACGTGGTTGATGAAGACCTTCAGTTCTCCGCCGTCCGAATCGACATCCAGCGTGTAATCAGGGCTGTCGGCGTCGTCGACCAGGCGATAGAACCAGGGGGCTTCTTCACGGTCCAGCGTGCGCTCGATCCCATTGGCCGTGTAGTAGTTGCCGCTGAGCGCCGACACGTAGAATACGGTGTTGGCTCCGGTGCGTTGCTGTAGCCGTTCGAAGTGCTCCACGGCGCGCTCGCTATCTTCCCGCGACTCTCCTCTGGCCAGCCACTCATGCAGGTAGCCATTGTTCGCCAGGCTCTGGGCCGTCGTGATTGGCCCGCTCAAGTTGGCTTCGATGTCGTTGCGAATGCTTTCCAGGGTTGCCGGCAATTCGTCTTGGGTGACTCGGTCGGTGATCAGCTCGCTGAACAGCCGGTACTGAATGGCCGTCGCGCCGCCAACGATCAGGATCATGCACAGGCTGATGCCGATCATCAGCTTTTGGGCAATGGTTAGATTCCTCACGGTTCCCCCTTCAGGCTCGCGCATCGTCAGGGGCGATGCGTCGATGTTGACCACTTGGTCAGAGGGGTATCGGCGAGGTGAGTAGAAACTGTAGGGGCGATATGGCTAGCGCCGTCCAATGGCGGGGCGATGCCTCATCCCAGCAGCGTCACCACCGCCCCATAGGCCGCCACGCCGGCGGCGATCGGCCAGCCGAGCGAGCGTAACCGCCACCACACGGCCAGGGTGGCGAGCACGCCAATGGCCGTGGCGAGCCAGGAGGTGGCATCGACGGTGGTCGGCACCAGGGAGGTGCCCAGCACGGCGGCGATCATCAGCGGGCCGAGAATGCCGAGCCACTGGGGCATGGCATCGAGGTCGTCGTCGCTGTCGGATCTGTCCAGGCGGCGCTGCATCCACAGCAGCGGCAGCATTCGCATCAGCAGGGTACCCAGCGCCGAGGCCAGCACGGCGAGCCAGAGAGCGGTACTCATGTCAGCGTCCTCGCGTTGTCGAGTCGAGCTTCACCAGGTAGAAGCACAGCGCCCCGCAGGCGGCGCCAAGGGGAATGGCGGCGTTGCTGAGGCCGTTCACGGTGAGCAGTAGGGCGATGGCGATGCTGCTGCCCAGTGCCACCGACCAGCGCCGATCGGTGAAGCGCGGGGCCAGCAGCACCAGGAACAGGGCCGGCAGGGCGAAGGGCATGATCTCGCCGAGCAGGGGCCAGCGTCGGGTCAGCTCCTCGCCGGCCACGGCGCCCAGCGCAGTGCCGCCGATCCAGCTGAACCAGGCGAGCAGCGCGGCGCCGGTGAACCAGCCGAGGCGCTGCGACGCCGGCAACTGCGGCAGGCGGGTATGGGCCAGGGCGAAGACCTGATCGGTCAGTCCGTGCATCAGCCAGGGCCAGGCGCGGCTCGCGGTCAGCCAGGGGGCGATGTTGGGGGCGTAGACCACGTGGCGCACGTTGATCAGCAGGGTCATGACGACCACCAGCCATAGCGGCGACCCCGCGGCGATCATGCCCACGAACAGGAACTGCGAGGCCCCGGCATAGACGAGCGTCGAGATGGCCAGCGCTTCCCAGGTGCTGAAGCCGGCCTGGACGGCGATCAGCCCGAAGGAGATGGCCACCGGCACATAGCCGCCCAACAGCGGAATGGCCTCGCGCAGCCCGGCAAGCCAGGGGCGAGGCAGAGAACGAGTCGCTTGTTGGCTCATGGTGCGTCTCCTTCGTGGGTGTAGACGATGGTGAGCAGCAGGGTGGCCCAGGCGTTATCGGTGCGATAGCGGTGCGGGCGGTCGGCGGCGAAGGTCAGGCTGTCGCCGGGCCGCAGCTCGTGCAGGTCGTCCTCGGGGCCGGCCTCCAGCCGTCCGCTGATCAGGGTGAGCGACTCGCGGGCGCCAGGGGTATGCGGTTCGGCGTGGCGCAGGGTGTGGGGCGCGCAGCGCATCCAGTAGGCGTCGACCTGGGGGGATTCCTTGCCCTGGTCGATCAGCCGAACTTCCACGCCGTGCTCGCCCAGCGGCACGCTGATCGGCGCCACCAGGGTGCCGAAGGGCACGCCCAGCTGCACCGCCAGCCGCCAGATGGTATCCAGGGTGGGGTTGCCGTTGCCCTGTTCCAGCCGCGACAGGTTCGATTTGGCGATGCCGGCGGCGGCGGCCAGCTGCGAGAGCGACCAGCCGCGTTCGAGCCGCAGGGCCTGCAGGTGCTGGCCGAGGGTGCCGAGCGAGAGCGTATCCATGGGGTGCCTCGAAGTGTTCCTTTTAACGAACGTTCTATTAAAGGAACGGAGGCGCGTCAAGGGTGTGGTGAAAAGAGAGTGCCTCCGCGGCGAAGGACTGCGCGGGGCTCGGCGTGGTACTCATCGATCTCTGGAACCCGGGCCGAGTGGCCGGTCCGTCGTTTCCTACGCTAGGGCATTGCGCGTCTGGTGAATCAGCCACAGCCCGATCAGCGAGACCCCGGCAAGCAGCGCGAAGAGTATGGTGTAGCGGCCGACGAGGCCGTGCAGCGCGGTGATCGCGGGCAGGCCAAGCAGTACGCCACCGTAGGTGAACACCAGGCAGCCGCCGGCGGCGTCGGCGATGCGGCCCGGCGGGGCGAGCTGGGTGATCTCGGCCATGAAGACGCCGTTCCAGCCCAGCGAAGAGAGGCTCAGAAGGCACAGCAGGGTGGCGACGAGAAGATCGGGCCAGGCCGGGGTCATGAAGGCCACCAGCAAAGCGCCGGCCGAGGTGGTGAAGGCGATGATGGCGAGCGCCGTGAGACGGTCGCCGAGTCGATCGCCCACCCAGCCCCAACCGATGCGCCCCACCACCCCGCTGACCTGCACGGCGGACATCACCAGCCCCGCCTCCACCAGGCCGAAGGACAGATCCTCCACCAGCAGAGCCACGGTGAAGGCCGAAACCGAGAGCTGGATCGCCGAGAAGCACAGGCTGAGCAGCGCCACGTTGCGCAGCGAACGCTGGCGCCACACCACGGCCAGCCCGGCGAAGGGCGTGGCCAGCCAGGGCGTGCGCGGGTCGCGCCGGTCGTCCCAGCCGGGGCGGGCGCGTTGCAGGGCGGCGATGCCGAGTGCCGCCAGTGCGGTGAGCGTGAGCAGCCCGGCCTGCCAGCCCACTGCCAGGGCAAGGGCCGGGGCGCTGGCGCCGGCGATCACTCCGCCTAGCGGTACGCCGGCCTGCTTGAGCGAGAAGATCAACCCGCGCCGCTCGGCGGGCGTGAAGCGCACCAGCAGCACCGAAGCGGCGGGGTTGGTCATGCCGTAGCCGAGCCCGGCGATCAGCGAGGCCAGCGCGAAGAGCGGCAGCGAGGGGATGGCCAGCAGCGCGGCGCCGCCGCCCAGCAGGGCGAGGGAAAGTTGGCTGGTACGGCACGGCCCGAGCCGTCGGGTGAGCGGCCCACCCACCAGTGCGGAGAGCATGGCGCCGGCGAAGATCAGACTGACCTGCAGGCCCACCGTGGCCGAGGAGACACCCAGCGCCGCGGCGAGAGCCGGGGCGATGGCCGCCGGGAACAGCGCCACCAGCGAGGAGAAGGCCAGCACCAGGGTGGTGGCCAGCAGAACGATCAGTGGCACCGGCTCAGCTCACTCGGTCGCGGGGCACCTGGCGCAGGTGGCTGGCGGTTTGGCCGCCGGGCAGGGCGGCGATCCGGTCGGCGGCTTCGAGCAGTGTCGGCAGGTCGATGCCGGTTTCCACCCCGCCGCCGTGCAGGGCATGGATGAGGTCCTCGGTGGCGGTGTTGCCGGTGGCGCCGGGCGCGAAGGGGCAGCCACCCAGGCCCGCGCAGGCGCTGTCCACTGCCGTGGCGCCGTGGTGGATGGCGAACAGCGCGTTGGCCACGCCCATGCCGAAGGTGTCGTGGCCGTGGAAGGCCCAGTCGAGCCCCGGGCGGACGTGGCGCTCGCGCAGTCGGGTGAAGTGGTCGGCCACCTGGTAGGGGCTGGCCCGCCCGGTGGTGTCGCACAAGGCCACTTCCAGCGGCAGATCGCCGGCCAATTCGAGCGCCTTGCCGAGCACGCGGTCGACCGACTGCCAGGCGACGGTGCCCTCGAAGGGGCAGTCGAAGCTGGTGCCCAGGTCGAGGCGCAACCGGGTGCCGTCGGTCTGGCGCAGGCGCTCGATCACCCGGCCCAGATCCTCTAGCGATTCGTCAGGGCTGCGCCGCACGTTGCTGCGGTTGTGCGATTCCGACACCGAGACCACGTAGACCACCTCGCGGATGCCGTGGGCGAGTGCCAGTTCGGCGCCCTTGAGGTTGGGTACCAGCGCCGAGAGGCGTACCCCGGGGCGGTCGGCGAAGGCCGCCACCAGATCGCCGGTGTCGGCCATCTGCGCAATGGCCTTGGGGCTGACGAAGGAGCCGATCTCCAGGCGCGTCACGCCGGCATCGAGCAACGCCTCGATGCAGCGTCGCTTGTCGGCCGTAGGCAGCGGGTCGCGGATCGACTGGAAGCCGTCGCGGGGGGCGACCTCCACGATGGCCACCCGTTCGGGCGGCGTCAGGGCTGTCATGAGGCATTCTCCTTGGCGGGCGGCGCGTTGCGCTCGCGCAGCCAGTTGATCACCCCGCCGGCGGAGAGTATCGCCACCTGACGCGGGCTCAACTGGTGAAGCAGTTCCAGGGGTTTACCGTCGAGCGTGGCGCGGATGCGGCCGCCGGCGGCCAGCTGGCCGGGCAGGTCGTCGATGACGAGGGTCCGGCCGCGTTCGATGCGGTCGTAATCCGCCGGGTCGGCGAAGGTCAGCGGCAGCACGCCGAAGCAGGGCAGGTTCTGCCAGTGAATGCGCGCGATGCTCTTGGCCACCACCACCTGAAGACCCAGCAGGCGCGGCACCAGAGCGGCGTTCTCGCGGCTGGAACCTTGGCCGTAGTTGGCGCCGCCGACGATGACGTGACCTGCCTCTCCACGCTCCCGGGCTCGCGCCACGTAGTCCGGGTCGAGCGCTTCGAAGGTGTGTTCCGCCGAGGCGTGGACGTTGCTCCACAGCGGCAGCACCCGGGCCCCGGCAGGCATGATGTCGTCGGTGGAGACGTTGTCGCCGGTCTTGAGCAAGATCGGCGCTTCGATGCGCTCGGGCAGCGGCGTCAATGCCGGCAGCGGTGGGGTATTGTCGGTGGCCAGCAGCGATACCTGCCGGGCGCGCTCGGGCGGCAGCGGCGGCACGAACCAGTCGTCGTTGACCGCCATGCGAGCCGGCTCGCGCACGCGCGGGCAGGGCATGTCGAGAGTTCGCGGGTCGGTGATCGTGCCCGTCAGCGCCGAAGCCGCGGCGGTTTCCGGGCTGCACAGGAAGACGCTGTCCTCGCGGGTGCCGGAGCGCCCGGGGAAGTTGCGCGGCACGGTGCGCAGGCTGTTGCGGCCCGCTGCCGGGGCCTGGCCCATGCCGATGCAGCCGTTGCAGCCCGGCTGGTGCAGGCGCCCCCCGGCTTCCACCAGCGCGGCGAGGTGGCCTTCATCGATCAGCGCAGCCAGCACCTGCCGAGTGGAGGGGTTGATGTCCAGCGAGACCGAGTCGGCCACGCGCCGGCCCTTGACGATCTCGGCCACCACCGCGAAGTCGCGATAGCCGGGGTTGCCCGAGGATCCGATGTAGGCCTGATAGAGGGGCTGGCCCGCCGCCTCGGCCACCGGTACCACCTTGTCGGGGCTGGAGGGCAGGGCGATGAGCGGCTCCAGCGTGGAGAGGTCGAGGCTCTCGTGGCGGTCGTAGCGGCAGCCGGGGTCGGCCGTCAGTGGCCGCCAGTCGGTCTCGCGACCGCGGGCGCGCAGGAAGTCGCGGGTCACTGCGTCGCTGGGGAAGACGCTGGCGGTGGCGCCCATTTCGGTGCCCATGTTGGCCAGCACGTGGCGGTCCATGGCATCCAGGGCGGCAAGTCCGGGGCCGTGGTACTCGAGAATGCAGTTCTTCGCGCCGGCCACGCCGTGGCGGCGCAGCAGTTCGAGGATCACGTCCTTGGCGCTCACCCACTCGGGCAGCTCGCCCTCGAGGTGCACGCCGACGATCTCGGGCATCGGCAGGTAGAGCGGCTCGCCCGCCATGGCCATGGCCACCTCGATGCCGCCGGCGCCGATGGCCAGCATGCCCAGGGCGCCGGCGGCGGTGGTGTGGCTGTCGCAGCCCACCAGGCTGTGGCCGGGGATGCCGAAGCGCTCCATGTGCACCGGGTGGCTGATGCCGTTGCCGGGACCGCTGTACCACACGCCGAGGCGCTCGCAGGCGCTCTTGAGAAACAGGTGGGCGTCGGCGTTGATGTTGTCGGGTTGCAGTAGGGTGTGGTCGATGTACTGCACGCTGGGGGCGGTGCGTACCCGGTCGAGGCCCATGGCGTCGAGCTCGAGCATTACCAGGGTGCCGAGGATGTCCTGCAGAAGCGCCTGGTCCATGCGCAGGGCGATCTCGTGGCCCGGCACCATCTCGCCGGCCACCAGGTGGTCGCGGATCAGCTTGTGGCTCAGGGTGTCAGCCATGGCTAGCCTCCTCGTCGGGGCCGTGGCGAAGCGCCATCAGTGCGCAGGCAGCGTCGATCAGAAACTGCAGACCGAGCGCGGCGAAGCCGATCGGCAGCAGTGCGTAGGGGTAGACCATGGGCGTTCCCAGCGAACTCGACACGCGTTCGCCGAACTCGAAGGCCTGCAGGGCCATGATGCCGCCCCGCCACACCAGGATGGTGCAGAACACCACGCCGAGCACACCGGTGGCGAGATCGATGCCGGCGCGCACGCGCGGCGGGAGCCGGTCCTTGAAGTAGGTGATGCGGATATGTGCGTCGTGGCGCTGGGCTTCGGCGGCGCCGATCACGGCCAGGTAGACCAGCAGGAAGGAGTTGATCTCCAGGCTCCAGCTGGTCGGGGCCGAGAAGGCATAGCGCATGATGGCGTCGTAGCAGATCGACGCCATCATGAACGCCAGCACCGCCATCGACGTCCAGCGCAGGACGGCCAGCAGGCCGTCCCAGCTGCGCATGGCAGTTGCCGTCATGTCGCTCTCCTCATGCCTTGCCCAGGGCCAGGTCGATGGCGCGGTTGCCGACCTCTTCGCCGACTTCGCCGAGCCATTCGTTCCAGATGTCCTGAACGCCGGCGTTGAAGGTCTCGACATCCTCCTCGGTGGGTTCGATGATCTCGACGCCTTCCTCTTCCACCTGCGGCCAGTACTCGTTGGGGTAGATGTCGTTGTTGCAGTGGCTGATGAAGTTCTCGTCGTACCAGTCGGCCGCCTGCTGCAGCACGCCACGGACGTCGTCGTCGAGGTTGTCCCAAGTGTCGCGCAGCATGAAGGGCGCCACCGAGAAGCCGGTCAGAGGCAGCTTGTAGCAGTACTTCAGCTGCTCCTGGAGGCTGCGGCCGATGATCGTGGAGATGTTGAAGACCCCGGCATCCACGGTGCCGCGCTGCAGCGCCATGTAGGTCTCCGAGGAGGGAATGCGCGTGGCGCCCACGTCGTAGGCTTCCATGGCCTGGGTGGCTTCGTAGCTGACGATGCGAATCTTCTTGCCGCGCACCTCGTCGAGGCTGCGGATGGGACTCTCCTCGGTGCTCCAGATGTACTCCGGCTCGAGAATGCCACCGCCGGAGGTGAGCAGGTAGAGGTTCTCCTCGGCCAGCACCTCGTTGATGAGCTCCATCAGCGGGCTGCCCTGGCGCAACCGTTCCGGGTGGCGATAGAGCTCGCCCACCACGCCGGGCAGGCCGGTGACCCCGAGGATGGGCACCGAGCGGGTGATGTAGGAGAAGGTGTGGAACATGAAGTCGATGCTGCGCGCGCGCAGTGCCGGCAGCTGCTCGTCGGCCTTGAGCAGCTGGCCGGAGTCATGGAAGTCCACTGACAGCACGTCGCCGCCGTTCTCCTGGAGCATCTCGACGAAGCGGCTGGAGCCGTAGGTGAGCGCCTTGTAGGAGGGCGGCAGGTAGGTGACGCCGGTCATGGTGGTGGCGGCGCGGGCGTGCGGCATCAGCAGGCTCTGGGTGCCGAACAGGGTGGCGCCGGCGGTGGCGAAGGTGCCGTACTTGAGAACTTGGCGGCGTGAGAGGGTCATGGTGAATCTCCGTTTGTTGTTGTGACGAATCACGTCATCGACGTTGCAATACCGGGGTCACATCTGCCCCGGCAACCACAGGCTGAGGCTGGGCATGAACACGAACAGCATCAGCACGAGGAACTGCACGGCCACGAAGGGCAGCGCGCTCTTGATGATCTCTTCCACCGAAAGCTCGGGGCACACTCCGCGCAACGCATAGAGGTTGAGCCCCACCGGCGGGGTGACCACGGCGATCTCCAGGTTGAGCACCATGACGATGCCGAACCACAGCGGGTCGTAGCCCAGGGCCTCGATCAGCGGCAGCAGCACGGGAGTGGTCACCACGATCAGCGACACGGCGTCGACGATCATGCCGAGCAGGATCAGCAGCAGCATCACCGCCAGCAGAATCGCCCAGGCGGGCAGGCCGGTGGCGGTCAGCGCCTCGGTGAGCAACTGAGGCACGCGCACCATGTTGAGGTAGTCGCCGAAGATCTTGGCGCAGCCGATGATCAGCAGGATGGCGCCGCTGATGCGCGCCGTGGTGGCCAGTATTTCCAGGAACTTGCGCCAGCTGAGGCTGCGGAACACCAGGGTGGCGATCAGCAAGGCGCCGGCGGCGCCGATGCCGGCGGCCTCGCTGGGCGTGGCCAGGCCCGAATAGATCGAGCCGAGCACGGCCACGACCAGCAGCGCCGCGTGCCAGATGTTGGCCAGGCTCGCCCAGCGCTGCTTCCAGGTGAAGCGTTCCGTGCTCGCCGGTGCCTCGTCTGGATTGAGACGCACGCGGACATAGATGAACAGCGACAGTGCCAGGGCCAGCACGATGCCGGGCACGATGCCGCCGATGAACAGATCGGCCACCGAGACGCTGGAGACCGCACCATAGATGATGAAGGGCACGCTGGGCGGGATCAGCATGGCCAGCGCACCGGCGCTGACCACGGCACCGGCGGCCAGCGAGCGGCTGTAGCCACGCTGGAGCATCTGCGGCACGGCGATGGAGCCCACGGCGGCGACGCCGGCCAGGCTCACGCCCGAGACGGCGCCGAACATCGCCGAGGCGCCCACCGAGGAGATTGCCAGACTGCCGCGCAGCCAGTTGAGCCAGCGAACCGCGGCGGTGAACAGGCTCGAGCCCACCGGCGTGGCGCCCAGGAAGTTGCCCATCAGGATGAACAGCGGCAGGGCGATCAGCTCGAAGGCGTTGAGCTGACCGAACAGCGAGGAGGGCGCGAAGAAAAAGGCCAGCGAGCCGCGGGCCATGTACAGGCCGAGCAGGCCGGAAAGCCCCAGCGCCAGGAAGATCGGGAAGCCGATGGCGATCAAAGCGATCAGCATGATCAAAACGATGACGGGATCCATGGCAGCCTCCTCAGATCACGCCGTCGGCGCGCAGGGCGTCGATGGCATCGTCGTTGAGGCCGACCCAGCCGGTGAGCACGCTTTCGGTGTGCTCGCCCAGCCGCGGACCCACGTGACGCACCCGCCCGGGCGTGTCGGAAAGCCGCGGGAAGACGTTCTGCATGGGCAGCGGTCGCCCCGCATGGTCGGGCACCGCCACGATCGATTCGCGAGCCCGGAAGTGCGGGTCGTCGAGCATGTCGGGGGCGCGGTAGACCAGCCCCGCGGGGACCCCGGCCTCGGCCAGGAGGTCGACGATGTGCTGGGCATCGTGCTGGCGCGTCCAGGCGGCGACCAGATCGTCGATGGCCTGCTGGTTCTCGCCGCGGGCGCGGTGGGTGGCATAGTCGGGGTGGTCGGCCAGGCGCGGCTGACCCATCGCTTCGCACAGGCGCCGGAACACCGTGTCCTGGTTGGCACCGATGATCACGTCGCGGCCGTCGCGGGCCGGATAGGCGTTGGAGGGGGCGATCTTGGGCAGAAAGCTGCCGCTGCGCTCGCGGATCTTGCCGGCCCGCGCATATTCGGGAATCAGGTTTTCCATCATCGCCAGCACCGACTCGAAGATCGTGCTGTCGACCACCTGGCCGCGACCGCTGCGGTCGCGCTGATGCAGCGCCATCATGGTGCCGAGGGCGGCATGCAGGCCGGCCAGGGTATCGCCGATGGAGATGCCCACCCGCACCGGCGGGCGGTCCGGATAGCCGCTCAGGTAGCGTAGCCCGCCCATGGCCTCGCACACCGAGGCGAAGCCGGCGCGCGAGGCGTAGGGGCCGTCCTGGCCGAAGCCGGTGACGCGTACCATCACCAGACCGGGGTTGTGACGCGACAGCCTGTCGTAGTCCAGCCCCCAGCGCTCCAGGGTGCCGGGGCGGAAGTTCTCGATCACCACGTCGGCCTGGCTGGCCAGCTCGCAAAGCAGCTCCTGGCCGCGCGGCTGGCGCAGGTCGAGCGTGATGGACTGCTTGTTGCGGCCGATGACGTTCCACCACAGCGGCTCGCCGCTGTCGGGATCCGCCTCGCCCCATTGGCGCATGGCGTCGCCCTTGCCGGGCGGTTCGACCTTGATCACCTGGGCGCCGAAGTCGGCCAGCACCTGGCCGCAGTAGGGGCCGGCGATCAACTGGCCGAGCTCGAGGACCCGAATGTCGTCGAGGGGTGTCGGGGATGTGCTGTCGTACGGAGTCATTGTTGTTGTGCTGCCTCTTTTTGATTCGGTCTGGAATTATTCGGAAGACGCCCCCGGGCCGTCGGGGGAATCGGGAAAACGGACGTGCAGGGCCTGGGCGGCCAGCAGGTGGGCGCGCATCACGTTCGCGGCCCATTCGGGGCTGCCCGCGGCGATCGCCTCGAGCATCTCGCGGTGATGGCGCATGCTGCGGCGCAGGTTGGTGAGGTCGTAGTTGCCGAAGTTGCGGCGGATCACCGAGGTGCGCACCACGCTATCGAGCACGGCGACCAGGCGCTGGTTGTCGCTGGCCGTGATCAGTTCGCGGTGGAAGTCGTGATTGAGGAAGGCGATTTCGTTGCGCACGCCGGGCTCGCGCTCGATGCGTTCGACGAGCGCTTCCATGCGGCCGGCCAAGGCTTCGAGATGCGCCAGGCGTACGTTGTCCATGCGCTCGCTGGCCAGTTTCACGGCCATGGGCTCGAGCACCAGGCGCAGCTCGAAGACCTCGCGGGCGTCCTTCTCCGTCCAGGCCACCACCCGTGCACCGTGGTGCGGGATCGCCTCCAGCCAACCCTCGGAGACCAGCTCGCGCAGCGCCTCGCGCACAGGAGTGCGACTCACGTCGAGCTCGCGGGCCACGCTGGCCTCGCGAACGTATTCGTGCGCTCGGTAGTGGCCGTCGAGAATCCGCTGCTTGATCACGTTGTGGACCTCGGCGGTGGCGGTTCTTGCGACGCGAGGCGTCTCGGCGAAGGTGGGTTGATTCATCGTTTCCTCTAGAATTGCATGCAACTTGGACTATAGACGCGAGCATATGCCGGTTATTAGTCGACTTTGGTCTAAAATTGCATGCAACTTTGATTAGGTGACGCTCCCGGCCTCGTTCTCGCGACAATCGGAACCGGCGGGTACGGCCGACATCGCCGCGACGGGCAGTCATGGATGAAACATCGTCGCCGCGCCCTTCCGGACGGAACCGGAAGCCGGCATGCTGAGCCTGATACCGTGAGTGGAAAAGGAGCTTCGTCGTGAGACTCTGGGTCTTGTCGGATCTGCATCTCGAATACTTCGAGGAAGGGCGCGAGCTACCCAAGGTGGCCGCGGATGCCGTGATTCTGGCGGGCGACATCCATCGCCATGCCGAGGGATTTGCCTGGGCGGTCGAGCGCTTCGGAGGGATGCCGATCCTGTACGTGCCGGGCAATCACGAGTTCTACGGCGCCTCGATGCCGGCGATGCGTCGCGAAATGGCCGAGATGGCGCAGCGCTTGGGCATTCACCTGCTCGACAACCGCTCGCTGACGCTGAATGGCGTGCGCTTTCATGGCACCACGCTGTGGACCGACTTCGCCCTTTACGCCGACGAGCCCGATCATGACCCGCTGGCCACCGAGGCGCAGGCGCGCTGGCTGATGCCCGATTTCCAGATCGTCGAGCAGCCCGAAGGCGAGGTGTTCAGCCCGGCGGAGAGCCGGCGCCTGCATGCCGAGGCCAGGGCCTGGCTCGAAGCCGAGCTGGCCGAGCCGTTCGCGGGGCCCCGAGTGGTCATCAGCCATCATGCGCCCCTGGCGCTGTGCATTCCGCCACGCTACCGGGGAGATTCGTTGTCGCCGGCCTTTGCCTCGCACCTGCCCGAGCTCATGGGGCGGATGGACCTGTGGATCCATGGTCACGTGCACGAGCCGGTAGACCGCGACATCGCCGGCACCCGGGTGCTGGCCAATCCCGGCGGTTACCCGGACGAGTTCGAACCGCCGCTGTTCGTCGCCGACCGGGTGGTCGAGGTGTGAGCCCGCGTTCTGTTCAGCCGGCCGGGCTGAGCAGCCCCACCACGCTCACCAGGATCAGCACGCCGCCGAGCACCCGGAAGTAGAGGTTGGTGCGACTGGCCACCATGTAGCGATGGGCCCGTTCGCCGAGCAGGTGTCCCATCAGGGCGCACGGCAGCAGCCACAGATGGTGAACGAGCTGCAGGTCGACGCCGGCGACCACGAACGACACCATCTTGATCAGCACCAGGATGAACCACAGCACGAACAGGGTGTCGCGTAGCTGATGGGCCGCTACGTGGGTGGCGAAGACGGCGACGATCAGCGGCGCACCGATCAGCGAAGTGCCGCTCACGTAGCCGCCCAGTGCCAGCAGAACGGCGTCCACGTAGCGGTTGTTGCTGCGAAAGGGCTTGTCCAGCACGTAGCCGATGGCATAGACGATCACGATGGCGAAGATGATGCTGGTCATCACGTGGCTGGGCAGCGTCAGCAGCCCGACCACGCCGATCAGCTTGGGCACGATCATCACCTTCATCGCCTTGAGCAGATAGCGCCAGTCGATGTTGCTTTCCGCAGGCGCTTTGCCACCGCTGTCTTCCACCAGCTGGCGGTGGCCGCGCCAGGCGATCCAGCTGGAGAAGATCAATAGATGCACGGCGATGAGCGGCAGGAAGACCAGCGGCCGGTCATGCACCAGCAGCAGGAAGGGCAGCGACAGCACGGCACCGCCGAACCCCAGGCTGGTGCGCACGAAGCCGCTCCACACGAAGATCAGCCCGATCAGCAGGTATTGCCATGTTTCGAGTTCGCCCATCAGCACGCTTCCCCGTCGAGGCGGTTGGCCAGGGCGAAGACGTGGTCGTCTTCCACGCCGAGGTCGTTCAGGGCCGCAGCGAGGTTGAGCAGGTAGTCGCGATTGGCGCCGCTGGGCCCGTGGGAAGCCGCGATCTGCGCGGCGATGGCGTCGAGCGGGGCCTCGCCGAGGAAGGCGGCGTTGTCGGGACCGGCCAGATACACCACTCCTTCCGCGCTGGCGTTTTCGGCGTCGTCGAAGTGCAGCCGAACGATCTCGCGCAAGTAGCCGTTCTTCTCGCGCACGTCGAGCGGGGCGAGTACCTCGGGGGCGATGCGGTAGGCCATGCCGTGGCAGATCGCGCCGGGTTGGCGCACCAGGGTCGCCACGCGGCCCGGTGCTTCCGGCGTACCGCGGTGGTCGTGCGAGCCCTGCCAGAAGCGGCGCACCCAGCCGTGGATGTGGGCAGGGCGCCGCTCCCGGTAGGGGAAGTCGGCCTTCCAGATCAGCGAGCCATAGCCGAACAGCCAGAGGGCGTCGTGGCCGCTGAAATGGGTCCGGCGTCGATTGTCGTGGGTGGTATCGAGCGTCATCGTCAAGGCTTAGGGTTGGTCGTGTCGAACCCGTGATCTTGCCAGTCCCGGGACGATAAGTGCACCTGGATGATCGCCGACGCGGCAGGAACACGGCCGACAGACGCCTGTCTCAATTCATGAGAGGCAGGAAAATGCTTTTGTAAATAATGGCTTGCCTTCTACGCTGAGGGTTGAGAGCCAGATCGCCGACCGAGCCGCTCATGGCAAGGAGGTGTGCATGAAAGCGATCACACGCGATGAACTCAAGGTGATGAACGAAACCGAGCATGACGATTTCGTGCTCATCAACGTGCTGCCGCGCGCTGCGTTCAACGAGCGGCACATCCGCACGTCGATCAACATCCCTGCGAAGGACGAGAACTTCGTCGAGAAAGTCGAAGAGGTCGTCGGCAGCAAGGATCGCAAGGTCGTCGTCTACTGCGCCAACTTCGATTGCGACGCTTCCCCCAAGGCGGCCAGGAAGCTGGAAGACGCCGGTTTCACGCAGGTCTACGACTACGAAGGCGGAACCCAGGACTGGTTCGAACAGCGCGAAGCAGCCTGACCGACACCGTGGCGACGACACCCCGACGGGCGGCTCGTAAGCCGCCCGTTTCGTTTCCGTCGACGCTGCGACAGGGTGGGGGTATCTTGACGTCGATAGTGTCTTGTCTCGATAGGGAGGTGTCATGAACGCCAGCAGGATTCTCGATCAGTTGATGCAGCAGGCAGGTGGCAAAGGCAAAGGGGGCGCCGGCGGCGTGGACGTGCAGGGCATGCTCGAGGGGCTTTCGCGCCAGCTGGGTGGCGGTTCCGGCAGCGGGGATTCGGCCGGCCGGAGCGGGTCGGGCGTGGACGTGAAGAGCCTGCTGGGCGGTGGTGCCCTGGGGCTGCTGGTGGGCTCCAAGCGCGGTCGCAAGCTGGGCGGCAAGGCGCTCAAGTACGGCGCCATCGCCGGGGTGGGCGTGCTGGCCTGGAAGGCCTGGCAGAACTACCAGGGCAACGCCGGCGGCGGCAGCCAGGCCCAGGATGGCGAGCCGGTGGAGCAGCTGGGAGGCGAGGCCCGCGAGCGGCGTAGCCTCGAGCTGTTGCAGGCGATGATCATGGCGGCCCGTGCCGACGGCCACATCGACGAGCAGGAGCGCGAGCTGATCACGCAGCAGATCGATGCCTTGGGGGCCGACCGCGAGCTCCACGACTGGGTGGCGCAGCAGATGCAGGCGCCCCTCGATGCCGAGGCACTGGCCCGTCAGGCCGATTCCTCGCAGGCTGCCCGCGAAATCTACCTGGTCAGCGTGGCGGTGATCGACGATCAGAATCCCATGGAGCGCGCCTGGCTCGACCAACTGGGCCAGGCCCTGGCGCTGCCCGAACGCGTGACCGCCGAGCTGGAGCGTCAGGCCATCGAGGCCGGCTGATGGACGAGCCGTTGCTGTGGCTGGCCACCGGTTTCGGCACGGGACTCTCCCCCTGGGCCTCCGGCACCATCGGTTCCCTGCTGGGCCTGCCGCTCGCCTGGTGGCTGCTGGGGCGCTCGCGTCGCCGCCAACAGGCCATGATCGCGCTGCTGCTGGCGGCCGCCGTGCCGCTCTGCCATCAGGCATCGATTCAGTTGGGTGGCAAGGACGATGGCCGCATCGTGCTCGACGAGATCGTCGCCTTTCCGCTGGCCACTCTGGGCCAGGCGGCGGCGCGTCAGCCCCTGGTTCTGGGCGGTGCTTTCGTCGTTTATCGGGTGTTCGACGGTGCCAAGCCGCCGCCGGTGGCGCAGGTCGAGGGGGTGCCCGGCGGTCTGGGCATCGTGCTGGACGACGGCGTTGCCGCCGCTATGACCTGGCTGGTGATGGCGGCGACTCGGCCTCTGTGGCGGCGGCGCCAGGCGAGCTGAGTGGCGGTGGAAAATCGACGTCGAAACCGCGTGCGTCGAGCTGGCGAATCGCCTGGGGTCGCCCTTCGGCGTCGATGTCGACCAGCCCGATGCCGCTGCCGTTCCATAGGCGTTCCCCGGCCTTTGCCCGGTCAGGGTCGCGTGGGGTGACGGCCATGCGCCGGCGCTTGGTGAACCAGTTGAGCGGCGAGCGCGGTGCATAGAGCCAGCGGTTGGCACGGTCGAACCAGTCGAGCAGGGTGTCGGGAAAGGCGTTCTTGATGCCGCTGGAGGTGATCTGCCATAGGCGCGGCCCTGCCTGGCGGTGCCGGATGCGGATGTCGTAGGCGAAGGAGTAGTGCACGTCGCCGGAGAGGATGACGTAGTTGCCCGGCGTGCGCGAGTGGCGAAAGATGTTGAGCATCACGCTGGCGGCTCCGCGATGCGCCATCCAGTTCTCGGCGTCCACCAGTAGCGGCCTGCCGGCCAGGGTGAAGAGCTTCTGGATTCCCTCGATCAGCTTCACGCCGAACATGGGGGCCGGTGAGACGATGATCACTGCCGGGGCGCCGAGCAGCGCCTGCTGCATCTCGGTGAGCGCCTCCCAGTCCATCAGCCCCGAGGGGCGCTTGGGGTTGCGTTCGCTGCGCCAGCGGCGGGTGCGGGTATCCAGCACCAGCAGCGGCGGGTCGCCGGGAATGCGGTACTCCCAGCCGGGGAAGCGCAGCAGGCGCTGGATCAGCGCGTCCTGAGCGGTACGGTCGAGCCAGCCGTCACGTTCGCGGGCTTGTCCGAGCAGTTCTCCACTCTCTGCCACCAGCGGTGCAAGACGCTCGGGGTCGTTGCCCCAGCCCTGGCATAGCAGGTAGCCAATCAGGGCATTGCCGAGGATGCGCCGCGAGAAGGGGTGTTCGTAGGCGCACTGCTCCCAGTCGGCGGTGAGGTTCCAGTCGTCGGTGATGTCGTGGTCGTCGAAGATCATCAGCGTCGGCAGGTGGGCGAGTAGCCGGGCCACGGCGGGAAGCCCCGCGACGAAGCGCTCGATGATCGCTTCTTCCTTGCCAAAGAGGGCTGTCTGAACGTCGTCCAGCCTGGGCGTGACAGGCGCGATGATCTGCCAGGGCGTGGGCGACCAAACCAGCAGGTACATGGCGATGACCTCGGCGAAGGTCATCAGGTGGTTGTGTGCGTTGGCCGAGGTGAATACCGGCTTGCGCACGCCGCCGAAGAAACGCTCGCGCAGGGCGGCGCTGCTTTCGATATCGGGCAGGAGTGCCTCGCGACGATAGTAGGTGGTGTCGGCGACGTAGAGCGCCTGACTGTCGGCGACCGTGGCGCCTTCCAGGCTTTCGTCGAACAGCTCCAGCCGGCGGATCAGCGCATGGATGGCGGCCAGCATCGGCCCGGCCACGTCGTCGGCGTAGACCTGGTCTCCGGTCATCAGCAGCCATGCCGGCCGTTCCTCGGGTGTCTCGCGCCGTTCGGCGAGCCAGGCGTCGGCGCGCACCAGGCCGTCCGGCCCGTCGTGGTGAGGTTTGCGGCAGGAGCCGTGGAGCAGGCGGTGATGGCGTGTAGCGAGTACGAAGTCGGGGTGTGCCGCGCCTTCGTGCAGCAAGTGCGGGGCCCAGTCGGCGATGCCTGGCTCGCTCGGGGCATCGTCGATCTTGAGGTCGTAGGCGATGGGCACGCCGGTGGGCAGGGGCGTGGCAAGGCTGACATCGATCAGGTGCAGCCAGGCGTGGCGGCCCAACGGTAGACACTTCAGGCGCTCTTCGCCCAGGCTCAGGCGGCGCGGGGGTGCCCCTTCCGGACGTACCATGAGAGTGAGCTCCAGCGATCTCGAGCCCACCAGCCACAGCGTCAGGCGATCTGGAGCCAGACGCCGCAGGAGGGGGCCGCAGAGAACGTCGGGAAGCGCGTCGTGGGCGGTATCGGAAGACGTCACTGTCACGCTGCGGCCTCCAGGTGTGGCGGTTCGAATTCCATGGTAACGGAAGCGGAGTAGCTGGGGGAGTCGCCGCAAGGGACTGCTTGACCCTTGTGTTACCCAAAGGTTCTAGGCTGATGGACTGAATCGTCGCCCCACGGCATCCGTTGCCGTGGGCGCTCCTTCTCTGCTGGAGGTTTCGTCTATGGATGCTTTCCTGCCGCTATGGAACGAGGCGGCGCTCACCAGTCTGGGGTTCTTCTGGATGGCGCTGTGGGCCTTTGCCCTGGGTTATTTGATCAGCAGCCTGATTCAGGTGCTGGTGACCCAGGAGCGCATGCAGCGCACCATGGGCACGGGGGGACCGCGCAGCATGCTGCTGGGCACGCTGTTCGGGTTCATCTCCAGTTCCTGCAGCTTCGCCGCCCTGGCGACCACGCGCACGCTCTTTCAGAAAGGCGCAGGGTTGGCGCCTTCGCTGGCCTTCCTGCTGGCGTCCACCAATCTCGTGGTGGAGCTTGGCTTCGTGATCGCTCTCTTCCTCGGCTGGCCTTTCGTGGTGGGCGAGTACGTCGGTGGTGTGTTGCTGATCCTGTTGACGTGGGCACTCGTTTGGCTCACGCGGCCCGAGCGTCTGATCGCCCGCGTTCGCGAGCGCCTGGGGGCGGACTCGGAAGAAACGGCAAGCCAGGCCCCGGACTGGCGGCGCAAGCTCGCCAGCCGCCAGGGTTGGCAGGAGATCGGCCAGACCTATGTCATGGAGTGGCAGATGGTCTGGAAGGACGTGCTGATCGGATTCACCGTGGCCGGCGTCATCGCGGCTTTCGTGCCTGAGGCCTTCTTCCAGTCGCTGTTCCTGGGAGCCGGGGATGGCGAGCCGGATTTTCTGGAGCTGCTCGCCCAGGCGCTGGTGGGCCCCGTGGCGGCCTTCTTCACCTTCATCGGCTCCATGGGCAATATCCCGCTGGCGGCGGTGCTCTTCGACAATGGCGTCAGTTTCGCCGGGGTGATGGCCTTCATCTTTTCCGACCTGGTGGTTCTGCCGGTGCTGCGCATCAACGCGACCTACTACGGCTGGCGCATGGCGCTCTACATCCTGGCGCTATTGCTCACCACCCTGGTGGTGACCGCCTTGCTGCTGCACTACGGCATGGCCTGGCTCGGCTGGCTGCCGAGCGGCAGTGGCTCGGCGTCCGTCACCCAGCGCGACTTCTTCGCGATCAACTACGGTTTCTTCCTCAACCTGGTCTTCCTGGCGGGTTCGGCGGCCCTGGTCGGTCTGTGGTGGCGAGCGCGTCGAGCCGGTGGCGGTCATCATCACCATCACCACGGGGGTGGCGCCTCGCTGGGAACGCGCATCCTGCAGGGCCTCGTGGTTCTCGCCGTTGCCTGGCTGGCGGGAGGCGTGCTGGTGGCGCCGCTGACAACGGGTTGAGGCATTTGCGGTCGCGCCAAGGCGTCGACCCTTGCCCGCTACACCGCACTGGCAGCGAGCCCCGTGACCGACTAGGCTGGCAGCGTTTCGTTCACGATTGGCCGATGGAGGCGCTGTCCATGCTGGTGATGATTCTGGGGTTGGTGATCTTTCTGGGGGTGCATTCGGTGCGCATCGTGGCCGACGATTGGCGTAGCGCTCAAATTGCACGCCTGGGCGAGCTGCCCTGGAAAGGGCTCTATTCGCTGGTATCGATCGTGGGGCTGGCCATCGCCATCTGGGGCTACGGCCAGATGCGCCTCGACCCCGTCTGGGTATGGCAGCCGCCGGTGGCATTGCGCCATCTCGTGGCCTTGCTGATGATCCCGGCATTCATCATGCTGGTGGCCGCCTACGTACCGGGCAATGCCATCCAGACCAAGCTGGGCCATCCCATGATCCTGGCCGTGAAGGTCTGGGCCTTCGCCCACCTGCTGGCCAATGGCCGGCTGGGCGACATCGTCTTCTTCGGTGCCTTCCTGCTGTGGGCGGTCTTCGATTTCCGCGCTGCGCGGCGTCGTGGCCGCCCGGAGCGGCCCGCTCCGCGGATGGCTGCGACCATCGCTACGGTGATCGTCGGCGTGCTCGCCTATTACCTCTTCGCCATCCACCTTCATGTCTGGGTGACCGGCGTGCCGGTGATGTAGGGGGCCTCAGCTCAACGTGGCCTCCGGTCGTGTTGGCAGCCAGACATGGGCGGCCAGACCGCCGAGCGGCGAGACGTCGAGGCACAGGCGTCCGCCGTAGAGATTCGCCAATTCGTTGATGATGGCCAGGCCAAGGCCGCTCCCGGGGTGCCGTTGGTCGAGACGGGCACCGCGTGCCAGGGCCTGCCGGCGCTCATCCACGCCACGGCCCGGTGCGAGAGACTCGTGTCGGGCCCGTTTCATGACGAAGAATTCCCATCGGTCTCGATACGGCTGCTAAGGCCGTCTCAGGCCATGAAATGAAAGCCTGCCAGGGTGATCAGGCTGGCCAGTATCAGACTGTTGGCCTCCTCCAGCCTCTCCTCATCCCTCCAGCATCCATGGTGCAACAGCACGACCGCCGCGGCTCCGAGGCTGACCAGTCCAAGCGGTAGTTCTATCGGCTCCCAGCCAGCCCCCAGCACGCCCGCGGCCAGCAACAGCACGCCGGCCGAGATCAGCAGGGCGACCCAGCCCTGGGTCTTCCTGGAAAATGAAGCCGAGTCGAAGGTGTCGATCGTTGCCATGTTCACAGTGGGGCTCCTTGTACCGGTCGGCGGCAGTATTGCCACTACCTGTGATGCTGGCGGTGTTCTCTTAAGGCTTGCTTAAGTGCGGATGACCGCTTGGTGACATTGCCGCTTGGCATCAGTGCCAAGACGCCTCGCTCGCCGAGAATCGCATCCACCCCCGGCTGATCGAGCCGCACGAGAAGCGGCCCGGGCTCTGACTCCGTCTCTGCGGGCCGCCAGAAGATCTGCCACTGTTCGTGGGATCATCGCGTGGAGAACGAAACGGGATTCGCCCGGCTGCGGGGCAATGTCGCCTCGACACGTAAGCCGCCGCCGGGTGCTTCGTCCAGGGTGAGCCGGCCACCATGGCGGTCGATCAGGCGCTCGACGATGGAGAGTCCGAGGCCGGCACCGGCCCCTGGGCCGAGGCGATGGAAGCGTTCCAGGACGCGTTCGCGTTCCGCTGCGGGAATGCCGGGGCCCTGGTCGTCCACGCGCAGGGTCAGGCGGATGTCGTCGGCCTTCAGGGTAACCATCACGGCGCCGCCGTCCGGGGTGTAGCGAAGGGCATTGCCGACCAGATTCTGTATCAGGGTGTCGATGGCGCCCGGCTCGGCCTCGAGGTGCCAGTCGCTTGCTTCATCGGCCTTCAGTTCCAGTGTCTGATGGCGTTCGATGGCCAGTGGTGAAAGCTCGACCAGCGCTTCGCGGACTTCGATCAACAGGTTGGTGTCGGGGAGCTCGGTCGGGCCTTCTTCCTCTTCGGGGTCCAGGCGAGCCAGGGTCAGCAACTGGGAGACCAGCCGGATGGTACGGGCCACGCCCGAGCGCAGTTCCTCCAGCGCCTCGCGGCGGTCATTGGGGGTTTCGGCAGTCAGGGCGTTCTGGGCGTGCAGATCGAGTAACGTCAAAGGCGTACGCAGCTCATGGGCAGCGTCGGCAATGAAGCGCTTCTCGCGCACTCGCAGCCCACGGATGCGCTCCAGAAGGCGGTTCAGCGCGTCGACGATGATGGCCAGTTCGAGGGGCAGAGGGTGGACTTCCAGCGGCTGCAGGTTGTGCGGGGTGCGGTGGCGGATTGCCTCTGCAAGACGCGACAGAGGGCGAAGGCCCCAGCCGGTTGCCCACCACAGCACCATCACCAGCAGCGGCAGACCGATCAGGTCAGGCAGCAGGGTGCGCAGGGCCATGGCGCGGGTCAGCTCACCGCGCACGTCGCTGCGCTCGGCCACCATGACCCGGCGCGACGAGTCGGCGACATCGAGCACGTAGACCCGCCAGTCGCGATCCGCCACTCTGCTGTCGACGTAACCCGGGGGACGGTCAGTGAAGGGCTCCGACGGGGCGCTAGCCGAGCGCAGCACCAGGCGCCCTTCCTCCCACAGCTGGAAGGCCAGCTTGCTCTCGTAGCGGTGGCCGGCGAAGCGCTTGTCCGACTGCTCGGCGCGCAGCAAGGCGCTCTCCAAGCTGGCCAGTAAAGCTTTGCGCTGATCGTCCGGTAGCGGCGCCTGTATCAGGCCCTCCAGCAGGCGTGCGCTCTGGGCCAGGTTGGCGTCGTAGAGCTCCTCTATCTCATGGGCAGCATAGCGATAGCTGACCAGGCCGATGGCCAGCATGCTGACGGTGAAGGCCAGGATCACCCATCCCAACGTACGGCGGCGGATGGAGCTCATGACGACACGCCTCGCGGTTCCTTGTCCATCACGTAGCCGATGCCCCGCAGGGTGCGGATGAGCTCGGGGAATAGCTTGCGCCGCAGGTGATGGACGTGGACCTCGATGGCGTTGCTCGCCACGTCTTCGTCCCAGCCGTAGACCAGTCGGACCAGGGTGTCGCGGGTCAAGACCCGCCCCGGATGGCTCATGAACTCTTGCAGCAGGGTGAACTCTCGCCGCGACAGCTCGACGGGCTTGTCGAGATAATGCACGTCGTGGGTAGCGGGATCCAGGCGAATGCCACGGCATGCCAGCACGCTGCTGACTTGTCCCTGGCTACGCCGCAGCAGAGCGCGCAGACGGGCCTTGAGCTCGGCGACTTCAAAGGGTTTGACCATGTAGTCGTCGGCGCCGACATCCAGACCGGCGATGCGGTCGTCGACGGCGTCGCGGGCAGTGAGCACCAGCACGGGCACACGATTTCCACGCTGGCGGATCGCTTCCAGCACCTGCATGCCGTCCAGCCCCGGCAAACCCAGGTCGAGGACGACCGCGTCGAAAGGCTCGTCGCCCTGCAAGGCGGCCAATGCTGTGTCGCCGTCAGCCAAGTGGTCCACGGTGTAGTGCTCGGGCTTGAGGGCCAGGCGGATGCCCGAGGCCAGGCTCGGATCATCTTCAACCAGCAGAATACGCATGGGGGGTGTCGTTACCTCCTGTCGGATGGGCCGACTCGACTCTGGTCAGGCTTGGCGTGAGGCGGCTGCCGTGGTCACGCACCGCAAGCGGTAGGCCTGGGCTCGGTACGGTGCTGGCCTGCTCGATGACCTCGGCTGGGGTAGGCCGAAAAAGTACCAGATCGTTGGGCCCTTTCGGGGCAAACTTGCGTGACCCTTCCACCTGGAGCAAGGCCAAGACAGGGATCTCCAAGGCGGCAGCCATGTGCATGGGGCCAGTATCCGGAGTGATCAGGCGTCTCAGTTGGGCCAACACGGCAAGAAAACCTCGCAGCGGCATCCGAGGCAGCACCTGACCGAATTCGCCGCAGGCACTCTTCAGTGGCGTGTGCAGGGCCGTCTCCTCCGGACCCAGCAGCACGAGATAGGGCAGTCGGTGCCGCTCGAGACCTCGCAACAGGTCCTGCCAGAACTCGAGCGGCAGGCGCTTGTCGAGATGGCCACCGACGAAGATGCCGATGGGAGCCCGTTGCCCCGCAAAGCTGGCCAGCTTTGCGGCAGCGCAACGACTCTCCTGCTCGGACACCACCAACCAGGGTCGAGAGGCACACGCCAGCCCCAGGCTGGCTGCCAGCGAGCTGGCCAGTTCGTGGGCATGCGGTGGTGACGCATTGCTGACCCAGTCATGGCTCGCTGCCAGTCGGCCGCGCTGCCCCAGGCTCTGCCGTGCGCCGCACAGCTGGATGAGCAGCCAACTCGTCAGTGACCCCTCGCCGATCTGGACAGCCAGGTCGTATTTCCGCCGCCTGAGCCGAATCAGCAACCGCACCAGTTTCCATGGACGAACCAGCATGCTTCGACTCAAAGCGTGATAGCGGGCCAGTGGCATGCCGTCGAATAGCTCATGGGTGGTATCGGTTCCAAGATAGTCTATCTCGATCTCCGGCCGACCCTCGGCGAACGCTTGGATCAAACGGGCCCCGATGACGGCATTGCCGATACGGAAATTGGGGCGTACCAGCAGAACGTGCCGCACGCCCGCCAGAGTATCGGGGCTTGCCGGCCGGGGTGACCGGGAGCGCTTCGGCAACGCTCGGTAGATCCGGGCCTTTAAAGCTCTTTCGAGGCGCCGCCCCAAGCGGCGCATGGCAGCATGCCGGCGCAGGTAAGTGAATGGATACATGCGAGCCCCCTGTGTGAAAGGAGGCTGCACTGTCGCCGAGTTGGCTTAAGGCATCCTTATGTCGTGCACGGCTCTGGCGACATTACCCTGGCCTTTGTTCATTGCCTGACGCTTGGCACGGTCCGACTGGCCGCGTCGGCGAGCATTGGGTTTCGCTCATGCCATGCGCTTCAGGACACGGCGCCTTGCCGGGGTCTTAACGTGTCGTTCATGCTGGGTTCATGTTGACTACACCAGCTTGCTCTCCCTCAGCCGGGCCACCGGCTCGGGCGGGGCGAAGCTGTCGGCATTGGCGGCTTCCCAGAAATCGCGGAACACGGGGTGCTGGCCGGCGCCCACCTCGAGCAATTCCCCCGGGGCGAGGAAGTCATAAAGCTCGGCGAAGCTCTTGATCTCGTGGCGCGACACCCGGTGCAGCACGTGCTCCGGGCCCAGCTGGGCGGGGTGCCCAAGGCCGGCGGCGCCCAGCATTTCGCCGAGTGCCGCGATGGTATTGGCATGGAAACGCGCCACGCGTTGCGATTTGTCCTCCACGTCGAGTCGGCTGCCGCGCAGACGGTCCTGGGTGGCCACGCCACTGGGGCAGCGGTCGGTGTGGCAGGTGCGGGCCTGGATGCAGCCGAGAGCGAACATGAAGCCGCGAGCGGCGTTGCACCAGTCGGCACCCAGCGCCATGGCGCGGGCGATGTCGAAGGCGCTGATCAGCTTGCCGGCAGCCGCGACCTTCACGCGGTCGCGCAGCCCAGCGCCCACCAGGGTGTTGTGCACCAGCAGCAGCGCCTCGGTGAGCGGCATGCCCAGGCGATTGATGAACTCCAACGGCGCGGCGCCGGTGCCGCCTTCGCCGCCGTCCACCACCACGAAATCCGGGTGCTCGCCCGTTTCACGCATCGCCTTGACGATGGCGAACCACTCCCAGGGATGGCCGATGGCCAGCTTGATGCCCACCGGCTTGCCGTCGGAAAGTTCGCGCAGGCGCACGATGAAATCGATCAGCTCGCGTGGCGTGGTGAAGGCCGAGTGGGCCGCGGGGGAAATCACGTCTTCGCCCAGCGGTACGCCGCGGGTGCTGGCGATCTCGGCGGTGACCTTGGCGGCGGGCAGGATGCCGCCGTGCCCCGGCTTGGCCCCTTGGGAGAGCTTGATCTCCACCATCTTCACCGCGTCCTGCGTGGCCTGCTCGCGAAACCGCTTGGGGTCGAAGCGGCCGGTTTCGTCGCGGCAGCCGAAATAGGCCGAGCCGATCTCCCACACGAGGTCGCCGCCGTGGCGGTGATAGGGGGAGATCGCTCCCTCGCCGGTATCGTGGTAGAAGCCGCCGTCCCTGGCACCCTGGTTGAGCGCCGCGATGGCGTTGGGGGAGAGCGCGCCGAAACTCATCGCCGAAATGTTGAAGACGCTCGCCGAGTAAGGGCGTTCGCGTTCCGCACCGACGGTGATGCGAAAATCCGCGGAATCGTTGTGCACTGGCGCCAGCGATGGGCTCATCCACTCGTAGCCCGGCGCGGCCATGTCGTGCAGCGAGCCGAAGGGCCGCTTGTCGCTCACGCCCTTGGCACGCTGGTAGACCAGGCGGCGCTGTTCGCGGGAGAAGGGTACCTCCTCGGTATCCGGCTGGATGAAGTACTGGCGGATCTCGGGACCCACCGACTCCAGGTTGTAGCGCAGATGGGCCAGTATCGGGTAGTTGCGGCTCACCGTGTGCCGCCGCTGGAGCAGATCGTAGCTGCCCAGGGCGGCAAGCGTGCCGAAGCCCAGCACGCCCCAACCCCAGAGGGAACTGGCGGCGAGCCCGGCCAGGCTAACGGCCAGACCCAGCAGGCTGGCCGCGTAGGCGCTGTAACGCAGTGGCAGGGGATGACGAGGCATGGCGCGCTCCTTGCGATGAAACGAGTTGCCATTGCAGGGTGCGCAGGTTCGACTGTCAATGCATGAGACGGCTGAACCAGTCGGCTCGGGGCGATTGCCCGAGCCGATTCGGTGCCGGTGATGCCCGCTCGTACTGCCGAGCGGTACTCGAGAAAGCTCGGTTTCGGCTCATTACAATGCAAACACCAGTTTCGGAAGGAAGGTCGAAAGCATGGGTATGAAGGCCAGTAGGATCAGGCACCCGATCAGCGTTAACAAGAACGGGACGATCATGCGTGAAAGCTGTCCGATCGAAACGCCTGATATGCTGCAAGTGGCGAATAGCGTGATGCCGACGGGCGGCGTTGCCATGCCGATGGCCAATGCCACGACGGTGATGACGCCAAAGTGAACCATGTCGACTCCCAGCTGCTGCGCGATAGGAGAGAAGATCGGTACGACCAGCAGAATGATGGCACCGGTTTCCATGAAAGTGCCGAGTATGAGGTACAGCACGATCATCAGCATTAGGATGAGATAAACATTGCTGGAAATGCCAAGCATGGTACTGGAAACCATCTGCGGCACTTGCTCGACGGTCATGATCCAGCCGAACGGGCTGGCAACCGCAATGAGAAGCACGATCATGGCCGAGTTCAAGGCCGCTTTGTAGAAGATAGGGGGCAGATCTTTCCAGCTCAGTTCCTTGTAAATCAGGGAACTTACGATCAATCCATAGACGACCGCGATACCCGCCGATTCCGTTGGCGTGAATGCCCCGGTCATGATGCCGCCGAGTATGATGACCGGCATCAAGATGCCAAGCGATGAGTTGGTGAAACTTTGCCAACGCTGTCTCCAATCTTGTTTTTTCTCAGCTGGATACCCGAGACGGTGCGAGCGCCAGATGCTGGCGACGATCAACGCGGAAGCGAGTAAAGCACCGGGAATGATTCCCGCTATAAAGAGCTGGCCGATGGAAACGTTGGCGACGATGCCGAACAGAATGAAAGTGATGCTGGGGGGGATTACCACACCCAGGCACGATGCTGAAGCAACAACGGAAGATGCATAGCTCTTCGAGTAGCCACGCTTGACCATTTCCGGGATAGTGAGCTCACCGACGGCAGCTGCAGTACCGGGGGCCGAACCGGAAATCGAGGCGAAGAACGCACATGCCATCACAGAGACAGCGGCGAGACCGCCCTGGAAATGCCCCACCAGGGAACTCGCCAGCTCGACGATTCGCCTGGAAATGCCACCTCGCTCCATGATGGCGCCCGCCATCATGAACAGGGGGATGGCCAGCAGTGGAAACGAGTTGATGCCGGCGACCATTCGTTGCGGCAGCATTTCGATGGGCATCATGCCACTAGCGGTAAGGCTGGCCAGTGTGGCGATCCCCATGGCGAAGCCAATGGGAATATTGATGATAAAGCAGGCGACGAGTACCGAAAGTAGAACGAGCAGCATGTCACCTCCCTTTGCCCAGCAGTCTCAATTCATTTTTGGTGTTCATTATTTCAATGATGCAGTAGAACAAGATGATGGCCCCCATGACGGGTACGGATAGATAGATCCAGCTCATGGGAATGCCGAGAGCAGGGGATGTCTGCGACCGAGTTGACATGACGACCCCCCAGCCGTAGTAAACGAGGTTCCCAGAGAAAAGCATGATGGCAATGTAACCGACGATCTCGATGATTTTCTGTAGTCTCTCACTGAAAAGGCTGACGATGATGTTGATGCCAATGTGTAGCTTTTCTCGAACGCCCATGGCGATCGTGAGGAAGCTGCACCAAATGAAAATGAAGCGAATGGCCTCTTCGCTCCATGAGCTCGATCTGTTGAAGCCATACCTGATGACCACCTGATAGAAGGTCAGGGAGGCAATGGCAATCATCATGAAGACGATCCCAGTCTTGATGGTCTTGTCGAGACAGCGCACTGCACGACTGCTCTTCTTGTCGGTCATCATCGGTTCCTTTCGCAAGTGTCATGGAAGAAAGGAGTGCCGGGAGCGTCGCTTGTACGCTCCCGGCGAAGAGGTCACTCGGTTGCCATGACGGCCTTGACGATGTCTTCACCCTTTTCCGGATCACCGCTACCTAGCGTTTCATAGTAGCTGGGGTAGATCTCCTCGAATGCCGTTTCGATGAACGCTTCCTTCTCGACCTCATTGATCTCCATGCCATGTTCTTCTAGAACCTTGCGCATCTCGATTTCATAGTCGGCGAGAGAGTCACGCTGGATGTTGGAGGCCTCTTTTGCCGCTTCAGCAATGATTTCTTGGTGCTCATCATCCAACGACTGCCACCATTCGTTGGATGCAATGTATTGGCGGGGATAGTAGAAATGTCCACTCAAGGAGAGGTAGTCCTGAACCTCGTAGAAGCGTTGGCTGTAGATCAGGTTCATGGGATTTTCCTGACCGTCAACGACGCCTTGCTGAAGAGCGGTGTACAGTTCGCCAAATGACATTGGAACCGCAGAGGCGCCAAAGGCATTCAGCGTGTCGACCATGACTTCGCTTTCCATCACCCGGATCTTGAGACCTTCCAGGTCATCCATAGTGCGAATGGGGCGCTGATCATTGGTGAAATACCTGAACCCGCCGTCATTGTATGCCAGGTGGCGTATTCCAGCCTCCAGATACTCTTCTTGTACGGCCTGACCGATTTCCCCATCGAGCACTTTATGGGCGTGCTCTATATCACGGAAAATGAAGGGAAGGTCCCACAACATGGCCTCGGGCACGAACCCGCCCATTGGACCGTTCTCGACGTCGCCCATCTCGATCGTACCCAGTTGAATGCCTTCTACGATCGTGCGTGCGTCGCCGAGCTGCCCTGCGGGATAGATCTGGACGCTGATCGATCCATTGGACCGCTCTTCCACCATCTCCTTGAAGGCGTCGACCCCAACATTCTGGGGATCATCTGGGTTGGTGTTACCGTTATGTGCCAGTTTTATGTTGACCGTCTGCTGGGCGATGGCGCTGATAGGAAGTGCTGTCAGCAAAGTACAGGCGGCAATGGCGAAGGTGTTTCTCATTTTTGTCGTCGTCATGTCGTTGTCCTCGTCTGGAGTCTTGTTGTTGGTTTTCAGTTAACGGGGTGAGCGGGTGTGCCGAGACGCAGCGTTCTCGCAACTTCAAGCGATGCTTTCTTGCGAAGCTCTGCCACGGAGTCTTGGGACAAGAAGGCCGTATGGGGAGTGATGATGACGTTGTCCAGTCCGAACAGTGCCGGTGTGCTCTGCGGAGGTTCGGTCTCCAGCACGTCGATTGCTGCTCCGGCTATGCGGTTCTCTACCAAAGCGGTGTATAAGTCGTTTTCTTCGATGAGTCCTCCTCTAGACGTGTTGATGATCATGGCGCTCCTCTTCATCTTGGAGAGGGCCGTCCTGTCGATGATGTGCTTGGTGCTCTCAGTCAGCGGCAAGTGGAGTGATAGAAAGTCGGCTTCACGATAAAGCTGATCGATATCTTCGATCTTGCGAATGCCGTGCTGTGAAAGGGCTTCGGGAGAAGCATAAGGATCGTATGCCACGACTTCGAGACCAAAGGCCATCGCACGTTGTGCTACCTCCTGGCCGATCGCGCCACATCCGAGCAAGCCAAAGGTCTTTCCCTGCAGCCTAGGTGCCGATTTCCCTTCGTTGGCGTTCCAGTTTCCTTCTTTCACTCGTCGATTGAGATGACATATCCTCCGGGCCAGCGCCAGGAAGATACCCAGGGTATGATCGGCCACTTCTCCTTGACAGTAGTCAGGCACATTGGCGACCCGGATGCCCTTGCGAGAGGCGGCCTCGAGATCGACGTTGTTGTACCCGATACCGGCTCTGACGATGACCTTGCAGCGTTCGAGTTGTTCGATGATGTCTGCGCCAACGCTTGCGTATACGACCAGTAGCGCATCGGCGGATTTACCGCTCTCGGCGAGGGTTTTTACGTCCTGTGATGGGCTTAGCGTGAACTCGATGCCTTCCTCCGCGAACACTTCCTGCTCTAGTGATGTGTCGGGGAAGATAGTGTCCGTCATCAATACCGAAGGTTTCATGTCTTTCTCTCTTGTCATTGTTGTCTCTTTGGAACGTAGTCAGAGCTGGCGCTACATCATTGGCTGTAGCGTCTTTCGATGCAGTACCGAATGGATATCTTCGTTATGCGATATTCAATCTGTTGGTGAGCGTGCCGATTCCGTCAATGCTGACCTCCATTTCATCGCCGTCATTGACTGGGCCAACGCCATGGGGCGTACCTGTGAGGATTACGTCGCCGGGGAGAAGCGTCATGCAATTCGATATATAGCTGACGACTTCGTTGACGCCGAAAATGAACATGTTGATGTTGGAAATTTGCCGGACTTCGCCGTTGACCGTCAGTTGGATGTTGGCATCGTTTTGGTCGATCTCTTTGACGATTCCGGGCCCGAGTGGGCAGAAGGTGTCGAAAGACTTTCCTCGCGTCCACTGTTTGTCGCCCAGTTGAATCGCTCTGGCCGTGAAGTCGTTGGCGCAGGTGAACCCGAATATCACGTCTTCGGCTTCATCCGGCGAAACGTTCTTGGCCATTTTCCCGATCACGATGGCGAGTTCGCCCTCATGGTCGAGACGCCCGGCATCGCTGGGGGCGACGATCTCATCACGGTCGGCAATGACGGTCGTCGGGGGTTTCAGGAACAGTAGAGGTGCCTTGGGCAGCTCTTCGTTCATTTCCCTGGCATGATCGAGATAGTTGAGGCCCACGCAGACGATTTTCGTGGGTTCGCAAGGCGCCAGCAAAGTAACCGATGCGGAAGGTACGCTGTCGCCGCTCAGCTCGAATTGGCCGAAGATGTCGCCTTCCAGCCTGGTTATCGTTTCATCACTCATGAATCCGTAATGGGTTTTTTCATTATGCTTGTAACGGACGTACATCGTTAGACACCTCCTTTTATTGTGTCTTTCTTGACCAGATGGTTGAGTCGCTTCTGGACGTCTAGCAGGTGGAGCCGCATTTCTTCCTCGGCCAACTTCGCATCATTGTTCTTCAAAGCCTCCAGGATCTTGCCATGAAATTTTATTGACTCTTTCATGACCGGTTTGTCGTAACCGACGGTTTTTTGGACTCTGAAGACGAGCGTTATTATGGCGTTGTACAGGCTTGTCAGTACGCGGCTTTGGGATGCTTTTGCAATTTGCTGGTGGAAGGCAATGTCCGCCAGCACGTAATCGTCGTTATCGTCTTCCTTTTCAGCCTTGATCATCAGATCCAACTGTTTGGCCATGATGCTGATATCGTGCGGTTCGATCCGCTCTGCTGCCAGCCGCACCATGGTGATTTCCAGTAATAGGCGTGCCTCGGTGACATCGTCGTAGCTGCAATCGTTGAGAAGGATTTTCAACGCGAGGGTTTCTTCCAGGATGGAGGAAAAGTTCGTGGTGATGACGGTTCCTGCGTTGGTTCTGCTGAGTAGCCCTTGCAGCGACAAGATCTTGAGGCCTTCACGAACCGAAGCGCGGCTGACGCCAAACTGCTCGCACAATTCGCGTTCGCTGGGAATGCGATCGCCTTCCTTGAGCTCACCGCTGACGATCATGGACTTTATCTTCGCCACCACGTCGTCACTCAAGCTCTTCTTTTCAAGCGGCTCAATCTTCATGGTTTGTGCTCTTGGCCATTCGTTCCATGGTTGTATGATCTGATGGTCAGACCACGTAATGCGTTTCAAGCTAGCCAGCCATCGAGACCGAGTCAAGACTTTTCTTGCAAGCGTGGCAGAGTCACCGTCGACGCCGGGCGTGCCGCAGCGATCGTCAATCGCTGCTGCGGCCCCACACGCCGGCCAGCACCTCCAGGGCTTCGGCGATGACGGGTTCTTCGCTGCGGCTGCGTTGCCACACGAAGCACAGCGCACAGGGTAGGCGCACGCCTTCGGCGACGGTCAGGCCGCGCTCCTGGCGTTCGGCCATGGCGAGGGCGTCGCGCGCCAGACTGAGGCCCACGCCGGCACGCACCAGGTCGAGCATGCAGGCTTCCTGGTCCACCTGGGCGACGCCGTGGGGCGTGAGACCCAGCGGGTCGAGGGCGCCGTGCAGCAGCCGGTGGTGGGCGGAATCGGCAGGCGTGACGATCCACGGCAGGGCGGCGAGGCGGGGCCAATCGGCGCTACCCAGGCGATGGGTCCAACCCGGTGGGGCGATGACGTGGTAGTCGAAGTGGGTCAGCTCGCGATGAGCGATTTCCGTGCCCGCTTCGCCCGGCCCCTCGCCGGGCGGTGCCAGATAGAAGCCTACATCGAGCTCATTGCGACGCAGACGTTCGAGAACGCTGCCACTCATGCCGTGGGAGAGCTCGGTCTCGAGCTGCGGTGCGCGAGCCACCAGGCCGCGCAGAAAGGCGCCCAGACGGATGAATTCAGGATCGACGATGGTGCCGATGCGCAGGCGCCCGCGCAGGGTACGGTGCAAGGCCCGGGCATTGGACTCGAATGCCGCCACGGCAGCCAGCGCCTTCTCGGCGGCGGGCAGCAGGGCCAGACCGTCGGAGGTGAGTGCGAGCCCCTGAGGACGGCGGCGAAACAGTGCCAACCCCAGGTTTCCCTGCAGCTGCTTGAGCTTGAGGCTGACCGCCGGCTGGGTCAGGTGCAGGCGTTCGGCGGCGCGGGAGACGCTACCTTCGTGGGCGACGGTGACGAAAGCGCGCAGGGTTTGCAGATCGTGCATGGGGGTGGCTGGTCGGTAAGGATGGGAGAGCGCGTGATGCCATATGATATCAGTAAATTTTATATCGTGATTTTGGATTTCTCAATTGCTTCGACGTCCGAGCACGCTAGGCTAGGGCGATAACGTCAAGTCTTCCCATGACGAGCGATACAGGAAACCAACAGTGAACACGATTTCTCATTATATCAATGGTCAACCCGCGGTCGGTGAATCCGGCCGCACCCAAGAGGTCTTCAACCCCGCCACCGGGAGCGTTTCCGGCCGGGTGGCGCTCGCCTCGCGCGGCGATGTCGATACCGCCGTGGCGGCAGCACAGGCTGCCTTTCCGGCCTGGGCCGACACTCCGCCGATTCGCCGCGCCCGGGTGCTGTTCAAGTTCCTGGAGCTCCTCAATTCCCACAAGGACGAGCTGGCCGAGGCGATTACCCGCGAGCACGGCAAGGTGTTCACCGACGCCCAGGGCGAGGTGGCACGCGGCATCGACATCGTCGAGTTCGCCTGCGGCGTGCCCCAACTGCTCAAGGGCGACTACACCGAGCAGGTGAGCAGCGGCATCGACAACTGGACGATGCGCCAGCCGCTCGGCGTGGTGGCCGGCATCACGCCCTTCAACTTCCCGGCCATGGTGCCGATGTGGATGTTCCCCGTGGCCATCGCTACCGGCAACACTTTCATCCTCAAGCCGAGCCCCATCGACCCCAGCGCCTCGCTGCTGATCGCCGAGTTGCTCGAGCGAGCCGGGCTGCCGGAAGGCGTGTTCAACGTGGTGCAGGGCGACAAGGAGAGCGTCGAGGCGCTGATCGAGCATCCCGACGTCCAGGCGCTCTCGTTCGTCGGCTCCACGCCCATCGCCAACCTGATCTACGAGCGTGGGGCGCATCACGGCAAGCGCGTTCAGGCCCTCGGCGGTGCCAAGAACCACATGGTGGTGATGCCCGATGCCAACCTCGACAAGGCCGTGGATGCCCTGATCGGCGCCGCCTACGGCAGTGCCGGCGAGCGCTGCATGGCGATCAGCGTGGCGGTGCTGGTGGGCGACGTGGCCGACGAGCTCGTGCCGCGGCTGGCCGAGCGTGCCCGTACGCTGAAGGTCAAGAACGGGATGGAGCCCGACGCCGAGATGGGGCCCATCGTCACCGCCCAGGCGCACCAGCGTATCACCGGCTACATCGACAAGGGCGTGGAAGAAGGCGCCGAGCTGGTGGTCGACGGCCGCGATTTCGACGCCACCACCACCGGCGAGGGCTGCGCCGAGGGCTTCTGGATGGGCGGCACCTTGTTCGACCACGTCACTCCGGAGATGACCGTCTATAAAGAGGAGATCTTCGGCCCGGTGCTGGTCTGCGTGCGGGTGCCGGACGTGGCCACCGCCATCCAGCTGATCAACGATCACGAGTTCGGCAACGGGGTGAGCTGCTTCACCGAGAGCGGCAGCGTGGCTCGCGAGTTCGGCCGGCGTATCCAAGTGGGCATGGTGGGCATCAACGTGCCGATTCCGGTGCCCATGGCCTGGCACGGCTTCGGCGGCTGGAAGCGCTCGCTGTTCGGCGACACCCACGCCTACGGTGAGGAGGGCGTGCGCTTTTACACCAAGCAGAAGTCGATCATGCAGCGCTGGTCCGACTCCATCAATGCGGGTGCCGAGTTCGCCATGCCGACCCATAAGTAGGAAAAGCCACTTCGCCCCAGCGAGAGGCGCCGGGGACAGCTTGTAGAGGGGGGCCGATGCCAGGGATGGCATCGGTAGCGCCCAGGGAAGGGTTCACAGCGCCCCCTCGGAAAGCTGTCGCCGGAATAGCCTCGAGTGTCGCTGTCACCGAGACCACGCCATGGCCGACAAGACTCAAGAATTCGACTACATCATCGTGGGTGCCGGCACCGCCGGCTGCCTACTGGCCAACCGCCTGAGCGCCGACCCCGCCAACCGGGTGCTGTTGATCGAGGCCGGCGGTCGCGACAACTACCACTGGATCCACATTCCGGTGGGCTATCTCTACTGCATCGACAACCCGCGCACCGACTGGCGTTTTCGCACCGAGCCGGATGTCGGCCTCAATGGCCGCTCACTGATCTACCCCCGCGGCAAGACCCTGGGCGGCTGCTCGAGCATCAACGGCATGCTCTACATTCGCGGCCAGGCCCGCGACTACGACCACTGGGCCGAACTCACCGGCGAGCCCGCCTGGCGCTGGGAGAACTGTCTGCCCGACTTCATGAAGCACGAAGACCACCAGCGTCTGGACGACGGCGGCGATGCCGACGCCGCCCACCGCGACTATCACGGTCACGGCGGCGAGTGGCGAGTGGAGAAGCAGCGCCTCAAGTGGCAGGTGCTCGACGACTTCGCCACCGCCGCCGTGGAAGCGGGCATTCCGCGCACCCGCGACTTCAACCGCGGCGACAACGAAGGGGTCGACTACTTCGAGGTCAACCAGCGCAGCGGCTTTCGCTGGAACACCTCGAAGGCCTTTCTGCGTGGGGTCGAAGCACGCGGCAACCTCACCCTGTGGCATTCCTCCCAGGTCGAGACGCTCACCTTCGAGACAGGGTCGGGAGGCGAGCCGCGCTGTACGGGCGTGAAGGTCACGCGCGCGGGCCAGGGTGGGGTAAGTGCCCGAGCCGCCCGCGAGGTGATCCTCTCCGCCGGAGCCATCGGCTCGCCGCAGCTGTTGCAGCTCTCCGGCATCGGGCCGGCCGAGCTGCTGGCCGAGCACGACATCCCGCCGGTGGCCGAGCTTGCCGGCGTCGGCGAGAATCTGCAGGACCATCTGCAGATCCGCTCGGTATACAAGGTCAAGGGGGCCAAGACGCTCAACACCCTGGCCAACTCGCTGGTCGGCAAGGCCAAGATCGGCCTGGAATACGTCCTGAAGCGTTCAGGGCCGATGAGCATGGCGCCTTCCCAGCTGTGCGCCTTCACCCGCAGTAGCGAAGCGTTCGAGCACCCCAACATCGAGTACCACGTCCAGCCGCTGAGCCTGCCGGCCTTCGGCCAGCCGCTGCACGACTTCCCGGCGATCACCGCCAGCGTGTGCAACCTCAACCCCACCAGCCGCGGCACGGTGCGCATCAAGAGTCGCGACCCGCGCCAGGCGCCGGCCATCGTGCCCAACTATCTGAGTACCCCCGAGGATCGCCAGGTGGCGGCGGATTCGCTGCGCGTCACCCGGCGTATCGCCGAGCAGCCCGCCTTCGCCAGGTACCAGCCGGAGGAGTTCAAGCCGGGCCTCGAGTACCAGACGGACGACGAGCTGGCGCGTCTGGCCGGCGACATCGGCACCACCATCTTCCATCCGGTGGGTACGACGAAGATGGGGCGCGACGACGACCCTCTGGCGGTGGTCGACCCGCACCTCCGGGTGCGTGGGGTGGCCGGGCTGCGCGTGGTCGACGCCGGGATCATGCCCACCATCACCAGCGGCAACACCAATTCGCCGACGCTGATGATCGCCGAGAAGGCGGCGGGCTGGATCCTGGCCGGCGAATGAGGGGTGTCGCGACCGGCAGAGTCATTATTTCGTCATCGGGCGCAAATAGTGTTTGACCTGAGCCCGACAAGGGCGCATGCTGAACGCAGTTGGTTGGCAAGTGGAACATCGCAAGTGGTCATCGAAACGCTCATGGCGTCGATTTCCCGGTGAAAGTTTCTTGTTTTACCCACTGCAACTCGGGTATTTCCCGGCAAATCAAACGCTATTCGAGGAATTCGATCATGGCTACCGGTACCGTCAAGTGGTTCAACGACACCAAGGGCTTCGGCTTCATCTCTCCGGACGAGAGCGGCGACGACCTGTTCGCGCACTTCTCCGAGATTCAGGCCGAAGGCTTCAAGTCCCTGCAGGACGGCCAGAAGGTCTCCTTCGACGTCACCCAGGGCAAGAAAGGCCTGCAGGCGTCCAACATCAAGGTCATCGGCTGAACGCCCTTTGATCTGATGCGATTGCCTTGGCAGTCGGAAAAAGGCCCGCGAAAGCGGGCCTTTTTGCGTTCGGAGGGCGGAGCCATGCATGGCATGGTCGCCGCGTTCGGACGATTGCGGTAGGGTGACGGCTTTCCCGCGACTGCGAGACGTCATCATGAGCCAACACGATGAGCTGATCATCGAACCCCGAAACGGCAGTCCTGCCGACGCCTGCGTATTCATTCTTCACGGCCTGGGCGCCGACGGCCACGATTTCGAACCGCTGGTACCGGCTCTCGAGCTGCCCCGCGACGCCAGCGTACGCTTCATTCTGCCTCATGCACCGCGCCTGCCAGTGACCATCAACGGTGGCATGGTGATGCCGGCGTGGTACGACATTCTCGAAATGAGCCTCGACCGCCGCGTCGACGAGCCGCAGCTGCGCGAATCCGCCGCGCGCATCCAGGAACTCGTGCGCGAGCAGATGACCCACGGCATCGACAGCCGGCGCATCATCCTGGCCGGCTTCTCCCAAGGTGGCGCGGTGGCCTACGAGGCGGCGCTCTCCTTCGAGGAACCGCTGGGCGGCCTGCTGGCGATGTCCACCTACTTCGCCACCGCCGACTCCATCCAGCTCGCCGAAGCCAACCGCGAACTGCCCATCGAGGTGCACCACGGCAGCTTCGACCCGGTGGTGCCCGAGGCACTGGGCAAAGCCGGCTACGAGAAGGTGAAGGCCCTGGGGCATCCGGCCACCTATCGCCAGTATCCCATGGCCCATGCCGTTTGCCCGCAGCAAGTAGCCGACATCGGGCGGTGGCTCTCCGAACGCTTGGAACGCTAAGGCCTTGGCCAGCCGGTTGAGGCGTCACCTGGTCGCCTGCTGGCGCTGCGCGCGGCCGCCTTTCCTGGTGCTCGCGCCGCTGTGCGTCGGCCTGGCGGTGACCGCCGCCTGGGTCGACGGCCACGCTCCGGGCGCAGGGGACATCGGCTGGGTGCTGCTGGCGGCGCTGCTGGCCCATGCGGCGGTGAACCTCTTCAACGAACACCATGACTTCGCGAGCGGCCTGGACCGGCAGACCCGGCGCACGCCCTTCTCCGGCGGTAGCGGTACGCTGATCGAGCGGCCCGAAGCCGCCAATGCCGTTCTTCTGGCAGCACGTCTCTGCCTGGCAGCGGTAGTGACCATCGGTGCCTGGTTCGCGTGGCGCATTGGTCCGGTCATGCTGTCGTATGGCCTCTTCGGAGTGGGGTTGGTGTTGGCCTATACCGGCTGGCTGACTCGCCGCCCCTGGCTCTGCCTGCTGGCGCCCGGCGTCGGTTTCGGTACCCTGATGGTGGTGGGCGCTTACCAGGCGCTGACCGGCAGCGTTTCGACCACCGCGCTGGCCGCTTCCGTACCACCCACTCTGCTGGCGAGTGCCTTGCTGCTGGCCAACCAGTTGCCGGACATCGAGGCCGACCGCAGCGTCGGTCGCTATCATCTGGCCATCTCCCTGGGAGCGACGCATGCGGCACGCTGGGTGGCGGTCCTGGTGCTGGCCGCATTCGCGTCGATAGCGCCGTGCGTTGCCGCCGGGTGGCTGCCGGTCGAAGCCTGGCTGATGTGGCTCGTGCTGCCCGCCGCGCTGTGGCTGGCATGGCGGTTGTGGCGGTTGCCGCCGCGCGCTGAAGCAGGTGACGTCTCGCTGCTCGCTCCGCTGCTGGGACTCAAGGTGGCCGTGTTGCTGACGAGTCTGGCGCTGCTCAATCTGGGACTCGGCCTCGCAGCCTGAACGCGTCCAAGGTCGCCTCGACAGCGGGGCGATGGCGGGGCAGGATGAAGCATCCTTCGTCATCCATCGCCTGTCAGGATCGCCAACATGAGTGAGTCGCCCTTTGCCAACCTGCCCGATGCCCAGGGGTTCTTCGGTCGTTTCGGGGGTCAGCACATTCCGCCCGAGCTCAAGCGGATCATGGACGAGATCGATGCCGCCTACGAGGAGATCCGCGTCCGCGAGGATTTCCAGACCGAGCTGGCCGATCTGTTCGCCGACTACGTGGGCCGGCCCAGCCCGATCTTCCACGCTCGCCGGCTCTCCGAAAAGCTCGGCGGCGCGCAGATCCACCTCAAGCGCGAAGACCTCAACCACACCGGGGCGCACAAGATAAACCACTGCCTGGGCGAGGCGCTGCTCGCCAAGTTCATGGGCAAGACCAAGGTGATCGCCGAGACCGGTGCCGGCCAGCACGGCGTCGCTCTGGCCACCGCCTGCGCCCTGGTGGGCATTCCCTGCGAGATCCACATGGGGCAGGTGGACATCGAGAAAGAGCATCCCAACGTCACCAAGATGAAGATCCTGGGGGCGACGCTCATTCCGGTGACCCGCGGCACCGCCACCCTCAAGGACGCCGTGGACAGCGCCTTCGAGGAGTACCTGAAGGATCCGCAGCACTTCATCTACGCCATCGGCTCGGTGGTGGGTCCGCACCCCTTTCCCAAGATGGTGCGCGACTTCCAGTCGATCATCGGCCGCGAAGCGCGCAGCCAGTTCCTCGAGCGCCACGGCCGGCTGCCCGACCACGTGACCGCCTGCGTGGGCGGCGGCTCCAACGCCATCGGCATGTTCACCGCCTTTCTCGACGATGCGGACGTGCACCTGGTGGGCGTGGAGCCGGCCGGCGAGGGGCTCGACACGCCGCGCCATTCGGCGACCCTGACGCTGGGCAGGCCCGGCGAGATCCACGGCATGGCGTGCTACGTGCTGGAGGACGAGGCCGGCAACCCGATGGCGGTGCACTCCATCGCCTCGGGGCTCGACTACCCCGGCGTGGGGCCGCAGCACAGCTACCTCAAGGAGAGCGGGCGGGTCGACTACGAGACGGCCACCGACGCCGAGTGCCTGGACGCCTTCCTGACGCTCTCCCGCGTGGAGGGCATCATCCCTGCCCTGGAGAGCGCCCACGCCGTGGCCTGGGCGATGCGCGAGGCGCCCAGCCTGCCGGCCGACCGGCACATCCTGGTCAACCTCTCGGGGCGTGGCGACAAGGACGCCGATTACGTCGCCGACAAGCTGGGACTTTGAGCCGAGGATGGGGGCGCGACGTCGTGGCCTTGAGTCCGTTGTCGGGCACCCCAAGGTCTAACCTTGTCGATTCATTCGCCGCACGAGGAGAGAGTGACCATGAACGATCTGTCCGAGGAGTTGCGTCTGCCGGTGGCATGCCCGAGCTGCGGCAGCCATCTGTTTCGCGCCTCGCAGGTGCACAACCCCGACGACAAGGTGTTCTGCGCCTCCTGCAAGCGCTATCTGTGCCTCTACTCCGAAGCCAAGGAACTGCTGCGGCTGGGGCCGGGTGACGAGCGCGAAGCGCTGATCGAGCACGTCGTCAACCGCCCGGCGAAGTGACGAGGCGCCTTCCCGGGCGACGGAGCCGCCCGGGAGCGGCTTTTACAGCAGTTCCTCGCCGGCCAGTGCCAGCCGCGAGCGCTCGACGCTTCTCAGCGTGACGTGGCCGGCGTGGGGCCAGTCGCGGAAGCGCTGGACCACCGCGGCCATGCCGCAGGTGTTGGCGGTGAGATAGGGCGTGTCGATCTGCCCCACGTTGCCTAGGCAGACGATCTTGGTGTTGCGGCCGGCGCGGGTCACCAGCGACTTGATCTGCTTGGGCGTGAAGTTCTGCACCTCGTCGATGATCAGGAAGGTGTCGTTGAGGGTGCGTCCGCGCATGAAGCCGGGGGCGCGGATCTGCACCCGCGAGCCGAGCAGCTGACGCGTGGCACCGTTGTCCCAGCTGGTTTCGCCGCTCTCGTCGCGCAGCAGGTTGTCCATGTTGTCGTGGAAGGCGCCCATCCACGGCGACATCTTCTCCTCCTCCGTGCCCGGCAGATAGCCGATGTCTTCGCCCATGGAGATCGGTGCCCGAGTGAAGACGATGCGCTCGAAGCGCTTGCTGTCGAGGGTCTGCTGGAAGGCCGCGGCCAGCGTCATGAAGGTCTTGCCGGTGCCGGCGCTGCCGGCGATGGTCACCAGGTCGATGTCGTCGTCCATCAGCAGGTTGAGGGCGAAGTTCTGGCGGCTGTCGTGAGCGTGCACGCCCCACACCCCGGCCTTGTGGCGATAGTTGGTGAGCAGCTCGAGGCGCGCTCGCTGCGGCTCCACCTCGCGCACGATGGCCTCGAAGCTTGCGCCGTTCTCGCTGTCCGACACCAGCATGCCCAGATGCCATTCGGCGGGAATGGGGCCCTCCAGCTGATAGAAGGTGTGATGCTCGACGCGCTCCACGGCGACGTCGACGTCGAGCTCGGCCCAGGGACCGTCGCCACCGGCCGACGATGGAGTGGCGATGTGCACGCCGTCGGGCATGGCGTCGCTGTCGCTGAAGGCGCGGTCAGTGAGGTAGTCCTCCACCGGCACGCGCAGCGCGGCGGCCTTGACGCGCAGGTTGATGTCCTTGGAGACCAGGATCACCGAGGCATCGGGGCGTTCCTCGCGCAGCCGGCAGGTCTCGGCGAGCAGGCGGTTGTCGGGGCTCTCCTCTAGGTGTTCCAGGGGCTTGAGTTCGGGATAGCAGAGAAAGCGCAGGCGGCCCTGGGTGGTGCCGCCGGCACGGGGAATGGGAATGCCTTGCTGGATCTCGTCGAAGGAGACCTCGTTGGTCAGGTCGGAGAGGGTACGGCTGACCTGGCGCGCGGTGCGGGCGATCTCGCGCAGGCCGTTCTTGTGCTTGTCGAGTTCCTCGAGAACGGTCATCGGAATGACCACCTCGTGTTCCTCGAACTGGTAGAGGGCAGCGGGGTCGTGGATCAGGACGTTGGTGTCCAGCACGTAGAGCCGCTTGGCTTTTTTGTCGAGTCGTACCATCGAATCGTGCTCCCAGGTTGACGGCACCTTCGACACTGGCACTGACACCTTACCGTCATATGACAGCCCGGCTTGCCGGCCAGTGTCACTTGCTTACGGCGATTCCCTCCCATCGGCGTCGTGGTCACATTCGTTATGACAGCATCATGTCGCTTGCGCTGCGTTATTTCCGTCCAAGGCTTCAACGCTGAAGGGCGCTCAGTGCAGGTAGACGCTCTCCACGTCCAACGTCGAGCGGTTTTGCAGGTCATCGAAGTGCGCTTCGAGCCACGCCTCGGCCGACTCGCGGCCGCGGTCGCGCAGGTGGCACAGGAAGGGCCATTCGGCGTTGAGCTTGCTCGATACCGAGAGATCGGCCAGCGCTTCGTCGGCGCTGATGCGATGAAAGAGCGCATCGCGATAGCCGGGCAGAGGGATGTCGTGTTCCTCCGCCAGCTTCTGCAGCATGGCCACCAGCCGCACTTCCTTGATCAGCGAGGCATTGAAGGTGATCTCGTTCAAGCGGTTGAGGATGTCCGAGGCGGTGGTGGGCAGCTCGCGACGCATGAGCGGGGTGATCTGCACCAGCACGATGTCGCGGGCGCTGCACGCTTCCATGAGCGGGAGCAGTGCGGGGTTGCCCATGTAGCCGCCGTCCCAGTAGGGCTCGCCTTCGATCTCCACGGCCTGGAACACGAAGGGCAGGCAGGCCGAGGCCATCACGGCATCCACGCTCATCTCCTCGCGGGAGAAGACGCGCTGCTTGCCGCTGTGCACGTTGGTGGCGGTGACGAACAGCTTCAACGACCGGCAGGCGCGTACCCGTTCGAAATCGACATGGTCGGCCACCACCTGGCGCAGCGGATTCACGTTGAGCGGGTTGAACTGGTAGGGCGACACCAGCCGGCTCATCAGGTCCAGGGCGATATAGCCCGGCGAATGGTCGAGGCTCCAGTTGCCGAGCCAAACGTCCAGCGGGCTGCGGCGAATGGGGCTGGCCATGCCGGCACGGCTCACCGCGGCCCAGAAATCGTGCAGTGCCGAGCGTGCCGTGGTCTCGTCGCCGCGCACCAGCGCATCGGCGATCACCACGGCGTTCATCGCCCCGGCGCTGGTGCCGCTGATGCCCTCGATCTCGATGCGCGGCTCTTCCAGCAGCCGGTCCAGCACGCCCCAGGTGAAGGCCCCGTGGGCGCCGCCGCCCTGCAGGGCCAGGTCGATGCGCTTGGTGTCGGTCATCGTCGAGGCGTTCTCCCGGTGCTGTTGTGCGATGCAGTAGGCCCGAGCATAGCGCAGCTCAACGCGTTCTGGCCAAGAGGATGCGCTAGACGCCTAACGGCAAGCGCGTCTCGAACTTGTTGCGCTTGCGGGAGATCAGCGTGCGGAACTTGTGCACGGCGTCTCCGGCATAGAGCACGCTGTCGCAGAGGCGGTCATAGCTCTGCATGTCGGCTACGTTCACGATCAGCACGAAATCGACTTCCCCCGTGACCTGGTAGCACTGGGAGACCTCGGGTGCCGCTTCCACCCGCCGGATGAAATCGCGATAGAGGGGCTTGTCGTCTCGCACCATGGTGACTTCCACCACCATGTGCAGGCTCGCCCCCAACGCATCGGGTGCCACGAGCGCCACCTCGCGTTGAATGACGCCGCATTCCTTCAAGCGGCGCACGCGCTTGAGGCATGCCGACGGGGAGAGCCCGACCCGTGCTGCCAGATCCTGGTTGGTCAGGCTGGCATCGTTCTGTAGCTGGTCGAGGATCCTCAGGTCGAGTCTGTCCATGGTGCAGGAAATTTCCCCCGGGTCGTGCAAAAGAGCTCATTCTTCACGTTCAGCCTCGAGAACGCCATCGCCTTGTTCGGTACATGCGTAAAGTAAGGCTTTCTTTCCCCATCTTCGCACGAGGACCCGTCATGGCAGATTATCTTCGCGAGCGCATCATGTGGCCGGCAATGCGGCTGGGCCGCGAAGCCTGGGCCGTCTACCTGACCCTGCTCAAGGTGATGGTGCCGGCGCTGCTGGTCGTCAAGGCGCTCGAGATGCTGGGCATGACCGAGCTGCTGGGCCAGTGGCTGTCGCCATTGATGACCCCTCTGGGATTGCCCGAACCGCTGAGCGTGGTGTGGGCCGCCACGCTGATGACCAACATCTATACCGGCCTGGTGATCTTCTTCGACGTCACGCGGGAAACGCCGCTGACCGTGGCCCAGGTCACGGTGCTGGGGGCGCTGATGGCCGTGGGGCATTCGCTGCCGGTGGAGGGTGCGGTGGCGCGCCTTGCCGGCGTGCCCTGGTGGCTGACCGTGCTGCTGCGCGTCGGCGGGGCCTGGCTGCTTGGCTGGCTGCTGCATCTGAGCTACTCGCTGGGTGGCTGGTTTCAGCACGCCAATCATGTGGTTTGGGAGCCTTCGGCCCAGGAAGCGACGCTGGTGGCCTGGCTGCAGGGGCAGGCGGTGACGCTTGCGACCATCTTCGTGGTGATACTGGCGCTGATGACACTGCTCAAGCTGCTGCACTGGCTGGGCGTCGAGCGGCTGATTCACAAGCTGCTCTATCCCTTGTTGCGCTTGCTGGGCATCGGTCCGGCAGGCGCCAACATCACCGTGATCGGCATGACTCTGGGGCTCACCTTCGGCGCCGGTTTGCTGCTCCGCGAGGCGCACTCGGGTCGACTGACCCCGCGCGACATCGTGCTCACGCTCTGCTTTCTCGGCCTGTGCCACAGCCTGATCGAGGATACCCTGCTGATCCTGCTGATGGGGGCGGATCTCTCCGGCCTGCTGTGGGCCCGGCTGGGCTTCGCGCTGGCCGTCATCGCCTTGCTGGCCAGGCTGCCTTGGCTGCGTCGTGCGCAGATGCCGGCGTGGATGTTCGCCTCGCGGGCGGTGACGGGCAGCCATTCGCGCAGCGAAGGGTAGGGGCAACGTCCCGCCGTCCATGAATCGGGTGCTGTCGGGTAGGTGAACGCTGACTGGGGCGGCGAACATCGCGGTAACGGGCTGGGGAAGGCCCAGCGCATCCACGCGCAATCACTAGCGTGATAACCTTTTCACCAATGCACCTGTCCTGGCTGCCTGATCCTCCGGACGGCACGAGCGGACACACCTTCCTGAGCCGAATGGAGCGGGCATGAAGTTGTTACGTGGTTTTCTGTGGCTGCTAGTCTTCCAACTGCTCGGCCATGTCGCGGTCGAACTGCTCGCACTGCCGGTTTCCCACTCCATGGCGGGGCTGCTGTTGCTGCTGGCCTGGCTGCTGGTAAAACGGCACTTGGACGAGAGCGTGGCGACGGCGAGCCAGGCGCTGATACCGCTGCTCGCCATGCTGATCATGCCCGGGGTGGTGGGCGTGTTCTTCGTGGCCGACGAGTTCGCCGGACACTGGACGGCGATCGTGCTGGCCCTGGTGCTGGGCACCTTCCTCAGCGTGCTGACCACGTTATGGTTGATGCGGCGCTTCATGCCCAGCGAGGCCGAGGAAGGGAATCGTCAGGCATGAATGAACTCCACGCTTCCTTGTTGGATACCCCGGTACTTGCCGTTGCGCTGACCCTGGCGGCCTACCTTGGCGGCATGCACCTGTTCGAACGGCTCGGCCGGCCAAGCTGGTGCCCGGCAGTGCTGATCGGCGCCGTGCTGACGGCGGCAAGCCTGTGGCTGCTGCGCTTCGATTATGCCGACTATCAGCGCAACGTAGCCTGGCTGACCTTCCTGCTGGGCCCCGCGACCGTGGCGCTGGCAGTACCGCTCTACCAGCAGCGTCAGCACATCTTCGCCCTGTGGAAGCCGATCCTGTGCTGTCTGCCGCTGGCTGCCATGCTGGCCGCGTTCTACGCCGTCTTGATCGCCTGGTTGCTGGGGGCGCCACCGGTGGTATATGCCTCGCTGGCGCCGAAATCGGTCACCGCGCCCCTGGCCATGGGCATTCAGGAGCAGATCGGCGGTTCCCTTTCGCTGATGCTGGGCGGGTTGCTCATGACCGGTGTGTTGACCACCATCTGCGTCTCGCTGCTGGCCCGCGTGCTCAAGGTCACCGATCCGCGCATTCTCGGTTTCGCACTGGGCGTGAACGGCCACGCCATCGGCATCATTCGCGCCTTCGAGCTCGGCCCCACGGCGGGCGCCTTCGCTTCGCTGGGCATGAGCCTGACCGGCGTGTTCAGCGCAGCGTTCCTGCCGCTGGCATGGCGGCTGGTGGGTTTGTAAGCGCTCGCTGGGGCGCGGTCAGGAAAAGGGCCGAGTGACATGCCACTCGGCCCTCCATCGACGTGGAGTGATCTGTCTATCGTCTCCGTTCGCTGGTATCAGCGCGATGCATTGCCATCCGGGGGAGCGGCGCTACCATCGCCATTGCCATCGGTCAGGAAGTGCTTTGCGACTTGGCCACACACCCAGAAAATCGCGGCCAGAATGATGAAGAACAGGCTGCCCGAGGCCAGATCCCAAGTGAAAGCCTCCTCTCGGGTCACGATCAGAAAGGCCAAGCCGGCCACTAGAGCAAAAATCATGACGATGGCCCCTCCGGAAAAGAGGAAGTACAGCGCTATAGCAAGCTTGTTCCGCATAACCATCTCCTTGACTGCTTGGAGGCACTCTTCAGCATAGCTCATGCCGCTAAACCACGCGGGGTATGAGCCTGATGGGCATCTTCAATGACGTGCTTCTGTCGATGGGCTGTCGGCTGCAGGGTTGGTGAGCGCTTGCTGAAAACCGGGAACCTTGCGATTGAGGCACCATGGCCGGTTCCGGCTATAGTCTTTCAAGACGGCGTGGGCTTGGGAGGTGGCATCCATCGATACCTTCGTCTGGATTCTCTCGGGTGGGCTGCTCATGAGCGCCATTGCCTTGGTGGGTGGCGTGACGGTACTGCTCAAGCCGGCCACGCTGGATCGGTTGCTGCTTCCCTTCGTCGCTCTGGCAGCCGGAACCCTACTCGGTGGTGCCTTCTTTCACATGATTCCCGAAGGGGCGGCTGCGTTGCCTCCCCTGTTTGCCTCGCTATGGCTGGCGCTGGGCTTCGCGACGTTTCTCGGTCTCGAACAGTTTCTCCAGTGGCACCAGTCGCATCGGGTGGCTGCACGGGTTCGCCAACCGTTCACCTACCTGATTCTGCTCGGTGATGGCATCCACAACTTCCTCGGCGGGCTGAGCATCGCCAGCACCTTTCTGCTCAATCCGGCGGCAGGCATCGTGGCCTGGGTCGCCGCGGCGGCACACGAGGTGCCCCAAGAACTGGGCGACTTCGGCATTCTCGTGCACGGCGGTTTCAACCGCCGACATGCCCTGTTGTGGAACCTGGTTTCCGCACTGACGTTTCCACTCGGCGCCTTGCTCGCTCTGGGGATTGCCCAGCAGTTCGATGTCTCGGGACTGGTGCTCTTCGGCGCCGGCACTTTCATTTACATCGCCGCTTCCGATCTCGTGCCGGAGATCAAGACAGCCAAGCGCCTCAGTAGTGCAGCAGTGCATTTTGGCTTCTTCGTCATCGGGTTGGGAGGCATGTTTCTCCTCGCCCATGCGCTGCAGTGACTCCGAGGGGCTCCCCAGAGCGGATAGTAAAGTGAAAGCGCTGGAAGCGCTGCTCGACGTGCCGGCGGAGACTATCCTCTCGCTGGTGGTCTTCTCCGGCAGCGCCGTTTTCAAGACCAGGATGCCCGGTAACGTCACCGCCGGTGGCGGTTACGTGTGCTACATCGAGTCGTTCCGTGAGCCTGTGCTGAACGACTTTCAGGTCCAGGAAGCGATGGAAAGAATCGAAACCGGCCGGCTTGCGCCCAACCGGGAAACGCACTGTCAGCATGTGGAACAGCTCAAGGCCCGTTTCGAGCCCAGTGCCAAGCGAACCTGCCCGGAATGCGAAAGCGACATGGTGCTGCACACAGTAAAACGCGGTGCAAACGCCGGCAACCGGTTCTGGGGATGCTCGGCATATCCCAAGTGCCGACAGGTGGAAGTTGATGGGTGTTACATTAACGCTAAAAAACTCCCTTCGTAAGACGTCTGGCCTATACCCGAGAACCAACTATTTAATTAATTTAGGATCATCAATTCGGGTGAGGTGGTAGTATATGTATCTGAAAATAAGTCCCCGACTGTTCCTCCTCTGGCGTTAATTTCGTTCTTGCAACATAATGCTTTAAAATTCACTTTCGGTTACACAAATGTTGTTCTGACGCTGGCGTAGTGGCAGCCCGAGAATGCAAGTAGTCTCGTCGGTTGCCCGGATCCCCAAAAGGTTCGTAAGTTCGATGGCGTGGAAACGAATGGCCGGTTTCGAGAGGTCAAACACACTCTGCAAGACAGCTCCGGGCTATGATCCGGGGCTGACATCTGCCGATAAACTCGCTTTCCTCCGAGATTACATTGTTCGAACACGTTTTGATGTGATGGTGGACAAGCAGACTCTAACGCAGCTCTTCTACCTGAAGCTCGCTGTGTTTGCCGCTGCCGCGACAGCATTGACCTCACCGGTGGGCACGCTGGCTATTCTTGCATTGCCCATTGTGCTGTTTACCATTGACTATCTCCACAGAAAGCGATTTTGTGAGATTTTCAGGCGCTGGAATTATCTGCGTGACCACGTCGTTCCCCGACTTAGGGAGCTTGAGGGCTTCTGGAATAGCGAGACATTTAGGATGTTGGAGCAGGAAATTGCTGACGCACAGACAGAAATTTCCTCAGAGGAAGCGCACATTCGTTGGGTTACACCGGTGGCTACAGGTGTGCTGGGCCTACCGTTGTTCCCAGTCCTTATGATTCAGACTCTTCAAATGGATAGTCGTTATGCCATCGTCTACATGTGGCTATGGGCGGTTGTGCTGACGACATTCTCGCTTTACTTTTTTTGTATGAACGGTCAGTTCAAAAGCACGTATCCTTGGCAATCCCGCGTTTTACCCGTCGCCTTTCTGGTAGCCGCGCTCTTTTTCTCTACTCTTCAATTTAGCGGTGTCTACGATTTGGTGGGTACCTATACGCTAATTTTCGCGTCAGGTAGCTAGGATTGAACCGAGATTCTTCCTCTACTCAGAACGTATTTGCGTCCACAATCTGAAGACTTGAAGTGACCCCCTCCAGAGCTGCACAGGCTATAGTGCAGCGACCAGGAGGACAGGATGAACGACGACAATCCGATCAAGCGATGGACCGCGAAGCGCAAGGCCGCCGTGGTCATGGACATCTTCAAGGGCAAGACCACCGTCGCTGAAGTGGCTCGCCAGTATGACCTCACCGTCTCCGAGGTCGAAGGCTGGATCGATGAGGCCCAACGCAACATGGAGAACGGGTTCAAAGCCCGCCCCAAGGACATCCGTGAGCAGTACGAGTCCGAGCTCCGGGAGACCAAGGAGGCACTGGGCGAAGCCCATCTGCAGATCTATGCACTAAAAAAATTCAAGCGCCTGCTCGACGAGGACGAGAACTCGTAAGGTCGCTGCAGGCGCAACTGGCCGAGGAAGGTCATGTGGTATCGCTCGTCAAGCTCTGCCGCTGGTTGGGACTCCCCCGGCGAAGCCTGTATTACCGGCCCAAGCCGCGGCGCCGTGTGATCAATACCGAGCTGGCTAGCAGGGTGAAGCTGACTCTGGAACGGTTCCCTACCTATGGTTATCGTCGTCTGGCGTGCGTGTTGGGAGAGAACCGCAAGCCTATCCAACGCATCCTGCAGTTGAAGGGCTGGCAGGTGCGCAAACGCCCCCAAGGCTTCCGGCCACGTGCCAGGAGCTTGCCGTCAGTCGCTTCAAGACCTGATGAGCGATGGGCAACTGATCTGACTCACGTATGGTGTGGAAAGGATCGACGAGCCAGCTTGGCGGTGATAATCGACTGTTGCACTCGGGAGATCCTCGGCTGGCGATTATCGGACAACGGCAGTAGCAAGACCGCCGAGGCCGCGTTGGAAGAGGCCCTGGTGCATCGATTCGGCGCCTTGGGCCGAATTCATCAGCCCTTGGCACTGCGGTCCGATAACGGCCTGGTCTTCAGCAGTCGCCACTACACGGGCACGGTGAAGGCCTACGGACTGACGCAGGAGTTCACGACACCGTACACGCCGGAACAGAACGGGCTCGTAGAGCGCTTCTTCCGCTCCCTGAAGGAGGAGTGTATCTGGCTGCATCGGTTCGAGTCGCTGGGACAAGCCAGGGCAGTGATCAACCACTGGATCCGGTACTACAACGAAGAACGGCCACATCAGTCTCTGGGCTATGTGGCACCCCGAGCACACCCGGCATTAGCGGCGTAGGGTGTGCAGAAACTAGGGGGTCATTACA